>NZ_JACVEE010000002.1:0-1200000 GCF_015355755.1 Nocardia sp. XZ_19_385
AGTGGACCGCTGGACATGGTTCCGGTCAGCGACACCCCAACTCGGATGAGCGCTCATTGCCGGGAGTCGGGAGTCGTTCCGTCCGCAGACCCGCGCTGACCGACTCGGGCCGCGCGGGTAGCGGCAGAAGAGTGTGTTCGGACCGGCCGCAGCCTGGCTGGCCCGAACAGCCCTGTCGCGGCACCAGCAGATTCATCCCATCTCGGCCAGCGTGTCGACGGCGGAGTCGGCTCGGTCGTGCCAAACAATCGGCCCATGAGCACATACGGGACAGCGGTGATCGCCGACACTGCGACCGAAGCCGAGGCGCAGGCCATGGTCACGAATCTGAAGACCCTGGCAGCGATGACAGTCGATCGGCATTCGCTCAATCCGGTTACGCCCATTGGGTCGTGGTGGCGAGCAAGCGGATACGTCGGAATGTCGGTCGCGGAGATGCTCGGAACTGGCCTGTTCACTGGAGCCGAGACGGCTCGTGTGGTGGTCGCGGACGATATGGATGAGTTCGGTGTTGTGTGGACAGCGTGGAAGATCGAGAACTCTGAACCGACGATCATTTACCGCAAGTACCTTTCGTCCCCCGGGGGCAGTGTCGATCCGACGTTGGCGTCCAGCGATCGGGTCGGCGCAGATGCTGCCGTTGAGATGGCCTCTCTCTGGAACGCCGACCCCGCGGCGGCCACTGCGGTGGAATCGAGGTTTGATGAAATGGCGCAGTCGCTAGGCCGGGTAGGCACCCCATTCATGCCATGGTTCGACGCCCTGGGTCTTGAATGGCCGGTCCACGGACACTAAGCACCCTCTGCCGGTGCTGTTCGCCCTCAATTCGGCAGATCAATGCGTTTGGGCGGCTGCGGCCTGGTCGGTCCGAACAGCCTTGTAAGCGGCATGACCGTACGTTCCGCGATGCCGTACTGCTGTGCCCTGTCCACGGTCAAGTCCTTGGTAGGTTCATGCGTCCGACACAAGCAGCGGGATGAGGTGCCCGGATGGGACTGGACTACAGCTACGAGGTCTACGTTCACCGCGATTCCGCACGTCCGCTGTTGGAAGCCGTGAAAGCCAACTGTGATCCCAGTCCCGGCAGAACGACGACGGTTGACCTTCCCGACGGCCGGGTTATCCTGCCGTGCACCTCCCGTTTCGTGTCCGATACAACTCTCCGCTTCGACACGACTGCGGCAGACGGCGGCCTTCTCCTCGAGCTGGACTTGTCGATTTTGTTCCCCGCAGACGATGAGCTGCTGAAATGGGTGGACGAAGACTACGTGGTGACGACCGGCCAGGATGGTGACCGGATGTGCCCGGTGGGTTATATCTACCTCTCCGCGCGGAACGCCTCGAGATTTCTACCTGACCATCTGTGCTTCGATTTCATGGCCGCGACAACCGATATGAGCCGGTTGTTCGTCCGCTCGGCTTCGATCCGCAGGTGGTTCGCGGATCTGGCGCTCGACCACGGCGCCCCGCTGTGTCTGCTCGACATGGAGGAGAAAGGTCGCATCGCAATCACTGTCGGGTCGTTCGATTACCAACGAAGCGTCGTCGACTGGAACGGTCTGTGTATCTGACACGACCGCACCGACTCTGATACATCCTCAATTCGGCAGATGAGTGCGTTCGGCCGACCGCGGCCTGGCCGGTCCGAACAGCCTTGTAAGCGGCAGGAGCGGATGTTTCGCCCAGCCCGGTGCGGCGCTCAGTCCACGGCCTTACCGAGCCAGTGACGAACCTGGGGATTGAGCGGCGTGTGGATGATGGCCGATACCGGTTCGAGGTGTTGTGGCTCGATCCATATCCCCACTGCCTGCGGCTCCGGATTACCGGCGGCATTGCCGAGCAGCACCACGATCGCGGGATCGGGACCGAACCGGACACGAATGTCGATGGTCAGGGTGCGCAGGTCGGCGACACCGACGCCCTCGATCTCGAGCACTTCACTCGAATATTCGACACCGGCGATGTGCGAGTAATTTCGATCATAAGTAACGAACTATCTGGATCATTTGTGACGATGTGCGCGAGGTCGAATGAAGGCTGTCACGGGCCCAATATAGAGGCCCAATACGACGACCGTCAGAACTGCGGTTGCCGATATCATCCAAAATCCTGGACCTAGCCGGAATCCGCCACCGTCGGCAATTCGATCGATCCAGAATTCGCGAAATCGGAGAATCAAATAGATGGATGTCGCCGCGGTGAGGAAAAGAGCTCCGGCCACCACCGGGCCCAGCACTCGCCTAATCGGCGCGGCCACAACGGGCGTCACGAGGAGGGGCAGCGCGATCAGGGCCAGCGCACCGAATACGACCATCGGGATGCCAAGGTGATCGAGCCCATACGGGTAACCTTCCGGCGCCCACCATCCCGTCACATCGGTCTTCGGGAGGGTACGCCGCGCCCGATCGAAAACCAGCGGGTCGCCGCGTCGCCAAGACCGAGCGATCGGGTACATCCAGGTCTGTGCCAGCGTGGAAGAAGATGCCAACAGGCTCACCACTCCGGCCGCCGCAAGCAACCAAGCCGCCCACCGGCGGGAAGGCGATTCGGTTTCGGGTCTCGAGGTCTCCGACATCCACAGCCTTGTCTATCGAGTTCTTCACCGTCGGCTCCGCTGTGCTGTCATCAACGGATTACTCGCCCCGATCGGCCTGAACGAACCTGGGAAATCCAAGTGTCCTGGTCAATAACCCAATATCACAATCGCGGCAGCAAACGATCCGTATGCACTGATCCAGCCGAGCACCCACCCTCCCGCAAAATAGCGGGGACGGCCGGGAAATAGTGCCAGTAGGGCTGATACAGCCATCTCGATCGGGGCGGCAACCAGCACAAAGGCCCATGCCATCGGAAGGATCAAGAGAACTGTGGCATGGATGAATATTGCGATGCAGACCGATGAGAAGGAGGTCTTCCATGGCGAGGCCGGATCCGTTGACTTCATCAATGGGCACTCACCAGGGTTGAAATAACCGAGATCGATAGAAGCATAACTGAGGCTGTGGCGATACCGATCGCAACTCCTTTTCGAAGAGGTCTTGCTCCGATCGCTGTCGCCAGGGCAATTAGAAGGCCGATACTTGCCGGCACTCCCGTCGCAACTAAGGACACAGAGTTGTAGTCCGGGTCAATCCGCCTCATGACGAGTGCGAACGCGACGACCTCGAGCGCGAAACTCAGCGCTACGCCCGCGGTCGCCGCGCCCCATCGGATTCCCACTGCTCCCGATTCGTCGCTCATATCATCCCCGGGATGGGCGGAACGCCCGGAGGATTGGCCGGGTTACCGAACTCGGTGGACGGTTTGGGGATCGCGTTCGGAACGTCGTACTCGAGATTCCAATCCATGAACTGCTGGAAAGCCTTGGATCCGCTGCCGATGTCATGATGTTTCGGCAAATTCAACGCAGGCCCCAGCGAACTGCCGGAGGTCGCAGGATCGACCAGAACCGTCCGGATGGATCCCTCGGGAAGAGTCTGATACACCTCCATGGACGGATAATCTGTTCGTACGCCGTCAACGGTTATACCATTCGACCCGGGAGTGAAAACCAGGTCGCCATTCACGGTCCACGCACTGAGGCCGCCGGGTGGATCCTGCGCAGCGCTCGGCGCAAAGGGGTTACCTGCTTCGTATTGAACGCGAACCGCCCCGTCGTCGGCCTGCCATACCCGGCCCTCAGGAGGATCGACACGGACCTCACCCGGACTGCCGTCGGAGTTTTCCCGGACCGATGGGTTCTGACGCATGACAACGATTCCATTCTCGTAGTCGACGACTGTGGCTACGCGTGTCTGTTCGGGATCGAAATTCGGGTCGGCAGTCCGATTATCACCCATTTCCCGGCTTCCATCCGGCCCTCCTGTTACGTCTCGTTGCTCAATATATTGGCCAACCCGGGCCGACCCCTTCCCTGGCACCGGACGTATCTTGACAACTTTGATCTCCGCATCGACATCCTTGTTCTTCGGGTCGTAGGATTTCGGATTCAATGCATGCGCCGTTTGCCAGTCCGTGGGGCTCTGCGGGTCACGGCCGAAAACCCGACGAAATGCCGCTGCTGCGGCGCGATCTCGTTCGGAACCATAGCTGAACGGCCCACGGGCGAAGCGGCGGAACGCACCCGGCGCGCCGCCTGCGAGGAAGGCAGTAACTCCGGAGATCAGTAACAACGGAATCCGTGGATCGTAGTTGCCGCCCGTCCTGACTGGGCTATCTCCCGACCTCTGATCCGGAGCTGGGGGCGTCACCGGTGCAGCGGGAGGTGCTGTAGATGTCGATGTCCCGGGTTCGGGTGCGGTCGGAGCGGCTGATGGTGGAGGTAGTTGTGGTGGATTCGTCGGCGCGGGTAGCTGTGGGCCCGGTGCGGCGGGTTGATTGCTGGGTGGGATGGCCGGGGCGGGGGTTTCGGCGCCCGGGACCGGGACAATCGGGGTTCCGTTGCCAGGTGGAATGGCAGGCGGTGTCAGCGCGCCCGCGCCGGTCCCGCCGCCATTGCCGGGCTGTGCGGGAAGACCCGGGGTTTGTGAAGGCAGTGGCGCGGGAGTGGTTGCTGTCGGCGGGCCGCCCGGTGGTGGTTGTGGGGTATCGATACACGGCCAGCCCGGGTGCATGGCCTGCCACTGCTCGCACGGGATGTAGCCCTGCGCGGACGCTGCGGGCGGGTCGGCCACGGTAGCGAACCCGGCGCCGAGGCCCACCGCGGCAGCGGCCAGCGCGAGTGCGGTGTGGCGTGCGAAGCTGCTCATCGGCGGTTCCGGGCGCCAACCTGCTCGCGCAGGGTGTCGATGCTCCACCAGGTGAGTCGTCCCGCGATGGACATGTAGAGGAAGAACGCCAGATAGACCAGGATCGTGCCGTAGTCGTCGGCCCAGCCGGGCATCCGGTCCATGAACGCGAACGCCACGATCAACAAGACCAGGCCCAGGGCGAGGCCGCCGGTCGCGACGGCTACGGGATTGAAGGGATCGGTCGTGGGCGTGCCGTGGCGGGCTGCGGTAGTCGAGCGGGCCGGGGTGGTGTCGGTCATCGGGTGGTTTGCCTTCCGGGGCTTTGTGAGCGCGGGGATGGGCGGAATCTGTTGGGGTGCTGGGTGTTTCGAGGTCGGTGGCTTTACAGCCAGATGGGGTCGCCGTAGACGGAGATGTTGTTGTCGGCGGTGGGGGTCGAGATCGCGGCGGTGGCGAAGGAGCGGATGGTGACCGGTCCGGCGCAGGCGTCGATTTTGATCTCGACTTGTTCGGCGGTGATCGAACCGCGGGATGCGGCAAGGGGTTTGGACCCGAAGGCGATCGTGGCGATGGTGCCGGGTTTGAGGGTGGTGGAGATGTTGGGGTTGACCGAGGCCTGTCCGCCGATAGTGGCGCCGGGGAATTGGGAGATGGTGACCGAGGCGTTCGGGCCGATCGACAATCCCATGCCGAGGGTGACACCGCTGGACACGTCGACCGCGCAGCCGATCTGATAGCCCAGGGTCAGGGTGCCGGCCCCAACCGGGGCGCTGCCGGTGCCGGTGACCTCGGCGAGGGCTTTGAGGCTGACGAAACCTTCCCGGCTGACCGGTGAGCTGGCGAGGTTGGGGACGCGGTCGAGATTCTCGCCGGTCTTGGTGAGCGCGAGGGTCCAGCCGTCATCGGTGACGGTCTGGCGATACTTGTCAGCTATCGGATCGGCGCCCGCCGATCCGGCGGTCCACATACCGGCCAGCAGCATGGTGGTCAGCGCAGCGGCACTGGTCACGAGTGTTGGTCGCGTCCTGGTCACGCCATCTCCTACACATTCAGCAAACTTTCAGTTACCGATTAAGGCTGGCATGGGTCCCTCGCACCGGAATAGCCAATGAGGCACCGATCACGCGATACCGGGAGATGGGGCGCGGATCACAGAGGAGCGAGCCGGAATTCGAAAGCGTTTCACGCCGTGCGTGTTTCGGGGCTGCCTATGGCGACTGCGGGCGTCGCGGCATGTGGTCGCGTGTCCAGATCGTTACGGACCGCGCGAGCTCGGTCACAAGCATCCGGGGCTGCTGACACCGGCCTACGCGGTTAATACGTTGATCTTCCGCCGTCTTCCCTCGTCGGCCACTTCGACCGCGGGCCCAGCGGCACGAGCGCGCGTTGGGCCGCCACCCGTCCCGTGGGATTCGAAGTCGAATCCGGGCGTTTTCGTGCACTTTTCGCCCTCCACCCGGCCGCCGGGAAGGTGTTTGGGCGGAAAGTGCACGAAAACGCCAGTCCCAACATCGGGCGAACGCGGGGATCCGAAGCTCTCCGCCAGCAGTGGCCCGAGCAAGCCGCTGTTGCTTCGTCGCTGTGCACGGAAATCGGCAGATGCGGACGTCTCCAGCGGCAGTGCCTCTCCTACCGCCGGCGCGCGGTGTGGCCGTATGCCTCCGAGCGACCATGCAGGCTGGTTCGCGCCGGCGGTAGCTCGGATCGGGAGGACAGACAAAGAAGTGCCCGGCTGCCCAACGCTGTCGCCGCCGCAAACCCGATACTGTCGGCGAGCTTGGCGCTCGACATCGCCCTTAAACCGTGTCGTTTTGGTGTCACTCGGCCCGATGAGCCTCTTTGAATTTCAGCGTTTCCGCTGGCAGTGAGTGCGCCCGAAGGGATTCGAACCCCCTAACCGGTTGTTGCGAATTCGAATCTCGTCGAGTGAACAGCCACGATGGCCGAACTACAGCGCGGGTTGGTGTAGGGAGTCCATTTCCGCGCGCAGAGCGGCGATCTCGGCGGCCAGCTGCGCGCGGAGATGTTCTCGTTCGTGCAGGCTCGCGCGCATGCTCTCGATGATGTCGTCCATGCCAGCGAGCTTGCGGTCCGCGCCGGTGAGGCGCCATTCGATGACAGCCCGGCGGTCCACAGAGAGACTGGCAGTGCTGACCCAGTTCAGGGCGTAATCGAGCCAGTGCGGGGGCTTGGGCATCTTTTCGGTGTCCCAGCCGCGGCGATTCGCGAGCTTGGTGGACAGGGTGCGCTCGCCGCCTGCGTCCGTCATTCGGACTTCGCTGAGTTTGCCGGCACTGGTCACCACCACGGCGAACCGGCAGCAGCCCGCTAGGTGCATACGCAGTTCGGCGGTGCCACGGCCGTCGACATCCAGATCGCCCAGCCATGGTCCGTCCGCTACCTCGAGGACCGACTCCAAGACGACGGTCTGGCCTGCACCACCGCGCAGCCGCGTCGTCCGAATGCGCAAGTCCTCGGGTGTGGCAGCCATCTGATCCCAGTGCATCGCACTCCACTCCACATCTA
The DNA here is from genome assembly GCF_015355755.1 of Nocardia sp. XZ_19_385. Taxonomy (NCBI): domain Bacteria; kingdom Bacillati; phylum Actinomycetota; class Actinomycetes; order Mycobacteriales; family Nocardiaceae; genus Nocardia; species Nocardia sp. XZ_19_385. The sequence continues at coordinate 7,257 of NZ_JACVEE010000002.1, forward strand.
CCCCGGCATACGAACAGCAACCCTATGAACATAGCGACACAGTCGGGGCACAACCCAATGCCGCCGAACCCATGGCGTGGTCGGCATGTCGGCTGCCTACCCATCCGCAAGAAGTCCGGGCCACGACTCCTGCCCGCCCAGACCGTCAACGTCTTCGGGATCTTCAACCGCAAGGAGACGTCATCTGTACTCAGCCACAATCAACGCGCGCCTTGCGGCAGATCAGTGCGTTCGATCTGGGTCGGTTTCGTGCTTCGCGCATCGTGAGCCCGCCCTACCTTTGTTGGAACGCGCGCATCACCTTCTGGCGGACCAGCTTACGAAGACGCGTGTCCTCATTCGGATCCATGCCCTCGGCGACGAAGACAGCATCGGTAAACGAGTCGACGTCCTTAGGCGGCGACGCGCACAACCTGCTCTTTTCATCCAATGGCGGACAGAAACCCAGTTCGACGCACAGGTTGTCGAGCAGGAATGCCACATCTACGTCATCAGCACCCATACGCGGAAGTCTGCCAGAGATGGTCTCTGCCAGCCGATCTCCAACCAACCCCGCAGTCGACACGCTCATCGGCTACTTAACACTGGTGCCAGGACCTGATCCCGGCCAGGATCGGGCCCAGCCTTGCCGACCAAGGGAGCCCAGCCGGTCCTGCTCAGGGGACCGTCGGGGCTCGCGGCGTGACCGCCTCGCGCAGCTCAGTGGTGGCCTGGGCGATGAGCTCGGACAAGGTCGCGTCCGGGGCGGCCAGCCAGCGCGACGTGGCGCGCCGGGCGATCGCGATCGCCACGTCGATGATGAAGCGTGCCTCGCCAGGCTCGACGCCGCGGCGCTCGAGCGCCGGTACCAGTGCGCTGGCGATGTCGGCAAGCTTGATCAGGTCGCGTTCGGCAAGTGCTGGGCTGGTGGCGATCACTCCGACGCGGCGCAGCAGGAACTCGCGTGAGCGAAAGACCTCGTCGGCGGTCCCCAGCGCGGTCAGCAGTGCCTCGAACGGCGTGATGCCCGGGGCTGCCGCCTCGACCCGGGCGACGAGGTGGGTCTCGAGCTCGTTGTCGGCAAAAAGGACTTCTCTCTTATCGGGGAAGTAGCGATAGAAGGAGCGCTCGGTCAGACCGGCGGTACGCGCGATCTGCGCGACCGTGGTGCGTTCGAATCCCTGCGTCTCGAACAGTTCGAGCGCCGCGCGCTCGAGTCGGCCCTGTGCGTCGGACTCCCATCTCGGCATAGCCCCAAGCATGACAGCAGAGGCTGTCGTCGTGCTGCTAGGGTCAATGACAACAGATGCTGTCATCAATTGGAGATCGTCATGAAGGCTCTACAGTTCGACCGATTCGGTTCCCCGGAAGTGATCGTGCTCCGTGACGTCCCGATGCCGGAGCCGGGACCCGGGCAGATCCGGATCGCGGTGCGGGCGTGCGGGCTGAACCCGGGCGACTGGGCGATGGTCGACGGCCTCCTCGCCGACCGGTTGCCGCCGCTGCCGCGCGGCCTCGGGCTCGAGGTCGCGGGCACCGTCGACGCGATCGGCGAGGGCGTCACCGGCGTCGAGATCGGCGACGGCGTGTTCGGCCCGGCGACCTTCGACGGCCCGACGGCCGGGGCCGCCGAATACGCGCTGATGGCGGCCTGGGCACGCATCCCCGAGGGCGTCACCACCGAGCAGGCCGCCGCACTGCCGATGGCGGCCGAGACGGCGTGGCACGCGCTCGACGACCTCGGCATCCAGCCGGGTGAGTTGCTGCTCGTCCACGGCGCAGGCTCCACCGTCGGCGAGGCTGCGGTGCGCTTCGCGCTACACCGGGGTATTCGGGTGATCGCCACCGCCGGGCCCGCACGAGCCGCCGCCCTGGAAGAAATCGGCGCCCAGGTGACCGGCTACGGCGACGGCATGGCCGACCGCGTCGCCGCTCTGGCCGCAGGCCCCGTCGACCGCGCCCTGGACACGGCCCCGTCCGGCGGCCGGATCGACCGCGCGGACCAGGCCAGCCCGGCCGGTGGCTCACTGCCGACCCTCATCGAGCTGACCGGGGACCCCGACCGCGTCCTCACCGTCTCCGACTTCGCCGCCGCGGCCGAGCTGGGCGCCCGGATCACCCACATCGAGATGCGCTACGACCGGCTCGACGAGTTCGCCCGGCTGGCCGGCGAAGGTGTCCTGGCCGTATCGGTCGCCCGCAGCTACACCCTCGACCAGATCCACGAGGCTGCCGCACTCAGCCAATCCCGTCGGCCCGGCGGCAAGCTCACCCTCGTCCTGTGATCGCCTGGCCGCCTGGCCAAGCCATCCCGCTGCCCAACGAATACTGGGACAACCATCCACGCGAGCGGCGGCAGCAATGATCGATTCCAACTCCGCTTCTCGGCTTTATCGTGCGTTCGCGCACCATCACCGCATCCAGGCAGCCACAGCTTGGTCCTCCCTGTTCGGACAGGTCGAAATCGATTGGCGTGGAGAGAATCCCACCTTCCTCGCTTGATGGGTTGTTATGCGGCGCATGGGAACTACTCGGGCTCGGGGGCTGGATACGGGACAATTCAACGGTGTTGATCGAACTACGGCGGGTCACCGAGGTTCCTGACGGGGCGTACCTCGCCGACATCTGGGACGTCCTTCGGTCACATCACGGTTCCGTGGTGCGGCGACCCGGCCGCTGAGCCCGGCGGACACCATGTCGAGTGGACGATCGACGAAGACATCGACTGGGGACGGAACACCGAGGCGGCTTTTGTTGCCGCTCCGGGGCGCGCGCTGTGCACGGATGCATTCCCACAATGAGATTCTGCCGTGGGACCGGCAACCCCCGAACCCTGCAGCACTGCCGTTCTGCACGCGATCAGCCCGGAGCCATCCGGCTCAGGTGCTCCCATTCCTGATACAACCCGGCCCGGGTCCGGTCCAGTTCCAGGACCTGGTCGTAGGAGCGGCTACCGATGATCAAACGCCGGGGCGGGTTCGGCAGTGCGGCCAATTCCAGGATCACAGGAGCGGCGGTGCTCGGATCCGGGCCTGTTTCCTCGCCCCACATCTCTTCGAGTTCGGTGCGCAGGGCGCCATAGGCCGCAATGGGTTCGGTCATCGTCATGCCCGCAGTGAACAAACCCGTTGCGTAACCGCCCATTTCGACGATCGTGACCTTGATACCGAGCCCATCGACCTCCATGGCCAGCGCTTCGCTCAGCGAGTCCAACGCCACCTTGCCGGCACCATAGAAACCGACCGTTGCCATGCCACCGGTGCTGCCCATCGAGGTGACCTGCAAGATTCGGCCGCAACCCTGCGCGCGCAGATACGGAAGCACCGCTTGGGCCACCCAGACGGCACCGAAAAAGTTGACGTCGAGATGAGCCCTGATCTGCTCCTCGGTGGCTTCCTCCACCATGCCGTAGAGCAACCCGCCGGCGTTGTTGACCACCACGTCGAGCTGTCCGAAAGCGTCGAATGCCCGGCGCGCACCATCGAACACCGCCGCGCGGTCGGAGACATCCAGCGAAAACCGCACCAGGGCTTGCGGATACAGGGCGGCCAGATCGTCGAGGGGGTCGATGTTGCGAGCGACGGCGACCACGCGATCTCCCGCGCCCAAGGCCGCCTCGGTGAACGCGCGACCCAGACCCCGGGATGCACCGGTGATGAACCAAACTTTGCCGGTTTTCATACGGCCTCCTGCCTTTATGTGAGACGGAACGTATCGGTTCGATTACCTTGCCGGAAGCCATAGTCCGTTGTCAAACGAACCGTCTCGTCTCGCCAACCTGATATGCTGCACTCATGACCGATGCCCGGCACCCGGAGAACTCGCGGCGCAGCGAACGCTCGCGCCAAGCCATCCTCGCGGCGACCCGCGCACTGATCTCCGAGCTCGGCTACGCGAAGGTCTCTATCGAGGCCATCGCGGCACGCGCCGGGGTGGGCAAACAGACGATCTACCGGTGGTGGCCGTCCAAGGGCGCCGTCATCTTCGATTCGTTCCTGGCGCTGAGCACCGAAGGCGACGGGCAGCAGATCGAGCTGCCCGACACCGGCGACATCGAGGCCGACCTCAAACTGGTCATGCGGGCCACGGCCGCCGAGTTCGCCGACCCGAACTTCGAACGTCCGATTCGCGCGCTCGAAACCGAGATCATCAACGACCCCGAACTCGCTGCCCAGTTCCACGAGAAGCTCGAGCGCCCGGTGGACGAAGCCAAGAAGGCCCGCTTGCGCAGCGCACAACTGGCAGGCCAACTCGCTACCGACGCCGATCTCGACCTGGTCCTGGAAGTGCTCTACGCCCCGCTGTTTCAACGGTGGCTGCATCGCTCCGGGCCGCTCACCGCCGAGTACGCCGATTCCCTGGTCGACATCACGTTGCGGGCATTCCGGGCCTGAGCAGCTAATTCCAATGCCGCTGGCCAGGACCCGGGGTTCGGTTTCAGCAGTTCGCGACTTACGTGCTGACCGGTACCAGTCCGATACCGATCATGCCAGGCGCGAGCGCAGGCTCGGTTATCGCGGCCGAGTCGCGGTGAGCGTCTTCCCGCTCGACGAATGGACGGCCGAACAGCCATCGGGAACAAGGCCGCTCCCCCAACCCCAGCCCACCGAACAACAGATCCGTGACCTACTTGCGGGAACCTGCGCTGACATCGGCAGAGGCGGATGTTCTGAACACTCGACTCTGGCCGGCCGTCACCGCCTCGTGTCCGCTTCACTCCGAGAGTGTCACTGTCACATCGGTGTTGATATAGCCAGCACCTTCGGAGCCCCAATGGCAGACGAGGTTGGTGACATCGCCCATGATGGCGGCGCGCTGGAATGTGGTGATCGACTCGCCGGCCACCAGGGGCGGCAGGCTCTGCCAGGTCGCCTTACGCTCGGAGTTCTGGTTCGCGGCGAAATCGGAGGTCCAGCCGCTGTCGCCACTTTTGATCAGCGGTGGCGAACCCTGTGGGGACGTACACCCTTGCGGGGGAACGGGCAGGTCCGTCTCCGGGCTCCATACTTCGCCCGGTGGCTGGTCCGCGGCCGTCAGGAACGCCGCCGATGCCCGCGCTCGCTCGTGGCCTTCCTGTGTCAGCGAGGCATCGACCACAGCGATTCGCGATCCCTGACGAACTACGGTGCTGGACAGATCGAAAGCGGCGTTCGATACGGGCTGATACAGGTCGACCGTGAGCCGGGCAGGGGTGAAACCATCAGGGCAGCGCGTTTCGAGTTCGCGGGCCAGCAGCCCACAGATTCCGGTCCCGCTCAATCTGCTCGGAGCCCACGGGCTGACCGCCAGCCGCTCGGCCCGCGAGCCGGTCCCCGTCCCAGCTGAAGAAGCTCACCATCTAGTCGATTCCCCTCACACTCTCACGACACAGAAGTGAAACACGTTATAGCTAGAGTCAATTCATAGCTCGGCGTTCTGCCGAACCGACTACTGAACCTGTGGATCTGGCGCACGACATACGCGCTCGTCGGCAAAAGCGTGCGTTCGCGAACGCACGATCAGCGGTGCGGGCGCCGGACAGACCGCGTGCGAGTGGCCGCGCCACCACAGTGGATGCGGTCAGCGGCTCCCCGATCGTGTCGAACACTCGAAGTCATGGGCTCGGGCCGCCGTTCCTGTGTGGCATGCTTGCACGGTCAATTGTTGCGAAAAGCATTGCGGAAGAAGGTTTTTACTGTGACTGTCACCAACCGGCCGGGTTTCGTGCTCGCGGCACTCGGCGCCGTGACGTGCGCGGTGGTGCTCGGCGCGCCACAGGCCAGTGCCGCGGTAACCAACCTCGAGATCGTGCCGAACGCCGCGGACTGCTCCTACACCATCACCGCGACCGCGCAGCCGGGTACCGCGGTGTCGTTCTTCGACACCGATGACAAGGGTTTCGGCACCCGCGACACATTCCAGCCGGATACCCCTGCAGTCGACGCCTCCGGGAAGGCGACCACAACATGGAAGCCGGGCACGAAGGGACAGCACAAGATCTACGCGCAGGAGTCACCGACTGCCGATGCCACCTTCACCCAGATAGTCAACGTCGATCAGAACCCCACCTGCGGCAAGCCGTCGACCGGTAGCGCAGGTCTCCCGAGCATCCCGGGTATCGGCTGATCCGAAAGGCGCGCACCCGGCAGTGCATGCCGCCGGGTGTTCGCTGGCCGAGAAAGTGGCGTGGTTTCGGGTCGGGATGTCGTTACCACGGCCGAAACGTACGAAATCCCACCGAATTGGGACTGGCAACGTCCGCCACACCGCGGATCTGCTGTGCGGATGAGCTTTTCGGCTTTGTCGGTGTCGACCATCTGATTGCCGTGTCGAAGCGATTGAGGATCGGCTCGTCGGAAGTCTCTGTGTTCGGAACTTGTGATCGTGCGTTGCGGATGATCGAGATCGTCTGTGTCCGTTGATCTCCAGGCGCTGCCGTATGGCCAGTCGAACCGCGCACCACGCGGCAATAGCGGACGGTTCCCCTCATGGAACGCACCAGATCAGGCGAGCTGCGACGGAAGACCCCGGTCGTAGATCGCGAGTATGTCGGTTGCGTTCGACAGTGCGTTGATGACGGCTGCTGCCGGGCTGTGGTGAAGCTCTGGATAGTCGACTTCGCCGAGTGCGGGGTCGACGGGGAATGCGAGCCGTTCCTCGCCCAGCGAGAATTCCGCCGAGACATCGGCACGGTTGCCGCGGGGGTCTTGCCGATGCCAGGCGCCTTCGAGGTGCACGGCAACCAGACCGTGGAGAACGTGGCCGTCCCCATGAGTCAATCGCTGGTAGCACAGCGCGGTGGGGATTCCGTTGCCTCGCAGAATGGCGGCGAGCAGATGAGATTTCGCGTAGCAGAGGCCCACTCGCTGGTCGAGAACTTCCGAAGCGCGCAGCGTCACGCGAGGGTCGCGCGCGTCGTAGGAGTGTGCGACGTTGTCTCGTACCCACTCGAATGCCTTTCGAGCGCAATCGGTCTCACCGTCCGATCCAGACCGAAGCTCCGCTCCCAACGCGCGAACCTCCGGGTGGTCGACCTCGATGATCGGGCCGCCTGCCAGATAGGTAGACGGGGCCAACGCGGACAGCGGTGAAAACGACATGTCCGCACCTTAGAACGATCGACTCCTGCTAGGCATCCTGTAATCGGTGCGGGCTGGCGCGTTGCTGACGCTGAGATGATCTCTGCCGGTTGGTCTTCCACGGACCCGCGCCGGCCGCTCGTGCTGACCCTCGACGGCGAGGGCTGAGCGCTCCCAGGAACGCGCAGCAGCACCAGGATGGCGCCAGAGGGCGAGATGCGATCACACCGAAGGCGGGCGGGTGCGCGGAACCGCTGGTGAAGACCGTCGCGGTCACACTCACTGAACCAAAGGCCCTGTCGGCAGCACCACTAGCGGCCCACCCGGCAACATGAGCGCATGCATTCACAAAACCAGCATCAACCCAGCAGAGGTTCAAGCCGAGAATGGAACTTCACGAACGACGTGAGATACATCGAAGGGCCAGAAGGCGAACAGTCCGGCACGAACTATCCAGCGTCATAAATGAACTCCTACTCTGGGCTCACCCGAGCCTCACCAATCCAGAGACCGGGAACAACGACGACGATTCGACGACGACGAGGTAGTCCACCAGCCACGTCGCGCCGACCGAGCAGTTTCGTACCTGCCACACCCCGAGCGAGCTTCAGACCCCTACAACCCGGTTGCGCTCGGCCAATCCGTCCTGCTTGATCAACCCCCGACCCATGGGCGACTCGAACCGACACCGTCGCGACCGGCTGTTTCAAGCTTTACAGCTCACAAACCTATGCTCGACCACACCGCAGAAACCCACTCCTAGCTGCGACTGTCCAGAAGTCCTTCGTGCCCCCAGTCGGACTCGAACCGACACTTGGCGGATTTTAAGATCGCCTACTTGAAAAACTGCTGGTCACGGCATCGTTGGTGATCGTTGGCTGAGTTGGACGACCTGCGGAAACGCCCGTTTATAGCGTTGGAGCCGTTGGTGACATCAGGAGCTACTGCGGACCGGATTCGGACTGATTGCCATGTTGATGATGAACATCGTCCTGGGGCGTTTGCGGGAGCGGGTAGGCATTGGGTCAATGGGCTGACCTGGCGATTGTCACTTGCAGCGTTGGCAGGAAAGGGCTCCGAGTGTGGCCGCTGCGTACGGTCTGCGTACCGCCCGGCACCTACTTTCCCCGCTTCCTCATACTGGCCATCCTGTGCTGAGGGAAGGGTCAGTCAAGGGTGGCCACGGCCATCGCGTAGCGACGCGCAGCGCCCTTTACTTGCCCGTACTGAAGTCAGATACTCGGGCCATTGGAGGAGGCGGGACTCTGACTAACCCAGTTCGGCGCGGTCGGTTGGCTACTTCGAACCGCCTCTGAACGCGTCACCCCAGGTCCGCTCCCACCAGGGACGGGTCTTGGGAAACAATCGCAGGGGCAGCATCAGCAACGCGAGTGCGAGGAACAACCAAGCGAGAGCACTTGCGAGTAGCGGAGGCGTAATGGCAAGTAGGCACGTGGTGGTTACAGCCACTAGCAACGCGAACAAGGGCCACTGGCCATGGTCCCAAGCCCAGAGAACGCCGATGAGGGAACTGCCGCCGATCCAGAAGACCAGCGGGAATAGGCACCCCGATGAATCTGACCAGTTGAGCCATTTGTCCAGCCAGCGAGTCTTCGTTTCGGCCATGTTGGACCCCCATATCATCGAACACCACTGACAATACTGGATGTTTCCTGAGCGATAACCACCGAGATGCCCGCAGCGGGAGAGGATTTCGCTGCGGGCATCGTCGTGTCCCGGGCCTGGGAACCGTCGCCGTTGACGGTCCCGCTGTCCGGCGTCGTTGCCGGTTGCCCGAGAGCTCCCGAGGTCAGTAGGTGTAGTCGTCGGCGTCGCCTTCGAGGTGGGCCAGGTACTCGGCGAAGCAGGCATTGCAGATGAGGTCGATCTTGTCGTGGGGTGCGTTGACCGGCCAGGTCTTGATCACGAACTCTCGGCAGTAGCCGCATCGGGTGGGGGTGATGAGGTTGGTGGCCATGATGAGGGGTTCCTTTCCGCTCGGTTGGTCTGGCGGAGGACGGCTCGATCACGGATGTGGCGGGTGTCCAGGGTGGACGTATGTCCATCACGCTGTGACGCGTAGCGCCCTGGATTCCTGGCTCAGGCGTGATAGTCCTCGATTCGACAGACCGGACCGAGCGGAGAGGAACCATCGCCGCGCCGACATGCCCGCGGTGACCTGCTCGGATGCTCGGATTCCTGGGACGGGACCACAGCCAGATGACCGGGCTGGGCGCCGGCCGATTCGTGGACGGCTGCGGGAGGTAAGTCCGGTAGGGCAGACGAAGCGCCCACACTTCCCGGTCGTTGAAAGAAGTGGCCAGACAGGAACAGTGGGCGATGCTTCCACGTTGCCAGGGCGGGCCGACGCGCCCAACGCTCCCCGCGCGCTGGAGCGCAGCGGAAGCGGGCGGGAGGTGCGGTGCCGCGTGGCGGGCCCGCACGGCGGCGTGAAGCGCCGCCTCTTGATCCTGTATGGCTGAATTCGGCAGTGCCCCGCGAAAGTCGCGCGCTGCCGGGAGAATTGCCGCCATGACTGGTCTCGAGCTGACAGCGGAACGGCGGACAGAACTGGCGGAGCTGCTGGGTAATCCGCAGCGTCTGCGCCGCATGTATCCGAAGCTTGCGGAGTATCTGGACATGGCCCCGCAGCTGCGCGGGACGGATGATCCGGACGCGGACGCGGCGTTCGATCTGCGGGTCGTGCATTACACGACAGGTGCGGATTCGGTGACGCGCAATCCGTACTGGGATGTCGTGGCCCCGTCGGTGAGCGAGGTCAACGGCCGACGCGTGGTCAACGGCGGGCAGCTGAGTGGAAGTGCACGTCTGGCCTACGCGGAGACGATCTTGCAAGATATCTTCGCCTACGCGGTGCCGTCACCGGAAACCATCGAGTGGATTCGACAATTCGCCGACGGGCGCAAGGTGCTGGAGCTGGGCGCTGGGCGCGGCTACTGGAGCAGCCGACTGTTCCACGCGGTCGTCCATATCGCAGCCTTCGACTCGAATCCGCCAGGTACTGGAAACACGTCATTCTCGCGAGCGCCTATACGGGATGAGTGGTTCCCGGTCTGGGACCTTGCCCGGTTCAAGGAGGAGCCCTTGGCGGAGGCGGTCCTGTTCTTGTGCTGGCCTCCGGGATGGGGTGATCCGATGGCGTCGAATGCGTTGCGGGCGTTCGAAGAAGCAGGCGGCGGTCGCCTCATCTACGTCGGAGAACCTAAGGGTGGCAGGACTGGCGACGATGCGCTCTTCGATCGTCTCGACGCCGCATGGACACTGAAATCTGTTGATGCACAGCATGTTTCATGGTGGAACCTGGGTGACGTTGCGCAAGCTTGGGTCCGGGCATAGGCGGTTCAATGTCGAACTCGGCTAACCAGACTTGACATTCATCGAATTTTCGTCGCCGCGCGGGTATAAAAAGAAGACGTACTTCAGCGGGGGGACCGATGTCTGGTTTCTGGTCGACAGTCCTAGATTTCGTATTGAGCCGGGTTGTCTTCATCGGGGCATTCGTACTGGCAGGTTTCGGCCTCATGCTCCTGGTCGGAATCGTGCAAATCCCGTACCGCGTATACCTTCTGCACAGGGCCCGCCGCCAAGGGAACCCCTGGCGCGCGGCCCTCACCGTCGCCCTCCCCGAACCAGCCGCCGATAAGTCCACACGCCGTAGCGGCCCGAGCTCCTGGAGTGGCTCGGGCGGCACGGGCGGAGGATGCGGCGGCGGCTGCTGAACCTGATCTACAAACTCGTAACCTGCGCCAACACGTCATCCCGGAGCCGAAGCCGAGTTCTTGGGGAAGGTCTTCCTCGACCAAGTGCTGCGGTTCGCGATGAAGAGCCGTCGTCTGGCGGTGAATCCGGCCGAAGAAGTCGACCTGCCGCGCAAGTCGCCGGCCGAACGTCGGTACCTCACTCATCGCCAGGTTCTGCAACTAGCTTTGGCGGCCGACCGGTTCGGCGTGCTCGTGATGCTGCTGGCCTACACCGGAATCCGATACGGAGAATCGTGTGCCCTGCGGGTGGCAGATGTGGATCTGGAGAAGCGGCGAATCACGGTGTCGCGCTCGGCAACCCACGTCGCCGGTGAAAGCATCGTGGAGACCGACACCAAGAACCATTCGAATCGGGTGGTGCCGGTGCCCGCGTTCCTGGTGGATGAGCTGGGTCCGGTGTGCGAGGACCGTGCGGGTTCGCAACTGCTGTTCCCGGGCCGCCACGGAGAACACCTGCCGCTGGGTGAGTTCCGGTGGGTGTTCGACCAGGCGACCGAGGCAGTGGGTCTCGAAGGTGTCGTACCGCATGCCCTGCGTCATACAGCGGCGTCGCTGGCGATCAGTGCGGGCGCGAATGTGAAGGTGGTGCAGCGGATGTTGGGCCATAAGACGGCCACGTTGACCCTGGATCTGTATGGGCATTTGTTCGATGACGACTTGGACCCGGTGGCCGACGCGCTGAACCGGGCTGCCGGAGCTGCTGCGGACTTATTGCGGACTGAACAGGGCTCGACCAGCCACGATGAGCAGTTGCATGGGCCCCAGCCAGCATCTTCGTAGTGCCCCCAGTCGGACTCGAACCGACACTTGGCGGATTTTAAGTCCGCTGCCTCTGCCAATTGGGCTATGGGGGCGTGGAGGTTCAGACTACCGACTCGTACGGCTGTACCGGAATTCCGGCGGCCATACCTTGGAGTGTTCCCTGGCGACGGGCTGGCAAACACTTCGCTCGGGTGGGCGGTATTTCCATAGCGGTCCGCTATGGTCTGACTGTACGGCGATCGGTGAGTTACTTGCGGATGGCACGGAAGTCACTGGTTGGCATGGTGCTGGCCACGGTCGCGGCAGCGGTGGGGACTGCCGGGATCGCGTCCGCCGCACCATAATTGGACACTCGACCGGATGCGCGGTCGATCCGCTCGCAGGTGGGAAACCCGGGCCGGATATCCAGCGTTTGGCAACTCCCACAAGGCCACCGCTACCAGAGTGCAACCTCCGATCACCCGGGTGTCGCGCGGGGCATCTCACCGGGGTCGACCGGAGCGCGGGGTGGCGAACAACACTGTCGCATTGGCGTGGCCACCCGGCCCGCGCAGAACAAAAGGCGCCCACCATGATTCGTGGGCGCCCTTCGCTTCTACTCCGGGCTACTTCTGTTTCTGCTCGGCCTCGGCCTTACCCAGCAGCGAATGCCGGCGGCCGTAGACGAAGTAGAGCACGATGCCGATCGCCATCCAGATGACGAACCGCAGCCAGGTCTCCACCGACAGGTTGAGCATCAGCCACAGGCACGACCCCACGGCCAGGATCGGGATCAGCGGGACCCACGGCACGCGGAAGCCGCGCGGCAGGTCGGGGCGGGACTTGCGCAGGATCAGCACACCGATCGAGACCAGCACGAAGGCGAACAGGGTGCCGATGTTGACCATTTCCTCGAGCGTGCCGAAGTCGACGAAACCGGCCAGCACCGCGCAGATCACGCCGACGATGACGGTCAGCCGGACCGGGGTGCCGTGCTTGCCGGTGTGCGCCAGCTTGCGCGGCAGCAGGCCGTCGCGGGACATGGCGAACAGCACGCGGGTCTGACCCAGGTACATCACCATGACCACGGTGGTCAGGCCGGCCAGTGCGCCGATGGAGATCAGGTTCTTCGCCCAGGTGTCGCCGTGGATAGCGAATGCCGTTGCGAGCGTGGCGTCGTCGGGCAGGTCCTTGTAGGACACCATGCCGGTGAGCACTACCGAGACCGCCACGTACAGCACGGTGACGATGGCCAGCGAGCCGAGGATGCCGCGCGGCAGCGCCTTCTGCGGGTTCTTGGTCTCTTCCGCGGCGGTGGCGACGACGTCGAAGCCGATGAACGCGAAGAACACCAGGCTGGCCGCCGAGAGCAGGCCGAACCAGCCGAAGTTGCTGCTGCCCGCGCCGGTGAGCAGGGAGAACAGCGACTGATGGATACCACTGTCGCCATCACCGGCCGGCTCGGCCGGCGGGATGTACGGCGACAGGTTGTCGGAGTTGAAGTAGGTGATGCCGACGACGATCACCAGCGCGATCACGGCCAGCTTGATGGCGACCGCGATGGCCGACACCCGCGAGGACACCTTGGTGCCCACGGCCAGCAGCACACCGAGGATCGCGATCAGCAGCACCGCGCCCCAGTCGAAGGAGAGCGGCCCGAGCTTCACGGTCGTCTCGCTCGAGATCACCGTGCCCAGGTACTGCGACCAGCCCTTGGCGACCACCGAGGCGGCCAGCGCGAACTCCAGGATCAGGTCCCAGCCGATGATCCAGGCCGCGAGCTCACCGAAGGTCGCGTAGGAGAAGGTGTACGCACTGCCGGCGACCGGGACGGTCGAGGCGAACTCCGCGTAACACATCGCGGCGAAACCACAGGCGATGGCCGCGAGCACGAACGCGAGCGACACCGACGGTCCCGCGACGTTGGCCGCGGTGCGCGCGGTCAGGGTGAAGATGCCCGCGCCGATCACGACCGCGACACCGAAGATCGTGAGATCCCAGGCGGTCAGGTCCTTGCGCAGCTTCGAGTCGGGCTCGTCGGTGTCACGGATGGACTGCTCGACCGATTTGGTCCGGAACAGTCCCGTGCGGCGTGGCACCGGCACCTTGTCCGGTGTTTCCTGGATCGCCACTGTTTTCTCCTTCAACAAGGGGTTGAGCTTCAAGCGCACTGGCCGCGGTGGCTAGTGGACGCCTTCCATACGCCGGCTGATCCACGGGGTCAGCCCGAGGACAACCAGACCCGCGGCGATCGCTGCCGCGCCGATGAGGCCGAAATATGCGGTCTCGTGTTCATCGGAGTAGAAACGGGCCAGCACGCCGGCCATGGAAGTTCCGATTCCGACGGAGAAGAAGTACAGAGCCATCATCTGCGCACGGAAGGCTTTGGGGGCGAGTTGCGTGGTAACCGCCAGGCCGATCGGCGAGAGCAACAGCTCGGAGACGGCGAACCCGCCCATGATCAGCAGCACGAACAGCGCCGGCACGCTCTTGCCGGAGTAGCCGGCCAGCGGGACGAACAGCAGGAACGCCGCGCCCATGCCGATCACGCCGAACGCGAACTTGCGCGGGGTGCTCGGGGCGCGGCTGCCCAGCTTGGTCCACATCACCGCGAACAGCGGCGAGAGCGCGATGATCCACACCGGTTCGGCCGAGCCGATCCAGTTCGAGGGGGCTTCCCAGCCGAAGATGCTCCAGTTCATCCGCTCGTCGGAGTAGACCGCGAGCACGGTGAAGATCTGCTGGAACAGCGACCAGAACACCGCGTTGGCGATGAACAGCGGGATGAACGCGCGCACCCGAGTGCGCTCGACCGCGTCGACCTTCTTGCTGGTCAGCATGACCGCGAAGTAGATCAGCGCGGCGACGGCAATGACCACGGTGGTGACGTCGGCCAGGTTGTCCAAGGTGACCAGCTCGAGCGCCCAGGCGACCGCGATCAACACGCCGGCAATGGCGGCGAGGCCGACCACCTTGGGGATCGCGGTGCGCGGCAGCGGGTTCGGCACGTCACGGCCGTGTGTGCCGAGGTTGCGGCGGAAGACCGCGTACTGGGTCAGGCCCAGCGCCATGCCGATCGCGGCGGCGCCGAAGCCGTAATGGAACCCGACGCGCGACTGCAGCAAGCCGGTGAGCAGCGGGCCGACGAAGGCGCCGATATTGATACCGAGGTAGAACAGCGTGAAACCGCCGTCGACGCGAGCGTCACCCTTCGGATAGAGGGTGCCGAGCAGCGAGGAAGCATTGGCCTTCAGCGCGCCCGAGCCGAGCGCGATCAGCGGGAGGGCGATCCCGACTCCGGTCAGTCCCGGGATCACGGCGAGCGCGAGGTGGCCGCACACGACGATGATGCCGCCGTAGAAGACGGTGCGCTCCATGCCCAGGACGCGGTCGGCGATCCAGCCGCCGAGCACCGTGGACAGATAGACCAGACCGCCGTAGGCGCCGACGATGCCGACACCGGTGGCCTTATCGAGCCCGAGGCCGCCGTCGGTGGCCGAGTAGTACAGGTAGTACCCGAGGATGGTGAGCATCCCGTAGAACGAGAAACGCTCCCACATCTCCACGCCGAACAGGTTGGTCAACCCGATCGGATGACCGAACAGAGTCCGACCAGCCACATCCTGATCGGGTACCACACTTTGGGACATACCCGAGAGATTGGCATAAATCGCAACTGTGCAGCAAATCACCCTCGGCGTGCCGCGGATCTGAATGCTCGATGGGGTATGTCCGGATTGGCATAACAGCTGTGCACCGAGCGCGAAATTCTGAGCCGAGATCGGGCAGTTTGCGCTGGTAAACGGACCGCAAGTGGGCAATCAGCAGCGGTACGCGACCTTCGCCACGCTCACATCCCGAGCTGATTACCGGTGCGAAATTTGCTGGAGATTATCTCCATAGAGAGAAGCTATAACCCGTTCGACACGCTGCCTGGTCGCGTCGGGCCCGGGGACGCCGGATGAAACCGCGGCGGCGTCGGCACCGGAGAAAGATTCCCGCGGCGCGGCCGAAGCATGCCGGGACGACGGGTGCCGTGGCAGCAGCTGGGCAGCCTCAGAAAATAATCGCGCCGTCAGGCAATAGAGACAGAGAGCGCGATGCCGTCCAGGATGTCGTGTTCGCTCACGACGAGTTCGGTGATGCCCGCGCGAGTCGCCAGTTGCTCGGCGAGCACCTCGGTGATGACCCCGCCGCCACCGATGACATCGACCCGGCCGGGATGCATGGGGCCCAGGGCGGCGCGCTGGTCGTGGTCCATGCCGATCAGCCGATCGCAGACCGCACGAACCTCGTCGAGGCTCAGGCGGGTCAGATGCACCTTCTCCGAGTCGTACTCGGGAAGGTTCAGGGCGATGGCGGCGATCGTGGTCATCGTGCCCGCGACGCCGACCCAGGTCCGAGCGCCGTCCACAGGCACCCGCTCGAAGGCCTCAGCGAGCCGCTCGGCCGCGAACTCCCGTGCTGCCGAGACCTGTTCCGGAGTGGGCGGATTGCCGGGCAGACAGCGCTCGGTGATCCGGACGCAGCCGATGTCCGCCGAGAACGCCGCCTGGACGCCGGAGTCGCTGTCACCGAAGACCAGTTCGGTGGAACCGCCACCGAGATCCACGACGACGAAAGGCCCCTCACTAGAGGACAATTCGCCGATCGCGCCGGAGAAAGACAAGCGCGCTTCTTCGTCGCCGGTGATCACTTCGGCTTCCGCGCCCGCCACGACGGTGCCGAGTTCCGCGCGAGTCATCGCGAAGAAGTCCTCGCGGTTGGCGGCATCGCGCGTGGCGGAGGTGGCCACCATGCGCAGCCGGGTGACACCGGCCTCGCGCATCAGCTTCGCGTAATCAGCGAGCGCGACCCGGGTACGTTCGATCGCTTCGGGATTCAGCGCACCGGTCGCGTCGACACCCTGGCCGAGCCGCACGATCCGCATCTCGCGGTGCACGTCCGCCAGCTTGCCGTCCGCGAGGACGTCGGCGATCAGCAGCCGGATGGAGTTGGTGCCGCAGTCGACAGCCGCTACCCGAGTCATAGATCCTGTCCTACTTCATATTTCGGCCAGTCGGCGGGAATCGCGGTGCCGCGCAGCCCATTGTCGGCCGCCAGCGCGACCGATTCGTCGCCGAACGGGTTCACCCCCGGACCCTTCGCCAAGGAGTGCGCGATCAGCACATGCAGGCACTTCACCCGCTCCGGCATACCGCCACCGGTGAAATCCGTGCCCAGCGACTCGATTTCGTTCCGCTCGGCCAGGTAGCTCTCGTGCGCCCGCTGATAGGCCGCGGCCAGCTCCGGGTCGTGCGCCAGCCGTTCGGTCATCTCGCGCATGACACCCGCGGATTCCTGCCGGCTCGCCTCGGCGGTCAGCCGCGGATCGGTCAGGTAGTACAGCGTCGGGAAGGGAGTGCCGTCCGGCAGCCGGGGCGCGGTCTTCACGACCGCGGGCAGCCCGTCGGGCGTGCGGTAGGCGACGGCGAGCACGCCGCGGGGTTCGCGGCCCAGCTGGCCTTCGATGATCTCGAGATCGCGCTCGGTCGGGACAGTGTGGGCTGTTCCCTCGCTTCGCTCTGTCACCGGGGTCCTTCCGAATCGGCTGGGGGCGGGGCGGCGGGCGCCGGTGTGGGTACCGGCTCCGTCGCGGGTGTCTGGGGCTGGGAGATGGTCTCCCAGAGTTCGGTGTACCAGGGGTCCGGCGTCTTGGATTGGGTCGGCGCGGGCGGCGGCGCGGGCGCCTCGATGCCCGGCACCTGCACGATGTAGGGCGTCTCCCCCGGCATCACCAGGCGCAGCCGGTTGCGCGCCTCGGAGATGATGTAGCGCTGATCCTGTTGCTGGGCACGGCGATTGCGCAGCCGGTCCAGGTCGGCTTCCAGGTTCCGGCGCTGCTGCGCCAGTTCCGCGGCCTCGGCGCGCTGGGAGAAATAGGTGCGCATCGGGACCGCGAGGGTCAACGCGAGCGCGCACACCACCACCGCCAGGATGACCGCTTTACCGGTGGGCAGCCCGAGGATGGTGCGTTCGTGCCGGTCCGCGCGGGATGTCTTCCGCGGCTCGGTCTTTCGCACCTTCGGCGGCGAATCCGCCCGCCGGCGTGCGCGTTTGGCGGCCGTGGGCCGCGCGGCGGTATCGGTATCCGCCCGCGGCCGTGACCTGGCAGCACGCGACGCGCGGCGGTCCGGAGCCGCTGAAGGCCGGCCTGCCCGGGTGCCGCGCGCACGTCGCTCCGCCATGATCTTCTCCTAGTGATTAACCCTCGAACGCGAACCGCGGGAAGGCGACATCCCCGGCGTAACGGGCCGAATCGCCCAGCGCGTCCTCGATACGCAGCAACTGGTTGTACTTCGCGACGCGCTCGGAGCGAGCCGGGGCGCCGGTCTTGATCTGACCCGAGCCTACGGCGACCGCGAGGTCGGCGATGGTGGTGTCCTCGGTCTCACCGGAGCGGTGCGACATCATGGTTTTGTAGCCGTTGCGGTGCGCCAGCTCTACGGCGTCCAGAGTTTCGGTGAGAGTACCGATCTGGTTGACCTTCACCAGCAGCGCGTTGGCCGCACCCTTGGCGATGCCCTCTTCGAGGCGCTCCGGGTTGGTGACGAACAGGTCGTCGCCGACCAGCTGCACCTTGTCGCCGATCAGATCGGTCAGCGCGACCCAGCCGTCCCAGTCGTCCTCCGACAGCGGGTCCTCGATGGACACGATCGGGTACGCGGCGAGCAGCTCCGCGTAGAACGCGTTCATCTCCTCGGCGCTGCGGACGCTGCCCTCGAACTTGTAACCGCTACCGGCGGTGTAGAACTCGGTGGCCGCGACGTCCAGCGCGAGCGCGACGTCGGTGCCGAGCTTGTAGCCCGCCTTGTCGATGGCGACGGAGATGAGGTCCAGCGCGGCGCGGGTGCCCGCGACGTCCGGCGCGAAACCGCCCTCGTCACCGAGACCGGTGGACAGGCCCTGCGCCTTGAGCACCGACTTGAGCGAGTGGTAGATCTCCGCACCCCAGCGCAGCGCCTCCTTGAAGGTCGGGGCGCCGATCGGGGCGATCATGAATTCCTGCACGTCCACGCCGGTGTCGGCGTGCGCGCCACCGTTGACGATGTTCATCATCGGGACGGGCAGCACGTGGGCGTTCGGGCCACCGAGGTAGCGGAACAGCTCCAGGCCCGAGGACTCGGCGGCGGCGCGGGCCACGGCCAGCGAGGCGCCGAGCAGCGCGTTCGCGCCGAGGCGGGACTTGTCCGGGGTGCCGTCCAGATCCAGCAGGACCTGGTCGACGGTGCGCTGCTCGACCGCGTCCAGGCCGATGATGGCGGGGGCGATCTCGTCGAGCACGCCCTCCACGGCCTTCTGGACACCCTTGCCCTGGTAGCGGTCGCCACCGTCACGCAGTTCGACGGCTTCGTGCTCACCGGTGGAGGCGCCGGAGGGCACCGCCGCGCGGGTCAGGGTGCCGTCGTCGAGGGCGATTTCCACCTCGACAGTGGGGTTTCCGCGCGAATCCAGGATCTCGCGAGCTCCGACCTGTTCGATGATTGCCACGAAAACGACACTCCTTCGGCTGATCATTTCGAGCGATCTGCAAGCAATCGCTACAGCGGTGGCACGGCAGATGACGGATGGCGCCGTGCGGTGCCGAGCCTAGCGCAGTGCTGCGGCACCCAACCCCTGGCACACGTTCAAAAAGATGCCCAAACCTTGCCGGATGAGGCTGGAGCCCGGTCTCAGACCCTGCGGCCGACGCTGTACGCGGCGGCGCGGTCCCGGACGGTGCGCATGTATTGATTGGACTGGTTATAGGTCAGCAGCGCCCGATGCCACCCGACTTCGGAGGTGAGGTCGCCACCGCTGGCGCAGAGGTATCTGGCCGCGGTGAGCGCCGCGTCGTCGATGCTCTGCGGATCGGCGAAGCCGTCGCCGTTGGCGTCCACGCCCCAGCGCTTCCAGGTTTCCGGGATGAATTGCAGTGGGCCGACGGCACGGTCGTACACCATGTCACCGTCGAGCTTGCCGCCGTCGGAGTCTCTGATCTCGGCGACGCCCGGGGCGCCGTCGAGCGGGATGCCGATGATCGGCGGGCGCACGGCGCCGTCGCCGCCGGGCTCCGAGCGGCCGTGGGTGCCGTGTTTGCTCTCCACGCTCGCGATCCCGGCGATCGTCGTCCAGGCGATGCCGCAATCCGGTCTGGATCTGGCCAGCACCGCGGCCGCGTAGCCATAGGCTTCCAGCGCGACGTTCGGTATCCCGAGACCGCTCTGCCCGTCGGCCCATTCGGCCAGCTGCGCGGCGGTGCGACCGGGTGCATCGAGGTCGATCGCGGGCACGGGCACACCCGGACCCGGCGGTATCCCCTCGGGGATCGGTGTCAGCGTGCCCGTACCCCCACATCCGGCGAGTACCAGGGTCACTATCGCAGCGGCCGCAACGCCGGTCGTTTTCAGGAGCACCCCTCCATCATCCAGGTGTTTCGGAGTGCTCCCCCGGATTGCGACAAACAACGCAAACCGGGGCCGGTGAGGGCGGCCCTCCGGCGCGTCGTCGCAGGTCCGAGCCGCGCAGTGGAAATACGTGCGGCAGCGCTCTTTTGGTGGCGGCGGGAAGATCCCGCGCTGCGCTCACGATGACGAGGCCGCACCCGGATCGACAAGCTGCCAGGGTTATTCGGCGTACCGCGACCGAATTAGGCTAGCCTGGCCTGCGCTGAGGTATGCGCGTTCCGGCGGCCTCCGGTAGTACTCGAGGGAGACAGTAATGGCTTGGAACCGGCGTCAGGTTCTGCGCGGTGGCGTAGGAGTCGGAGCGCTACTGCTGCTGGCCGCGTGCTCGGACGGGGACAAGGCAAGCGGGCCAGCGCGCGGCGGAACACTGCGGGTCGGCGCGGTCGGCACCGCGGCGCGGATCGAGCGGGATCCGCACGCCAACCTCAGCAATGACAGCGACTTCCTCATCACCGCACTGGTTTACGACGCGCTGACCGTGCCGGGCGGGAATCCCAATGTGGCGCCGCGCCTGGCGAGCAAGTGGGAATCCGACGCCGAACGCAAGCGCTGGACCTTCACCCTCGCCGAAGGTGCGACCTTCCACGACGGGACGCCGGTCACCTCCGAGGATGTGGTGTGGTCACTGCGCCGTCTGCGATCTGTCGGCGGGGCCTCGAAAATGCCTGTCGCCGAGGCGGACATCAACGCCGACGGCCCGACCCGGGTGATACTCACCGTGCCCGAGCCGAACAGTCAGCTGCCGCTGCTGGTCCGGCTGATGACCTTCGTCGTCAAGACCGGCACCACCGATTTCACCAAGGCGATCGGCACCGGTCCGTTCCGGTTGGAGTCCTATCAGGGCGGCAACGCGCGGCTGGTGCGCAACGAGCGCTGGCACGGGCCGGCGCCGCTGCTGGACGCCATCGAGGTGACCATGTTCGAAAGCGCCACGGCGCTGGGGAACGCGGTGCTCGGTGGCCAGATCGATCTGGCCTCGAACGTGGGCGCGATCGCCGGGCGCACGGCCGAGGGTCGCGGTGACCTGCAGGTGGTGCGGCGGTCCAACGACACCATGCTCGGCGTGGCCATGCGCGCCGCGGACGGACCGTTCGCCGATCCGCGGGTGCGCACCGCCATCCGGCTCGGCGTGGACCGGAAAGCCCTGGTGAATCAGGTGCACTCGGGTTACGGCACCGTCGCCAACGACATCCTCGGCACCGCCGACCCGAACTACGACACCACCATTCCGCAGCGTTCCCGCGAGATCGACCGCGCGAAAACCCTGCTGCGCGAAGCGAATTTCGACACCGGCAAGACCTATCCGCTGGTCACCAAGGCCGAAGCGCCGGGCGAGGTGGAGTCGGCCCGGGTGCTCGCCACCCAGCTCGCCGAGATCGGGGTGAAACTCGAGGTCGTCGTGCAGGAGTCCAACGCCTTCTACGACCAGACCTGGCTGAACGCGCCGTTCTACACGGTGTCCTGGGGCACCAACGATTCGACGCTGTTCTACGCCGACAAGCTGCTGGCGAGCCGCTCCAACCGCAACGAAACCGCGTTCAAGGACGCCGAATTCGACGCGGCCACCTCGAAGGCGCTCGCCGCCCGTGACGACGCCGAATACACGGCCGCCTGTAAAACGCTGCAGCGCATCCAATACGACCGCGGCGGCTACCTGGTCTGGGGCATGGCCGACGGCATCGACATCGCCTCCGCCAAGGTGCGCGACCTCCCGGCCCTCGGCGGCTACGCCCGCGTGCAGCTGGAACGGGCCTGGCTGGAGTGAAATCCTTCACGCGACTGCTGTTCCGGCGCATCGGTCTCCTGATCGCGCTGCTGGCAACGGTTTTCGTGGCCGTGGACCTGCTGCCGGGCAGTACCGGCCGCGCGGTCCTCGGCCGGGAGGCGTCGGCGGAGCAGGTCGCGCGCAAGGAGCACGAACTCGGGTTGGATCGGCCGCTGGCGGTGCGGTTTCTCGACTGGATGTCCGGGGTTCTGACCGGCGATTTCGGGCGTACAGCGCGTGGGCGATCCATCAATGAGCTACTGGCGGAAAAGTTTCCGCCCACGTTGTTGCTCGGCGGGTTGGCACTCGTCGTCACCGTCGTGATTTCGATGCTGCTCGGCGCTTGGTGGGCGGCCGCTTCCCGGCCACTCAGCCTGCGCAGGCCGAGCTCGGCAATCGAGCACCCGCCATCCGAGCGCCTACCGTCCTCGTCATCCCCGCATGGTTCTGGCCGAGCTCCAGAACATGAGCATCGGAGCGGCTGGCCGTTCCGAAGGCCGACGTCTGGGACCCAGCCACGAGTACGCCGAGACGACCGGAGGTTCCGCACCGCGTCTGCCGCAGCGCTGACCCGAACGTTGCAACCTGCGACCACAGTGGCGGCAGCGATACCTGAATTCGTACTCGCGACCCTTTTGATCATGGTGTTCGCCTTGGCCACCGGGTGGCTGCCAGCTGTCACCATCACCGATCGATCGGGGTTCCCTGTCAGCGCCGACATGCTGGTGCTGCCGGTACTCGCCTTGGCAATCCCGCAGATCGGCTGGAACACGCGGGTCGTGCGCGCCGCTCTCACCGACGCCGCACAGGCACCCCATGTCGAAAGCGCCGTACTGGAGGGCCTTTCGACTCGCGTGGTGCTGCATCGCCACGTTCTTCCGTTCGCGGCGCCGACCATCGTGGCCAGCTTCGCCACCACCGTCGGCATGGTGCTCGGCGGATCACTCGTGGTCGAAACCATCTTCAACTACCCGGGGCTCGGCGCGGTGCTGGCCGGGTCGGTCGCCGACCGGGACACCTCGGTCGTCGCCGCCGTCGTCGCGCTGTCCGGTGTGGTCATCATGCTGATGCTCGCGGTCGCCGACGGCATCCGCGCCTGGTCGCTGCGGGGTCGCGGATGAGACTCTCGCATTGGCGGGCACGCGTATCACCGCTCCTGGCCATTCTGCCCGCGCTGCTCGTTATCGCTGTAGCCGCGCTGGGACCCAGCCTGGCATCGCACCCTGCGGAGGAAGCGCTCGGCATTCCGTTCGGCCGGCCGAGCGCCGAAGCCTGGCTCGGGACGGACCGCCTCGGCCGGGACGTATTCAGCCAATTGCTCTACGGCGGTTGGGGCCTGCTGATCGTGGCGGCGGCGATCGCGATTCTGGTGACGGGTGTCGCCTGTGTGCTCGGTGCGACCGCCGCGCTGCGACCGCGCGTCGGCTCGATCATCGAGAGCGCGACCGATTTCGCGATGCTGATGCCCGCCGTGCTCGGCATCCTGCTGGTGCTGACGTCCTGGCCGGATGCGGGCACCTACGGGCTCATCGTGGTGGCGCTGCTGTTCGGGGTGCCCTATTGCGCACGGGTTTTCGCTGCCGCCGCAGCGGGGATCGCGGCCAGCGGCTACGTCGAAAGCGCGAAAGCCAGCGGAGAACGACTGCCACACCTCATCTTTCGCGAAGTCATCCCGAACCTGAGGGACGTGCTCACCACGCAGCTCGGGCTGCGCTTCGTCGTCGGCATCTACATGGTCAGCACCGCTTCTTTCCTCCAGTTGCCGACCAGTCTGGGCGCGGCGAACTGGGCGGTCATGGTGCGTGAGAACACCTCTGGGTTACTGCTGAACCCCTGGTCTGTGCTCGCGCCCAGCCTCGCGATCGCGATTGTCGCCGTCAGTGTGAACCTCGCGGTCGACGGATTCGGCCGCACGGAGCGGCCACTCGGTTCCAGCGTGGAATCACCCGACGCCGCGGCGCTGACCGCGCGATTCAGCTCGGTACAGACCACCGAGCCGGAGAGTTCGACAGACTCGACCGACGAGCACTTTGAGGCGGAAACCGCCAGCACTGCCGGCGCGCCAGTGGCGGAGACCCGGACACCAGCAGTGGAGTCAGCCGCCGACTCCGAGGGCAACGCTTTGACTCTCGGCCAACCGTATGCCGGGGCGACTCGGCGACGTAGCTGGAGGATGGCGCAGGGCCGTCAGAGTGACGGATTCCCGGCGAGTGACGGGCTCCCGTCGAGTGGCGGGCTCCCGTCGGATGGCGGGCTCCCGTCGAGTGGCGGGCTCCCGTCGAGTGGCGGGCTCCCGTCGAGTGGCGGGCTCCCGTCGAGTGGCGGGCTCCCGTCGAGTGGTGGATTCCCAGCGAGTGGCGACGCCGTGGTGGTCGATGCGTTGGCGGTACGTGGGCGCAACGGCCAGAAGTTGTTCGGGCCCATTACGTTTCGGATGGATCCAGGCACCGTCACTGCCCTGACCGGCCCCTCCGGCTCAGGCAAGACCACGCTGATGCGCGCGCTGCTCGGCCATATTCCGACCGGCGCGACGCGGTCGGCAGGCTCGGTAGCTGTCGGCGGGCATGACGTGTTCGCCCTGGACCCCGCTGCCCTGCAACGGTTCCGCCGTGAGCACATCGCCTATGTCGGCCAGGATCCCGGCTCCGTGCTCAACCCGCTGATGCGCGTGCGCAAGTTGCTGGCCGAGGTCGCGTGCGACTCGTCGGAAACAGCCCTGCTCGAAACATTGGCACTGGTCGGGCTTTCCGCTGAACATCTGCGCAGGCATCCGGGCGAGCTGTCCGGCGGTCAGCAGCGCCGAGTCGCGCTGGCACGGGCGCTGGTGCGACGTACGAAAGTGCTCGTCCTAGACGAGCCCTTAGCCGGTCTGCACGGCACCCTGCGCACCGATATCGCTCAGCTGCTGCGCCGCATCGCGGCCGAGCGCGGTGTCGCGATCCTGCTGTCCGGCCACGACACCGCCACCATTCACGCCGTCGCCGACAACCTCATCGAGCTGGGCGTGCCGTGGCACACCGAGTCAGGAGCCGGGGAGCTCGTAGTCGAACCAGATGTGATGCCCGCCTTCGGCATCGACGTTCAGCCCGCCGGTGCCGGTGATGCCCGCGAGTTCGCCGGTGCCGCTGTTGGGGACGATGAGGAAGAACTCGTCCGAGCGGTCCGTGCCGCCGGTGGTCGCCGAGTGGGCGAAGTTGAAGGCGCCGGTGCGGCCGCCGAGGGTGCCTTCGAAGGATTCCATCGCGAGGTAGGTGCCCGCGCCGGAGGCCATGTCGAAGGCGGAGGTGAACAGGGTGGCCGAGCGGCCGGTGATCTCCCCGGCGAACTCCTTTTCCATGGTGGCGATACCGACCGGGAGGGCGGTCTCGATCGGCGGATCGGGCGCGACGTCGGTGGGGACGAACGCGGTGACGGAGAAGGTACCGATGGCTTTCATTCGGCAGATGCTAGCGATGCGGACCGACAAGCGATCGCTTTACGCGCCAGCGGCATCGATGCGCAGGCCGGCGGGAGACCGGTGCTGTCGGCGATCGACCTCGAGTTGCCCGCCGGGTCGGCGCTGGCGGTCGTCGGCGCCTCCGGTGCCGGGAAGACCACGCTGGCGCGGGTGATCGCAGGGTTGCACCAGCACGCGACGGGTTTCCTGGAACTCGGCGACAGGCGGCTGCGCGTCGGGCCCGGGCGGCGAATCCGATACGGCGGGAATGGTATTCAGCTGGTCACGCAGAACCCATTGTCCGCACTGAACCCGCGCCGCACGGTCGCGCAGACCCTCGGACGTCCGCTGCGCCGGATCAGCCATACCCCGGAACACGCACTGCGCCAGCGCATCACCGAGCTGCTCGACTCGGTGGAACTGGCACCGGAGCTGGCCGACCGCTATCCGCACCAGCTTTCGGGCGGCCAACGCCAGCGCGTGGCCCTGGCCCGCGCCCTCGCGGCCGACCCCGCCGTGCTCGTCTGCGACGAGATCACCTCCGCGCTCGATCACGCGACCGCGACTTCGATCATGAACCTACTCGACCGAATTCGCTCCGACCGCGGCACAGCCCTGCTGGTGATCACCCACGACATGCGCCTCGTCGCCGGACATTGCGCCCATATCGTCGTTCTCGACCACGGTGCGATCGTCGAATCCGGCTCGGCCACAGTGATTCTCGACGCACCCGCACACGCCGCCACACGCGACCTGCTGGGCTGACACCAGCCAGAGTTTCCGCTGCTCACGTGCCGCGCTGGACTGACAGCCCCGGTGCGTTCTACTCTCTCATGCGTATTCGCTATTTTTCCCGACTCGCTTAGGTAAGCCTTGCTTAAGGCGGCGCGAGGTACTAGCTTCGCAGTGCGACACGTCTTAACCCGCCTTTCGACTGATGCGAAGAAGGGACCTCTAGGTGAAAAGCGTTCTCTCCGAACGTAAGACGCTTCACCCGCAGGACATCGAACGACGCGAGCTCCCGCCCGAGGCCGGGCACGCGGTGCGTGCGCTCGCACGTGAGATCTGCACCACATTGGCCGCGCAACCGGGCGGAGTCGGCCGGGCGCTGACCAATCCGGCGCTGGCCGAGCACATCGACCGCCGAGCCACCGAATTGCCCGGCGCCGTACGCGAAACCATGCGCGCGCCGGCCACCACCGCCGGCGCCACCATCGTCAGCGGCCTGCCGCTGTCCGACGACGAGCTCGGGCCGACCCCGCACAGCTGGCGGGACGCGGTGCGCTGGAGCGAACTCGACATCGTGATGTTGCTGCTGGCCCGTTGTGCGGGTGAGCCTTTCGGCTGGGCCGGCCAGCAGGACGGGCGCCTGGTCAACAACATTCTGCCGACGCCGGGCCACGAGGACGAACAGTCCGGCGCGAGCAGCAAGACGCTGCTGTGCCCGCACACCGAGGACGCCTTCCACCCGCAGCGCGCGAACCTGCTGATGCTGGGGTGCCTGCGCAACCCCGACATGGTCGGGACCACCGTCTCCTCGGTACGGCGGGTCGAGCTCAGCGCCGACGAGTACCGGCTGCTCGAAGCGCCGACGCTGCCGATCCTGCCGGATGTGTCCTACGGCAGCGATCACGAACGCCACACCGCGTCGCCGCTGCCCACCGTCTGGTCCGAAACACCGGGCAGCACAGCCGATCTCACGCTGCGCTACGACCCCGCCTACACCCCGCTCGACGACGCCGGCCCGGACTTCCGCCAGGCCTACGCGCGGCTGACCGCCGAGCTGGAACGCGTCTGCGTCACCGCCGCCCTGCGCCCCGGCGAACTGCTGCTGGTGGACAACGATGTCGCCGTGCACGGCCGCGTACCCTTCACCGCGCGTTACGACGGCACCGACCGCTGGCTCAAGCGGGTCAACATCCGCCTGCCGGAACGGCGGCGCCGGGCCGCCGAAGCCGACGAGAATGGGTACGGCCAGCGGATTGTCGCCCCATTCGCTGCGCGAACGGACGTGGTGGCGGGATCAGGTTGGGACCGAGATGATCGAGGAACCGTTGAACACTCGTGATCGTGCGACGCCATTGCGCGTGCTGAGCCGTACCGATCTGGCCGACGTACCCATCACGCCCGCCGACGTGGTGCGGGCGGTGGAGGACGCGTATCTGGCCTTCGCCGAAGGACTTTCGGACAATCCTCGCAAACTGAGCGTGGCGAATCCGGACGGCTGGTCGGTGGCCTACGCGATGCTCGGCCGGGACGGCCGCCGGCGGGTCGTGGCCATGAAGACGTCCTACAAGTTCGACCCCGGCCACGACCGCAGCACCAAGCGCTACTACACGACCATCACCCTCTACGACGACACCACCGGTGCGCCGATCGCGATGATGGACTGTGCCCGCGTGGGCGCCCTGCGTACCCCGGCCGTGTCCGCGCTGCTGGTGCGCGAGACCATGCGCCGCGGCGCGGAGAGCGTGCTGCTCATCGGCACCGGCACCCAGGGCCGCAACGCCCTGCCGCACTTGCTCGCCGCCAATCCCGGCCTGCGCAAGTTGATGCTCTTCGGCACCCATCCGGAGGGCATCGACGCGGTGCACCGGCAGCTGGCCGAACACCATCCGCACGCACTGCTGGAAACGGTCACCGATGCGCGCGCGGCCGCCGCGCAAGCCGACGTGGTGCTCGCGACCGCGGGCCCCGGCACCGAGGTCGCACTCGAATCCGCCGACCTCGCACCGGGCAGCACCGTGGTCCTCGTGGGCTACGGCCTGGCCCCCTCCACCTTGATCGAAGCCGACCGTGTCGTCGCCACCAGCGCCGAGCAAATGCAGCTGACCGGCACCGACATGGCGGGCCCGGACGGCAGGCTGCGGACGGTGGACGCGGAACTGCCCCAAATATTGTCCCGCCGTGCCATGGCGCGCCGCAGCGACGAAGAGAAGATCTTCGTCTACAACTCTGGACTCGTGCTCACCGATATCGCTGTCGCGCACGCCCTCGCCGAGCGTGCGATCGCCGAAGGACGAGGCACGGAGGTGCCCCTGTGGGATTAGACTCCACCGCCGAACTCACCGAAGGCCTGTTCGACACCGACGACCTGGCGCTGTTCGACATGGGATCCGCCCCTGCCCCCACCCCGGCCGCCCACGACCCCCGAATCCCCACCCCAGCCCCCGACGGCCCCGCCGACCCCACCCCCCGGCCGCCGGACCCCGACCCCCGCGACCCGTCCCCAGCCGACCCGAACCCCCGCATCCCCGATCCCCCGGACCCACACGTCCCCAACCCCGAACCAGACCCCCGCGTCTCCACATCCGAGGCAACTGCTCCGGATGTGCCGACCAGCGGAGCGCAAGTCGATGACCTTTCGGACGCCGATGGTGCTCGCCCCGACCGCAAGAAGCGCAAGCCCCGCAAACGTCCCTCGCCGCCCGCACCAGCCGAAACAGCGGCCCCCGAACCGGTTTCCGCCGAATCCACGGCCGCCGACACGAAGCCGGGCGACGTGGCCGCCACAGTTTCCGAGTCGGTCGAGACCGGCTCCACGGAGACAGTTCCCGCCAACACAGCGACTGTCGGCGCAGCACTGAACGATGGCGTTGCACCTCTTGCCGTGTCGGCCGACCTCGCACCGGTCGACGATCCGCTGAACGAATTCTGCGCTGACGAAATTACGCCGAAGCTCACGACCGATGCGGTGGCCGACGAGGCGGACGAGTGCGGCTTGGACGATGCGGCAGCGAACAACGACCTGACGGCTGACGCGGTAACCGACGAAACAGCTTCGCAGGCGGCGATTCCCAGCGGCGCTGATCGCGTCCTGGCGGCGAACGACTTCGAGGCGACCACCGGGGAGCCGCTCGACGCCGCTGCGACCGACAATCCGCTGAACGAATTCAGCGCAAGCAAACTCGCCTCGGAACCCCTCGCTGATGCAATTACCGACGACATGGATGAGGTCAGCGTCGACGCCGCCGCGCTGGCAGCTGCAGCCTCAGACGAGTCAGATTCGCAGGCAACGCTTCTGGATGGCACAGGCAATGGCTCCGCGACTGCAGACGTGAATAGGGCATGCCTCGACGGAGCTGCCGAGCCCGCCGCGGCCTACGAATCAGATTCGCAGATAGCGGTTCTGAAAGACACCGACGAGCCCGGTGCTATCGAGGATTCACCGGAGGCCGTCGAGGCGACCGCCGAAGTACCCGTCGACATCGCTGCGACCGACGAACCGCTGAACGAATTCAGCACCGGCCGAGTCGCGCAGGAGTTGGCTGCTGATGCGTTCAGCGCCAACGGGGACAAGGTCGGCCTCGACGACGCCGCGCTGGATGAATTGGCAGCTACGGCGGCTGCCTACGAATCAGATTCTCAGATAGCGGTTCTGGGTGACACCGACGAGCCCAGTGCTATTGAGCGTTCACCGGAGGACGTCGAGGCGACCGCCGCAGAGCCGGTCGGTATCGCTGCGACCGACGAAGTGCTGAATGAATTCAGCGCTGGCCGAGTCGCGCGCGAGCTGCATGCCGATTCGATCAGCGCCAATGTGTACGAGGTCGGCCTTGACGACGCCGCGCTGGACGAATTGGCAGCTACGGCGGCTGCCTATGAATCAGATTCGCAGGCAGCAGTTCTGGGCGATGCGGGCGATGACACCACAACAAGGGCCGCGGAGGAGGGTGCCACAGCGACCATCGATGAGCCGGTCGGCATTACTGCGATCAACGAACCGCTGAATGTCTTCAGCGGCGGAGTCGATTCGGAGCCCCCTGCTGAGGCGCACGAACACGGGTCGCGAGCAGCGGTGCTGGGGCAGGCGAACGATGGTCCCGTGACGGCCGCCGAGCGAGAGGAAGGCCTGGCGACGATCGGCGCGCCGGTCGACATCGCTCTGACCAGCTACGCGCCGGAAAGCCGTGGTGTAGGCGAAGACTCGCCGGAAACGCCTTCTGCAGCAGCGATCACCGAGGCCGAGGCTCAGCTCGTCAGGCCCGAGGCTGGGGCTGAGCTCGCCGACACCGACACCGGCGCCGATGGCGATGGCGATGGCAAGCAAACTGCTAATGCTGCTGCGGCCGAATCCTCATCGGTGACTGCGCTGCGGGCCACCCCGTTCCTAGAAGCCGTCGGCCGTGCGGACAAGGGCGAAGATGTCGGCGGGGTGGATGCGGACGACGGGGATGCGTCCGTGGCATTAGCCAACCCCGAAGTGGCTGTGCGAGAGACTGGCTCGCCGATGCGTGCGTCCGCGGAGCCACCCGCTCAGCGCGGCGCCAGGTGGGAACGACGGGTCCACGCCGAGCAGACCAAGGCCCTCGTGGGCTCGAGTTTCTCCGGCGATGGCCTCTCGGCTGCTTCTGGTGAAGAGCCTCGTCTGGAGAGCGCCGCCCTCGTCGAGTCGACCGTCGAATCGGTCCCCCCGGAATCGGCGGTGGCGGAGCGGCATTCGCCGAGCATCACCGCGTTGCCCCTGCCCGCACACCGCGATGCGTGGGAGCAGCGGGTCCTCGATGACCAGCACCTGCTCGACGACATCGCGTTTGCGGTGGGTGGTCCGTTCCATCTCATGTATCCGCAGCGGATCGCGCGCAATATCCAGGGTTTCCGGGATGTGTTCGTGGATGCGGGTGTGGATGGTGCGATCTACTACGGCAAGAAGGCGAACAAGGCGGGCTGTGTGGCGCGCGCCTGTGCTGAAAACGGCACGGGTATCGATGTTTCCAGTGTTGGCGAGTTGGCTGCCGCGCTGGCGCAGGGTGTGCGTGGCAACGAGTTGATGGTGACCGGGCCGGCCAAGTCGGATGATCTGCTGTGGCTGGCGGTGCGGCACGGGGCGCTGATCGCGCTCGACGCGCTCGATGAGCTGGAGCGGCTGGGACGGATTGCGTCCGCCGCGGCGCCCGCGCGGGTGTTGTTGCGGGTGCTGCCGTCCGGGTCGACCAGCCGATTCGGTCTGTCCGACAAGGAGATCAGTGCGGCGATGTCGGTGATCGGCGCTGCGGGGCCGGTCGGGTTGGAGCCGATCCAGTTGGAGGGCTTCAGTTTTCACCTCACGGGCTATGACGCGGTGGCTCGGGCCGAGCAAGCCGAGGCGCTCATCGATCACTGCTTGGCCGCGCGGGAACTCGGTCACCCCGTCTCCACCATCTCCATCGGTGGCGGTTTCGGCGTGGACTATGTGCCGGAGCAGGCCTGGACCGAGTTCACCGAGGGCGTGAACCGCGACTGGTTCCACTCCGGCAAGAGCTTCGAGTCGTTCTATCCGTATCACTTCCCGGCTCCCGGACCCGCCATGCTGTCCGCGATTCTGGAGCACGGCGGCCTCGGTGAACGGCTGCGCGACAACGACATCCGGCTGGCCATCGAACCCGGCCGGGCGCTGCTGGACGGCGCGGGCAGCACCGTGTTCCGCGTGCAGGGCGGCAAATCCCGGCAAGCGGACGGGCAGCCGTATCAGCTGCTGACCGTGGACGGCACCAGCCTGAGCTTGTCCGAGCAGTGGTTCGACAGCGAGTTCCTGCCGGATCCGGTGCTGTGGCCGCACCGCCCGGGTGAGCCGGCACCGGCTGCCGTCGGCGCGGCCACCTGTCTGGAGTCGGACATGCTCAGCTGGCGGCGTATCCCGCTGCCGCGCCGGGCGGAGGTGGGCGATCTGCTCATCTACCCGAATACCGCGGGCTACCAAATGGATTCGAACGAGTCCGCCTTCCACGACCTGCCGATTCCGCCGAAGGTCGTGCTGCACGACGCACCCGGGGACCGCTTCCGCTGGACGCTCGATTCCTGAGCGACCCCGTTCCACCGCACCAACCGCAGACCCTTGATGAGGAGACACCCATGCCGCTCGTCACGCGCGTGACGGATCTGATCGGCCGCACCCCACTGTTCGAACTGGCCAGAACCGACACCGGCACCCGGCTGCTGCTGAAACTGGAGCAGTTCAATCCGACGGGTGCGGCGAAGATCCGGATGGCCCGGGCCATGGTGGACGATGCCGAGCGGCGCGGTTTGCTGTCGGTTGGCGGGCATATCATCGAGTCGACGTCCGGTAACACCGGGCTCGGCCTTGCGGTAGTTGCTGCCGAACGTGGGTATCGCTTTACTGCAGTGGTCGATCATCACGCCTGTAAGGACAAGTTGCGAGCGATGCGAGCGATGGGTGCGGAACTGGTCTTCGTCGCCGACGAGGACGACGACAACCTGGCCACCTCGGCCCGGGAAGACCTGGCCGAGGCGATGGCGGCCGGGCTGCCCGACGCCTTTTTCACCGAGCAGCACAACAACGACGCCAACGCGGTCGGGTACTACCCCGTGGCCGAGGAATTGCTGGCGGACGTGGAGCGGGTCGACATCCTGCTCTCCGCGGTGGGTACCGGGGGTTCGCTGTTCGGCACCGCTACGCGGCTGCGCGAGCTCGGCTGTACTCCGCACGTGATCGGCGTCGAACCGGTCGGCTCCATCGCGTTCGGCGGGCCGGGCGGGCGGTACTGGCAGTCGGGCACCGGCACGCCGCCGGGCGCTACCATCGGGACCGCCGTCGACTATTCGCTGCTCGACGAGGGCGTGAAGGTCTCGGACGTGGCGGCCTTCGCCACCGCCCGGGCCGTCGCTTCGAAACTCGGTCTGATGATCGGCGGCTCCGCGGGCGGTTCGGTGCACGCCGGGCTCACCCGCCTGGCGGAGTTCCCGCCCGGCTCGACCGTGGTCACCATCGTCTGCGACGGCGGCGAGAAGTATCTGGACACCGTCTTCGACGACGACTGGATGAACGACCGCGACCTGCTCGACGCCACCACCGAGCGCGAGGTGCTGGAACTGCTGGACCGCTACGCCCCCGCCACCCACGCCGACCAGTTGGTGGATGCGCGATGATCAATCGGACCAGCCCCCTCTGCGCTCCCCGCACAGCCGCTGGAGCGGGGGCCGTGCACGCACTGCACGCGGCCAGGTACTCGGGGCGTGCTCGATGATCCTGTCGCAGTACCGCGCGGACTCCAAGCGCCTGACCGCGCTGGCGACGCCGATCGCGCTGACTCAGCTGGCGCAGATCGCGGTGTCGACCACCAACATCGCTCTGATGGGCACGCTCGGTGTGCGTCAGGTCGCGGCGGGCGGGCTGGCGCTGGTGTTGTTCAACCAGATCCGCACCATGTGCGTCGGGTTGATCACGGGCACCGGCAACCGGATCGCCGCCGAGGTCAGTGCGGCGGGTAAGAACGGCGGCACGGCCGACCGCGCGGTGCGCGATGTGGTGCGATCCAGCTTCCTGATCGCCACCATCGCCGGCATTCTCGGCGGCGTACTCCTCATCGGCCTCGGCTGGTCGCTGCACTGGCTCGGGCAGGATGCCGGCGTGCTCGCCGACGCGCGCCCGCTGATGGTGGCGCTCGCACCGGGCCTGCTGCCGTGCCTGTGGTTCCAGGTGCTGCGGCAGTACACCGTCGGCATGCAGCGCCCGCAAGCGCTGCTGATGGTGACGCTCGGATCGGTCGCGCTGAATCTCGTGCTCGCGCTCGCGTTCATGCATGGCTGGGCCGGGCTGCCCGCGCTCGGCCTCACCGGTGTCGGTGTCGCCACCTCGCTGGTCTACCTGATCACCTTCGCCGTCTTCTGGGCGATGGTGCGCTACGACGACGAGCTCGGCGCGACCCTCGCGGTCCGCCCCTGGCCGGTGCGGTGGCCCGCGGTCCGCGACGAGTTGAAGCTCGGCACCCCGATCGCGCTGACCTACGGTTCCGAAGCAGGCATGTTCTCGGTGCTCGCGCTGGTCATGGGCAGTATCGGCCCGGCCGCGCTGGCCGCGCACAACGTCGTCTACCAGATCATCTACATCGTCTTCCAGGTCGCGATCGGCCTGTCCCACGGTGCGTCGATCCTGGTGAGCACGGCCGTGGCCCGCGACGAATACCCGCACGCGAAAGCGATTGCCTGGCTGGCACTGCGGCATGCGGCGGTCGTCGCGGCGGTCACCGGTGCGGCCTACATCCTGATCCCGAACCTGGTACTGCGCCCGTTCCTGGAGCCCGGCGACACCCACACCCTCGATATCGCCCGCGCCCTGCTGTTGATCGGCATCGTCCTGCAGTTCTTCGACGCCGCGCAGAACATCGGCACCGGCCTGCTCCGCGGTCTCGGGGCGACCAACGCCGGGTTCCGGCTCTCGCTGGTCGGCTACTGGATGGTGGGCCTGCCGAGTGCGCTGCTGTTCGCGTTCCCGCTGGGCCTCGGAGCGGCGGGCGTCTGGTGGGGTCTTACGGCGGGTCTGGCCACCACGGCCGTCCTGATGCTCCGCCGCTACTTCGCGCTGCTCGAGGCGAAGGAACCTGTCCAGCCGGAACTGATTCGCGAAACCTTGCCCAGCCCGAGCTGATTCAAGTCCTGCGGCGGCAGCCGCCTGTCCCCAGGGCGAAACCGGCTGCCCGTCCGCGGAATTCCCGAACCGTTCGCGAATCGTCGCGCGGCGGGCGCCTTCTCGCGTAGGTTCTAGAACAGGTTTCATTTCTGGAGGAGTTCGCATGTCGTTCGTGATCGTCGAGAAGCCGCGTCCGGGGATCGCGCTGATCACCCTGAATCGCCCGGAACGCATGAACGCCATGGCATTCGACGTGATGGTGCCGCTGCGCGAGACGCTGCAGGCGGTCGCCGCCGACAACGACGTGCGCGCGGTTGTGCTCACCGGCGCGGGCGAGGGCTTCTGCTCCGGCGCGGATCTCCAGCATTCCGGGGCCATCCCAGGCGTGTCCGGGCTGACCCGCACCAGCATCGCGCGCCGTTCCATGGACCTGTTCAACGACGTCATGCTCGCCCTGCGACGCATGCATCAGCCGGTCATCGCCGCCATCAACGGCGCGGCGATCGGCGGCGGTTTCTGCCTCAGCGTCGGCACGGACATCCGAATTGCCGCCGAGGGCGCCTACTTCCGCGCCGCCGGCATCAACAACGGCCTGACCTCGGCCGAACTCGGCTTCAGCTACCTGCTCCCCCGCGCCATCGGCTCCTCGCGCGCCTTCGAGATCATGCTCTCCGGACGCGATGTCGACGCCGCCGAAGCCGAGCGCATCGGCCTGGTCTCCCGCGTAGTCCCCGCCGACAAGCTCCTGGAAACCAGCTACGACCTGGCCGATCAAATCCTGCGCTACAGCCGCGTCGGCACCGAACTGACAAAGCGCATGCTCTGGAGCGGCATGGAAGCAGGCAGCTTCGAATCCCACATGCAACACGAAGGCATGGCCCAGCTCTACGTCCGCCTCACCACCGACAACTTCGACGAAGCCATGCGCGCCCGCAAGGATCGCCGCCCGCCGATCTACGAGGACTAACCAAAGCGGGACATGGCCGAGGCAATTCCCGAGAGGAATCCCCGCTCATGTCCCACTTATCGGCGCCGGCTACACGCTCACGCCGTAGTCGCGGGCGATGCCGCCGAGGCCGGAGGCGTAGCCCTGGCCGATGGCGCGGAATTTCCACTCCCCGCCGTGCCGGTAGAGCTCGCCGAAGACCATGGCGGTTTCGGTGGACGCGTCTTCGGAGAGGTCGTAGCGGGCGAGTTCGGCGCCGTTGCTGCGGTCGACGACCCGGATGAACGCGTTGCGGATCTGGCCGAAGGACTGGCCGCGCGCGTCCGCGTCATGGATGGAGACCGGGAAGAAGATGTTGGTGATCGTCGGCGGTACCGCGGCGAGGTTGACGTTGATCACCTCGTCGTCGCCTTCACCCTCGCCGGTGAGGTTGTCACCGGTGTGCTCGATGCTGCCGTCCGGCGACTTCAAGTTGTTGTAGAAGATGAAGTGTTGATCGGACAGCACTTTCAGGTTCGCACCGGTCGCGAGGGCGCTGGCATCGAGGTCGTAGTCGGCCCCGGTGGTGGTGCGCACATCCCAGCCGAGCCCAACCGCGACGTCGGTGAGGTTCGGCGCCTGCTTCGACAGTGAAACATTGCCGCCTTTGGCGAGTGTGACGGACATGATCCCCTTCCATTCGGCGCATCCGCGCCGCCTTCCATCCTGATTATTACCGCTGTCCCGGAGTTTGTCGGCTCAGTTCCGGGTGTCTGCCCATTGACGCAAGGTCGCCACCCGGCCCTGCAGCGCCACCAATTCGGTGTCGTCCAGCACGTTGCGCTGAATCCCTTGGGCCACAGCGAAAGCCGATTGCCGATGATCGTCGATCACCTCGACGTCGAGTTGGACGACCACGTAGTCCGGCGCTCCCGGCATCTCCTCGGCGATCACCTTCGCCTTGCCGCGCGCGCACAACGCGACGTTGCCGCCGCCCAGGATCAGCAGCGCGATATCGGGGGCCTTACGCAGCCGCGACAGCGAACCGCGGTCGAACTTGAGGCTGAGCAGAATGCGCCGGTCGCCGGCTCGGACCGGCCAGGAGACCGGGATCGCGTGCGGAGCGGGATCGGTGGTCACGAGCACCGCGATGGTGTCGCGCGGCCACTCCGGTAAGACGTCGAGCTCGGGGTGTTCCATGGCCGACCCATCAGTCGAGTGGTCTTGACGTTGCGCGGGAGTCGCTCCTGCTGCCATCTTCGTCACCTCACGAAATCGTTGCTCCGGGTCGTACTGCAGCCAGTCTAAAGCGCTGTGGCCCTTGCTCGCTGGTGTGCCTGATCTTTCGGCGAGGTGCTCTGACCAGGCAAGCCTTGCCTATTTCGGCAACGGCCGTCCTGTCCGGGACAGCACATTGACGGACAGGCAAACTAAGGGCATCATTTGTATCAACCCTGTGTTCACCAGGAATTCTTCTTTTTTGCCGGCCGATGATTGTCCGGCCCTGCGTGCGCTGTCGCCACGCTCGGCCGCCTGCCGTGCGCTGCAGCAGTACACGCCCATGACGCCTCGGCGTCCAGTGCTCGAGTGAGGTGAGAACGACATGGTCAACCTGCCGTCCAAATATCGGCCCAACGATGCGTTCCTGCCTTACGGCACTGTTCCGCATCCCTGACTTCAACCGCGCCGGACACGGCCGCCCGCGAACCGACGCCACAGGTGTCGGCAGGGCCGTCGTCTGATTCTGGCGCGGTGCCCCGGGGAGATGGCAATCGACATATGAACGAGCGGAGAAACCAATGATGGATATGGGAGCAGTGAACCCGGGAATGCTGGCCGGAGCCGCGCTGACGGCCGGGAACCTGACGGCCTCGGAGGCGATGATCGAGGACTTGGCCTACCTGCGGTCGGAACTGGCGGCGGCCGAGGTGCCGTTCCTGCTGATCCGGGACAGCGGGCACCGGCTCGGCCTGGCCACCGACGCCGCGCATCACGCCATGGTGCGGCGGGTGACCGCGAACGCCGTGGCCGCCGGATTCTCCTGTATCGAACTGGCACACAATGTTTTCCGCATCGGCCGCGATCACGACCCGGCCCATCATGTGGAGCTGGAGCTGTGGGAGTACCACGGCGACACCGTCGAGTGCCCCCGTCCGAACGCGCTGACCCGCAACGTTTTCGACCTCGCCGACGTGGACTACACGCAGGTGCGGTTGTTCGACCGGGTCTGGCCGACCTTGGACGGCATGTTCGCACCGCAGCCGAGCGATGTCGGTTTCGATGTCGACATCGTGTTCTCCTGGGTGGACGGCTCCGACCCGGAGTTCCGGGCGCGGCGCGCGGGCATGCTGGCCCAGGTGGTGGTCGGTGAGGGCGACGACGCCGACGCCCGCATTCGCCAGATCGATGAGCTGAAGTTCGCGCTGCGGTCGGTGCACAAGAACGCGCCCTGGATCCGGCGCATCTTCATCGCCACGGATTCCGCTGTCCCGGAATGGCTTTCGGATCACCCGAAAGTCACGGTGGTGCGAGCGCTGGACCACTTCAGTGACACCAGCGGCCTGCCGATCTTCAATTCCCATGCGGTGGAATGCCAGCTGCAGCACATCGACAGCTTGTCCGAGCACTTCCTGTATTCCAACGACGACATGTTCTTCGCCCGGCCGGTGCGTCCGTCGATGTTCTTCACCCCGGCGGGGATCAGCCGGTTCATCGAGGCGGACACCCGCATCGGCCCGGGCCGGAACCATGAGCGCCGCAGCGGTTTCGAGAACGCGGCCCGGGTGAATCGCGCGCTGCTGGCGGACCGGTTCGGTCACGTCATCACGCGACACCTGGAACACACCCCGGTTCCGTTGCGCCGCAGCGTGCTACACGAGATGGAGCAGACGTTCGACGCCGACTTCGCCCGCACCCGGACCAGCCGCTTCCGCGCCGCCACCGACATCTCGGTCACCAACTCGCTGTATCACTACTACGCGCTGCTCACCGGGCGCGCGGTGCCGCAGGAGCTGGCGCGGATGCGCTACGTCGACACCACCAGCCAGGCCGGGCTGGAACTGCTCGACGGTCTGGCCCGCGACCGCGACGTCGACTTCTTCTGCCTCAACGACGGCAGCTTCCCTGAGATTTCCGAAGCGCTACGGACGCAACGGGTTTCGGATTTCCTGGCAGGTTACTTCCCGGATCCGGCGCCGTGGGAACGCCGCGTGATCAGTGCACCGGCTCGTCATCCGGTTCCCCTGAGGGCAACCGGGGAAGCTCATGGGCTGGGTCGGGCAC
This sequence comes from Nocardia sp. XZ_19_385, assembly GCF_015355755.1. Classification (NCBI taxonomy): domain Bacteria; kingdom Bacillati; phylum Actinomycetota; class Actinomycetes; order Mycobacteriales; family Nocardiaceae; genus Nocardia; species Nocardia sp. XZ_19_385. The sequence continues at coordinate 46,057 of NZ_JACVEE010000002.1, forward strand.
AGTCGACTGCCGGCGCCGCATAAACAGTGGGATACGGGCCGCGGGCGGGATGACGATGCCTGCCTCGGCCAGCCGCGCCGCCGTCTGCTCGGGCGTGGCGGGAGCGCCGACGGTGACGCCTTTGTCGATCGGGACGACCGAATGCACCACGGTTTCCGGATAGACGTGCACCAGGTTGAACGCCTGCGCACCGTCGCGGCCGCGCTGACCGCCGTCGGCGACGCCGAGATCCTGGGTGTAGCAGGTGGCCGACGCGACCGAGACGGGGATGCCCGCGAAGGTGGCGGAGGTGGAGTAATGCAGGTGACCGGCGAGGATCGTGCGCACGTCGCTACCGTCCAGCACATCGGCGAGGCGGCGCTGCTCGCGTAATTCGACGGTTACCGCGAGGTCCATCACGCACGGGACCGGCGGGTGGTGCATGGCCAGGATGGTGCCGAACGGGGCGGGTTCGGCGAGCACCGATCGCAGCCAAGCGAGCTGCTCGTCGGAAATCTCGCCATAGTGGTGCCCCGGCACCGAGGTGTCCAGCGCGATGATGCGCAGCCCGTCGATCATGTGCACCCGGTCCAGCGGGGCCGCCGAGGGGCGCTCGTGCAGCAGCTTGCGGCGCAGCGTCCCGCGATCGTCGTGGTTGCCCTGCACCCACACGATCGGGGCTCCGACGTGCCGCGCGAACGGTTCCACGATCGCCCGCAGCTTGTCGTAGGCGGCGGGCTCACCCTTGTCGGTGAGATCGCCGGTGAACACGATGGCGGTCGGCCGGATATGCGTGGCGGCCGCCTGCTCGAGGACTTCGCGCAGGCGCTGTTCCGCGTCGACGGCACCGTATAGATCGCCGTCACCGGCGATCAGATGGGTGTCGCTGAAGTGGAACAACACATGATTCGGTCGCGGGTGCTCCGCGACTCTGCTGATGTGCACCGGACCGAGGTCCCTCCCGGCGGATTTGCCCGCCATTGGCTTCGGGTTCCACCGCCAGAATAGCGAAGGCCCATTTACAGGGTTCCCGACACACGGTGACGGCAAGCTTGCGGGACGGTGAGAGTTCGGTGTCGGCGCTCAGGCGCGGCCGAGGGCGTCGGCGGCGCGCAGGGCATCGAGGAGCAGCGGCGGGGTTACTTCGAAAGGCTCGTTGTGGATGGTTTCGCCGGGTGCCGTGGCGCGGGTTGCGATGGCGGCGAGGGTTTCTCGATCCGCGTGGCCCAGGCCCAGGTCGGCGAGGGTGACAGGTAGTCCCACCGAGGTGCAGAAGGCGAGCACGGTGGAGACTTCCGCGGCCGGGGCGCCCTCCAGGACCAATTGCGTGAGGACACCGAAGGCCACCTTCTCGCCGTGCAGGAAGGGGCGGGTTTCCGGGGCCGCGGTGAGCCCGTTGTGCACGGCGTGGGCGGCCGCTAATCCGGATGATTCGAAGCCGAGGCCGGAAAGCAGCGTATTGGCCTCCACGATGCGTTCCAATGCCGGTGTGACGGTGTGGGTTTCGACCGCCGTGAGCGCATCGACGCCGTCTTCGAGCAACGTTCGATAGCAGAGTTCGGCGAGTGCGCCGGCGCTGCGGGTGGAGGCGCCGCCACGCATGTTGCGCACGTGCCCGGCGATGCAGGTGCGGGCTTCGAACCAGGTGGCCAGCGCGTCACCCATGCCCGAGGTGAGCAGACGCGCGGGCGCTTCGACGACCGCCGAGGTATCCACCAGGACCAGCGCGGGATTGCGCGGCACCAGCTTGTACTGCTCGAATTCGCCCGCGTCGGTGTAGATCACCGACAGCGCGCTGCACGGCGCGTCGCTGGAGGCCGTGGTGGGGCAGCTGATCATCGGCAGTTCCAGATCCGCGGCGGCGGCTCGTGCGGCATCGATCACTTTTCCGCCGCCCGCACCTAGGATTGCCGCGCTGCCATGCTCTTGGGCGACGGCGGTGATCCGCGCGATCTCGCTACGGCTGCATTCACCGTCGAGCCGATGCACGGTGTAGGCGATCTTCGCGCCGGTCAGTGACTGATCCCACTTCTCCGCCAGCAGCCGGAACGCGCTCTTACCCGCCACGATCAGCAGCGGCCCCGAGATCCCGAGTCGTTCCAGCTCGCTGCCGAGCGCCGCCGTCGCGTCGCGGCCCTGCACGTAATGCCCCGGCGCGGAAAACACACTCAGCATCTGGCACCTCCCGATCCTCGGGCACCAACCACCGAATCCAGACATCAGCGGTTACGCGGCGGCCGATTCCGTTCCACGACCACGCTACGCGCCGGGCTCGAGAAGTCGCGCGCGGTTACGCTGATCCGGTGGCTACCGTCTCCGAGCTCTGGCTCTACCCGATCAAAGGCTGCGCGGGCAGCCCGCTGACGCACGCAGAGATCCTGCCGACCGGTGTGGCGCACGACCGCGCGTTCATGTTCGTCCGCCCCGACGGCCTGTTCCGCAGCCAGCGCGGCACCCCGAAACTCTCGGTGATCCGCCCCGAATTGGCTTGCGACGGCGCGAAACTCACGCTTTCCGCCCTGGACCACGAAACCCACACCCTGGACGTCCGCCCGGACGGTCCGCGCCTGACCGTCAACGTGCACAACACCTGGGAAGGCGAGAGCGTCGACCAGGGCGACGAGGTAGCCGCATGGGCGAGCGACCTCCTCGAAGAAGATGTCCGCCTGGTCCGCATCCCGCCGGACCACCACCGCGCCGTCGACGACTGGCACGGCGACATCACCTTCACCGACTCCACCCCACTCCACCTGACCTCGGACTCGTCACTGGCCGACCTGAACACCCGCATCCTGGAGAACGGCGGCACCCCGGTCCCGATGGAACGTTTCCGCCCCAACATCGTGATGACCGGCTGGCCCGACCCCTACTTCGAAGACACCATCCGCGACTTCACCCTCGGCGACACCCACCTGCGCTGGGTGAAACCGGACGTCCGCTGCCAGGTCACCGTCGTCGACCAGCCCACCGGCAAGCGGGCGGGCCCCGAACCCCTCCGCACGCTCGCCGGCTACCGCCGCGACCCCGGCGGGGGCGTCACCTTCGGCATCAAAGTGGCCGTAAACGCCCCCGGCACAATCACTCTCGGCGACGAGATCGTCGTGCACTAACTTCCGGAGCGGACGCCTGGGTCCCGCTTTGTGCATGCCAGACGACGGGTGATCAGTCGCGGTAGTAGTAGTGGCCGAGGGTGTCGTCGTAGCGCCCACCGGGCCGACAACACTTGCTGAAACCGCCGCCCGGAACCGCACGGGCAGGGATCTTTGCCACCGAGCTTCTCGATGAGCTCTTTATCGACGCCGACCGTGCGCGACCCGCGTTTGACCCGCGTCTCGCTAAGGGAACCCCCTACGCCGCTTGCTGGTCCGCTCGAAACGGCACCTGGAAATCGTCGGGGCGCATGATGCCCTCCTCGGTAGATCGAATACGACCGCGCGAAGGTAGCAGCCGTGGCAGCGCAGCGGCATCTGATTTCCGGAGTGCGTCAGCTGGGCCAGTACTGGCGCCAATCGGCGGGTGCGAGTGCTTCGCGGGTGCCGCGGGCGGATTCGGCGGTGTCTTCGGCGATGCGGATGGTGGTTGCGAAGGCGAGGGTTGCTTTGCGGAGGCGTTCCTCGGCGCTGTCGGGGCCGCCCAGGTGGACTACCCGCAGGGCCTTGGGGATCAGATCTTCGGGTAAACCCGCTTTAGTGCTGCGGGCGATGATTTTCTCTGCCAGGGCGAGTGCCGGTTGGGCCATGGCGATGCCGTCGAGGCAGGAGCGGCGGGACTTCTCCGTGGATTTGCGTTCCTCCCAGGCTGCTTCCTGGGCGGCGATCTTCACTTCCAGGGGGGCGTCCGGGTCTATCGGGGTGCCCGACAGTTGGGGGCTGCGGTTGACGAGTTTGGCGACCAGGACGGCGGCTACGTCGTCGACGGTGAATTCGCCTGCGGCCTGGGCGATTCTGGAGTGGAACAGCACCTGCAACAGCAGGTCGCCGAGTTCTTCCTTGATGGTGTCTGCGTCGTTGTGCTGGATGGCGTCGAGGAGTTCGTAGGTTTCCTCGAGCAGGTAGGGGCGCAGGGAGTCGTGGGTTTGGGTGACTTCCCAGCCGCCGAAGTTCCACAGCCGGTCCATCACCTCGACGGCGCCGGCGAGGCCGCGGGCGACTACGGCGGTGTCGGTGCCGGCGGCCGCGTTGCGGGCGGCGCGCAGGACGGATTCGTCGCGGTCGGTGCTCATCGGGCCGCCGTGGCTTCGGTGGCGACGGTGAGATCGACTGCGCCCTGGGCTTTTCCGTCCAGCGCCAGCAGCAGATCGGCGACGAATTGCATCAGCTGGATGTCGCGCACCCGGTCCGCGCCGACGCTGTCCTCGGTTCGCGGCAACGGCAGCGAGACGACACCGCTGGCCGCCTTGTAGTTCGCGCTCGGGTAGAGCCGCTTCAACCGCAACTGCTTGGAGTCGGGCATGTTCAGCAATGGCGAGATCTTCAAGGTGGTTCCGGTGACCGCAATTTCGGTGACGCTGTATTCGCGGGCCAGCAGGCGCAGCTTCGCCACCGACACCAGGCGGCCGACCTCCACGGGCAGCGGGCCGTAGCGGTCGATGAGTTCCTCGATGACAGCGGCCAGGGCCGAATCGTCTTGGGCGGAGGCGAGTTTGCGGTAAGCCTCCAGGCGCAGGCGGTCGCTGGCGATGTAGTCGGGCGGGATGTGCGCGTCGACCGGCAGATCGATGCGGACCTCCTTGACTTCCTCGCTGGTGGTGATCGGCTTGCCGTCGGCGGCGGCGCGGTAGGCCTCCACCGCCTCACCGACCAGCCGCACATAGAGGTCGAAGCCGACGCCGGCGACGTGACCGGACTGTTCGGCGCCGAGCACGTTTCCGGCGCCGCGAATTTCGAGGTCCTTCATCGCGACCGCCATGCCCGCGCCGAGATCGGAGTTCTGCGAGATGGTGGCAAGGCGGTCGTAGGCGGTTTCGGTGAGCGGCTTCTCCGGCGGGTACAGGAAGTAGGCGTAACCGCGCTCCCGGCTGCGCCCGACCCGGCCACGCAGCTGGTGCAGCTGCGAAAGACCCAGCGCGTCAGCGCGTTCCACGATCAGCGTGTTCGCGTTGGAGATGTCCAAGCCGGTCTCGATGATGGTGGTACACACCAGCACGTCGAATTCGCGCTCCCAGAAGCCCTGCACGGTCTGCTCGAGGGTGTCCTCGTTCATCTGACCGTGCGCGATCGCCACCCGCGCCTCGGGCACCAGCTCGCGAATCCGCTTGGCGGCCTTGTCGATCGAGGACACCCGGTTGTGCACGTAGAACACCTGGCCGTCGCGCAGCAGTTCGCGGCGAATGGCGGCGGTGACCTGCTTGTCGTTGTAGGCGCCGACGTAGGTGAGCACCGGATGGCGCTCCTCGGGCGGAGTGAGGATGGTCGACATCTCGCGGATGCCGGCCAGGCTCATCTCCAGGGTGCGCGGAATCGGCGTGGCGGACATGGTCAGCACGTCCACGTGCGTCCGCAGCGCCTTGATGTGCTCTTTGTGCTCGACACCGAAGCGCTGCTCCTCGTCGACCACGACCAGGCCGAGATCCTTCCAGCGGATACCGGTCTGCAGCAGCCGGTGCGTGCCGACCACGATGTCGACCGAACCGTCGGCCATACCCGCCATCACCTCGCGCGCGTCGGCGGGATCGGTGAAGCGGGACAGGCCCTTCACGGTGACCGGGAACCCGGCGACGCGATCGGTGAAGGTCTGCAGATGCTGTTGCGCCAGCAGGGTTGTCGGCACCAGGACCACGACCTGCTTGCCGTCCTGCACCGCCTTGAACGCGGCGCGCACCGCGATCTCGGTCTTGCCGTATCCGACGTCACCACACACCACGCGGTCCATCGGGACCGCCTTCTCCATATCCGATTTCACCTCGGCGATGGCGGTCATCTGGTCGACGGTCTCGGTGAAGACGAACGCGTCTTCCATCTCCTGTTGCCACGGCGTATCCGGGCCGAAGGCATGCCCGGGCGCGGCCTGCCGGGCCGCGTAGAGCTGCACCAGCTCGCCCGCGATCTCGCGAACCGCCTTGCGCGCCTTACGTTTCGTGTTCGCCCAGTCCGAGCCGCCGAGCTTGGACAGGCTCGGCAGCTCGCCGCCCACATACCGGGAGAGCTGATCCAGCGATTCCATCGGCACGAACAGCCGGTCCCCCGGCTGGCCGCGCTTACTGGGCGCGTATTCGATAACCAGGTATTCGCGACGCGCCCCGCCGACGGTGCGTTCGATCATCTCCACGAAGCGGCCGATGCCGTGCTGATCGTGCACCACCATGTCACCCGCGCTGAGCGCGAGCGGGTCGACCTGGTTGCGCCGTTTGGCAGGCATCCGCTTGCCGTCACCGGGCGCGGTGACCCGATTACCGGTGAGATCGGATTCGGCGACAACCACCAGACCGGCATCGGTGAACACCAGGCCGTCGTGCAGTGAACCGCACAGCACGCCGACCACTCCGACGGCAGGTTCGGCGCCGGGCCGCAAAGCCCCAGCGGGCACGTCGGCATCGGCCAGCCGTTCCAGAATGCGTTGCGCCGTACCGTGTCCCGCGACAACGACCACCGCGCGGCCACCGGTCGCCACATGCGCGCGCAGCGACGCGAAGATGGTCGCGACGAGCTCGGCGGAGCCACGGGCGGAGGTTCCGCCGGCGACCGGCAGCACCACCTCGGCGGGGTCCCCGGATTCCAGCGGGCTCAGCGTCCACCAGGGCAGACCGTGCTGATCGGCGCTCTCGTGGATCTCCGGCAGCGCCCGATACCCGGAGGCGGCGAGATCGAGCCCGTGCCCACCCAGCGGCGCCGCACCACCGAAAGACGCTGCGGTCCAAGAGGCTTCGAGAAACTCCTCACCGGTGCGCACCAGGTCGGCGGCACGCGTACGAACCTTCTCCGGATCGCACAGCAGCAAATGCGTCCCCTCGGGCAGCACCTCGGTCAGCAACCGCAGTTCGCCGGGCTGCAACACCGGCAGCAACGCCTCCATACCCTCGACCGGAATACCCTCGGAGAGCTTGTCCAGCATCTCCACCAGCGCGGCATCGGCCGCATTGAGCTTGGCGACCTCGGCCGCCCGGTCCCGCACGGCCTCGGTCAGCAACAGCTCCCGGCACGGCGTCGCGACCACAACGGGCATGTCCACATCCGACAGCGACCGCTGATCGGCCACCGAGAACGCACGCAACTCGGTGATCTCGTCACCCCAGAACTCCACGCGCACCGGATGATCCGCGGTCGGCGGAAACACATCGAGAATGCCGCCACGCACCGCGAACTCACCACGCTTACCCACCATGTCCACCCGCGTGTACGCGAATTCGACCAGGCGCGTAAGCAATTCGTCGAAGTCGAGCTCCGCACCAACCCGCAGCACCACCGGCTCGATATCACCGAGCCCCGCCGCCATCGGCTGCATCAGCGAGCGCACGGTAGTCACGATCACGCGCAGCGGCTCCGGGAACATCGTGTCCTCAGGATGCGCGAGCCGCCGCAGCACCTCCAGCCGACGCCCCACTGTGTCGGCACCGGGCGACAGCCGCTCATGCGGCAGCGTCTCCCAGGACGGAAACTGCGCCACACTCCCGCCGAGGATCTCCACCAGCTCAACCGTCAGATCATCAGCCTCACGACCCGTCGCCGTGACCACCACCAGCGGCCTCTTCGCCGCGACGGTGGTGGCAACGAACGGCCGCACCGCACTCGGCGCGACCAGCTCCACGGTCGACTTGCCAACCAGCTCGGCAACGGTCCGCAGGGCAGTGTCGGCCCCGGCCACCGCGGCCAGTCCGGCAAGAGGTGGGCGGTGCGTGGACATCAACAACTCCTGAGCTCAGGCGGGCACTTCAAGCGGCCAGACGAGTCTAGTCACCGACGGCGACACCTACTTCTGCGGTGCGGCGACACCTACGTCTGCGATGCCGGCGACACCTTCGTCCGCGGTGCAGCCTTCGGTCACCTCAGGGCGAACGCCGAGCGCAGCGAGGCAAGCCCGAAGCAGTGCGGCACCGGGGAAGCGACGCGCCCCGGTGCCCATCCGAACCAAATCGGCAGGACGAAAGCCGAGCGTCAGCGAGGTGTCGTCCTGCCGATTACATCCTGGTGATCAAGGGACGTAGCGGCGTAGGCGCCGCGCCGCGAATTCCCTGAAGTACGAGAGCTTTTCACTCGGCACGATGCTCGGCAGCAGGAAATACCAAGCCCGCTCCATCCGCGTGGCCATCTGATCGATCGACTCGGTGCCGACCGCCACGATGTGCACGCCCGCAGTGACCTCCTGCAGCAGCAAGCCCACCACCTCCGGGTCCAGCTCCGGCTCGAGATCGCCCTGTGCGATGGCTCGCTCCGACAGCAACCGGTAGGTATCGCCCCAGGTCTTGGCGATATTGTCGCCCTGGGCGCCGCGGTAGTCGCCGATCTGATGGGTCAGCTTGAGCATGGCGCCGACCATCGGATCGTTCATCGATAGGTCCGCCACCACGTAGGTGATGCCGATGCACGCTTCCAGCGCCGGTACCCGGGGATCGAAGAAACCCTGGCACGAGCTGACCAGTCGCTCGTTGCCCTGATCCACTACGGCGCGCGCTAGCTCTTCCTTCGAGCCGAAGTGAAAGTACAAGGCGCCCTTGGTCACATTGGACTGCGCGATGATCTCGCTGAGGCTCGCGTTGGCGTAGCCCAAGCGCAGAAAGACATCGGCAGCGCCCGCAAGGACGGAGTCGCGGGTGATCTCCGCGCGCGCTTGCCTAGCCATCAGATCCGCCTGTCATCCCTAAAACCAGCCATCCTGAAGTAGACCGACATCCCGAATTAGACCGACATACCGCTCGAACAGCACCCAGAGGATGGGTGAACCGTACCACTGGGTGGGCGTGCGACAGCGAATTCGAGCATTCCCCAGGGGGCGCAGCGCAATTCGCTGGTTAACATACCGGGTCACTCAGCCGAGCCGGTTAGCTCCACTCCGCTGATCGCCACCTGCGCCTGCGAACTCAGCTTCGGCGCCGCCTCGAGGTGACTCAATCCGTTCCAGCACAGGTTCACCAGATGTGCCGCCACAACCTCTTTCGAGGGTGTGCGCACATCCAGCCACCAGGTCGCGGCGGTCGAAACCATGCCGACCAGGCCCTGTGCGTAAAGCGTTGCGAGGCTGGTGTCGAACTCGCGGCGCTCGAAATCTCCGGCCAGGATATGCGCCACCTGGTTGGTCGCCTCGTTGAGCAGACTGGAGTACCGGCCGTCGTCTGTCGCTACGGGCTGGTCCCGCACCAGGATTCGGAAGCCGTCGGTGCGTTCCTCGATATAGGTCAGCAGCGCCAGCGCAACCCGCTCCAGCCGCACCCTCGAACGATGGTGGGTGAGCGAGGAGGTGATCATGTCCAGCAACATCGACATCTCGCGGTCCACCACCACCGCGTAGAGGCCTTCCTTACCGCCGAAGTGTTCGTACACCACAGGTTTGGACACCTGTGCGCGTTGCGCGATCTCCTCGATCGAGGTCGCCTCGTACCCGCGCTCGGCGAACAGCGCGCGCCCGATCTCGATCAACTGCTGCCGTCTTTGGGTCCCCGTCATCCGCGGACGGGCCACCCGATGCGGCTCACTCGACGACACCTTGCGCGCCTCCCTCGGCTACGACCATCGCTATCGCGACAACTGTTTCAGACAGCTTCAACGCGCCGCCGCCCGGCCCGGGCTCCGATGCCCGACGCGGCGCTGTCAAGATTGGCCGGGAGGCGGACTAGTATGCGAGGATCTTTCCCGTGCCGCTGGCACAGCGGTGGGTTCTGTGTTGATCCGCCGGTGTGGCAATCCGCCGTAGTGTAATGGCAGCACCTCTGATTTTGGTTCAGATAGTTCAGGTTCGAGTCCTGGCGGCGGAGCACATCGGCGGCACGATGGCCTATCGCCGCCATGCCCGATGACAGGCAGCCGAGGGAGATTCATGCCACAGCAGACCGCCGTCGTCGTTCTCGCAGCTGGAGCCGGGACGCGAATGCGGTCGAAGACCCCTAAGGTGCTGCATTCGCTGGCCGGTCGGAGCATGCTCGCGCACGCGCTGCATGCGGCGAACGAGATCGACCCCGCTTTCCTCATCACCGTGGTGGGCCATGACCGCGAACGAGTCGGCGCCGCGGTAGCAGTGGAAGCCGACATCATGGGCCGCGAGATCACTCCGGTTCTGCAGGAACAACAATTGGGCACCGGGCACGCGGTGCAGTGCGCGCTCACGGCGCTGCCCGAAGGCTTCGACGGCGACCTGCTGGTCACCTCGGCCGACGTGCCGCTGCTGGATGGGCACACCCTGTCCGCGCTGCTCGACGAGCACCGCAGCTACCCCGAACGCTCCGCCGTCACCGTGCTGACCTTCGTACCGGACGACCCGAACGGCTACGGCCGCATCGTCCGGGACACCGAGGGCCATGTCACCGAGATCGTCGAGCACGCCGACGCCAGCCCCGAACAGGCGGCGATCACCGAGGTCAACTCGGGCGTGTATGTCTTCGACGCGGCCGTGCTGCGCACCATGGTGGGCCGGTTGTCCACCGCCAATGCCCAGCACGAGCTCTACCTCACCGATGTCCTGAAGCTGGCCCGCGAGGCCGGCAATCCGGTGCACGGCGCCCGCCTGGTCGACGCGGCCAAGGTCACCGGCGTCAACGATCGGGTGCAGCTGTCCGAGGCGGCGCGCACCCTGAATCGCTACATCCTGGAACGCCACATGCGCGCCGGGGTCACCATCATGGATCCGTCCTCCACCTGGGTGGACGCGGCCGTGCGGATCGGCCGCGACGCGGTGCTCAAGCCGGGCGTGCAGCTGCTCGGCACAACCGTCGTCGGCGAGGACGCCGAGGTCGGACCGGACTCCACGCTGACCGACGTGATGGTCGGCGACGGCGCGAAAGTGATTCGCACACACGGCGAGGGGGCCTCGATCGGGCCCGGCGCCACCATCGGGCCGTTCAGTTATCTACGTCCGGGCACCGTGGTCGGCGATTCCGGCAAACTCGGCGCCTTCGTCGAGACCAAGAACGCCACCATCGGCGCCCACTCCAAGGTGCCGCACCTGACCTACGTCGGCGACGCCACCATCGGCGAGTACAGCAACATCGGCGCCTCGAGCGTGTTCGTCAACTACGACGGCGTGAAAAAACACCACACCGTGGTGGGCTCGCACGTTCGTACGGGCAGCGACACCATGTTCATCGCGCCGGTGACGGTGGGTGACGGCGCCTATACGGGGGCAGGTACTGTACTGCGCAGAAGCGTTCCTCCGGGGGCTCTCGCGGTGTCCGGTGGGGCGCAGAAAAATATCGAGGGCTGGGTCCAGCGACACCGTCCTGGGACGGATGCGGCACGGGCGGCGGCGGCTGCGAACAACGGCGGCCAACCAGATGACGAGTCGGGCAATGAGCAAAAGGATGGCAAACAGCAGTGACCGCGTCATGGATCGACAACCAGAAGAACCTCATGCTCTTCTCGGGACGCGCTCATCCTGAGCTGGCCGAGCAGGTCGCCAAGGAACTCGACGTCCACGTAACCCCGCAGACCGCCCGCGATTTCGCCAACGGGGAGATCTTCGTCCGCTTCGAGGAATCCGTGCGCGGCTCGGATGCCTTTGTGCTGCAGAGCTTCCCGGCGCCGCTGAACCAGTGGCTGATGGAACAGCTGATCATGATCGACGCGCTCAAGCGCGGATCGGCCAAGCGCATCACCGCGGTGCTGCCGTTCTACCCCTACGCCCGCCAGGACAAGAAGCACCGCGGCCGCGAGCCCATCTCGGCCCGCCTGGTCGCCGACCTGCTCAAGACCGCCGGCGCGGACCGCATCATCACCGTCGACCTGCACACCGACCAGATCCAGGGCTTCTTCGACGGCCCCGTCGATCACATGCACGCGCAGATCCAGCTGGTGGAGTACATCCGCAACAACTACCCGCTGGAGAACGTCACCGTCGTCTCCCCCGACGCGGGCCGCGTCAAGGTCGCCGAGAAGTGGGCCAACAATCTGGCCGACGCCCCGATGGCGTTCATCCACAAGACGCGTGACCCGCTGGTGCCGAACCAGGTCGTGGCCAACCGCGTGGTCGGTGAGGTCGAAGGCCGCACCTGCATCCTGATCGACGACATGATCGACACCGGTGGCACCATCGCCGGCGCGGTCAAGGTGCTCAAGGAGGCGGGCGCGCTCGACGTCGTCATCGCCGCCACCCACGGTGTGCTCAGCGCCCCGGCCGCCGAGCGGCTCTCGACCTGCGGCGCCAAGGAAGTCGTGGTCACCAACACCCTGCCGATCACCGAGGACAAGAAGTTCCCGCAGCTGACGGTGCTGTCCATCGCGCCGCTGCTGGCTCGCACCATCCGCGAGGTCTTCGAAAACGGTTCGGTGACGGGGCTTTTCAACGGCAACGCCTGAAATAGCTTGGCAACGGCCCGGACTCGATGTCCGGGCCGTTTGTCGTTTGCCCACCCGGTGCCGACATGTGAGTATGGTGGCGATTCGATTCGGGAGGGGAACTCACATGAGCACACCGCAGGATCCGCAGCAGCCGATTGATCTGTGGAAGTCGCAGCAACCGCAGGATTCGTCCCAGGCGGACCCGACCCAGGTGTGGCAGCCGAGCCAGGCGGACCCGACGCAGGTGTGGCAGCCGGAGCAGCCCGCCCCGGGCGCGTACACCCCGCCCGTCGCGCAGCCGGTGAATCCCCCGTCCTACCCGGGCTTTCCGCCGCCCGCCGCGCCGCCCGCCTATCCGGCCTACGGTCAGCAGCAGTACCAGCAGCCGGGGTACCCGCAGCAGCCGTACGGCGCGCCCTATCCGCCGCCTTACGCGCAGCCTTCCCAGACACCGATCTGGTCGATCATCAGCTTCGCCTGCGTGGCCTGCACCTTCCTCGGGCTCGCGTTCTGCGGTCTGCCGTCGCTGATCTCCGCGCCGCTGGGCGTCGGCCTCGGCATCGCGGGCCATGTCAAGGGCGAGGAGCTGGGCAAGTGGGCGGCCCTCCTGAACGGCGTCACCATCGTCCTCGGCGTGATCCTGCTGCTGCTCGGCGTCGCCTTCCTGAACGGCCTCGAATCCTCGACTACGTACTGAACGCGTCCTCCTCGTAACCGTCGTCCGGCGCGACTAGGCTCGGAAGGTGTACTGAACCCCAGAGAAGGACGCGCGCATGAACAGCGAACGGCTCGATCAAGACATGGGTGACGACGACCAGGCGGACGAGATTCGCGCGTATCAGCGCAATATCGAGGATCCGCCCGAGCATCTGCGGATCCGCGACCGCGAGAACGAAGCCGACGGCAGGCTCGGGATCGGCGAGGAGCTCCAGCAGGAGTGGAATCGCGGCGACCGGGCCACCGAAGCCCGGCGCGAGGACGAACGACCCGCCGAGGTGGCGGCGGTAGACATCATCGATGACGCGGATCTGTAAAGATTTCCCCCGATAGCGATTGCGCATAGTGACTTTGTTCTGAAGTGGCACTCGGCAGCTGACCCGTACTTCACACGAGGAGCGCTATGACCAACCCGCAGAACCCGGATGAGTCGCCGGAACCGCTGACCGGCAGTGCTCCGCAGTCGGGGCAGGAATCCGACCCGACTCCCTCGCTATCGAAGCCGGATCCGGCCGAATCCAAGCCGAATCCGGCCGAAGAGACGATGATCCTGCCCGCCGGGACGGAGTGGGCCGCGCCCGCGTCGTCGGAGCAGTGGTCGCCGGAGTCGACCTCCGGCGAGTCCTCGACACCGGGTCAGCCGAGGTACACCGGCAGCGGGTCGGCCTACCCGGGCGGCGAGAGTTACCCGCAGACACCCGGGTCCGCGCCGCAAGCCGGAGGTTATCCCCCGTATCCGGAGCAGTCCTGGCAGCAGGGGCAGCAGGCTTACTCGCAGAACCAGCCGTACCAGGGTCAGCCATACGAGGGTCAGCCGTATCAGCAAGGGCAGGCGTATCAGCAGGGTCAGCCGCAACAAGGGCAGCCGTACCAGCAGAGTCAGCCCTACCAGCAGGGGCAGCCCTATCCGCCCGGTTCGCAAACCGGTGGCTACCCGCAGTATCCGGGCCAGCCGCAGCAGCCGGGCCAGCCGTACCCCTACCAGTCAGGCCAGTACCCGCAGGGTGCCTACGGTGCCCCGCAGCAGCAGTCCGGCACGCAGCTGTTTTCGATCATCGGCTTCGTCTGCGCCGCGCTCGCGCTGTTCTTCTGCCCGATCCTGTTCGGCCCCGCGGGCATCATCCTGGGCTTGGTCGGCCGCAACAAGGGCGAGTCGCTGGGCAAGTGGGCGGCCATCGCCTCGGCGGTGTGCCTGGTCCTGGGCCTGCTCTTCGCCTTCTTCGTCTGGGGCGGCGTGATCGACAACGACTACTACAACGACCGCGACACCTACTGACAGGCTCATGCCTTAGGTTCGAGGCATGAGCTTCAGTGGGTTTCCCCTGGCGGGACTGGACTTCTACGAAGATTTGGAAGCCGACAACTCCAAGACGTTCTGGACTGCGCACAAGCACGTCTACGACGAGTCGGTGCGCGCGCCGATGCTCGCCTTGGCCGCCGACCTGGAAGCGGACTTCGGGACCGCGAAGATCTTTCGCCCATACCGTGACGTGCGGTTTTCCAAAGACAAGGTGCCTTACAAAGACCATCAGGGCGCGGTCGTGAGCCCCGCGCCCGGTGTCGGCTGGTACGTGCAGATCGGCGCGGCCGGGCTGTTCGTCGCCGGTGGCCTCTGGACCGGCACGCCCACCCAGCTCGCCCAGCTGCGCGCCACCATCGACGACGAGGTGCGCGGTGCCGAACTGGAAGCGATTCTGGCCGAGCTCAGCAAGGCGGGTTTCCCCCTCGGCGGCGAGAAACTGAAAACCAAACCCAAGGGCTACGAGGCCGACCACCCGCGTATCGACCTGCTCCGGCACAAGGCGATCACTTGCAGCAAGGAGTTCGGCGCGCCCGACTGGCTGAATACCCCGCGCGCGGGCAAGGAGATCCGCAAGTCCTGGGAAACGATGCGCCCCTTGGTCGAATGGCTCACCGCCGTCGCCGGCTAGTGCAGATGGATGGCGGTAGCGGCGCGCCGCAGCTTTCCGGAGGACGTCTTCGGTAGTGCGCCGGGCCCGAGGACCGCGACGGTGCGCGGCCGCACGCCGACCTCCGACACCACCTCGTGCACGATCTCGCGTTCCATCCGCTTGACCTCGTCGGTGTTCTGGTGATCGTTGGATTCGACTACGACAGCGAAGCTTTCGCGCTTCTGTCCCGCGTCCAAACGCACCGCGACCGCGTTGCCCGGGCGCACGCCGGGTACCCGCATGGCAGCGCGCTCGATGTCGGTCGGGTAGATGTTGCGCCCGCCCATGATGATGACGTCCTTGATCCGGCCGCACACCACCGTCAGGCCCTCTTCGGTGAAGTAGCCGATGTCACCGGTGTCGAGCCAGCCGTCGGCGTCCCGGGCCGGGCGGAAGCCCTCGACCGTCACATAGCCGGAAGTTACCGCGGGACCGCGTAATTCGATGACGCCGACCGAGCGGGTGGGCAGCGGCTGACGTTCGGAGTCGACGATGCGGCCCTCGAGTCCGTCGACCAGGTACCCGAGGGTCGGGAGTCTGCGGACATTGCCGTGGTGGGCGTGGTCGTCGGAGACCGGTACCGCTTTGCCGAGCGCTTCCAGCAGATCGGCGTCGATGAGATCGACCACCTGACCCTTCCCTGGATCCGGAATAGACACGGCCAGAGTCGTTTCCGCCATCCCGTAGACGGGGGTGAGCGCCATCGGGTTCAGCCCGAAGCGCTTGCCCGAGGCGGCGAGCGCGTCCATGGTGTCGGGATCCACCGGCTCCGCGCCGTTCCACATGTACCGGACACAGCTCAGGTCCAGGGAACCCTCCGCGGCCTGCTTCAGGCGACGGGCCAGCAGTGAGTAGGCGAAATTCGGTGCCGCCGTGACCGTTCCGCGGTACTTGTGGATCAGCTCGGCCCACAGCAGTGGCCGCATCAGGAAGTCGATCGGCGTCACACACACCACCTCTGCGCCGAATTGCATGGGCACACTGAGGAATCCGACCATGCCCATGTCATGGAACAGCGGCAGCCAGCTGACCATCACATCCTGATCGAGCTGGTATTTGACGCGGTTGAACATGTCGTAGGCGTTGACGAAGAAGTTGCCGTGCGTGATCTGCACGGCCTTCGGCACGCCGGTCGACCCGGAAGTCAACTGCTGTAGGGCGATATCGGCTTCACCGGTCGGCAGCGGGTCGGTGTCGGGGCCGTCGGGTAGCTGATCGATGCGGACCACCGTGATCCCGCGTTCCCGCAGGATCGGTTCGGCGGCTTCGAACGGAGCGCCGAGCACGACGGCCCGCGCCTCGATCATGTGCAGCACGGTCTCGGTGTCGCGCGCCCACACCACCAGATCGGTGCGCGGTGTCGGCTGGTGCAGCATGGTGATCGAGGCGCCGCGCATCCAGATGGCCTGGCAGACCGGGGCGATATCGACCGGCATGCCCGCGAGCACGCCGACCGCGTCACCGTGCCCGATCCCCGCCTCGGCCAGCCCGCCGGCCATGCGCCGGGCGAGCCGGTGGATCTCACCCCAGGTCTGGCGTTTCGGCGCGTTCGGCTCGCCGGTCACCAGCCCTCGCCGGGAAGACTGTGCCGTCGCGTACATCTCGTCGGTGAACCTGCTCAACGTCCGACTCCCTCATCGCCGTGCCGGGCTGTTCCTCTCCAACTATCCCGCGCCACCCGACCGGCGTTAACCCGTTTCGCCGCAACGAGTCAGCGCGGGGCGAAGTGGGCGGCGTAGCGGTCGACGTAGGGGCGGCCGGAGCGGGCGGCGAGTTCGCGCATCAGTTCGTCTGTGGCGGTGCGCGGGGTGGTCTGCTGGTCGGCGGCGAAGTAGTAGCGGGGCGCGCCGATGCTGATGCGAATCTTGGCGGGTCGCAACATCTTGCTGCCGCGCGGGTTCATGCGGTCGGTGCCGGACAGGACAACCGGGACGACCGGGGCGCCGGTGACCATGGCGACGCGCAGCGTGCCGGTGCGGCCCCGGTAGATCCGCCCGTCCGGCGAGCGGGTGCCCTCCGGATGAATGGCCCAGATTCCGCCCGCCTCCAGGATATTGGTGGCCGCGGCCAAGGCGTCGGCGGCCGCGGTGCCGCCGGTGCGGTCGACCGGGACCTGGCCGACGACGGTGTAGAACCAGCGCTGGAAGCGGCCCTTCAGGCCGGTCCCGGTGAAGTATTCCTGCTTGGCCAGGAAGGTGACGCGGCGTGGGAGGATCAGCGCCAGATACATCGAATCGATCACCGCGAGATGGTTGGCCGCGATGATGACCGGGCCATCCGCCGGAACATGGTGCAGGCCTTCCACCTTCGGCCTACCCAGCAGCCGCAGCAGCGGCCCGAGCAGGACGTGTTTGAAAAGCCAGTACCACATGGATATTCCTCCCGAACAAGTTCTTGTAGACAGTGTCTACAGGACCAGAGTAGACACTGTCTACACTCAGCGCCATGCCCGAGACCGAAACCCTGCGTGAGCGATTGATCGGCGTCGGCGTCGATCTGCTGGAAGAAGTCGGGGCCGGGCAGCTCGGCCTGCGCACCATCACGCGCGCAGCGGGTGTCTCGCACGGCGCGCCCCGCCGCCACTTCCCCACCCACCAAGCGCTGCTCGGGGCCATCGCCGCCCGCGGTTTCGCCGACCTCATCGACCAGTTCGGCCGGATCGACCCCGCCAATGCGCCACGAGACCGGCTGCGCGCCATGGCGATCGCCTACGTCGATTTCGCCTGCGGCCGGCCGGAAATGTTCACCCTGATGTTCCGGCACGACCTGCTGGAGGGCTCCGGCGAAAACCTCCGCGCCACCACACTGCCGATCTTCGACCAGCTCACCGCCCTGGTCGCGGAAGTCACGGGCGCCCCGGACCCCGCCGCGCGCGCGTTGGTCCTCTGGACCAACCTGCACGGCATCGCCACCCTGCAGGCCAACCGCAGCCTCGCGCTGATCGCGCCCACCGCCGACCCTGGCGCCCTCGTCACCCAGGTCCTCGAACTACACCTCGCCTGAGCCACTACGGCGGGGCGGCAACGGGATTCGATCGAGGTCTTTCGCGACGACGATCTCGCCGGAGAAATGCTTCTCGGCTTCTTCGAGATGCGGGTCCAGGGACTGGTAGCGCTGAGAGAAGTGTGTCAGCACGAGTTTGCGGACGCCGGCTTCGGCGGCGACGCGGGCGGCTTGCGCGGCGGTGAGGTGGCCGTACTCCTCGGCGAGGTGCGCGTCGGCATCCAGGAAGGTGGCTTCGATGACGAGCATGTCGGCCCCCGCGGCCAATTCATAGACGCCGTCGCAGAGGCGCGTGTCCATGACGAAGGCGAAACTCTGACCCGGGCGCGGCGTGCTGACCTCCGCGAGCGTGACAGTGCGGCCGTCGATTTCGAGGGCGCCCCGCTCCTGGAGGCGACCGATGTCCGGACCGTGCACGCCCAATGCGCGCAGGCGTTCGGGGAGCAGGCGCCGGCTGCCGGGTTCGGTGAGGCGGTAGCCGAAGGTGTCGACCGGATGGGAGAGCTGCACCGCCGCCATGGCGAACGGCGCGTCCGGCGCGTCCAATGGGCCGGCGGCGGCGATCGGGTGCGGATGCAATTCCACATTCCGGCGGAAAGCCGTGGCGTTGCACAGCCTTTCGAAGTACATCTCGCCCGACGCCGGGTAGTAGGCGTGCACCGGGTGCGGCACCTTGTCCAGGTTGATGCGCTGCACGATGCCGGGCAGGCCCAGGCTGTGGTCGCCGTGGAAGTGGGTGATGGCGATGCGGGTGATATCGGTGACCGACACTCCGGCATAGGTCATCTGCCGCTGGGTGCCCTCGCCCGGATCGAACAGCACACCTTCCGGACCCCAGCGCAGCAGATAGCCGTTGTGGTTGCGGACTTTGGTGGGAACTTGGCTCGCGGTGCCGAGGACGACGAGTTCACGCTGCGACATCTGGCCCTACAGCCCGGCGACGGCCGCGACGAAGCGGTCGAGTTCGTCGAAGCTCACGAAGCAGTGCGGGGAGGCACGCACCACGGCGTCCAGGCCGCGGGCGGTCATGTCCAGCAGCGTGGAGCTCGCGTGGCTGACGGTGACGGTGATGTCCTGTGCCGCCAGGCGATCGCGCACGTCGGTGGCGGCGATGCCGTCGACGGTGAACGAGACGATGCCGCTGTGCCGCAGGCCGAGATCGCGGACGGTGACGCCGGGGATTTCCGGCAGCGTCTTGCGCAGGTGTTCGGCTCGGGCGGCGATGGCGGCGTACACGTCGGCGGGGCCGAGGTCGAGCAGGTAGCGCACGGCGGCGCCGAGGCCCAGCCGCCCGGCCACATCGCATTCCCAGAATTCGAAGCGGCCGGCGTCGGCTGCCAGCTGGTAGCTGTCGGGGCTGGTCCACTGTGCGCTGTGCAGGTCGAGCCGCTGCGGTTCCAGCGTGGCGGCCAATTCTGGGCGGACATACAGGAATCCGGTGCCGCGCGGGCCGCGCAGCCATTTGCGGCCGGTGACCGACAGGGCGTCGACGTCGAGTTCTTTGGTGTCCAGGGGAATCTGGCCGGCGGACTGGCAGGCGTCGAGCAACACCAGCGCACCTGCCGAATGCGCGATCCGGGTGGCCTCGGCGGCCGGGTTGACCAGGCCGCCGTTGGTCGGAACGTGCAGGACCGAGACCAGTTTCACGCGTTCGTCGACCATGTCGGCCATGGCGTCCAGGTCGAGCTGCCCGCTGGGATCGGTCGGGATCTGTTCGACCTGAGCACCCGTGACGCGCGCACGTTGCAGTGCGGCGATGCCGTTGGAGGCGTAGTCGGAGCCGGAGATCAGGATCCGGTCTCCCGGGCCCAGTGGCACGGAGTAAAAGAAATCAGCCCAGGCCCGGGTGGCGCTGTCGCTCAGCGCGATACAGCTCGGATCGGCGTTGATCAGTGTCCCGATATCGGTTTTCACGGCGGCAAGAGCGTCGAGGCGCTCGTTCGCCGCCCGGTAGCCACCCACCTCGGCTTCGCGCTGCAAGTGCCCGATGACAGTGTCGAGCACGACCTGCGGCGGCAGCGAAGAACCGGCACTGTCCAGGAAAACCAGCCCCGAATCGGACCTGCACCCCGGTGTATCGGCCCGCACGCGACTCTCGTCCAGCATGTCAACGACCCTAGCGCTTCCCGAGGCACTCGCGCTGCGGCTCGGTCCCCGCGTTGTCCCGCATCGATACACCGATCCGAGGTACCGCACGGCGCTCCTGGTCAGCCGTGAAGTTTGTTTGCTTGTCGGTTTCTTGTCGGTACCCCTCGCTAGGCTGGTTTGGGTCGGCCCGGCTCGAGTGGGCTCGCACAAGCAACACGAACCTACGGCGCTGGGCCCCAGCCCAGCCCGCACGAAACATGGTGGAGGTTGGGATGGCGGTCACGCTCGCGAATTCGGTTTCGACCGGTCGCGTCACCACATCGGGGGAATTGTCCACGCGGGCCGCGGCGGAAGCCTACGTCGGCGGTGTCTGCTTCAAGCTGGGCCCACCCACGCTGATCGGTGCCGAACTCGAGTGGCTCACCGTGCAGGGTGAGTGTTCGGCATCCGGACCAGCCGCAGCGCCCCGCCCGCAGCTCACTGCACTCGCCGCCGCTCTCGGACCCTACGCACCGCGGTCCATCGCCCCCGATTCACCGGCACACGCATTGCCCGGGGGCAGCCGGGTCACCATCGAACCCGGCGGTCAGATCGAACTCTCCAGCGCTCCGTTCGCCACCGCCGCACGCCTGTGCGAGCAATTGGCCCGTGATGCCCGCCTGCTGCGCGAACTCCTCGAATCCCGCGCCATCCGCACCGTCTCCCTTGCCGCCGACGCCGACCGGCGCCCCAAACGGTTGCTGCGACTCCCCCGCTATCACGCCATGGAGCAATCCTTCGGCGGCATCGGCCCCTTCGGCAAGCTGATGATGTGCAACACCGCCGCCACCCAGGTCAGCGTGGACGCGGGCGCCGACCGCGCGGAAGTGGCCGCCCGCTGGAAAGCCCTGTACGTCCTGGGCCCGGCCCTGCTCGCCGCCTTCGCCTGCTCCCCTTTTCTGCGCGGCGCCCCCGCGGGCGCCTGGGCCTCCCAGCGCATGCGCACCTGGCTGCGCCTGGACTATGCGCGCACCCGCCCGCCCGCCGAGGACTGGTCCGACCCGATCGTCTCCTACAGCCGCTGGGCCCTCGATGTGCCACTGCTGTGCGTCCGCCAACCCGACGGTGACAGCTGGGCCGCGCCACCGGGGGCCACCTTCGCCGACTGGCTCTCCGGCGCTCTGGACGACGAAATCGGCCGTCGCCCCGACCTTCCCGACCTCGACTACCACCTGACCACCCTGTTTCCGCCGGTACGGGCATCCGGCCACCTCGAAATCCGTTATCTGGACGCACAACCCGAGGACAGCTGGGCCACCCCGATCCACGCGGTCGAAGCCCTCATGTCCAGCCCGGCGGTGGTTGCCGAGGCGACGGCGCTCGCCGAACCGCTGGCCGGATGCTGGCTCGACGCGGCCCGCTGCGGACTCGCCGATCCCGAGATCCGGGCCATCGCGGCGGATCTGCTCGCCTTGGCCGCCGCGCATGCGGGAAATGCGGCCACGGCAACGGAACTCGACAACGCGTCGCGCCGATGTCGCCGGGGGGAGACCCCCACCGGTGATCTCCGATCTGCCCGCATTCCGACAGCCGGCAGCGGCAAAGGGGCCTGATCATGATGGCCCCTGCTCGACTATGCACAGTCATCCACAGGCGCGCGTCCCGCATTGCGCTGGGACGCCGGATGGGTGCGAATCCCCCATTCCAGCGCGGATTCATCGACTCTGGAGAGTTCTCGTGACTACTGATCACCTACCCGCGACCGACAACAACGGCACCGAGCAGCTGCGGAGCCAGATCGCCGAAGTGCTCACGCGGGCACGTCAGCGGTCGCTGGCGCTGACCGATGTACTCGACGAAGACGAACTGGTGGCACAGCATTCGCGGCTGATGAGCCCTCTGGTGTGGGATCTCGCGCACATCGGCAACCAGGAAGAGCTGTGGCTGGTGCGCGATGTCGGTGGGCGCGAAGCGGTGCGCTCCGACATCGACGAACTGTACGACGCGTTCAAACACGCTCGCGCCAACCGTCCGGCCCTGCCGCTCCTGGATCCGACCCAGGCCCGGGGCTACGTCGGCACGGTCCGCGAGAAGGTGTGGGATGTGCTGGACGCCAGCGCCTTACGTGGTGACGCCCTGGTCGACGACGGGTTCGCGTTCGGCATGATCGCCCAGCACGAGCAGCAGCATGACGAAACCATGCTCGCCACCCACCAGTTGCGTACCGGCGCCGCAGTGCTCAGCGCAGCGCCCGCACCAGCTGGCACCGTGCCGAATCTCGTCGGCCGCGAAATCGTTATTCCCGCCGGTGAATTCACGATGGGCACCTCGACCGAGCCGTGGGCGCTGGACAACGAACGCCCCGCCCATCGCAAACACCTGCCCGGCTTCGCCATCGATGCGGTGCCTGTAACCAACGAGCAGTACCTGGCTTTCATCGACGACGGCGGCTACGAACGACCAGAACTGTGGTCCGAACGCGGCTGGGCACACCGCCAGGAGGCCGGTCTGGTCGCACCACAGTTCTGGGAACGCGACCCCGCCGGTCAGTGGTGGCGGCGCGTATTCGGGGTGCCGACCCCGCTGCACCCGAATCAGCCTGTCCTGCACGTCTGCTGGTTCGAAGCCGAGGCCTACGCGAACTGGTCCGGCAAGCGACTACCCACCGAAGCCGAATGGGAAAAAGCCGCACGCTACGACCCCGCCACCGGCGCCTCCCGCCGCTACCCGTGGGGCGACAGCGAACCCGACTCCCGCACAGCCAACCTCGGCCAGCGTCTCCTGGAACCAGCGGAAGTCGGCGCCTACCCAGCGGGCGCTACCCCGGCAGGCGTACACCAGCTCATCGGCGACGTCTGGGAATGGACCGCTTCAGGTTTCGACCCCTACCCCGGCTTCAACGCCTTCCCCTACAAGGAGTACTCGGACGTCTTCTTCGGCGGCGACTACCGCGTCCTCCGCGGCGGCTCCTTCGGCACCGACCCGGTCGCCTGCCGCAGCACCTTCCGCAACTGGGACCACCCCATCCGCCGCCAAATCTTCGCGGGTTTCCGCCTGGCCCGCGACCTGCGACCGGAGGAACTCTGATGCGCCGCAAATCAAGTCGTCACCCCCAGCGGCACTGCGGAGGTGGTCGCTGATGTGTAGACATCTTGGATATGTAGGGCCCGAGACTGCTGTCGGCGAATTGCTCACTCGGGGATCGCATTCCCTGCGGACGCAGGCGTGGGCTCCGCGTGAGATGCGGGGTGGCGGGACTATCAACGCGGATGGGTTCGGGGTCGCGTGGTGGCGGGTGGCCGAGCCGGCGCCTTCATCGGAGAGCGAGGGGGGCCAGGTGCTCACGGCGGGGCGCGGGGATATCTCCGGGCGGGGTGGTGTGCCGGACTCCGGGATCGGGGTCGGGGCAGGGCTGGTCGTCAGCAGGTATCGGAATCCGGATCCGATCTGGACCGATCCGGCGGTGGAAGAGGTTCTGCCGCAGTTGAAGTCGGGGTCGGTGCTGGCGTCGATTCGGTCGGCCACTGTGGGGATGCCGGTGGAGCGGGCGGCTTGTGCTCCGTTCCTGGGTGGGCGGTGGGCGTTCAGTCACAACGGTGTTGTGCCGCAGTGGCGGCGGGTGGTTACCGCTGTTTCGTCGGATTTGGATACCGCTGCGACGCAGTGGGGGGCGACGCGGTTGTTCGAGACGGCGCGGTTGCTGGAGGCGGAGGCGGCTACCGATTCGGCGGCGCTGTGGGTGCTGCTGGGTGAGCTGCTGGATTCGGCGGGGCCCGAAGGGTTCGTGGAGTCCCCCGGTGCGGCGCTGGCGCTGCTGGCTACCGCTGTGCTCACTCATGCGTCGGACGCGCGGCTGAACTTTCTGCTTGGCGACGGCGAACAGCTTTGGGCCACAACGGTTCACCATGCGCTGTCGGCGTTGGTCACCGATGACTTCGCGATCCTGTCCTCCGAACCGTACGACGGCGATCCACGCTGGCAGCCGATTCCGGACCGAAGCTTGGTCACGGCCCGTCCCGGCTTCCTCTCGGTGGAGCCGCTGGCGCGGGCCGACTCCCAGGCGGCCGCGCCGTGAACCGGCCGCACGAATCTTCTTCCCTGGCAGCACCTTCGAGTATCACCGAAAGGCGTACCACTATGATCGCACCGACGCTGGAGATCTACCTATCCGACGACGACCTCACCACCGCGTTGCGGAGCGATGCCCGGCTCGGCTTGACCTCGACTCCGAAGTCGTTGCCACCCAAGTGGTTCTATGACGCGCGGGGCAGCGAGCTGTTCGAGCGGATCACCGAGCTGCCGGAGTACTACCCCACCCGCACCGAGCGGGCGTTGCTGGAACGGGTGGTCGGCGAGATCGCCCGGGCCGCGCAGGCCGAGGTGCTGGTGGAGCTCGGCGCGGGGTCGGCCGCCAAGACCCGGCTGCTGCTCACCGCGCTCAGCACCGAGGGTCCACTGAAGACCTATGTCCCCCAGGATGTTTCCGCCTCGGCATTGCGCGCGGCGGCAGACGAGGTCGCCACCGAGTTCCCGGGCCTCGCGGTGCACGGCGTGGTCAGCGATTTCACCGACACCCTGCACAACCTGCCCGGCGGTGGCCGGCGGATGATCGCGTTCCTCGGCGGCACCATCGGCAATCTGGTGCCGGACGAGCGCGCGGAATTCCTGAAAGGCATCCATGAGGTGCTGGAGCCGGGTGAGCACCTACTGCTCGGCGCGGGCCTGGTCATCGATCCGGCGATCCTCGTCCCCGCCTACGACGACGCGGCCGGCGTCACTGCCGAGTTCAACCGGAATGTGTTGCACGTCTTGAACAATCGGCTCGGCGCGGACTTCGAACCGGAGAAGTTCACCCATGTCGCACTCTGGGACGCCGAGCAGGAGTGGATCGAAATGCGTTTGGCGGCAACCGAAGACATGACCGTCACGGTGCGCGACCTCGATCTCACGGTGCGATTCGCGCAGGGCGAGGAACTCCGGACCGAGATCTCCGCCAAGTTCCGCTTGGATGGACTCGAAACCGAATTGAACACAGCGGGTTTCAGCACCGAGCACGTCTGGACCGACCCCGACAACCGTTTCGCGTTGGTGCTGGCGACCCGCACTTAGGAGGCGACGGTGCTGCTGCCGGTCTAATGCAGCTGGTTCTGCGCGGTCTCCAAGCCCACGCGCAGCAGCAGCTCGACAGCATCGGCGGCCTGCTCCACGATCACCGGGACTTCCTTGCGTTCCGGCGTCGCGAACTGCTTGAGCACGTAGTCCGCCGGGTCTTGGCGACCCGGCGGACGGCCGATGCCGATGCGGGTGCGCAGGTAGTCCTTGGTGGTCAAAGCGCTGGAGACAGAACGCAATCCGTTGTGCCCGCCCTCGCCGCCACCGCGCTTGAGCTTGATCGCTCCGAACGGCAGGTCGAGTTCGTCGTGCACGACGATCACCTCGGTGGGCGGCACGGAGAAGAATTTGGCCAGCGCCGCGACGGGGCGGCCGGAGACGTTCATGTACGACCGCGGCTTGGCGATCAGCACCTGACGGCCGTCCAGGCGCGCCTGCAGCAGGTCCGCGCCGGACTTCTTGTGCACGGCAAAACGGCCGCCGACGCGCTCAGCGAGCACGTCGGCGACCAGAAAGCCGATGTTGTGCCGGGTGCGCTCGTATTCGGTACCGGGGTTACCCAGTCCGACCACGAGCGCGGGCACGGAGTCGGTCATCGAAGACCAGGAGATTCTTACTCGGCGCTCTCGGCGGCCTCGGACTCGCTCTCGGCCGCGGCGGTCTCGCCCTCGGTCTCGGTGGTCTCCTCGAGCGACTCGGCGGACGGGGCGGCGATGATGTTGACAACCAGCGTCTCGGCGTCGGCGGCCAGGGTGACACCGGCGGGCAGGGTGATGTCACCGGCGTTGATCTGGGTGCCGGCCGCGAGGCCCTCGATCGAGACCTCGATGGCCTCGGGCAGCTTCATCGCGTCGGCCTCGATGGACAGGGTGGTGGAGTCCTGCTGGACCAGAGTGGAGTGGGCGGCTTCGCCGACCAGGCTGACGTGCACGTCGGCGGTGACCCGCTCGCCCTTCTTGATGACCAGCAGGTCGGCGTGCTCGATGTAGCGGCGGATCGGGTGCACGACGACCGACTTGGTCAGCGCCAGGTGCTTCTTGCCGTCGATGACCAGGCTCAGCACCGCGTTGGTGCCGTGCTGGCGCAGGATGGCGGCGAACGCCTTGGCGTCCAGCGACAGGTGCTGGGGATCGGTGGCGTGGCCGTAGAGAACGGCGGGAACGTTGCCGGCACGACGGGTGCGGCGGGCGGCGCCCTTGCCGAACTCGGTGCGAACGGCGGCTTCCAGAAGGTTGGCGTCAGACATGACTAGATCTACTCCTACGGCTCTACGGTGGCTGTCAGCTGTGGGCCAGGACGGTGTCGCATTGAAGAACACGCATCCTGGCAAGTTGGTCTACTCGTCGGGCGAAGACAACGAGGACGACGGCCATGGAGCCGCGCCGCGTCGATCACGGTGCTGTAAAACACCCTCGCCGAGACAACCCGAACACTGTACCGCAAGCGGATGGCCCGGAATTAATCGGGAGGTCAGCGACTGTACATTTCGGCCGAAACCCCGGGTCGGAGCAGGGAACGGCACACCGCCTAAGCTGGAACGGTTGTCCGTCACCCTGAAAGGCTCATCCGTTGACCTCCTCTGAGGAACTCGCTGACGGTTCGACTTCGCGCGAAGCCGCCGGCGACAGCTCGCAGGTCGCCCCCAAGGGTCTGCCCGCCGAGGTCGCCCGGCGCCGCACCTTCGCGGTGATCTCGCATCCGGACGCGGGCAAGTCCACGCTCACCGAAGCGCTGGCGCTGCATGCCCGGATGATTTCCGAGGCGGGCGCGATCCACGGCAAGGCCGGGCGCAAGTCCACGGTCTCGGACTGGATGGAGATGGAGAAGGCCCGCGGTATCTCGGTCAGCTCCACCGCATTGCAGTTCAATTACCGCGCCGCCGGGTCGGATATCGACAACGTCATCAACCTGGTCGACACCCCGGGTCACTCGGACTTCTCCGAGGACACCTACCGCGTGCTCACCGCCGTCGACGCCGCGGTCATGCTCATCGACGCCGCCAAAGGCCTCGAACCCCAGACCTTGAAGCTGTTCCAGGTGTGCCGCCACCGCGGCATCCCGGTCATCACCGTCATCAACAAGTGGGACCGCCCGGGTCAGGCACCGCTGGAACTGCTCGACGAGATCAGCGAGCGGATCGGCCTGACGCCGACTCCCCTGTTCCTGCCGGTCGGTATCGCGGGCGATTTCCGTGGCCTGCTGCGCCGCGGAAACGAGGGCGACGCCGAGGAGTACATCCACTTCACCCGTACCGCGGGCGGCGCGACCATCGCTCCCGAGGAGTAC
The DNA here is from genome assembly GCF_015355755.1 of Nocardia sp. XZ_19_385. Classification (NCBI taxonomy): domain Bacteria; kingdom Bacillati; phylum Actinomycetota; class Actinomycetes; order Mycobacteriales; family Nocardiaceae; genus Nocardia; species Nocardia sp. XZ_19_385. Next base: position 73,592 of record NZ_JACVEE010000002.1, read on the forward strand.
CTGACTCCGGAAGAAGCCCAGACCCGCGAGGGCGAGGCCTGGACCACCGCCGCCGAGGAAAGCGAACTGCTCTCGGCCACCGGTCAGGACCACGACCAGGAGATGTTCCTCGCCGGGCAGACCTCCCCGGTCATCTACGCCTCCGCGATGCTGAACTTCGGCGTGCGCCAGCTGCTGGAAACGCTGGTCGCGCTCGCGCCCGCGCCCGGCTCGCGCGCCGACGTCAACGGCACCGCACGCGAAACCACCGATCCGTTCAGCGCGGTCATCTTCAAGGTGCAGGCCGGTATGGACACCGCGCACCGGGACCGGCTGGCCTTCATGCGGATCGTCTCCGGCGAATTCGAGCGCGGCATGGTCGTCACGCACGCGCAGACCGGTCGCCCGTTCGCGACCAAATACGCGCTGACGGTGTTCGGCCGGGACCGCACCACCGTCGACACCGCCTACCCGGGTGACGTGGTCGGCCTGGTCAACGCCACCGCCCTGGCTCCGGGTCACACACTGTTCGTGGACAAGAAGGTGGAGTTCCCGCCGATCCCGTCCTTCGCGCCGGAGCACTTCGCGATGCTGCGCGCGCAGTCCGCGGGCAAGTACAAGCAGTTCCGCAAGGCCATCGACCAGCTCGACTCCGAGGGTGTCGTCCAGGTGCTGCGCAACGACGCACGCGGCGACGCCTCACCGGTGCTGGCGGCGGTCGGCCCCATGCAGTTCGAGGTCGTCAGCGCCCGCATGCTGGGCGAATACAACGTCGAAACGCATCTGGATTTCCTGCCGTACACGATCGCCCGGCGTACCGACGCCGCCTCGGCCGACGAGCTGGGCCGCCAGCGCGGCGTCGAGGTCTTCACCCGCAGCGACGGTGTGCTGCTGGCGCTGTTCAGCGACAAGTGGCGGTTGCAGTACATCGAGAAGGAAATGCCGAAGATGACGCTGGAACCGCTTGTGGCAGCGGCCGATTAGGCCTGGGGCTTGCCGGGATCCTTCTCCACCGAGGCGATCCCGTCTTCGCGGGCGATCAGCCCCCACCGGCTGGAAGTCAAACGCAGGCTCGGCAAGTCGCTGAGCGAGAGCACGACCTCGTAGGTGCGCTCGTATCCGGTGTGCGCGATCCGCCAGCGCCCGTCCTCGCAGCGCACGTACTTGTCGGTGTAGAAAGCCGCCCCGCGCAGCAGCATGTTGTGCGCGGGGATCAGCACGGTGTCGGCGAGATACCAAGTGCCCGTTGCGGTATCGCCGTCCACGTCGATCTCGGGATGGTCGCAGCGGTGCTCGGTGATGACGTGCGGGCCGAGGGTGTTGCGCATGAAAGCCAGGAAGGCGTCGCGCGATTCGAACTGCAGGTACTCGCTGTAGGTGGCGGTCGCCTCGGGAATCATGGTCTCGGAAAACTCATCCCAAGACTTGGTGTCGAGCGTGCGCAGATACCGGTATTTCAGGCGGCTGATGGCCGAGACATCATCGGTCCCCCGGTTACCTAGGTGCTGCTCGGCCGATCCCATAACTCAACAATCCCATCTGAAGCCGCGATGCTTCAGGAGATTTGTATCATCTCGCTATCAATCTCCGCCGAAGATCAGAAATCTCCGTCATCCCGGCGAACGCCGGGATCAATTACCGATACTGAAGCAGGTTCGGCAGAAGTCCTCGCCGAATTCGGTCAGCCGGAGGCTCTTGCGCACGATCTTCGGCGCCCGCCCGGCCTGCTTGAGCGCCGCCTCGACCACCGGCTGCACCTCGAGCACCATGTAGCGGCTCAGCACCACCGGATCGTCCGAGGTCAGGGTCAGGCCGAGCCGGCTCAGGTTGATCAGATAGGAGCGCGACCGGTCCGGGTAGCGCACGCCCGCCTGCTCCGGCACCGAGGTCAGATCGCCGCGCACCAGCTCCGAGCCGATGCCCAGCGGCCGGTTGGTGCGCACATCGACCGCGGGCTGCGGGCCGTTGAGCGCCATGAAGCGCAGGATGCGGGCTTCGTCGGGGGCCAACTGGTCCAGGATCCGGTCGTAGGCCGGGTGCACGTCCTCGGTGAAGTAGACATCCGCGGACCGGGCGAGCAGCGCGTCCCCGCGCCGGCGCAGCTCCTCGGTGCTTGCCGAGCGCACCTGGGAACCCATGGTCAGGGCCGGCTGCTGGCTCGGGCCGTTGTTGTTGCCGGGAGTCGGTACGTAGCTGACGATTTCGCGCACCGATCCCTCGGTGACGCCGAGCGCGCTGCGCGCGATCGAGCGCAGGGCGTTGCCGGTGCGCTCGGCGATATCGGCGGAGGATTCGCCGTCCAGGGCGGCCTGCGCAATCTCCTTGGTCACCTCGTAGGAGGTGTTGACGGCCCAGGTACCGCCGCGCACGGCGGAACCCGCGGCCAGCCCGGCCGCCCGGAACACACCGCGGATCAGCCGTGCCTCATTGCTGATCTGGCGCTGTTCGACATCCGAGCTGCGCTCCATAGAGCGGGAACCGGCTCGGGTGATGTCCTGTCCGGTCCTGTCGTCTGCCACGTCTTCTCCGATGTATTGCCCGATGAACGAATCTGCCCACAGATTATTGCCCGCCGACGCCCGGGGTATGCCGAACCGAGAGCCGCGCGGGTCACAACCGGGTGACCCCTGCACCGGAATGTGGTCGCGATCATTCTCGCCGCCGGGGCTGTCCGATGCGACATTCCGGCCGCCGATTGTGACTGAGGTCTCGGGCTGTCTGGTACGGCACCGACGGCTGGCTCCACAAATCGGACACCGTGGTGCTAGTTTGAGGGCCCGGCGAGGCGGCGGTGACCGGGTGTGTCGGCAGGAGGGTGTCGTGTTAGAGAGCATTTTCGGGGTACACCCGACGATCCTCCTGGAGTTATTGACGATCCCGCTGTTCACCGGCGTCATCGGCTATATCACCAACTGGACCGGCATTCTCATGCTGTTCAAGCCGATCGCGTTCCACGGCTTCCACCTACCCGGCCTGCGCGCGGTGTTCCCGTTCCTGCCCAAGCGAATTCAGGTGCTGCCGCTGCTGAGCTATGACGGCCGCATCGGCTGGCAGGGCATCGTGCCCTCGCGTGCGGACAAAATGGCCAGCATCGCCGTGGACAAAGGCCTGGCCAAACTCGGTAGCGTCGCGGACTTCTACCGTGAGCTCGAACCGGACAAGCTGGCCGAGCAATTCATCAGCGTCGCCGACGCGCAGATCGAGAACATCGTCGAGGAAATCCTGCGCCGCGAGCATCCTCAGCTCTGGTACAACCTGCCCACCCAGGTGCGCGACATGGTGCACGCCCGGGTGCGCCAGCAGCTGCCCGACATTCTGCGCGAACTCACCGAGGAATTCGGCGCCAATATCGATCAGCTGCTCGACGTCAAACAAATGGTGATCCGCTACTTCCAGGCGCGACCGCATCTGCTGAATACGCTGTTCCAGGTGCTGGGCGCGAAAGAGCTGCGGTTCATGCAGAACTTCGGTTTCTACTTCGGCGCCCCGATGGGTCTGGTGCTGGTCGCGGTCCTGCATGTGACCGGCTGGTCCTCGCTGGTGGTGCTGCCGGTCGGCGGCGTGATCATCGGCTGGGTGGTCAACTACGTCGGCCTGAACATGATCTTCGCGCCCGCCTACCCGAAGTGGTGGTGCCCGTGGCGGCAGGGCCTGCTGATCAAGCGCCAGTCCGAAATCACCGACGGCTACGCCGAATTGGTGTCCAGTCAAGTGGTGACCGTCGCCAATATCGGCGACGAGCTGCTCAACGGTCCGCGCTCGGACCGCACCATGCAGATGCTGGAGGACACCCTGCGCCCGGCCGCCGACCGCGCGCTCGGCCCGGCCCGGCCCGCGGTCAAGTTCATGCTGGGCAGCCGCGAATACGATTCGCTGCAGGACACTTTGACGCACGAGGCCAAGGCCATCGCCCCGATGGCCTTCGCCGACCCGGACTTCAACATCCGCCAGGGCCGCCAGATCAACGACTACATCGCCAAGCAGATGTCGCAACTCTCGCCGCCGGACTTCGTCGACATGCTGCGCTCGGCCATCAAGCAGGACGAATGGCTGCTTTTTCTGCATGGCGGTGTGCTGGGCCTGTTTGCCGGATACGCTCATATCCTGATCTTCGGAACGGGAGTAGCGACAACATGGCTATGACGGAATCTGACGGCGGCGACCATCTTTCGGCCGTCGAGCGATCCGCTGACGCACGCCCGTCGACGGAGATCGCCCGGCGGCCGGTAACTCCCCTGCCAGTTCCCGAGCCCCCCGCGCGCACCCGCCCGTCGGCGCGCGAAACCGTCCGCGCCGGTGTCGGCGTTGCGCGCGTTGCCATTTCGGCGGCCTCCAAGGCCACCGCCTGGGGCGTGGGCACCGCGGCCGATGTCGGCAAGACGGTGGTGCGCGGCAGCATCGCCGGCGCACCGGCCGCCGAGGTACTCGCCGAAGCCGAATCCGAATTCAAAGGCGCGGTGCGCCGCGCGCTCGGCATTCCCGGCGCCGGCACGGAGGCCACCGAGGTGCCCGCACTGCGCGAACAAGGCGCCGCGCTGTTGCGGCTGTCGGCCAGCACGCACGCCGAAAACCAGGACATCCACCCGGCTTTCGCGCGAATGCTCGCCGATCTGACGCCCGATGAAGCGCGCATTCTGCGCTTCCTGCACACCGACGGTCCGCAGCCCGCCATCGATATCCGCGCCGGACGGCCGCGAGCGCTCGGCTCGGAACGCCGGGTCTCGGGACTCACCCTGCTCGGTGAGCACGCCGGGCTGCGCTTCCCGAACCGGATCCAGCAGTACCTGCCCAACCTGACCCGGCTCGGCCTGATCGAGTTCGTCTCAGAACCGGTCGGCAATCCGAATCGCTACCAGCTTCTCGAAGCCCAGACGGCCGCCCGGAATGTCTTGAAGCGCTCCGGTTTCGGGACCAAGGTGTTCCACCGCAGCATCCTCCTCACCGCCTTCGGCGCGGACTTCATCCAGACCTGCCTGCCGATCGTCGTCGACGGGGATCGGGCCGCCGGCACGGAGTAACAGTGGCCTGCGGGCACGCGACAGGAGGGGGCCTTCGTGGGCTGGGCGACGAGCTGGACCGAGATCCTCGGGTTCGCGACGGGTGCGCTGTGCGTATGGCTGGTGGGGCGGCAGCATATCGCCAACTGGCCCATTGGGATTGCCAACAATATCTTCTTCATCGTGCTCTTCGCCCAGGCCGGGCTTTACGCCGACGCTGGGTTGCAGGTCGTCTTCATCGCGCTGGCGGGGTACGGGTGGTGGTGCTGGATGCACGGCGGTGGGCCGGGGTCCGCCGAGGTGCTGCCGGTGCGCCGGACCACGACTACCGAATGGGCGGTGCTCGGCGTGGCCGGGGTGACGGGGGTGTGCGCGCTCACCGTCCTGCTCAGCAGTGCTACTGATTCCAGCGTTCCCTTCTGGGATGCCCTCACCACCGGGCTTTCGCTGATGGCCACCTACGGGCAGTGCCGCAAGCGGCTGGAGTCGTGGTACCTGTGGATCGCGGCGGATCTCGTCTATATCCCGCTGTACATCCACAAGAACCTGTACCTCACGGCCCTGCTGTATACCGGCTTCCTCGCGTTGTGCGTGGCCGGGCTGCTGCGCTGGCGGCGCTCGATGTCCAGCCCCGCCCCGGGCCGCGAAACGCTGGGCGCAACAGCATGATCCGCTTCGGCCACGGTTTGGTGCTGGGCAAGTTCTACCCGCCGCACGCCGGGCACCACCATCTGGTGCGCACCGCCGAGGCCCGGTGTGCGCGACTCACCGTCCTGGTGTGCGCGTCCGCCGTGGAATCGATCTCACTGACCGACCGGGTCGCGTGGATGCGCGAGGCTCATCCGGATGCCGAGGTCGTCGGCGCGGTCGACGACATTCCCGTCGACTTGCACGACCCGGCGATCTGGGACGCGCACATGGCGATTTTCCGTGCGGCCGTGGCGGATCCGGTCGACGCCGTTTTCACCTCGGAGGAATATGGGGCCGAGCTCGCGCGGCGGTTCGGTGCCGAGAACATCTGTGTGGACGTGGACCGGACGGAGTTCCCGGTATCGGGGACGGCTGTGCGGAAGGACCCGGTGGGCTCCTGGGAATTCCTCGGCCCGGCCGTCCGGGCCGCACTGACCCGACGGGTCGTGGTCCTCGGCGCCGAGTCCACGGGGACGACCACGCTCTCGATGGACCTGGCCGCCCATTACCGGCGGCGCGGCGGCATCTGGGCCGACACCGGCTGGGTCGCCGAGTACGGGCGTCGGTACAGCGAGGAGAAGCTGGCGGCCGCGCGGGCCGTGGACCCGGCGGCAACTTGGGCCGCAGTGTCTTTCAGCTCCGAGGAGTTCCCCGTGATCGCCCGCACTCAGGATGCGTTGGAAGACAGCGCGGCCCGGCACGGCGCGCCGGTATTGATCTGCGACACCGACTCTTTCGCGAGCGGGATCTGGCACGAGCGGTACCTGGGCGGACGCAACGCGGAGGTCGAGCGGATCGCCGCCCGCACCCGGCGCGACCTCTACCTGCTGACCGACGACGCCGGAGTTCCGTTCGAAGACGACGGCCTCCGGGACGGCGAGCACCTCCGGCCGTGGATGACCCGCCGCTTCCGGGAGGAGCTCGCGCGCACCGGCAAACGGTTCCGGATCATGCGTGGCGACCGGGCGGCCCGGCTGGCCACGGCTGTGGCGGCGGTCGACGAACTGCTGGCCGAGGGCTGGCAGTTCGCGGACCCGCTGCCCGAAATCGTCCGGGCCGCTACCGAACCGGTGTAGCGATCACTCCGCGTCCTCGGCCAATTCCATCCAACGCTCCTCGGCCGCTTCCTTTTCGACGCGGACCTGCTTGAGCTCGGCACCCAGGGACATGAGTTTGTCCGAATCGGTGGCGGCTTCGGCCAGGGCGGCGTGCAGTTTCTTTTCGCGCTCGTCGAGCTTGCCGATGAGGCGTTCCAGCTTGCCGAGTTCCTTACGGGCGGCGCGGTAGACGGCGGAATCCGTTGCCGACGCGGCGGATTCGGCCGAGCCCGCACGGGCCAACAGGGGCGTGTTCTGGGCGGCACGCTTCTTCAGGTATTCGTCGATGCCGCCGGGCAGGTTGGTGAGTTTGCCGTCGCCGAACAGGGCCCAGGTGGAGTCGGCGATGCGCTCGATCAGGTAGCGGTCGTGGCTGATCACGACCAGGGTGCCGGCCCAGTTGTCGAGCAGGTCCTCGAGCTGTTGCAGGGTGTCGATGTCGAGGTCGTTGGTGGGCTCGTCGAGCAGCAGCACGTTCGGCTCGGCCATCAGGATGCGGGTCAGCTGCAGGCGGCGGCGTTCACCACCGGAGAGGTCACCGACGGGAGTGCGCTGCCGGGCCGGGGTGAAGCCGAGCCGCTCGGCGAGTTGCCCGGCGGAGATCTCCTTGTCGCCCAGCATGATTCGCTGCGCGACCTGCTGTACCGCTTCCAGCACGCGCATATTGACGGGCAGGTCGTCGAGTTCCTGTTTCAGCCAGCCGATTTGGACCGTCTGGCCTTGAATCCGCTTGCCGGTGGCCGGTTCCGCGCCACCCGCGAGGGCGCGCAGCAGGGTGGTCTTGCCGGAGCCGTTGACGCCGACCAGGCCGACGCGCTCACCCGGCGCGAGCCGCCAGGTCAAGTCCTGCACCAGCTCCCGGCCGTCCGGGGTGGTCAGGGTGACGTCCTCGAGTTCGATGACCACGCGTCCGAGGCGTTTGCGCGCGAACGCGGCCAGCGAGACGCTGTCGCGCGGCGGCGGCACGTCGGCGATCAGCGCTTCGGCGGCTTCGACCCGGTAGCGCGGCTTCGAGGTGCGCGCCTTCGCGCCACGACGCAGCCAGGCCAGTTCCTTGCGCGCCAGGTTCTGTCGCCGCGCCTCGGAAGCGTCGGCCTGCCGCGCCCTTTCGGCGCGCGCGAAGATCCAGTCGCCGTAGCCGCCCTCGTAGCTCTCCACCTTGCCGCCGACGACCTCCCAGGTGTTGGTGGCGACAGTGTCGAGGAACCAGCGATCGTGGGTGACGACGACGAGCGCGCTCCGGCGGTTCAGCAAATGCTGCGCCAGCCACTGCACACCTTCGACGTCGAGATGGTTGGTGGGCTCGTCGAGGACCAGCAGATCCAGATCGCGGACCAGCGCGGCGGCCAGCGCGACGCGGCGACGCTCACCGCCGGAAAGATTGTCGATCAAGGCGTCCATGCCCAGGCCTTCGATACCGATGCCCTCGATCACCGTGCGGATCCGCGGGTTCGAAGCCCACTCGTGCTCGGCGACGCCGTCGGTCATCTGGTCATCGGCGAGCCCCGCGAGCACGATGGCTCCCACGGTGGACCCCGGCGGCAGCACACCGCGCTGGGTGACCACGGCGATCCGCAGCCCACCGACCCGGCTCACCCGGCCGCTGTCCGGGGCCTCGATACCGGTGAGCACCTCGAGCAGGGTCGTCTTGCCACCGCCGTTGAGGCCGACGACACCGATCCGTTCGCCCGCGTGCACGCCGAGCGAAACGTTGTCCAAGAGCGGCTTGATACCGAAGCTCTTGGAGACCTGCTCCAGGTTGATCAGGTTGGACATAGATCCTTCCGGGGTTACGCCGAGGGCATCGGGCAGATAGTTGCCCCCGGCAAGGGTACCGAGAGTGGCCGAGCGGCGGAGATCCGCGCAGGGGTTGCGCGACGAACGGTGTTCGTTTAGATTGCAATTCACGAACAGCGTTCGTCACAGACGCTGTTCGGCGATCAGCTAGCACTCGCATTCATTCCCCACCCTGGAGGTTTTCTGTGAAGTACGGCCTCGGCCTGCCCATTTCCGACCCCGTCCTACTGCTCGACTGGGCGACGCGGGCCGAGGCGGCCGGGTTCAGCACCCTCGGCCTGCTCGACCGGCTCGCCTACGACAACCCCGAACCGATGATCGCGCTCAGCGTCCTCGCGGGCGCCACCTCCCGCATCAAACTCCAGACCGAGGTCCTGATCGCTCCGCTGCGCGAACCGTCGCTGCTGGCCAAGCAGGCTGCCACGCTGGACCGGATGTCCGGTGGGCGCTTCGTGCTCGGTCTCGGCGTCGGCGGCCGCGCGGACGACCACGTCGCCTCGGGCACCGAGCTACGCACCCGGGGCCGCCGCATGGACGAACAGCTCGACACCATGCGCCGCCTGTGGTCCGGCGCAGCGCACAGCGCCGACTGCGGTCCGATCGGCCCCGCGCCACTGCGTCCCGAAGGCCCCGAACTGCTCTTCGGCGGTTTCCAGCCCGCGGCTCTCGACCGCGTCGGCCGCTGGGGTGGCGGCTTCCTCGCCGCCGCCGCACCTTCGTGGGCGGGCGGGCTGTTCGACACCGTCCGCCGCTCGTGGAAAGACCACGGCCGCAACGGCGAACCTCGCATCGTCGCCCAGATCAACGTCGCACTCGGCTCCCCCGCCCTGGTCGAGGAAGCCCGCGCGTCCATGGGCGACTACTACCAATTCACCGGCCGCGCCGACAATATGGTCGCCGGTATTCGCACCACACCCGAGGAAATACGCACGGCCAGCATGCAATTCGAAGAACTAGGGGCCGACGAGATCATCTTCTACTGCTACGGCAGCGACCCCGATCAGGTCGACCGCCTCGCCGACGTCAGCGCTTGACCTGGGCATCCGGCGGCAGAATCCGCGCACCCGGAACCGGCCCGCTGGCCGTGCGCACACTGCGCGCGACACCCTCTCCCGCCAGCTCCGCCGCCACCGCCACGGCCGCGGCTTCACTCTCACACAGGAACGCGCAGGTGGGCCCGGACCCTGACACCAACCCGGCCAGCGCCCCCGCGGAAACCCCTGCCCGCAGGGTCCGCCGCAACTCCGGCTTCAACGAGACCGCCGCCGCCTGCAGGTCGTTACCCAGCAGGGGCGCAAGCTGTTTCGCGTCACCGGACGCCAGCGCCTGCATCAACTGCTCGGGCGGGCCGAGGCGCGGCGGGTCACCGATCTCCCGCAAGCGGTCCAGTTCGGCGAAGACCGACGGCGTGGAGAGCCCGCCCTTGGCGAAGGCCAATACCCAGTGAAAGGTGTTGCGGGACAACACCGGAAGCAGGCGCTCTCCGCGCCCCGTGCCGAGCGCTGTCCCGCCGTGCAGCGAGAACGGCACGTCACTGCCCAATTCCGCTGCCATCGCCAGCAATTCGTCGCGGGTGAGCCCGATATCCCAGAGCTCGTTCAGTCCGACCAGGGCGGCGGCGCCGTCGGCGCTTCCGCCGGCCATCCCGCCCGCCACCGGAATGCCCTTGGTGATGGCGATTTCCACCAGCGGCACCCGGCCGGCCAGGTGCGCCAGCCGGACCGCCGCCTTCCACACCAGATTGGTGCGGTCGGTCGGGACGTCGGCCGCGCCCTCGCCACTCACCTTCACGGTGAGCGCGGCGGCGGGCGAGATGTGCAGGTCGTCGCTGAGCGAGAGCGCCTGGAACACCGTCGTCAGGTCGTGATACCCATCCGCGCGCAGGTCACCGACTCCGAGGTGCAGGTTCACCTTCGAGGGGGCGCGCACGGTGACGGGGCTGGGCACTACTGACAACACGGTGCCCAACTCTAATGGGTGGATCCACACGCAGTCGGCCACGATATGAAATGTCCACGCCTCTGAGATGCACAAGCGACAACTGATTTCGCGAGCACACGGGTAACTCGCCGCGGAGAGGCGGGTGAGCTACAGCAAGGCGCCGCCGGTGGCGTCGATCCACTGTCCCGTAACCCAGCGCGAGTCGTCGGAGGCCAGGAAGCCGACGATATCGGCGACATCGGCGGGCTGCCCGACCCGATTGAGCGGCGACAAGCCCGACACCTGCGCCTCGGCTTCCGGATTGCGCAGCCAGCCGGCGTTCATGTCGGTATCGATCACGCCGGGCGCGACCGCATTCACGGTGATGCCGCGTGCGCCGGCCTCCTTGGCCAGGATCTGGGTGAACGAATCGATCGCGCCCTTGGTCATGGTGTAGGCGATCAGCTCCGGCATCCGCGCGCCCTGGGTGAGGCCGGTGGAGATATTGACGATGCGGCCGCCGTCGCGCAGCCGGTCCAGGCCGAGCTTGGTGACGAAGAACGGCGCCTTGGTGTTGACCGCGAAGACACGATCGAAGTCGGCCTCCTCGGTGTCGCTCAGCGGCTCCCGGACGCCGTCGATGCCGGCGTTGTTCACCAGGATGTCCAGCCCGTCGGCGTGCGCGTCGAACGCGGTCCACAGCGCGGCGGCATCGCCGGGCACGCCGAGCTCGGCGCTGATGGCGAAAGCAGATCCGCCCGCTTTTTCGATCGCGGCAACGGTTTCCTTGGCCGCTTCCTCATTACCGTTGTAATGCACGGCAACTCGCGCACCGTCGCGCCCCAGCCGTTCCGCGATGGCGCGCCCGATTCCGCGGCTGCCGCCGGTGACCAGAGCCGTCTTGCCTGTCAGTGCACCCATGCCGGGTTCCTTTCTCTAACGATCACTACAGAAAGGACGGTAGCACATTATCTAGTGAGCGCTATAAAATGGTTGACATGGCCACACCGACCCGGGGACGACCCCGCTCCTTCGATCGAGAAGAAGCCCTGGACAAGGCCGTTCGACTGTTCTGGTCCCGCGGCTACGAAGCCACCTCGATCGGCGACCTGACCGCCGCGCTCGGCATCGGCGCGCCAAGCCTCTATGCCGCGTTCGGCGACAAGGCCAAGCTCTTCGCCGAGGTGGTGCAGACATTCGGTGCGCGCTACGGCGGATTCCTGCCGCGCGCCCTCGAGGAGGAACCGACCGCGACCGCGGCGGTGCGGCGCATGCTGCGCGAAGCCGCCACGGAGTACACCCGGCCGGGTTGCCCGCACGGCTGTTTGGTGATGAGCGCGGGGATGAACACCACCAGTGTGGAGATCGCGGATATGCTGCGCGGCCTGCGCAATCGGAATATCGAGGTGTTCACCGAGCACATCCAGGCCGATATCGACGCGGGCCTGCTGCCGGCCGATGCCGACGCCAAGACCTTGGCGCGCTACGTCGGGACCGTCCTGCAAGGCATGTCACAGGCCTCGCGTGACGGGGCAACAGAGGCCGAGTTGGCGACGGTCGCCGAAATGGCCATGGCGAGTTGGCCGTCCTGGTCGGCATCGCGCTGAGGCGGCCCTTGCGTCATATACCCCCTGTGGGTATGTTTGGTTTTGGTCAGGGGATACCCCTGGACCGTACGATCGAGGACGAGCGAAGGAGTCGGACGATGGCTACCACCACCTACACCGTCAAAGGCATGACCTGCGGACACTGCGTCAGCTCGGTCAAATCGGAGATCGGCAAGATCGACGGCGTGACCAGTGTCGACGTCGACCTGGCCAGCGGGGCCGTGCGGGTCGACAGCAGCGCGCCCGTCGCCGACTCCGAGATCGCCGCCGCCGTCGACGAGGCGGGCTACGAGGTCGCCTGATGCGGGATCGGCTGAAACTGGCTGCGGTCGGTGGTGCGCTCGTCGTCCTGTTCGGGGTGGCGCTCGGCATCGGCGCCCTGGTGGGCGATCCCGGCGGTGACTCCGTCAACAGTCAGCAGGATGCGACCGGACTCAGCGAGACCGAGTCCGGTTACACCATGGCCGACCTGACCGCCCCCGCCGGGCCGAATCAGCCTGGGGCGCTGCGCTTCCGGATCACCGGGCCGGACGGCGCGCCAGTCACCCGATTCACCACCCAGCACGAGAAGCAACTGCATCTCATCGTCGTTCGCTCCGACCGCACCCAATACCGGCACGCCCATCCGGTCATGGATGCCGCGGGCACCTGGTCGATCGACTGGACCTGGACAAAGCCCGGCACGTACCGCGTGTTCGCCGATTTCGTCCCCGAGGCTTCCGGGCGTGATCTGGTCCTCGGCAAATCACTGACCGTGACCGGAAACCCAGAGCTGCAACCACTTCCGCCGCCCTCCCGCACCGCCACCGTGGACGGCTACGAGGTGACGCTGAACGGCGAACAGAGCACCGCGGGCAGCGAACTGCGCTTCACCATCACCCGCGACGGCCGGCCCGTCACCGATCTCCAGCCCTACCTGGGCGCCTACGCCCACTTGGTCGCGCTGCGCGCCAACGACCTCGCATATCTGCACACCCATCCCCAGGGCGCGGTCGGCAAGACACCACCCGGCCCGGAGGTCGTCTTCCACACCACAGCCCCGAGCGCCGGGGACTACCGCCTGTACCTGGATTTCGCCCACAACAATTCAGTACACACCGCCGAGTTCACCGTCACGGCAACCGATTCCACCTCCCCCGGCGGCCACTCCGGCCACCACAACTGACCGCGAGTCTTCGAAATCCCGCTCCCGCGACGCACTCTCAGCGCAGACTGAACTGTTGCGAACTGCACTGGGGGCGAAACCATGTCGCACGACTTCGATTTGAACAGTCCGGAGAACATCGCCGATCCGTACCCGAGCTATGCCCGGTTACGCACGGAGGCACCGATCTACCACTCGGCCGATCCCGACCTGTGGATCATCAGCCGCTACGACGACGTGCGCGCCGTACTGCGCGACCCGGACCGCTTCTCCTCCGATGTCGGCGGTCTCGAATCCGATCCCTTCAATCCTGGCCTGGAAATGCCGAGGTGGTTGACGGGCCTGCTGTCTCGGATCTCGGCGGTGCGAGTGCTGCTCACCAGTGATCCCCCGGACCATACGATCCTGCGGCGCAAAGTGAGCCGCGCGTTCACCCCACGCCGGATGGCGGCCTGGGAACCGCGGATTCGTGAGGTCACCACGCGACTGGTGGACGACATGCTGGCCGCCGACCATCCCGCCGACCTGGTACACGATCTGGCCGCGCCGTTGCCGACCACGGTCATCGCCGAACTGCTCGGCGTCCCGACCGAGCGCAACGACGATTTCAAACGCTGGTCGGACAATCTGATCAACGGGCTGCTCACCGGCGGGCCGCGAATCCCTATGGTCCGCAGCGCGATCGCGATCTCGTGGTTCTTCCTGCGCACTATCCGCCGCCGGCGGCGCGACCCGGGCGAGGACCTGATCAGTCTCCTGATCACCGGCGAGGGTGACGAGGCGCTGTCCCAGTGGGAGCTCATCACCTTCTGCATCCTGCTGCTCGCCGCCGGCCTCGAGACCACCACCAACCTCATCGCCAACGCCATGCTCGCCATCTTCGACCGGCCAGTGCTGCGGCAGCAGCTGTGCGCGAATCCCGAACTGGCCGCGGCAGTTGTCGCGGAAACCCTCCGTTTCGACAATCCCGCTCAAGGCCTGATGCGAGTGACGCGGACCGAGGTGACGCTGAGCGACATCACGATTCCCGCAGGCGCATATGTCATTCCGCTGATCGGTTCGGCCAATCGCGACCCGGATCGATGGGCCGACCCCGACGAATTCCTGTTGCACCGCCCAAACCTCGGCGAGCACTTGGCATTCGGCTCTGGAATCCACTACTGCATCGGCAATGCACTGGCCCGCATCGAAGCCACTGCGGCACTGGAGGAAATCGCCCGCCGGCTACCGGACATGGCACCAGCGGGGACGCCAACTCGCATCACCAGTCCGGTCCTGCGTGGTCTCCGCAGTCAGCCAATTACATTCACCCGCACCAAGATTCCAGCCCGATAGCGCAGACCAGTTTCGATCTCCGTCAGGCCTGAGCTGCCAGGCGGACGTAGGCGGCCGTGTCGAGGGTTTCGCCGCGGGCGGTGGGGTCGATGCCTGCGGCGACGAGGCGGCGTTCGGCTTCGGCCGGGGAACCGGCCCAGGAGGCGAGGGCGGCGCGAAGGGTTTTGCGGCGTTGGGCGAATGCGGCGTCGACGACTTCGAAGACGCGGCGGCGGTGTGTTTCGTCGGTCGGCCACGGGGGTTCGGCGTAGCGCTCGACACGGACCAGCCCGGATTCGACGCGTGGGACCGGCCAGAAGACCTGGGTGCCGACGTGGCCCGCGCGGCGCACCTCGCCGAAGAAACCTGCCTTCACGCTGGGGATGCCGTAGATGCGGCCACCCGGTTCGGCGGCCAGACGGTCGGCGACCTCGGCTTGCACCATCACCAATGAGGTTGTGATGCTGGGCAATTCGGCCAGGAGGTGCAACAGGACCGGAACGGCGACGTTGTAGGGCAGATTCGCGACCAGTGCGGTCGGCATCGCGGGAAGTTCGGCGGCGGTCACCCGCAACGCGTCGGCTTCCACCACCTGCAACCGGTCCACGAGCTCCGGCGCGCGATCGGCGACCGTCACCGGAAGATGCTTGGCGAGCACCGGGTCGATCTCGACCGCGACCACCGAATCGACCACGTCGAGCAGCGCCAGCGTCAGCGAACCGAGCCCGGGACCGACCTCGAGAACGACGTCGCTGCGCCCGACTCCGGCGGCCGAGACAATCCGGCGCACCGTGTTCGCGTCGTGCACGAAGTTCTGCCCGAGCTGCTTGGTCGGCCGGACGCCGAACCGCTCGGCCAGCGTGCGCACCTCGGCGGGACCCAGCAGCGCGGCGCTCCCACGAGCGGAAACATCAGATTCGGACACCAGTAGAACCTACCAACCCCGGCCACCGGCCCCGCGCAACCGCCCGGGCACCCACTCCCGACAGCAAGACACCGCCCGCAGCGCTTACAGGCCGAACGCGTATAGCAACCAGCCCATCCACACGTGCTCCGGCGCCCCGATCATGAACTGGTACGCCGCATTCGAGATCCCGTTGACGAAGTTCATCGCCGTGTCCTTCCACTACCCCGCTACCTGCGAAATCGCAGATCAGGATGCCCTCGTTACCGCTCAGCAAGTCATCTGACCGCCGTCACAACAGGCCGCCACCCGCGCTGCGAAGCAAGCCTGCGCGCATCGGGCACCCTCCCGTCGTCGCGGAAACTTTTGGCCGGGACCCGGCGGTGCGCACGGGCCCCGGCCAAAGCGCGCCGCGGATGACGGGGAGTCTCGTCCGTGGCGGGTTCGGGGGCTGTTACTCGGCTTTACGCGTGTGCCGGCGTGGCTTTGATCCCGGCGAGGAAGCCATCGATTCCGGCGAGCATGGCCGGGTTCAGCTCGCAGTGCTCACCCGTGCCGGTGATCGTCTGGAAGTTCTCGCCGTTGGCGGCGAGCTGGGCGACCAGCGCGGCGTGCAGCGGGGAGGGCACGGTCTTGTCGGTGACGTTGATCAGCAGCAGGATCGGGGCGTCGTAGCCGCTGGTGGGCACGGTCAGGTAGTCGTTGAGCGCGGTGCGGATGCGGTCGTCGGAGAGCGGCTTGGCCATGAGCTCGCCGATGCTGAGGCCCTGCACGCGGGCGTAGACGTCACCGAAACATTTGGTGCTGACGTCGTCGAGGACGGACTTGCCCAGCGGGGTCAGGTAACTGTCGACGTCCACGTCGGGGCGGGCCTGCCGCAAACCGGCGAGGATGGCGACATAGAAGCTCAGGGCCCCGTCGGTGCCCTCGACGCGCGGGATCGCGGGGCCGGCGAGCGGCAGCACCTTCTCCACGTCCGATTCCGGGTCGACCGCGATGGTGCCGCGGAAGTCCAGCTCGGGGGCGTAGGTGGCTTGCAGGTGGCCGGTGCCGAGCGCGGCCTGGCCGCCCTGGGAGAAGCCGATCACGCCCCAGGTCGCGGACAGTTCCGGGTGGGTGGCGCGGGCGGCGCGCACCAGGTCGAGGGTGGCGGTGGCTTCGGTGCGCTGCTCCAGGTAGGGGTGTGCGCCGGTGTTGAAGTTGCCGAGGCCGAGGTAGTCGGGTGCCACCACGGCGAAGCCCTGGTTCACCATGCGCTGGATGATCGCGTCCTCGCGGGTACTGCGCGGGTTGGACTGGCCGCCGCAGCCCGGTCCGAGACCGCTGGTGCCGTGGTCGTAGGCCATGATCGGCCAGCCGCCCGGCGGCGGCGTGCCCGCCGGGATGATGACCGCCCCGCTGGCGGGTTGCGGAGTGCCGTCGGATCCGGTCATCCAGTAGTCGAACACCTCACCGACCGCACCCTGGGGCATACCGCGCCAGCCGCTGGGCTTGGCTGTCACAGAGATCACCGAGCCGGGCGTATCCGCATGCGCGGGAGCCACATTCACCAGCAGTGCGGTGCTGGCAGACATGGCGGCAACCGCGATGACACGCTTCCAACCGGCAACTCTTCGCATCCGAAACCTCTCTACACACGACCAATCAACAAACCTGGACGAGCGTACAGTTGAGATTCGGTTATTCCGCGGCTATTTAGAGAACCCACAGGGTTTCCTATGCGCCTACACAATTGCGAAGCGTCCCCAAGAGCAAGCCGCTATGGACAAGCTCGGGCAAATCGGGCGAAAGCCCACTGCCGCAGCGTTATTCGAGGAGCCCCTACATACCCAGGCGACTGGTGCAGGCGGGCCAAGCGCCCCAGCCCTGACGCGCTCGGGTGACTTCGCCGATCGCGATCTGCTCTTCACGCGTGGCGAGGTCGGCGCGCGGCGCGTACTTCAATCCGCCCTGGCGCTCCCAGGTGCTCTGATCGAACTGCAACCCGCCGTAGTACCCGTTGCCGGTGTTGATCGACCAGTTACCGGTCGCCTCACAGCGCGCCAGCGCGTCCCAGACCGAACCGTCCTTCACCGGCGGCACCTCGGTGCCCGGCTTGGCACCCTTGCGCACCGTCTTCGGCTGCGCGGGCACGGTGACATTGGAGGCGATCGGCTTCCGATCGACCTCCTGGCCGTTGACCTTGGTGACCGCGAAGGTGACGTCGTGCACGCCGGCGACGCCCTTGTTCTCCACGACGGTGCGGCTCATGTTCATGGTGACGTCTTCGATGACGTTCTCCGGCGGATCCAGCGGCAGCGTCTCGGTCAGGTTCTCCACCCGCTTGCGGGTGACCGTGATGCGCAGGCCGTCGCTGAGCGGAGTGTCGGCGGCGGGTTCGACGCTGTCCTGCTCGATCAGCGGAACACCCGCCGTGGCAAGCGCTTCCCCGATGGTGCGCCCGGCGATCCGGACGTCTACGAAATTGCCGATGCCGTCCAGCAGCGACACCGGACGCGGGCTGGCAACCTGCAGCGTCGCGCCCGCCAGCGGCAGCGGCGCGGTGCGGGCCGGCGCCACGAAGCGGTCGCCCGGGATCTGCAGCTGCTCCAGCGCTTCGCCCGCGGTGAGGCCGGTGGTCCACACCTTCTGCGGCTTGCCGTCGATGGTCAGCGTGATCTCGCGGGCCCGGTTGAACACGATGGTGGCGCCGTCGGCGACGGTGGCGGCCAGCCCGGGGCGGACCAGGTCGCGGTCGGTGACGTCGAACCCGGCGGCGCGCAGCACGCCCGCGACATTGCGGGACATGGTCGCCTGAGTGGACTGGGCGCCGTCGACGATGACCGTGACGTGCTTCCGGTTCATGATCGCCATCGCGGAACCGACGATCAACGTCATCAGCAACGCTGCGACCGCTGCGTAGAGCAGCGGCGAGCGTGACTGGTTGATCCGCGTTAAGTGATACATGGTCACAGGACGATAACGAGGGGAGTGGGGGTGGACAACCGCAGGGCGTGTAACTGCGGCTTTTGATATCACGATCAAATCTCGCAGCCGCAGGTAAATCACGAAACATGGCCAGGATAGTGATCTATACCACAATCCGCGAATCAAGTCCCCTTACGGGGGAACACCATTCGGCATTCCGCCGATGGTCTAGATCCCGTAAATCCGCCGGGCGTTGGCCGTGCTGATCTTCGCCAGCTCCATCGGATCCTGTTCGCGCAGTTCGGCGAGGGCGCGCACGGTGTAGGGCAGGCAGTAGGACTCGTTCGGCGCCCCGCGGAACGGATGCGGCGTCAGATACGGGGCATCGGTTTCCACCAGGATCGCCTCGTCCGGCACCACCTTGGCGGCTTCCCGCAATTCATGAGCATTCTTGAAACTGACCGTGCCCGAGAAGCTCAGCACGTAGCCCTCGGCCACACAGGACAGCGCCATATTGGTGTCGGACGAGAAGCAGTGGAAGATCACCTTTTCCGGCGCACCCTCGTCCAGCAGGACTGCCAGCAAATCATGATCGGCCTCACGATTGTGGATCATCAAAGGCTTGCGCAGGCGCTTGGCGAGATCGATGTGCCAGCGGAAACCCTCGACCTGGGTTTCGATATCGGCGCAACCGTCGAGCTTGCCCGGCCAGTAGTAGTCCAGGCCGGTTTCACCGACGGCGACCACGCGCGGGTCGGCGGCCAGGCGTTCCAGTTCCGCTTTCGCGGCATCGTCGAGCGCGTTGGCGCGCGTCGGGTGCAACGCGACAGCGGCGTAGACGCGATGATCCCAGTTCGCGGCCTGCACCGCCCACTGCGCGGCCTTCAGGTCGTCGGCGACGGTCACGATGGTGCCGACGCCCACCGACGCGGCACGGTCGACGATCACTTTCGTCGACTCGGCGTCGGTCGCGCC
Organism: Nocardia sp. XZ_19_385; assembly: GCF_015355755.1. NCBI lineage: Bacteria > Bacillati > Actinomycetota > Actinomycetes > Mycobacteriales > Nocardiaceae > Nocardia > Nocardia sp. XZ_19_385. Next base: position 92,923 of record NZ_JACVEE010000002.1, read on the forward strand.
GCACGCGTCGAGGTGGGTGTGCGCGTCGACGAGCGGCGCGAGCGGTTCCGGCAAATCCGGTGCGGGCCGTTTGCTACTCATGCCTGCACCTCGGCTACGGGGATATTCACGTGAAGGTCGAATAGCACGCGCATTACAGTAGACACACCATGAGTCCAGCTGACCGCCCCGCCTTCTATGTCACTACGGCCATCGCCTACCCGAACGGTGCGCCGCATATCGGGCACGCCTACGAGTACATCTCCGCGGACGCCATCGCCCGATTCAAGCGGCTCGACGGGTACGACGTCTTCTTCATGACGGGTACCGACGAGCACGGCCAGAAAATGCAGCAGGCCGCGGTCGCCGAGGGCGTGCCCGTCGAAGAACTGGCGACGCGCAACTCCGACGTGTTCGAAGCGATGGACAAGACGCTCGACGTCTCCCTGGACCGATTCATCCGGACGACAGACGAGGACCACCAGGTCGCGTCGGTGGAAATCTGGAATCGGATGCTCGCCAACGGCGATATCTACCTGGGCAATTACTCCGGCTGGTATTCGGTGCGCGACGAAGCGTTCTACACCGACGAGGAGACCACGCTGCTCGAAGACGGCAGCCGCGTCTCCACCGAAACCAAGACGCCGGTCGAATGGACCGAGGAGTCGAACTTCTTCTTCCGGCTCTCGGCCTACCAGGACAAGCTGCTCGCGCTCTACGAGGAGCATCCCGAATTCATCGCGCCCGCAACGGCTCGCAACGAAATGACGAGCTATGTGAAGGCGGGCCTGAAGGATCTGTCGATCTCGCGCACCACCTTCGACTGGGGTGTGCCGGTGCCCGGGCACCCCGATCACGTGATGTACGTGTGGGTGGACGCACTCACCAACTACATCACCGGCGTCGGCTTCCCCGACACGGATTCGGCTGCGTTCCAGCGGTTCTGGCCCGCCGACCTGCACATCATCGGCAAGGACATCACCCGCTTTCACACCGTGTACTGGCCGGCGTTCCTGATGTCGGCGGGCATCGAACTGCCGAAACGCGTGTTCGTGCACGGGTTTCTGTACAACAAGGGCGAGAAGATGTCGAAGTCGGTCGGCAATGTCGTCGACCCGCTCGAGCTGGTCGCCGAGTACGGCCTCGACGCGGTGCGCTACTTCCTGCTGCGGGAAATCTCCTACGGCCAGGACGGCAGCTACAGCCACGAGGCCATCGTCTCGCGCATCAACGCCGACCTCGCCAACGAATTCGGCAATCTGGTGCAGCGCAGCCTCACCATGGTGAACAGGTACTGCGGGGCTGTGGTGCCGACCCCGGATGAATTCACCGCCGAGGATCGCGCTTTGCTGGACCAGGCCGGTGCCCTCCTGGACAAGGTGCGCGCCGAATTCGACGCCCAGCAAATGCATCTGGCGCTGGACACCATCTGGAAGGTGCTCGCCGAGACCAACCGGTACTTCTCCGCACATGCCCCCTGGGCGCTGAAGAAGTCCGGCACCGACGAGGACCTCGCGCGCATGGCCACCGTGCTGTATGTGACGATCGAGGTGGTCCGCATCGCCGCGATCCTGGTGCAGCCGGTGCTGCCCGGCTCCTCCGCCAAGATCCTCGACCTGCTCGCGCAGCAAGGCCGCACCTTCGCCGACATCAGCACCCCGCTGGTCGCCGGCGTCCCGCTGCCCACCCCGGAGCCGGTCTACCCGCGATACGTGGAGCCGAAAGAGTAAGCGGCACTTGGGGGGATCATCGCCAGACGACACTACGTAGCCCGCGGTGTCCCAGGTGGCTATCGCATCTGGGACAACCGCAGGCAGCAGTTGACTGCTACTTCCAGGCGTCGAGGAGTCGGTTGGCTTCCTCCGCGAGCGCGGACTGGAGGTAGGGACCGAAGCTGACGCGAGCTACACCGTGTTCGGCGAAGTATTCTTTCGCAGGCTTGCCGGGGATGCCGATTGCGTTGACGGGCAACGGGAGTTCGGTGGTGAGGCGGCGGAGGTCTTCGCTGGAGTGGCGGCCGACCGGGTAGAGGACGTCGGCGCCGGCCTCGGCGGCGAGCTTCAGGCGGGCGATGGCGCGGTCGACTCGGTCGGTTTCGTCGCCGTCCTGGCGAACGAACAGATCCGTGCGGGCGTTGACGACCACGTGCACGCTCGCGGCGTCGGCGTAGCGGCGCAGCTCGTTGACGAAGGTCGCGTGCTCCTCGGCGCCGCGCAGGCGGCCACCCTCGCTGTGCACCGTGTCCTCGATGTTCAGCCCGATCGCGCCCGCTCCGAGCAGCCCTTCGATGAGTTGCGCGGGCTCGAGGCCGTAACCAGATTCGATGTCGAGCGAGATCGGGACGTCCACCGCCTCGGTGATCTGCCGGACCCGAGTGAGCGACTCCGCGAAAGTCATATCCTCGGCGTCCTTGCGGCCGATCGACTCCGCCAGCGGATGACTACCGATCGTCAACGCCGAAAACCCGGCGGCGACAGCGAGTTCCGCCGACCACGCATCCCACACGGTCGGCAGCACCGCCGGATCACCGGGACGATGCAGCGCGAGAAATGCCTTGGCCTTGCTCTCGAGAGAAGTCATCCCCCGATCATCCATGGCCGCAACGGGTCGCCGCCAGTGCCATGTCGAATGACCGAGGGGCACCGCACCGGGCCGCTACCCTGGAGTGAGATCAGCAATTAGGGGGATCAATGCGGGCACTCCGCCGGATTGTCATCGATATCGGGTACGCGCTCCCATTTGTGCTGGCGGTCGCCGCGCTCCTGACGTTCGGGCTCGGTCTCGACGGAGTGTGGGTGACCGTCGTGACAGTGCTGCTCGGCATGATCCTGGGCAAGATCGCCGAAGGTGTTGTGATCATGGTCCGGGCGGGCCGGTCCAGCCCGGAGGCGCCCCGGCAGACGGAGCCGATCTGGCAAATCTGGAGCCGGACCAGGCCGCGAACGAGCGACCAACACCCGACGCCGTGACCGCTGCACCGGTGCCGGACAACAGATCTGGAAGCCGGGATCAGTCCTCGTTGTCGCGGCGAGCCGCCAGCACCGCGTCGTACAGTTCGCGGCGGGAGACGTTGTGCTCGCCGGCGATCTGGGCGCAGGCGTCCTTGAGCCGAAGGCCTTTCGCACTCAGCGATTCCACCGCTTCGACAAGATCCGCGGGGTCGGCCGATTTCGGCTGGGCGCCTTCGAGAACGACGGTGATTTCGCCGCGCACACCGTCGACAGCCCAGGCGGCGAGTTCGGCGAGGGTGCCGCGTTTGACCTCTTCATAGGTTTTGGTGAGTTCGCGGCATACGGCGGCGCGACGATCGGGACCGAGCACCTCGACCGCATCGGCAAGACAGTCGGCGAGGCGGTGCGGAGCCTCGAAGAAGACACAGGCACGGGACTCGGTGGCCAAGGTGCGCAACCACTCCCGGCGCTGCCCACCCTTGCGGGGCGAGAATCCGTCGAAGCAGAACCGCTCCACCGGCAGACCGGACAGCGCCAGCGCGGTGGTCACCGCCGACGGCCCGGGCAGACAGGTCACCGGCAGATCCAACTCCACACAAGCCGCGACCAGCCGATACCCGGGATCACTCACCGACGGCATCCCCGCATCGGTCACCAGCAACACCGTGCGCCCGGCCTCGATATCGGCGAGCAGCGCCGGAATCCGCGCCGCCTCCACATGGTCATAGAAGCTCACCACCCGCCCGGTGATCTCCACCGCGAGCGCCTTCGCCAGCGACTTGGTCCGCCGAGTGTCCTCAGCCGCGACAACATCAGCCGCCCCCAGCGCATCCTTCAGCCGCTGCGACGCATCCCCGACGTCCCCCATCGGCGTCGCCGCCAGCACCAGCCGACCCACCGCAACCGAGTCCTCCGCCACCACTCTCCCGTCTGAACCATCACCTCCGGCACACACCGAACCAGCCCCGAGCCTAGTTGCCCACCCCCACACCCCAACGCCCCGAACCCAGCACCCTGCCTCCGATCAAGATCACCAGGCTTCTGTGGCGGCGTTTCGCGAGTGCTGCCCGCCACCAGGGCCTGATGATCTTGAGGCTGGGGGCAATTCGGTAGGGCGGCGCGTTGCCAAGATCATCAGGGATTGCGGGCGGCATTTCGTGAGAGGCATCCGCCGTGGAGTCCTGTTGATCTTGGTGGGGTTGGGGTGGGGTTGCGGAACTGCCAGGTGGTGGGGATTGTGGGCGGCGGCGCGGTTGCCGGTGCGCGACCTTGTCCGCCGGACCGCATAACATCGGAGCGTGACCCAGGTGACCTCCCGCGCGACCGCACCGTTCGGGATCGTGCCTTCGTGGTCGAGTCCCGCGCCGCTGCGACCGTCTCCGGATTTCGGGCCGACCGATACCGTGCGGGGCTGGCTGGTTACGGCGTTCTTGACGGTGATCGCCGCGGTTACGCGGTTCACCATGCTGAACTATCCGACCGATGCGGGGACGCCGGTCTTCGACGAGAAGCATTACGCGCCGCAGGCGTGGCAGATGCTGACCGGGGGCGGGGTGGAGGACAACCCCGGGTACGGGCTGGTGGTGCATCCGCCGGTCGGCAAACAGATGATCGCCATCGGCGAGTGGATGTTCGGGTACAACGGGTGGGGCTGGCGGTTCACCGCGGCGCTGGCGGGAACGATCCTGGTGCTGTTGCTGATTCGGATCGTGCGCAGGATGGCCCGGTCCACGCTGATCGGCGCGATCGCGGGCATTCTGGCGATCGCCGACGGACTGTTGTTCGTGTCCTCGCGGATCGGCATGCTCGACATCTTCATGGCGCTGTTCGTGACCGCGGCGTTCGGCTGCCTGATAGTCGACCGCGACGACGTGCGCAGACGCATGGCGCTGGTGGACATGCAGGGTCGCATCTCCGCGACCGAATGGGGTCCGCGACTAGGTGTGCGCTGGTGGCGTTTCGGTGCGGGCGTGCTGCTCGGATTGGCTTGCGGCACCAAGTGGTCGGGCATCTACTTCATCGTCGCGTTCGGCCTGTTGACTGTGTTCTTCGATGTGGCGGCGCGGCGGGCCTACGGGGTGCGGCGGCCCTGGATCGGCACGATCGTGCGCGATGTCGGGCCCGCGCTCTACGCGATCGTGCTGATCCCGATCGGCGTGTATCTCGCCACCTACTGGGGCTGGTTCGCCAGCGAGGACGGGGTGTACCGGTACGCGGTCGGCAACCAGATCGGCACCGGCGGGCCCTGGTCGTTCCTGCCCGACGCGCTGCGCTCGCTGTGGTTCTACAGCGGTGAATCGCTGAATTTCCATGACGGACTGACCAATTCGGCAGGCAACCATCACCCGTGGGAATCCAAGCCGTGGACCTGGCCGATGGGGTTGCGGCCGATGCTCTACTACTACGCCGACACCAACGTCACCGGCTGCGGGGCATCGCAGTGCGTGAAGGCCGTGATGCTGATCGGCACGCCCGCCATCTGGTGGATCGCGTTCCCGGTGCTCGGCTGGATGGCGTGGCGCACCCTCGTGAAGCGGGACTGGCGCTACGCCGCGGTGCTCACCGGTTACGGTGCGGCGCTGCTGCCCTGGTTCCTCACCCTCGACCGGCAGATGTACTACTTCTACGCGGTCGCGCTGGCGCCGTTCCTGATGATGGGCGTGGCGCTGGTTCTCGGCGACATCCTCGGTCCGGCCCGCGATTTCGTCCTGCCCAGATCGCGGTCGGCGATTCCGCGTTCCCCGGCGGGCACGTTCCTGCCGAACGAGCGGCGCAGTCTCGGGCTGCTCACGATCTGTTTGTATCTGGGCGTGGTGATCGCGAACTTCATTTGGCTGTGGCCGATCCTGACGGCGCTGCCGATCACCACGACCAACTGGCACGACCACTTGTGGCTGCCCAGCTGGCGCTGAGATCAGGCCTCGAGCGCGGATTTGATGTAGCGCAAAGCGGTTTCGTCATCGACGCCGAGCCGGCGGATAGCCGCCACGTAATCGGTCGCCGCACGTCCGGCGGCGTCGCGGGTCGGATCGCCCGAGGAGGCGATGAACGAGCCCTGCCTGCCCCGGGTTTCCAGCACCCCGTCCGCTTCGAGTTCGCGGTACGCGCGGGCCACCGTGTTCGGCGCCAGGCCGAGCTGCGCCGCCAGCGCCCGCACCGTCGGGATCTTGGTGCCCGCGGTCAACTCCCCCGAACGGACCTGGGCCAAGACCCCGAGTCGCAGCTGCTCGTACGGGGGAACCGAAGAATCGTGGTCGATCGAAAGAGTGGACATGGCACGCTCACACGGCATCTCTAGATAATGGACAGGACATACAGCGGGGACCGCCCCGCCCGGACCCGAGCTCCGATCCGGGGATCTGGAGCACCTCGATCCCGGCGTCGGCGAGCCGCACATTGGTCATTTCGTTGCGTTCGTAGGCGATGACGACGCCCGGCGCGACGGCGAGGGTGTTGTTGCCGTCGTCCCATTGCTCGCGTTCGGCGGTGACGCCGTCGAGCCCGGTGTCGATGACCCGCAGCTTCCCGATGCCCATCGCCTCCGCGGCCGCGGGCAGGAACGGGTCAGGCCCGCGCATACTCACCGCGCCGTCGTCTTCGCGATGAATGGTGAAGGCCTGCAAGGTGTCCCGCACCGCCGGATACATCACCACGGCATCGGTGTCGACCATGGTGCAGACGGTGTCCAGGTGCATGGTGGCGCGGTTCTGCTCGATCGGCACCACCAGCACGGTGTGCGCGAGATCGTCGTCGAACAGGCTGCGCGCCAACGCTTCCGCGCCCGCCGGCGAGGTGCGTTCGCCGACGCCGACGGCCACCACGCCCGGGGCGAGCAGCAGCACGTCACCGCCTTCGATGGGGGCGGTGTGCGATTCGTAGGCCCGGCGCACACCCAGGAAGCGGGGGTGGAAGGCGTAGATGAGGTCGGTGAGCGAGGTTTCGCGCATCCGGGCGGGCAGCGCGAGCGAGGTGATCGCCACTCGCGGCCCGACCCAGAACGAGGAGTCCCGGGTGAACAGCAGGTTCGGGAGCGGGCTGATGACGAAGTCGCCGCCGTGGTGCATCCGGCGGACCAGCGAGGCGGCGTCCGGGCCGAAGGGTAGCTCGTCGAAGGTCATGCCCGCCATCAGCAGGTCGGCCAGATCCTTGGCCGGGACTCCGCGCAGGTAGGCCGCGAGCTCGTCGGCGAGCTGGTGGCCGAGCTTGCGGGCGTCTACGGCCGAGGAGATGCCCTGGATCCGCGCCGCGCCGCTGACCTCGAGGGTTTCGGCGAGCAGATCCGACAGCAGCAACACCTCGACCCCACGGTCACGCAACACTCCAGCGAACGTGTCGTGTTCCTGCTGCGCGCGCTCCACCCAGGGGATGCCGTCGAACAGCAGTTGGTCGTTGTTGCGTGGTGTCAACCGCCGCAGTTCGTCGCCCGGCCGATGCAGCAGCACCGTGCGCAAGGTTCCGACCTCGGAGGTCACGCCGAGCCGAGATTCGGCTCCGCGGGGTTGTGCGTCTGCTCCCATGGTCCGACCGTAGTTCGCCGGAGGCCGCTGAGCACGGAATTCGCGCGGATGTCGTGCGGTTCACGGCGGCTCCGCCGATTCCGGCCCCAGCCCACCCTAACCTGAAGTATTGTTTAGGTGAATGGAGGAGCGTGCATGACGACAGCCGATTGGCGAACAAAGGAGCTGACCCCCGGGCAGCTGTCCGAGCGTAGCGGAGTCGCGGTATCCGCGTTGCACTTCTATGAACGCGAGGGCCTGATCACCAGCCGCCGGACCAGCGGCAACCAGCGCCGCTACGCGCGAGAAACGTTGCGGCGCGTTGCCTTCATCCGCATCTCGCAGCGAGTCGGCATACCGCTCAGCGAAATTCGCGCAGCCCTGGACAAACTCCCCGAAGGCCGCACCCCCACCCGCCGCGACTGGGAGACGCTGTCCACCACTTGGCGCAGCGACCTCGACGACCGCATCACGCAGCTGACTCGCTTGCGCGACAACCTGACCGGCTGCATCGGCTGCGGTTGCTTGTCGCTGGGCAGCTGCAAACTGGTGAACGAACGCGATCAGCTCGGCGCGCAGGGACCGGGCGCCGTCGTCCTCGACACCCACATCAATTGCCCGCCCGGGAAACCCGCCGTCAACTGCCAGCCCGGGACGCAGCCAGCAACCGGCTGAACCGCGCGCTCATCCGGCGGATCACGAATTCGTATGGGAGCGCGAATTTCCGGGCCCACCAGTAGCCGAAGCGGATATCCGGCGAGGTGTAGACGATGAACCGATTGCGTTCGATGCCTTTGAGAATCGCCTGCGCCACCCGCTCCGGTTCCACCGCGTGCTTGGTGAATTCCTTTGTGAGCCGGGCGACTCGGGGCTCGTCCTTGTCGATGCCGACCAGTTCGAAGGTGCGCACCAGCGGCGTGTTCACGGCCCCCGGCGCCACCAGGTGCACCGAAATCCCGTGCGGCTCCAGGTCGAATCGGAGCACCTCGGAAACACCGCGGATCCCGAACTTGCCTGCGCTGTAGGCCGCGTGCCACGGCAACGCGATCAACCCCGCCGCCGACGACACGTTCACCAGCGCGCCACCCTTACCCGCCCGCACCATCTCCGGAATGAAGCTCTCGATCACGTGAATCGGCCCCATCAGATTCACCTCGACCATCCGCCGCCAATGCTGATGCTCCAGATTCTCCACAGTCCCCCAAATGGAATGACCGGCGACATTCATGACGATATCGAGACTGCCCGGCCCGGAATGCACCTCGTCGGCAAACGCTTTCACAGCCTCGTAATCGGTGATATCCATTGCGCGACTGGCCAATACCACCCCACCCGCACCCCGAATCAACGCAACGGTCTCCTCCAGCCCCACCCCATTGATATCGGTGAGCACCAACTCGGCCCCCGCCTCAGCAGCGGCCACCGCGGTCGCCCGCCCGATCCCACTCGCCGCCCCGGTCACCAAAGTCTTCGCCCCCCGCACCCCGGTCCGCCCACCCCGCCGCTGCCCCAACCCGCGCACCGCGACTCCATTCTCATAGCCGTTTCACTTTCCCCGGAGGCTACTGCCCCACACCTCCCCCAACGCCGAATTCCCCACCAGCCACACCCCCCAATATTGGGGTCGCTACCGCCCCAGGACCGCGAGCATGCCGTTGACGGCGCGGGGCCAGGTGAATTGTTCTGCTCTGGTGCGGGCGGCTTTTCGGCGTTGGGCGGGTGGGAGGGCCAGGACTTCGGTGACGGCGTGGGCGAAAGCTGAGGGGTCGTCGGCGGCGACGGCGCCGCAGGCGGGGGTGACGATGTCGGCGAGGGCGGAGGAGCGGCTGGCTATGACCGGGGTGCCGGCGGCGAGGGCTTCGAGGGCGGCGAGGCCGAAGGTTTCGTGGGGGCCGGGGGCGAGGGAGATGTCGGCGGTGGCGAGGAGTTTCGCGACCATGGAGCGGTCGGTGATGAAGCCGGTGAAGTGGATGGCGGGGAGGCCGCAGGTGAGGGTGGGGATCGAGCGGGCGCGGCGCTCCAGGGCTTCGCGGCGGGGGCCGTCGCCGGCAATGATCAGGCGGGCCTCGGAGCCGGACCTGCGGAGTTCGCTGATGGCCTCGATGCTGCGGTCCACCCGTTTCTCCACTGAGAGGCGGCCGCAGTGCACCAGCAGGGGGTGCCCGGGGACGCCGAGGTCGGCGCGTAGTCGGCGGTCGCGGCGGTGCGGGTTGAACAGCTCCAGGTCCACCCCGAGCGGGACCAGTTCGACGTTGGGCGCGCCGATACGTTCGAATTCGGCGCGGGCGAAATCGGTTGTGCACACCACGATTTCGTAGTCGTCGGCGGTCCGGCGGTTGGCCAGGTCGGCGAGACGGCGGGCGGCGGAGCGGGGCATGATCTGACCGAGCAGGCGGTCGAGGCGCTCATGCGAGATCATCACGCCGGTCACGTCACGCTTGCGTGCCCAGCGGCCGAAGCCACGCAGCGTCAGGCGGTCCGAGACTTCCAGGACGTCCGGCCGGAGCCCGGACAGCACGTCCGCGACCCGGCGTGGATCAGCGGCGCGATAGCCCCCGGTCCAGGGAATCGGCAAGGCGGGCAAGGTAATCCGCAGAACCCCGCTCGGCAGGATCTCCTCGGTGCGACGCGAGCCGGGGACGATCAGCACCACCTCGTGACCAGCCGCGGTATAGCCCTCGCCGAGATGATGCAGTGCGGTGCGCAGTCCGCCCGAGCGTGGTCCGTAGAAGTTCGCCAGCTGCACTATGCGCACTCCACGATCGTTCAACGGATGTGGGGTTCGCGGGGGCTGTACCGCGCAACGGAGAGTGAACAGGAGAAAAAGAGCCGTTCGCAATGGTCCGGGCTCGGTGGTTGAAGCTGCCGAGCTGGGGTCAGCGGACGGTGCCGCGCCCGGCCCGCGGGAGTTCCAGGTCCAGCGGGATCCGGCCGATCGCGAGATGCTCTTCGACTTCGTCGGCAGGCATGGGACGGGCGATCAGGAAGCCTTGCGCGCGATAGCAACCCAGGCCGACCAGTGTTCGGGCGGCAACGGCGGTTTCCACGCCCTCGCCGACGACGCCGAGACCGAAGGAACCGGCCAGGCCGATAATCGATTTCACGATGGCGAGATCGTCGGTGCTGGCGCCGAGGCGCTGGACGAAGCCGCGGTCGATCTTCACCGCGTCCACCGGCAGCGCTTTCAGGTGCGACAGCGAGCTGTACCCGGTGCCGAAGTCGTCGATCGCGATCTGCACGCCCATGCGCTTGAGGCCGCGCAGCGTGACCTGGGTGCGGGCGAGGTCTTGCACCACAACGTGTTCGGTGATTTCCAGGCAGACCGAACTGCCGTCGATGCCGAACAGGCGCAGGATGTCTTCGATGCGCTCGACGAAATCCAGGCTGACCAGCTGGACCGGAGAAACGTTGATGCGCATGACGACATTGGAGGCGAGACCGCGTCTGCGCCATTCCGCGAACTGCGCGCACGCCGAGCGAATCACCCAGCGGCCCAGTTCCCCAGCGAGATTCGTGGCTTCGGCGACGGTGACGAAGGCGGCGGGCGGAAGCAGGCCGCGGGTCGGGTGCATCCATCGGACCAGCGCTTCCAGCGCCACGATCCGCCCGGTCCGCAGGTCGACCTCGGGCTGGTAGTGCAGCAGCAGGGACCCGTCGGAGACCGCGCCCCGCAGGTTCAACTCCACGTCGTCCTGCAGTTCGAACTGGGCGCGCATGGCGTCGGTGAACACCGCGACCCCGTTGCCCCCACCGGATTTCGCGGACAGGAGGGCATGGTCGGCACGGCGCAGCACATCCGCGACGGTGGTCTCGCCGGGAATCCCCACGGCCACACCGACGCTCGCGCCGCGGCTGACGGACTCGCCGCCGACGGTCACCCGCCGCCCGATCAACTGCTGAATCCGCGTCGCCTCCAGCTCGGCGGCGACGGCGTCCATCGGTTTCGCGGGCACGATGACGAACTCGTCGCCGCCCAGCCGGGCGATCATGTCCTGCCCGTCGAGGTTCTCGCGCAGCCGCGAGGACAGGGTGCGAATGAAATTGTCCCCGGCGGTGTGGCCGAGGAAGTCGTTCAACGCCTTCAACCGGTCCAGGTCCAGGAACAGCGCCGCCACCGGCCCGGGCGCGCCGGACCGCAGGCGCTCCTCCATGTGCTCGAGCAGCGCCCGCCGGTTCGCCAGCCCGGTCAGATCGTCGTGCAGCGCGATGTAGCGCAACCGTTCCTCGGCCACCACCCGCGCCTGCACCTGCGCGAACAGCGCGGCAATCGCCTTGAGCACGTTGAGTTCTCGCGTGCTCCAGTCCCGGTCGCCCTGTTTGATGAAGCCGAGCACGCCGGTGGATTCACCGCGCGAGATCAGCGGCACGGCGGCCATCGCGACGGTCGGAATTCCGGAGGAGCGCCGGATCGTCTCCTGATAGTCGGCGCTGTGCACGTCGGGGCGCACGATGATCGGCTCGACGGCGTGCTCGAGTTCGCGGAACACCGAGTCGGCGTTCTCGAAGAAGACGACCTTCAGCGGGTCGGGGTCGGGAACCTCGGCGCGGTGCGGCCATTCCGCGATCAGCACGGTGGCCCGGCGCTGCCGTTCGGTATGACGCAGATAGCTGAAGTCGACGTCGAAATGCTCGACCAGTTTGGCCAGCACGCGTTCGCTCGCCGCCACCATGGTCGTGGCGTCGACGCCCATCAACTCGGCGGCGACTTCGGTCACCAACGAGTCGAGCGTTCGGCGAGGCACCCTGTCTCCGATCGTGCTAGCTGCGGTCGCCCGCGCCCGAGGCTTCCGGTCCCCGCCGGAGGCCCGCCCCGAAGGGGAGCCGCCTGCTGCGGACCGTGGCTGCTGCCGCGTAGCTCAGGCGAAGCACCAATGCCATGATCTCATGCTCAGGCACTCCCAGCAGGTCCAGGAAACGGCCCTGAAGTGAAGTCAGTGTATCCGCGAAATCGGGGGAAATCGCGATCAACTCCGCATGCTGCCGTGCGTAGAGGAACACCGGCGAGACAGGTTGCACGGCGAGGCCCCGGCGTTCGGCCTCGAACCAGACCCGCTGGGCGGCCGCACCGGCCCGTGCGTAGTCGGTGAGGCCGGGTGTGTGCTCGGGGCAGGGCAGGGTCACCGCGAGCACCGCGGAGCTGGAGACCACCCGGTCCCGGGTGTATTCGCCGAGGGCGGTGCCCGCCGACCATTCGCGCAGTCGCGCCATCACGTCCGAGCGCCGGGCCATCCGCATCTTGGCCTGTTCGACGGGGGTGAGTTCGAGGCTGCGGACGTCTATGCCGGTAAGCGGATCTTCGCCCGGCCAGCGCAGTTCGGCGAACAGTTCCTCGTGCAGGCGCGGGGTGAGATAGCGGATGCGGTCGGAGTTGCCGAGCAGATCGGCGGCCAGGTCGATATCGGCGCGGCCGGTGACGTGGCGGACGGTCCCGCCCTCGGCGGCGGCAGCCGCGGCCAGGCTCGCAAGCACCTGATCGGAGATTGCCGCACCGTTGCCCAGGCGCCGGTTCGTCGCCCGGGAGAGGGCGGCTGGGTAGTCGCGGGCCAGCAGGGCATCGTCGCCGGAGCCGAACTCGAGCAGTGCCGTAAGTGCGCTGGCATCGTCTTCGAGGATTCGGTGCGGTCCCAGCATGCCGTGCGCGGCGGCCGCGGCGCGAGCATTGTGCAGGGCGGCGCCGATCGCGACGGCGCTGCCGCGATAGCCGATATCCAGGGCCGACGAGCGGGTTCGCACCAGATCCATCCGGAGTCCGGCGTCGTCGTCACGCAGCACCCACGGCTGGGTATTGCCGCCGGACGGGGCGCGTTGCGCGCATTCCAGCACCCGCGCGACCGGCGTGGCCGCCGTGGCGTCCGGGACCGGCCCGCCGCCGTCGAGCGCCGTCTCCTCGACCGGTTCCGGCTCGGCCAGCGCGTCCAGCCCGTGCTCCAGATCGACGCGCACGCGGCCGGAGGAAAGCTTGAGCCCCAACCCGATTCGCCGTACCGCCGCCGCCACGATGGCCGCGCCCAACTGCACTTCGCTGCCGAGCTGCGGCCAGGTGGTGACGGTTTCGTCGATCTCGACCAGGCTCGCCGCCATCCGCGCGGACAACTCGCCGGGATCGAGGATCCGCATGACGTGCGGCGCCTTGTCCTTGGTGGTCAGGCCGCGCAGATCCGCGCCGGTGGTCGCCCCGAGCAGGCCGTGGAACGGGAGCCGTCCGGGTTCCAGGTCGTAGCGCTCGACATCGAAGAGGCCGCGGTCGCTGGTCTCCATGAGCAACGGGATGCGGTGCCGGCGCGCGCCTTCGCGGACCGCGAATTTGATGTCGAGGGAATCGCATTCCTCGATGACGATGGACAGCCCGGTGAGGAATTCGTCCACCGAGTCCTCGGTGACGCCGGAGGTGCGGACCTCCACCGGCAGGTACGGATCGAGTTCGGCGATGCGGCGCGCGGTCACGATCGATTTGTTGACGCCGATGTCGAAGATGTTGCCCGGCACCCGATTCAGGTTGGACAGTTCGATCTCGTCGAAATCGGCCAGTCGCAGCATGCCGCAGGCGCCTTCGAGGGCGATGGTGTAGGCGCAGGCATGGCCGACGCTCTGCCCGACGACGCCGATCCGCTGCTCGCTCAGCCGCTGCTGTTCCTCGCGGGTGAGCTTGTTGCGGTTGCGGTCGAGGCGGATGGCGCGGTAGGACACCTCGTCGAGCAGGCCGACCACCGTGCGCCGCCACGGGTAGTACACCCAGCGGTCCGAGGGCTCCTCGGCGACCGGGTTCGTGATCTTGCCGAGTTCCACGCGCAGCACATCACGCAGATCGAGAATGCGGATCCGGGGCGACTTGCGCAGCTGCGCGAGCATCGGTGCATCGTGGGGTGCCGACTCGTCGAGGGTCAGCGGCCGATAGTCCACACCGGGACCAGGGTCACCGTTCATGCGTGCGCACGTCCTCCGATCCATGGCTGCCGAGGTCAGCACAAGTTTGCCTAGGGCAGTATCCGTCATACAACAGGAATTGACCAGGCGTCTGGCTAATCTTCCGAAAACTAATCGGGTGATCGGAAATTCCCGCAGGTCAGACGATGATGAAGGAGCAAAGTGCGGAATTTAGCGACCAGTCGGTTCCGATTGGGTTAACTTTCCGCAACTAGATCAGGATCGAGATGAAAAGCTCGACCGACTGCGGGCCGCGCCAGATCTCGATCTCTTCCCGGTAGGCGCGGGTGATCTCGGCGGACGCCGTCGCGTCGTCGACCTGGGCCCAGACGTCTTCCACCGGATCGTGGTAATCGCCGTTCGGCTCGAACCGCGCGTAGACGCCCTTGGGCACCTGCACGAGCAGGTCGCCGACCGGAATCTCTTCCGGCGCACGGTATTCGAAGCTCACGATGGCGTTGTAGTTGCCTGCCGGATCCGGCACGTACACCGTGTACATCGGCTGCTTGTCGCCGGAACGTTCGCGCAGCCGGTCCTTGAGGAACTCGATCAGGTCGCTGTTGCTGACCTTGAAGCTGGGGCGCACCCGGGGCACCACCAGGCCGCCGTAGATCGCCGCGTTCCGCACCGCGATGGTGTACGTCATGATGCCTCGACCGCGAGGTAGAGCTCGATCTTGTACGCGTGCGGGTAGCACTCGAAATCGCCGGTGTAGGTGCGCCTGATTCGCTTGTGTTCCTCGGCGTAGGCGATCTGGGTCCACAGGTCGGTCATCACCTGGGGGAAGTTGCCGACCGAGGAGAAGCGGGCGTAGGTGCCGCGCGGCAGCCGGGCCACCAGGTGACCGCGGGTGACCTCGTCGAAGGAGCTGCACTGATACCCGACGATCTGGGTGTTGTAGGTGCCGAGCTCACCGGTGTAGTCGGTGAAGGCACTGGCGAGCGGACCGCCGAGATCCTGGTGCAGCACCGCTGCCCAGGCCGCTTCGAGATCATGGTCGCGCAGTTCTCCGAGCGCGCGCTTGGGGCTGCGGACCGGCAGACCGGCGACCCACGTCTCGTCCCGCTCGACGATTTCAAACTGCATGGAAAGGACTCTCTCGCGGTGGCATTCCGGTTCGCTGCCCGCATCCGGTCGGCTAGAAAGGCCATGCTATCAACACGGACCGACAGGTAGCGTTCGCCCGCGTGCCGCGTCGCCGAGCCGGAACCGGCATTGAACTGGACGAATGTCCGGCAGGGGCCTCGGCGGTGCCCCCGCAACCACCCCAGCTTCGTCCCCGCATCGGCCCCGGTGCCGAATACCCGTGAGTCAGAAGCAAATTCACGGCTAACCATTCTTGTGGCGTGTCGCCGAACCGGTTTGGGCGCGCACACATTGTGTCGCAGGCCACTCCCAGGTATCTTCCATAATTCGAGACCGAATGGTTTCACAATACGAGGAGCCCGGCCGGGCGCAATGGACAAGGTGGTCCTGGGTATGAGCTTTCGCGCACGTCTGCGCACAGCGACGGCGGTCGCGTTGACCGCGGTGGCGGTCTGCGCCTCGGCCGGAACCGCCGACGCCGAGGACATCGCCCCCGGCACCACCGCCCAGAGCCTGTTCAACAACACCGGACCGCATCCGGTCGCGACCACCGTGCGGACCAACCCCTGCCAGGAATCGGTGTTCGGGATGGTGCAGCACGTCGTGGTGCACCTGTTCGGCAATCGCGACGACCTGACCTGTACCCAGGCGTTCCCGAACGGGCTGGAGTCGCCGATCGGGGTGAACACCTACTACCCGGCCGACATCGCCGACCTGACGAACGCACCGCTGCTGGTGTTCACCGGCGGGATCAATTCCAATCCGGGTATGTACGACGCGCTGGCGCGCCAGTGGGTCAGCCACGGTTTCGTCGTGACGCTCCCCTACGACTACATCAACTCGCTCGCTTACGTGCCCGCACTCGGCGTCGCGACAGCGATGGTCGCCAACCAGGATCCGAAATCCCCGCTGTACAACAAGATCGACCTGGGTCGCACCGTGTTCGGCGGACATTCCGCCGGCGGCCAGGCGGCGCTGCAAGCCGGGACGCTGTTTCCACGCGTCGCCGCGGCCATCGATCCGGCGCTCCGGGTGGCGGGCGTGCTGGCCATCGAACCCGGACCGCTGGCGGTCGGTTCGCTGATAGGCGTACCGACGCTGTTCCTCACCGGCTACAACGATTTCGTAGTCCCCGACTTCGCCTGGGTGCGTTGGTGGCAGTACAACCTGACCTTCGCCGCACCGGCCTGGATCGCGAATGCCCGTGGGGTCAGTCACTTCTCGCCGGTCGACGGGCTCGACGCCTATCTGTCCAGCGGTACCGCGGTGGCCTATCTGCGTTACCTCGCCTTCGGTGAGGAGACCGCCGAACAGTTCTTCGTGGGTCCGAATTGGCTACTGCCCCACGACAAGACGTACTTCTCTGTACACCGCAATGCCCAGGCCGACGCGCTGTCCTGATCGACTACGACGAAAAGGGTTCTCCCTGATGAAGTTCCGTCACGCGGGGGCGGCTGCGCTCGGCGCGGTGCTGATCACTGCCGGGATCGCCGTACCCAGCGCCGCCGACCCCGCGGCGTGCGCCGTTCCGGCTGCGGATCAGCCGGTTTCGCGCCTGGATCCGGCGTCCGCCGGTTTCGATCCGGCCGCCCTGGACGACGCGATCGGGTTCGGTGCGAGCAAGGGCGCCTACGCGATCCAGGTGTACCGGCACGGGTGCTTGGTCGGCGACCGGACCGGTACGGGCAACCTGCCGGTGCCGCTGGCCAGCGCGACCAAGGGCGTGACCTCGGTCGCGGTCGGGCGCGCGATCACCCTGGGCCACTTCGGGCTCGACGATCCGCTGGGCAAGTTCTTCCCGCAGGCCGACGCCGCGCACGCGGCGCTGACCGTGCGGCAGGTGCTGAATCAAACCACCGGACTGCGGTTCAGCTGGGCCGCAGATATCGCCGGCATCGCCACCGACGAGATCTCCCAGACCCTGAACACACCGTTCGCCTTCGAACCCGGCAGCACCTTCCAGTACGGCCAGGCGGTGCTGGTGCTGCTGCCACGCATCATCGAACTCACCACCGGACTGGACTTCCAGGACTTCGTGCAGCGGGAAGTCATGGCCCCCTTGGGTATTGCCCGGGACCAGTGGGTCTGGCTGCGGGATCGCAGCGGCCACACCGCCGTCAACGGCGGCTTGGCCATGCGCGCCGACGATCTGGCCCGCTTCGGGCTGCTGATGTTGCGCGAAGGCCGTTGGGGTGAGCGGCAATTGGTCGACCCCGGTTATATCCAGCAGGCGGTGCGGCCGACCGAGGCCAACGGCGGCTACGGATTCCTGTTCTGGCTCAACGCCGGTGACTCGTACAAGACGGCGACGGTGCCCACCGCGAAGACCTTCCAGCATCCGATGTTCCCCGGCGCGCCTCGCGACCTGTACGCCTTCGTCGGCGCACTCGGTCAGTTCACCGTGGTGATTCCGAGCCGGGATCTCGTGATCGTGCGGCTAGGCGTGCCCGGCGGTATCGATCTGAACAATGTGCAGACCTCGCTGGCGGCCGAATCCAACCCGGACAACAAGGAATTCATCCGCCGGGTCGCCGCGGCCGTCACCGATGTTCCGGCCGCACCCTTCGACTCGCCCTACAACTATCCCGACAGCTTCGGCCCGGTGCTCGGCAGCCTGGACGATCTGGCGTTCTGGACCGACCCGGAGCACCTGCTGTCGATCCTGTTCGGTGCCGGACCGTACGCGCCGTCGAACTGCAACGTGCTGTGGTGCAACGGAAAAATCCTGCCGCAGGACATCTTCGCCGCCATGCTCGACAGCGGATCGCAGGTGCTCAACGCGCTATTGGGGCTGCAGCACGGGACCCGATAGGGTTGCGGCGCACCGCGCCCGGGGAGCATCCGACCACCCGTTTGAAGGCGCGGCTGAAGGCCGCCTCGGACTGGTAGCCGAGGCGGTGTGCGAGTTCGCCGAGCCCGATGTCCTCGCGTTCCAGGCTGGTTTGCGCGACGTGCATGCGCCAGCGGGTCAGGTACTGCATGGCGGGTTCGCCGACGAGTTCGGTGAAGCGGGCGGCGAAGGCCGAGCGGGACATCGCCGCCTCCGATGCCAGCGCCGACAGCGTCCAGGCGCGGGCCGGGTCGCGGTGGATCATCGCGATGGCCGGGCCGATGCGCGGATCCTGTAGCGCGCCGAGCCAGCCGGTTCGGGCGGCCGGATCCTCCTCGATCCAGGAGCGGATGGCCTGGATGACCAGGATGTCGGCAAGCCGGGTGATCACCGTCTCGCCGCCGGGGCGAAGCTGTTTCGCCTCTGCCGCAATGAATCTCAGGGTCGCGTCGATCCACGCGCCCTGCGGTGAGTCGGTGCGGCGGACGCGGATCACCTCGGGTAGCAGCTCGAGCAGATGCCGGGCGGCCGGATCGTCGAAACGCACCGCACCGCAGATCACCGTCGCGGGTGTGCCACCACCGCCGTGGCGCAGGATCTCGTAGCGCTCACTCACCAATTCCCTTGGCAACGCGTCCAATGCGGTCCCGTGCACGCCCGGTGCGCTGGCCAGCAGGTGGCCCGCGCCGTGCGGGACCAGAGCCAGGTCACCGGCGGAAAGCCATTGGCCGCCAGCGGGTTCCACCTCCAGCCAGCAGGTGCCCTCGGCCACGAAATGGAACATCACGCATTCCGGCCAGACCGGCAGGGCCACTCCCCAGGGCTCGGTGAAATCCGAGCGCCCGTAGAAGACACCGCTCATCCGCAGCAGGTGCAGGGCTTGCCCCAGCGAATCCGCAGACCGCCATACCGGTTCGACTTGCATGCTCCCAGTATGTGAGCCGGGGATAGCGAACGTCCATGAGCCCGGACGATCGGGCATGAAATGCCGACGAACAGCCATGGTGCGTCCAGTTTTCAGGACCAACACTGGATGTCAGGCAATCACTCTCAACTCCGAGGAGCTCCCTGATGAAGGTTTTGGTAGTCGGTGCGACCGGTGGATCCGGCCGCGCCACCGTCGACCATCTGCTGTCCGCCGGCCATGAGGTCACCGCGTTCACCCGTAGCCCGGGCGGCACGAAACAGCCGCGACTGAGCTACGCGATCGGCGATGCCATGAAACCGGCCGATCTCGATCGCGCCGTCGCCGATCACGACGCGGTGGTCGTGATCCTCGGCATCAGCGAAAATCCCATGCGGGTACGGCTTCTCGGGCCGAGTCACACCCCGAAGGACGTGCGGTCGCAGGGCACCGGCAACGTCATCGAGGCCATGCGCAACCATGGCGTGCGGAAACTGGTGGTGCAGACCGCATTCGGCGTCGGCGAGTCCAAGCCCGGGCTGACCCGCACCAATCGCCTGTTCTACAAGTTGATTCTGGCGCCGCAGATCGACGACACCGAGCGCCAGGAAGCGCTGGTGCGGTCGAGCGGACTGGACTGGGTGCTGGTGCGACCGGTCAATCTCACCGATGAACCGCACGACGGTATGCCGTCGGATGCCGCGAAGCCGGTGCTGCACACGGTGTCTCGCGCCAGCGTCGGCCGGTTCAACGCCCATGCTGTCGACAACGCGGAGCTGGTCGGCAAGGCCGTGACGCTCTCCACGAAAGTCGGCTGACCGCCAGGAGAGAGGCCCGGATTCCGGACCGGGCCTCGAACCCTACTTCTTCGACTCCGCTTCTTCGGAGATCCCCTCCAGGAAATCACCCAGGTCACCGGGGTTGCGGGAGGTGATGAGCGTCCAACCGTCCTCCGGCGAACGCACCACCGACTCGTCCACCCACTTGCCCCCGGCATTGGTGATGTCGGTGCGCACGGACTGATACGAGGTCAACGTCTTCCCCGCCACCAGTCCCGCCTCCACCAGCAGCCAGGGCCCGTGGCAGATCGCCGCGATCGGCTTGCCCGCTTCGGCGAAGCCCTTGGCCAGCGCCACCGCCCGGTCCTCGAGCCGCAGCTTGTCCGCGTTCACGGTCCCGCCGGGCACCAGCAGCACCTCGAAATTCTCGGCCCGCACGTCATCGAGGGAGGTATCGGGCTGCAACACGTCATCGGGGTGCACATCGTGCCGGAACGTCTGCACGCCCTCGTTCTTCGGCGCCGCGTGGATCACCTGAGCGCCCAGCGCCCGCAGCTGCCCGAGCGGCACCACCAGCTCATCGCGTTCCACCCCGGTGTTCGAGGTGACGATCAGTACCCGGACGCCCTCCAGCCGACCCGACATGAGCAGCTCCCTTCCGATTGCGGAGAAGACTCTTCGAGCATGCCGCGATCGGCGGAGGTTAAACCTGCCCGGGCCGGTGTGCGGCCTAGCCGAAGTGGCAGACGTAGTGGACGGTGTCGAGGACCTCGATCTGGAAGGAGCTGTCGCCCGGCACCTTGAAGGACTCGCCGCCGCGGTAGGTGACCGGCTCGGTTTCGCCCGCCAGGGTCACCTTGCACTCGCCCTCGATGAGCTCCATGATCTCCGGCGCGCCGGTGGTGAAGGTCAGGGTGGCGGGCAGGATGACGCCGACCGACTTGCTGGTGCCGTCGGCCAGGGTCAGGGCGTGGCTGACGCACTTTCCGTCGAAGTACACATTGGCCTTCTTGGCCACACTGACGTTCTCGAACTGCGCCATGATCTCTTTCCCGAGGTTGATAGTGAGCCGTCAGCTTACCCAGGGCTGCCGAACGTACCCTGATGTATGTCCTTGTCACGGCGCGCACTGCTGGCGTTCGGCATCGCCGGTCTGGCCGGTGCGGCGACCGCCAGTAGTGGGCTGTTCCCGGCGCCGCGCTGGCGCGGAACGTATCCGTTCGCACTCGGCGTGGCCTCCGGGGATCCGCTGCCCGACGGGGTGGTGCTGTGGACGCGGCTGGCCCCGGATCCGCTCGCGCCGGACGGGCTCGGCGGGATGCCGCGACATCCGGTGACCGTGGAGTACGAGGTCGCGCACGACGAGGACTTCCGGCAGGTCGTCACCCGCGGCGCCGCGGTCGCGACCCGTGACCTCGGGCACAGCGTGCATCCGGAAGTCCGCGGGCTGGAACCGGATCGCTGGTACTTCTATCGCTTTCGAGCGGGCTCGGCGATCTCGCCGATCGGGCGCACCCGCACCGCTCCGGCCGCCGGAACCGCCACGGCGCGAATACGTTTGGCGGTCGCGTCCTGCCAGTCCTGGGCGTCGGGGTACTACACCGCCTATGAGCATCTGAGTCGCGAGGACGTCGACCTGGTGCTGCATCTGGGCGACTACATCTACGAGCGCGCGTGGAATCACCGGCGGGAAGGCGCCGCACCGCAGACGTTTTCGCGCGGGGAAGCCGTCGACCTGCGCGGCTACCGCTTGCGCTACGCCCAGGCCAAGGCCGAGCTGCCGCTACAAGCCGCGCATGCCGCATTTCCCTGGCTGGTCACCATGGACGATCACGAGATCGACAACAACTGGGCGGGCGACAATCCCGGCCTCGGCTTCGACATCGCTTTGCTCCCAACGCTTTTCCAGCGTCGCCGGGCGGACGCTTTCCAGGCCATGTACGAGCATCAGCCGCTGCGCCTGGCACAGATCCCATCGGGCCCGGATATGCGCCTGCACCGCCGCTACCGTTTCGGCGACCTCGCCGACGTCACCATGCTCGACACCCGCCAGTACCGCTCCCAGATCCCCTGCAGCCAGAACCCGGTCATCGGCTGCGATGAGCGTTTCGATACCGACCGCACCATTCTCGGGGCGGCGCAGCGCGAGTGGCTGATCGACGGATTCACCGAATCGCCCGCACGCTGGCAGATTTTGGGGAATCAGGTGGCCATGAGCGAGGTCGACACCGATCCCGGCCCCGAGGTCCGGGTCTCCACCGACGCCTGGGACGGCTACGTCGCCGACCGCAACACCGTGCTCGGCGCGGCCGCCGAGCGGCACGTCGGCAATCTCGTCGTCCTGACCGGCGACAAGCACGAGCATTGCGCGGGCAACCTCCGCAGTGATTTCGACCACCCCGAATCCCCGGTGGTCGGAGCCGAATTCACCGGCTCGTCGATCACCACCAACGGCAATGGCGCCGACATGACCGAGCACGGTCGCCGGCTGCTCGCCGCCAACCCGGACCTGAAGTTCTTCAACGCCCAGCGCGGCTATCTGCACCTGACGCTGGAGAAATCTTTGTGCCGCACCGACTTCCGCGTGGTCCCCTTCGTCACCCGACCGGGCGCGCCGATACAGACGCGCGCGAGCTACATCGTGGAAGACGGAATCCCCGGCACTACCGAGGCTTGAAGTTTGCGAGATCGCGGAGCCGCGATCGTTTCCCCTTCTAAAGGTATAGCGCACCTGGGGGCTTGCGGCAAGACCCCGGTCGTGCCGCAGAATTGCCCGCCTAAGCCAGAACCTGCGAGTTGGGAGTTAACGAGTGACGGATATCGACGTGATCATCGTGGGTGCTGGTCCGGCCGGACTGACCTTGGCCGCAGAGCTGAGCCTGGCCGGGGTGCGGCCGCTGGTGCTGGAGAAGCACCTGGTGCCGCGGGAGACTCAGAAGGCCAGCGGCATCGGCGGGCGGATCCTGGATCACCTGCGCTTCCGCGGGCTGCTGGGCCGGTTCGAGGAACTCAGCAGCGATCCGCACATCGCGCCGCGGTTCCCGTTCGGCACGCTGCAACTGGACCTCACCCAGCTGACCGATTCCCCGATGCACGCGATGCCGATCGCGCAGTGGGAAATCGAGCGACTACTCGACGCGCACTCTCGCGACCTGGGCGCCGAGATCCGCCGCGGCCACGAGGTCCTCGGTGTCCGCCAGGACGACGACACGGTGACCGCGGAAGTGCGCGGACCGGACGGCACGTACGAGGTGACTGCCCGCTACCTGGCGGGTTGCGACGGCGGCCGCAGCCGCATCCGCGAGCTGGCCGGAATCGAGTTCCCCGGCACCACCTATCCGGAGGTCAACCGGCTCGCGCAGGTCACGCTGCCGGCGCCGGTGCGGTTGCTCGACAACGGTGACATCGACGTGCCCGGGCTGGGCGTGGTCCATGCGGGCTTCACCCGGCTGGACACCGGTGTGTTCGCGTTCGCGACCGACCCCGCGTCCGGGGTCACCAGCCTGATGACCACCGAGAACGAAACCACCGAATACGACGACGAGGAGCCGTTGACCCTGGCCGAGCTCAGCGCCAGCGTGCGCCGGGTGCTCGGCGTGGACCTGCCGATGGCGGATCCGAAGCGACTGTCGCGCTTCACCTTCAAGGATCGGCAGGCTGAAAGCTACCGCGCGGGACGCATCCTGCTGGCCGGCGACGCCGCGCACCTGCTCCCCGCCACCGGCACCGCGCTCAACGTCGGCATGCTCGACTCGGTCAACCTCGCGTGGAAGCTGGCCGCCGACGTGCAGGGCTGGGCGCCGGCCGGCCTGGTGGACACCTACCACGACGAACGCCACTTCGCCGGGGCGCGCGCCCGGCTGCAGACCCGGGCCCAGGTGGCGCTGCGACGCGGCCGGGACGAGGCCGACGAGGCACTTCGGCAGGTCATCCAGGAACTGCTGCAAGACGAGCCGGCGCTGCGCCGGATGGGCGCCCTGGTCGGCCACTCCGACATTCGCTACCCGATGCCGGGGTCTGATCGCAACGCGCTGACCGGTGCCTTCGCCCCCGATCTCACGCTGCACACCGAGCAGGGCACGACGAGTGTCGCCGAATTCATGCACGCCGGTCGGCCCGTCTTCCTCGATCTCGCCGATCGCCCGGAGCTCCGTGCGATCGCCCAGGAGTGGGCGCCTCGCATCGACATCCACGCGGCCAAGGCCGACGATCAGCCCGCCGATGGCCTGCTGATCCGCCCGGACGGCCACATCGCCTGGGCCGCGACGATCGGCGAGTCCGCCGACACCGCCGCGGCGACGATGCGCGATGCGCTGGAGTACTGGTTCGGCTCAGCGGTCGGCGCGTAATCCCACCCGCCCCAGCACATTCGGCTCGGCCATCGGCAGCAATGCCACCAGGATGGCCGCGCCGGTCAGTGGGAGAAAGTCCAGACTGAACGCCGAGAGGAGGATGCCCGCCAGCAGCAGCGGCGGGCTCCACCAGGGCAGCAGCTTGCGCCGGGCCAGCAGTACCGTGAGCACGACCAGTCCCAGGAAGAACAGCTGCGGAAGGACGGTATAGAAGAGCGGGCGGACGCCGGGAATATCGGAGAACTGGTTGCTCAGGCGCGACATGTCGGCCTTGTTCTCGGCCAGCGCCGCGAAGGAGATGTCCGCGGTGAACTGAACGATGGTGGCGCCCAAGCCGATCAGGGTCAGTCCCACGGTCCCGTCGCGCCAGCGGCTCGGCGGGAGTTCCCGGCTCAGGTTCAGGACCACCGGAATGAACAGCACCATGCCGAGCAGACCGAAGAGGTGGGCGGCCTGCCAGTCCGGGCCGGGGCCGTAATGCCCGTCGGCGCGCCCCGCGAGCCGGATGACGCCGTAGCCGGCGATGCACAGCGGCGCGGAGAACAAGAGCAGCCCTGGAAGTTTCACAGCGCCGATCGTCGCAAGCCGGGGCCGTGCCGCGCCTCCGGGAAGACCCTGATCTTGGCTGTTTAGGCCATGGCCTAATGGTGGTGCGCTAGGTGCCCCCTGGTTCATACGCTGCTCATCGGAAGCTAACCAGGAGGCTGAAAATGATGAACCAGGCAGCTGTGCGTGCCGACGGGATGGCCCCGCTGGTGCTGTTGGACGGTGCCGATGTGTGGCGGCGCGGGCGGGAGTGGCTGCGGGGCGTGCGGTTCCGGCGGGTCGCGCCGGTCGAGCACGAGCCGCAGTCGGTGCCGGAGATGCTGTTCGAGCTGGATCCGTTCAATCCGGCGCCGGGCCGCGGACGTCGGTGATCGGGCGTAGCGTGACCGGGGAGAGATTGCGAGGCAACGGATGAAGCGGCTGCACTTCACGCCCGACGATCTGCTGCGGGTCCGCATCGGTGCGCCGCTGGGCGCGCTCGGCGAGACGCTGCTGGCCACCCGGACGTTGCAGCGCGGTCGCACACCGCTCTTCGACGGCTGGCGCTCCGAGGTGGTCACCGCCGTGCCCGAGAACTTCGGTGTGCTGGCCGATCTCGTGCCGGCCGACGGCTGTTTCCTCGACCTGATCACCCCGACCCGCGGCGCGCGGACCATGTCCGAAGGCATCACCGCGCTGCACCTGGCGTCCCGCGAGGAGCTACGCCGCGAGGTCGCGTGCGTGGCCACCAGCGAATGGTGGCCACGAACCACGCAATTGCCGGGCTGGGCGGCGCATCTGCCGGATCGCGACAACCGCACGCTGGGCGAGGTCGCGACCGCCATCCAGTCCTTCCACTCGGTCGCCTTCGCCGACCGCTGGACCCATGTGCAGTCCTATCTCGACGTGGCCGCGGACCGGATGGCGCGCACCATGGCCACCGACGGCGTCGAAGGCTTGTTCGCCACCCTCGCCCCGTACGCCCGCTGGCGCGCACCGGTGCTCGAGGTCGCCACCCGGGCCAACTGTCAGGAGCGCCACCTCGGCGGGCGCGGGCTGGTGCTGGTGCCGGCGCTGTTCGTGTGGCCGGAGCCGGTCATGCTGCACTCGGCGGTCGATGAGACGGCACCGATGACGCTGATCGTGCCCGCCATCCGCGACATCGCGGACTTCGCGGCGGCCTGGGGCCCGCGCGCACCCAACGATGCCTTGAACTCCCTGCTCGGCCGCACCCGCGCCGCGGCGCTGCAGGCGATCGCGGAGGGGTGCAGCACCACCGAACTGGCCCGTCAGCTCGGCGTCACCCCCGCCACCGCGAGTGAGCACGCCTCGATCCTGCGCGAGGCCGGGCTGATCGAGAGTCACCGCCAGCGCAATGCCATGCGCCACCAGCTGACCACGCTCGGCGCGGCTCTGCTCGACGGCGATCTCGACAAGGGCCTGCGGATCGCCTGACCCCGCGTCGTTGCCCACCTGTACGCAGGTCACGGGCCATAGTGGAGATATGGGCCAGAAAGCCACCGTCGCCACGACACTCGCACCGCTGCTCCGGACCGCGCTGGGCGACCAGCCGCCGATCCGCTTCGAATTCTGGGACGGCAGCACCCTCGTCCCCGGCAGCGAAACCCGCGGCACCATGCGCATCCGATCCAAGGACGCGCTGAGCCATCTGGTGTGGGCGCCAGGCGAACTCGGCCTCGCCCGGGCCTATGTCTCGGGCGAACTCGAGTTCGAAGGCGACGTGTTCACGGTGCTGCGCACCCTGCAGCAGTCCGCCCCCAACGACGCCGACCTGGGCTGGGACGCTGCCGTGCGCGCGGTCGGCGCGGCCGGAAAGCTCGGCGCGCTCACCCACCATCCGAAGCCGCCGCCGGAGGAGGTGCGTCCGCTGCGCGGCGGGCTGCACACCAAACGGCGGGACGCGGCCGCGATCAGTCACCACTACGACGTGGGCAACGACTTCTACCGTCTCGTGCTCGGCGCGAGCATGACCTACTCGTGCGCGCGGTTCGTCGGTCCCGGCGATACCGGTGCCGACCCCGCGAACCCCGCGGTTTCCCTCGAAAGCGCCCAGCGCGCGAAGCACGACCTGATCTGCCGCAAGCTGGGCCTGCGCGCCGGGACACGGCTGCTCGACGTCGGTTGCGGCTGGGGTTCGATGGCGATGCACGCCGCGTCGTCCTATGGCGCGCAGGTCGTCGGCGTCACGATCAGCAACGAGCAAGCCGAACTCGCTCGCAAGCGCGTCATCGAGGCGGGGCTGGAGGACCGCGTCGAAATCCGCCTGTCGGACTACCGCGACCTGCGCGGCGAGGAGTTCGACGCCATCTCCTCGATCGGCATGTTCGAGCACGTCGGCACCAAGCGCACCGGCGAATACTTCGACACCCTGCGCGCCCTGCTGCGTCCCGAGGGCCGCCTGCTCAACCACGCCATCTCCTCCATCGGCGGCTCCCGCATGCAGAACCGTTCCTTCATCGGCCGCTACGTCTTCCCGGACGGCGAGCTCCTCGACGTCGGCGAAGTCGTCTTGGCCATGGAGCGTGCCGGTTTCGAGGTCCGCGATGTCGAATCCTTGCGGGAGCACTACGCCCTGACTCTGCGCCACTGGGTCGCCAATCTCGAAAAGGACTGGGACCGCGCCGTTTCCATGGTCGGCCCGGGCCGCGCCCGAATCTGGCGGCTCTATATGGCCGCCTCCGCTCTGGGTTTCGAGGACGGCGGCCTCGGGCTGCACCAGACCCTCGGGGTGGTCCCGGACCCGCAGGGCAACACCGCGATGCCGGGCAATCGCCGCGGCTGGGTGTAAACCCGCTCCCGAGCAGCCGAAACAGGGTTGTCAGCGCGCTGTCGGTGGACTGTCAGCGCACCCCGGCACCGTGGTGTCCACAGGGCGAACCGCCCACGGACACGCCGGAGGAAACATCATGACTGTCAACGCATTACACGAGATCGCAGCAGCCACCGCCACCAAGTTCGGGATTCCCGGTATCGCGATCGGAGTGTGGGCCGATGGCCAGGAGCACTTCGGCTACCACGGCGTGACCAGCGTCGAGAACCCGTTGCCGGTGGACGCGAACACCCTGTTCCAGCTGGGCTCGGTGACCAAACCGCTGACCGCGACCGTCATCATGCGCCTGGTCGCCGACGGCAAGATCGAGCTGGACGCGCCGGTGCGCCGATATGTGCCCGAGTTCGTGCTCTCCGACTCCGACGCCGCCGCCCGAATCACCGTGGCGCAGTTGCTCAATCACACCTCCGGCATGGACTGGAGCATCATCAACGACACCGGCGAGGGCGACGACGCGCTGGCGAAGTTCGTGGCGACGCTGGCCGAACTGCCGATGATCGGCGCACCCGGTGACCGCGCGTCCTACAGCCAGGCGGGCTTCAATGTGCTGGGCCGGGTCATCGAGAAGGTGACCGGCCAGACCTACGAGCAGGCAGTCGCCTCGATCATCCTGGAGCCCCTGGGCCTGACCAACACCGTCTTCACCGAACGCGAGGCGATGACCCGCCGCTTCGCCGTGGGCCACGACATCGGCGCGGACGGCGAACTGAGCATCGCGCGGCCGTGGAAGCCGACCCGCGCCAACAATGCAGGCGGCGGTGTGGCGTCCACGGTGGCCGACCAATTGCGCTGGGCCCGTTTCCATCTCGGCGACGGCGCACCGGTGCTGCCGGAAGAGGTGCTGCACCGGATGCGGCAGCCGACCGTCGAGTTGCGCGGCAGTTCGCTCGGCGACGCCTTCGGCACCTGCTGGTTCCTGCGCGAGATCGACAGCGTGGCGACCATCGGGCACGGCGGTTCCAGCATCGGCCAGTTCAGCGAACTGCTGATCGTGCCCGACCGCGACTTCGCGATCATCGTCATGGCCAACGCGGGCCCGGACGGCATCCCGGCGAACCAGGCCATCGTGCGCTGGGCGCTGGAGCACTACCTCGGCCTGCTCGACCGCGACCCCGAGCCGCTGCCGTTCGACGCCGGGCGCGCGGCGGAGGTGGCGGGCCACTACGAAAGCGACGCCATGACCTTCGACATCACCACGGACGGCACCTCTTTGACCCTCGAGGTGCTCATCAAGCCGGAGATCCGCGCCACCTCAGAGGAACTCCCCGCCGATCACGCCCCCTTCGAGTTCGGTCTGCTCCCCGGCGACGGCGACGACTACATCATCACCAGCGGCGCGTTCGCCGGCCACCGCGGTTTCTTCAGCCGCGACGAGCAGGGCGCGGTGGTGGGCGTCGACCTGGCGGGCCGCCTGTTCCACCGGGTCCGGTGACCCTCACACCGCCGCCGATTAATTCGGCGGCGGTGCGTCGTCTGCATCACTGAATCCGCTGCCAGGAACCCCCGCGGCGGCTCAGACGAACACAGGAGAAGTCCATGAGAAAGATCACCGCAGGCCTGTTCATCTCGCTCGACGGCGTTATCGCCGAGCCGCAGAACTGGCACTTCCCCTACTTCAACGACGAGATGGGCGCCGCGGTGGGCCAGCAGCTCGGCGCGGCCGACACCGTGCTGCTCGGCCGGGAAACCTACGACAGTTTCGCCGGCGCCTGGCCGGACCGCGAAGCCGCAGGTGAAGAGGACGCCGTCATGGCCAAGGCGCTGGGCGACGCTCGCAAGATCGTCGTGTCGCACCGGCGGCTGGAATTCACCTGGCGCAACTCCGAGCAGTTGCAGGGCGACCTGATCGAGGCCGTCACCGCACTCAAGCAGCAGCCGGGCGCCACCGACATCGCGATGAGCGGCTCGCCGTCGATCGTCCGGCAGCTCCTCGCCGCCGGACTGCTCGACGAATTGCACCTGCTCGTGCACCCCATCGTCGTCGGCACCGGGCAGCGCCTGTTCGACGACGGCGGCTCGGTTCCGCTGCGGCTGCTGTCGGCCCAGACTTTCGAGACCGGCGTCATCCACACGGTGTACGGCCCGGCCACCAGCGCCGCGACCGGTGGGTACGAGGAAGCGAAAGTCCATCTCCCCCAAGGCGATCAGTAAGTCCTCAGCGCCCGCGCACCTCGGGATACCGGTCGCGGAGTTGCTCCAGGCAGCGCTGCACCTCACGCAGTTCCCGGCGCAGCAGATGCGATTCGGTGCTCGATCGGGGCAACCCGCGCCGGGTCAGGTCGGCCGCGAGGGCCGCGGTCAGTGTCGCGGCCTCCGCGCTGAGCAGGTCGTAGAAGACTTGGGCCTGCGCCACATCGGATTCGTCACGCACGCGTCAAACCACCTGCGCCCGAACACATCCGGCTGTTCGCCAGCTGTACACCGCGTAGTTGCCCATGGTTCATACTCACTGGCCAGGCCCGAATCGTCAATCACGACACCGATTGCCGGAGGATTCAGCCGGTCGTGGCGGTCTCGTGCACGGTGCGCCAGCGCAGGCCGTTGCGCGCCTGCGGATCGGGCAGCAGCAGCGCGGTGGTGACGCGTGCGGCCGGACCCTCGGGCCGGTGGTGCACCTCGCGGAAACGCACCACCGCGCAGTCCGCCGACCGGTGCAGCACGTCGATGTCGGTGATGTCGATGGTCAGGCCGGGCGTCGAATTGCCCGCGCCCCGCAGTCCGGCGGCCAGCGGCGCGAGCGGCACCACCGCACCGTCGAGGCCGACCATGGAGAAGTCCGGGTGCAGCTGGCCGGTGAAAGCCGCCAGTGCGTCGGGCGCGTCCGCCGCGCCCAACCAGCGGGCCAGGTCCTCGTGCAGGACGCGTACCTCGCCGACGATCGTGTCGTGTTCGATGCTCACCATCGCAAGCTACCGGACCGGCCTCGACCAGGGCCGGAACTAACCGGGTACCGCTGCTGGTTGTATGGGGAGTACCGGACTCACTTCACCGAGGAGGAAGCGTGACCGACACGCGCAAAGCGATCCTGGCCGGCGGCTGCTTCTGGGGCATGCAGGACTTGATCCGCAGGCAGCCCGGGGTGCTCTCGACCCGGGTCGGCTACACCGGCGGGCAGAACGACCACCCCACCTACCGCAACCACCCCGGTCACGCGGAAGCCGTGGAGATCGTCTACGACCCCGCGCAGACCGACTACCGGGCGCTGCTGGAGTTCCTGTTCCAGATCCACGATCCGACCACCAAGGATCGGCAGGGCAACGACATCGGCAGCAGCTACCGCTCCGCCATCTTCTATCTCGATGACGAGCAGAAGCGGGTGGCGCTGGACACCATCGCCGACGTCGACGCCTCCGGCCTGTGGCCCGGCAAGGTCGTCACCGAGGTGACCCCGGCGGGCGCGTTCTGGCAGGCCGAAGCGGAGCACCAGGATTACCTGGAGCGCTACCCCAACGGCTACACCTGCCACTTCCCGCGCGCGGGCTGGAAGCTGCCCAAGCGGGAGACGACGCACTAGCTCGGTTTGCCCGGCGTTCACGTCCCGGTCCGATTGCCCGGTTAGTTTGGCGCGCATGCGAAGTCGTGGACCCTTGCTGCTGATCCTCGCGTGCGCGCTCACCGCGGCCCTCGCGCCGTCGGCGACCGCCGCGCCCCCGGTTCGACTACTCGGGGAGCGGGTCGTCCCGTTCGCCTTCGACTTTCGCGGGACGACCGTCGGCGGGCTCTCCGGCATCGATGCCCTGCCGCAGGCCGGAGAATATGTGCTGATCAGCGACGACCGCTCGGCGCTGCAATCCGCACGGTTCTACACCGCGCGAATCGCGGTGGACGGCAACGGGGTCGGGCCGATCGAGTTCACCGGGACCCGGCCGCTGTGTGGGGCGGACGGCGCACCGTATCCGCAGAACACGGTCGATCCGGAGGAAATCCGGGTAGACCCCTGGACCGGCAACTACTTCTGGACGCAGGAGGGTGAGCGGGCGGCGGGCGTGCTGCTGGATCCGTCGGTGCGGGTGACGCGGCCCGACGGCGCCTTCGACTCCGAACTCCCGATCCCGGACAACGAACGGATGCGGCCGGATTCGGGTCCGCAACGCAACGGCGCGCTGGAAGCCGCGACCTTCGCCGCAGGTGGCACGCTGTTCGTGACCGCGCTCGAGGCTCCGCTGATGCAGGATGGCCCGATGCCCGCCGCGACGACCGGGGCCACGACCCGGATCACCGTGCAGGCTCGCACCGGCCAGCTGCTCGCCCAGTACGCCTATCCGCTGGACCCGGTGTTCACCGAAGGTACGGGCAGCAACGGGATCACCGCCATCCTCGCCGTCGATCCCCTGGATCCGGCGAAATACCTTGTTGTGGAACGTAGTTTCGTCGAAGGCGCAGGTAACCGGATCCGGATCTACGAGGCCGATCTCGGCGCCGCCACCAACGTTCTGAACGCGCCGCTGACCAACGCCCGGCCCGTCGCCAAACGTCTGCTCGCCGACCTGAGCGAGCTCGGCCTCAGCACCGTCGACAACATCGAGGGCATCACCTGGGGCCCGCGCCTGCCCTCCGGGGAACGCACGCTGCTGCTGGTCAGCGACGACAATTTCAACGACAAGCAAGTCACCCAGTTCATCGCCCTCGCCCTGCGCTGAGATCGAGTTACGCTGGGAGAGTGCGGATAGGACAAGGACTTTCCGGTTTCCTGGCGTTCGTGTTCCTGCTGGCGGTGACAGCCGCCACCGCGTGGGAGCAACAGCCGCACGGTCATGAACCCGAGTCGGCGCCCGCCGAGGTGTTCAGCGCGGGGCGGGCCTTCCGGTTAGTCGAGGCCATCGCGCAGCGGCCACATCCCGTCGGCACCGCCGAACACGACCGGGTGCGTGATCATCTCGTCGCGCAGCTGCGAGAACTGGGGCTGCAGACCGAGATTCAGTCCGGCATCGGCCGCTACCCGGGTGCGCTCGCGCGCGATGTCGTCGGGATGGGGCGGACGGACAACATCGTCGCCCGGCTGCCCGGCACGAACTCGACCGGGACGATCTACCTTGCGGCGCACTATGATTCGGTCCCCTCCAGTCCGGGCGCGAACGACGACGGTGTCGGCGTGGCCGCGGTGCTGGAAACCCTGCGCGCGCTGCGGGCAAGCGGGGCCACGCTGCGCAACGACGTGGTCGCCCTGCTGACCGACGCCGAGGAAACCGGCATGCTCGGCGCTGAAGCGTTCGTCGCCGCGAATCCGGATCTGCGCGGCGACGTGATCATCAATCACGAGGCGCGCGGCGCCGGGGGCCCGGTGTTCATGTGGCGGTCCACCCGGCCCGACGGAGCCCTGATCCGCGCGGTCGCCGCCGCCCCGCGCCCGAACGCCGACTCGCTGTCCACGGCGCTGGCCGGTGAACAGACCTCCAGCAACACCGATTTCGCGTCCTTCGAACCGGCCGGAGCGCAGGTGCTGGACTTCGCCTACGCCGGCCACAGCGCCTACTACCACAACCCGCTCGACGATCCGGCCCATGTTCCGTTGGGGACGCTGCAGCAGATGGGTGACAACACCCTCGCCCTGACTCGCGACCTCGGCGACCGCGATCTCGCCGCCGCGACCGACGACGACAATCCCGCCTACTTCGCCCTGCCCTTCGGGACGCTGGTGGTGCTGCCGATCTGGGTGATCATCGCGCTCGCCGTGGTGAGCGTAGTGGCGACCGGGTGGGTGATCTGGCGGGTCCGGCGTGCCGGGGAGACCAGCCTCAAGCGCGTATTCGGTTCCGCGGCACTGTTGCTCGTGTCGGTCCCGATCGCCATGGCGGCCGTGTACGGACATTGGGAACTCGTGAAGACCATCGAACCCGAGTATCAGCCGCTGTTCGTCGACCCGTATCGGCCCGAGTTCTTTTACGCGGCGGTCATCGTGCTGTCGGCCGCGGTCCTGGCCGCCTGGTTCGCGCTGTCCCGGCGCTGGTTCGGTTCCACCGGCACCGCGGCCGGTCTGCTGTGCTGCCTGAGCGTGCTCGCGGCGCTGTTCACCCTGGTTGCCCCGGCCGCCGCCCAAGTGTTGGTGGTGCCGACCGTCGCTGCCGCCCTGGGTGTTTCGGCTACGTTCGGCATTCGGGACCGATGGCGTCTGCCCGCGCTCTCGCTGTTGCTGCTACCGACGGCCATATTCCTCGGCGGCCTCTGGGCGGCGCTGCAAACCGGTATCGCCGCGGCCCCGTTCCTCACCGCGCCCACGATCATCCTGCTCGGCAGCCTGCTCACCCTGACCCTCACCCACACCTGGCCGCCCCGGCGCGGCTGGACCGTCCCCGCCACCGCGGTGCTCCTCGCCGCCGCACTCACCGCGGCGGGCTTGGCCGTCGACCGCTCCGACGACCAGCACCCGCTGACTTCCCAGCTCATCTACGCCCTGGACGCCGACCGCAACCACGCGCAATGGATCTCACGGGTCGCCCCCGATCGCTGGACCGACACCTTCGTCGACAACACCACCCCCGAACCCCGATACTCCACCCTCTGGTCCGACGCGGTCGCGAGCGGCCCGGCACCCACCCAGGCGCTCCCCGCCCCCACCGCCGAAATCCTCTCCGACACCACCGCTTCCGACAAACGCACCATCCGGCTACGCCTCCGTTCCCACCGCGCCGCCCCCAGCCTCGCCCTGCGCTACACCACCACCCTCCACTCCCTGCGCGTAGCAGGCCGCGACGTAACCCCCGTCCCGAACAAGGGCATCCAGTTCTACGCACCCCCACCCGAAGGCCTCGACGTAGAACTGACCGCCCCCGCCGGCCCCCTCGACCTCACCCTGATCGACTACAACTACCTCCCCGACTCCGGCATCGCCCCCTACGGCCCCCAGCCCCCCGACGTCTACCTCCGCCAAGACAGCGCCAGCGCCGTCTTCACCACCATCCCCGGCCTCTAACCCGCCCAAGGCTGAACGGCGGCCAGCCGATGGCGTCTGCAACAATAGCCCACACAACATCGGGTATTGTGTATATAACTGCTGGCAAAGGAGGTGATTCAGTTGACCGCGCTTGACCGCTATCAGACGACCGCACAGGCGGCGAGCGCACTCGGCGTGTCCACCGAGCAGGTCCGCGAACTCATCCGCGGCGGTAAATTACGCGCCGTAAAGGTCGGCCGCGAGGCGCTGGTGGATTCCGCCTCTGTACGCCACCGCGCTCACGTCCTCCGTCCACAGCCTGGCCGCCCCCTGTCTCCACGCATGGCATGGGCAGTGCTGTGGATGGCCAGCGCCCGAGACCCAGGCTGGGTGAGCGCCGCGGAGAAGACACGTGCGCGCAAATACCTTGCCCGGCATCGTGCCGAAGATTGGCCGCGGCTGTTGGCGCAAAGAGCTGATTTGCACGTCGGCCGTATGCTGACACCTCAGCTGGCCAAGCTCCGCGACCGTGCCGGCGTCGTTTCGAGCGGCATCTCCGCGATATCGGCGTACGGTCCGGCGCTACTGCCGACCGAACTCGAATCCGAGTTTTACCTACCGCCAGCACTTTTCGATGAGCTGGTCCACACTCGCCGAATCATGCTCGACACCGACAAACCCAATGTGTTGTTGCGGGTACCACGAATTTGCATCGATATTTTTGAGCGGGAACAAGTCGCACCCCGCGCAGTGGTGGCGGCGGACCTGCTGGATAGCGGAGACGAAAGGCAGACCCGAGCAGCGCACGACCTACTCAGCAGGACCTACTAGGGGGAATCTGATGGTTCGCCAGGCGCAAGTTCCGTTGATCGGTCATGTCACGCTACCGCCGCTGGCCGACAACCGGGACGCCCAATTGTGGCCGGCACTACTGGACCTTGCCGACAACCTCCCGCAGCCCTACACCGTGATCGGCGGGATGATGGTGTGGATGCACGGCGCTGTAGCGGGACAACAACCACCCCGGGTCACCCAAGATATCGACGTGCTGATGGACCTGAGAGCCCAGGTCAGCGCCCTGCGCAAGGCCGTGACCGCTCTCGAGCGGCTGGGCTATCGAGTTGACGGCATGAGCCCTGACGGGTTGGCTCACCGGTACCGTCGCGACGACGGCACATTGGTCGACCTGCTGGCGCCGGACAACCTCGGTCGCCGAGCCGACCTCACGACTACCCCGCCGGGACGAACGCTCGAGGTGCCGGGCGGAACCAAAGCCCTATCGCATCGGGTTGCCGTCGAAATCCGCTATGGCACAAGATCATCCGTTTTGTATCTGCCCGAACTCGCACGCGCGCTGCACTGCAAAGTCAAGGCGTATTTGATCGACCACCCAACGCCGCGCCCCGGTATCGAATCACGCCACCTGAGCGATATCGCGTTCCTGGTGTCCCTGATCGATGATCCCGACCGGATCCTCGAACAACTCGGCGCGCGGCCTGGTTGCGAACACTTCACTGCGGCAGCAGTATTGGACGACCCACGGCATCCTGCCTGGTTAACGCTCGGCGCCCGCGCCGACGATGCGCGACTTGTCTGGGGCCAATTACGGCACGGGTGACTAACCCGCCCAGGTGGCTACGACGATCGCTACGAGGGGCGGCAGGCTCGAGCCGATCGTGCCGAGCAGGCTGCCGCCGCGCGGGCGCCAGAAGCCGAGTAGATCGGCTATGCCCATGGCGAGGCTGGCGAGCAGCATGTACCAGCAGCCCGTGAGGACGACGGTTCGGCCGACCAGCTCGTCGCCGTTGTGCAGGATGATCAGGCCGAGGATTGTGCCGAGGCCGCCGAGCATGTTGCGGAAGCCGACCACGAAGGCCCACATCCGTACGTCGGCGAGATTCTCGGTGTCCACGTGTAAGAACCGCCGGACTATCGGGCGGTCGTAGAAGAACATCTCCAGGGGCGCGGCCGCGATGTATGCGATCGCACCGATCAGTGCCGCTACCTGCGCGAAACCGTTCACGACAGACTCCTCGAGTGCCGCACCGGCGGGCTTATTGCGCCGCCACCTGCCCTCAGCATGCGCCTGAAGATCACCGGCGCGGACCCGATTCGGGAGAAGTTATTCGTCTGCGATCAGGTCGTACTCCTTCAGCATTTCGCCGATTTCCGTGGAGTCGAGCTTCGCGAGCAGCTTCTTGCGCACCAGCGCCGGTCCGGGCAGGTGAACTTCCTTTCCGTCGCGCAGTTTGCTGGTCGCCGCCAGCAGTTTCCGGACGTCATAGGTCGAGTTGAAGACCTCGGGGACGCCGCGTTCGATGCCGAGGAGTTGGTAGGCCGCCTCCATGCCGGTGCGGACGGAGTATTCGGTGGTGAAAATACAGTCGCGGGTGGTTTCGGAGAACTGGCCGATGAAGGCGAAGTTCGTCGCACCCTCCGGCACCACGTCGGGCCGGTCACCTGCCTGGCGGGGCATGAAGAACGCGGTCACGTACGGCATCATGCACGGCACGCATTTGGCCGCGTCCGCGGCGAGCTCCGCAATGTCTTCGACCGGAACTCCCAGGTGGTACAGCCATTCCTGGGTGATTTCCTCGCCCGTGCACTCCTGCATGGTCTTCTTCACGTAGTCGCCGGGAACGTCGACGAACAGCGAATAGACCCACACCACGATCTGGTCCTTGGGCTGCTGCTTGAAATGTGGCTGCCGGTTGACGGTCCAGCTCATCAGCCATTTGGAGTCCCGCACGGTGACGATGCCACCGGTGACGACCTTGCCGCTGAACGGATCTCGCTTGCAGATCTTCTGGATGTAGCGCGGAATGCGTTCGTCGAGGGTGGTGACGGTCGCCGACTCCCACTTGGTTTTGGAGATATCGCCCGCGAAAACGTCCGGATGCCCGAAAGCCTTGTCCTTGGGGGCGATTCGCCGCCATAGGTCCCAGGCGGGCGCGGGACCTTCATCCAGCTTCGCCGGGGTGTGATGGTCGCCCTCGTCGGAATTCTCGGTCAGCGAGCCGATGGTCATGAACAGCAGGTCGTCCGGGCCCAGATCGACGCCGCCCTCGACGCCTTCGGAGACCCAGTGCAGCCGCGTGGCCTGCTTCTTATCGGAGCCGAGGTCGAAGTCGACGTCGGTCACCGTCGTATCGAATTTGAAGGTAACGCCCTCGTCGAGCAGCCACCGATACAACGGCAGCACCAGCGACTCGTACTGGTTGTATTTGGTGAACTTCAGCGCCGAGAAGTCCGGCAGGCCGCCGATGTGATGGATGAAGCGATGCAGGTACAGCTTCATCTCCAGCGCGCTGTGCCATTCCTCGAAGGCGAACATGGTGCGCCAATACATCCAGAAGTTGCTCTCCAGGAACTCTTTCGAGAACACCTCGTCGATCCGCTTGTTCTCCATCTCCTCCCGGGTAGCGAGGAAGACCTTGACCACGTCCTTCTGCCCGCGATCGCCGAGCGTGAACAGCCCATCGGTGTGCGCGTCCTCGCCCTGCTTCACGGTGGCGCGCTGCAGCGAGGAGTTGGGGTCGTCCTTGTTCAGCCAATAGAACTCGTCGAGCACACTCGCGTCCTCGATCTCCATCGACGGAATCGAGCGGAACAGATCCCACAGGCATTCGAAATGGTTCTCCATCTCGCGCCCACCCCGGATCACGAACCCCTTCTCCGGCTCCTTGATCCCATCGAGCGCCCCACCCGGCAGCTTCAGCTCTTCGAAGATCGTGATCTTCTCCCCGGCCATCCGCCCGTCCCGGATGAGGAACGCCGCCCCCGACATCGACGCCAGCCCCGCCCCGACAAACCACGCCGTCTTGTCCGCAACCCCCTCGGGTTTCCGCGGTCGCGCAAAAGCTTCATAATTCCCGCTGCTGTAGTACATATGACTCCTCTTCCGAAACAGTCGAAGTACTGGCCAGGCCGAGCTCCCTTACCCACCTTGCCGCAGAAGCAGTAATTAGCCAAGGAATAACTGAAGTTAGCCGAGCTCCAGCTCGACGGCACCGATGAGGAGCTGGCGGGCGCGGTCGAGGTTCAGAGATCCGCTGTGCCAGCGTTCGCTGAGGCCTTCGACGAGAGTGGTGAGGCGTTCCGCTCCGGCCGCCGGATCACGGTCAGAAGCACAGGCGCCGCCAGCCTGGGCCGCGCGGATGAGGGTTTCGATGTCGGCGTTCCAGGAGTCGGTAGTGGTTCGGAGGGGTGTGCGCAGGTCCGGGTTGAAGACGGCGCTGGCGCGGAGTTCGCCCCAGGCGATGCTGGTTTCGCGGACGTGCTCGCCGTTCTGGAGTTCGAGCAACAGCATGGCTTCGAGGCGGGCGCGCGGGTCGCTGCCGGCGGGCTCGGTGTAGTTCTGGGCACGATGGTTGATGTGCTCGAGCGCGGCATAGAGGACGCCGGAGCGGTCCTTGAAGTGGTAATAGATCAACGCCGTGGACACGCCCGCGGCGGCGGCGAGTTTTTCGACGCGCAGCCCGCGCACGCCGTCCTGGGCGATGACGCGGACCGCGGCTTCGAGGATCTGGGTTCGACGCTCTGACACGATTCCTCACAGTAGGGGGCAGGCGGCCGGTTCCTGTTGCGTGGCGCAGTGGATACCGCCGCCACCGGCGGCGATCCCGTCGATATTCAGCTGCACGATCTCGCGGTCGGGGAACAGCCGCTCCAGGGTGGCGCGGGTGGCCGGATCGGTGCGGGGATCGCCGAATTCGGGGGCGATGACGGCGCCGTTGCAGACGTAGAAGTTGATGTAGCCGGCGGCGAAGTCCTCGGCGGTCGAGCGCACCGTCGACGGTCCCTCCAGCACTTCGACGCGCAGTGGACGACCGTGCACGTCGGTGGCCTGATGCAGGATGTCCAGGTGGCGGCGGGTGACCTCGTAGTCGAAGGAATCCGGATCGTTGTCCAATGCGGCGACTACCACACCCGGGCCGGTGAAACGCGCGTAGAAGTCGGTGTGCCCGTCGGTGATCTCCGCCCCCGCGATACCCGGCAGCCAGATCACCTTCTGGATGCCGAGCAGGTAGGCCAGCTCTTCCTCGACATCGCGCTTCTTCCAGCCCTGATTGCGATTGCTGTTGAGCACGCAGCTCTCGGTAATGATCGCGGTGCCCGCGCCGTCGACCTCGATGCCGCCGCCCTCGAGCACGAGGTCGGTGGTCAGGCGTTCGACCCCCGCGCGTTCGGTGACGACCCGGGCCACCTCGGCGTCGTGGCGATGTTCTTGCTTGTCACCCCAGCCGTTGAAGTTGAGGTCGACCCCGGCCCGGCCGCTGTCACCTTGCATGAACAGCGGCCCGGTGTCCCGAATCCACAGGTCGTCGATCTCCGCGGGCACCAGCTCGATGTTCGCGCCGCCCATCAGCCCCAGTGCCAGATTCATCTCGGCGGGTCGCACCAGTATGGACACCGGTTCGAACCGGGCGATCGTCGTGGCGATGGCGGCCAGATCACGCTGCACAACGGGGACCAGCTCCGCACCCCAAAAGCGTTCGCTCGCACCGAAAGCCATCCAGGTCCGCGTGTGCGGCTGCCCCTCCTCGGGCATCATCCACTTTCTCCCGTCGCCGTCCGGTCCGGCCTCGTCGCCGCAACCGCCCACCAGAAGACTGCCCATCGCAGCCATCGACGTCTGTACGAACGTGCGCCGCCGCATGTTGACTCTCCTTTAGTTGGCAATCACCAGGCTAACTCCTGACTAAAATTTCAGTCAAGGCGATAGTGAGACGTGTCATTGCCGCAAATGGCCATTTCAGGGCTTCTGCAAGCGGTCCGTCAGCTCTGGCGGCGCACCATCTCGGTGATCCAGGCAGGCGCGAACGGAGACGTGCAATTCGGCGGCGTCGGGTAGTCCTTCAGCACCTCCAGACGATCGCCGATCTCCAGGGCGCGGCCGCGATATTCGGGGTGCTCGATCCCGATCTGCGCCAGGCAGTGGTTCATCGCCCACTGCAGCCGATCCGGAGCGTCCTTCATCTGCGACTCGATGACATCGAGCAGCCCGGCGAGGTCGAGACCGTCGGGCCGCTTCGCCACGCGTTCGGTGGTCAGCGCCCACCCGGCACTCGCGACCACGGGATCCGGATCGGCGAACCACGCCGAGCGCAGCTCTTCGGCGTGCGGGCTCTTCTTCACCACGTAATTCACGAGCCAGTCGTGCACCTTGGGTGTCCCCGCCGCGCAGCATCGCGTCCAGCTCGTCCCGTTCGAACGCCTTCGGGCGGCAGATCAGGGTGGCCAGCAGTTTCGCCGTGGTATCCCCCGTTGCCCACAGCTCGCGCGCGAGTTCCTGCTGCGTCTTCAGCCGCTTCGCCACCGCCCGCAGCTTGCTGAGATTCACGCCGTGGTCGTCACCGTGCTTCTCGTTGATCGCGCGGATCTTCGGATCCTCGAGCGCGGCCAGCTCGACCAGCACCTCGGCCACCGCCGTCTCGGCCACCGCGGGCCTCCCGTTCATCGCATACGAGCCTTCAGCCTATGCTGGCCGCACCACGTACCGGCCGCTGACCGGCCAGAGTTTCTACGCCACCATCATGGGTAGCCGGGCATTATCTCGGGCGCTATCTTTGGCCTGCGGCGAGTGGAGGTTGACGCAATGAGCAGACCCCTGTGGGCACTGCCGGGTGGCGAAGAGCAGGGGCCAGAGTTCGATCTGGAGACCACTGCTCCGTGGCAGATCCGAGATGCTGTCCGAACGCTGCTCGCTCCCGGCACCGGCGTGCTGGTGGAGGACGCGGTATTGGTGGTCGACGAGATGGTTGCCAACGCGCTCGAGCACGGCAGCTCGCCGTGGCGTTGCCGGTTCGCCGTGCGGACGGAGCCGGCTCGGTTTCGGGTCGAGGTCGACGACAGTGGAACCGGCGAGCCGCACCTGCGCACTCCGGACCTGAACGGTGGGCGTGGGGTGCTCGTCATCAACCGCCTGGCCAGCTCCTGGGGCGTCGTCCACTACGGACGATTCAAGACGGTGTGGGCCGAGCTCCCGCTCGACCGACCGCAGGTTCCGCCGATATCCGCCGCCCCAGCGCCCTGAAGGACGAGGTCAGCCGGCCAAGGCGTCTTCGACGCTGTGGTACAGAGCCAGGACTTCTTCGAGACCGGTGAGCTCGAGCGGGCGAATGACCGGGCGGTTGGAGTCGACGACGACGCGCAGTGGCTCCCTACGATTTTCGGCCTCGCGACTGGTCGCGGCGAGAGTCTGCAAG
Organism: Nocardia sp. XZ_19_385; assembly: GCF_015355755.1. Classification (NCBI taxonomy): domain Bacteria; kingdom Bacillati; phylum Actinomycetota; class Actinomycetes; order Mycobacteriales; family Nocardiaceae; genus Nocardia; species Nocardia sp. XZ_19_385. The sequence goes on from NZ_JACVEE010000002.1 coordinate 134,679, forward strand.
CCCGCGCCGCCGAGATAGTCGACTTCGGTCAGATCCAGGACGCAGAACGCGGCCTGGGTGCGATCCAGCCCCTCGCGCACCGCCACCGCCAGCAGCGCCGCCGTATCGCCGTCCACCTCACCGTGTATCGCGACTACGGCAGCGGCACCGATCATCCGATGCTCAACCCGAAAGGCCGGTTCGGCCGACTCCCGCTGCTCGCTCACCCGCGCACTATATCGAGCGGTCGGAGCCCGATGCTCAGTCGATGCTGATCGGCGGCAGGCAGCCTGATGCTCCTGCCGATCAACTGAAGGACTGCCCGATGACTCTCACGATTCCCGGATTCGACTACCAACGCGTCACCGTCGCCGACGGCGTCTCGCTCAACGTCGCCGTCGGAGGCAGCGGTGCCCCGATCGTGCTGCTCCACGGGTTTCCGCAAACACATCTCTGCTGGCGGCAGGTGGCCGCCGACCTGGCCGCCGATCACACTGTGATCTGCCCGGATCTGCGCGGCTACGGCGACAGCGACAAGCCGGACGATGTCGACGACAGTGTCTATTCGAAGCGAACCATGGCGGCCGACATCGTCGCGCTCGGCCGCGCCCTCGGGTTCGAGCGCTTCGCGCTGGCCGGTCACGATCGTGGTGCGCTGGTCGCCATCCGCGCCGGTCTGGATCATCCCGAAGTCATCACCCACCTGGCCTCTCTCGATGTCCTGCCGACGCTCGACATGTGGGAGGTGATGCAGGGACGTTCCGCGGCAGTCGGTTTCCACCTCTACCTGATGGCCCAGGCCGCCGGGTTGCCCGAGCAGCTCATCGCGGGTGCTCCCGATGTCTTCTTCGGTCACTTCCTCGACGCGTGGACCCAGGATCCGGAGGCGATCCCCGCCGACATCCGCGCCGCCTACCTCGCTGCTTCCCGGGCGGCGATTCCCTCGATCGTCGCCGACTATCGAGCCTCGGCGACCATCGACGTAGAACACGACGAAACCGATAGGAGCACAGGCAATCGGCTGCGGATGCCGGTCTCGGTCCTGCAGCAGGATTGGGGCGCCGCGCTGGGTTTCGATGCGGCCGGGATCTGGCGCGGTTGGGCCGAGAATCTGACACACGCCACCGTCCCGTGGGGCCATTTCATGGCGGAGGAAGCTCCCGCCGACGTCGCGAAAGCACTGCGGGAACTGCTCACCCGTCGGGTTGTTCGTCCAGGACAGCAGTGAGTTCGCCGAGGATCTCCGAGACCGGGCCCACGGTCAGCAGACCGGAACCGGAGCCCGCTATTTCCGTTGCCGCAGTGGATAATTCGGTTCGAGCACGGATCATCATCTTGCGGTCGCCGAGCGTGATCGCCGCGCGCGCGGCCAGACACCACAGCGCCTCGAGCAGGAGATCTGGTGGCGGGTCCGGGATTCGGCGCAGGGCCGCCGCAGCGGCGTCGGGGCTGTTGTCCGCCAGCAGCAGGTGCGGGCGCGCCCAGGGCTCGTAAGGTCCGAAGTCGGTGTCGGCGGCGAATATCGACGGCCGGCCACGTGACACCCGCAGACACAGCAACGCCAAGGGCAGGATGCCGTGCTCGAGTCCGGGCATGCCACTGCCTGCGAGGAGCTTCGCGGCCTGGCGATAGCCGGCCTCGGCGTCGGCGTCCGAAGCGCCGGTCGCCGCGGCCCGCATCGCCCGGTACCACGTGGTGAACACCGTCACCAGCGGCGACTCGTGGCGCTCGGCCAATATTTCTACCGCGGCGGCGTGCACGTCCGCGCCGTCGAAGTCCCCGAGTCCACCGCGCGCCTGCATCCGAACCAAGTGTCCGAGGATCTCGAAGGTCGCCAATCCATGCCGCGCCGACACCGCGATCAGTTCCTGCCCGATCGCGTCGCGCTGCGCGGCCAGCCCCGCACGGTGAAAGGTGTGCATGAATTTCCCGCTCAGCGCGGAGGCGAGTAGAGCGGGATCGTCGATCCGGCGGGCGATCTCCTCGGCCGCGCGCGCAGCCTGCTGCCCACGGGGCGAGCGCGTGCCGCGCGACTCCAACGCGATTGCCACCAACAGTCTGGCCCGCGTGGTCTCGGGCGCCTCGGTAGGAAGTCGCGCCAGCGTGCGTTCGGCTGCGGCGACGACCTGCGCGGACTGCTCCGGATCGTCGGAACGGGTCCAGATGCCGGGAACGTCGTAGTTCCCGATCACCCGGGCAGTGAGCTCCGGGTCGTCCAATTGTTCGGCGGCGGTGATGGTTCCGAGCCGTTGTCGCCGGGCGGCCTCGAGCCCGCCGCTGATCGCCAGGCTCCGCAGCAGTCCGACGGTCGACTCGAGCCGTGTCTTCGATCCGGCTGCGACGGTGCGGTCGTAGGCGGCGGCCGCCTGTTCCCAGACTCGTCCCGCCGTCTCGGCGCCGAGATGATCCGCGCGGCGGAGTATGTCGGTTTCCAGCGCACTCAGCTCGGCGCTGGGGTCGATGCCCAGTTCCTCGGCGAGCAACTCGCGCGCGCGGCGCAGCGCGGCCAGCGAATCACCTTGCCGGCCGGAGCGATAGAGCGCCAGCGCGAGCAGCCGCCACGCTTCTTCCCGCCACGGATGGTCGGCCACGTGCGCGTCGAGGTCCGGTACCGCGTCCGCGGCCAGCCCGAGGTCGAGACGCGCCTGCGCCAAGCGTTCCACGGCGGAGAGCCGCAGCTCTTCGAGGCGTGCTCGCTCGGCCCGGGCCCACGGTTCTTCGGCGAATTCCGCATAGGCCGGGCCGCGCCACCACCGCAGCGACTCCGCGAGCGAGTCGAGCGCTTGCCTCGGCGCGGCCGTCGCGGACTGTGCGACCGCTTGCTCGAACCGCCACGCGTCGACCGAATCAGGATCGGCGCGCAGCGCGTATCCCGGCCCTTCCGTGACGAGCAGTCGCGCGGTCGACCGTGCTGTGCGCTGCGGCTCCAGCGCACGGCGCAATGCCGAAACAAAAGTCTGCACAGCACCTTTGGCTCCCGTGGGCGGATCGATCCACAGGTCCTCGACAATCAGGTTCACCGGAACGACCCGGCCACGGGCGACCAGCAGCCGAGCCAGCACCGCTCGGTGTCGCGGGCCTTTGAGGTCCAGGGGAACTCCGGCCTCGTCCCAAGCGATCACCGGTCCGAGCACACCGAACCGCGGCATCATCACCTCAATTTCGACTTCAGGGAGCCCCGATCCTACGATCCGGCAGACCGTGGAGTGGTGAGTGAAGTGTCCATCCCTCGGGAGAAAAAATCTGTCGTGGCGGGAGTAGACATTCTGCGGAGACGGGTATACAGTCACTCTCGTTCGTATGGAGAAGGTCCAAGTGGCCGGGCAGGTGAACTGCCCGGAACAGGAAGTTAGACCGTCCCCTCCGGCGGAGAAGAGAATCCGGTGCAGTCGGCCGGACCGCTGGAGGGGGCGAAGAAAGCAAGTGCAGTAGCAAGCAACACCCAGCAAGAGCAAGAAGATAGGTCCGACGATCCAGGAGGTGGTGGTCACTGAGTAGTCACCTACCAGTTACGCGTCCCGGAAAGTGTCGGGAACGGAAATGAAGTCAATCCCCCTCTTTTAGATTCCAGGCCCCGGCGCACCAGCGCCGGGGCCTGCCGACGTTGACTCACCGAGAGGTCCTGTGCAGCAACCGAACACACCAGTCGATGGCGCGAGTGCCGGCGACAGACTCGACGACGACAACTACGCCGCCTACAGCATGGGCCGCGCCGCGGAAATACTCGGCGTCACCCAATCGTTCCTGCGGGGCCTCGACGCCGCCGAACTGCTGACCCCGCAACGCTCCTCCGGCGGGCACCGCCGCTACTCCCGCTACCAACTACGCATCGCCGGGCGCGTCCGCGAACTCGTCGACAACGGCAACACCCTCGAGGCGGCCTGCCGCATCGTCATTCTCGAAGACCAGCTCGCCGAAGCCCAGCGCATCAACGCGAACCTCCAGCACGCCCTCGACGATCGCCCACCCGCACATCCACGCTGACACCTCGCCGTCGACCACGCGCCGCAGGGTTCGGTGAACCCCTTGTGCGGGTGCGCATCTGCCACGGTCTACGGTGTGCGGGTGATTCTGCTCACGATCGGGCCGGTGTTGCTGGGCGTGTTCGCACTGCGGTTTTATCTCGACCGGCGAAGAATCAGCAATGCCATCTACCTATTCGCGGGCCTGGCTGTCACCGGAGCCGGGTTGATCGGGTCCGGCGGCGTGATGGACCGCAGCTTGACGCTGACCCGCGCACTGATCGTCGCGTCCACCTTGGTGGTACTGGCATTGGCCGGGGTGCTGCTCGCCAACTCCGTCCAGATGGCACGGCGCGAGGGAATGCGCCTGGCGAATCTGCTGACGATCGGCCCCGGAGTCGTACTGCTGATCCCCTACCTGGTGCTCGGCGTCGCGATCGCCACGGACAGCTTGTGGCCGGTCCTCCTCGTGATGCTCTTCGTGGTGGGGGGCTACTTCGGGTTCGTCTTCGCCTGCTTCGTGCTGTACTCACTGCTCTACGGCCGCCTGCCCTACCAGCCGGGCATGGACGCGATCGTCGTCCACGGCTCCGGCCTGTCCGGCGCACGTGTGCCGCCCTTACTGGCGGCCCGGCTGGACCGGGCGATCCAGATCTACGGCGAAGAGGTCGCCCAGGGCCGGAAACCGGTGATCATCGCCAGCGGCGGCAAGGGTTCGGACGAAGCCGTATCGGAAGCCTCGGCGATGGCGGACTACCTCATCGCCCGCGGCGTCCCCACCGAAAGTGTCGGCCTCGAACAACAATCGACCACCACCCGCGAGAACCTGCTCTTCATCAAACGACTGCTGGGCGAGCGCGGCACGAATATCCGAATGGTCCTGGTAACCAGCAATTTCCATATCCTGCGCACCGCGATCCTGGCCCGCCGCCTGAAATTGGACGCGGAAGTCACCGGCGCCCGCACCGCCTTCTACTACCTGCCGAGCGCGGTACTGCGCGAATTCGTCGCGATCCTCGTCGCCTACCGCTGGACGAACATCGTCGCCTTCGTGGTCGTCGTAGTGGCGTTGCCGCTATTGCTGCGACGGTAATCGACCAAACCAGCGAAACTGCCGATCCCCTGAAACGGGAAATGTCCCCTCCTCGAACCCGGTACGGATTCGAGTAGGGGACATCTTGTGGAGCTAAGGGGAATCGAACCCCTGACCTTCTCGATGCGAACGAGACGCGCTACCAACTGCGCTATAGCCCCGTGCGGATCCCTGGGGAACCGCGCTGAGACACTGTATCAGGCATGCGCCCGGGATACCGAATCGCCTGTTTGAGCTGGGGAAACTATTCGCCGGCGGCGCGGCGGTAGTCACCGGCGCCGTGGCGTTCGCGCAGGGCGCGGGCGGTGGCCGGGTCGAAGGTTTCCAGGTGTTCGAACATGGGGTCTTCGTCGTCGGTTTCCAGGAGGGTGGAGCGACGGCGGAGGGCGCGCGCGGTTTCGCGGTCGATGGTGTGGCGGTGGGCGCGGGCCTCGGCTTGGCGGGTGTCTTCGACGGGGCCTTCGCCGCGCTGCTGGGCGCGGGTGAGGCGGGCGGCGCGGCGGCGGCGGATGTCCTCTTCGATGCGGACTTGCTTGCGTAGGTAGCCGAGGTAGGTGGCCAAGACGATGGCGCACAGGCCGCTGAGCCACCAGAAGAGGGCGGTGAAGACGATGCCCAGGGCACCGCAGGCGATGGCGCCGAGCAGGAGGCCGAGGACGGCACGCTGGCGGAAGGTGTAGCGGGCGGCGCGGGCGATGGCGTCGGCTTCCGGGTCGAAGCCGCCGCGGCCACGGCGGGAGGGGACGAAATCGGGGTCCGCGGCGTCGAATTCGTCGTACTCGGAGTCGAAGTCCTCGATACGGGCAGGCGGCATGGCGACCGTCTCCGGTTCGCTGCGCTCTCCCACGTCGTCATCATCGGCCGAATCGGCGCTGTCCGCAGCGGATCCGGCGGTTACGGTGTCCGCACCGTCGAATTCGGCGTCCTCGTCGACGTATTCGGCCTCCTCGATCTCCTCGGCCAGCTCGGCCTCGAGGGTCTCGTCGTCCGCCAGTTCGACCGGGGCACTGTCGGGTTCGCAGGCGGCGCTCGGGCCGGCCTCGAGTTCCGGTGTGGCACCGGTTAACTCGTCCTCAGGGTCGGTGACTTCCTCGGCCGGGTTCATCCGGTGCTCCGCATCATCGCTGGGGAAGAACTTTCTGTGCGCACGGCTCGGTCTGTAGTCGGGGTCGCTGTCGTGCCCGGCGGCGGGGCCGGACTTCATGCGCCGCTTGGAGCCGCCGCGGTGCAGGACTCTCGTCGCCAGTGCCGCGTCGGTGGTTTGCCGGATCCTGGGGTGCCGGTCGGCGAGTATCGGGAACAGCACGAAGACCCAGAGCACGACCAACCCGATCCACAGAATCGAATTCGGCATCTTCCCTTTTCACACCTCCGTCCCCACTGGTTCCGCTGGCGCAAAACGCACCACTGACGTCCGTAGGTTAATTCGGGGACGCATCAACATCTGGCAGGCGCGCCGTGCACATACGCCACATCTGTCACAAGAATGCCCGGATTCAAGCGTTTCTTCCGGTGGTTTGCGCATAGCGGGGATATCTTGTGCGGTTACCGAGGTAGTGAATCCGCTTTCAGGGCAGGATTACTCGGCCTTCGCGGACCAGTCGATCGATGACGGTGCCCATGACTTCCTCGATGGTGATGCCGACCAGCATGTGATCGCGCCAGGCCCCGTCGACGTCGAGATACTTGCGCAGCAAACCCTCTTCGCGGAACCCGACATTGCGCAGCACGGCCTGGCTGGCCAGGTTCTCCGGCCGCACCGTGGCTTCCACTCGGTGCAGGCCGACGGGCCCGAAGCAGTGGTCGAGCCCGAGTGCGAGCGCCGTGGTGGCCACCCCCTGGCCGCTCAGATCCTTGGCGACCCAGTACCCGATCCACGCCGAACGCAGCGCGCCGCGCACGATATTGCCGACCGTGAGCTGCCCGCTGAAGTGTCCGTCGACCTCGATCACCAACGGGATCATCGCGCCGCGCCGCGCCTCGGCCTTCAGGCTGGACCACAGCGACGGCCAGTTCGACGCGTGATTGCGCGCCTCCCAGGCGCCGCGTCCGGTCGGCTCCCACGGCTCCAGATGATCCCGATCGCGCAGCCGGATCCGGCTCCAGGCCGCCGCGTCACGCAACCGCACGGGCCGCAGCGTCACCTGACCGGCCGCGCACCGCACCGGGCCCAGCCGCGCGGGCCATCCCGGATGCTGCGTGACCCGGAAAACGTTCATCGACTCCATCAGCTCCCCGACAAATCAGCCGCGCTGTGCGAGAAACGCGACCCGGACCTCGTCACCGGTCCTGATTTCGGTGTCGTCCGGGTCGATCATGATCAGGCTGTTCGCCTCGGCCAGCGTGGCCAGCAGATGTGAGGACGAACCGGCCGCGCCGCCGAGCGGCTGCACGAGGTAATCGCCGGTGGTCTCGTCGCGCATCAGCTGCGCGCGCAGATACCCCTTGCGGCCCGCCATCGAGGAGATGGGCGTGATGGTCCGGGCCCGGATGATCCGGCGCATGGGATGCCGGCGCCCGAGCGCGATCCGGATCAGCGGCCGCACCATGACCTCGAAAACCACCAGCGCGCCAACCGGATTGGACGGTAGTAGGAAGGTCGGGACCTCGTCCCGGCCGAGCCTGCCGAAACCCTGTACGGAGCCGGGATGCATGGCGACGCGGGCGACTTCCAGCTCGCCCAGCCCTTCGAGCGCTTCCCGGACCTGCTCGGAGGCCCAGCCGCCGACCGCACCCGCGATCACCACGACCTCGGAACGCACCAGCTGACCTTCGACCACATCGCGCAGCTGCCGCGGGTCGGTGCTGACGATGCCGACCCGGTTCACGTCCGCGCCCGCGTCACGCGCGGCGGCGGCCAGCGCATAGGAATTCACGTCGTACACCTGGCCCGGGCCCGGCGTCCGATCGATATCGATGAGTTCGCCACCCACCGAGATGACCGACAGCCGCGGCCGCGGATGCACGAGCACCTTGTCCTGGCCGACCGCGGCGAGCAGACCCACCTGCGCCGGCCCGATGATGGTGCCCGCCCGCACCGCGACGTCACCGGGCTGCACGTCGTCGCCGATGCGGCGGACGTAATCACCGGAGCGCACGGTTTCGTAGACCTTGATCCGCGCCCGGCCGCCATCGGTGAAGTCCAGCGGCAGAACGGCATCCGCGAGGGTGGGCAGCGGCGCACCGGTGTCCACGCGCACGGTCTGGCGCGGCTGCAACCGGATCGGCTGCCGCGAACCCGCGACCACCTCGCCGACCACGGGCAACGTCAGGTCGACGAGTTCGTCGTCCTCGTTGCGAATATCGGTGCCCGCGGCCGCGACATCGACGCTGCGCACCGCGTAACCATCGATCGCCGCCTGGTCGAACCCGGGCAGCGGCCGTTCGGTGACCACGTCTTCGGCGCACAGCAGGCCCTGGGCCTCGGAGATCGCGACCCGGACCGGCCGGGGCGCGACCGCCGCCGCGGTCACCTTGATCTGCTGATCCTCAACCGAGCGCATCGAGCCCTTCCCTGATCTGGCGTCTCACTGAATCCCGCCGCGCACCAAGTGATGGTGTCACCGCAGCACGGTGAAAGCGGTTCGGCGCGCGGCTGGAACATTTTCAAAAACGGGTGAACTCTCATTCGTACCCGACCACGCGCCGACAGCGAAACCGATCAGTCGTAGGGCGTCAGCTGCGGATCCCACTCCGCACTCAGCCGGTGCTGCAACCACTCTCGCAAGGCCGGGCCGTATTCCTCACGTTCCAAAGCGAAATCGACCGCAGCACGAAGATAACCGCCCGGGTTGCCCAGATCGTGGCGCGACCCACGGTGCACCACAACGTGTACCGGATGTCCCTCTTCGATCAGCAGCGCGATGGCGTCGGTGAGTTGCAACTCACCACCCGCGCCGGGCTTGATGCGGCGCAGCGCGTCGAAGATGGCGCGGTCCAGCAGGTATCGGCCGGCCGCCGCGTAGGTGGACGGCGCGTCGGCCAGGGCGGGCTTCTCCACCATGCCGTTGACGCGCATCACATTCGGGTTCACCGCGTCCGGCACGGTCGCCACGTCGAAGACGCCGTAGGAACTGACCTGATCCTTGGGCACGTCGATGGCGCACAGCACGCTGCCGCCGCGTTTGCGCCGCACCCGGCTCATCACGTCGAGCACACCGACGGGCATCACCAAGTCGTCGGGCAGCAGCACCGCGATGGCGTCCTCGTCATCGTCGAGCACGCTCTCGGCCTGGGCGACCGCGTGCCCGAGACCCAGCGGTTCCTCCTGGATCACCGAGACCACGTCGAGCAGGCCCGGCGCCTTGCGCACCTTCTCCAGGAGCTTGAACTTGCCGCGCTCGGCCAGGGTGCTCTCCAGCACCAGGTCTTCGACGAAGTGTGCGACGACGCCGTCCTTGCCGGGCGAGGTCACGATCACCAGCCGGTCCGCGCCGGAATCGGCGGCCTCGACCGCGACCAGTTCGATGCCCGGGGTGTCCACCACCGGCAGCAACTCCTTGGGCACCGTCTTCGTCGCGGGCAGGAATCGTGTCCCGAGTCCGGCCGCGGGAACGACGGCCGTGCGGAAACACGACACCGCGCCGTCGGCGGAATGTCCGTTTGCTGTCATGGGCATACCCTATCCATCCATCACATGGCCCCAACGCCGTCTGCGGCGATGGGGCTAATTGCGGGTGAGCATATGGTGATCATCATGGAGATGCCCGGTGAGGCCGATAAACATGCATGGCGCTCCGAAATTCTCAGGCAAAGAAGTGCTCAGACCGCCACCGAGCATGCCGAAGAGGCTCGCCTACTGGCGAAAACCGCGGGCAAACTCGCAGTGAACGGGTGGGTATGCGCCTATGTGCCGGTGCGCGGCGAGCCGGGTTCGCGCGAGTTGCTCGATGCGTTGTGCGTGGGCGGGTCGCGTGTCCTCTTACCTGTGACGGGTCCGCCCGGGCCGCTGCAATGGGCCGAATACACCGGTCCGGACAGCTTGCAACCTGCGCGTTTCGGACTGCTGGAGCCGATCGGGGAACTGCTGGGCGCCGAGGCCGTCGGGCTGGCGGAGTTGATTCTGGTGCCCGCGCTCGCGGTGGACCTGCGCGGCGTGCGGCTCGGGCGGGGCGCCGGCTACTACGACCGGACCCTGGGCGCGGCCCGGCCCGGCGTCCGGCTGACCGCGGTCGTGCGCGACGCGGAGCTGGTCTCCAGGCTGCCCGAGGAACCACATGACCTGCGCATGGGCTGGGCGCTCACACCGCGGGGCGGGCTGCGGCAACTGGGTACCGTGGAATGAATGCAGGATTGGCGATGTTGGCACTGTCGCCTGTAGAGTGCCAGTTCGACGAGACCAGCGGAGGATCCTGTGCCAACTTATTCGTACGCGTGCACCCAGTGTGACAACCGCTTCGACATCGTTCAGTCCTTCAGCGACGACGCCCTGACCGTCTGCCCCGAGTGCTCGGGCAAGCTGCGCAAGCTGTTCAACTCGGTCGGCATCGTGTTCAAGGGCAGCGGCTTCTACCGCACCGACAGCCGTGGCGGCTCCGCCACCGCGAGCGAGCCCGCGAAGTCGGATGGCGCGAAGTCGGACAACGGGTCGAGCAAGCCTGCCGAATCGAGCGCTCCGTCGAGCAACGGCTCCGCCAGCAGCTCCTCTACCAGCACCGCAGCCGCAGCCAGCTGAGTTATCCACAGCCGGGAAGTTATCCACAGGCAGGTCTTTTCCCGGGCGTGGCGCGGTGTTCGCGGCCATAAGATCCGGCCATGAAATCGCGCACCGATCTCGGCCGAGAAAACCCGCTGCGCGCGGTTCTCGACAACCGCCCACCCTGGGCCGATCTGCTCCTGGTCCGCAGATTGCTCGCCGCCGCACTCACCGTGCTGGCGGCAGTGCTGTTTCTCCGCGGCGATCCGGATACGCACCCGGCGCAGGTGGTCGTCGCCGATCACGACCTACCGCCCGGCCGCCTGCTGGCAGCCGGTGACCTGCGCACCGCACCGCGCGAATCCGGTTCCCTCCCGTCCGGCGCGGTGCGTGACGCCGGAGAGCTCGTCGGCGCCACACTGACCGGCGCGATGCGGGCCGGTGAGGTCTTCACCGATCTGCGCATCGTCGGCCCGCGGCTGGCGGCCGTCGCGGCCGGCGCCCCGGACGCGCGCATCGTCCCGATCCGTCTCGCCGACAACGCTGTCGCGGAGATCCTGCGCGCCGGTGATCGCGTCGACGTGGTGGGCGCCGAGGACGGCAGCGACCGGCCCGCGCGCACGCTGGCCAGAGACGCCGCCGTGGTGCTGGTCTCGCGTCCGGCAGATCGGCGTGGGCAGCCGGAGCCGGTGGTCCTGGTCGCCATGGACGCCACCCATGCCACCGCCGTCGCGGCGGCCTCGCTGCGGACCGCGCTCACCGTCGTCTTCCACTGACCATTAGCATCGGCTACCAATCGCGGCTCCGCGCAGTCAGCTTTATCCGAACAGGAGAGATTTCGGCCATGCTCAAGGGATTCAAAGAGTTCATCTTCCGCGGGAACGTCCTCGATCTGGCCGTGGCCGTCGTGATCGGCACCGCGTTCACCGCGATCGTGAGCGCCTTCACCGACGGGATCGTCAAGCCGTTGCTCGCGGTCTTCGGCGGCACCAACGAACTCGGCTGGGGCTTCCAGATCGTGTCGGGCAAGCCCGCGACCTTCATCCAGCTGGGCACGATCGTGGGCGCGGTCATCGACTTCCTGCTGATCGCCGCGGTGCTGTACTTCATCCTGGTGACTCCGGCGAACCGGATCATGGCGCGCTTCGGCTCCAAGCAGGCGGCGGCCACCGAGATCGCACTGCTCACCGAGATCCGCGATCTGCTCGCCGAGCAGCGCAATGCGGAGGGCGACGCCGGAAAGGCCACCGGCAGCAGCACCACCACGATCCGCGAGGTGTAAACCGCAGCACGCCAAGCCAAAAGAGCAGGCCCGCCGCGAAAGCGACGGGCCTGCTCAGGTTTTCAGGTCTGGCGAACCAGATCAGCCGAGGCTGAAGGGGGCGCCCCACAGCGTCACGTACGACATGACGTTGTCGGTCTCGACCTTGACCTTCACGAAGGCACGAGCCTGCGCGTAACCGCCACAGCCGTTCAGGCCGATGGTGGAATCCGCCCAGCTCACCGAGCCGGTGAGGCCCTTGAACCGGTTGTTGCGCGAGTGCGACTCGTTGCCGAAGTCGTCGGCAACCTCACGGTCGAGGACGTAGAAGGTAGCGGACTGGCCGGGGCCGAGCGACAGCGCCGCGCCGCCGTTGGCGCTCGGGGTGCCCTTCGCGCCGCCTTCGCCGTCACTCTCGATATCGAGGCCGGCACCACCATCGACACCGACACCGCCGATGTTGACCTGGCAGCCCACCAGGTAGCCGGGGTAGATCCGGCCGCCGGCCGAGGCGCCGCCACCGGACAGCTCGACCGAGGCGGTGCCCGAGGCCCACGCGTTGCGGTGGACCGGGGTCGCGCCCATGGACGGGTTGATGTTGGCGGACTCACCGTGCAGGTTGACGGTCACCACGGTGCCGTCGGACAGGGTCTTGGTCAGGGAGCCACCGGGCAGCGGGATGAAGGTATCCGCGTTGGCCGCACCGGTGGAGAACAGGCCCATGGCGACAGCCGCGGCGGCACCCGCGCCGGCAACCTTCACCAGGCTCTTACGGTTGATCATGTTAATCCCTCAGGGGTTGGAAGTATGTTCGGCGAGAAGAGGATTCGAAGACGGGTCAGCCGATGGAGAAGGGCTGGCCGTACAGGGTGGTCTTCGAGTAGTGATCGCCGATGATTTCGACCACGGTGTAGGAACGCGCCTGCGCGTAACCGGCGCAACCGGTGATGCTGATCAGCATGTCCTCGTACTCGACCGAGTAGACGCCGGCCTTCAGAATGTCCTTCTGCTCGATGGCGGCCCAGCTGACCTGGCCGGGGCCGAGCCCCAGGCTGAACCCGCCGGAGAGGCCGAGGCTGTCCGGCTTGACGCTGACGCCACCGCTGAGGCTGAGCGCCTCGTCGCCGATGCTGACCTGGCAGCCGACGATGTAGCCGGTGGTGATGGTCGACGCACCGTGCGTCGAGGAGTTGTTGGTGCCGGGGCTGTTGTCCGCGCCGTTCCAGGGGCCGGGATTGCCGTCGGGAGTGGCGGTCACGTCGGCGGTCGCGTTGCCCGACACGCGCACTTCGCGGGTCACGCCGTTCGCGGTGATACCCGGGACGACGACAGCGTGCTCACCCGTGCGGGTAATGGTGACGCCTGGACCCGTCTTCTGACCGTCCGGCAACGGCACGAAGACATCGGCATTGGCAGCGCCGGTCGAAAACAGACCCATGGCAACGGCCGCGGCAGCACCGGCCACGCCGGCACTGCGACGCAGACCGTTGGTGCGGTTCTCGCTCATACTTCCCCTCATCAGGTTCTAACAGTCAACCTCGACCATCGAGGCTGGATGGTCCTCTCAGGCCCAGCTCAGTTTGTCGTCCGTTTGTTGCCGGTGTGTAACCGGCCGTTATTTCGGCGCAACGGCCTTAGCTGGCAACGGAACCGAGCCATGGTTCCGCCGGGTCGGCAACGTTCGTGACGTACCCGGGCCTGTGGGGTCCATAGTTGGGTGGCTCTGGGCGAAGATTAAACCGTAGGTAACTGTGTGGCAACGCGCGCTTTGGTAAAGAACATTGTGATGTAGATCACAGTACCAATCATGCTCATATCGCTTGACGTGCATAGACGCAGCGGGGAAGGGTTCCGGAGCGACTTATTCGACAACCCGCGGCACAACAAGGCCATTCGCGGGTACGAGTCAGCGCCGTAACGAAATGGCCTGCATCACAGTCGAAATACAAAAACAGTGAGGCAGCCGCGGCTATATATCCGTTCGTAATACGGAGCGCGGCCGTAGATAAAGCTCAACCGTGGTGCGGTGGCACCTGGGAGCGCAGCCAATCATCGGAAGACGATGGCGCTTCGGAGTCGTCACCACGCTCATCGCGGGTGGTATCGGGAAGAGCGTCGCCGAAGATTTCGGCTAAACGCGCGGCGTCCCTCGCCCGGCGGTCGGCCGGGCGAGGATCGTCGGAAGAACCGGTGCCGCTGATTATTCGGCCAATCCGGAGAGTTCGCCGATCGCCTTACTGGCGAGCGGCCCGAGGGTTGCCATGCCGTCGCGGACCGCGGCGCGAGTGCCCGGCAGGTTCACGACCAGGGTGCTGCCGGAGATGCCCGCGACCCCGCGCGAGAGCCCAGCGTCCAGCGAACCGGCGACCCGGCCGGAAGCGCGCAGCGCCTCGGTGATGCCGAGCAGCTCGCGGTCCAGCACCTGGGAGGTGGCCTCGGGGGTGACATCGCGCGGCGACATGCCGGTGCCGCCCACCGAGATCACCAGGTCGACACCGCCGATCACCGCGGTGTTCAGCGCATTACGGATTTCCACCTCGTCGGCCTGCACCGAAACGGATGCGTCGACTAGGAAACCCGCCTCGGTGAGCAGCTCGGTGACCAGCGGTCCGAGCGAGTCCACACCTCCATGCGCCGTTCGATCGTCGACGACCACCACCAGTGCACGCCCCGCCACAGGAGCATCGATTTCCATGCTGCTAACCGTAGCGCCTGCGGCCGCCTGTTCGACGGCTGAGTTGGCAACAGCACTGAGGTCCGCACTCGACATCAACATGACCTTCCAGCCTTACGCGGGAGCGCCGCTGAGCGTGACCTCGACGGTCTTGGGGTTGTTGCCCTGCTCATCGGTGTAGGTGACCTTCACCTTGTCGCCGGGCTGGTACGACCGGACCGCCGCGATGAGGGCGTTGCCGGAGCTGATCGGCCGGTCATCGATTTTGGTGATGACCGAACCCGCGGGGATGCCCGCCTTGGCCGCCGGGCCGTCCGGCGTCGCCTCCAGGACCAGCGCGCTGTCGTCCTCCGGGCGCAGCTTGATGCCGATCTGGGCGTAGGTGGCGTGGCCGGTTTTGATCAACTGATCGGCGACCCGACGGGCCTGATCGACCGGGATGGCGAAGCCGAGGCCGATGGAACCGGTCTGCTGCCCGGCCATCTCGTTGGCGCCCAGGCTCGCGATGGCGGTATTGATGCCGATCAGCTTGCCGTTCGAATCGACCAGCGCACCACCGGAATTGCCGGGGTTGATGGCGGCGTCGGTCTGGATCGCGTCGATCACCGGGTTCGGCGTATTCGGGCTCGAGGCGCCTTCGCCGCTGGTGGACACCGGGCGGTTCAGCGCGGACACGATGCCGGTGGTGACGGTGCCGGCCAAGCCGAGCGGGGAGCCGATGGCGATGGCGGACTCGCCGACCTGCAGGTCCGCGGAGGTGCCGAACTCGATCGGGGTCAGGCCGGTCTTCTCGGCCTTGATCACCGCCAGGTCGGAGACCGGATCGTTGCCGACCATGGTGGCCGGTGCGGTGCTGCCGTCGCTGAAGACGACCTCCATCTTGGAGTTCGCGCCGGCGCCCGCGGCGACATGGTTGTTGGTCAGGATCAGGCCGTCGGAGGACAGGACCACGCCCGAGCCCTCGCCTTCGGCGCGATTGCTCGCGACCTTGATCATCACCACGCTGGGCACCACCTTCTGGGCCACCGCCTGGATCGAACCGGCGGGCGCGTTCGCGACGTCCTTGACCTTCGGGCGGGGCGCGTCGAGTGCGTTGCTGACCGAGGTGCCGGAACCGTCCCGATGGGTGACGGCCGCGCCCACGACACCACCGATGCCACCACTGACCAGGGCCAGCGCCAGCGCGCCGGCGATGAGACCGGTGCGCAGCGGTTTCCGGGGCGGCTGCACGCCGTAGGGGGCGCCGGGGTGCGGCGGGTTCGGATATCCCGGCATCGCAGCGTATTCCGGCCCCGATTCCGGACCCGGGAACTGCTGGGTCTGGTACTGCGGCGTCGAATACTGACCGGTGGAATACGGACCGGCTTGCGAATACGGCTGGGAGGGCGCGCCCCAGCCGGCCGGGATCTGCTCGGTCGGCTGCGGACCGCTGGTACCGGACTTTTCTTCCTCGGTCATGGCTTCTCGTTTCTCCCTAGCGTCTGCGACCAACCTTGGCGGCGACGGATAAGAGTGGACTGAGATCCTGCTTTGACCCTGCTTTGGAGTTTTGTTCAGAGGTCCGCGGGGGCGTCGTCTATTTCCGGCAGCACACCGGGCGCAGCGCCCTCACCAGGTAACACAATACGGATCAGGGCACCGCCCCGGTCGGAAGTGTCGATGGTGATGGTGCCGCCGTGTTTGGTTACGACTTGTTTGACGATGGCCAATCCGAGACCTGAGCCGGGCATGGAACGCGCGGCGGTGGTCCGATAGAAGCGCTCGAAAACCAGCTCGCGTTCGGCGACCGGAATTCCGTGCCCGGCGTCGTCGACGGCGAGTTCCAAAAGTCCGCGGCCGGTCTCGCGCATGGCGACGTGCACCTGTGCGCCCGCCGGACTCCATTTCGCCGCATTGTCGAGCACATTGAGCACCGCGCGCTCCAGGCCTGCCTCGTGGCCGTACATGAACCACGGGCGCAGCTCGGCCACGAACTCGATGGAGCCGCGCCGCCGCCGCGCCCGTTCCAGCGCCCGCTCGGTGACCTCGCCGAGATCGATACGGTCGTAGACGGTTTCGGGGGCGTCCTCGCGGGCCAGGTCGACCAGGTCGCCGACCAGCTGGGACAGTTCCTCGATCTGGGCGACCACGTCCGAGCGCAGCTCGGCCATGTCCTCCTCGGGGATGCTCGGGGCGCCCGGCCGGCTGGAGGCGATGAGCAGCTCCATGTTGGTGCGCAGCGAGGTGAGCGGCGTCTTCAGCTCGTGCCCGGCGTCGGCGACCAGCCGGCGTTGCCGGTCCCGGGATTCCGCGAGCGCGCGCAGCATGGTGTTGAAACTCTCGGTGAGCCGGGCCAATTCGTCGTCGCCGGTGACCGGGATGGGGGTCAGGTCGTCGGTGCGGGCGATCCGCTCGGTGGCCGAGGTGAGCCGGGCGATGGGCCGTAACCCGGTGCGGCCCACGGCGGTTCCGGCGGCCGCGGCCAGCACGACACCGCACCCGCCGACCACGAACAGCAGCCAGGCCAGCCGGTCGAGCACCTCCCGGGTCGGCTCCAGGCGCTGCGAAATGATCAGCGTCGCCCCGGAATTCGTGGGCATGGCCAGCACCCGCTGGTTGTGCACGGTGCGCAGCGAGGAGGTCAGCTTGCCGTCGGCGACCGCGAGTTCCTGACTGCCGACCGGCGGAATCGTCTGCTGCGGCGGCATATACGGCTTGTGGTCGGCGAAAATCAGTGCCACGCCGACGTCATTGGAGAACAGACCCGCCAGCACGATGGACTGGAAGCCGAGATTCTCGAAATTGTTGTTGATCATCGTCTCGGCGCGCGCCTTCAGCTGCGAGTCGACGTCGTTGTACAGCGCCCGCTCCACCATCGCGTACGCGGCGATGGAGGTGACGGCGACCGCGATGGCCACCACCGAGGCGGCCAGCAGGGTGACCCGCCACCGCAGCGACACCGATCGGGTCAGCGGCATCGGCGGGCGCATCTCCGCGTCGTGCGGGCGCTGGCCGAGTGTGGCGACGACCGGCCGCCGGGGAATACTTCGTGCCATGACTCCCGGCCCTACGGAGGGGTCTCGCGTAGCACGTAGCCGACGCCACGCACGGTGTGGATCAGCCGCGGTTCCCCCTCGGCCTCGGTCTTGCGGCGCAGGTAGCCGATGTAGACCTCGAGCGCGTTGCCGGAGGTCGGGAAGTCGTAGCCCCATACTTCTTCCAGGATGCGGCTGCGGGTCAGCACCCGGCGCGGATTGGCCATCAGCATTTCCAGCAGCGAGAACTCGGTGCGGGTCAGGCTGATCGAGCGGCTCTCGCGCCACACCTCGCGGGTGACCGGGTCCAGCGACAGGTCGGCGAACCGCATGGCCTCGGAGCCTTCCTCCGGGTCGATGGCGCGGCGGCGCAGCAGCGCGCGCAGCCGGGCCAGCAACTCCTCCAGCGCGAACGGCTTCGGCAGGTAGTCGTCGGCGCCCGCGTCCAGGCCCGCTACCCGCTCGGAGACCGAATCGCGTGCCGTCAGCACCAGAATCGGCAGATCGTCACCGGTGCTGCGCAGGCGGCGGCAAACTTCCAGGCCGTCCATGCGCGGCATCATCACATCGAGGACGAGGGCGTCGGGTCGTTGCGCGGTGGCCTTCTCCAAGGCGTCCACACCATCCACCGCGAGGTCGACGGTATAGCCGTTGAAGGTCAGCGACCGGCGCAGCGATTCCCGGACGGCGCGATCGTCGTCGACTACCAGAATGCGCATGCGACCAGTTTGGCCCTAACGACTGAGAGTGCACTGAGAGGGGCGGTCGCGACACGCCGGACAGCCCTGGACACCATTCAGCAACCCTTCGATCGCGAGCCGGAGTGGGTCCGACCGAAAAGCGCTCTGCCCGTGCGTCATTGCGGACCCGAGCCTGCTGCCGGTTTCAATTGCCGCTCGTCACCGGACACGGTATGTTTCACGTGCCATTTAACAAGACCTCTGGTTGGTTATGGACAGGCACCGCTGCCGAGTGTGAGCCGGGGGCCTAATCGAGAGAGCTGAGGGATAGAGGCGGGATGGAAGCTGCACCGCGATCCTGGCAGACGATTTTCTCCAACTGGTCGGTTGCCCGCAAGGTCGCCATCGCGCTGCTCCCACCCGTGATCTTGGCCATGTCCTTCGCTGTACTGCGCGTCGACAACCATCTGGACGGCATGCAGCAGGTGCGGCAGGCCAGCGAGTACAACGCGGCCGTCCACCAGATCATCGAATTCGCCGGAGCCAGCACCGAATTGGCGGTCAGCGCGGTCAACACCCTGGGCGGTGACCCGGCCGACCCGCGCATCGGCAAGGCCAACACCCGGTTCGACCGGGCGGTGGCCGACCTGGAATCGGTGCTGCGCCTGCCGAAAACCGATCCCGGTCTGCTCCGCGACATGAACTCGGCGATCACCGCGTCGAAAGCGATGCGTGACAAGTCGCGGGCGACCCCACCCCCGGAGCTGAGCACTCAGCTCGACGCCATCCTGGGCTACGTCGACAAGGCGATGGCCTCCTCGGACGGCGTCGCCTCCACCTACAACGGGGCACAGCGCTACATGCTGCAGGTCAGCGCGATCGTCACCGCGCGCCGGGCCTTCGCTCAGCAGCAGATGCTCATCGGGATGATGACCTCCGGCCGCAACAGCGCGTCGCAGCAGGAGCAGCTGGCCGCCCGCATCCTGACCACCGCCGGCTCGGAGATGGCGCTGATCCAGGTCTACGACCAGGTCCTGCCCACCGACGCCCCGTTCAAGGACCCGCTGCTGGCCGGCGCGATGGCCCGGATGGCCGCCGTCGCCGATCCGTCCAAGGCGGCGGACCTGGTCGAGTCGACGCGGACCAGCGTCGCCACCTACGATCTGGTCGCCACCGACCGGGCGCGTGCGGTCGAACGGGTGCTGGGTGCGGCCCTGACCACCGCGCGCAACGACGCGATGCGCGACACCTCGATCATCATCGGCACCCTGCTCGCCGGTTTGGCGCTGGCGTTGTGGGTGGCTCAGGCGCTGGTCATGTCGATCCGGCGGCTCCGCCACGACGTGCTGGACACCGCGCACGTGCGGCTGCCCGAGGAACTGGCGCTGGTGTACTCCGGCGGCACTCCCCCGCCGATTACCCCGGTCGGTGTCACCGGCCGCGACGAGATCGGCCAGCTCGCCCGCGCCGTCGACGAAATGCACGAGCAGGCCCTGAATCTCGCCGCGCTCCGACTACAGATCGGCAAGATGTTCGAGACGCTGTCCCGGCGCAGCCAGTCGCTGGTGGAACAGCAGCTGACGCTGATCGAGGAACTCGAGCGCAACGAAGAGGACCCGGTCCGGCTGCAGAGCATGTTCCGGCTCGATCATCTCGCCACCCGCATGCGCCGCAACGGCGACAACCTGCTGGTGCTGGCCGGCACCCCGCTGCGCCGCGGTCACCTGGAACCGGTCGGCCTCGGCGACATGCTCTGGAGCGCCATCTCCCAGGTCGAGGACTATCAGCGCGCCGAAATCGGTTCCGTGCCCACCGGAATCGTCGCCGGTGCGGCCGCTGTCGACATCGAGCATCTGGTCGCCGAACTGATCGACAACGCGCTGCGGTACTCCCCGCCGGATCGCCGGGTCGGGGTCGGGGTGGCCCGCACCATGGACAGCGGCTACCTGATCGAGATCATCGACCGCGGCCTCGGCATGTCCGACGAGGACCTGGAAGCGGCCAACAACCGCCTCTCCTCGGGCGGCGCGGTCAACTTCGAAACCGCCCGCCGCATGGGCCTTTTCGTGGTCAGTAATCTTTCGGCCCGGCACGGCATCCAGGTCAGCCTGCGCCGTACCGCCTCCACCACCGACACCGCCGGCATCACCGCCGCGGTACATCTGCCCGCGCGCCTGGTCTCGCTGCCCGAGTCCGACCACCCGACCGCCCCGGTGGTGCCGTTGCCGCAGGCGCCGTCGGCGCCGCACCTGCAGCCGGTGCCCGATCCGGAATCGGTGGAGACGACCGCGCCCCAGCGCACCGCGTACGGTCTGCCACGCCGGATCCCGGTGCCGGTGGAACCCGATCCCGCGCCCGAGGTTTCGACTCCGGCGGGTTACGAGAGCCGTTTCTCCGTCGATCCGGTGTCGCGCGACATCGAGCCGGTCGCCGAACTGACTCCGCCCGCGCCACTACGCCCGGTAGACGAGGAACCCGAGCACACCTTCAGCCCGCACTTGGTCTCCGCGGAGCCCGAAAGCAGGATCGGCGCACACGCGGCCGCCGAGGAGCCCGAAAACAGCTTCGGCGCACACTCGGCCGCCGAGGAGCCCGAAAGCACCTTCGGTCCACCGATTTTCGAACCGGTCTCCGCCGATCCGGACGACGGCGGCGGCGCCGCTCCGATCTACCAGCGCATGGTCTCGGAGTGGCTGGTGGATTCGGCGGCCTCGGATTCCTCGGGCGCGCAATGGAGCTCGCCCGCCGACTCCGGCTGGCAGGCCGCGGCCGAAGCCAGCACTCCGGCCTCCTCCGGCCGGACCCGCGGCGGTCTGCCGATTCGCCGGCCCGGCGCCCAGCTGGTTCCCGGCAGCGTCGACCCGAGCGCCGACGCCGGAATCCGGGACCCGGAAGAAATCCGCGAAAACCTCACCCGCCATCTGAACGGCGTCTTCAGCGGTCGCCGCGCCGCCGACGCCAAACACGAACATGGGGAATTTGTATGAGTGAATCCAACAACGCCAATCTCAACTGGCTGGTCGCGCGGTTCGCTCGCGAAGTACCCGGCGTCTCGCACGCGGTCCTCGTATCCGCGGACGGGTTACTCCAGGCCACCAGCGACAATCTCCCAGAGGAGCGCGCCGAGCAGCTCGCCGCCATCACGGCCGGCCTGGCCAGCCTGGCCGCCGGGGCGGTGCAACTGTTCGACGGCGGCAAGGTGATGCAGTCGATCGTCGATATGCAGCGCGGCTACCTGTTGGTGATGAGCGTCGGAACGGCCTCGCACCTCGCGGTGCTGGCCACCAAGCAGCACGACATCGGCCGGATCGGCTATGAGATGGCCCTGCTCGTCGACCGGGTCGGGACGGTCATTCAGGCCACCGCCCGATCTTCCGTGTGAGTCCGCCTGTGCCCAGCCCTGTCGACCCGTACAGCACTGGCGAGTCGCCGCGCCGGCCTGGCCGGGTGCGGCCCTACGCCCTCACCGGAGGACGCACCGCATCCACCGTCGATCTGCCGTTGGAGGCGGTGATCGAGACGGTGTCGTTTCCGTCCTACCCGGCTTGGCCGGCCGGCGATATCCGGATGGAACTCCTGCACCTAGGTACTCAGCGACTGTCCGTGGCCGAGATCGCCGGTCGTCTGGAGCGCCCGCTGGGGCTGGTCCGGGTGATGATCGGCGATCTGGTGGTCGCGGGCTCCCTGCGCGTGCATTCGACCTTGACCGACGACGCGAGTTACGACGAGCGCCGTGCCCTGATGGAGAGGACCCTGCGTGGAATCCGCGCCCTTTAAGACCTTCGGGCTCGAAGAAGCCCGCACCGCGTCGACCAAGATCGTCATCGCGGGCGGATTCGGCGCCGGCAAGACGACTTTCGTCGGGGCGGTGTCGGAGATCGTGCCGCTGCGCACCGAAGCCCTGGTGACCGACGCCTCCGACGGCGTGGACGACCTCTCGGTCACCCCGGACAAGACCACCACCACGGTGGCCATGGACTTCGGCCGGATCATCCTGCCGAACAACATGGTGCTGTACCTGTTCGGTACGCCGGGGCAGCGCCGGTTCTGGTTCATGTGGGACGACCTGGTGCGCGGCGCGATCGGCGCGGTCGTGCTGGTGGACACCCGCCGGATCGAGGACAGTTTCGCGCCGGTCGACTACTTCGAGTCCCGCAAGCTGCCGTTCCTGGTGGCGATCAACCGGTTCCCCGGCGCGCCGCGGTTCCCGCTGAACGAGGTGCGCGAGGCGCTCTCGATCCGGGAGGGTGTGCCGATCATCGATATCGACGCGCGCAGCGCCGAGGAGGTGCGGCGCACGCTGGCCGCGATCACCGAATACGCCCTGATGCGGTTGACGGCCCAGGAGTTCGAGCGGACCGGCCGTCATGTCTGAGATCGACTACTTCGCCATGGGCAACTGGATGCTCGGGCTGGCCTTCGCGGTGTCCGCGCTCGGGGCGCTGATCGGCCTGATCTGCATCCGGCACGCGGGAACGCCGGACATCTCGACGCGGGCCGCGCTGGGCTGGCTGACCATCGGCGCGATCTCGATCGGCGGGATCGGGTTCTGGCTGACGAGTTTGGTGCTGCTGCTGGGCTTCTCGGTGTCGGACAGTCCGGTGCGCTACGAGGTCGGCCCGATCGCGGCGGGGCTGGCGCCAGCCACCCTGGGTTGCCTGCTCGGGCTGGTGCTCGCGGGGAACCGGTCCCAGCTGACGCGCTCGCTGGCGGGCGGCGCGATCGCGGCGCTCGGGCTGGTGACCACGGTGATGCTGGGCGTGCACGCGGTGCGCGTGCGTGGCACGGTGTCTGTCGAGACCTGGCCGCTGTACTTCGTCGGCGTGGTCGCGGTGCTCGGGTTCGTCGGCGCGCTCTGGCTGACGCTGACCTACCGGGACTCGGTGCGGGCCCGGGTGGGCGCCGCGCTGCTGGCCGGGGCGACCGTCGTAGCCGCGCAGATGCTCGCCATGTCCGCGATCGAGGTCGACATCGAGCCCGGTGTGCCGGTGTCCAACGGCATCGAGCTGTTCGACTTCGCCTATCCGGCATTCGTGGTGGGTCTGCTCACCTTGGCCGTGCCGATCGCCGCGGTGCTGCTGGCGCCGCTGCGCCGGCCGTTCGAGTCCACGCTGACCGAAGAGACCCCGGTGGGGCAGCCAGGCTGATCGACGCGAAGTCGCGCGACCGAATGTGAGCGCGACTTACAGTGGGAGACATGCGGTTCGGACTGGACTATGCGGGTGGGCGTCCAGGCGGCGCGGCCATCCGAGCGGCCGGATTCGATTTCGTGGTGCGGTATCTCAGCTCCGGCGGGCCCTCGCTGCCGGGCAAGCTGCTCACTCCCGCCGAGGCGGATGACCTTCGGGCGCACGGAGTTTCGATCGCTTCGAACTGGGAGACCTATGCCGATCGGATGCTCGAGGGCTACGACGCGGGCGCGCTGGACGCCGAGCTGGGGCTGGCGCAGGTGCTGCGCTGCGGCGGGCGCACCGACCGGCCCATCTATTTCTCGGTCGATTTCGATGCCACGCCGCAGCAGCAGGTCCCGATCAACGCCTATCTGGATGGCGCGGCGACGGTGCTGGGTCGCGCGAATATCGGTATCTACGGCGGCTATTGGCCGGTGAGCCGGGCGCTGGATTCCGGGCACGCGGTGTGGGCCTGGCAGACCGACGCCTGGTCGGGCGGAAATGTGGAGTCGCGCCGCAATATCCATCAGACACTGCGTCAGCCGGTGGTCGGCGGCGTGGTCTGCGATGTGAATGTCGCGGAGACCGCGGATTTCGGGCAGTGGGATTTCGTACAGGAGGAGCCGGACGTGACGCCGGAACAAGAGGAAGTGCTGCGGGATATCCAGATTCAGCTGCGCGGGCCGGGTTTGTCCGGGTGGCCGCAGCTGGGTACCGACGCCGAGGGACGGAATCTGACGCTGGTCGACGGGCTGGCGGCGGCGCTGCGCCGGATCGACGAGCTGGAGGACGACACCGAGGCGTTGCGCGTGCAGGTCGATGAATTGCTGGCGGAGGTGCGGCGCTTGGAGGGGCCGCGCTGGCCGTGGCCACTGTCTGCGATCCAACGCGATCGGGCCAGGTAGCAAGTCGGCGGGGGCGCCAATTTTGGCGATGAGCGGGTTCTCTCGGTTACCCGGGAGAACCCGCCCTCGCGAATGAATGTACCGGCGGCACGACACGATTTCATCACTGCATTGGGACTTTTACGGTCACCAAAAACCAACTCGCAGTACGCAATTCCCCCCATGGTTATCGGCCCGCTAGCTGGGCTTTCGGAAAAACTCCAGGTGCTTTCCACGAGATCAGTAGCTGGCTGATTGCCCCAGATCACCTTTGATTTCCGGCCCGATATGCCCCACATGCGAGATACCGTGGCAACCCCTGGTGATCGTCTGTAAGGAGTGTTCACATGGCCGTCAACGTAGTGCTCGACAAGGTGCTCGATAAGGCCTACGAGGACAAGACGCTCGACGAAATCCTGTCCGCCCCACCGTCCGCCCTGGCCGGGCTCACCGAAGAGCACGACAAGGTGCTGGCGGCCCTGAAGATCAAGACCATTGCCGATCTGGGCAAGAACAAGTATTTCCAGCTGGCCTCGACGCTGGTCGAACTGGCCGACAAAGAAGGCTGATCACTGCGCCCTGCCATCCCGGCACGCCTTGCGGCCTGCCGGGATGACGGGGTTCGCGCTCTAAAGGCGCGTCGGGTCGACCAGTCCGAGCTGCACGGCCTTGACCAGGCGGCGCGGAACCTTGTGCGCCACACTGCCGACCTTGACCTCGACCAGGTCCGGCGGGGTCGCCTTCCACTGGGCCCGGCGACTGCGGGTGTTGGAGCGCGACATCCGCCGCTTCGGCACCGCCATGTCAGCTCTCCTTGCTCGCGCGCGGGTTGCGCCGGCCGTACTTGCGCTCGAACTTCTCCACCCGGCCCTGGGTATCCATGACCCGGCTGGTGCCGGTCCAGAACGGGTGCGAATCCGAGGTGACGTCCACCACCAGCAGCGGATAGGTGTTGCCGTCCGCCCATTCGATGGTGCGCGCGCTGGTCGCGGTGGAGCGGGTCAGAAACCGCTTGCCGGTGCTCTGGTCCTCGAACACCACGGGGTGGTAGTCCGGATGAATTCCTGCTTTCACTTACCTTCTCCTCTCTGAGAATTCGGCTGCGCGGGGGCCGATTCGGAGTCCGCACAGGGGTCTTGGTGCCACTCGCCGAACGGGTCTTCCCACTGCGCCACCCGCTCGGGTGCGCGTTCGACCAGGCGCAGTTCGTCGTCCTCCACCAGCGCCCAGTGCAGGGCGTGGCGGATATCGGCGGGATCGGCGTCGTGCGCCAGGATCACCAGCGAGATATCGCGGTCGCCGAAGGTGTCGTCCCAGCGCAGCGCCGCGAGCGCGCGCCGGGCCGGATCCGCCTGCGCCACTTCGTCCGCCGGCATCGCGGCGAGCCAGCGCCCGGCGCCGCCGACCCGCAGGCCACCGCCCGCGGACTCCAGCCACACCACCTCGCCGGGCTGGGTGGCCAGCCACATCCGGCCGCGCGCGGTGACCACGCCTTCGAACAGCACGTCCAGGGCTTCGTGCAGGCGTTCGGGATGGAACGGACGGCTCGCGGCGAACTCGATGAGCGTCACGCCGTGCTCGGTGCCCAGCGGGGGCTGACCGCGCAGCAGCGGAGCGTGCGCGTCGAAAATCCGGCCACGGCGCGAACCGGCGGGGATCCGCGCCAGCAGCTTCTCGATCTCGGCGGTGCCGACCGTGGCGAGGTCTTCGCTCCAGCAGACCGGGGCGTCGGGCACCAACCGGGCCAGCACCTCCGCGAGCCGAGCCTGGTCCAATGCGTCGACGGCGGGGCCGAGCGCCACCAGGGCGTCGGCGAAGTCGACCTGTCCGACGGCCACCTGCGCGACCGTGCGGTCGTCGTCGGCCGCGGCCAGGCCACGCTCGGCGAGGGTCTCGTCGCCGGTGGCGTCGGCCAGCCAGGTCTGGGTGTCCAGGCAGGTCAGCACGGCCTCGACGCGCACGTCCCGCCCGGCCGGGCCGTCCACGCGGCCGACGATCCCGGCCACCACGACACCCTCGATGGCCTGGCACACGGCTTCGGCCTCGAAGGCCGGATCCAGCGCCAGCACAATGCGATCCACCGAATCCCGGGCGGACAGCTTGCACAGCAGCGGCAGCAGATCGGCGCGCAACGTGCAGGAGACGCAGCCGTGCGCCAGCTCCAGCACCTCGGTGCTCTCGCGTCCGTCCTGCCACACCGTGCGCCGCACGATGCCCTCGCGCAGTTCGCTCAGCTCGTGCCGGACCACGACCGTGCCCGCAGCCTGCCGCAGTGCGGCGGCGAGATGGTCCACCCCCTGGGTGGCACGTCCCGCGAAGCCCGCGATCAGCACGACCGGCGTGCGCTCGAGAACAGCCACCGGGAACTCCTTTCGACAACGATTTCCATTAACCGAAGAGCAACGCTACAGTCTGAATCAGTCGTTGTCGAAAATGATTGTCATCTACTGGAGGGAGCCAGCATGTCGGCCCACTGCCAGGTCACCGGGCGTAAGCCCGGCTTCGGCAAGTCCGTATCGCACTCGCACAAGCGGACGAACCGGCGTTGGAACCCCAATATCCAGCGCAAGACCTACTACCTGCCCAGCGAGGACCGGCGCATCACGCTGACCGTCTCCACCAAGGGCATCAAGACCATCGACCGGGACGGTATCGAGGCGGTCGTCACCCGCCTGCGCGCCCGCGGCGAGAAGATCTAGGAGCACACGATGGCATCCAAATCGACCGAACTGCGGCCGATCGTCAAGCTGAAGTCCACCGCCGGCACCGGCTACACCTACGTCACGCGCAAGAACCGGCGCAACGACCCGGACCGCATGGTGCTGAAGAAGTACGACCCCGTTGTGCGCAAGCACGTGGACTTCCGCGAGGAGCGCTAGATGGCCAAGAAGTCGAAGATCGCACGCAATGAACAGCGCCGGGAAGTGGTGGCGCGCTACGCGGCTCGCCGCGCCGAGCTCAAGGAAATCATCCGCAAACCGGGCACGCCGGAGGACGCGCGGGCCGCGGCCCAGGCGGCGCTGCAGCGGCTGCCCAGAGACGCCAGTCCGGTACGATTGCGCAATCGGGACGCTGCGGACGGACGTCCACGCGGTCACCTCCGGAAGTTCGGACTCTCCCGTGTACGTGTGCGCGAGATGGCCCACCGAGGCGAACTCCCCGGTGTGAGCAAAGCGAGCTGGTAGAAACCACCGATCCCGCAGAAGGAAACCCTGATATGGCAGTCAAGCGAGCACCGTCGAAGAAGGTTCGCGCCGAACAGGCCCGCAAGCCCAAGAAGAACCCGCTCATCGCCGCGGGGATCGAAACCGTCGACTACAAAGACGTGAACCTGTTGCGCACCTTCATCTCCGACCGCGGCAAGATCCGCAGCCGTCGCGTCACAGGACTGACCCCGCAGCAGCAGCGGCAGGTCGCCGTCGCGGTGAAGAACGCGCGCGAGATGGCGCTGCTGCCGTTCACCAGCAAGTAGGTCGTGCAGACGAAAGCGGGCCCCGAATGCTTCGGGGCCCGCTTGTCGTTTGCCGTGGCTACGGGATCTTGAGCTCCTGGCCGGGCTGAATCGAATCCGGATTGTCGATGCCGCTGGCATCGGCGATCTCCTGGTAGCGGTTGCCGTCGCCGAGGAAGCGCTCGGCGATCGCCCACATGGTGTCGCCCGGCTCGACGGTGTAGGACCGGCCGCCCTCGGCCGGCGGGGCCGCGGCCGGTTCCGCCGCGGGCGCTTCGATCGGGTTGTCGGTCTTGGTGTCCGTGGCCCAGACCGCGCCGCCGTCGGCGCCGTAGAGGACGACATTGCGGTCGGGCTGCACGGTGAGGCGGTCCACGCTCTTGCCGTTGGTCTCGGTGGACCAGGCGGCCGAGCCGTCGCCCTTGTACACCACGAAGTTGCCATCCTGCTGCAACACTGCTTTCTGCACATCCTGACCGTGAGTCTGGGCGGCCCACACCACATTTCCGCCCGGCTCGGACAGCACCAGATTGCCGTCCGGTTGCAGTGCCAGGGTGTACGCACCGTTGGTCAGAGACTGGCCGAGCCCGAGTTCTTCGCCGACGCGCAGTGTGTCGCCCACTGATGGTCCTTTCGCAGAGGTAGCAGTGCATCTCACAGCGATGCCCGCCCACTCGTGGCGCGCATCAGGGGCGAATGTACTGCGAGTTCGCCGCCCGGCCGCGGATTCCGGCCAGCGATTTGCTGAAAAGTAACGTCTGCTCGGCCCGCAGTCCGCTCGAAGCGGAACCGGAGGTGCCCTCGACTAGGGTTGGTTTATGTACCGGATGCCGGGAGCCCGACCCCTCATTGCCGCCCTCGCGCTGGCCATCGGCCTCACCGGGTGCGGCGACTCCGACAGCGATGTCGCACAACCGAACTCGACCGCACCGACCACCACCACGGCGGCCACCCCGACCGAGGACCCCGATGCAAGCCCGGGCAAACTCCTCACCGCGGACCCCACAATCGTTACCCCGCACCCGATTCCGTTCACATCCTGGAAGCGCCTCGCCCCAGACAAGCTCGCCGTCAACTTCGAAACCGGCAATCCCGCCTGCTACGGCGTGGACGTCACCACCACCGAGACCGACAAAACAGTCACCATCGAACTCCGCTCCGGCACCCGCGCCGACGCAGTCGGCCGAATGTGCACGATGGAGATCGTCTTCGCAACTATGGAGATCCCCCTCAAGGCCGCCCTGAACGACCGAAAAGTCCTGAGCGCAGCCTGATCTCGCACTGGTCTTCCGAAGCCTCACAGCACTGCTTACCGCTTCACAGCACCAGCAGCCGGCTACAGAAGTTGTGAAGCGTCAACATGTGCTGTGAAGGACAGCGGGGGGGTTAGGTCGGTTCGGCGACGGAGTCGGCGAGAGCGGTGAATTGGGGGTAGGGGATCGGGTGGGGGTGGGACCAGGTTTTTTGGGCCATGATGCGTAAAGGGGTGGTGATGGAGATCGCGATCTGGTCGGGGGTTTGGGCGGTTGGGTCGTCGCACCAGACGTGCAGGCTTGCACCGAGATTCGAGGCGTTCTGGGCGGGTGCGAGGCGGGAGCCGTCGACGAAGATCGCTGGATCCCAGAGTTCATAGCCGAGGATCGGCGGCTGATTCGCGATCGCGGCCGCCGGGCCGCCGGTCACGTAGTAGGTCGGCAGGAATGCGGCGTTCTTCAGCTGATGGCCCGCTGCGATGAGATCCTGTGGCGGGCGGGCGATTCCGAAGAACGGTAGCGGTAGCTGCGGGATGCCGGCGCGGCTCCAGTAGTCGACGACGATATCGCTGCCGATCGCGAGGGTCCCTTCCCCCGTGTGCAAGCCGTCGTTCCAGATCCGTGGACGTTTACCGTGTGCACGCACGATATCTGCACCCCAGTTGATCAGCCCGAGAAAGGCGTCCACGGGTTCGGCCTGTGGTCCGTAGGTTGCGCGGGCGTACTCCCCCAGCTGCGGGTAGTCGTCGTAGCTGCGCACTTTCAATCCGTCGAGCAGGAACTCGTCCGCGCCGAGATGCCAGTAGCGGCCGGGGAACAGCGGCAGGAACTCCTCGAGGATGTCGCGCATCAGGTCATAGCTGCGCGGGTTCGAGATATCGATTGCCGCGTCCGACACCACGCCCTCGGCGCTGCGCAGCTTCAAGTCCGGGTAGGCGGCGAGGACGCCGTTCATATGCCCTGGGAAGTCGACCTCTGGCACGATCTCGACCTGGTATCGCGCCGCGTAGGCGACCAAATCGCGGATGTCCTGCTGCGAATAGTGCTCCGGCGCGGTGATTTCCGGGTGCCTGGCGCTCTGCAGCCGGAAGCCGAAACTGTCGGACAGGTGCAGGTGCAGCATGTTCAGCTTGAGCATGCCCATTCGCCGGATCTGGGCACGCAGCATCTCGACCGGCATGAACTCGCGGCCCACATCCAGCATCAGGCCACGCTCGGCGTACTCGGGCCAATCCGTGACCACACCACCGGGAATGGTGGGGTCACGCCGCAAGAGTTGCAGTGCTGAACGGGTCGCATAGAAGGCCCCGGACGCGTCCGCACCCTGTAGCTCGAGTGTGTCCCCCACCGAAATCCGGTAGGCCTCAGGCGTATTCGGCGCCTCCGGTACAGCCGAGATGCGCAGCACGATATCGCCGGGGACGCCCGACGAACCCGCCTGCGCGACAACATCTTTGCCGGTGGCCCGCCCGAGTCCGCCCGCGAATTCCGTTGCGGTGTCCCGAAGAGAATCCTCGGCGTACAGGATCCGCGCGTGCGCACCGAGAGTGAACCCCGAGCCGCCCGCCACCCAGCTCTGCAG
Source organism: Nocardia sp. XZ_19_385 (assembly GCF_015355755.1). Taxonomy (NCBI): domain Bacteria; kingdom Bacillati; phylum Actinomycetota; class Actinomycetes; order Mycobacteriales; family Nocardiaceae; genus Nocardia; species Nocardia sp. XZ_19_385. The sequence continues at coordinate 165,318 of NZ_JACVEE010000002.1, forward strand.
CGTGGGAACTGTCAGCGGCGCGGCAGGCGCCGCTGACGCCTGGTGACCGCCGAAAGTGACCGACCCGAGCGCCATCGCGCCGATCACCGCGAACCGCGCCATCGTGCCCTTGATCATCCGGCCAGCCTACGAAACGAGCAGGTCTCCGCGGTGCGAATCGGCCGGTGCACCCGTTTCTGTTGTCTGATACGGTTCGGCGTTGTCGTGGAGCCGCAGGAGGTTGCGGTGCGAGGAGGGGACACATGCCGTACGCCGTCGTCGGTCTGATCACGCTTGCCCTGTGGGTGTACTGCCTGATCGACGTGATCATGAGCCCGGACTCCGAGGTGCGCCAGCTGCCGAAGGGTCTGTGGCTGGTCATCATCATCCTGGTCCCCACCGTGGGCGCCATCCTGTGGCTGCTGCTGGGCCGCCCCGTCGACGCCAAGCCGCGCTCGACCACCCGCTATTCCGAGTACGACCGCCCCGGCCGCTACGTCGCCCAGAATCCGGAAGACGACGAAGAGTTCCTGCGCCGCCTGAAGGAGCGGGCCGAAGCGCAGCGCCGCGAGGCCCGCCGTCAAGAGGACGCCCGGCAGGCCGAGGCCGACCGCCGTCATCAGGCCGGCGAAGAGTAGCTCGCCCGGAACGCCGAACGCCACGCCGGACCTGGTCCGGCGTGGCGTTCGGAGTATTACCGCGCTCAGTGCGCGAAGTGGCGAGACCCCGTGAGGTACAGCGTGACTCCGGCCTCGCGGGCGAGATCGATGGTCTCCTGATCACGGACCGAGCCGCCCGGCTGCACGATGGCGCGGACGCCGGCCTGGATCAGCTGCTGCGGGCCATCCGGGAAGGGGAAGAAGGCGTCGGAGGCGGCCACCGAACCCTTGGCGCGGTCCCCGGCGCGCTGCACCGCGAGCTGCACGGCGTCGACCCGGTTGACCTGACCCATCCCGACGCCGACGGAGGCGCCCTCGTGGGCCAGCAGGATGGCGTTGGACTTCACGGCACGGCATGCGCGCCAAGCGAATTGGAGGTCGGCGAGGGTGTCCGCGTCGACCGCGTCGCCCGAGGCGAGGGTCCAGTTGGCCGGGTCGTCACCCTCGGCGTCGAGGACGTCACGCTGCTGCAGCAGCGCGCCGCCGCTGATCGGACGCAATTCGGCGCCCGCGCGCTGCGGCGGTTCGGCGACCAGGATACGCACGTTCTTCTTGCGCTGCAACACTTCCACCGCACCGTGGGCGTAGGACGGTGCGACAATGACCTCGGTGAAGATATCGGCGACCTGCTCGGCCATCTGCACGGTGACCTCGCGGTTGGCCGCGATCACGCCGCCGAACGCGCTGACCGGGTCGCAGGCGTGGGCCTTGCGGTGGGCTTCGGCGATGTCCGCGCCGATCGCGATGCCACAGGGGTTGGCGTGCTTGATGATCGCGACGGCGGGCGCGTCGTGGTCGTAGGCGGCGCGCCACGCGGCGTCGGCGTCGGTGTAGTTGTTATACGACATTTCCTTGCCGTGCAACTGCTGTGCCTGGGCCAGGCCCTGGGTGCCGTCGTTGTTGGCGTACAGCGCCGCCGCCTGGTGCGGGTTCTCGCCGTAGCGCAGCACCGCGGTGCGCTCCCAGGTGCCGCCGAGCCAGCCCGGGAAACCGGCGGCCGTGCCGCCGACGCCGGGGACGTGCACGTTGGTCATCCAGCTGGCCACGGCCACGTCATAGCTTGCGGTGTGCTGGAAAGCCTTGGCCGCCAACGCCGTCCGCTCGGGCAGGGTGAAACCGCCGGACTGCACGGCCGCGAGCACCTGGTCGTAGTCGCCGGTGTCCACGACCACGGCCACCGACGGATGGTTCTTGGCGGCGGCGCGCACCATGGACGGGCCGCCGATGTCGATCTGCTCGACGCACTCGTCGGGGGTGGCGCCACTGGCCACGGTCTGGGTGAACGGGTACAGGTTCACCACGACCAGTTCGAACGCCTCGACGCCCAGCTCGACCAGCTGCGCGACGTGCTCATCCTTGCGGGAGTCGGCGAGGATGCCCGCGTGCACGCGCGGGTGCAGGGTCTTCACTCGGCCGTCCAGGGTCTCCGGGAACCCGGTCAGGTCTTCCACTTTCGTCACCGGGATATCGGCGGCGGCGATCTTGCCCGCCGTCGAACCGGTCGACACCAGCTCGATCCCGGCGGCGTGCAGGCCGGTCGCGAGCTCGATGAGCCCGGTCTTGTCGTAGACGCTGACCAGCGCCCGCTTGATCGGCCTGCGATCACTCATTTGGAATTACTGCCTTTCGTCCGTCGGAGACAATGCCTCGCGTCGCGACGGCGGCGACAACCTCCGCCAGCAACCGTCGCTCGACAACTTTGATGCGCTCGTGCAAGCTCGCCTCGTCGTCGCCGGGCAGCACGGTGACCGCCTCCTGCGCGAGGATCGGCCCGGTGTCCACGCCCGAATCGACCAGGTGCACCGTCGAACCGGTGACCTTCACCCCGTAGGCGAGCGCGTCACGCACGCCGTGCGCGCCCGGGAACGCGGGCAGCAGCGCGGGATGGGTATTGATGATCCGGCCGCCGAACCGCTCCAGGAACGTGGGGCCGAGGATCTTCATGAAGCCTGCCGAGACGACCAGGTCCGGCTGGTATTCGGTGACCGCTGCGGTGAGCGCGACATCCCACGCGGCCCGGTCGGCGAAATCCTTCAGGGCCACCTTGAAATGGGGCACCCCCGTGGCTTCGGCGTGCTCGGTCGCAGCGCACTGCCGGTCCACCCCGACCGCGACGATCTTCGCCGGGAAATCGGCGGAGCTCGCGGCATCCAGTAATGCGCGCAGCAACGACCCCGTGCCGGAGGCGAGCACGACGACGGTGGCCGGTGCCGCGCTGGGCATCCACGGGGCAGTCGAGGACGTCAGGGTTCTACTCCTGCGAATCGATGGGACGGCGGGCAACCGAACTGCCGCCGTCGTAGAGCCTAGTGGTGTCGCTCAGCTCACTCCCGACCGGTCAACGACTCCGGAAGTAAGGGCGCGGGTCGGGGTCGGGATCGGGGTCGACCACTTCGGCGTCGACGATGTCCGGAGCGGTTGTGGCGCTTGCCGACTCGCTCGCGACCGGGATCTCGGCCGCGTCCTCCTCGACGAGTTCGCCGTCTACCTCGACTTCGAGGTCGGGGCCGTCGTAGTCGGGGTAGTCGTCTTCGTAGTAGTCCTCGTCGTGGTAGTGACCGTCCGGGTCGTCGTCGTAGCCGTCGTCGTAGGCGTGCTCGTCGTACTCGCCGTGATCGTCGAAGTAGGTGTGGTCGTCGTCGGGCGCTCCGGCCGCAGCGGGCTTGGCGAGCCTCGGCACGGTGCCGACCGGGACCACGAACCAGCGCGCGAACATCAGGCCGGCGTATCCGGCGATCGCGAGCCACCCGAAGACCAGCAGCCCGAAGACCGGCAGCTCCAGGCCTACCCGGCCGAAACTGCCGAGCATGCCACCGCCGATCGCGGCCAGCAGGGTCAGCGCCATGCTGGTGAGGGCGGCGGAGGTGAGCGTTGCCCACGGCGAGGTGGCCTGATCGGGCGAGGTGCGTCCGCAGTCCAGGCCGTTCCACGCGCCGAGGCCCGCCGGGATCAGCAGGAACACCAGCCACCAGGTTGCCGCAGGCCCGGAGGGCAGCGCCGCCAGCACCGGCACCGCCGGAATCGGGCCGCCCACAACGGAGAACAGGCCGATCGACACCTCGCCGAACTGCGCGCCCGCGCCGACCAGCACCCCGACCGCGCCGAGCACCACGTTCGGCAGGTAGGCCAGCGACAGCACCGTCAGGCCGAGCACCCCGACCGCGTCGTGCGCGGCCTGATAGGTATCGCCGATGCGCGACCAGTGCAGCAGGAACGACAGCACGGTCACCGCGGTCCCGCCGGCGAGCAGGCGCAGCACGGTGCGGCGCGCGGCGTATCCGGCGGCGATCACCCATTCGGGCAGTTCCAGCCGCGAAACCAGCTGGTGGCCACTGCGACTGGCGATACCGCCCGCCGCCGCGATCAGCTGTAGAAGAAGCACCCAGCCGAACGCGGCGAGGGCGTTCGGCGGCTGCAACGCGACCACGCCGGAGGCATCCTCGGCGACGGCCGAGCAGACGGCGGTGACCAGCAGCGGTCCCGCCACCGCGGCGCCGGCCAGCCAGGTGAGATCGGCGCGGGAACTGTCCGGTTCCACCGCGCGGGCGGTCTCCCGCCAGGTCAGCCACAACACCAGCCCGGTCGGCAGCAACGGCAGCAGGCCCAGCTGTGTGTTGCCGATCACCAGCGGAACCTGATGCGCCGCAAGCCAGCTCGCCGCGATGGCGCCCGAGGTACCGGCCAGCCCGCTGCGCGCGGTCAGCAACGTCGCGAAGACGAGCACGGTCATGGCGGTCAAGGTCAGCGCCGCCGGGCGGGCGGCCACCAGCAGCAGGGCCCGGCCGCGTTCCGGGGTCAGGGCCAGGAAGGCCCCGTCCTCGCCGGAGTCGGGCTTGCGAGCCTTGGTCGAGCGGGCGCCATTCCCTTGGGAGCCGCCGGTCCAGCGCTCGAGACTATTTCTGGAGGAGCTCATACCTCCGCCTCGCTGACGCTCGGCTCCGGCATGTGCTCTTGGGAGGCTGCGGTGTCGATTCGCTCACTCCATTCGCTCATAAGACAAATCAAGCCTCGCATCCCTCGGACTTCGAGCGGGCCAGGCGCGCCGGAAGGGCGGACGGCGGGGCGCGGAAAACACAGAGCCGGTGCTCGCCAAAGAAGTTGGCGAGCACCGGCTCTGGGGGTTCAGGAATTACTGCTGCTGGTCATCCGACGGACGGAAGGCGCGGGTGGCCTTGTTGGCCGGATCCTCACCCTGCTCGCCGCCGAACGGCTGGCTCGCCTGCCCCGGCTGCTGACCGTAGCTCGGCGTACCGCTGTACTGCTGGCCGGCCTGCGGGCTGGCGAAGTGCTGGGTCGCGCTGTCGTCCGGACGCGGCTGCGCGGTCTGCCCGTACGGCGAACCCTGCTGCGGCACACCGTAACCGGGCTGCTGGCCGTATCCCGGCTGCTGACCGTAGGCGGCCTGCTGCTGACCCGGCTGGCTCTGCTGGCCGTAGGACTGGCCCGGCTGCTGACCGTAGGACTGGCCCGGCTGCTGGTACTGGCCCCCGGTGGAGCTGCCGAAACCGGGCTGACCGCCCTGCTGCCCGAAGGACTGCTGACCATAGGGCTGGCCCGCCTGGCCCTGGCCGCCGAAGGACTGCTGGCCGTATCCGCCCTGCGGCGAACCGTATCCGCTCTGCTGGCCCTGCTGCGCGGACGCCGGCTTGGGCGCGGGCGCCTTCACGATGCCCATCGCGAACAGCACGACGGCGGCGGCCAGCGCAGCCTGCACCAGACCCAGGAACAGCAGAACCCACGCGCCGATCCCGGATTCGTATTGATCAGGGAGACTGAACGCTTGGACCGCCACGCCGAGGAAGCCCGCGACCGCCGCGGCCGCGGAGATCGCCTTCCAGTCCTGGCCGGGCAGCAGCGACAGCCCGGCGGCCAGTCCGCTGAACAACAGCACGACGAGCACACCGGTGAGCCCGGTGGTGAATCCGCTCAGGCTCAGGTCCGCGTCGGAGAAGGTCGCGTACGGCAGGAATCCGAGCAGGAAGTTCAGCGCACCGAGCGCGGCGACACCGATCAGCAGGAAGAACGGAAGTCCTTTGCCCTCGGACCCGGAAGCACTCGCGCCTGAACTGCCGCCACTGGCCTGCTGGCCGAGGTTGCTTGTGCTTGGTGCGGAAGGCGTCGCGGGTGTGTTGTACCCGGAGCCCCCGGTCGGGTATGACATGTCGTCGTCTCCTAGGTCGATCGTTTTCGTGCTTAATACGTCTGGAACCTCACTTGACGCTACTGCACTCGTCCGCTGCGGTCACCCTCAACCAACCGGACGCCTTGCTGGAACGCCAAATACAAAGGCCGCCCTCAGGTTCTGAGAGCGGCCTTCGTACATTTGTCGCGAATCAGGCGATGATCTAGCCCTTTTCCAGGATTTCGCGCGCCAGTGCGGCGGTCGCGGACGGGGTCTTGCCGACCTTCACGCCCGCGGCCTCCAGGGCCTCCTGCTTGGCCTGGGCGGTACCGCCACCGCTGGAGACGATGGCGCCGGCGTGGCCCATGGTCTTGCCCTCGGGCGCGGTGAAGCCCGCGACGTAGCCGACGACCGGCTTGGTCACGTTGGCCTTGATGTAGGCCGCGGCCCGCTCCTCGGCGTCGCCGCCGATCTCGCCGATCATGACGATGAGCTTGGTCTCGGGATCCTTCTCGAACGCCTCGATGGCGTCGATGTGGGTGGTGCCGATGACCGGGTCGCCGCCGATGCCGATGGCGGTGGAGAAGCCGAAATCGCGCAGCTCGTACATCATCTGGTAGGTCAGGGTGCCGGACTTGGAGACCAAGCCGATCGGGCCCTTGCCGGTGATGTTGGCCGGGGTGATGCCGACCAGCGACTCACCGGGGGTGATGATGCCGGGGCAGTTCGGGCCGATGATGCGGGTCTTCTGACCCTTCTCCACGTTGTAGGCCCACGCGTAGGCGGTGTCCTGCACCGGGATGCCCTCGGTGATGACCACGAGCAGCGGGATCTCCGCGTCGATGGCCTCGATGATGGCGTCCTTGGAGAACTTCGGCGGCACGAAGGCGATCGACACGTCCGCGCCGGTCTCCTTCATGGCCTCTTCGACGGTGCCGAACACCGGCAGCTCGACGGCGTTGCCGTCTTTGTCGGTGTGCGAGACGGTGGTGCCGGCCTTGCGCGCGTTCACGCCGCCGACAACCTGGGTGCCCGCCTTCAGCATCAGTGCGGTGTGCTTGGTGCCCTCGCCGCCGGTGATGCCCTGGACGATGACCTTGGAGTCCTTGTTCAGGAAAATAGACATTCTGTGTTTGTCCTTAACTCGGCCGTCGTTAGCGGGCGGCAGCCAGTTCGGCGGCCTTGTCGGCGCCTTCGTCCATTGTCTGCGCAAGCGTGATGAGCGGGTGCGCGGCATCGGCGAGAATCTTGCGACCCTCGTCGACCTTGTTGCCGTCGAGACGGACGACCAGCGGCTTGTTCGCCTCGGCGCCAAGGATTTCCAGCGCCTTCACGATGCCGTTGGCGACCGCGTCACAGGCGGTGATGCCACCGAAGACGTTCACGAACACACTCTTGACCTGCTCGTCACCCAGGATGACGTCCAGGCCCGCGGCCATGACCTCGGCCGAGGCGCCGCCGCCGATGTCGAGGAAGTTGGCGGGCTTGACGCCACCGTGGGCCTCGCCGGCGTAGGCGACGACGTCCAGGGTGGACATGACCAGACCGGCGCCGTTGCCGATGATGCCGACCTCACCGTCGAGCTTGACGTAGTTGAGGTCGTTTTCCTTGGCCTTGAGCTCGAGCGGGTCGGTCGCGTCGAGGTCGGCGAACTCCGCGTGGCCCGGCTGCCGGAATTCGGCGTTCTCGTCCAGGGTGACCTTGCCGTCGAGGGCGAGGATCTCGCCTTCGGGGGTGCGCACCAGCGGGTTGACCTCGACCAGGGTGGCGTCTTCTCCGATGAAGACCTCCCACAGCTTCTGGATGGTCACGGCCGCGGCATCGAGCACCTCGGCGGGCAGGTGGCCCTGCTCGGCGATGGAACGCGCGAACGCGAGGTCGACGCCCTTGACGGCGTCGACGGGAACCTTGGCGAGGCGCTCGGGGGTCTTCTCGGCGACCTCTTCGATCTCCATGCCGCCTTCGACCGAGCACATGGCCAGGTAGGTGCGGTTGGAGCGATCCAGCAGGAAGGAGATGTAGTACTCCTCCGCGATGTCCTTGGCTTCGGCGACAAGGATCTTCTTGGTGATGTGTCCCTTGATATCCAGGCCCAGGATGTTCGACGCGTGCGTGAACGCGTCCTCCGGGGTGGCGGCGTACTTCACGCCACCGGCCTTACCGCGGCCGCCGACCTTCACCTGGGATTTGATCATCACCGGCTTGCCGATTTCCTCGGCGATGGCGCGGGCGTCCTCGGCTGTGTCCGTGACGCGGCCCTCGGACGAAGGCACTCCGTGCTTAACGAAGAGCTCCTTCGCCTGATATTCGAAGAGATCCATGTACTCACCGTCTCGTCTGCGTTGCTATGACAACGTCTTTGTTGGCGGCCCGACGTCGGAAGCGGGTCGGGTCGGACTCTAACCAGTCACATGGAGGGCCAATCGGCCACGTTCATCGTAAGTGGCGCAGGTCACGGGCAGATACGCGGTGCGGAAAAACCGCTGGCCAAGGCTACTCACGAGTAGCTTGTTGACGCCGCGCCAGGTTAAGCGGGACATCCCGCCCGTCGAAGCGCATGTACTACGCGACGTCGTCGGATAACCTCACCAGAGTGCCCCGCACACCGTGAGACTTAACTCGGCACTACCGTGATCAATCTCACATGTTTGTAAGGATCGGGCGCAACGCTTGCGGACCCTGCAATCGTTTCGTTACCGTCATTGCGGTCGATGTCACAACTCGGTCACAACCAGGAGGACGGCAAGCTTGACGCACAGCAGCACTCCACAGGTTCGCCGTTCCCTGTGGGCGCCGGTTCCTTCCCGTCTCACCAGGTCAACCCGCTTCACGATGTGGCATCTCCGATGAATCATCGCTCCACCCTCGCTTCCGGAAATCGCGCTCGCTCGGGACATCGTTATCGCGAAGACAACGAACCCCTCGCTGTAGCCGATACGGGCAGACGGTCCTTCCCCTCGTCCAACAGCCGGTACGCCGCCGCGGCCCCCGCCGCCGCCGAGCCCGCGCATCAGCAGTACGACGACTACTCCGCCTACGACAACGGCGGCTACGACAACAACGGCTGGTCCACGAACAACGAGTGGGCCCAGCAGGATTCGTGGTCCGACGGTGGCGCCTGGGCGGCCAACGACAACGCGGACAACGGCTGGACCCCCGAGCCCGAGAACAACTGGGCCCCCGCCGCCGACGACGAATGGGTGCCGGACGCCGGTGCCGACTGGACTCCGGACAACACCGGTGCGTGGGCGCCCGAATCCACCGAGATCCCCGCGCTGAACAAGCCGCGCCGCGGTGGCGCGCACCGCATGCCCGCGCCGCCGGCCGCCCTCAAGGGTCGCGCCGCTGTCGTCGCCGTGGCCGCGGGCGCTGTCGTCGCCGCCGGTCAGTGCGCGATGGCCTCCCCCGAACAACCTTCGCAGAGCATCGATTACGAGGCCTCGGGTCAGATCCACGAGATCGCCGCGCAGTCGGTCAGCTTGGAAGGGCCCGGCGTCTCCCCCGTCGCGCCGCAGGTGCTCAACGTCTCCGCGCCCACGAACTTCGGCCAGTTCTCCGACATCCTGGAGAAGGGCCGCAAGTACGCCGAGGAGCTCGCCGCCGCCGAGGCCGCGAAACTGCGGCCGCTGTTCGCGAAGTTCGCCGCCGGTAACTACACCTCCGGCTACGGCGCCCGCTGGGGCGTCCAGCATCTCGGCATCGACGTCGCGGGCCCCATCGGCACCCCGATCTACGCGGTCGCCGACGGCACCGTGATCGAAGCGGGCCCCGCCGCCGGCTTCGGCATGTGGGTGCGGCTGCTGCACGACGACGGCACCGTCACCATCTACGGCCACATCGACACCGCCACGGTGTACCAGGGCCAGCGCGTCATGGCCGGCGATCAGATCGCCACCATGGGCAACCGCGGCTTCTCCACCGGCCCGCACGTGCACTTCGAGGTCTGGCTCAACGGTGTCGACAAGGTCGACCCGGTGCCGTGGCTGGCCACCCGGGGCATCGGCCTCGGTGTCCAGCGCGATTGACGCAAGTGCTCTGAATCACCGTCGCAACAACTGATTTCGCGGTGGCCCGGGTACCGTTGCCGGGATGACGGCGATGTCGTGGGGCGAACTTGCGGAGCGGGTACTTGCGGCTGCGGGGTCGAGCCGGTACCTACTCGGTGTCGCGGGGCCGCCCGGAGCCGGGAAGTCGACGTTCGCGGCAGGTTTGCGAGATGCCATCAACGCACGTGAGAGCGGGCTGGTCGCGGAGATCGCGCCGATGGACGGATATCACCTGAACAATGCCGAACTGCGCGCGGCGGGCAAGCTGACGCGCAAAGGTGAGCCGGATACCTTCGATGCCGCGGGATTCGTGGAGAACCTGCGCCGCTTGAGAGACGCACCGCTCGGGGCGCCGGTGCCCTGGCCGACATTCGATCGCAGAGTGGACGAACCCACGCCCGGCGGCATCGTTTTCGCCGACCAGCGCATCGTCATCACCGAGGGCAACTATCTGCTGTTCGACGATGACGAAGGTCAGGAATGGTCGGCGGTGCGGAAGTTGCTCGACGAGTGCTGGTATCTCGACGCCGACCGTCGGCTGCTGGAGAAGAGACTGCTGCGCCGCCATATTCGCGGCGGACGGACCGTCGGCGCCGCACGAATGAAGGTGCACGACAGCGACTTTCGCAACGCCGACCGAATCGCCGGCACCCGTGGCCGCGCGGATCTGGTGCTGCGCGGCCATCAGGGGCGGTACTACCTCGAATAGGGCCTAGCGGTGGTCCCGGTACCAGCCGATCAGTGCGTCGGTGGAGGAATCACCCTGGGAGGCAGGCTCATCCGCCGAGGTGAGCAGCGGCCCCAGCGCAAGGGCCTGCTGCTTGCCGAGTTCCACGCCCCACTGGTCGAAGCTGTCGATGCCCCAGATGGTGCCTTCGACGAAGACCTGGTGCTCGTAGAGGGCGATGAGCTGGCCCACCACCGACGGGGTGAGCTGCGGCGCGAGGATGGTGGTGCTGGGCCGGTTGCCCGGCATCACCTTGTGCGGCACCACGTCCGGGCCGGTGCCCTCGGCGGCGATCTCTTCGGCGGTCTTGCCGAAGGCGAGCACCTTGGTCTGGGCGAACAGGTTGCTCATCAGGATGTCGTGCATGCTGCCGGTGCCGTCGCGGGTGGGCAGATCGTCGGTGGGGCGGGCGAACCCGATGAAGTCGGCCGGGATCAGCCGGGTGCCCTGGTGCAGCAGCTGGTAGAAGGCGTGCTGGCCGTTGGTGCCCGGTTCGCCCCAGAAGATCTCGCCGGTGGAGGTGGTGACGGGGGTGCCGTCGGCGCGCACCGACTTGCCGTTGGATTCCATGGTGAGCTGCTGCAGGTAGGCCGGGAAGCGGGCCAGGTCGTTCGAATACGGCAGCACCGCACGCGATTCCGCGCCGAAGAAGTTCGAGTACCAGACACCGAGCAGGCCCAGCAGCACCGGCGCGTTCCGCTCCAGCGGCGCGGTCGCGAAATGCTCGTCCACCGCGTGCATTCCGGCCAGGAACTCGGCGAAGCGTTCCTTGCCGATGGTGGCCATGACCGAGAGGCCGATCGCGGAATCGACCGAGTAGCGGCCGCCGACCCAGTCCCAGAAGCCGAACATGTTGGCGGTGTCGATGCCGAATTCCGCGACCCGTTCGGCGTTGGTGGAGACCGCGACGAAGTGTTTGGCGACCGCGTCCTCGCCGTGCGCGGCCACCAGCCAGCGCCGGGCGGCGGTCGCGTTGGTCAGCGTCTCCAGCGTCGAAAACGTCTTGGAGGCAACGATGAACAGGGTTTTCGCCGGGTCCAGGCCGTTGAGCTTGGCGACCAGGTCGGCGGGGTCGACATTCGAGACGAACCGGGCGTCGATGCCGGCGTCGGCGTAGTGCCGCAGCGCCTTGTGCACCATGTCCGGCCCGAGGTCCGAGCCGCCGATGCCGATGTTCACGACGGTGGAGATGCGCTCACCGGTCGCGCCGCGCCACTCGCCGGAACGCAGCGCATCGGTGAATTCGCCCATGCGGCGCAGGACTTCGTGCACCTCGGCGTCCGCGTCGGCGCCGTCGATGGTCACCGGCGCGCCCGCGGGCAGCCGCAGCGCGACGTGTCCGACGGCGCGGTCCTCGGAGGTGTTGATGTGCTCGCCGTGATACATCGCGTCGCGGCGCTGCGCGACACCGGCTTCGGCGGCCAATTGCACCAGCAGGTGCAGGGTTTCCCGGGTGATCCGGTGCTTGCTGTAGTCGATGTGCAGGTCGCCGACCTCGACGGTCAGCTCACGGCCGCGCGCCGGGTCGTCGGCGAAGAGCTCCCTGAGGTGTCGCTCGGCGACAGCGTCGTAGTGATCGTGCAGTTTCCGCCAGGCCGCCGATGCGGTGATGTCGCTGCTCACGTATGCCGAGGTTACTGGCAGCCGCACGGTCGCGCACGAGAACCACCCCCGCGACGGCCCGGGGATGTGCTGCGGCACAATCCGCGTCGGTTTCGACGGCTCCAGGAAGCCGCCGCCGCCTAGGCTGGGGCGCATGGTATCGAAGAGCGAACTTCTGCAATCCGTACCGACGCAGCTGTGGATCGGCGGCCCCGTCGATGCCACCGGCGGGGGCACCTTCGAGGTGCACGATCCGGCCACCGGGGACGTGCTGACCCGGGTCGCCGACGGCACCCCGGAGGACGCGGTGCGCGCCCTCGACGCGGCCGCCGCCGCGCAGGCCGACTGGGCCGCGACCCCGGCCCGGGAGCGCGGCGAGATCCTGCGCGCCGTCTTCGAGCAGCTCACCGCCCGGGCCGAGGAATTCGCGCTGCTGATGACCTTGGAAATGGGCAAGGCGCTGCCCGAGAGCCGCAACGAGGTGCGCTACGGCGCGGAGTTCTTCCGGTGGTTCGCCGAGGAGGCGGTGCGGGTGCACGGGCGCTTCCTGCACGCCCCGTCCGGCACCGGCCGGATCATGGTGCACAAGCAGCCGGTCGGGCCGTGCCTGGCCATCACGCCGTGGAACTTCCCGCTGGCCATGGGCACCCGCAAGATCGGGCCCGCGCTGGCGGCCGGTTGCACCATGATCGTCAAGCCCGCCTCGGCGACGCCGCTGACGATGCTGGCGCTGGCCAAGCTCTGCAGCGAGGCCGGACTGCCGGACGGTGTGCTGTCGGTGGTCACCACCAGCCGTTCCAGTGCCGTCACGCAGCCGCTGCTCGACGATCCGCGCCTGCGCAAGCTCACCTTCACCGGGTCTACCGAAGTCGGTAAGAAGCTCGTACAGCAGGCCGCGAACGGGTTGCTGCGTACCTCTATGGAACTCGGCGGCAACGCGCCGTTCGTGGTGTTCGACGATGCCGACATCGACGCGGCCGTGCAGGGCGCGATGCTGGCCAAGCTGCGCAACGGCGGCGAGGCGTGCACCGCGGCCAACCGCTTCCACGTCCAGAACGGCGTGCTCGAGGAATTCACCACCAAGCTGGTGGCGGCGATGTCGAGCGAGGTGCGGCTGGGCCCCGGCAGCGACCCGCAGACCACCCTCGGCCCGCTGATCAACGAGGAGCAGCTGAACACGGTCACCGAACTCGTCGAGGACGCCGTCTCGGCGGGCGCCCAGGTCCGCCTCGGCGGCAAGGCCCCGGGCGGCCCGGGCTGGTTCTACCCGGCCACCATCCTCACCGAGGTCCCCGCGCACGCCCGCATCCTGCGCGAGGAGGTCTTCGGCCCCGTCGCCCCGATCATCGGTTTCGACACCGAACGCGAGGGCCTCGACGCCGCCAACGACACCGAATTCGGCCTGGTCTCTTACGTTTACACCCGCGACTTGGACCGCGCCCTGCGCATCGCGGAGGGCTTGGAGTCCGGCATGGTCGGCGTCAACCGCGGCGTCATCTCCGACCCCGCCGCCCCCTTCGGCGGTGTCAAGGCCTCCGGCTTCGGCCGCGAGGGCGGTACCGAGGGCATCGAGGAGTACCTCTCGACGAAGTACATCGCCCTGACCTGAGAACGAAAACGACCGCCCCGGGGTGCATGAACACCCGGGGCGGCCTTGGGAAACGGTCGTCCTGCAGACACCGCGAAGTTTCGAGGCCTGGTGGCCTAAGGGGTAGTGCTCAGTGGCCGAGGCGGCCGCGGCCGAGGCGCAGCAGCAGCATGGCGAGGGTGTGGCCTTCCTGGCCGAGCTCGCTGAAGCGTTCCAGCACCTTCATTTCGCGGCTGTGCACCAGTCGCGGGCCACCCGAGGCCATCCGAGTGCGGCCGATGATGCGCGAGACTTCGGTACGGCGCTTGATGGCAGCCAGGATCTCGGCATCGAGCTGGTCGATCTCCTTGCGGAGCTTATCGATCTCAGCCTCGGTCTGCGGCAGCGCCGCATCGGAGCCGTGCGTCGTGGCAGGGGTGCTCATCATTCATCTCCTCGTGTCAGAACATGGATCGGCTGGCGCGCGCGGGCTGTTACCGTCCGCTCCGGTTCTTTCACCCGTGATTAGACCTTACGGTCTTCCATCGTCCCCCCGGAAAGTGCGCTCAGCTACTCGAATCGCGTCCGGCGGCGATACCCGGCGGATAGCCGGTGCGGCAGGGACGCGGTACGCAGATCATGTCGCCAGTCTGCCACGGGTCAGATGCAATGCAAAACACTTCTATTTGCGAATCTGACCTCGGAGACGACCGGGGCTTCTGCCTTGTCGGTGCCCGCCGGTAGCGTGGATGGGCAATGGACATCACGGTGGCTCCTCAGACTCAGGCCGGACGGAACCGGCACTCCGACGCTCCCCCGAACGCGCAGGTCGATACCGGTCCTACCGGGGCCGCGGGCCCGGGCGCGCCGGGTTCGCTCGCCGCGCAAGCGCAGCGCCGGGCCGACGAGCAGGAGCAGCGCCGAGTCGAGCGGGAACAGCGCCGCACCGAGGAGGCCGAAGGCCTGCTGGAAGGTCTCAATCCGCAGCAGCGCGCCGCGGTGGTGCACACCGGTGCGCCACTGCTGATCGTGGCGGGCGCGGGCTCCGGGAAGACTGCCGTCCTCACCCGGCGCATCGCCTATCTGCTCGGCGCGCGGGGCGCCACCCCCGGCCAGATCCTGGCCATCACCTTCACCAACAAGGCCGCCGCGGAGATGCGCGAGCGGGTCATCGGTCTGGTCGGTCCGCGCGCCAACAACATGTGGGTGTCGACATTCCATTCCAGTTGTGTGCGCATCCTGCGGATGCAGGCCGCGCTGCTGCCCGGCTTGAATTCGAATTTCTCCATTTACGACGCCGATGATTCGCGGCGGTTGCTCACCATGATCAGCCGCGACTTCGACATCGACACGAAGAAATACTCGGCGCGACTGCTCGCCACCGCCATTTCCAACTTGAAGAACGAACTGATCGATCCGGCGCAGGCCGGCGCCGACGCGGAAACCGACGACAGCGGAGAATTGCCGCGTCTGGTGGCGCGGGTCTACACCGAATATCAGCGCCGGCTGCGCGCGGCGAACGCGCTCGACTTCGACGACCTGATCGGCGAGACGGTCGCGCTGCTGCAGAAACATCCGCAGGTCGCCGAGTACTACCGGCGCCGGTTCCGCCATGTGCTGGTCGATGAGTACCAGGACACCAACCACGCGCAGTACGTGCTGGTGCGCGAGCTGGTCGGCCACCACCGCCGTCCGGAACTCGACGATATCGACGCGGGCGCGGCGGCCGCCGACCCGGATTTCGAGCCGGTGCGCCGCGACGACGCGGTACCGCCCAGCGAACTGTGCGTCGTCGGTGACGCGGACCAGTCCATCTATGCCTTCCGCGGCGCCACCATCCGCAATATCGAGGAATTCGAACGCGACTTCCCCGATGCGGAAACCATTCTGCTGGAACAGAACTACCGCTCCACCCAGCACATCCTGTCGGCCGCCAACGCGGTCATCTCGCGCAACGAGAACCGGCGCGACAAGAAGCTGTGGACCGATTCCGGCGAGGGCGATCTGATCGTCGGCTACGTCGCCGACAACGAACACGACGAGGCCTCGTTCGTGGCCCGAGAAATCGACCGCCTGGTGGACCAGGGCGACGCGAACTACAGCGATGTGGCGGTGTTCTACCGCACCAACAACAATTCGCGGGCGCTGGAAGAGATCTTCATCCGGATGGGCCTGCCGTACAAGGTGGTCGGCGGCGTCCGGTTCTACGAGCGCAAAGAGGTCCGCGACATCGTCGCCTATCTGCGCGTGCTGGAGAACCCGGACGACGCGGTGAGTTTGCGCCGCATCCTGAACACCCCGCGGCGCGGCATCGGCGACCGCGCCGAAGCCTGTGTGGCGGTGCACGCCGAGCAGCGCGACATCGGATTCGCCGCGGCCTTGCGTGATGCAGCCGACGGCAAGGTGGCGCTGCTGAACACCCGGGCGCAGCGGGCCATCGCCGGGTTCGTGGAGCTGCTGGCGGAGATCCGGGCCGCGGGCGTGCAGGCGGATTCGGACTTCCCGGATGTGGGCAATGTGGTCGAAGCGGTGCTGGATCGCACCGGGTACCGCGCCGAGCTGGAAGCCTCCGACGATCCGCAGGACGGTGCGCGGCTCGACAACCTGAACGAATTGGTGTCCGTAGCGCGGGAATTCAGCTCCGAGGCGCACAACAACGCCGAGGCCGCCCGTGCCGAGGGCATGCTGCCCGAGGCCGGCGAGGGGGAACCGGAGCCGGGTTCGCTGGCCGCGTTCCTGGAGCGGGTCTCGCTCGTCGCCGATACCGATCAGATCCCCGACGAGGGCACCGGCGTGGTCACCATGATGACCCTGCACACCGCCAAAGGCCTCGAATTCCCTGTCGTTTTCGTGACCGGCTGGGAGGACGGACAGTTCCCGCACATGCGCGCGCTCGGTGATCCCGCCGAGCTCGCGGAGGAACGCCGCCTCGCCTACGTCGGCATCACCCGCGCCCGGCAGCGCCTGTACCTGAGCCGCGCGATCATCCGCTCGGCCTGGGGTCAGCCCTCGCAGAATCCGGAATCCCGCTTCCTGCAGGAGATCCCGGGCCACCTGATGGATTGGCGGCGGCTGGAACCCGCGCCCTCACCGTCCACCCGTGGTTTCCGCCGCCGCGGCGACGACGACGGCCTGGAACGGGACTGGACTCGCGGCGACGGCTGGTCGCCGGATACCAACCGTCCGGGCGTCCAGAGCCGAGGCCCCCGCCGCCCGGCTCCCGGTGGCGGCTCCCCGCGCGGCAACAAGAATCTTGTTCTCGCCGTGGGCGATCGGGTCACCCACGACAAGTACGGCCTGGGCCGGGTCGTGTCCGCCGACGGTGCCGGGCCCCTGGCGACTGTCCTCATCGACTTCGGTGAGGCGGGCAAGGTCCGCCTCATTCCGCAGCACAGCCCGCTGGAGAAGCTCTGAACCGTCGCGGCAGGTGGGATCTGCTCAGCGCGGCAAGAGGTCCGTCAATGCCTCGTCGAGGGTTGGGAACTTGTAGGTGAAGCCTGCCTCGCGGAGAACCTGTGAGGTGGCGTGGCGGCCGGTCAGTCCGAGGGCTGCGTCGCTACGCAGCAGGACCGCGCCGAGGGCGAGCACGGCGGCCGGGGTGGGTGGGGCCGGTGGGCGGTGCAGTTGCCTGCGCAGGGTGGCCATCAGGTCGCGGTTGCGGACCGGGAAATCGGTGGCGGCGACCAGGATTCCGTTCGGGAGGGTGAGGTCCGGGTCGAGGCCGATGGTGGCGCGGACGATGGTCAGCCAGTCTTCGACGTGGATCCAGCTGAACCATTGTTCGCCGCTGCCGACGCGGCCGCCGAGTCCGGCTCTGGTGAGTTGGGCGAGGCGTTTCAGGGCCGGGGCTTGGGGGTCGAGCACGATGGAGGTGCGCAAGATGGTCCAGTGTTCGGCATTCGCGCCTTCGAAGGCCCGCTCCCACGGTTCGGCTACGCCCGTCATCTGTGGCAGGCCGACCGGCAGCGGAGTTGTTTCGGTGCAGCGGGTTTCGCCTGCGTCCGACCAGATTGCGGTGGTGCTGGCCTGGAGCCAGTAGTCGATCCCTTTCGGGAGGGTCGCCACGGCGGCCACCAGGGCTGCGGTGGAATCGACTCGGCTGCTGCGGAGTTCGGCGATATTGCGCTCGGTCGGACGACAGTCGACGAGCTTGCCCGCGAGGTTGATCAGGGCCGTGGGGCCCGGATTGCGCAGTGCGGCAACCCAATCACCGAGTGTGCGACCGTCCCACTCCACTTGCTCGAACGGCAGTCCGGCGTCACGCCGACGGGTAAGGATGACCGCGCGATGGCCCCGGCAGGTCAGGTCGGCGGCGATCTGCTTGCCCAATGCGCCGGTGCCACCGGCGATTACGGTGGTCAGCCCGCTTTCCGCGGGCGCGAGACCGGCCAGCTGCGCCAAGCGGGCGAAGCACACCCGCGCGTCGCGCTCCAGCAAGGTACCGACTACCGCCCGAGCTGCCAGTGCGGAGGGGCCACTGAAGGTCAGCTCCTGCGCGATTTCGGCACCGCCGTCGCAGGGGATCACCGTCCAGGTGATCCGCATCGTCCCAACGGGTTCCGGCTGCTCCAGGGTCAACGACCGGCCCGGTGTCACGGCGGTGATCGTGAACGGCTTCGCGAACCGCCCGTGGACCAGCTCGTTGGCCCGTCCGCGCGGCAGGTAAGCGCCCGTGGTTCCGACCGCGACCGGTCCGTCCAGTCGGACCGAAACGACACCCGGATTCCACTCCGGCCAACGTCCGAGCTCCCCCACCACGTCCCATACGGCCTCGGTCGGCAGGGCGATGAACTGCGTGTACGTCGTTGTACTAGCCATAACCCGACGGTAGACCGCTAGGGCACGACCAGCGTGGAAACCGTGCGCCGGATCACCGGGTGCGCTGGATCACGGGCGGGCTCAGTCACGTTCCGGCCCGAGTCCGATGCCGCGGGTGGCCAGCCACGGAAGCGGGTCGATGCGCTCGGTGCCGTGCAGCCAGACCTCGAAATGGCAGTGCGGGCCCGTGGATTCGCCGCGATTGCCGACCGTCGCGATTTCGTCGCCCGCGACGACTTGCTGGCCGACGGTGACCAGCGCGGTATTGATGTGGCCGTAGACGGTGACCGTGCCGTCGTCGCCGAGCACCCGGACCCACATGCCGAAGCCGTCCGCCGGGCCCGCGCTGATGACGGTGCCGTCCTCGACCGCGAAGATGGGCGTGCCGATGGGGGCGGCCACGTCGACGCCGGCGTGCAGCACGCCCCAGCGCTGGCCGTAGCCGGAGGAGAAGACGCCGGTGGTGAACTTCGTGAACAGCGGACGCAGGGCGGCGTCGTGTTCGGCCCGCAGATGCTCGGCGAATTTCTCACCGTTGTGCAGGACCTCGCTGAACTGGCCGAGCTCGGTCGGGGTCGCTTCGTCGAGCAGCTGCGGTTCGGCGCTGGGCTCGACCACACGGGGCTGACCCATTGCCTGGTATTGCACTGTGTCGGCGGGCTTTTCGAGGTCACGCCAGAGATGACCGGCCGAGACGACAGCGCCCGCCGCCATCGCGACGGCCACCGCCCGGCCGCGCAGCCCATGCGGTGGCGGCGGCATCCGATGGGCACCGCGCCTGCCCGAATACGGCTGGTAGCTGGAGGATCGCTCCCATTCGTCGAACCACTCCGGATGCGGGCCGTTGCCGCGGGTGCGCCGACCTTTCCCGTGGCGGCTCACAACAGCGCTCCCACCCTGCCGACAGAATGTCCGAAATGCGAAGAATCCCCAGCTAATTCACCACTGTCCGCACACATCGAGCTCTGTCGTCCTCCGGGTCGCGACGGCTTGCCTAGGTCCTTAGCCAACCGAAGGTAACGAACTGATTGCCGCCCCGCAACTCACCTAGGCGACGTAGGCCCGTTCGAGAATGGACGCGGTGTCGACGCCGGACGGCAAGGTGCCGAACGCGATACCCCAGTCACCACCCAGGCGCGAAGCGCAGAAAGCGTCGGCGACAGCGGAGTGGCCGTGCCGGACGAGTTGCGCGCCTTGCAGAACCAGCGCCATGAGTTCCACGACCCGGCGCGCGCGGTACTCGATGTCGGAGAGATCGGACAGTTCCTTGCCGAGCCGGGCGATCCCGTCGTCGAGGTGCGGATTCGCGCCCTTGGCGAGGGTGACCTCATTGAAGTACGCCTCGACCGATTCCGGCTGCCGCCCCATGGCGCGCAAGGCATCCAGGGCCGCGACATTGCCGGACCCTTCCCAGATCGACATGAGCGGAGCCTCGCGATAGAGGCGCGGCATGCCGGATTCCTCGGCATATCCGTTGCCGCCGAAGCATTCCAGCGCCTCGGCCGCGTGCGCCGGAGCGCGCTTGCAGACCCAGTACTTGGTGACCGCCAAGGCGATTCGGCGCAGCGCCGCCTCGGCGGGATCGGTGCCGGCGCGGTCGGTGGCGCCGGCCAGTCGCATCATCACCGTGGTGGCGGCGTCGGATTCGATCACCAAGTCGGCCAGCACATTGCGCATGGCGGGCTGGTCGATCAGCTTGGTGCCGAACACTTCCCGGTGCCGGGCGTGGTGCACGGCCAGCACCGCGCCGGTGCGCATGCCGGTCGCCGAGCCGATCACACAGTCCAGGCGGGTCATGTTCACCATCTCGATAATGGTCTTCACGCCCGCGCCCTCCGCGCCGACCAGCCAGCCGGTGGCGTTCTCGTATTCGATCTCCGAGGAGGCGTTGGACTTGTTGCCCAGCTTGTCCTTGAGCCGTTGGATACGAATGGGATTGCGCGTGCCGTCGGGCAGCACGCGGGGCAACAGGAAGCAGGACAGGCCGCCCGGCGCCTGCGCCAGGGTGAGGAACATGTCGGACATGGGCGCGGAGGTGAACCACTTGTGGCCGACGAGGCGGTAGCTGCCGTCGGGCTGCGGTGTGGCGGTGGTGGTGTTGGCGCGGACGTCGGAGCCGCCCTGCTTCTCCGTCATCGACATACCCGCGATGAGCCCGGCCTTTGTGGAGGGTTCGCGCAGGCCGAAATCGTATGTGCGCGAGGCGAGTAGCGGCTCGAACTTCGCGGCGAGCTCCGGATTGTGGCGCAGCGCCGGAACAATGGCGTAGGTCATCGAGATCGGGCACATGTGCCCGGCCTCCGCAGCGCCCCAGGTGTAGAACTTCGCCGCCCGGGCGACGTGCGCGCCCGGCCGGTCGTCGATCCACGGGGAGCCGTGCAGGCCATGGGCGACAGCAACATTCATCAGGTCGTGCCAGGCCGGATGGAACTCGACCTCGTCGATGCGGTGACCGTAGCGGTCGTGGGTGCGCAGCACCGGCGGGTACTCGTTGGCCAGCCGGCCCCACTCCTGGACCTCGGCCGAGCCCGCGCGCACGCCGAGTTCGCGCACCTCCGGCTCGGCCCAGCCCGCACCCTCCCGGTGCAGACCCGCCAGCAGCGCCGGGTTCCGCGACACGTCGAACGGGGTGATGTCGGGAACTTGGTTGAAGACTTCATGTGTCGGCATCGACAGCTCCTACCGGGTTGCGCCGAGGGCGCGCATCGCGAATGAGACGAGTTCTGGGACAATGGATTCGCCGTGCGGGGCGTGGGCCAGCGGACCGACCAACACCTCACCGATCGCACCGACCAGGGCGGCGGCGCTGGTGCGGGCGTCCTGCGGCGGCAGCTCGCCCCGCGAGACACCTTCGGTGACAGCGAATTCGAAGGCTTCGGCGAAGGCGCGGCGGAAGTGCAGGCGCTCGATATCGACCACGGCGTCGACCGGTTCGACGAGCAGCACGTAGGCGAGTTTCGGGTTCTTCAATGCCCGGCCGGCGAAGGTTTCCACCGCGGTGGCGACCCGTTCGGTCGCACTGCCCACCGACGCCGCCGCACGCACCGCTTCGACCTCGTGGGCGACCACCCGGCGAAACACCGCGGTCACCAGTTCGGTCTTGCCTTCGTAGTGCTTGTAGACGGTGCCGGTCGCCACCCCGGCCTCGTTCGCGACCGCCGCCATGGACAGCCCCGCGAACCCGTCCCGCGACAGCACCCGGGTCGCGGCCTGCACGATGAGTGCGGCCTGCGCGTCGAGTCTGGCCTGCATGGCCGGGGTTCTGCGGTACACCACGCAAGAAGTGAAACATGGATTCACTTCTTCACACAAGGCGCGTCAGGTCGTAGGGTCGGGGGAACGCAGTGTGGCGAAAGGTTGGCAGTAATGAGTGTGCGAGTCGAACACAACGGACCGGTGACCACGGTGATCCTGCACCGGCCCGAGGCGCGCAACGCGGTCGACGGGCCGACGGCCGCGGCGCTGGCCGAGGCGTTCCGCGCCTTCGACGCCGACCCCGGCGCGGCCGTCGCGGTGCTGTGGGGCGAGGGCGGCACTTTCTGCGCGGGCGCGGATCTGAAAGCGCTGGGCTCCGAACGCTCCAACCACGCTGCCGAGGACGGCGACGGGCCGATGGGGCCGACCCGGATGAAGTTGTCCAAGCCGGTGATCGCCGCCGTTTCCGGGTATGCGGTCGCGGGCGGGCTGGAGCTCGCGCTGTGGTGCGACCTGCGAGTTGCCGATCAGGACAGCACCTTCGGCGTGTTCTGCCGCCGCTGGGGTGTGCCGTTGATCGACGGCGGCACCATCCGCCTGCCCCGCATCATCGGCCACGGGCGCGCCATGGACATGGTGCTCACCGGCCGCGCCGTCGGTGCGCCGGAGGCCTTGCAGATGGGCCTGGTGAACCGGGTGGTGCCCGCCGGTGAAGCGCGCCGGGCGGCCGAACAACTCGCCGCAGAGCTCGCCGTGCTCCCCCAGACGTGTCTGCGCTCGGACCGCATGTCGATGCTGGAACAGGACGGTCTCGACGAGGAAGCCGCGCTGCGCAACGAATTCCAGCACGGGCTGAAGGCCCTTATGGACGGCGCGCTGGAGGGAGCGGCGCGGTTCGCCGGGGGCGAAGGACGACACGGGGCTCCGCGCCCCTGATGGATCGCCTCAGCGTCGTCGACGAGATCTTCCTCCGCACCCATCGCGGCCTCGGAACTCCCATTGCGCTGCAGGGGTTGTGGCGGACGGCGGATCGTGTCGAACCGACGATGCTCGAACAGGTCCACCGCGCGCTCAGCGCAGGACAGCTGGGGCGCAGGGTAATTCGGGCGCGGGTGCCGGGCGCACGACGCGCCTGGCAATCGACCCGCCGCGCGCATCCCCTGGACTACGCGTCCAGCCCGATTCCCGTTGCCGGGCTGCTGAATTGGGCCGACGCTCAGGGGGACGACCTCGATCCGGAGTTCGGGCCCGGCTGGCGATTGTCGGCGGTGCCGCTCGACGACGGCGGAACGGTGGTGTCCCTGACCTGTTCGCATGCGCTTGCCGACGGACGGGGACTGGTGCACGCGGCGGACGCCGCCCTCGCGAGCCCGGAAGCAACGGTGGATTCCCCAAGCCGCGGCTCGGACTGGCTGGATGCGCGACGCCAGTGGTCGATCGTCATCCGGGGCACCGCTCGCGCACTGCGCCGCGGTATCCCGGAGCGGTCCGCCACCCTCGATCCAGGTCGCACACTTACCGCCGACCCCCGCAGCGCGATCCTGCGATGTCCCACCAGCGAATGGGACCGGATCGCGGCCGAACAAGGCGGCACCGCGAACAGCCTCTTCATCTGGCTGGTCGCAAACCTGCTGTGGAACAGCGGGTTTCCGCGCGACGAGCTCGAAGCGAGTCTGCCCGTCGACACCCGCGACGAACCCCGGGCCGACAACGATCTCGCCATGACCTCGATCAGCATCACCCGCACCGACAACCCGGCAACGATCCGCGAAAAGGCCCGGGCAGCTTACGAACACCGCATGTCCAGCCCCGGCGGCATGCCCGAGGAAATCCTCCAGGTAATCCCCGACCGCTGGGCCCACACCCTCACCAGGGGCGCCGGCGAACGAGACATCCTCTGCTCCAACATCGGCCCCCTCCCCGCCACCCTCGACACCCTCGGCCCCCACAAATGCACCGGCGTCGCCGCTCGCGCCATCCACCCAGGACTGCAACACCTTCCGCGCACCCGCCTGTCCGGCTACCTGTGCCGAATCGGCGATTACTACACCCTGTCCCTGGTCTCCCTGGACCCAGCAATCGGGTCGGCCTCTGCTCTCGGCGAACTCATCGACGCCTTTGCCGATACCGTGCGCATTCCGTTGTCGCACTGGTCATCTCCGGGATTCTGAAGCCCTCCGCGTCAGATCGAATAGCCAAAGCCTGTGGTGCCCTTCAGCAGGCGCTCGAAGGCGACGGGATCCGCGTGGGCTTACACGGGGACGGAGGTTTGCGCGTCCGAGACGCGGTTCAGAACCGTTGTAGGGGTTTCGATTCCGGGCTCGAGGTCGGGTGAGTCGATCGGGGTGCCCCAGACTTGTTGCAGGGGAAGGACGCCCGCCCAGACACCGCCGTTGGTGATGTCGGCTTGGTCGTCGCCGGGGCCGCCGGTGCGGATTTTGACGGAGGCTTCGGTGAGGTCGAGGGCGAGGACGATGGTGGCGGCCAATTCCTTCCTGGAGGGTTGGCGGACGCGGTCCCAGGAGCCGGGGGCGGCGTGTTCGACGATCACCCGCAGGGCGCGCAGGCGTTCGCCGGGGTCGGTGACCTCGACCGCGCGGCCGCGGACGACGGCGGAGCGGTAGTTCATCGAGAAGTGCATGGCGGAGCGGGCGTAGACCAAACCGTCGACATGGGTGACGGCCAGGGAGATGTCACCCGCGAGGGCGGCGCGCATGTTGCCGGCGCCGGTCGAGCCGTGCAGGTAGATGGTGTTGCCGTCGCGGCCGTAGACGGTCGGCAGGACGACGGGGCTGCCGCCGAGGACGACGCCGAGGTGGCAGACGAGGCCCGCGTCCAGGACGGCATCCAGGTCGGCCCGGTCGGTGCGGGCGCGATCCTTGAGGCGGGTCACGGTGCTGCGCGGGGTCGGCGAGAGGGGCGTCCGGGTGCTGGCTGTCGTGCTCATATGACAAGCTTGCGAGAAGAAGTGGCATTGGTGAATAGCCAATTTGCAGGAATTGCAGAAGGCCAATTAGGAGGCAGCCGGTGCTGGAGGAACTACCTCTCGTGCTCGACCGGGATGCCGCGGACCCTTTGTCGGTGCAGGTCGCCGACGGTTTACGGGAGGCGGCGACCAGCGGTGTGCTGCGGGCCGACGATCGGCTGCCCTCGTCGCGGGCGCTCGCGCAGCAGCTCGGGGTGAGCCGGACGGTGGTGGCCGCCGCCTACGACCAGCTGCATGCCGAGGGGTGGCTGATCGGCAAGCCGGGGTCGGGGACCTATCTGACGACCGCGCCCGCCGCGACGCCCGCCCGGCCCGCGCCGGTGGCCGGTCCGGGCGAGGCCGCCGAGCTGCTCGACCTGTTCCCCGGGGCTCCGTGCATCGAAGCCCTGGATCAGAGTGCGTGGCGGCGGGCCTGGCGGGCAGCGGCGGACTACTCCGCTGTGGCCCGCAAGGACCGGGCGGGTGAACCGGAGTACCGGGATGCCGTTGTCGAACACCTGCTGCGGCATCGCGGATTGCAGGCCGGCGGCGACACGATGGTGCTGTCCACGGCCGGAACCAGCTCGGCGGTCAGCGAATTCGCGAATGCCGCACTGCGGCCCGGCGATGTGGTCGCGATGGAGGATCCCGGATATCAGCGCGCGATGGGCGCCTTCCTCGCTGCGGGGATATCGGTGCATCCGGCGCCCTGCGACGCCGACGGACTGCGGGTCGACCTGATTCCGGACGGGGTCCAGGCGGTGTATTGCACTCCGGCGCACCAATTTCCACTCGGCGCGCGGATGCCCGCAGGCCGCCGGGTGGAGCTCGTCGAATTCGCCCGCCGCACCGGCATACCCATCATCGAGGATGACTACGACGGCGAATTGCGTTACGACACCGCACCTTTGCCGCTTTTGGCCGCGATGGCGCCGGATGTGGTGATCCACTTGGGCACCACCAGCAAGATCCTCTCCCCGGCACTCGGTGTCGGCTGGCTCGTCGCCGCGCCCGCCGTCGTGAACTCCGTACTCATCTATCGGGAACGCACGGGGTCGGGCCCGAGCCCGGCCGGACAGCACGTCTTCACCGAACTCGCGCGGCACGGCGACCTGGCCCGGCATCTGCGCCGCCTGCGCCGCACCCTTCCTCCCCGCCGGGAACTCCTGGTCAGCGCGCTGCGCCGCCGCGGTCTGGAAGTCCTCGGCGACGATGCGGGGTCGCACGTGGTGGTGCCGCTGCCCTCAGCCGCCGCAGAGGATCGCGCCGTCGCCGAAGGCCGCGCCCATGGCGTCGCCCTCGATGGCCTCGCGCGCCACCACTTGGCCGCCCAGGACGACCCGTACCCCCGGATGCCGTTCTCCCCCAACAGAAGTCATCTGCCACCCGCCCTCGGTCGACACACTTTCGGCATCATCCTCGGCTACGCGGCACTCCCGATGGCTGACCTCAGCACCGCTGTCCCGATCGCCGCCGATTGCCTTGCTCGCGTCGCGGCGGCAGCACACGCCGGTACGTGACCCGATACCGCTGCGACGCGCGGGTGAGGTCAGCAACACGTGTGTGGTCCCGCCGGCAACCCCGCGAGCGGGCATAGCATGGTCGGCATGACCGAACAGGATGTCCTGGCTCGAATCAAGCAACTGGTCGACGCGGAGCACGAGCTGCGCGCCAAGGCGGCGGCCCACGAGGTCGACCCGGTGACCGAGCGGAAGCAGTTGGCTGAGCTGGAGGTTTTGCTCGACCAGTGCTGGGATCTGCTCCGGCACCGCCGGGCCCGGATCGATGCGGGCGGCTCCCCCGACGACGCGCAGATCAACACGGTCGGCCAGGTCGAGGGCTATCTCCAGTAGATCGGCCGGTTTCCCGATCGATCCGCGGGGTAGTTCGCCGGAATGAGCAATCCAGAGCCGAAGACCACCGACACCGGCAACGGCACCGACAAGGCCGACGACGACGTGCAGAGCGACCCGGCCAAGGGCTCCGACGACCGCAGCGACTGGGCCGACGAGGGCGGCGCCACCCCGAGCGGCCCCGCCGGCGATCAGGACCAGTGACCAGCCGCGACCCACAACGTGACCAGCCGGCGGGCAGACACGCGGGCGAAACGGCCCCGCTCTCCCGCAACATAGCCGAGGGATCCGGCGAGCCCGCCTGCATGCTGAACGAGGTGTGCCCGGCATGCGGACGGGTGATCTCCGATATCCACTCCGTCGCTTGCGCGGAGTGCTCTTAGCGCACTGCTATCGGTTGGCCCCGATAGCCTGGCCGACGATGGCCTGGAGGGCGGTCGGGACCAGCTCGCTGAGGCCCTGACTGAATTCGGGATCGGTGACGATGGTGGTGGGGCTGGTGATCGCGCAGCCCGGTTCGGCGGGGACGCCGTTGAGGCGGTCACGGAGCCAGTGGAACGCGCCCGGGAGATGGGTCAGGACGCCGGAGATGTGTTCTGCCAGGAGTTCTCGGACGTAGGTGACGCTGGGAGCGCCCTCCGCGCAGTACTTGTTCACCAGGCGGTCGACGCCTGCGCCGGGCAGGATCTCGTCGTTTTGGGCATGGTAGATGTACACCGGGGCGGACGGGGTGCGCTGTCCGAGTGAGTTCTCGGCGATGATCCTTTGCACCACAGGGTGACTCAGTGGGTCGCCACCGCGGAATGCGGCGAAGAAGTCGTAGAAGGGCACGATGGCGGTGCCCATGGGATGACAGAGAATGTATTTGCTGCCGATCAGCAACTGGCCGAGCGGGTCTACATTCTCGCGGATCAGCTGACGGAACTCCGGGTACTCGTTGGCCATCCCAGCCAAGACACCGGTCAGCAGCCCGGTGTAGAGGCCGCGATTGTTGTGCCGCAAGGCTTCCGCGTAGTCCGCGGCCGCGACGCCACCTGCCGCGATGCCCACGATATTGAGCTCCGGCGCGTAATCCTGGGCGATCTCCGCGGCGAACGAACTGGGCACGGTGCCACCCGAATATCCCCACAGCGCCGTTGGGGTTTCCACCCCCGACAGTTGCGCGGGCTCGAAACTCTGTACCGCGCGAATACCGTCGAGCGTGGTCTGCGCGTTGAGCTTCGAGGTGCCGTACGAGGAATTCGGACCTTCGTAATCGGGCAGTGCGACGGTCCAGCCCTGGCCGATGCCCGCGGCGATGGGGATGAGAACTTCCGCCGCGTTCACGTAATCGGCCGGAATCGATCCGGCTTGAATGACATAGGACGGGGCGCAATACTGCGCGGCGCTATCTTCGGCGATCTGATACGACAGCAATTTCCGCCCACCGTCGGGACGCGCGCCCCGCGGTTTCAGCACCGTCGTCACGGTGGCGATGGCCTCGCCGAAGCTGTTGGTGGTGCGGTACAGCAGCTGCCAGGCATCCACGTTCAGGTGCGCGATACCGAAGAACGCGGGCGCGATCGCCCGCACCCGCAGCACCTGTCCGGGTGCCGCCGCGGCGACGATTCCCGCAGGTGGAGCATAGAATTCGTCGAGTTCGGGCGGCAGCGTGAGCGCGGGCACCGGCTCGATCCGGATACCGGACGTGTCGGCGGCGGCGGTGAGCTGGGCCGACATCGACACCAGGATTCCTGCGGCCGTCGCGACGGCGGCGAGGCGAATACCACCCCATCGTGCTCTCATCGAATTTCTCTTTCCTGTGCACAGCGCTGGACCGCTACACCGTCCCAGACACGAGTGCCGCAGGTCACCGTTCGTACGACAAGGATTCGAGTGCCGAGTTTGTGCATTCGACGGGATCGACCCGTTCTCATCCGGCTATTGCGCGACGATGTTTGTCTGTGCGAACAATGTCGGATGACATCGCCACCGGAATCCGCCATCGGCGCAGAGTTCGCCGACTTCCTGCGGACCCTGCTGCCCGAGATGGTCCGGGAAACCCTGTCCGGGGTTTTCCGCCAGGTCCCCGACTATCAGGATCTGCCCGCGGACCTGATCGGCATCGAATTGCCGCAGGCCACCGAGGCGAATCTGCGCCTGTTCCTGAACTCGGTGATCGAGGGGCGGGTACCGCGCGAGGAGGACGTCACCGAGCTGATCGAGATCGCGGTGCACCGGGCCCGGGCGGGGGTGCCGCTGGACACGGTGCTGTCGGTCTATCACCACGGTGCCGCGGCTGCTTGGAATTCGGTTGCCGCCCTGGCGAATACGCCCGAACAACGCGATCAGCTCCTGGCCTTGGTGCCGTATGTGCTGGGCTATCTCGGCGCGGTGACGCCCGGTGTGGCGGGTGCCTATCTGCGCGAACGCCAAGACCTGCACTGGGAGCAACGCGAGGCCAAACGTGCTGTCGCGCAGGCGCTCGTGCACGGCAAGCCCGCCGACCTGCTGGCGGAGCGGTTCGGAATCTTCCTCGATGGCGGCTTCCAGGTGCTGGTGTTCCGGCTCGCCGAACCGGAAGGCAAGCCGACCGGGGCCGGGCGTCCGGTACTGCGACTCGCGCACACCGAGATCGAAGCGCTGTCACCGCGCGCGTTGAGCACCATGGAACGCTCCGGTGGCGTGGTGCTCATTCCCGCCGCCGATGCCGAAACCCCGGGCAAGCTGGATACTTTCGTCGCCCGGATGGCGACGGGCACGGGCCTGCGCACCGTCGCGGGTCATGCGGTCGCGGCGAGCCCGGCGCAGGTCTGCGCGGCCGCCGAGGAAGCCGGCGAGATCGTCCGGCTGGCCGACCGCCTGCACCGGCCCACCGGGGTCTATCGCATGGCGGACCTGGCCCTGCAGTACCAGCTGGCCCGCCCCGGTCCCGCCCGGTCCTGGCTGCTGTCGCTCCTGGATCCGCTGGCCGAGCACCAGCATCTCCTCGATACCTTGCGCGCCCTGATGCGGCACGGATACAACCGGCAGGAGGCGGCGGATTCGCTGGTGGTGCACCGCAATACGCTCAACTATCGGCTCAACCGGATCAGCACCCTCACCGGCTACGATCCGGGCCGCCCGGACCACGCGCAGCTGTTCGCCGCAGCCCTGACGGCCAGCGATATCGACGCCTCCGAGTAGCCGCCGCCTGACACGGTGGAACACAATCTGATTACTTCTGTCTGGGCCAGAGTGCCCCAGGCCGATACCATCTACTGATGGTGGCAACGACCGATATCGAGACCGCTGAGGGAATTGTGCGGGGTCGGCGCGGCCGCCGTGTTCTGCGCTGGCGGGCCCTGCCCTACGCCGCACCGCCGGTGGGCGAGTGGCGTTTTCGAGCGCCACAACCGGTGCAGCCGTGGACCGGCGTGCGGGATGCGACGGAATTCGGCTTCGCCGCCATGCAGCATCGGGCGGGCGCGCGCATCGGCCCGCGCCAATACCAGCCGACCAGCGAAGACTCGCTGACGCTGAATGTCACCGCGCCCGTGGCGTCTTCGTCGAAGCCGCGTCCGGTCATGGTGTTCATCCACGGCGGCGGATACCTGATGGGCACCTCGGCGCTGGGCTTGTATTCCGGTGCGCGCCTGGCACTGCGCGGCGATGTGATCGTGGTGTCGATCAACTATCGACTAGGCGCGTTCGGATATGTCGACTTCAGCGAGTTCGCCACGGCCGAACGGCCTTTCGAGTCGAACCTCGGACTCCGCGATCAGGTCGCCGCGCTGCAGTGGGTGCGGCGCAATATCGCGGCCTTCGGCGGCGATCCGGAGAACGTCACCGTCTTCGGCGAATCCGCGGGCGCCCATGCGGTACTCGCCCTGTTCGCCACTCCGGCCGCGAAAGGCCTGTTCCACCGCGGTATTTCGCAGAGTCCGCCCGCTGACTGGGCGATGACCGCCGAGGACGCGCGCGCCTTCGCCCGGCGCTGCCTGAGCGCGCTGGGCGCCGATCCCGCCGACGCCGTCCGGGCCCTGAACGAGTCCTCCGCGAACGACATCCGAAAGGCGGTCGCCCGCGTCATCGGGCAGGTACTGCAGGAGCACCCCGGATTGTTCGCCGCGTCCCCGGTCATCGACGGAGACTTCCTGCCCCAGTCGCCGATCGACGCGTTCGCCGACGGCACCGCGCACCGGCTGCCGCTCATCATCGGCACCTGTCGCGACGAGGGCACGCTGTTCGCGCGATTCGCCGACGGCCTGCCCACTACCCCGAAGCGATTGCACGCCGTGTTCACGCGCGCGGGCGACGATGTCGAATCCCGCGTCACCGCAGCGTATCCGGGCTATCCACAGGACCGGGTGGCCGTGCGAATGGGCGGCGACTACGTCTTCTGGCGGCCCTCGGTCACCGTCATGGAGTCCCACAGCCAATACGCGCCCACCTACGCCTACCGCTACGATTTCGCGCCGCGCGCACTGCAACTCGCAAAAGTCGGCGCTACGCACGCCACCGACCTGATCCCGGTATTCGGCGCCACCGACGGCCCCATCGGACGAGCCTTCACCGCAACGGGCGGCCGGCACGGATTGCAGGCGGTGACCCGCCAATTCCAGGACAACTGGCTGGCATTCGCTCGCACCGGAGCACCGCTGCCCTCTTGGCCCGCCTACACCGAAGAGCGCCGCACCACGCTGATCATCGATGATCCGACCCGCCTGGAGCACGATCCGGAGCAGGCGAAACGCATCGCCTGGCAGGGGATTCGTGCGTCGACACTCACTTGAGCAAGCGGGACATGCGGCGGTCGGCGAGGACCTTGCCGCCGGTCTGACAGGTAGGGCAGTACTGAAAGGACCGTTCCGCGTAGGAGACTTCGCGGACGGTGTCGCCACAGACCGGGCACGGCAGACCGGTACGAGCGTGAACTCGCATGCCGGAACGCTTTTCGCCCTTCAAGCGCGCCGCGGCCTGGCCCACGGAGCGCTCGACCGCATCGGTGAGCACCCCCCGCATGGCGGCGTACAGCTCCGAAACCTTCTGGGCAGGCATGGTTTTGGTGCTGGCGAACGGTGACACCTTGGCGGTGTGCAGGATCTCGTCGGAATAGGCGTTGCCGATCCCGGCGATCAAGGTCTGGTCGACGATGGCCGTCTTGATCCGCTGCGACGCTCCGCGCAGGATCTCGGTGAACTGTTCCTCGGTGACCTCGAGCGCGTCCGGCCCGAGCCGCGCGATGCCGGGCACCAGCTTCGGATCCTCGACGATGTAGACCGCCAGCCGCTTCTTGGTCCCCGCCTCGGTCAGGTCGAAGGCCGGGGTCGCGCCTTCGGGGTCGAAGAAGTGCACCCGCAACGCCAGCGGGCTCTTCCCGCCCGGCTTCGGCGGCGTCTGACTCGGCTCGTCGAGCCAGCGCAGCCAGCCGCCCCGGGACAGGTGCGTGATCAACCACAGGCCGCCGCAATCCATCCCCAGGAACTTCCCCCAGCGGCCCGCGCCGGTGACATCGCGCCCCGACAGCGCCGTCACGGGCGGGTCGAAGGTCTTCACCGCACTCAGCGCCGCCACATCGACACGCCCCACCACCGCGCCGACCGCATGCTCCCGCAGGAACTGCGCCAACGCCTCTACTTCCGGCAGTTCGGGCACGTGTCACAGGTTACCCGGAGGCACCGACAAAGGCCTGGTGATCAGCCTCGCCGCAGCTGGTAGACGTCCATGATCCAGCCCTTTTCGGCGCGCAGCCGGGTGCGGGTGGCCACGATCTCCCGCTCGACCGACCGCAGCTGGCCCTCGATCAGGATCTCGTCGGGCATCCCCAGGTACGCGCCCCACCAGATGTGGATGTCGTCGCCGGGCACCTCGGTGAACGAGCACTCGCCGTCGAGCATGACCACCGCGGAACTGCCGAGACCTTCCTCGCGCAGCCGCCGGCCGGTGGTGATGTGGACCGGTTCGCCGATGCGATGCAGCACCACGCGGTGCCGGGCGGCGAGAGCCTGCACGCTCGTGACGCCCGGGATCACCTCGTAGTCGAAGGAGCCGCCACCCGCCAGCACCCGCTCCACCATGCGCAACGTGCTGTCGTAGAGCGACGGGTCACCCCACACGAGCAGGCCGCCGACGCCCTCGACCTGGTCGAAGGCCGCCCGGAGCAGGGCGGCGCGGCGGTCGTGCCAATCTTCGACCACCCCTTGGTAATCGGCGGGCGTGCGGTCGCGCGGCGGGTCCGGGATTTCCACGATCCGGTACGGGCGATCCATATGCTCGGACAGGATCGCGGTGCGCACGTCGAGCAGTTCCTGCTTCTCCGCGCCCTTACCGATGACGAAGAACACCTCGACCTGGCGCATGGCCTTGATGGCCTGCACGGTTACCTGGTCGGGGTCGCCCGCACCGATGCCGATCACGTAGAGCTTGCGCATGTGCGGAGAGCTTTCCATGTGGCCCGCCCACTAAGCTCGTCACCCGTGGCGACCACCGATACGCAGTACGAGGATCTGCTCCGGCTGGTGCTGGAGTCCGGGACCGCGAAGGCGGACCGCACCGGGACCGGCACCCGCAGCGTGTTCGGACACCAGTTGCGATATGACCTGTCGCAAGGATTCCCGCTGGTCACCACCAAGAAAGTGCATCTGAAGTCGATCGTCTACGAGTTGCTGTGGTTCCTGCGCGGCGACTCCAACGTGGGCTGGCTGCGCGAGCACGGCGTCTCGATCTGGGACGAGTGGGCGGACGCGGACGGCGAGCTCGGCCCGGTCTACGGCGTGCAGTGGCGCTCCTGGCCGACACCGGACGGCGGCCACATCGACCAGATCAGCCAGGTCGTCGAGACCCTGCGCGGCAACCCGGATTCGCGCCGCATCATCGTCTCCGCGTGGAACGTGGCCGAGCTGGACCAGATGGCGCTGGCCCCGTGCCACGCGTTCTTCCAGTTCTATGTCGCCGACGGGAAGCTGTCCTGCCAGCTGTATCAGCGCAGCGCCGACCTGTTCCTCGGGGTCCCGTTCAATATCGCCAGCTACGCGCTGCTGACCCACATGGTCGCCCAGCAGACCGGCCTCGGGCTCGGCGATTTCATCTGGACCGGCGGCGACTGCCACATCTACGACAACCACCTCGAGCAGGTCACCGAACAGCTCACCCGGCAGCCGTACCCGTTCCCGGCGCTGCGACTGAACCAGGCGCCGTCGCTGTTCGAGTACCGCTACGAGGACGTGGAAATCGTTGACTACCAGCACCATCCGGCGATCAAGGCGCCGGTGGCGGTGTGAGCGCGCGCAAGATCGGCCTGATCTGGGCGCAGACGCCCGACGGCGTCATCGGATTCGAGAACACCATCCCCTGGCGACTACCCGAGGACCTGACCAACTTCAAGGCCGTGACCTCGGGACATCCGGTCATCATGGGCCGGCGCACCTGGGATTCGCTGCCCGCGAAATTCCGCCCGCTGCCGGAACGCCGCAATATCGTGGTCACCCGGCAGGCCGACTGGTCGGCCGAAGGCGCCGAACGCGTCGAATCCGTCGACGCGGCACTGGCCGCGGCCGACGGTGACGTCTGGGTGATGGGCGGCGGCGAAATTTACCGCGCCACCATGGAATTCGCCACTGAACTGCTGGTCACCGAGGTGGACGTCAGAGTCGACGGCGATGCCTACGCCCCGGAGATCGGCCCCGAATGGCAAGCGGCGCCGGAGCCTTGGCGAGAATCATCGAACGGTCTGCGGTTCCGGATCGTGCGCTACACCCGCTGACCGGCCCCACTCAAACCCGGCCCGCGACAATCGCCGGTCGGGCATACTCCTGATATGCCAGCCCAGCACCGATGAAGTGATGCGAAAGGCAATCTCTCTATGGAAAAGAAATCGCTGACAGCGGTCGCCCGCCAACAGCTCAAGTTGGCCGCTACCGCCACCAGCGGGCGCAGTTCGCAAACCATCTTCGGCGGACATGCCGCCTCGCTCCGGCAGACGGTGGTCGGCCTGTCGGCGGGCCAGAGCCTGGCCGAACACGACAATGCGGGCGACGCAACACTCCTGGTCCTCAGCGGCACCCTGACCCTGATCAGTGGTGGCAACGAGTGGAAAGGTTCGACCGGTGACCTGCTGGTCGTGCCCAAGGCCAGGCACAGTGTCAAAGCCAACGAGGACGTTGCGTTCCTGCTCACAGTTGCCAAGTAAGGCCACGCTGAGCCGATGGGCGGTCGGTCCCGGCTACTAGGCTGTTGATCATGGGTGAGCCACAGCCGATCCTCGATCCACTCTCACCGAGCGCGATCTTTCTGGTCGTGACCATCGATGAGGGGGGCGAGTCGGCTGTGCGCGACCTTCTCGAGGACCTGTCAGGGCTCAAGCGCTCCGTCGGTTTCCGCGTGCCGGGTTCGGACCTGTCGATTGTCACCTCGATCGGCTCCGCCGCGTGGGACCGGCTCTTCAGCGGCTCCCGCCCGGCCGCGCTGCGGGAGTTCCCGGGTTACTTCGGGCCGAAGCATCAGGCCCCCGCGACGCCGGGCGACCTGCTGTTCCACATCAAGTCCCAAACCCCGGACGCCGCTTTCGAATTGGCGATGACGATCGGCGAGAAACTCGAGGGCGCGGGGACCGTCGTCGACGAGACCATCGGTTTCCGCTACTTCGAACAGCGGGACCTGCTGGGATTCGTGGACGGCACCGAGAACCCCGAGGGCCCGCTCGCCAAATCGGCCGCGCTGGTCGGGGACGAGGATCCCGAATTCGCCGGCGGCAGTTACGTTGTCGTGCAGAAGTACACGCACGATCTGACTGCCTGGCGCGCGCTGCCGGTCCCCGAGCAGGAGCGCGTGATCGGGCGCACCAAGCTCGAGGATTACGAGCTGTCCGACGCGGACAAGCCCGCCGATTCGCATGTGGCCGTGAACACCGTCACCGACCCCGAGACCGGCGCGGAACGCAAGATCCTGCGCGCCAATATGCCCTTCGGTAGCGTCAAGGAGGGCGAGTTCGGCACGTACTACATCGCCTACGCGGCCTCCCCCGATGTCACCGACAGCATGCTCGTCCGGATGTTCCTCGGCACCGAGGACGCTACCCACGATCGCATCCTTGATTTCTCCACAGCCATCACGGGTACTCAGTTCTTTACACCGTCCGCCGATTTCTTCGAGGACCTGCCCGAGCCCGCGGAAGCGCCCGGGGAATCGGCGGGCATCGATGTTCACAGCAATGGCAGTCAAAGCAATGGCAGCGGCTCACTCGGCATCGGCACATTGAAAAGGAGTAGGTCATGAATAACCTCCATCGCGGGCTGGCGCCGATCACTTCCGAGGCTTGGAAGGCGATCGAGGAAGAAGCCGGCCGCACCTTCAAGCGCCATATCGCGGGCCGCCGCGTGGTCGACCTGTCCGGCCCGCACGGCGAGGATTACAACGCCGTCGGTTTGGGCCGCACCGAGCCGATCAGCGCACCCGATACCGGCGTGCAGGCACGGCAGCGCCAGGTCGCGCCGCTGGTGGAGTTGCGAGTGCCGTTCACGCTGTCCCGCGTCGAACTCGACAACGTCGAGAAGGGCGCTCAGGACGCTGATCTGGACCCGGTGAAGGATGCCGCCCGCAAGATCGCCTTCGCCGAGGACCGCGCCATCTTCGAGGGCTACGCGGCGGCCGGGATCACCGGGGTGCGGGCGAGCTCGTCCAACGAGTCGATCAAGGTGCCGACGGACCCGAAGGATGTCCCCGAGGCCGTCACCCAGGCGCTGAGCGCGCTGCGGTTGGCCGGTGTCGACGGCCCGTATTCGGTATTGCTCAGCGCCGACCTGTTCACCGCGGTCAGCGAGACCTCCGATCACGGCCACCCCATCCGCACCCACATCGAACGCCTCATCCCCGACGGCGAGATCATCTGGGCCCCCGCCATCGACGGCGCCTTCGTGCTCACCACCCGCGGCGGCGATTTCGATCTGAACCTGGGCCAGGACCTGTCCATCGGCTACCTGGCGCACGACGCCGAGAACGTGCAGCTCTACTTCCAGGAGAGCCTGCAGTTCCTGGTCTACACCGGCGAAGCCGCGGTCGCACTGGAGGCCTGAGCTCGGCCAGGATTGACCTGCACCCCGCAGGCGGTAGCGTGAAGCCGCTGACGCAGGAGGTGGACGATGGTGCGCGCGGGTGTGGTGCCGGGGCGGCGAATCGCGCTGTATATCGGGATCGGGATGCTGGTGACCGCGGCGCTGTGCCTGCTGGTCGTGGCCGTGTTCGGGTCGTATCGGGTGTTCACCGGGGCGCTGGCCGGGGTGGTAGCCGGGGCCGCGGCGCTGGTGGCGTTGTTCGCCCGGGATGCGATCGTGCTGACCGAGAGCGCGATCTACCTGCGGAAACCATGGCACGAAACGACCATCGACTGGGATCGCGTGGTCGCTGGGCGGTTCACGCTCGACGACCGCGAGCGGTGGTCGCTGGCACTGGATCTGGCCGGGGGTGACGAACAGCACGGGGAGCTGGTGCTGCTGTCCATTCCGCCGGTGGCCGGGCCCGTGTCCGGCGCTTACGACCTGCGCAAACGCGAGCAGGTCAACGAGATCCGGGAGATCCTGCGGCGCAAGAAGATTCCGATCACCGTGCTTCCGGAGATCGCCGGGGCGCTCAGCACACACTGGAAGATCGCACCGCCGACACGGTGACCCGGCACCGCCGCATATGGGGTGACGGGCCGGGGCGGGTCCAGTAGTTTGAGTGCTGTGTCGATGATGAAGGGCGCCAACGTTCCGGTGCCGATGCCCGTGGTCCGCATCGAACTGGGGTGGCAATCGGGTCCCGGTGTTCCGGATGCGGATGCGTCCGCGCTCCTGCTGGTCGGGGGAAAGGTCCGCTCCGACAACGATTTCGTGTTCTACAACCAGCCGCAGCACAGCTCCGGCGCGGTGCGGCACGAGGGCAAGCAGCAGGGGCCCACGGTGCTGGACAACCTGTGGGTGAACCTCGGGCAGGTGGAACCGCAGATCGAGACCATCGTCATCGCGGCCTCGTCCGACGGCGGCACCTTCGGGCAGTTCCAGGGCCTGTACGTGCGGGTGCTCGACGCGAACAACGGCACCGAGGTGGCCCGGTTCGACAGCACCGGCGCCAGCACCGAGACGGCCTTCGTGCTCGGTGAGCTGTACCGCAGGCAGGGGGCCTGGAAGTTCCGCGCGGTCGGGCAGGGCTACGACTCCGGGCTCAGCGGATTGGCCACGGACTACGGCATTTCCGTCGACGACACGCCTGCTCCGCCACCGGCGCAACAGTATTCGCCGCCACCCGTGCCGCCGCAGCAGTACGCGCCGCCGCCGGCCCAGCAGCCGGTGCCGCCGCCGCAATACGCTCCGCCGCCACAGCAATTCGCGCCGCCCGCGCAGCCGTACGCGCCGCCCCCTCCGCCGCACCAGCAGCAGTTCGCGCCGCCCCCACCCCAGCATCAGCAGTTCGCGCCCCCGCCCCCGACGGGTGGTGCGCCGGTGAATCTGAGCAAGATCTCGCTCACCAAGGAAGCGCCGTCGGTCTCGCTGACCAAGTCGGGTGCGACCGGCGGCACCATGCGGGTCAACCTGAACTGGACCACCACCAAGCCCGCCCGCGGCGGCGGCCTGTTCGGACGCCGTTCCCGCGGCGGCAACGGCGGGCTCGACCTCGACCTGTGCTGCTTCTTCGAATTGGCCGACGGCCGCATCGGTTCCGTGCGCGCACTGGACCGCTCCTTCGGCGATCTGACCAACCCGCCCTACATCCGGCTGGACCAGGACGACCGCACCGGCGCCAGCACCACCGGCGAGAACCTCGACATCAACCTGGATTTCACCAGCCAGTTCCGCCGGATCCTGGTGTTCTCCTCGATCTACGAGGGCGCCAAGGACTTCCGCGGCGTGCACGCCACCGTCACGCTCTATCCGGTGAACTCCACGCCCATCGAGATGACACTCGACGGCTGCCAGGACGAGTCGCGGGACGCGGTGCTCGCGCACATCGAGAACATCAACGGCGAGTTCGTGGTCCGGCGCGAAGGCACGTTCATCCGGCCGCCCGCGGGCCAGCCGGGTGCGGGCGTCATGGAGATCGCGCGGATATACAACTGGGACTTCGGGTTCAAGGCGGGCCGCGGCAAGGGCTGAGACACGCCCCAGGACCTCGCCCGCCGTACCTCCGCCGCGGTGGACGCGGCGGTCGGCGCCGGGCGCGAGCTGGGACTGACCGTGTCCGATGCCACGGTGCTGCACGACGTCTTCTCCGTTGTCGTGCACCTTGCGCCGGCACCGGTCGTGGTCCGGGTTCCGACCATCCTGCCGCACTGCGAGAGCCTCGATGCCCTCGCGCACCGCCAGCGCGCGGAGCTGGACGTGACGCGATGGCTCGCCGCCCGGGGCACACCGGAGATCCCGCCCAGCCCGCTCGTGCCGCCGGAACCCGTTCAGCGCGACGGGTTCTCGATGACGTTCTGGCAGTTCGTCGCGGAGGATCGGGACCAGGAACCCGACTATGTGGCGAACTCCGAAAGCGTCGCCGACCTGCACGCGGCGCTGCGGGATTACCCGGGTCACCTG
The DNA here is from genome assembly GCF_015355755.1 of Nocardia sp. XZ_19_385. Classification (NCBI taxonomy): domain Bacteria; kingdom Bacillati; phylum Actinomycetota; class Actinomycetes; order Mycobacteriales; family Nocardiaceae; genus Nocardia; species Nocardia sp. XZ_19_385. The sequence goes on from NZ_JACVEE010000002.1 coordinate 204,366, forward strand.
TCGTTTCTGTCGGCGGCCGATCCGCAGTTCGTCACCGAAGGCCTCACCCTGCTCGAAAAGCACCCCGATCTGGTCGATCCGGCCGACCTGGACCGCGCACAGCGCGAGTGGCGGCAGCTGGAACCTCTGGTGCGCTCGCGCGCGGCGTTCGAAGACGCCTTCCCGGGGATCGACCTCCAGCCCATCCACGGCGACTCGCCGACCGCGAACATCTTCTCCGGCATGGACGGTGACCTCTACTCCGACTTCGAGCTGATCACGCTGGGCCCGATCGAATGGGACCTGGCCGCGCTCGGGCCCGACCACGAGGCCGCCTACGACCGTGGTGCGAAGCGCAATGGCACCAGGCCCTTGAACGAGGAGGTGCTGCGCTTCGTGAACGCCGTGGGGATGCTGCGCATCATCGCCACCCTCACGCTCGCGCCGCAACTGCCCGTGCTGGTCGATTACCTGACACCGGCCCTCGACCTGTGGCGCGCGATGCCGTTCGCCGGCGGCATGGCCGACTGACTCAACCTGTGGCGAGGAGTTCGGTTGCCGTGCCGCGGATTTCGCCGAGATCTCCAGGCCAGCCGAGCATGCGCAACGCCGCGTCCGGGATGACGCTTTCCGCATAGCCCGGCGCGGCGCCCTCGTCGGAGCGGATGCTGATCACGGTTTCGACGAGCCGGAAGGGCAGTACCTCGGCGCCGCGCACACCTGCCGCTCCGGCCTCGGACAGCACGTCACGGGCGAAAGCCTCATAGTGCCCGCGTAATTCGTCGCGCCGCAGCCGGAACGCTTCGAAGCGTTCGGTGCGCAGGTCCGGCAGCAGGTACAGCGCGCCGAGATTCCAGCGCGCCGCGCAGAGCTGACGGACGTCGAACAGGGCGAGGGTATAGAGCCGGACCGGTGCGGGCTCGGCTGCCTTGCCCAGCCGCTGCGCGAGTTCCAGTGGCGCGGTGATGGTTTCGGCGAGTAGCGCGTCGAGAATGTCGTCTTTCGAGCCGAAGTGGTGGTAGAGCGACGCCTGCCGGATGCCGACCGCGTCGGCGACCGCCCGGGTCGAGGTATTCGCATAGCCCTTGGTGGTGAACAGTTCTCCGGCGGCGTCGAGGATCTCCGCGCGCGGCGTCTGCCCGCGCCGCGTGCGTTGCTCGAGCCGGGGACGCCCGGGACCAGGGTTTGTCACCTGCTCATTCTGGCATCGCACCGCAGGGCTCTCCTTCGGCCACTCGCCCGCGGTGAGGTTTCTGTCATTCGACAGAAATCGCGGCAACGCAGAAGTTACCGGCGTTCCCGGAAGCGATACACGCGCGACACCGAAAGCGCGATCGTGAACGGAAAACTGTCACTCGATAGATATTGGCCACACGCCGGAGGAACCCATGGCCACGACACTCACCCCACCATCCGATTCCGACAGCGCCGACCTGGCGGGCTTCGGCTATCAGCCGGTCCTGCACCGCAAGCTGGGCCGATACGCCTCGTTCGCGGCCGGGTTCTCCTTCGTCTCCATCCTGACCACGATCTTCCAGTTCTTCGGGCTCGGATACTCCTTCGGCGGCGGGGCCTTCTTCTGGACCTGGCCCATCGTGTTCGCCGGACAGTTCCTGGTGGCATTGAACTTCGCCGAACTCGCCGCGCACTACCCGATCTCGGGGTCCATCTACCAGTGGTCGCGCCGCCTGGCCGGCGACCTGGTCGGCTGGTTCGCGGGCTGGTCGATGATCATCGCGCAGATCGTCACCGCCGCGGCGGCCGCGATCGCACTCCAGGTGGTGCTGCCGGCGGTGTGGAGCGGATTCCAGCTGATCGGCGAGGATCCGGCGCTCACCTCGACCTCCGGCGCGGCCAACGCGGTGCTGCTCGGCAGTGTGCTGATGGCGCTGACCACGATCATCAACGTGATCGGGGTGGACGTCATGGCCCGGATCAACGCCATCGGCGTCACCATCGAAATCGTCGGCGTCGCCGCGGTGATCGGCCTGTTCTTCGCCGACGCCGAACGCGGTCCCGGCGTTGTGCTGAACACCGAGGCCGCCGCGCCCGGCGGGTACATGGCCGCGTTCCTGGTGTCGGGCCTGATGGCGGCGTACGTGATGCTCGGGTTCTCCTCCGCCGGGGAACTGGCCGAGGAAACCAAGAATCCGCGCAAGGTCGCCCCGCGCACCATCCTGGCCGCGCTGGCGGTCTCCGGTCTGGGCGGCGGGCTCATGCTGCTCGGCGCGCTGATGGCCGCGCCGAGCCTGACCGACGGCAACCTGGCCACCGGCGGCCTGGCCTACGTCATCACCGCCAAGCTGGCCAGCCCGGCGGGCACGGTGCTGCTGTGTGCGGTGGCGGTCGCGGTGTTCGTGTGCACGCTGGCCATTCAGACAGCCGGGTCGCGCCTGATGTTCTCCATGGCCCGGGACGGGAAACTTCCCTTCGCGCAGGCGCTTTCGAAGGTGCACCCGCGCTTCGGGACGCCGATCCTGCCCGCCGTGGTGTTCGGCGCGGCCGGCATCGCCCTGCTGGTGATCAACCTGGGCAACGCGGCGATCTTCGCGACGCTGGCCAGCGTCTGCATTGTCATGTTCTACATCGCCTACCTGCTGGTCACGGCGCCGATGCTGCGGCAGCGGCTGAGCGGCTGGCCGGGCGAGGTCTCCGAGGAAGGCCTGTTCTCGCTGGGGCGCTTCGGGCTCGCGGTGAATATCGGCGCGGTGGTGTGGGGTATCGCGATGGCCATCAACCTGGCCTGGCCGCGGCCGGAGATCTACACGCCGCAGGGTGGGGGCTGGTGGATGCTGTGGTCCGCGCCGCTGTTCGTGATCCTCAGTGCCGCAGTCGGATTCGTGGTCTACCGGTTTGTCGGCCGGAAGAGCCCGGCGGTCGGCGAACAGAACGCCCTGGCAGGGGACGCCCCGGAACCGGCACCCCAGCCCGCATAACTCCGTCGTCCAGTACAGCCGCCGCTGAAAGAGAGCGAATCATGACCGACCCGAGCACTTCTTCGACAGCAGGTGCCAGAGCCCACGCCCGCGCACAGGCAGCGGCGGCGAATTTCGTCGTGCCCGCGGTGGCTGATGTGGACGGCTCGAAAATGACCTGGGCCCAGCGGATTCCGGCGGGTGGGTACGCCAATGTGGTGCTCGGCCGAGGAACACGGATCCGGTTCAGCGATCCGGACGGCGCGGCCTGCGCACACCTGCTGCTGCTCCGGGCCGACGCCCCTTGGGAGCGGCTCAATGTCGCCGACACCGTGAAAGTGCCTTGGCAGGCGTATCTCTCGTCCGGGCATCCGCTGCTGTCGGATCAGGGCCGGGTGCTGGCAACCCTCGTCGCCGACAGCTCCGGGCATCACGACACGCTCTGTGGTCCGACCGCCGCCGGGCGAGACCTGTTGCGGCTGGCCGGGGTGAAGCAAGGTCTGGAGCCTCGGGATATCGCACCGACGGTGTCGTTCTTCCGTGGCGCCCGAGTGGAATCCGACGGTGCGCTGGTCGCCACCGGGAGCGGCGGCCCGGACGGTTCGGTCGATCTGCTCGTGCACCTGCCGGTGGTGCTGCTGGTCGCCAACGCACCGCACCCGCTGGATGACCGGCCCACCACCGACCTCGACATCGTCGCCTGGTCCGCGCCCGAAGAGCTCCTCGCGCTGACCAATTCGGATCCGGAATACCTCCGCGCCGTCGAGAACACCGAATCCGCCTGGACCGCTACGACTCTGGAGGCACACGCGTGAACGCCACCTCGGCTCGCACGATCGTCCTGGACGAAACCGTTCCCGCTTGCGCCCCATGGTCCACCGTCGTCGGCGCGGGCGAGGTGCTCGAAATCATCGACCTGCACGGCAATCAGGCGGTCGACTGCCTGCTCTACAACGCGGCCGACCCCACCGACCGCTACAGCGCGCAGGCCACCGTCACCGCGCAGCGCAATATCTTCCTCACCACCGGCAGTGTGCTGCTGACGGATTCGGGGACCGCCCTGATGACGGTGCTCGCGGACGAGGTCGGCAACCACGACACCATCGCCGGCGCCTGCTCCCAGGAATCCAACACCCTGCGCTACGGCCATCACACCCGCCACCAGCACGCCTGCGTGGAGAACTTCCTCGTCGAGGCAATGAAACATGGTCTGGGCAAACGAGATCTGGTCTCCAACATCAACTGGTTCATGAACGTGCCGGTGGAGCCGGACGGCACCCTCGGGATCGTCGACGGGTTGTCCGCCCCCGGAAAGAAGGTCACGCTGCGCGCGGAGACCGCCACGCTGGTGCTGGTCTCCAATTGCCCGCAGATCAACAACCCCTGCAACGGTTTCGACCCGACGCCGGTGCAGATGATGGTGTCGCGATGACCGCAACCGGTGTCGCTGTGAGCGGCGCAGCAGAGAGCCCAGGCCGCGATAGAGGACGCGAGGCTGACGTCGGCACCGAGATCCCGCGGCAGCAGGCAGAGTCGGCCTCCGCGCTCGAGCAGGTCAGCGCCCCGGACATGGCAGCGGCATTCGGCGCGCAGGTCGAAGTGGTTCGGCCGGGCATGCTGACCACCGTGCAGGACTGGCCAGGGCGCATTGGTTATTGGCACATCGGAGTTCCGCCGTCGGGACCGATGGATGACCTGTCGTTCCGTCTCGGCAATCGAGTGCTCGGAAATCCGGAGGGCGCAGGCGGTTTGGAGTGCACACTCGGCGGCCCGGCATTGCGGTTCGCCGAATCGACGTGGGTCTGCGTGACCGGCGCACCGGCTGATGTCACCATTGACGGCGCGCCCGTGGAGCTTTGGCGAACCGTGCAGGTTCCCGCAGGTGGCGTCCTCGATATCGGCGCGATCCGTGGGCCGGGAATGCGGACCTACGTGCTGATCTCCGGCGGGATTCAGCTGCCCGAATACCTGGGCAGCATCGCCACTTTCACGCTCGGCAAGTTCGGCGGGAGCGATGGCAGCGCCTTGCGCGCCGGGACGGTTCTCCCGCTGGGTGCGCCGCGGGCACGGGTCGCCCCAGCGGTACCGATGGATGACCAGCCGGTCCTGACCAAGCGCTGGGAACTGGCAGTCACCGAGGGCCCGCACGGTGCCCCGGAGTTCTTCACCCGCAACGACTTCGACACCATCACCGGCACCGATTACGAGGTGCACTTCAACTCCGACCGCACCGGTGTCCGCTTGATCGGCCCGAAACCCGAGTGGGCGCGGACCGACGGCGGTGAGGCCGGTCTGCATCCGTCGAACATCCACGACAACGCGTATTCGATCGGCGCACTGGACTTCACCGGTGACACCCCGATCCTGCTCGGCCCGGACGGTCCGAGCCTGGGCGGGTTCGTCTGCCCGGTAACCGTTGTCGCGGCCGACAAGTGGAAGCTCGGCCAGCTCGCCCCCGGGGACAAGGTGCGGTTCGTGCCGATCTGCAGCGAGAATGCCGCCTCTGTCCGGGAATTGGGCGCGCTGCGGCGGGCCAACTTGCCGGTGGTGCTGTCCAGCGGCGGTGACGGCGACGACGGTGTGCTGCGCCGCGCCGACGTCGACGATGAAATCGGCGTCACCTATCGCCGCCAGGGCGATGACGGCGTGCTCGTCGAATACGGGCGGCTGACATTGGACCTCACGCTTCGTGCCCGGGTCCACGCGTTGTACCAGCATCTCCTCGCTGCGGCTGTGCGGGGCATTGTCGAAATGGTGCCTGGCGTTCGCTCACTTCAGGTCCGAGTGGACCCCTGTGTCCTGCCCATCCCGCGCTTGCTGGAGCTCTTGGCCGAGACCGAACAACACCTGCCCGCCGCCGACGAGCTCGTAGTACCCAGCCGCACCGTGCATTTGCCGCTGTCCTGGGACGATCCGTCGACCCGGGAGGCGATCACCCGCTACATGCACGGTGTCCGCGCGGACGCGCCCTGGTGCCCGTGGAACATCGAATTCATCCGCCGCATGAACGGATTGGCCACGGTCGAGGATGTCTACCAGACCGTCTTCGACGCCGAGTACCTCGTGCTCGGCCTCGGCGACGTGTATCTCGGTGCGCCCGTGGCAACTCCGACCGACCCGCGCCACCGCCTGGTCACCACCAAGTACAACCCGGCCCGCACCTGGACCCCGGAGAACGCTGTCGGCATCGGCGGGGCATACCTCTGCATCTACGGCATGGAAGGCCCCGGCGGCTACCAATTCGTGGGCCGCACAACCCAAGTCTGGAATCACGCCTGGCAACCTGGCGCAACAGCAGACGCAAACCCCTGGCTGCTCCGATACTTCGATCGGATTCGCTGGTACCCCGTCGAGGCGGATGAGCTCCTCGACAAGCGCGCCGACTTCGCCGCGGGCAACGTGGAGGTGAAAGCCGAAGACGGCGAGTTCGGACTCGCCGACTACCGAAAGTTCCTCGCCGACAACGCCGAATCCATCGACGAGTTCCGCGCGGTGCAGGCTGGAGCCTTCACCGCCGAACGCGACTCCTGGCAGGCGGCGGGCGAACTCAACTGAACTCGCGCGCCGCCCAGATCGGATCGCCTACCAGCCGAAATGCTCAGCGAGGTCGATAGATTGGTCGTCCCAGCGGTGTTCGATTTCCTGGCGCTGATCGGCGGGCAGGTCGGGTGCCCATCCGCACCGGCGCCAGAATTCTTCTCGGTGCTCGTCGGTCATCCGCATCGGCTCGGTCATGGCGACTGCTCCTGATTGCCATTGTCCTGATCCGATTGTGAGCCGGTCCCGCCGCCGACACACCGCAATCAGCCGCGTGCGGTCACTTCTTGCTGCCCCACGGTGTCAGCGGAGCTCCCGGAAGAACTCGCGGACGTCGGTGAGCAGCATTTCCGGCTCCTCGAGGGCAGCGAAGTGGCCGCCGCGGTCGACGTCGATCCAGCGGGTGATGGTGTTCTCGCGCTCGGCGTAGCGGCGGATGCCGACGTCGTGCGCGAAGATGATGGCGGCGGTCGGGACGCCCGAGTTCTGCTTGGGCGGACCCCAGGGTTGTCCCTGCGCATAGCCGACGAAGGCGGCGGAGCCCGCGGTGCCGGTCAGCCAGTACAGCATGACGTTGGTGAGCAGGCGATCCCGGTCGATGATCTTGTCCGGGTCCACATTTCGCGGGTGAGTCCACTCGCGGAACTTGTCCATGATCCAGGCGAGCTGACCGACCGGCGAGTCGACCAGACCGTAGGCCAGGGCCTGCGGGCGCGTGGATTGGATTGCGATGTAACCGAATTCCTCGTTCATGAACGCCTCGATGCGGCTGATGCGGTCGCGCTCCAGGTCGGTGAGGGCGGCCATTTCCGCCTCGGGCAGCGGCAATTCGGGGAATCCCAGGGATCCGTTGATGTGCACGCCGATCACCTTGTCCGGCACAACGCGCGCCACCTCGGGGCTGACGCCGGCCCCGATGTCACCGCCCTGGACGCCGTACCGCTCATAGCCGAGGCGATTCATCAGCTCGGCCCACACGGCGGCGATTCTCGCAACAGGCCAGCCGTTTTCGCGTACCGGACTGGAGAAGCTGAAGCCCGGCAGCGCGGGGATCACCACGTGGAACGCGTCGGCCGGATCGCCGCCGTGGGCCGCCGGATCGGTCAAAGGCCCGATCAGGTCGAGGAATTCGACCACCGACCCGGGCCAGCCGTGAGTCAGCAGCAGCGGGACGGCATTCGGCTCGTTCGACCGGACGTGCAGGAAGTAGATGGTCTGGCCGTCGATTTCGGTCGTGAACTGCGAGTAGGCGTTGAGCTTCGCCTCTTCCGCGCGCCAGTCGTAGCCGGTGCGCCAGTAGTCCACCATCTCGCGCAGCCAGGCGGTCGGGACGCCGGTATCCCAGTCGTCACCCGGCAGCAGGGCCGGCAGGAGCGCGTTGTCGAGCCGATGACGCAGGTCATCGAGCTGCTGTTGCGGGATGTCGATGCGGAACTGCTTGATGTCGTTGCTCATGAATTCGAGCCTAGGAGCGACCTAGGACGGGTTCGTTCCTAAGCAATCGGGCTTTACACGGAAATCGCGGCCACCGCTTCGATTTCGACCAATGCGCCCGGTACGGCGAGGCCGGCGACCGTGGCCACCGTGATGGCGGGCGGGTTCGGCCGCTGCCCCCAAACCTCCTGGAAGGCACCGAATCCCGCGCGGACGTCCTGCCCGTCCACCATGAGGACGGTCCATTTCACGACATCCTCGAGGGACGCGCCCGCGGCGTCCAGGCAGATCCGCAGGTTCTCCAGCGCCTGCCGGGCTTGCGCGCCGATATCGGCGCCGACCACTTCGCCAGTGGCATCGACGCCGTTCTGGCCACCGATATAGACGATGTCCGCACCCGCCGGAACCCGTACTGCCTGGGTGAAAGCGGGGTTGCTGTGCAGTTTCTCCGGATTGATGTGCGTTGTGATTGTCATAATTCGAGCGTAACCAGTTAAAGTGGTGTCATGCAATCCCGTGCGGAACTTTCCCCCGATCTGCGCCGCCGCTTCCGCAGCGGCCGCGCCGCGCTGGATCTCGTCCATACCGGCGGCGAGGGCGAGCTCGCGGTGTGGGAAATCGTGCACACCGCAGCCGACCTGCGGCGCTGGATCTCGGTAATCCTCGAACTCGACGACCTCGATGCCGAGGAGTCTGATCTGCCCGCCTTGCGCGCACTGCGCACCGCCATCACGCACGCCGCCTACGGACTGGCCGCCGGTAAGCCATTGCAGCCCAAGGACATCGCAGCCCTCAACAAGGCCGCCGCCGAACCACCCCTCATCCCCCGGCTGCACGCCGACGGCACCGTCGGCTACGCCTCCCCCACCGCGCGGGCCGCCCTGTCCACCCTCGCCCGCGACGCCATCGGCCTCTTCGCGAGCCCGCTGGCCGACCGCATCCGCGTCTGCGCCGCCGACGACTGCGGCCTGCTGTTCGTCGACACGTCCCGCCCCGGCCGCCGCCGCTGGTGCTCGATGGAACGCTGCGGCAACCTCACCAAGGTCCGCAAATACCGCGAAACGACCTGATCAGCCGGTCGTGGACGTCGCTTCCGGGTTCACCTGGTCGCGGATGACGCGCAGCGCGGTGGTCAATCCGTCCAACTGCTCCGGGGTCAGCAACCCGGTGAACCACTGCTCGATCGCGTCGATGTAGACGGGCAGGACCGCTTCGAGCCGCTGCTCGCCGGCTTCGGTAAGCACCGCGTAGGAGCTGCGCCGGTCGGACGGATCCAGCTCACGTGTCAGCAATCCCGCGCGCTCCAGCCGATCCACCAGCCGGGTAACCCCGCTGGTGGACAGCGAGGTCTGCGTCGCCAGGTCGGTCATCCGCAACCGCCGGTTCGGCGAACGACTCAGGCGGAGTATCGCGTTCAGGTCCAGCCCGGACAACCCGTTCGCCTTCCAGGTCGGCTCCAGCTTCTTGACCAGCCCGTCCTGCGCTTCGAACAGCAGGCCCATCACGGTCAGGCGCGGGTCGTCGAAGAGATCCATGCCGCCAACCTACCGCACTGCTTGCGACGCGGATAGTTGACACGAGGAATACTTTTCGGGTAGAAATTTGCTCAAGCAACATTCCTCACGTCAAGCATTTTGGAGGTTCTCATGTCTCGCTGGGTTGCCGGATTCCGTTCCGCTGTGATCAGCCCCTACGAGCAGATCAAGCTCGTCGAGTCGCGGGCTTTCGCCGACCAGACAGTGCGGCAAGTGCTGCACCTGGCGGGCGGCGGCGAGCAGCTGCGGGTGCGGCTGACCAATCGCTACGGCCGGGAACCCCTCGTTGTCGGGGCCGCGCGAATCGCTCTGCGCAAGAACGCCGATGAGATCGTGACCGAGACCGATCGGCCGCTGCTGTTCGGCGGCAGCGACCGGCTGGTCATCCCGGCGGGCGAGGAGGCGGTCTCCGACCCGATCGATTTGGCCGTCGCCGCGGGAACCGACTTGCTGCTCAGCCTCTACCTGCCGGAACCGACCGGCCTGGCGACCTTCTCGCACCAGCCCACCGAAATCGCTTATGTGACAGATAGAAACGAGGTCGCATCGGTCAGTTTGGCTCTGAGCGAGGAGGTTCCGGCACGCTTCTTCGTGACCGGCATCGACGTGCGCGCCGATGCCCCGGTGACCGTCGCGTTCGGCGATTCCTGGTTCGAGGGCGTGGGCACCACCCTGGGCGCGAACCACCGCTCGGTCGACTACTTCAACGAGCGCCTCGCCGACGGCTGGGCCGTGAACCAGGGCATCGGCGGAAACCGCCTGATCACCAACGAGATCGGTGAACCCGGCCTGAGCCGATTCGATCGTGACGTGCTCGAAGTCCCCGGCGTCACCCGGGTACTGATCAATTTCGGGATCAACGACCTGATTCTCGGCGGCATGGCCGGCCAGCCGCCCGCCACCGCCGCCGAACTCATCGCGGGATTCACCCAGCTGGCCGAGCGCGCGCACGCGGCGGGCCTGACCATCCACGCCGCCACCATCGGCCCGTACGCCGGTTGCGTCTACCCGGGTATGCCGATCGAGGAATCCCTGCCCATCCGCCGCGCGGTGAACGAATGGTTGCGCGGCACGGACGTTTTCAACGGGATCTTCGATGTGGCCGCCGCCGTGGCCGACCCCGAGCGGCCCGACTTCATCCGGCCCGAGTTCGACTCCGGTGACGGCATGCACCTCAACGACGTGGGCGCCCATGCCATGGCCGCCACCATGCCGGTCGCCTGAGCTAACTGCCCGGCGGAGTCAGACCACGGAGCACGATGTCGAGACCGCCGTGGAACTCTTCGGCGGGCGCGAGCCCCCGGGCCTCGGCGGCGGTCTCGGTGAGATGGGGATAGTCGGCCGCGACGAGTTCGGCCATGGCCGCGGTGCCGGGCCCGGCGAGGGCCGCGTAATGCTCGTTCTGCAGGTGGCCGAGCAGGAAGCCGACGAGGGTGCGCTGGGCGAGGACGCGGTCGTGTCCGCTGAAACCGGCGGCGGCCAGGACGCCGAGCATGGCTTCGATGATGTGCAGCGTGGCCGTGGCGGACTGCCGGTGCCGCATGAGCAGCGGGACCACCGCCGGATGCGCGGAGACCGCGACCCGCATGCGATCGAGCAGCGCGCGTAGCTGCTCGCGCCAGTCACCGGCCGGAACCGACAGGTCGACTCCGCCCAGGACCCGGTCCACCACCAGAACCTCGAGCTGATCGCGGTCGGCGACATAGCGATACAGCGCCATGGTGGCGACGTGCAGTTCCTTGGCGACCGCGCGCATGGTCAAGCCGGACAGGCCCGCGCGGTCGATCACCGCGAGGGCCGCCGTCGCCAGATCGGCGGTGGTCAGGGAGCGAGGGCGGGGCATGGGTTGACAGCGTACAAGGTACGCGCATACTGGTTGTAGGCGTACTGCGTACACCTACAACCGTCGAGAGGCCGACCATGTCCCTTCCCACCCACGTGCCCGACCGCGTGCTCACCGCCGTGACCGGCGCGCGGATACCCATCCCCGACCCGGATTGCCTGGTGCACTTGCAGTTCCGGCGCTTCGCGGGCTGCCCCGTGTGCAATCTGCATCTGCGTTCGATCGTCAACCGGCACCCGGAGATCACCGCCGCGAACATCCGCGAAGTGGTCGTATTCCATTCCAGCGCAGACGAACTGCGCAAGTACACCGCCGACTTCCCGCTCGATTTCATCGCCGACCCGGGCCGGGCGCTGTATCGCGAGTTCGGCGTCGAATCCGGCCGGCGGGCCCTGCTCGACCCGCGCGCCTGGCCGACCATCCTCCGTGGCGTCGTACACACCGTCATCGCGGTGCTGCGCAAGCGGCAGATCGCGCCACCGGGCGAACCCGAGGGCGGACGCCTGGGCCTGCCCGCGGACTTCCTGATCGCACCCGACGGCCGGGTCATCGCGTCCAAACACGGTGTGCACGCCGATGATCAGTGGTCGGTCGACGAACTCCTGGCACTGACCGGGAAAGAGGTCTCGGCATGATGACCGTCGAACTGTTCGTGTCCGAAACCATGGCCGCGGCAGACAGGCAAGCCCTCGCCGAGCGGCTGCTACAGAAGCTGACCACCGCGCCCGACGCCCCGGAGTCGGTGCTGGCCAAAGCCCGTGAGCTGACCCATGTGCTGGTGCACTCCCCCGGTACCTGGGTCACCGGCGGCCCGGATCCGGCCGCCGCCCCGCGCTACCTGGTCCGGCTCACCGTGCCCGGATCCTGGAGCAACAACAGCGAATTCGGCGGTCACGTCATCCCGATGATCACCGCGGCGATCGCTGAGACCGATCCCGATCCCGGCCGCCTCACCCGCGACCCGCACTGCGTGGTGCAGATCGTCGGCCTGCGCGAACACGGCATCGGCCTGATGGGCCGCACCGCGACCAGCACCGAGATCACCAAACTCATGACCGAGGAATTCCGCGCCTCCGGCGAAACACCCGAGGCGCCCGCGGGTTTCGTGATCGACCCGATCTGCGGCATGACCGTCGAATTGGCCACCGCCCAGCTCACCCTCATCCACGAAGGCACCACCTATGGCTTCTGCGCTCCGGTGTGCCGCAAGGTCTTCGCCGAGGAACACGCGATCAGCGCCTGATCGAAGTACGAGAAAGGCCGCCGCCCTTGGCAGGGCGGCGGCCTTTTACTACTGCCGGACTACTCCGCGGAGATGATGGTGATCTCCGCGTCGGCTGCGCTGGTGTCCGTACCCGGGTTGGCGAACCAGTGGGTGACCTCGCCGTCGGCCAGGTCGGATGCGACGTCCTCGCCGGCCGGGAGGACCGAGAGCGCGCCCGCCGTGGCCGCGGCGAGGAATTCCCAGAGGGCCGCCTTGCCGGATTCCGCGGTGGTGAAGGTGGTCGACTCGTAGTCGATGCCGTTGTCGTCGCGGAGGCCGACACCCAGGTCGAGTGCCTCGGTCTGGGTCAGCACCACTGCGCCCGGGAGGACGAACGCGGGGCTGTCCTCGGTGAGCGGGCGGACGCGGTCGGCGTAGGAGACCGGGTGGCTCGCGGCGGCGGCCAAGGCCGTCTGCACTTGCGCGTCACCCGGCACCAGCCAGTGCACCGGCCCCGGGATCGGATCCAGGGTGATACCGAATCCGGCTCCCGCACCGACGATTTCGTCGATCCGCAGACCATTGGCGAACAGCGCTGCCGCACCGGCCTTTTGGACCGCCCACACCGCGACGACCGAGTCCACCGAACGCGGAAGCGCGATCGCGACGACATCACCCGGGCCCGCGCCGTGCTCGATGAGCACGCGGGCCAGCTGCGAGGACCGCCGGTCCAGGACGTGGTAGGCGATCTCGTTGCCGTCGTCGAGCAGAGCCGGGGCTTCCGGATCGGCTTCGACGACCTCGGCGAGCACCTTGGCCAGCGTGCGGTTGCCGACCCGGGACGGATCCTGGGCGGGAGCCGTTGTGGCGATACCGGATTCGGCGAGCAGCTGGGCGCGTTCGGTGTCGTCGAGGATGTCGATGTCACCGATCGAACCGGCCGGGTCGCCGAGCAGCGATTCCAGCACGCGGACCAGGCGGACCGCGAGGGTGTCCACCTCTTCGGCGGTGAAGCGGCTGGTCAGGTATTCGAAGGTGAACTCCATGGTGGACTCGGCGGCTACCTGCAGGGTGAGCGGGTAGTGCGTCGAGCTGTCCACCTCTACGCCGGTGACCGACATGCCGTCGATGGAGCTGGCGGCGGCGATGGCCTCGCGGTCGATCGGGTAGGACTCGAACACCAGCAGGGTGTCGAATTGTGAACCGGCGCCGGCCATCCGCTGGATGTCGGCGAGGCCGACGTAGTGGTGGTCGAGCAGGTCGGCCTGATCGTGCTGCAGGGTGCGCAGCTGATCCTCGACGGTGCCGCGGTCATCGATGCGCACCCGGACCGGGAGCGTATTGATGAACAGGCCGACCATCGATTCGACGCCCGCGAGTTCGGCGGGACGACCGGAGACGGTCGCGCCGAACACCACATCCGAACGGCCTGTGAGCCGGCCGAGGGTGATGCCCCACGCGGCCTGCACCAGGGTATTCACCGTGATGCCGAGTTCGGCGCAGTGTTTGGTCAGCCTGCGGGTGCGGTCGGCGTCGTAATCGACGACCACCTTGCCGGTTTCGTAGTTCTCGGCCGAACGCGGCTGCGGGGCGAGCTCGGTCGGTTCGGTGAGACCGTCGAAGGCCGCCGCCCAGCTGCGCAGCGACTCGTCGGCGTCGCGGGTGCTCAGCCATTCCAGGAAGGAACGGTAGGACGCCACCGCCGGCAGCGCGGACTGCTCGCCGCGCACCGCGTACAGCACCAGCAGGTCCTGCATGAGCAGCGGCATGGACCAGCCGTCGAGCAGGACGTGATGGGTGGTGATGGCCAGGTGCCACTGCTGCTCGCCCGAGCGGTACAGGGTGAACCGGACCAGCGGCGGGGCCGCCATGTCGAAGCGGTTCGCCCGGTCGGTCTCGAGTTGACGGTGCAGTTCCGCGGTCCGCTCGGCGTCCGGCACGTCGGTGAGATCGATTTCCTGCCAGGGCAGTTCGACGCCGTCGATGGCGATCTGCACGGCCTGGCCGGCGGAGTCGGTGACGAACGCGGTGCGCAGGTTCGGGTAGCGGTCCAATAGCGCCTGCGCGGCGGTGCGCAGACGGTTCACATCCAGTTCGCCGCCCAGGTCGACGACGGCCTGGATGGTGTAGATGTCCACCGTCGCGGTGCTCATCAGGGCGTGGAACAGCAGACCGGATTGCAGCGGGGTCACCGGCCACACCTCGGTCAGCTGCGGGTAGGTGCGCTCCCACAGGTCGATGTCGGTCTGGCCGACGCGGACCAGCGGCATGTCCGACGGCGTGCGGCCGCCGGCGTCCGGGCGCTGCGCGTGTTCGGCCACCGCGGTGAGGGCTCGCACCCACAGATCCACCAGCTCCTGCACCCGGTCCTGGGTGAGCAGGCCGGACGGGAAGGTGAAGGTGGCGCGCAGTTCGCCGCCGACGACCATCGCCTCGATGTCGAGGCTGCGGGTCGCGGGCATCGCCGGATCCAGCTGGGTGCTGACCTCGGCGGCCGGCTTGCCCAGGTAGTGGAAGCCGATCTGTCCCGAGATATCCACAGGCTCGGCCAGCAGCTGTTCCTTGACCGACTTGACGACGGCGCCGGTGGTGACGCCGCCGGTGAAGGCCGCCTCGACATCGGACAGTTCCAGGCGGAACGTGCCGGGCCGGGTGAACCAGCCGATGGTGTGCGAGAGGTCCGCGCCCGCAACGGCTTCGCGGCCGTCGCGATCGAGGTCGATCAGCACATCCTGGAGGCCCCAGCGGACCAGGGCCATGGCCAGCGCGGCCACCAGCCCGTCGGTCTCGGTGCCGCGGTAGCGGGCCGAGATCCCGGTGACGACCGCGGCGGTGGCCTCGGCGGGCAGGGTGACCTGGATCCGCTCGAGGGTCGCGGCGGTGTCGATCGCCGGATCCAGCGCCCGGCTGCCGATCGGAGCCGAAAGCTGCTGCGGCGCCATCGGTTCCGTTACCTCGGCGAAGCTGGTGGCCCAGCGGCGCAGCGAGGTTCCGACAGCGGGCAGCGACAGCGTCGCGTCCACACCGAGCTGTTCGGCGGCCAGGATCAGGTCCGCGCCCAGCACCTGCCAGGACGGTCCGTCGACCACGAAACGGTGTGCCACGACGAGCAATTCGTCGTCGCGGTTGTCCGCGAAGGTGAACAGCACGAACTGCGCCATGACGCCGTTGGCCGGGTCCAGGCGACCCGCCGCGGCCGCGCGTTCGGCGGCGACGAGATCGGCTAGGTTCGCGCCCTTCTCGACGCGCGCCTCGTGCACCAGCGGCTCGACATCCACCGAGCCGGGTTCGAGGGCCTCGAACAGCCAGCCCGCGCCCGCCGGACGCAGCCGGGTCCGCAGCGCGTCGTGCCGGTCGACGATCGCGGTGAGCGCTTCCAGCAGCGTGTCCCAGTCCAGCGCGGCGGGCAGCGGCAGCAGCGCCGACTGCGCGAAGTGCTGGTAGGCAACGCCGTCAGCGAGCAGCGCGGCCATGGCGGGCGGCAACGGGATCTCGCCCACGCCGCCGCCGGGCAGCTCGACCAGGCGCGACAGGTCCGGGTCGTCCACCAGGGTGGCGGCCGCGGCCAGCGCGGCAACACTGCGCTGGGAGAACACATCTCGCACGCTGAAGGCGACGCCGAGCGCCTTGGCCCGCGACACCAGCTGGATGGACAGGATGCTGTTGCCGCCGAGCGCGAAGAAGTCGTCGTCCGCGCCGACGTGCTCGATCGTGAGCACGTCGCCGAAGACGCCCGCGATGATCTGCTCCAGCGGGGTCACCGGGGCACGGAACGCGGTCTTCTCGAAGGTGGGCTCCGGCAAGGCATTCCGGTCGAGCTTGCCGTTCGCGTTGAGCGGCAGGGCATCCAGGACCACGAATGCCGCCGGCACCATGTACGAGGGCAAGGCCGAGCTCAGCGCCGACTTCACCGGCGCGAGGACCTTCGCCTTGTCGTCCTCGGCGGCGCCGAGCGACTCCGGCGACGGCACGATGTACGCGACGAGACGATCGCCGAGGTTCGGGTCGGTGTGCGCGAGCACGGCGGTTTGCGCGATCTGCGGCAGCGCCAGCAGCGCCGCCTCGATCTCGCCGAGCTCGATACGGAAGCCGCGGATCTTCACCTGGAAGTCGGTGCGGCCCCGATAGTCCAGCTCGCCGTCGGCGTTCCAGGCCACCAGGTCACCGGTGCGGTACATGCGCTCGCCGGTCCCGAAGGGGTTGGCCACGAAGCGTTCCGTGGTCAGGTCGGGGCGGCCGAAGTAGCCGCGCGCCAGCTGCGCACCGGCCAGGTACAGCTCGCCCGAGACGCCGAACGGCACCGGCCGCAGGCGGGCGTCGAGCACGTAGACCTGGCTGTTCCATTCCGGCGCACCGATCGACACCGACACCTCGTCGGTGGCGGTGACCAGGTGGTTGGTGATCGAGACGGCGGCCTCGGTCGGGCCGTACAGGTTGAACAGATCAGCCCGATTGCCCTTCCGGAACTTCTGCGCGGTCGCGGCGGGCAGCGCCTCGCCGATGGCGAGGATGCGGCGCAGCGAATCCGGCAGGCGGCCTTCGCCTTCGGTGAGCAGCGCGTCGAGCATGGACGGCACCACGTGCAGCGTGGTGACACCCGTGGACCGCATCAGCTCGTTCAGGTACGCCGGATCCCGGTGACCGTCGGCCGCGGCGATGACCAGGCGGCCGCCGCTGACGGCTGCCGACCAGAACTCCCAGACCGACAGGTCGAAGGTGGCCGCGGTCTTGAGCAGCACCGCGTCTTCGCTGCCGAGGCCGAATTCGGCGGTCTTCCAGAACAACTGGTTGGCGATGGCGCCGTGCGGCACGGCGACACCCTTGGGCTGACCGGTCGAACCGGAGGTGAAGATCACGTACGCGGTGCCGGCGGCGGACAGTGCCCGCACGCGCTCGTCCGCGGTGACCGGAGCGTCGGAGTACGCCGACAGTTCCAGCTCGTCGATGCGCACCGATTCGGCTGCGGCGGTATCGAATCCGTCGCGGCCGGTGGTCAGCACGCACACCGGCGCGGCGGTGCCGAGGATGTAGTCGACCCGGTCGGCGGGCTGGTCCGGATCGATCGGCACATAGGCCGCACCGGATTTCGCAACCGCGTACATGGCGATCACCAGGTCGGCGGAGCGGCGGATGGCCAGGGCGACCCGGTCCTCCGCGCCGACGCCGCGCTCGATCAGGTAGCGCGCCAAGCGATTCACGCGTGCGTCGAGTTCGGCGTAGGTGATCTGCTCGTCCTCGGTGACGACGGCGATCGTGCCGGGCGCGGCCGCGGCGACAGTCGCGTCGAGCATCGACACCAGCGTCGCGGTGGTGTCCACCGGGTGCGCGGTGTCGTTCCAGGACCGCAGGATTCGCGTCGACTCCTCCGCCGCGAGCAGGTCGATCTCCCCGACCGGCACCGTGACATCGGCGAGCACCGCGTCCAGCACGCGCACGAACCGGTCCGCGAAGCCCTGCACGGTCGCCTCGTCGAACAGGTCGACGGCGTAACCGAATTCGGTGATCACCTCGGCGGGCGTGCCGTCCTCGGCGTACCGGTCGAACAGGGTGACGTGCAGGTCGGTCTTGGCCAGCTGCGCATCGAAGTTGACCGCGCTCACGTTCAGGCCGGGCAGCGTCAGCTCGGTCTCGGCGAGGTTCTGGAACGACAGGCCCACCTGGAACAGCGGGTTGCGCGCGGTGGAGCGCTCCGGGTTGAGCACCTCGACCAGGCGCTCGAACGGGACGTCGGCGTTGGCGAACGCCTCCAGGTCGCGTTCCCGGACCTCGGCGAGCAGCTCGGCGAACGACGCGTCCGGGCGCACCTGGGTGCGGAACACCAGGGTGTTGACGAACATGCCGATCAGGTCGTCGAGCTCGCGTTCACCACGGCCCGCGATGGGGGTGCCGACCGCGATGTCGTCCGCGCCGGACAGGCGCGAGAGCAGCACCGCGAGCGCGGCGTGCACCACCATGAACAGCGACGCCTGGTTGGCGCGCGCCAGTTCGTGCAGGCGGGCGTGCTGCTGCGGGGACAGTTCGAAGCGAATCGCCTTGCCCTGGAACGACTGCGCGGGCGGGCGCGGGCGGTCGGCGGGCAGCTCCAGCTGATCCGGCAGGCCCGCGAGGGTCTGCTGCCAGTAGGAGACCTGCTGGGCGGCAAGCGATTCCGGATCGTCCTCGGCGCCCAGCACCGAACGCTGCCACAGCGCGTAGTCGGCGTACTGCACCGGCAGCGGCAGCCACTGCGGCGCGTCGCCGGTGGCGCGAGCGACGTAGGCGGCCATCAGGTCACGCGCCAGGGGACCCATGGAGGCGCCGTCGGCGGCGACGTGGTGCACCACGAACGCGACCACGTGCTCGGTGTCGGTGATCCGGTACAGCGCCACATCCAGCGGCACCTGCGCGGTGACGTCGAAGGTGGTGAGCGCGAAGCCGATCACGGTGCCGACCAGGTCGGCCTCGTCGACGTCCACCGGCACCAGCTCGGGCGCGGCGGCGACCGGCCGGACGACCTGCTGCGGTCCCTCGGCCGAGTTCGGGTAGACGGTGCGCAGCACCTCGTGGCGGGCCAGCACGTCACCGATCGCCTGCGCGAGCGCGGGGATGTCCAGCGTGCCGGACAGGCGCACGGCCAGCGGGATGTTGTCGACCGCCGAGGCGGCGGTGTCGAACTGGTTCAGGAACCAGTACCGCTGCTGCGCCGGGGACAGCGGGACGCGATCCGGGCGCGGCTGCGCGGTCAGCTGCGGCCGGGCCCGGCCGGAGCCCGCGTTGTGCTCGACGTGCACGGCCAGGGCGTGCACCGTGGACGCTTCGAACAGGTCGCGGACCGCGAGGTGGGTGTCCAGGGCCGCGCCGAGGCGGGCGGTGACCTGGGTCGCCAGCAGCGAGTTGCCGCCGAGTTCGAAGAAGTCGTCGTCGGCGCCGACGCGGGTCAGGCCGAGCACGTCCTCGAACACGCCCGCCACGATCTCCTCGATCGGAGTCGACGGCGCGCGGAACACCTTGGCCTCGAACACCGGCGCGGGCAACGCCTTTCGGTCCAGCTTGCCCGAGGCGTTGAGCGGGAACTCCTCGAGCACGACGAACGCCGCCGGGACCATGTAGGCCGGGAGCTCACCGCCGAGTTCGGCGCGCACGGCTTCGGTGTCGATCGAATGACCGGCCGCGGCAATGACATAGCCGACGAGCTGATCACCGAGGCGATCATCCGAACGCACCAGCACCACAGCCTGAGCGATCGACTCCAAACCGGTGAGGGCGGCTTCGATTTCGCCGAGTTCGATCCGCAGACCACGCAACTTCACCTGGAAGTCGGTGCGGCCCAAGTACTCCAGCTCACCATCGGCGGTCCAAGTGACCAAGTCACCGGTGCGGTACATCCGCGCACCATCGGCGCTGAACGGGTTCGCCACGAAGCGGTCCGCGGACAGGTCCGGACGTGCCACGTAACCACGGGCCAGCTGCGTGCCCGCGAGGTACAGCTCACCGGCGACACCGGCCGGGACCGGGTGCAGGCGCGAATCCAGCACGTACACCTGGGTGTTGAAGACCGGGGCGCCGATCGGCACCGAGGTGAGGGCGGCGTCGGACACCTCGTGGAAGGTGACGTCGACGGCGGCTTCGGTGGGGCCGTAGAGGTTGTGCAGGCGCGCGCCGGTCAGCTCCCGCAGGCGCTGCGCGGTGACCGCGGGCAGCGCTTCACCGGAGGCGAAGACATTGCGCAGCGTGCGGCAGGCCGCGGCCGCGTCCTCGGCGACGAACACCGACAGCATCGACGGCACGAAATGCGCGGTCGTGACGCGCTGTTCGGTGATCACGCGTGCCAAGTAGGCGGGATCGCGGTGGCCGTCGGGCTTGGCGACGACCAGGCGGGCGCCGATCTGCAAGGGCCAGAAGAACTCCCAGACCGAGACGTCGAAGGTGGCCGGGGTCTTCTGCAAGACCACGTCCTCACCGTCGAGGTGGTAGGCGCTCTGCATCCACACCAGGCGGTTCACGATCGCAGCGTGGGAGACCGCGACACCCTTGGGGCGGCCGGTCGAACCGGAGGTGAAGATCACGTATGCGGTGTTGGAAGGACGGAGAACGCCCAGACGTTCGGTGTCGGTGATCAGGTCTGCGGAGTAGGCGCTGTAGTCCAGCAGCACAGCAGATGGGTCCCGGCGTTCGCCGGGATGACGGTGGTCCGGGGTGGACGTGGAGAGCGAACCGGTATCAGGGCCGTTCCCTTCACCGGGAGCCAGGTCGATCACGACGGCTGGGACAGTGCCCGCGTCGACATCGTCGCGGGAGGTCGTCAGCACGCACACCGGTGCTGCGGTGTCGAGCACGTAGCGGGTGCGGTCGGCCGGATGATCCGGATCCAGCGGCACGTAGGCGCCACCGGCGACGGTGACCGCGTACATGCCGACCACCAGCTCCAGCGAACGGCGCATCCCGAGGGCGACCGTTGAATCCGGGCCCACACCCAGCGCGATCAGGTGCCGGGCAAGCTGATTCACCCGGGCGCTGAACTCCGCGTAGGACAGACTCGTCCCCTCGAAGGTCAACGCGATCGCATCTGGAGTCTTGGCGGCCTGCGCCTGGAACATCGACACCAGCGTCGCGGTCTCGTCGACCTCGTGCGCGGTGTCGTTCCAGCCGCTGACGACCTGCGCGTGTTCGGTGGCGTCGAGCAGCTCGACATCGCCCAGCGTCCCGGCCGGGTTGCCGACCACCGAGGTCAGCAGTCGCACCAGGCGCTCGGCGAACCCGGCGACGGTGGCGCCGTCGAACAGGTCGGTGGCGTAAGCGAATTCGGCGCTCATGCCGTCGGCGGCGCCGTCCGCGCCGAGCCGGTCGGTCAGGTTCAGGTGCAGGTCGAACTTGGCGGTGACCACGTCCAGCGGCACGCCGGCGACCTCGAGCCCGGGCAGCTCGAACGCGGCCGCACCGGTGTTCTGGAACGACAGCATGACCTGGACCAGCGGATGCCGGGCCTGCGAGCGCGCCGGGTTCAGGATCTCGACGAGGCGCTCGAACGGCAGGTCGGCGTGGCCGAACGCGGCGAGGTCGGTGTCCTTGGTCTGCGCGAGCAGGTCGGTGAACGACTGCGCCGGATCCACGGCGCTGCGCAGCACCAGGGTGTTGACGAACATGCCGATGGCGTCGTCCAGCACCGCTTCACCACGGCCCGCGACGGCCGTGCCGATGGCGATGTCGTCGCCGTTGGACAGGCGCGCCAGCAGCGCGGCGAACGCCGCGTGCACCACCATGAACAAGCTCGCGCCGTTGGCGCGGGCCAGGCTGTCCAGGTCGCGCACCAGCTCCGCGCCGAGCGCGAACTCGTGCACGCCACCGCGGTTGGAGGCGACGGCCGGACGCGAGCGGTCCGACGGCAGATCCAGCTGGTCCGGCAGACCGGCGAGGGTCTCGGTCCAATAGGAGACCTGCTGCGCGATCAGCGACTGCGGATCCGCTTCGGAGCCAAGGGTTTCCCGCTGCCACAGCGCGAAGTCCGCGTACTGCACCGGCAGCGGCGCCCACCCCGGCGCTTCGCCCCGGGAGCGGGCCGCGTAGGCCATCATCACGTCGCGGGCCAGCGGACGCACCGACCAGCCGTCGCCGGAGATGTGGTGCACCACGAAGACCAGCACATGCGTGTCGGTGCCCTCGACCCGGAACAGCTTGGCGTGCACCGGAACTTCGGCGGTCACGTCGAAACCGGTCAGCACCAGGTCGCTGACGCGATCCGGAACCTCGTTCTCGGGCACCGGGATCGGGGTCAGATCCGGCAGGGTGTGCCCGGCGGGCAGGATCACCTGCACGCCGTAACCGTCCGCGGTCTCCGGGTAGACGGTGCGCAGCACCTCGTGCCGGGCCACCACATCGGCGACCGCCTGCTGCAGCGCCTCGATATCGAGGGTGCCGGTGAGGCGGACCGCGAGCGGGATGTTGTTGACGGCCGAGTCCGCGTCGAACCGGTTCAGGAACCACATGCGCTGCTGCGCGAGCGACAGCGGAATGGTGTCCGGGCGGGCGGCCGCGACGAGCGCGCGACGAGCGCCGGTACCGGCGTGGGCTTCCATGCGGACAGCCAGCGCACCGACGTTCGGCGCCTCGAACAGCAGGCGGACCGGCACCCGGGTGTCCAGGGCCGCGCCGAGGCGGGCCACGACCTGGGTGGCGATCAGCGAGTTGCCGCCGAGCTCGAAGAAGTCGTCGTCCAAGCCGACCGAATGTGCTTCCAGGCCGAGGACTTCGGCGAAGGTGTTCGCCACGATCTCTTCGATCGGGGTGGACGGTGCGCGGAATTCCCTTGCCTCGAAGGCGGGTTCGGGCAGCGCCTTGCGGTCGAGCTTGCCGTTCGCGTTGAGCGGCATCTCCTCGAGCACCACGAGGGCGGCCGGAACCATGTAGGAGGGCAGCTGCGCGGACAGATAGGCGCGCAGGGCGTCCACGTCCACGGACGCGCCGTCGGCGGGCACGACGTAGCCGACCAGCTGATCGCCGGTGCGGTCGTCGGAGCGCACCAGCGCGACCGACTGGGCGACGGAATCGTGTGCGGCGAGGGCGGTTTCGATCTCGCCGAGCTCGATACGCAGACCGCGCAGCTTCACCTGGAAGTCGGTGCGACCCAGGTAGACGATGCCGCCGTCCTTACCGCGGGTGACGAGGTCACCGGTGCGGTACATACGGGCGCCCGAGCCGAACGGGTTGGCCACGAAGCGATCCGCAGTCAGGTCGACCCGGCCGTAGTAGCCGCGCGCCAGCTGATCACCCGCGAGGTAGAGCTCACCCGCGACACCGGCCGGAACCGGGTGCAGCCGCGAATCCAGCACGTAGGCCTGGGCATTCCAGACCGGCAGGCCGATCGGCACCGCGCCGCTGACATCGGCGGCCACCGGGCCGTGCGTCGCGTGCACGGTGAATTCCGTCGGCCCGTACAGGTTGTACAGCTCCGCGGAGCTCACCCGGCGGATGGCGTGGACCGCCTCGGCGGTGAACGCCTCACCCGCGACGAGCAGCGCCCGCAGCGAGCCGAGAGCGGCGGCGTCGGCGGCGCCCGCGAAGACGGTCAGCATCGACGGCACGAACGAGGTCATGGTGACCTGCTCGGACGCGATGACATCCGCCAGGTACTGCGGGTCACGGTGCCCATCGGGCGTCGCGACGACCATGCGGCCACCGGTGGACAACGGCCCGAACAACTCCCACACCGAGACGTCGAAGGTGGCCGGGGTCTTGAACAGCACCACATCATCGGCGTCGATGCCGTATTCGCCGGTGATCCAGCGGATCTGGTTGACCACCGCCGCGTGCGGCACGGCCACACCCTTCGGGCGGCCGGTCGAACCGGAGGTGAAGATGACGTAGGCCGGGTGCTGCGGACGCAGCGGAACCAGCCGCTCGGCGTCGGTGACCGGAACATCGGAGAACTCCGACAGGTCCAGGTCATCGATCGACAGCGCGCCCTCGAACTTGTCCCGCGACGTGGTCAGCACGCACACCGGTGCCGCCGACTCGAGCACGTAGGAGATGCGCTCGGCAGGCTGGTCGAGATCCAGTGGCACGTAGCCGCCACCGGCCGCGTGCACGGCGTAGGCGGCGACCACCAGATCGATGGAGCGGCGCAGGCCCAGTGCGACAAGCGCTTCCGGGCCGACACCCTCGGCGATCAGGCGGCGAGCGAGGCGATGCACACGCGACGCCAGCTCCGCGTAGGTGAGCGAGGTACCGGTGGCCGGGTCGACGATCGCGACCGCGTCCGGCGTCGCCGCGGCCTGCGCCGCGAACTCACCGACCAGCGTCAAGCCGCCCTCGTCGCTGCGCCGCAGGGCGGGCGCCTCGTAGGAGGCTTCGCCGCTGACCCGCGGGAAGAGGTTGTTCGCGGTGTCGTTCCAGCCGCGCAGCTCCCGCTCGGCCTCCGCCGCATCGAGCAGCGCGATGTCGCCGACGGCCCGATCCGGTTCCGCCACAACGGCGGCCAGCAACTGGTTGAACCGGCGGCCGAACGCGACCATCGTCTCCGGATCGAAAAGATCGGTCGCGTAGACCAATTCGGCGGCGATACCCGACTGCGGCTGCTCGGTCATGACCAGCTGCAGATCGAACTTCGCCGTGTCGATCGGCATGTCGACGCCGTTGGCGGTCAGGCCGGGCAGTTCCAGCGAGGTCTGGCCGGTGTTCTGGAACGCCAGCATCACCTGGAACAGCGGGCTGCGCGCCTGCGAACGGGCCGGGTTCAGGATCTCGACGAGTCGCTCGAACGGCAGGTCGGCGTGCCCGAACGCCGCGATATCGGTGGCGCGCACGGTACGCAGCAGGTCGGTGAAGGTGGCGTGGCCGTCGATCGGGGTCCGCAGCACCAGGGTGTTGACGAACATGCCGATCAGGTCGTCGAGCGCGCGCTCGCCACGGCCGGCCACCGGGGTGCCGATCGCGATGTCTTGTTCGCCCGACAGGCGGGACAGCAGCACGGCCAGCGCGGTGTGCGCGACCATGAACAGTGTCGTGCCCCGGCTGCGCGCCAATTCCACCAGCTCGGCATGGATTTCGGGCGCGATCTCGAAGGCATGGGTCGCGCCGCGGCCCGACGCCACCGCCGGACGCGGCCGGTCGGCGGGCAGGTCGAGCTGCTCGGGCAGCCCGCGCAGCGCCTGCTTCCAGTACGAAACCTGATCGGAGATCACCGATTCCGGATCGTCCTCGTTGCCGAGCACCGCGCGCTGCCACAGCGCGTAATCGGCGTACTGCACGTCCAGCGGACGCCACGCCGGTTCGCCGCCCTCGACACGGGCGCCGTAGGCGATCATGACGTCGCGGGTGAGCGGGCCCATGGAGAAGCCGTCGGCCGAAATGTGGTGCACCACCAGGGCGAGCACGTGTTCGGTCGGGCTGACCTCGAACAGGCGCGCCCGGAACGGCACCTCGACGGTGACGTCGAACGCGGTCTGCACGAACTCCGAAAGCCGCAGCGGCAGTTCCGCTTCGGTCACCTCGACCGGTGCGAGATCCGGGATGACCTGGCCGGTCGGCACCGTCTGCTGGTGCGCCGCGCCCGCCACCTCGGGGTAGTAGGTGCGCAGCGATTCGTGGCGGGCCAGCACGTCGGCGACCGCGATCTGCAGTGCCTGCCGGTCCAGCAGACCGGACAGCCGGACCGCGGCCGGGATGTTGTCCACCGTCGACTCGGGGTCGAACCGGTTCAGGAACCACATCCGCTGCTGTGCCAGCGACAGCGGCACCCGCTCCGGACGCGGCTGCGGCACCAGCGCGGCGCGCGCGCCACCACCGGCACGCGACTCCACCCGGGCCGCCAGCGCGACCACCGTGGAGGCCTCGAACAGTTCCCGGACACCGAGGTCGGTGTCGAGCGCCGCGGCCAGGCGGGCCGCGACCTGGGTGGCGGACAGCGAGTTACCGCCGAGCGCGAAGAAGTCGTCGTCCAGGCCCACCCGGTCGACGCCCAGCACCTGGGCGTAGGTGTCGGCCACGATCTCCTCGACCGGCGTGGTCGGCGCGCGGAACACCGCGGCCTCGAACACCGGCGCGGGCAACGCCTTCCGATCCAGCTTGCCGGAGGCGTTGAGCGGGAACTCGGCGAGCACGATGATCAGCGCGGGCACCATGTAGGCGGGCAGCTGCCGGCCCAGATCCTCCCGCACCAGATCGGTGTCGAGCGGCAGGCCCGGCGCGGCAACGACATAGGCCACCAGCTGATCGCCGAGGCGCTGATCGGCACGGACCACCACGACAGACTGCGCGATCTCATCCAGCGCGGTGAGCGCCGACTCGATCTCGCCGAGCTCGATCCGCAGGCCGCGCAGCTTCACCTGGAAGTCGGTGCGGCCCAAGTACTCCAGCTCACCATCAGCGGTCCAGGCCACCAGGTCACCGGTGCGGTACATCCGCGCGCCGTCGGCGCCGAATGGGTTGGCGACGAACCGGTCCGCGGACAGGTCGGGGCGCGCCACGTAGCCGCGCGCCAGCTGGGTGCCCGCGAGGTAGAGCTCACCCGCGACACCGACCGGCGCGGGCCGCAGTCGCGAATCCAGCACGTACACCTGGGTGTTGAACACCGGGGCGCCGATCGGCACCGTGTCCGTGTCGGCGGCGGTCACCTCGTGGTAGGTGACGTCGACGGCCGCTTCGGTCGGGCCGTACAGGTTGTGCAGCGCAGCACCGGTGAGCTCACGCAAACGGTGAGCGGGCTTGGGCGGCAACGCTTCACCGGAAGCGAAGACCATCCGCAGCGACGTGCTCTGCGCGGCAGCCGCGTCCGCGACGAAGACCGCGAGCATGGACGGCACGAAGTGGGTGACGGTGACCCGCTCGGCGGCGATGATCTCGGCCAGGTAGGCCGGATCGCGGTGCCCGTCCGGCTTGGCGACGACCAGGCGTGCGCCGATCTGCAAGGGCCAGAAGAACTCCCACACCGACACGTCGAAGGTGGCGGGCGTCTTCTGCAGGATCGCGTCGGCGTCGGTGAGCCCGTATTCGGACTGCATCCACACCAGGCGGTTCACGATCGCGGCATGCGAGACCGCGACACCCTTCGGCTTACCGGTGGAACCGGAGGTGAAGATGACGTAGGCGGTGTTGTCCGGGCGCAGCGCGGTGCGGCGCTCCGACGCGGCGACCGGCGTATCCGAGTACCCGGACAGATCCAGCAGATCGATGCGCACCTGCGCGGTATCGAGCTCCAGATCGCTGCCCGAGGTCAGCACGCACACCGGATCGGCGGTCGCGAGAATGTATTCCGTGCGCTCGGCCGGGTGATCCGGGTCCAGCGGCACGTAGGCGCCACCGGCGAGCACGACGGCGTACATGCCGACCACCAGGTCGACCGAGCGCCGCATGCCGAGGGCGACAGCGGTTTCCGGGCCGACGCCGCGGTCGATGAGCCAGCGCGCCAGCGGGTGGACCCGGCGGGCGAACTCGGCGTAGGACAGAGTTGTCCCCTCGAACGTCAGCGCGGTCGCGTCCGGGGTGCGCGCCAGCTGCGCCTCGAACATCGAGACCAGGGTCGCGGTCTCGTCGACCTCGTGCGCGGTGTCGTTCCAGCCCGCCACCACGAGCACGCGCTCGGCGGCATCGACGAGTTCGATATCGCCTACGGCCGCAGCGGGTTCGGTGGTGATCGCGGTGAGCACCCGGATCAGGCGATCCGCGATCCGGCGCACCGTCTGCTCGTCGAACAAATCACGCAGGTAGCCCGCGCGGATCCGCAGTCGCGAATCCAGTTGAGCGATAAGGGTCAACGGGTAGTGCGTGGCGTCGGCCGCGTCCAGGCCGGTCACCGCCATGCCGTCGATATCGGCGGCCTGCGCCTGGATGCCTTCGGCGTCGACCGGGTAGGACTCGAACACCACGAGGGTGTCGAACAGTCCACCGATACCCGCGGCGGACTGGATGTCGGCCAGGCCCACATAGTGGTGGTCGAGCAGGTCGGCCTGCTCGCCCTGCACGCGAGTCAGCAACTGCCGCACCGGTTCCGACGCGTCGAAACGCACCCGCACCGGCACGGTGTTGATGAACAGGCCCACCATGTTCTCGACGCCGGCGAGCTCCGCCGGGCGGCCGGAGACGGTGGTACCGAACAGCACATCGTCACGCCCGGTCAGGCGGCCGACGAGGATGCCCCACGCCACCTGCAGCACCGTGTTGGCGGTGACGCCGAGCGAGGCGGCCAGTTCGGTCAGGCGCGCGGTCCGCGTGTCGTCCAGCTCGAAGAAGTACTCACCGGACAGCGAGGTGATCTCGCGACCGGCGTCCGGGCGCGACAGCAGCGTCGGCTCACCGACACCGCGCAACGCGTCCGCCCACACGGCCACCGAGGCCGAATGATCCTGCTGCGCAGTCCATTCCAGGAAGTTCCGGTAGGAGCGCACCGCCGGGAGCGCGGTCGCATCGGCATGCAATGCGTAGAGCCCCAGCAGATCCCGCATGAGCAGCGGCATGGACCAGCCGTCGAGCAGGATGTGGTGGTTGGACACCACGAACTGCCAGCTGTGCGCCTCGGTCTGGATCAGCGTGAACCGGATCAGCGGCGGCGCGGTCAGGTCGAAGCGCTGCAGGCGATCGGCGTCGATGAGGTCGGCGGCATCCCCGGTGCCGACACGGTCGTGCTCGGCCCAGGCGACGCGGACGCTGTCGAGCACCAGCTGCACCGGGTTGCCCGCGTTGTCGGTGACGAACGCGGTGCGCAGGTTCTCGTAGCGGTCCACCAGCGCCTGTGCGGCGGCGCGCAAGCGCACCGGGTCGACGTGACCGGTGAGGGTCAGCACCGCCTGTGCGGTGTAGACGTCCACCGAGCTCGCGGCGAGGCGAGCGTGGAACAGCAGGCCCGCCTGCAACGCGGCCAGCGGCCACACATCCGCGAGGGCGGGGAAGCGCTGCTCCCAGCCGTCGATATCGCGCTGCGTGGTGCGCACCAGCGCGAAGTCCGACGGCGTGTGTCCACCGGCGTCGGCCGAATTGGCGTGCCGCGCAACCGCTTCCAGCGCGGTCGTCCACAGCTCGCCGAACTCGCGGACCTCGTCCTCGGCCAGCAACGTCGACGGGTAGCCGATATTCGCGGTCAGCTTGTCGCCGACCACGATCGCGTTGATGTCCAGCGGCGCGGCGGCAGGCATGTCGGCGTCGTAGGATCCGCCGAGCGCACCGAGTTCCGGCGCGGGGATCCAGCCGAAGCCCCGGAGCGCTTCGGGCACATCGTTGTCCGAGATCCGGCCCAAGTAGTTGAAGCTGACCTGACCGGGCAACTCCACGGGCAGCTCGCCGGCGGTGGCTGGGTTCAGGTAGCGCAGCAGCCCGTAACCGATGCCCTTGTCCGGCACCGACAGCAGCTGCTCCTTGACCGCCTTCACGGCCTGGCCCAGCGCCGGGCCACCGGCCAGCGCGGCATCGATATCGACGCCGGACAGGTCGAACCGGACCGGGAAGATGGTGGTGAACCAGCCGACGGTGCGCGAAATGTCCGCGCCCGGAACGACTTCCTCTTCACGACCGTGGCCTTCGAGCCGGATCAGCAGCGAATCGTCGGCACGCGTGCCGGTGCGACGGGCCCGCCACTTCGCGGTCGCCAGCGCCAGCGCGGTCAGCAGACCGTCGTTGACGCCGCCGTGGAACAGCGCGGGCACGGTGGTCAGCAGCGCCTTGGTGACCTCGGCGGAGACCTCCACCTTCAGCTTCTCGATCCGGCCGGAGGTGTCGCGGGCCGGATCCAGCGGACGCTCGGTGAGCAGCGGGTCGGGCGCGCCCGCGACCGACCGCCAGTAGTCGAGTTCGGCGGTGCGCTCGGCGCTTTCGGCTTCCCGCCGCAGGGCGTGCGCCCAGGCGCGCATGGAGGTCGCGGGTGCGACGAGTTCGGGTTCCTGACCGGCGGTGAGCTGGCCCCAGGCCGCGACGAAGTCGGGCACCAGGATGCGCCAGGACACGCCGTCGATGACGAGGTGGTGCGCGATCACGATCAGGCGGCCCATGCGGCCGGCGTCCGACGGCTCGAGCCAGACGAACCGAACCACGACGCCGGCACCGGGATCCAAGCGATCCAGCGCGGAATCCAGAGCGGCCGTGGCGATCTCGACGAGCTCGTCGTCGGACACCGTGGCGTCGAACTCGACTCGCTCGATCAGCGCGTCGACATCGACACTGCCGGGTGCGGCGGTCTCGACAAGCCACTCGTCACCGTCGCGGCGCAAGCTCGCGCGCAGCATGTCGTGGCGATCGATGACCGCGCCGACGGTCTTGGCGATACCCGCCCGATCGATGCCGATCGGCAGCTCGAGCGCCATGGTCTGGTTGAACCGGCCGAACGAGCCCTGCCGCTCCGCCATGAAGCGCACCACCGGGGTGAGCGGCATGGTGCCGACTCCCCCGCCGGGCAGCTCGTCCAGCACGATCGCGGAAGCCTCCGCGGCTTCGGCGGTTTCGGCCACCGCGGCCAGTCCGGCGACGGTGCGCTGCTCGAAGACGTGCCGCGGCGTGAACACCACGCCACGGGCCTTCGCCCGCGAAACCAGCTGAATGGAGACGATGCTGTCGCCGCCGAGCGCGAAGAAGGAATCGTCGACGCCGACCCGCTCCAGGCCGAGCACCTCGGCGAACACCTCGGCGATGGTCTGCTCGACCGGGGTGCGTGCGGCGCGGAAGGTGACCTCGGTGGCGAACACCGGCTCCGGCAACGCCTTCCGGTCCAGCTTGCCGACCGGGTTCAGCGGTACGTGGTCGAGCACCATGATCGACGACGGCACCATGTAGGCGGGCAGCCGGTCCTCGAGCATGGCGGTGAGGGCCGCGATATCGATCGAACGACCCGGCGCGGCAACGACATACGACACCAGCGAGGTGGCGCCGGCCGCGTTCTTGTGGCCGAGGGTGGCAGCGAAGTCGACGGTCTCGTGCGCGCTGAGGGCGCTGTCGATCTCGCCGAGCTCGATGCGGAAACCGCGCACCTTCACCTGGAAGTCGCTGCGGCCCACGTACTCCACCGCACCGTCCGCGGTCCAGCGGACCACGTCACCGGTGCGGTACATGCGCTCGCCCGCGGCGAACGGGTGGGCGACGAAACGGTCGGCGCTCAGGCCCGGGCGGGCGTGGTAGCCGCGCGCCAGCTGGATACCGGCGATGTAGAGCTCACCGGCCACACCGACGGGCACCGGCCGCAACCGGTTGTCCAGGATCAGCGACTGGATACCGCGGATCGGACCGCCGATCGGCATCGGGTCACCCGCGGCCAGCGGGGTGCTGATGTTGACCACCATGGCGGTCTCGGTCGGGCCGTACACATTGTGGAATCGGCGAATCGTTCCGTCCGGCAACGGGGTTGCCCACTTGGCGATCAGCTCCGGCGAGTACGCCTCGCCACCGACCGCCAGCAGCCGCAGGTCGTCCAGATCGTTCGGCGCCATGGTCGCCAGCGCGGCCGGGGTGATGAAGATGTGGCTGACCCGCTCGCGGCGGATCACCTCGGTCAGTTCGTCACCGCCGTACACGCCGGTCGGCACCACCACGAGCGCGCCGCCCGGGCCGAGCGCGAGCAGCAGCTCCAGGATCGAGGCGTCGAAGCTCGGAGAGGCGAATTGCAGTGCGCGGCTGGACGAATCGAGCTTGTAGTTCTCGATCTGCGCGGTCGCGAAGTTGGCCAGCACGGCGTGCGAGACCACGACGCCCTTGGGCAGGCCGGTGGAGCCGGAGGTGTAGATGACGTAGGCGGCGCTGTCGGTGCGCAGCGGGCTGACCCGGTCGGCGTCGGTGATTTCGCCGCCGTCGTAGCCGTCGAGGTCGAGGTCTTCGAGCACCAGCCAGCGCGTGGACTGCGGCAGATCGTCGCGCACAGCGGCGACCGTAAGACCAACGGGCGAGCCGGAATCGGTGAGCATGTGCTCGATACGGTCGGCCGGGTAGGTCGGGTCGACCGGCACGAACGCGGCGCCGGTCTTGGACACCGCGAGCGACACGAGCCAGGAGTCGGCCGACCGCGGAATGCTGACGACGACCAGGTCCTCGGTACCGATGCCTTCGGCGATCAGCAAGCGCGCCAGGCGGTTCGAGCGCTCGTCGAGCTCCCCGTAGGACAGAGTTGTCCCCTGGTACACGATCGCGGGCGCCTGCGGATCCCGCGCGGCGGCCGCGACCAGCAGGTCGGGCAGGGTGCGCGGCGCGACGGCGGGTCCACCGGTGCGGGCGAGCAGATCGGTGCGCTCGCCGGCGTCGAGCACCTCGATATCGCCGACGGTGATCGCCGGGTCGGCGGCGACGGCCTCCAGCACGCGCTGCAGTCGCGTCGCGAATCCGGCGGCGGTCGACTCGTCGAACAGCTCGGTCGCGTAGGTGAGCGCGAGAGTGGTTGCGCCCGTCGCGTTCTCGGCGAAGGTGAACTGCAGGTCGAAGCGCGCGACGCTCTCGTCGAGATCGAGCGCGGACACGGTGAGGCCGGGCAGTTCCAGGCTGGTGCGATCCAGGTTCTGGAAGGCCAGCGCCACCTGGAACAGCGGGTTGCGCGCCTGCGAGCGTTCCGGCGCGAGCAGTTCCACGAGCCGCTCGAACGGGACATCGGCGTTGCCGAAGGCGTCCAGGTCGGTGCCGCGGGCCCGGTCGAGCAGGTCGGCGAACGACTCCGAACCCTGAATTCCGGTGCGCAGCACCAGGGTGTTGACGAACATGCCGACGAGGTCGTCGAGCGCCTGCTCGCCACGGCCCGCGATCGGGGAGCCGATCGCGATGTCCTCGGTGCCGGACAGACGGGCCAGCAGCACCGCGAGCGCGCTGTGCATGACCATGAACAGCGACGCACCGCGTTGGCGGGCAACGTCTTCCAGTGCCGCGACGAGTTCGCCGGGCAGTTCGCGCTGCAGCGTGGCGCCGCGGTGCGAGGCGACGGCCGGACGCGGCCGATCGGTGGGCAGCGTCAGTTCGTCGGGGATACCGGCGAGCGCCTGCTGCCAGTAGGCGACCTGACGGGCCATCAGCGAATCCGAATCGTCTTCGCTGCCGAGGACTTCGCGCTGCCAGAGCGCGAAGTCGGCGTACTGCACTTCCAGCGGCGCCCAGCCGGGCGCGCTGTCCTGAGTGCGCGCGGTGTAGGCGGTCATCACGTCGCGGGTCAGCGGGCCCATGGAGAAGCCGTCACCGGCGATGTGGTGCACGACGACGACCAGGACGTGCTCGGTGCGGTCGGCCGCTGCGTCGGTTACCGCGTAGAGGCGGGTGCGCAGCGGCACTTCCTCGGCGACGTCGAAGCCGACGGTGACGAATTCCGTTACCGCGGTGATCAGTTCGGCCGCCGCGACCGGCACCGGGTGCAGATCGAGTTCGATGTCCTCGGCCGGGACGATCACCTGGACCGGGCTGCCACCGTGCTCGGGGTAGCGGGTGCGCAGCGATTCGTGGCGGCGCACCACATCGGCGACCGCGAGTCGCAGGGCCTCGACGTCGAGCGCGCCGGTGAGGCGCATGGCCAGCGGCAGGTTGTAGGCCGCAGAAGCCGTGTCGTACTTGTTGAGGAACCACATGCGCTGCTGCGCGAACGACAGCGGTACCAGGTCATCGGTCTTGCGCGGGCGCGCGACCAGGCGAGCACGCGCGTCGCCGGTGTGCGATTCCACCCGGGCCGCGAGCGCTTCCACGGTCGAGGCCTCGAACAGCGCGCGCACCGGAACGGTGGTGCCGAGCGCGGCGCCGATCCGGGACACCACCCGGGTCGCGATGAGCGAGTTGCCGCCGAGTTCGAAGAAGTCGTCGTCGACACCCACCCGCGGCAGGTCCAGCACGTCGGCGAAGACCGCCGCGACCGTCTCCTGCACCGGGGTGACCGGAGCCCGGAACTTGCGCGCCTGCACGGCGGGCGCGGGCAGCGCACGACGGTCCAGCTTGCCGTTGACGGTCAGCGGAATCCACTCGAGCCGCACCAGCGCCGTGGGCACCATGTAGGACGGCAGCCGCTCACCGGCGCCCGCGCGCACCACGTCCAGATCCGGCGCCACATCCGGCTCGGAGACCACGTACGCGACGATGCGCTGATCGCCCGGCTGGTCCTCGCGCACGATGACCGCGGCCTGCGCGATACCCGGCTGGGCCAGCACGGCGGCTTCGATCTCACCGAGCTCGATGCGGAAACCGCGGACCTTCACCTGATCGTCGGCACGGCCCAGGTATTCGAGTTCGCCGAAGCGGTTCCAGCGCGCCAGGTCGCCGGAGCGGTACAGGCGTGAACCGCCGGCGTCGAGCGGGTTGGCCACGAACCGGGTCGCGGTGAGGTCGGCGCGGCGCAGGTAGCCGCGCGCCAATTGCGGTCCGGCGACATACATTTCGCCCGCGACACCGACCGGGACCGGCTGCAGCCGGTTGTCGAGCACGAACACCCGCAGACCGGCGATGGCGCGGCCGACGATGCTGCCGGAGGCGGCGGCGATGGTCGCGGCGTCCAGCGCGCGGTAGGAGACGTGCACCGTGGTCTCGGTGATGCCGTACATGTTGACCAGCAGCGGACCGGTCCCCGCGGCGAGGCCGTCGCCGTGGCGCGCGATCCAGTCACCGAGCCTGCGCAATTCGAGCGCCTCGCCGCCGAACACCACGTAGCGCAAGGCCAGCGGTGCGGCGCCCGGTGCGGCGTTGCGATCCGCTTCGGCCAGTTGGTAGAACGCGGACGGGGTCTGGTTGAGCACCGTAACCCGTTCCACGCGAAGCAGTTCCAGGAACTGCTCGGGCGAGCGCGAGGTGTAGTAGTCGACGACCACCACGGTGCCGCCGAACAGCAGCGGGCCCCACAGCTCCCACACCGAGAAGTCGAAGGCGTAGGAGTGGAACAGCGTCCACACGTCCTCGGCGCCGAAGCCGAAGTCGCGATCGGTATTCGCGAACAGCCGCACCACATTCCGGTGCGCGACCGCGACGCCCTTGGGGCGGCCGGTGGAGCCGGAGGTGTAGATGACATAGGCGACGTGATCCGGCGACAGCGGCGCGTTGCGGTCGGCGTCGGTGATCGGCAGGTCGTCGGCGTCCTCGACATCGCCGGTCTCCACGGCGAATCCGTCCAGCACCACGCTCGGCAGCTCGGACGGGACCC
The DNA here is from genome assembly GCF_015355755.1 of Nocardia sp. XZ_19_385. Lineage (NCBI taxonomy): Bacteria > Bacillati > Actinomycetota > Actinomycetes > Mycobacteriales > Nocardiaceae > Nocardia > Nocardia sp. XZ_19_385. The sequence continues at coordinate 239,347 of NZ_JACVEE010000002.1, forward strand.
GCACCTGAACGGTGGAATCCAGGATGACGCTGGTCGGCCGGGAATCCTCGAGCACGTAGGCGATGCGGTCGGCCGGGTAGGTCGGGTCCACCGGCACATAGCCCGCGCCGGTCTTCACCACGGCGAGCAGCGCGACCACCAGGTCGAGCGAGCGCGGCAGGATCACCGCGACCAGCTTCTCCGGGCCCGCGCCGTCGGCGATCAGCCTGCGCGCCAGCACATTCGCGCGGCGATCGAGTTCGCTGTAGGTCAGCGCCTCGTTGCCGAATTTGGCGGCGGTGTGGTGCGGATGCGCGGCCACCATCTCGTCGAACAGGTCGACCAAGGTGATCTCGGAATCGGCGAACCGCCCTGTGGCGGTATCGATTCCGGAGGACACCCAGCGCTGCGAGACATCGAGCCGCTCGGCCTCACCGAGCAGATCGATATCGCCGACGACTACTGCGGGATCCTCGGCGACGCTGTGCAGGATGCGCACCAGGCGATCGGCGAAGGACGCGACCGTCTCCGGATCGAACAGTTCGGTGGCGTAGTTCCAGGACAGCGCCATCGCGCCGTCGCGGGTCGTACCCACGGTCAGCTGCACGTCGAACTTCGCTGTGCCCGCGTCGAATTCGACGACATCGAGGTCGAGACCCGACAGTGCGACGGTGCCCATATCGGACGCCGAGGCGGCCTCGAAGGTGAGCGCCACCTGGAACAGCGGGTGATGCGCCTGCGACCGGGCCGGGCTGAGTACGTCCACGAGCCGCTCGAACGGCACGTCAGCGTGCGCGAATGCCGCCAGGTCGGTGCGGCGCACCTGCTCGAGCAGGTCACTGAACTTCGCGCCGAGGTCGACCTCGCTGCGCAGCACCAGGGTGTTGACGAACATGCCGACCAGGTCGTCCAGCGCGCGTTCACCACGCCCGGCGACGGGGGTGCCGATGGCGATGTCGGTGCTGTTGGACAGTCGCGCCGCCCAGGTCGCGAGCGCGGCGTGCACCACCATGAACAGGGTGACGCCGTGCGCGCGGGCGGTGTCCTCGAGCGCCTGCCGCAGCTCGGCGTCGATCGAGAAGTTGTGCAGGCCACCGGTGTTGGCGGCGATCTCCGGACGCGGGCGGTCGGCGGGCAGCTCGATCTGCTCGGGCAAGTCACGCAGCTGCTCGGTCCAGTACGAGATCTGGCGGGCGGCAACCGATTCCGAATCGCTCTCGGAACCGAGCACCTCGGCCTGCCAGAGCGCGTAGTCCGCGTACTGCACCTCCAGCGGCGCCCAGCCGGGCACCTCATCGCGCGCACGCTCGGTGTAGGCGACCACGACATCGCGCAGCAGCGGGCGCAGCGAGAAGCCGTCACCGCTGATGTGGTGCATGACCAGCACCGCGACGTGGGTGCGATCGTCCAGGCGCAGCAGCTGCGCGCGAAACGGGATCTCGGTGGTCACGTCGAAGTGCACGCTCGCCAGTTCGACGATGCGCGAAGTCAATTCGGCCGCGGTGACCGGCTGCGCGGTGAGCTCGAACCGGACTTCGTCGGCGGGCAGCACCTGCTGGAAACCGGTGCCCTCCACCTCGGGGTAGACGGTGCGCAGCGCCTCGTGCCGCGCGAGCACGTCGCCGATGGCGGCGCTCAGCGCGGCCACGTCCAGCTCGCCGGTCAGGCGGATCGCGACCGGGATGTTGTTGACGGCAGTCTGGTTGTCGAAGCGGTTCAGGAACCACATCCGCTGCTGCGCGAGCGACAGCGGCACCAGATCCGGGCGCGGACGCGCGGTCAGCGGCGCCCGGCCGCCCTGTCCCGCAGCGGATTCCACGCGCGCGGCCAACGCCGCGACATTGGCGGTCTCGAACAGCAGCCGCACCGGCACCTGGGTGTCGAGGGCTTCGCCGAGGCGCGCCGCGACCTGGGTCGCGACCAGGGAGTTGCCGCCGAGGGCGAAGAAGTCGTCGTCGAGACCGACCCGGTCCACGCCGAGCACCTCGCCGAAGATTCCGGCGACGATCTGCTCCACCGGGGTAGCCGGGGCGCGGAATTCGCGCGCCTCGAACACCGGTTCCGGCAGGGCCTTGCGATCCAGCTTGCCGGAGGCGTTGAGCGGGAACTCCTCGAGCACCAGGTAGGCCGCGGGCACCATGTAGGCAGGCAGCTGCCGGCCCAGGGTGTCCTTGACCGATTCGATGTCGATGGCCCGGTCCGGGTTCGCCACCAGGTAGGCGACCAGCTGATCGCCGGTGTGCTCGTCGTGGCGCACCACGACCACGGCCTGGGAGACCGAACCCTGTGCGGTGAGCGCGGATTCGATCTCGCCGAGCTCGATGCGCAGGCCGCGGACCTTCACCTGGAAGTCGGTGCGGCCCAGGTATTCCAGTTCCCCGCCCGGGGTCCAGACCACGAGATCGCCGGTGCGGTAGGCGCGTGCGCCCGGGGCGCCGTACGGGTTGGCGACGAAACGGTCGGAGGTCAGGTCGGGGCGGCCGACGTACCCATAGGCGAGCTGCGCGCCCGCCAGGTACAGCTCACCCGGGACGCCCACCGGCACCGGATGCAGGCGCGCGTCGAGCACCAGCACCTGGGTGTTGAACACCGGCGCGCCCATCGGCACCGAGCTGATGTCGGCGTCGACGACCTCGTGGAAGGTCACCTCGACCGCGGCCTCGGTGGGTCCGTACAGGTTGTGCACGCGGGCGCCGGTCAGCTCCCGGATCCGCTGCGCGGCCGGTGCGGGCAGGCCCTCACCCGAGCAGAACACGTGCCGCAGCGAAACACAGTGCGCGGCAGCGTCTTCGTTGATGAACATGCTCAGCATGGACGGCACGAAGTGCGCGGTGGTGATCTGCTCGCGCTGGATCAGCTCGGCCAGGTAGGCGGGATCGCGGTGCCCGTCCGGCTTGGCGATGACCAGGCGCGCGCCGATCTGCAAGGGCCAGAAGAACTCCGGCACCGAGACGTCGAAGGTGGACGGCGTCTTCTGCAGGCCGACGTCCTCGGCCGACAGCCCGTACTGGGCGTGCATCCACACCATGCGGTTGACGATCGCGGCATGCGAGACCGCGACGCCCTTGGGGCGGCCGGTGGAGCCGGAGGTGAAGATGACGTAGGCGGTGTTGCCCGGGCGCAGCGGGCGGTGCCGCTCGGCGTCGGTCAGCGGGGCGGCGGAGAACTCCGCCAGATCCAGCTGATCGATGCGCACTTGCCGGGTGGAGGTGGCGGCCAGGTCGTCGCCCGAGGTGAGGACGCAGACCGGGCGGGCGGTGTCGAGGATGTGCTCGATGCGCTCGGCCGGGTGGTCCGGATCCAGCGGCACGTACGCGCCGCCCGCGGCCTGCACCGCGTAGACGCCGACGAGCAGGTCCAGCGAACGCCGCATACCCAGGGCGACATACGATTCCGGGCCCACCCCGGCTTGCTTGAGCCAGCGCGCCAGGCGGTGCACCCGCGCGGCGAACTCGGCGTAGGACAGACTCGTCCCCTCGAAGGTGAGCGCGGTCGCGTCCGGGGTGCGCTCCACCTGAGCTTCGAACATCGACACCAGGGTCGCGGCAGCGTCGCCGACCGGGGAGGTCAGCGCGGCATCGACGGCGAATTCGGTGTCGTTCCACTGGTTCAGCACCAGCGCGCGTTCGGCGTTGTCGAGCAGTTCGATATCGCCGATGGTGATCGACGGGTCGGCGGCGATACCTTCGAGCACGCGCACGAAGCGATCGGCGAACGCGTAGGCGAACGCGTTGTCGAAAAGATCGGTGGCGAACACCAGCTCGGCGTCCATGGCCGACTCGTTGCCCGTGCCCGGCACCTCGCCGAGCGACAGTTGCAGATCGAACTTGGCTGTCGGCTGGTCGATTTCGAGTTCCGAGACCCGCAGGCCCGGCAGTTCCAGCGCGGTCCGGCCCAGGTTCTGGAAGGACAGCATCACCTGGAACAGCGGATGCCGCGACTGCGAACGGGCCGGGTTGAGCACCTCGACCAGCCGCTCGAACGGCACGTCGGTGTGCGCGAACGCCTGCAGATCGCGTTCCCGGACCTGCGCGAGCAGGTCGGTGAACGACTGCGCCGCATCGACATTCGTGCGCAGCACCAGGGTGTTGACGAACATGCCGACCAGGTCGTCGAGACCCTGCTCGCCACGGCCGGCGGCCGGAATGCCGATGGCGATGTCCTCGGTGCCGCTCATCCGCGCGAGCAGCGCGGCGAACGCGCCGTGCACCACCATGAACAGCGTGGTGCCGTTGGCGTGCGCGACCCGGTTCAGCTCGGCGGACAGCTCGGCGGGGACCCGGAACCGGTGTGTCCCAGCGTGATACGACGCGACGGCGGGCCGCTGCTTGGTGGACAGCCGCAGCTCTTCGGGCAGGCCGTCGAGGGCGTCGCGCCAGTAGTTCAGCTGCCCGGCGATCAGCGAACCCGGGTCGTTTTCGGAGCCGAGGGTGTCGCGCTGCCACACCGCGTAGTCGATGTACTGCACGGCCAGCGGCGACCAGCCCGGCACCGAGTCGGCGCGGCGCGCCACATAGGCGGCCATGAGGTCGCGCACCAGCGGGCGCATCGAGAAACCGTCCGCCGCGATGTGATGCACGACGACGGCGAGCACATAATCCTGGGTGGTGTCGCGCCAGCGGTGGCCGCCACCCTGGCGGGCATCGACCTGGAAGACCCGCAACCGGACCGGCGGTTCGGCGGTGACGTCGAAGCCCTCGATCGCGAAATCGTAAAGCGCGGCGGCGATTTCGGTCTCGGAGACGTAATCGACGTCCAACCGCGGCACGGCCTGCGAGGCGGGCAGCACCTGCTGATAGGCGATGCCCTCGTGCGACGGGTAGACGGTGCGCAGCGATTCGTGCCGCGCGATGACGTCGGCGACGGCCTGCCGCAGCGCGTCGATGTCCAGGGCGCCGTGCAGGCGCACCGCGACCGGAATATTGCTGGCGGCGGAGTCGGAGTCGAAGCGGTTCAGGAACCACATGCGCTGCTGGGCGAGCGAGAGCGGCGGGTACTCCGGGCGCTCGACCGGGGCCAGTGCCGGGCGGGCGCCGGTGCCCGCGTGTGCCTCCATGCGGCTTGCCAGCGCGCCGACGGTCGGCGCCTCGAACAGCAGGCGGACCGGGACGCGGGTGTCCAGGGCGCCGCTCAGGCGGGCGACGACCTGGGTGGCGATCAGCGAGTTGCCGCCGAGGTCGAAGAAGTCGTCGTCCAGGCCGACGGGGCGCTCGGTCAGGCCGAGCACCTCGGCGAAGGTTTTCGCGACGATCTGCTCGATCGGGGTGCCCGGGGCGCGGAACTCGCGGGCCTCGAAGACCGGCTCCGGCAAGGCTTTCCGGTCCAGTTTGCCGTTGGGGTTCAACGGCATGACATCGAGCACGACGATGGCGGTGGGCACCATGTAGGACGGCAGCAGGGCGCTCAGGTGTGCACGCAACTCGTCCAGGTCGAGCGCGGCGTCACCGGCGGGCACGACGTAGCCGACGAGCTGGTCGCCGGTGCGGGCATCCGAGCGCACCAGCGCGACCGACTGGGCGACGGATTCGTGTGCGCTGAGCGCGGTTTCGATCTCGCCGAGCTCGATGCGCAGGCCGCGTAGCTTGACCTGGAAGTCGGTGCGGCCGAGGTAGACGATGGCGCCGTCGGCGGTGCGGGTGACGAGGTCGCCGGTGCGGTACATGCGCTGGCCGTTGGTCCCGAAGGGGTTGGCCACGAAGCGATCCGCGGTCAGGTCGACCCGGCCGTAGTAGCCGCGCGCCAGCTGATCGCCCGCGAGGTAGAGCTCACCCGCGACGCCGGACGGGACCGGGTGCAGCCGCGAATCCAGCACGTAGGCCTGGGCATTCCAGACCGGCAGGCCGATCGGGACCGCGCCCTCCACCATGTCGGCGACCGGGGCGTGGGTGGCGTGGACAGTGAATTCGGTTGGACCGTACAGGTTGTGGAGTTCGGCGGAGCTGACCCGTCGGATCGCTTTGACCTGATCACCGGTGAAGGCTTCACCGGCGATGAACAGGGTGCGCAGCGACGCGAGCTTCGCCGCGCCACCGGCGGTGTCGGCGCTGCCCGCGAAGACAGTCAGCATCGAGGGCACGAACGAGGTCATGGTGACCCGCTCGGCTTCGATCACGTCGGCGAGGTATTGCGGATCGCGGTGCCCGTCCGGGCCGGCGACGACGATGCGGCCGCCGGTGCTCAACGGGCCGAACAACTCCCACACCGACACGTCGAAGGTGGCGGGGGTCTTGAACAGCACCACGTCGTGCGCGCCGATGCCGTATTCGCCGGTGATCCAGCGGATCTGGTTCACGACCGCGGCATGCGAGACCGCGACACCCTTGGGGCGGCCGGTCGAACCGGAGGTGAAGATGACGTAGGCGGGGTGCTGCGAACGCAGCGGGGCGATGCGCTCGGCATCGGTGACCATGGCGGCGGAGTAGCCCGATAGGTCCGCGTCATCGACCGAGAGCGTGGGCAGACCGGTGGCGTCGAACTCGTCCCGGGACGTGGTCAGCACACAGACCGGTGCCGCCGATTCCAGGACGTAGCCGATGCGTTCGGCGGGCTGATCGAGGTCGAGCGGCACGTAGCCGCCGCCCGCGGCCTGCACGGCGTAGGCGGCCACGACCAGGTCGGTCGAGCGGCGCAAGCCGAGAGCGACCAGGGATTCCGGGCCGACACCGGCCTCGATGAGGCGGCGGGCCAGCCGGTTGACCCGGCTCGCGAACTCGGCGTAGGTCAGTGCCGAACCGGTTTCCGGATCCACGACAGCGACATTGTCCGGGGTCGCCTCGACCTGTGCCGCGAACTCCGCGACCAGTGTGCCCTCGGTGTCGAAATGCCGTGCGGTGTGGTTCCAGCCGAGCAGGGCCAGGTCACGTTCACGCTCGTCGAGCAGGTCGATATCGCCGATCGCGACATTCGGGTCGGCGATGATCGCGGCCAGGATCCGGTCCAGGCGGCTGGCGAACGCCGCGACGGTGCCTTCGTCGAAAAGGTCCAGCGCATAGGAGAACTCGGCCGACATCCCGGTCGATTCGCCGTGTTCGTCCTGGATCTCCTGCAACGTCAGCTGCAGATCGAACTTCGCCAGACCGGCGTCGTAATCGATGCCGTTGATCGACAGGCCGGGCAGTTCCAGGTTGGCCTGCTTGGTGTTCTGGAACGCCAGCATCACCTGGAACAGCGGGTGGCGGGCTTGGGAACGCGCCGGGTTGAGCACCTCGACCAAACGCTCGAACGGCACGTCGGCGTGGGCGAAGGCGTGCAGGTCGGTTTCGCGGGAGGTGGCCAGCAGATCGGCGAAGCTCGCCGACTCCTCGATCCGGGTCCGCAACACCAAGGTGTTGACGAACATGCCGATCAGGTCGTCGAGCGCGGCCTCACCACGACCGGCGACCGGGGTTCCGATAGCGATGTCGGCGCTGCCCGACAGCCGCGCCAGCAACACCGCCAGCGCGCTGTGCAGCACCATGAACGGTGAGGCGTTGTACTTGCGGCCCAGCTCGATCAACGCGCGCTGAGTCTGTCCGGAGATCACGAACGGATAGGTGCCACCGCGGTAGCTGGCCACCGCCGGACGCGGCCGATCCGAGGGCAACACCAATTCGTCAGGCAGATCGGCCAGTTCACGCGCCCAGTAGGCGATCTGGTTGGAGATCAACGACTTCGGGTCCTCCTCGGACCCGAGGACCTCGCGCTGCCACAGCGAGTAGTCGGCGTACTGCACCGGCAGCTCCGACCAGGCCGGGGGCTCCCACAGGGTGCGCGCGGCGTAGGCGACCATCACATCACGCGCCAGCGGCCCCATCGACCAGCCGTCGGCGGAGATGTGATGCATCACCATGCCGAGCACATACTCGGTATCGCTGATCTCGAAAAGCCGTGCGTGCAAAGGCACTTCGCTGGTGACATCGAAAGCCATCGACGCCAGATCGATCAAATGCTCGAACAACGTCGACTCGGTCACCCGATACGGCGTCAGGTCCGGCACGATCTGCGCCGCGTCGAGCACCACCTGCACCGGGCCGCCCGCGGTCTCCGGGAAGACGGTGCGCAGCGACTCGTGCCGGTCGATCACGTCGATCACCGCGACCTGCAGCGCGGCGACATCGAGTTCACCGGACAGGCGGATGGCGACCGGGATGTTGTTGACCGCGGACTCGGTGTCGAAGCGGTTCAGGAACCACATGCGCTGCTGCGCAAGGGAAAGCGGCACTTCCTCGGGACGCTCGCGGGCGACCAGCGCCTTGCGGGCGCCGTCACCGGCACGCGATTCCACGCGGGCGGCCAGCGCCGCCACCGTGGAGGCGTCGAAGAGCATGCGCACCGGGACGCGGGTGTCCAGCGCGATGCCGAGGCGGGAGGCGACCTGGGTCGCGATCAGCGAGTTGCCGCCGAGTTCGAAGAAGTCGTCGTCGACGCCGATCCGGGAGATGCCGAGCACCTCGCCGAAGATCTGGGCGACGATCTCCTCGATCGGAGTCGAGGGGGCGCGGAAGGTCTTGACCTCGAAGATGGGCGCGGGCAACGCCTTACGGTCCAGCTTGCCCGAGGCGTTGAGCGGGAACTCGTCGAGCACGACGAACGCCGAGGGCACCATGTATGCGGGCAGTTCACCCGCCAGCTCGGTGCGGACGCCATCGATATCGATCAAATGACCCGCGGCCGCGATGACATAGGCGACCAACTGATCACCGAGGCGATCATCCGAACGCACCAGCACCACAGCCTGAGCGATCGACTCCAAACCGGTGAGGGCGGCTTCGATCTCGCCGAGCTCGATCCGCAGACCACGCAGCTTCACCTGGAAGTCGGTGCGGCCCAAGTACTCCAGCTCACCATCGGCAGTCCAGGTGACCAAGTCACCGGTGCGGTACATCCGCGCACGATCGGCGCCGAACGGATTCGCCACAAAGCGGTCGGCACTCAGGTCGGGGCGGGCGACATAGCCGCGCGCCAACTGCACACCAGCCAGATACAGCTCACCCGCGACACCCACCGGGACCGGGTTCAGACGCGAATCCAGCACGTACACCTGGGTGTTGAACACCGGCGCGCCGATCGGCACCGACACCGTGTCCGCGACCGTGACCTCGTGATAGGTGACGTCGACCGCGGCCTCGGTGGGGCCGTACAGGTTGTGCAGGCGCGCACCGGTCATCGACATCAACCGCTGCGCGGTCGCGGCCGGAAGCGCCTCACCGGAGGCGAAAACATTACGGAGGCTGTGGCATTCGTCCGGACGCAGCTCGGCCACGAACACCGACATCATCGACGGCACGAAGTGCGCCGTGGTGACCTGCTCCTCGGTGATCACGTCGATCAGGTACGAGGGGTCGCGGTGGCCGTCGGGCTTGGCGACGACCAGGCGGGCGCCGATCTGCAAGGGCCAGAAGAACTCCCACACCGACACGTCGAAGGTGGCCGGAGTCTTCTGCAGCACCACGTCGGTACCGGCGAGCCCGTACTCGGACTGCATCCACACCAGGCGGTTCACGATCGCGGCATGCGAGACCGCGACACCCTTCGGGCGGCCCGTCGAACCGGAGGTGAAGATCACGTAGGCGGTATTCGAACCACGCAGCGCCCCGCGGCGTTCGGTCTCCGAGACCGGCGCGGCCGAGTACTCGGACAGATCGAGCTCGTCGATCTCGATGGCGGGCACCGAACCGGCGTCGAAGTCGTCGCGCGAGGTCGTCAGCACACAGACCGGTGCCGCGGTCTCGAGCACGTAGTGGGTGCGCTCGGCCGGATGATCCGGATCCAGCGGCACATACGCGCCACCAGCCACGGTCACCGCGTACATGCCGACGACCAGCTCGAGCGAACGGCTCATGCCGAGCGCGACCATCGACTCCGGGCCAACGCCCAGCGAGATCAGGTGCCGGGCCAGCTGATTCACCCGCGCGCTGAACTCGGCGTAGGACAGACTTGTCCCCTCGAAGGTCAGCGCAGTCGCGTCGGGAGTGCGCGCGACCTGCGCCTCGAACATCGACACCAGGGTCCCGGCAGGCACCTCGTGCGCGGTCCGGTTCCACCCGGTGAGCACCTGGGTGCGTTCCCCGGCGTCGAGGATATCGATGTCGTGCACCTTGGATTCCGGTGCGGTGACAGCGGTTTCGAGCACCCGCAGGTAGCGGTTGGCGAACTCGGTGACCGTGCCGGCGTCGAACAGGTCGGTGGCGTAGGACACCACGGCGGTCATACCCGCCGGTTCGCCCTGCCCGCCGTGCTCTTCGGTGACGGTCCACTGCAGATCGAACTTGGCGATATCGACATCGAGCTCGTCGGCGGTGACCGTCAGCCCGGGCAACTCCAGCGTCGCGTGCGACATCTCCTGGAACGACAACATCACCTGGAACAGCGGATGCCGTGCCTGGGAGCGGGTCGGGTTGATCACCTCGACCAGGCGCTCGAACGGGATGTCGGCGTAGGAGAACGCCGCGAGATCGGTTTCACGTGTGTGCGAGAGCAATTCGGTGAACGGCTGGTTGCCGTCCACATCCGAACGCAACACCAGGGTGTTGACGAACATGCCGATCAGGTCGTCGAGGGCCTGCTCGCCACGACCGGCCACGGGGGTACCGATCGCGATGTCGCTGGTGCCCGACAGCCGCGCCAGCAGCACCGCCAGCGAGGCGTGCATCACCATGAACAGCGAAACACCCTGTGCCCGAGCCAAAGCCGAGAGACGGGTATGCAGATCGGCGTCGATGTCGAAGCTGATCCGGCTGCCGTGGAAGCTCTGCATCGGCGGACGCGGGCGGTCGGTCGGCAGGTCCAGCTGATCGGGCAGACCGGCCAATTGCCGCCGCCAGTAAGCGATCTCGCGGGCAGCCATGGAACCCGGATCGGATTCCGAGCCGAGCAGTTCACGCTGCCAGATGCTGTAGTCCTGGTACTGCACCGGCAGCGGGGCCCACGCCGGGACCTCCCCCGCCGCACGCGCCAGGTAGGCGGTCGCCACATCACGCGAGAGCGGCCCGAAGGAGAAACCGTCGGCGGCGATGTGGTGCACCACGAACGCGACCGCGTGATCGGGGGTGCCGTTGGTGGAGCCGCCGGTCACCTGATAGATCCGCACCCGGATCGGCAGTTCCCGCGACACATCGAAGCCGGTGGCCGCGAAAGCGGTCAGCGTGGACAGCAATTCGGATTCGTCGATGGCCTGCACCGAGATCGCGAGGTTGATCTCGTCGTCGGGCACCACCTGCTGGTAGCCGCCGTCCCCGGATTCCGGGAACACCGTGCGCAGCGATTCCTGACGCGCCATCACATCGTTGAGCGCGTCCCGCAAAGCCGGGATATCGACGTGGCCGCGCAGGCGGACCACGAACGGCAGGTTGTAAGTCGGTGCGGCCGGATCGAACTGGTTGATGAACCACATCCGCTGCTGCGCCAGCGACAGCGGCACCCGGGCGGGCAGCGGCTGCGCGACCAGCGGCGGACGCGAACCCTCGGTGGGAGCGGCGTTTTCGGCGCGCGCGGCGATACCGGCGACAGTCGGGGTCTCGAACAACGCCCGGACACCGATCTGGGTGCCGAACGCCGCACCGATCCGCGACACCACCTGGGTGGCGACCAGCGAGTTACCGCCGAGATCGAAGAAGTTGTCGTCGATACCCAGACGCTCCTGGGAGAGCACGTCGGCGAAGATCCCCGCCACGATGTGCTCGGCCTGCGTGCGCGGAGCCCGGAAACCAGCCGCATCGGCGCTGAACACCGGATCCGGCAAAGCCCTGCGGTCCAGCTTGCCGGAGGTGTTGAGCGGGAACGCCTCGAGCACCATCACCGAGGCGGGCACCATGTAGGCGGGCAGCTGCTCGGAAGCGAAACGCGTCAGCTCGACCGGATCGACCGACTGACCGGGCGCGGGCACGACGTAGGCGACCAGTTGCTGACCGGTCGCGGTATCGACCACCAGCACCGCGGACTGGCTGACCGCGGGATGGGCCAGAGTGACGGTTTCGATCTCACCGAGCTCGATGCGCTGGCCACGGAACTTGACCTGGAAGTCGGTGCGGCCGATGTACTCCAGCACACCGGCGGCGTTCCAGCGCACCAGGTCACCGGTGCGGTACATGCGAGAACCGTTGCCCGAGATCGGGTTCGCGACGAACCGGTCCGAGGTCAGGTCGGGGCGGCCGCGGTAGCCGCGGGCGAGCTGACGCCCACCCAGATACAACTCACCGGGAGCGCCGATCGCGGCCGGTCGCAAGCGCGAATCCAGCACGTAGACTTCGACATTCCACTCCGGGATACCGATCGGCACCGTGACGGTGTCGGCGGCGGTGGCCTCCCAGTAGGTCACCGAGACCGCGGCTTCGGTAGGGCCGTACAGGTTGTGCAGGCCGGCGGTGGAGATAGCGCGGAAACCGGCGGCGGTCTTCGGCGGCAGCGCCTCACCGATCACGTAAACCGCACGCAGCGTGGCGCATTGAGCCTTGGTGGCGTGCGCGACGAACACCGTCAGCATGGACGGTACGAAGTCGGTGACGGTGACGCCGTGGCGTTCGATCATGTCCGCGACGTAGAGCGGGTCGCGGTGGCCGTCGGGGCTGGCGATGACCAGCTTGCCGCCGACCATCAGCGGCATGAAATAGCCCCACAGCGACACGTCGAAGGTGGTCGCGGTCTTCTGCAGGTAGACATCGTCGGCGGTCAACCGGTACTCGCCGAGCATCCACAGCTCTTGGTTGACGATCGCGTGATGGGTGACCGCGACACCCTTGGGGCGTCCGGTGGAGCCCGAGGTGTAGATGACGTAGGCGGTGTTGTCCGGGCGCAGCGGCGCCAGGCGATCCGAATCGGTCACCGGCGCTTCGGAATAGGCCGAGGTGTCGAGGGTGTCGATGTGCACCCGGCGCATGTGCTCGGGCAGCTCGAGGTCGTCGTAGGACAGCGTCAGCACGCAGACCGGGTCGGCCGAGTCGAGGATGTAGGCGGTGCGGTCGGCCGGGTGATCCGGATCGATCGGCACATAGGCGCCACCGGCCTTGAGCACGGCGTGCATGCCGATGACCAGCTCCAGCGAACGCCGCATACCCAGCGCGACAAGCGATTCCGGGCCGACGCCGTCGGCGATCAGGAACCGGGCCAGCTGGTTGACCCGCGCGCCGAACTCGGCGTAGGTCAGCTGCTCGTCCTCGAAGACCAGGGCGATGTTGTCCGGGGTCAGCGGGATCTGCCAGTCCAGCAGGGCGGGCAGCGTGGTGACCGGGACCTCGTGCTCGGAGTCGTTCCAGTCCAGCAGCGTCTGCTCACGCTCGGCCTCGGAGGTGACCGGCAGGTCCCAGACCTTCGCCGCGCCGTCCGCGGCCAGGAACCGATCGAAGAACTCCAGGAAACGCGAATGATGCTGACGCGCTTCGGCCTCGGTGTAGAGATTCGGGTTGGTCTCGAAGTCGATATGCGAGCGCGAACCACCCTGGGAGGTATAGAAATTGACGCCCAGGTCCTCGATGGCGCCGGTCGAGAGCACATGCAGCGCGCCGGTCATCGAGCCCATGGTCAGCTCGTCGTTGAACAGCATGATGTTCACCCACGGACCGAAGAACTCGGTGGTGACCACGCCGTCGCCGGCCGCGTCGCGGCGGATGTCCTCGTGCCGGTAGCGCTGATGCCGCAGCGCACCCGACACCTCCACCGTCACCTGCTTGAGCAGGTCCGCGACCGTGGTGTCATAGGCGAGGCGCAGCCGCAGCGGCACGATATTCGATACCGCGCCGCCGGAACGGCGCATCGCCGCGGTCGTGCGCGCGGTCACCGGCAGGCTGAGGATCACGTCCTCGCGTCCGGTCCACTGCGCCAGATACGCGCCGAACGCCGCCAGCAGCAGCGGCGCCGAGCTCGAATCGTGCCGTGCGACCGTGGCGGCGAGACGCTCGTTCTGCGCGTCGGACAGCGCCGCGGTCACGATCCCGTTCAGCGGCGCCGGGCCCGCGTTGCGTCCGGTGAGGGTGGTGCCCTCCTCCAGACCCGCCACTCGCTCGGCCCAGTGCTGCTTGTCGGACTCGAAGCGGGTGCTGTCGCGGTAGGTGATCTCCTGCTGATACAGCGTCGGCAGATCGGCCACCTTGGCGGGCGTCGGCTCCGCGCCGGTCACGAAAGCGTGGTACAGCTCCGCGATTCTGTTCATATTGTTCATCGCGCCGAAGCCGTCGAGCACGATGTGGTGGGCGCGCGTGTACCAGAACCAGCGATCCTCGGACAGCCGCAGCGCGGCAGCCGTGATGAGCCGTTCGGTGGTCAGCTCGATCGGCTTGGAGTACTCCGCGCGCATCCACGTGTGCGCCGCGGCCTCCGGATCCGGCTCGTCGCGCAGATCCAGATAGGTCACCTGGTCCCAGGCGCCGATCGAGTGATCGACGAACTGCACCGGCTCGCCGTCGCGCTCGACGATGCGCACGAAGCCCGAACCCAGCTCGTGCGAGGCGGTGACACTGGCACGGGTCAGCGTGTCGACATCCAGATCACCGCGCAGATCGACATACTGGGCGATATTGATCGGCACCTGTGGATCGACGTGCTGGGCATACCAGATGCCCAGCTGCGCGGGCGACAGTGGGAAAAACTCCACACCAAAGTCGCTGTTCCCGCCCTCATCCAGCCGGTCCAACCGAAACCTCGCTTCCGGAACACCACGCAAGCGCTCCCCGACGACACCCGGACAGGACGCTCACCTATCGAAGCGTGGCGCCCGCGTATCCAGGTTCAGTTCTCATATCAATCAGGCACAAAAATGTTCATTGGCACTATCTGTCCAAGGTCGATCTCGTTACATGGGCTCGACCAAGCCCACTACCCACCGACCGGCATCGCCGGGACCTTCGCTGCAGACCACCGAAACAATCTACCGTCGCCGCCCACCCCTAACCAACCAAGATCCATAGCAATGAAACATCGTGCCTGGCACGCGGGCTGGTATGAGTTTGCTGGATTTGCTGTCGGCGATCTCACAGCAGGAGCGCGTCGACGAGCAGCCCGATGTACGGCACTGCCGTCGGGGCCTGCGCCAGCCCGATCGCCAGCCCGGCCAGACCCAGCAGCCACGGCCGGCGCCGCATCCGCACCGTCCACGCCGGCGGCTCCGCCCGCGCTGTCATCGGCAACGCCGCGATCCCGATCAACGCCAGCCCGATCCCCAGCTCTCCCCAAAACCGCAGGCCCGGCGTGATCTCGAAATCGATCAACCCGCGCAGCGCGTGCAACCCCAGCACGGTGCACAAGCCGAACGTCGTGGTGACCGCGAAAACCCCACCGAGAAAACTCAACCCACCCGGCCACGGCGACCGCCGGGCCAGTCGACTGTCGACCACCACCGCTGTCATGACCCCGGCCACCAGCACATCGAGGGAATCCAGGAACGCGAAACCGGCAAGGGCCAAGAGCAGGGGCAGCATCACGGATTGTCAGACGTGGCGTTGCCGGGCTGGGTCGTACAAGTGGGACACCGTGCAGTTCAGGGCCGGGGTGAGGGCGCGGCCGACGAGGATGACGGCGGCCTGGCGGAGGTCGGCGGCTTCGACCTGGTCGGCGATGTCGGCGAGGGTGCCGCGCAGGATCAGTTGGTCCGGCTGGCTGGCGCGGTAGACGACGGCGGCCGGGCAGTCGGGGCCGTAGTCGGAGGTCAGCTCGGTGGCCAGGGTTCTGATTCGGGTGATGGCCAGGTGCAGGACCAGGGTGGCGCCGGTGCGGGCGAAGTTGGCTAGGCCCTCGGAGTCGGGCATGGCGGTGGAGCGGGCCTGGGTGCGGGTGAGGACTACCGACTGGACCAGTTCGGGGACGGTCAGTTCGGTACCTAGTAGCGCGGCTGCGGCGGCGTAGGCGGGGACGCCGGGGGTGACGTCCCAGGGGATGGCGTGGGCGTCGAGGCGGCGGGTTTGTTCGGTGAGCGCGGAGTAGATGGACGGGTCGCCGGAGCAGAGGCGCGCCACGTCCTTGCCGGACCGATGGGCCTGGACCAGATGGTCGGTGATCTGGTCGATGTCCAGGTGCTGGGTGTCGATCAGCTCGGTGCCGGGAGCGCAGTGCGCGAGTACCTCGGGATCCAGATAGGTCCCCGCGTAGAGGCAGACCGGCGAGGTCCGCAGCAACTCGACCGCGCGCACGGTCAAAAGGTCCGCAGCCCCCGGCCCGGCCCCGACGAAGTGCACGGTCATGCCGCGCAGTCTATTCAGCCCGGCGAGCCGCTCGATCAGGCGGTGGCGTCGAAGGAGGCGATGATTTTGGTGGGGTGGAGGCGGACGACGAGTTCGCCGGGGACGCCGTTGCGTTTGCCGAATTCCTCGGCTCGGTCGGCGCCCATGTAGCGGCCGCCGATTTCGGTGGCGGTACGGACGAGTTCGTCCGGGTCCTCGGAGAGGGTGACGGTTCCTTGGATCTGGACGGAGCCGTACGGGGGTTCCTCCAGATCGACGCACAGGGCGATGCGATCGTCGCGGGCGAAAGCCTTGCCCTTGGCGGTGTTCTTGCCGGTGTTGAAGACCAGGGTGTCGCCTTCCAGGACGAACCAGACCGGCGTCACGATCGGGCGGCCGTCACTGGCGGCGAAAGCGACTTTGCCGGTGCGGGTGGCGTGGGTGAGGAAGTCGCGCACCTTCGGATCCGAGAGGGAAGCCATGCCGGTGAGATTACGGGCTACCGTGGGTGTCGCCCTTGAACCAATCGCTGGAGGCGCGTCTTGGTATCGAACACCGTGCGCATCATCGCTCGCGTACTGCTCGTCCTGGCGGCGCTGGTCTTGGTGCTGCCCACGGCGCACGCCACCCCGGCCGTCGATGACGTCACCGCGCGCAAGATCGATGAGCTGCTGGCGGTGCGGGGCGAGACGACGCGGAGCAAGGGTGAACTGCTCGAGGCACTGTCGCGCAGGTTCCTGGGCACGCCGTACGGGGCGAACCTGCTGATCGGCTCGGCGACCCGGCCCGAAGAGCTGGTCGTCGACTTCCGGCGCGTGGATTGCTTCACCTACCTCGATTACGTGGAAGCGCTCAGCAGGTCCGCCACCCGCGACGAGTTCACCGCGAACCTCATCGAAACCCGCTACGCCGGCGGCAAAGTCGACTACCGGCAGCGGAAGCATTTCTTCACCGACTGGGCGGCCACGCCCCGGATCGCCGCCACCGATATCACCGGCGCACTGAGCGCGGCGGCGGTCCCCGTCACCAAGCAGCTGAATGCGAAAGCCGATGGTGGGCGGTATCTTCCGGGACTGCCGGTGGTCGACCGGCCGATGACCTTCATTCCGAGCGCCGCTGTGAACGACGCTGTCGTGAGCCAGCTTCGCACCGGCGACTACATCGGCGCGTACACCGATCAGGCGGGACTGGACGTCACCCATGTCGGCCTCTTCGTCATGACTCCGAACGGCCCGGTGTTCCGCAACGCGTCCTCGCTCGCCGAGAACAACAAGGTCGTCGACTCCCCGTTCTTCGACTACGCCCGCACTGTCCCGGGCCTGATCGTCCTTCGCCCGCAGTAGCTCAGATGGCGCCCTGCTCGCGGGCCCGTGCCACCGCTGAAGTTCGCGAGCGGACACCGAGTTTCGCGTAGATGTGCACCAGGTGGGACTTGACGGTGGTTTCGCTCAAGAACAGTTCCTTGGCGATCTCACGATTGGACTTCCCGTCGGCGACCAGGCGCAGCACCTCGATTTCACGGGGGCTCAGAGTGGTGTCGGCGCGACGGACGCGAGTCATCAGCTTCGAGGCCACGGCCGGGGACAGCACGCTTTCACCCGCCGCCGCCGAGCGGACCGCGGCGAGCAGTTCGGGGGGCGGGGTGTCCTTCAGGATGTAGCCGCAGGCGCCCGCTTCGATGGCGCCGAGGATGTCGGCGTCGGTGTCATAGTTGGTGACTACCAAGATGTTCGGCGGTTGCGGGAGGGCGCGCAGTTCGGTGGTGGCGTCGACACCGGAGCGGCCGGGGCCGAAGCTCAGATCCATCAGCACCAGGTCGACCGAGGTGGTCGCGCAAAAGGCAACGGCCGCTTCGGCGGAAGGCACATCCCCGACAACAGTGATGTCGCCGCTGCCTTCCAGCAGTGCGCGCAAACCGGCTCGCACAATGGCGTGGTCGTCGGCGAGCAGCAGGCGGATCATGCGCGCTCCCCCGTCGTGTTCGCCGTGGAAACCGGATCCAGCGGGAACGATACCGTGACAGCGGTGTGGCCCGGTTCGGATTCGACCGCGAACGTACCGCCCTGCTGCTCCACCCGGGACCGCATCGCGGCCAATCCGAAGGAGCCCGAGGGCGCGTGTTCGAGCACCGCGGGCTCGATGCCGACCCCGTTGTCGACGACGTCGAGTAGGACCTCGTCGCCGGAATAGGTGAGGGTGAGGCGCATTCGATCAGCTTGCGCGTGCTGGACGACGTTCGATACCGCCCCCTGGGCAATGCGCACCAGCGCGGCTTCGATCGGCATCGGCAGACGCTCCGGGGCGCCTTCGACCACGAGCTGGGCCGTAACCCCTTCGGCGCGTAGGCAAATCCGCTCCAGCGCCTGCGCGAGAGATTGGCCGTCCAGGGCAGCGGGGGCCAATTCGGCGATCAGCCTGCGGGTTTCGGCGAGATTCTCGGCAGCCGTATCGCGGGCTAGCTGAATCTGTTGCAGCGCGGGGTGTTCCGGGGCCGACTGTTCGGCGGCATGCAGCAGCAGCTGAATACTGCTGAGCCCCTGCGCGACGGTGTCATGGATCTCCTGCGCGAGACGTTCGCGCTCGGCCAGCTTGCCCGCATTGCGTTCCTGCTCGGCGAGAGTCTCCCGGGTACTGAGCAATTCGTCGATGAGCCGCTGCCGCTCGGCCGACTCCCGGAACAGTGCCTGGTATCCCAGGCCGATGCCGACAGCGACGGCCGCACCGATGACCGGCCCGATCACCCCGCCCACCGACCAGCCGCGCTGCGTGCCGAACCCGGCGACGGCGACGCCCGTCGCCGCGACCACCGCGAGCAGGCTCCACGGGCGCGGCAGCAGATGGAGATAAAGGAAGAACAGGCCGAACGCGAGGTACCCGGCGTCCGGGGCGAGCGGTACCAGGCAGAGCCACAGGAGCGTGAGCAGCCCGAGCCAGGCCAGAATCCCACCCGGCCGGCGGCCGACTTTGGATCCCGCGAAGTAGGTAATAAGGAAGGCCGCGACGAGCAGCAGCACCGGGACCGGGTGTTCGGCCTCCGGGAGCAGCGCGCGGACGGCGGTGACCGTCGCCAACGCCGTCACCAGCACATGCAGGCCCAGCCGCAGCGCGGTGAAGACAGGGGTGAGCGGCGAAGAATGCACCTTGTCAGCTTATGTGCGGCTACCCCGATGGCATCCACCGAAAGGTGTAATCGGCCGACCGCCCTTCGATCGGGGCGCATTCGTTCCCTCGCGCGATGCCCGCGATCCGGTTTCGCGGGAGGGTGAAGTCATGTTCGTAGCACTGCGGGATCTCCGGGCCGCACGCGGCCGATTCGGCCTGATCGCACTGGTCGTCACGCTGGTAGCGCTGCTGGTGAGCTTCCTCGGCGGGCTCACCGCCGGGCTCGCGCATCAGAATATTTCGGCGGTCGAGTCGCTGTCGGCCGATCAGCTGGTGTTCGCCGACACCGGCGCGGGACCGTCGTTCGACGCGTCCGCGCTGAGCCCGCAGCAGGTGACCGCGTGGCAGCAGGCCGCCGGTTCCACCGGCACAGTCGAGCCGGTCGGGATCAGCCGCGCCGAGGCCGATCACGCCGGGTCGCCGCCCGCACAGGTCGCCCTCTTCGGTGCCGTGCCCGTCACTGTCGGCAACCGTGCGGCAACCGAGACGGGCAGCATCGTCCTGAGCGACGGCGCGGCGAAGAGCCTGCACGCGGCGGCCGGTGACACCGTCAGCCTCGGCGGCCGGACCTTCACCGTCGCCGCGGTCAACGGCGACGACTGGTACAGCCACACCCCCGTGGTCTGGCTGACGCCCGCCGACTGGCAATCGGTGAGCCCACGCGGTGGCGAGGCGACCGTGCTCGCGGTGTCCGGCATCGCCGACGTGGACGCGGTGAACGCCGCCGCCCACACCACCACGACCACCGTGTCCGGTTCGCTCGGCGCGCTGGCCTCCTACCAGGCCGAAAACGGTTCCCTCACCCTGATGACGGTGCTGCTGTTCGCCATCTCCGCGTTGGTGATCGGCGCGTTCTTCACGGTGTGGACCGTGCAGCGCATGCCCGACATCGCCACCTTGAAAGCCTTGGGCGCGACCTCCGGCTCCCTGGTCCGCGACGCCCTCGCCCAGGCCGCGATCGTGCTCGCCGCCGGTGTCGGGCTCGGCCTCGGAATCACCGTCGTCGCAGCCACTTTCATGGGCGACGCACTCCCCTTCGTACTGAGCCCGGCCACCACCCTGCTACCGGCCGCCGCCCTCATCGTCCTGGGCTTGTTCGGCGCCGCGTTCGCCCTGCGGTTCCTTTTCACCACCGACCCGCTCACCGCACTCGGCGCAGCCCGCTAATTCCGTTGGAGCACACCATGACTGCCCTCACCGTCGAAGACGTCACCCTCACCTACCCCGATGGCGCCGACCGCCTCACCGCCCTGAATCGCGTGCACCTCACCGTCGGCGGTGGCGAGATCGCCGCCATCACCGGCCCTTCCGGCTCCGGCAAGTCCAGCCTGCTCGCCGCCGCTTCCACGCTGATCCGCCCGGACTCCGGCCGCATCCGTCTCGAAACCCCGGACCGCACAATGGATCTCGCCCAGCTGACCCGCCGCGAAGCCGCCGCCGTGCGCCGTGCCGCCATCGGCATCGTCTTCCAGCAACCGAACCTGATCCCCGCACTCACCGCCGTCGAACAGCTCGAGGCCATGTCCCACCTCGGCCAGCAGTGGTTCACCTCTCCGGCCCGACGCCGCGAAACCCGCACCAAGGCAATGGATCTGCTCGCCGCCGTCGGCCTCGCCGACCAGCACGCCAAGCGCCCCGCCCAACTCTCCGGCGGCCAACGCCAACGCGTCAACATCGCCCGCGCCCTGATGAACGACCCGGCCCTGCTCGTCATCGACGAACCCACCAGCGCCCTCGACACCGAACGAGGCGCCGCCATCATCGACCTCATCCTCGACGTAGCCCACACCCACCACGCCGCCACCCTCCTGGTCACCCACGACCGCACCCACCTGCACCAGATGACCTCGGTCTACGCCATGACCGACGGCGTCCTCACCCAGTCCCGAGCTGCCGCCCGCGCCGCCTGACCGATACGAAGACTGGGGCTAGGCGGTTCGCAGCACCAGCATCGTGATCTCACTCGGCGCGAAGACCCGCAGCTGCGGGCCCCAGAATCCGGTACCCCGGCTCGTGTAGAGCTGAGTGCCGCCGTGCCAGGACAGTCCCGCGACCACCGGTTGCTCCAGCCGGACCAGGTAGTGGAAGGGCCAGATCTGACCACCGTGCGTGTGGCCCGAGATCTGCAGCGCCACCCCGGCCGCGGCGGCCTCGGTGACCTGGCGGGGCTGATGAGCGAGCAGGACCACCGGCACGCCGGGTTCCGCGCCCGCGAGGGCCGCCGTCAGATTCGGCCCGTGTCCGGGCAGGCCGACGCCGGTCGGGTCGTCGATACCCGCGAGCACCAGCCGGTCGCCGCCGCGGGTGACGGTTTCGTGCTGGTTGTGCATCGGCTGCCAGCCGATGGACGCCATGTGGTCGATCCAGCCCTGGGCATCGCCGAAATACTCGTGATTGCCGGTGATGTAGAAGCGGCCCAGCGCGGCTTCGACCTTGCCGAGCGGATCCACCTGCGGATGCCGTTTCGCGACCGAGCCATCGGCGAGATCGCCCGCGTGACAGGCGATATCGGGCTCGAGCGCGTTCACGACCTCGACCACCCGCTCCGACCAGCGCAGCCGGTTCAACGCGGCGAAGTGGGTGTCGGTGATGACCACTAGGCGCAGCCCGTCCAGGCCCGCGCCGAGGTCGCGAATCGGTACCTCGAGCGTGCGCACCCGGGGCACGCGCCGCGCCTCGTAGATGCCGTAGGCGACCAGCGCCGCGCTCACCGCCAGCACGCCCGCCGCGACCATCCGCGAGCGGGTCGGATCGTCCACCCCGGCCGCCAGCAATCCGAGCCCGGCGATGTTGCCGATCAAGGACCAGCTGAACAGCACCCACATCACACCGAGCAGGGTGTCGCCGACGATGGACGCCGCGTCCGACTGCGCGGGCCCGTGGCCGCGGAACATCGCCGCGGGCAGGCACACATAACCGGCCAGGAACACCGCGCTGCCGATCCAGAACGCCGTGCCGGAACTGGTCGCGCCGACCAGCGTCCACCACGGGAGCAGGAACAGCAGAGCCGGAATCGCCAGGAAGAGAGCGATGCGGGGCACGTATTTCACAGGGATTCCTCACGAGCGGCCGATTGCGCCAGGTTATACCTCGCGGGAACCGGCGTTCCGGCGGCCGAACCAAGCAGTATGTTTCGCTGACTTCGAACCTGCGCGCAGAGGGCATCGACAATCGCGGAGACCTCCGGACGACGCAGGGTTTCGGTGCGGGTGACGAGCCAGTAGGTGAGGCGAACGGAGATCTTGTCCCGCAGGACGCGCAGCAGATCGGGGTGCCGGTCGGCCATGAAGCAGGGCAGCAGGCCGAGTCCGGCGGCGGCGCGGGTGGCTTCGACATGCACGAAAACATTGGTGGAGGTGATGGATTCGCGCATGGCGGTGGCGAAGTTCGCGGCCACGTCGAGGTCGTCGACCTGGAGCATGGAGTCGATGAAGTACACCAGGGGGTAGCGCGCCAGGTCCTCCATCGAGCCCGGGGTGCCGTGCTCGCGCAGATAATCTCGCGAGCCGTACAGGCCGAGGCAGTAGTCGCCCAATCGAATAGCCTTGGCGCGCAGTACTTGTGGTTCGCCGACGACGATCTCGAGGTCCAGTCCGGAACGCTGCTGCGAGGCGCGCCGGGTGGCGGTCACTATTTCGGCGGAGATGCCGGGATGCTGCCGCTGCACCTCGGCGACGGCGGGCGCGGCCAGGTAGGCGCTGAATCCGTCGGTGGCCGAGATCCGGACGACGCCTTCCAGGACCCGGGTGCCGCCGGCGTCGGCGGTCAAGGATTTCACCGCCGATTCCACCGCTTCGGCGGCGACCAGCGCTTCGCGCCCGAGATCTGTCAGTTCCCACCCGCCGGTAACCCGGGTCAGCACCCGTCCGCCGAGGGTTTCCTCGAGCGCCGCGATGCGCCGGGAGATCGTGGTGTGGTTCAGCCCCAGCTCGTCGGCCGCGGAGACGAACCGGCCGGACCGGCCGACCGCGAGCAGGATCAACAGGTCGTCGGCACTGGGTCGACCGGAGCTCATATCTGCATCCTTGCAGACTGCCCGTGCGGATTTGGCCATTGCGGACCGAACAGATCTGCACGAATACTCATCCCCAGCTAGAAATTGTGGGGCCCATCACAGCAAGAACACTGAGGTATGGGCGCCGAGCGTGAGGAGATGTTCGATGAGCGTGCGCAATCCAGTGCGGCCGACCGGCAACGAGCCGGGTGATAACCCTTCCGGACTCAGACGGGTGGTCGCCGCCTCCATGGCGGGCACGGTCGTCGAGTGGTACGAGTTCTTCCTCTACGGCACCGCGGCCACGCTGGTGTTCAGCAAGGTGTTCTTCGCCCAGGGCACCAGCGAACTGGATGCGATCCTGGCCGCGTTCGTCACCTACGCGGTCGGCTTCGCGGCGCGCCCACTGGGCGGCATCGTGTTCGGGCACTTCGGTGACAAGTACGGCCGGAAGAAGCTGCTGCAGTTCAGTCTGCTGCTCGTCGGCGCGGCCACCTTCCTGATGGGCTGTCTGCCGACGTTCGCCCAAATCGGTTACTGGGCACCGGCTCTGCTGGTCACGCTCCGCTTCATCCAGGGCTTCGCGGTGGGCGGTGAGTGGGGCGGCGCGGTGCTGCTGGTCGCCGAGCACAGCCCGAACGCCAGGCGCGGCTTCTGGGCGAGCTGGCCGCAAGCCGGTGTGCCCGTGGGTAATCTGCTCGCCACCCTGGCCCTGCTGGTCCTGACCTCGACCCTATCGGATGCCGCGTTCCTGAGTTGGGGCTGGCGCGTGGCCTTCTGGCTGTCGGCGGTCGTCGTCCTGGTCGGCTACTACATCCGCACCAAGGTCACCGACGCCCCGATCTTCGTCGCCGCGCAGCAGGAGATGGAGCAGATCAAGGCCACCTCGTTCAGCGTGGTGGAGGTCATGAAGCGTTATCCCCGTGGCGTTTTCACCGCGATGGGCCTGCGGTTCGGCGAGAACATCCTCTACTACCTGGTCGTCACCTTCACCATCACCTACCTCAAGGTGCAAGTCGGCACCGACACCAAGGTGATCCTGTGGTGGCTGCTCGCCGCGCACGCCGTGCACTTCTTCGCGATCCCCGCGGCCGGGTACCTCAGCGACCGATTCGGCCGGCGCCCGGTCTATCTCGTCGGCGCGATCACCGGGGGCACCTGGGGCTTCTTCGCCTTCCCGATGATGGACAGCGGCCACAACGTGGTCATCATGTCCGCGATCATCATCGGCCTGGTGTTCCATGCCCTGATGTACGCCGCCCAACCGGCCATCATGGCGGAGATGTTCCCGACCCGGATGCGGTATTCCGGTGTGTCCCTGGGCTATCAGGTGACCTCGATCGTGGCGGGTTCGCTGGCGCCGATCATCGCGGTACGACTGTTGAACACCTTCGACTCCGCGGTACCGATCGCTTGGTATCTCGCGGGCGCCGCCACCGTGACGGTCATCGCGGTGTTCTTCGCCAAGGAGACAAAGGGTTTGGATCTCGCCAGCGTCGACGCGGCGGACCGTGCCATGATCGCTGAGCCCGCGGTGGCCAAATGAGTGACCTGACCGGTAGATCCGCGCTGGTCACCGGCGGTGCGAGCGGCATCGGCGCGGCCTGTGCCCGGCTGCTCGCCGCACGCGGCGCCACCGTCACCATCGCCGACATCGATGAGACCGGCGCGAAGGAACTCGCTCATGAACTGGGCGGAAAGGCTTGGGCGGTAGATCTTCTCGACGTCACCGCGCTGGAAGACCGCCGGCTCGACATCGACATCCTGGTGAACAACGCCGGGGTGCAGCGCATCTCACCGATCGAGGATTTTCCGCCCGAACAGTTCCGCCACCTGCTCACCCTCATGGTGGAGGCGCCGTTCCTGCTGATCCGCGCGGCACTGCCGCACATGTACCGCAACGGATTCGGCCGGATCGTCAATATCTCGTCGGTGCACGGCCTGCGCGCCTCCGCCTACAAGGCGGCCTACGTGACGGCCAAGCATGCCCTGGAAGGCCTTTCGAAGGTGACCGCGCTCGAAGGCGGTCCGCAGGGGGTGACCAGCAATTGCGTCAATCCCGGGTATGTGCGAACACCGTTGGTGGACAAGCAGATCGCCGATCAGGCCCGCACCCACGGGATCCCCGAGCAAGAGGTGATCGAGAAGATCATGCTCACGGAGAGCGCCGTCAAACGCCTGGTCGAGCCGGAAGAGGTTGCGTCCCTGGTCGGTTGGCTCGTCTCGCCGGAAGCGGGCATGGTCACCGGGGCGTCCTACACGATGGACGGAGGCTGGAGCGCCCGATGAACGGAGAGCGGCCGTGTGAGGGGCGGCCGTCCTCCTAGCCCAGCGCCGCCAGCACCATCTGCCGCAGGATCGGCCGGGCGCGGGCGGCGGTCCCCCGGGACGACGCACTGTGCGGCGTCGAGTTCATCAGGCCGAAGGCGGCGTGCGCCTGCACCCGCGCCGTCTCCTCGGCGAGCTCCGGATGCAGCTCCTGCAGCACCCCGACCCATACCTCGACGTACTGCCGCTGGGTGCGGCGCAGCTCCCGCCGCGGAGCGACCGGGACGTTCTCGAGGTCGCGGTCCTGGATGCGGATGAGTTCGGGATCGCCGAGCGCGAAGTCCAGGTGGAAGTCGACCAGCGCGCTCAAGGCGTCTTCCGCCGAAGCGGCGCCGGCCACCACGGCCTTGCCGCCGTCGAACAGCCGCTGGCTGACTCCCACGAGGAGCTCGACCAGCAGCGCTTCCTTGTTCGGGAAATGCCGGTAGACCGCGGGCCCGCTGATCCCGACGGCCGCGCCCAGGTCGTCCAGGCGCATGCCGAGGAACCCGCGCTCGGCGATCAACCGGGCACCGGCTTCCAGCAGCTGACCGCGCCGCTGTGCCTTCAACTGCTCGCGGCGGGTGGGCGCGACAGGGTCCACGCTGGTCACACACGCTCCTCTCGACCGTCCTGGACAACTCGGTTAATCAAGATTAACCTGAATTCCAGTTATCGGCGACTAACTGACCGACAGGACTTCCGTGATGGTGGTTACTCAACAGACGGGGAACCGCAGCGCTCTCGAGGCGCTGACCGGTGACCTGCGCGAGCGGCTGGCCACGGCCGCGCTCGGCGGCCCGGCCAAGGCCCGCGAGCGGCATATCGCGCGCGGCAAGCTGCTCCCCCGGCAGCGGGTGGATCAGCTGCTCGATCCGGGCAGCCCGTTCCTGGAGCTGTCCCCGCTCGCGGCGACCGGCATGTACGACGACGAATGCCCGGGCGCGGGCATCATCACCGGCATCGGGCGGGTCTCGGGACGCGAGTGCGTGATCGTCGCCAACGATGCGACGGTCAAGGGCGGCACCTACTACCCGATGACGGTGAAGAAGCATCTGCGCGCCCAGGAAGTCGCGCTGCAGAACAAGCTGCCGTGCCTCTACCTGGTCGATTCGGGCGGCGCGTTCCTGCCCCGCCAGGACGAGGTGTTCCCGGACCGGGAGCACTTCGGCCGCATCTTCTACAACCAGGCGACCATGAGCGCCCAGGGCATTCCGCAGATCGCGGCGGTGCTGGGCTCCTGCACCGCCGGTGGCGCGTACGTGCCCGCGATGAGCGACGAGGCGGTGATCGTGCGCAATCAGGGCACGATCTTCCTCGGCGGCCCGCCGCTGGTGAAGGCCGCGACCGGCGAGGTGGTCACGGCCGAGGAGCTCGGCGGCGGTGAATTGCATTCCCGCACTTCCGGAGTCACCGACCATCTGGCCGAGGACGATCAGGACGCGCTGCGCATCGTGCGCCGGATCGTGGCCACGCTCGGCCCGCGCCCGTCGAGCCCGTGGGACGTGCTGCCGACTACCGCGCCCGCGGCGCCGGAGTCCGAGCTGTACGACGTCGTGCCCACCGATCTCCGCACGCCCTATGACGTGCGCGAGGTCATCGCCCGGATCACCGACGGCGCCACGGGTTTCCACGAGTTCAAGGCCGAATACGGCAAGACCCTGGTCACCGGTTTCGCCCGGATCCACGGCCACCCGGTCGGCATCGTCGCCAACAACGGCGTGCTGTTCGGCGAATCCGCCCAGAAGGGCGCGCATTTCATCGAACTGTGCGACAAGCGCAAGATCCCGCTGCTGTTCCTGCAGAACATCACCGGCTTCATGGTGGGCCGCGACTACGAGGCCGGCGGCATCGCCAAGCACGGCGCGAAGATGGTGACCGCGGTCGCGTGCGCCCGGGTGCCGAAGCTGACCGTGGTGATCGGCGGCTCCTACGGCGCGGGCAACTACTCCATGTGCGGGCGCGCGTATTCGCCGCGGTTCCTGTGGATGTGGCCGAACGCGCGCATCTCGGTGATGGGCGGCGAGCAGGCGGCCTCGGTGCTGTCGACCGTGCGCGGCGATCAGCTGGATGCGAACGGGCAGCCGTGGTCGGCCGAGGACGAGGAAGCGTTCAAGGCGCCGATCCGCGATCAGTACGAACACCAGGGCAACCCGTACTACTCCACCGCCCGGCTCTGGGATGACGGCGTGATCGACCCCGCCGACACCAGAACAGTGCTCGGACTTGCCCTTTCGGTGTGCGCGCAAGCGCCGCTCGAACCCGTTTCCTACGGCGTCTTCCGGATGTGAGCGACATGTTCAACGAGTTTGATGGATCCCGGCCAAAAGCACGCCGGGATGACGGGGGCGTGGTGCGTTTCGATACCGTACTGGTCGCCAACCGTGGTGAGATCGCGGTGCGCGTCATCCGGACGTTGCGCGCCATGGGAATTCGATCCGTCGCGGTGTACAGCGACGCCGACGCCGACGCACGCCACGTGCTCGAGGCCGACACCGCAGTTCGGCTCGGGCCCGCGCCCGCGCGCGAAAGTTACCTGGCCATCGACAAAGTCGTCGCCGCGGCCGTGCGCACCGGCGCGCAAGCTGTGCACCCGGGCTACGGATTCCTCTCCGAGAACGCCGCTTTCGCCGCCGTGCTGGCCGAGGCGGGGATCGTGTTCCTCGGTCCGCCCGCGCGGGCGATCGAGATCATGGGCGACAAGATCGCCGCCAAGAACACCGTCGCCGCGTTCGATGTACCCGTGGTGCCCGGTATCGCCCGGCCCGGCCTGACCGACGACGAGCTGATCGCGGCGGCCACCGACATCGGCTATCCGGTGCTGGTCAAGCCGTCCGCGGGCGGCGGCGGCAAGGGCATGCGGCTGGTCGAGGACCCGGCGCAACTGCCCGCCGCGCTGGTCAGCGCCCGGCGCGAGGCGGGCGCCGCGTTCGGTGACGACACGCTGTTCCTGGAGCGGTTCGTCACCCGTCCCCGTCACATCGAGGTGCAGGTGCTGGCCGATCAGTTCGGCAACGTCCTGCATCTGGGTGAACGCGAATGCAGCTTGCAGCGCAGGCATCAGAAGGTGATCGAGGAAGCGCCCTCACCGCTGCTGGATGCCGCGACCCGCGCCAGAATCGGTGCGGCGGCCTGCAATACGGCGCGCAGCGTCAACTACGTCGGTGCGGGCACCGTCGAATTCATCGTGTCCGCGGACCGCCCCGACGAGTTCTTCTTCATGGAGATGAACACGCGGCTGCAAGTGGAGCATCCGGTCACCGAGCTGGTCACCGGCGTGGACCTGGTGGAATGCCAGGTGCGGGTGGCGGCGGGCCAGAAGATCGCGGTGGAGCAGGAAGACATCCGCATGACCGGGCACGCCATCGAGGCGCGGGTGTACGCCGAGGATCCCGGTCGCGGATTCCTGCCGACCGGCGGCACGGTGCTCGATCTGTCGGAGCCGGAAGGCCCTGGCGTCCGGGTGGATTCGGGCCTTCGGACCGGGACCGTGGTCGGCAGCGACTACGACCCGATGCTGTCGAAGGTCATCACGCACGCTGCCGACCGGACCGCCGCGATCGCGAAACTCGATCGCGCCCTGGGCGATACGGTGCTGCTCGGCGTCACCACCAACATCGAATTCCTGCGATTCCTGCTGGCCGATCCGGATGTGGCGGCCGGTCGCCTCGACACCGCGCTGCTGGATCGCCGGGTCGGCGACTTCCAACCGGCCGAGGTCGGCGACGACATGTTCCTCGCCGCGGCCACCTATCACTGGCTGCGGAACTGGCCGACCGGTTCGGCGGATCCGTGGACCATGCCGACCGGCTGGCGGATCGGGTCCCCCGCACCCACCACCATTCGGCTCACCGGTGGTGAGCGCACCGAGCACGTGTACTTCACCGGCACGCCCGAGGCGGCCACCGTACACCTGAACAGCGGCGAACCACTGCCGCTCACAGCCACTTACGTGGACGGCGGCGTTGCCATCACCCTGGACGGGCTGCGTCAGGACTACCGAGTCGCCGAACACGATGAGCAGCTGTGGGTTTCGGGCCCCACCGGTATCGCGATGCTGCGCGAGGTTCCCGAAGAACGCGTCCGCAAGGGCGCCGAACAGGTCGGCGACGCCGAAATCCGCAGCCCCATGCCGGGTTCGGTGATCGCGGTGCTCGTCGAGCCGGGCGCCACCGTCGAGGCGGGTGCGCCGATCGTGGTCGTCGAGGCCATGAAGATGGAGCACACGCTCACCGCGCCGACCGCCGGAACGGTCGACATTCTCGCGGCGGCGGGCACGCAGGTCCGCCTGGATCAGCCCCTGGCCCGTATCGCCGCATCGAACACTCCCGCACCAGAAGGACTTCCAGCATGACCGACTTCCTATCGACCGGCACCCTCCCCGAGGACTACCGCGACCTGGCCCTGACCGTGCGCGACTTCGCCAATTCGGTCGTGGCCCCGGTCGCCGCCGAACACGACGCCAACCACACCTTCCCGTACGAGGTCGTCAAGGGCATGGCCGAGATGGGCCTGTTCGGCCTGCCGTTCCCGGAGGAGTTCGGCGGCATGGGCGGTGACTACTTCGCGCTCTGCCTGGCGCTCGAGGAGCTCGGCAAAGTCGACCAGAGCGTCGCGATCACCCTGGAGGCCGGTGTCTCGCTGGGTGCGATGCCGATCTACCGCTTCGGCAACGACAAGCAGAAGCAGGAATGGCTGCCGCAGTTGACCGCCGGGCGCGCCCTCGCCGCGTTCGGCCTGACCGAAGCCGGCGGCGGCAGCGACGCGGGCGCCACTCGCACCACCGCCCGGATCGACAGCGGCGACTGGATCATCAACGGCAGCAAGCAGTTCATCACCAACTCCGGCACCGACATCACCCGCCTGGTGACCGTGACCGCGGTAACGGGCGAGCGCGAGGGCAAGAAGGAGATCTCCACCATCCTGGTGCCCACGGACACCCCGGGGTTCGTCGCCGAACCGGCCTACAACAAGGTCGGCTGGAACGCCTCCGACACCCATCCGCTCAGCTTCACCGACGTGCGGGTCCCCGAGGAGAATCTGCTCGGAGAACGCGGCCGCGGTTACGCCAACTTCCTGCGCATCCTGGACGAGGGCCGCATCGCGATCGCCGCGCTGTCGGTCGGCGCGGCGCAGGGGTGCGTGGACGAGAGCGTGCGCTACGCCAAGGAGCGCGAGGCGTTCGGCCGGACCATCGGCCGCAACCAGGCCATCGCCTTCAAGATCGCCAGAATGGAGGCCCGGGCGCACGCGGCCCGCACCGCCTACTACGACGCCGCCGCGCTGATGCTCGCGGGCAAACCGTTCAAGAAGCAGGCCGCCATCGCCAAACTGGTGGCCAGCGAGGCGGCGATGGACAACGCCCGCGACGCCACCCAGATTTTCGGCGGCTACGGCTTCATGAACGAATACGCTGTCGCCAGGCACTATCGCGACAGCAAGATCCTGGAAATCGGCGAGGGCACAACGGAGGTGCAGCTGATGCTGATCGGGCGGGAGCTAGGTCTGTGAAAAAGATCGAACAGCGCGGTCTCTGGTTCGAGGAATTCGAAACCGAGGTCGTCTACCAGCACCGGCCCGGACGCACCATCACCGAGGCCGACAATGTCCTGTTCACCACGCTGACCATGAACACCCAGGCGCTGCACCTGGACGCGGCCTTCGCCGACAACCAGCCGCCGTTCAACCAGCGGCTGGTGAACTCGATGTTCACGATGTCCACCCTGATCGGGTTGTCGGTGGCGCAGCTGACCCAGGGCACGCTGGTGGCCAATCTCGGGTTCTCCGAGGTCAGCTTCCCGAAGCCGCTGTTCCACGGCGACACCATGTATGCCGAGACCGTTGTCACCGAGAAGCGGGAATCGAAATCCCGTCCGGGCGAAGGGATTGTGACGCTGGTGCATACCGCGCGGAATCAGCACGGCGATGTCGTGGCCACCGCCACCCGCAGCACGCTGGTCCGAAAGCGGCCCGCATGAGTTGGGAGATTGCCGGACCGGCCTGGTTGTTCTGTCCGGCCGATCGTCCGGAGCGCTTCGAAAAGGCCGCGGCGGCAGCCGATGTGGTGATCCTCGATCTCGAAGACGGTGTGGCCGCCGCCGACAAGGCGGCGGCGCGCAAAGCGCTGGTCGACACCTCCTTGGATCCGGAAACCACCGTGGTGCGGCTCAATCCGTACGGGACCGAGGAGCACGCCCTCGACCTGCATGCGCTGGCGCAAACCGGGTACCGGCGGATCATGCTGCCGAAATGCGAATCGGGTGAACAGGTCCGGGCGCTCGCGCACTGCGAGGTGATCGTCCTGATCGAGTCCCCGCTGGGCGCACTGACCGTCGCCGAAGCCGTGCACGTCGACAACGCCATCGGCGTGATGTGGGGCGCCGAGGATCTGGTGGCCGGACTCGGCGGCACCTCCAGCCGGTTCGCCGACGGCAGTTACCGTGAAGTGGCACGGCATGTTCGCTCCACCGCGCTGCTCGCGGCCAAGGCCTACGGCAAGTTCGCGCTCGACTCGGTGTACCTGAACTTTCGTGACCTGGACGGGTTGCGCGCCGAGTCGGAGGACGCGGTGGCGGTGGGCTTCGACGCCAAGGTGGCGATTCATCCCAGCCAGGTCCCGGTCATCCGGACGGCCTACGCGCCCTCGGACGACGAGATCGATTGGGCCCGCAAGGTTCTCGCCGAGGTGCCGAACCACCGCGGCGTCTTCGCGTTCGAGGGCCGGATGGTCGACGCACCGGTCCTGCGCCATGCCGAGCAGGTCCTGCGGCGCGCACAAATCAGCTAGTCAGCAAGGAGAGGTACAGCGATGCAACCACAGTGGGTGCCCACCGAAGCCGATATCGCCGAAGCCCGAGTCACCGATTTCGCGCGATTCGTCGAGGCCCGGACGGGTGTGGCGGCGCCGGATTATCGGGCGCTGTGGCAGTGGTCGGTCGACGACCTGCCCGGCTTCTGGCACGCACTGTGGGACTATTTCGAGCTCGGCGCGATCGATGGAGAAGTGCTGACGAGCACGGAAATGCCCGGGGCACAGTGGTTCCCGGGCACCAAGCTGAACTACGCCGACCAGATCGTCCGGCAGTTCCGCACGGACCGGCCCGCCATCATCGCGCTCCGGGAGGACGCCGAGCCGCGCGAGGTGTCCTGGGCCGAATTGATCGACAGCACTGCCGCTTTCGCCCGGTCGCTGCGCGAACTCGGTGTGCAGCCGGGTGATCGGGTGGCCGGATACCTGCCGAACATCCCGGAAGCAGTGATCGCATTCTTGGCGACCGCGAGCATCGGCGCGGTGTGGAGCGCCTGCGGCCAGGACTATTCGGCCAAGGCGGCTCTGGACCGGCTCGGCCAGCTCGAACCCACCGTGCTGATCACCGCTGACGGCTACCGTTTCGGCGGCAAAGCGCACGACAAGCGGGACGACATCGCTGCCCTGCAAGCAGGATTGGAGTCCCTGAAGGCCACCATCGCGGTCTCGCAACTGGGCTTGGAGGTTCCCGAAACGATCTCCTGGGCCGAGGCGATCGCCGACACCGGCAACAACGCCGCGGTCATCGAAACCGAAGTGCTCGACTTCGATCACCCGCTGTGGATCGTGTTCTCCTCCGGCACAACGGGTTTGCCGAAGGGCATCGTGCACAGTCACGGCGGTGTGGTGCTCGAGCACCTCAAAGCCGTGGCGCTGCAATCGGATATCGGACCGGACGACACCTTCTTCTGGTACACCAGCCCGAGCTGGATGATGTGGAACTTCCAGGTCGCCGGTCTGCTGACCGGCGCCACCATCGTCACCTACGACGGCAGCCCCACCCATGCCAGCCCAGATGCGCTGTGGCGCATGGCTTCCGAGGTGCGAGCCACCGTGCTCGGCACCAGCCCCGGCTACGTCCTGGCCTGCATCAAGGCGGGCGCGATCCCCCGCACCGACCACGACCTGACCGCCCTGCGCACCGTCGGCATCACCGGCTCCGCGCTGCCGCCGTCCACGGCGCTCTGGCTGGGCGAGAACATCGGTGCACACGTGCAGGTTTCGTCGATCAGCGGCGGCACCGACGTGGTGTCGGCATTCATCGGCGGCGTCCGCACCGTTCCGGTCTGGCCCGGCGAACTGTCCGCGCCCTACCTCGGCGCCGCCCTGGACGCCTTCGACCCCGAAGGCAAGCCGGTCCGCGGCGAGGTCGGCGAACTCGTCATCACCAAACCCATGCCCTCCATGCCGATCCGCTTCTGGAACGACCCGGACGGAAACCGTTACCACGACGCCTATTTCGACATGTTCCCCGGCGTCTGGCGGCACGGCGACTGGATCGAAATCACCGACCACCACAGCGTCGTCGTGCACGGCCGCTCCGACTCCACCCTGAACCGCCACGGCATCCGCATGGGCAGCGCCGACATCTACCAGGCCGTCGAACGCCTCCCCGAAATCACCGAGGCCCTCGTCATCGGCGCCGAACAACCCGACGGCGGCTACTGGATGCCCCTGTTCGTCACCCTCACCCCCGGCACCGACCTCACCGACGACCTGAAGACCCGCATCAACACCACCATCCGCACCGAAGTCTCCCCCCGCCACGTCCCGGACGAGATCCTGCTCGCCCCCGGCATTCCGCACACCCGCACCGGCAAGAAGCTCGAGGTCCCGATAAAGAAGCTCTTCCAGGGCGCGGACCCGGCGCGAGTAGTAGAACGCAGCGCAGTCGACAACCCCGACCTCCTGGATTGGTACGTGCAACAGCGCCCATAGCAGACGCCTATGTGGCTATAATTGAGGCGCAAATGTAGCCATAAAGGAGCGGCCATGGAGATCGGTATTCGAGAGTTGCGAGACAGCCTCAGCCGTCAGCTGGCCGAGGTGCGCTCAGGACGGACGGTAACCGTCACTGATCACGGGAAACCGATTGCCCGCATAGTGCCGGTCGGGCCGACGAAGTTGGAACAGCTCCGCAGCGAAGGACGGATTCAACCTGCGCGCAAGAAGAAGGAGCCGGCCCCGGGGCCGATCAAAGGAACAGGCATGGTCAGCGACCTCATCGATGAGCAGCGCAGATGATCGGGTACCTCGACACCTCCGCCTTCGTCCCCTTGCTGGCCGATGAACCGAGCAGCGAGGCGTGCAACCAGTTCTGGGACGATGCCGACGATATCTTCTCGAGTCGGTTGCTTTACGTGGAAACTGCTGCGGCACTTACCCGAGCACACCGGATGGGACGCATGGATGCCGCGAAACACGCGTCATGCCTACGGCAACTGGATCAGCTATGGCCGCAAATAGCAGTCATCGAAGTCGATGAGAACCTGGTCGTCCATGCCGCGAAATTGACTGCCCTACTTGGCTTGCGCGGATACGACGCCGTCCACTGCGCTTCCGCCGAGAGTCTGGAGGATGCCGATCTCGTACTGGCGTCCGGTGACAAACAACTCCTCGAGGCCAGCAGGCAATTGGGCATCTCAACCTACGACACCAACGCACCCGACGATTAGCTCGCTTGGCGCACGCCTTCTTCGCAGGCGTCCAGCCAGGCCTGCCGGCCGGACGGGAACTGCCCGCCGCCCTCGATACCTTCGATGTAGCCCTGGTCGCAGAAGTTGGCGGGGAGCTGGGTGCCGGATTCGCGGACGGATTCGGCGAGCTGGCGGGCTTCGCGGATGGTGCGGGCGCGGTTCCACTTGTCGCCGTCGGGGTCGATCATGATCACGGCCGTCGGTTCGACGGTGGCGGCCGGGGCGGCGGTGGTCACGGGAATGGGGGCTTCGGATGCGGCGGGTGCGGCGGTCGCGATGTCGCCGCCACACGCGGCCAGGCTCAACGCAGCGGCGGTCACCGCGGTGACGAGGAAGAGCTTCTGCACAAGACGTGATGTTAGCAAGGCGAACCTTGTCGGCCGTGCTCGGCGACCTGGGCAAATCACCGTCCGGAGCAGGCCGATACCATGTGCGGCATGAGTGTCGACAATCGCCGTACGGCGCGTAAGGCGGTCAGCGGCGACCCGGCACCACGTGAGGTTCGGCGCCGGCCCAAGAATCGGCGCGCCCAGATCGCGGCCGCGTCGGCCGCCGCGTTCGGGTCGCTGGGCTATCACGGCGTGAGCATGGAGGACATCGCCTCCGGGCTCGGCATCAGCTCGGCCGCGCTGTACCGGCACTTTCCGAGCAAGTACGCGCTGTTCCGCGAGGAACTGCTGCGCGTCGGCAACGCGATGACAGAATCGGTGCGCCTGCCCGAGGAGGATGCGCCGGAGCAGCGTTTGCGTCAGGTGATCGATGCGCTCATCGGCTCGACCATCGAGAACCGCGCCAGTGTCACCCTGGTGCGCTGGGAAGGCCGCTACCTGGAGCCGCAGGACCAGGAGATCCTGGCCGGTCTGCAAACCAAGGTGCTCGATGCTCTCGGCGCCCAATTGGCCGCGCTACGACCGGAACTCGACGAAAACGACCGTCGGGCACTGCGCGTCGCCCTGCTGAGCACGATCACCAGCATTGCCGACCATCACGCTTCGATGCCTGCGAAACCGCTTGCCCGACTGCTGAGTTCGGCCTGCTGGACGGTGGCCGAGGCCGACCTGCCCCCGGCCGTGGCCGCGGAACCGCTTGTGGCCGCGGAGATCCCCGATTCCTTCAAGCACGAGCTGCTGCTGCGCAAAGCGGTGGAACTGTTCCACGAGCGCGGCTACCCGAATGTCAGCGTCGAGGAAATCGCCACCGCCGCAGGGCTTTCCGCCGCATCGGCGGTGTACCGGTTCTATCGCGGCAAGTCCGATCTGCTGTCCGCGGCGTTCCGGCGGGCCGCCGAACGAGTCTCCGGCGCGATCGGTCCCGCGGTGGCCGCGGCCGACAGCCCCGAGGCGGCGCTGCGCGCGTTGATCACCCACTATGTCTCGGGTTCGTTCGCCGAGCGCGACCTCACCTTCGTGTATTACACGGAGTTCCAGCATGTTCCGCCGGAGGACCGGACGGTGCTGCGCAATATCCAGCGGCTCAGCGTCGAGGAGTGGGCGCGGCTGCTGCGCGAGGTGCGACCGGAACTCTCGCCCGCCGAGGCGCGCTTCCTGATCCACGCGGCGTTCGCGATCGTGGTGGACCTCGGCCGGGCCTTCGATGCGGAACCGTTCGCGGGGCAGGCGCGAGTGTGCGCGCTGATGGAACTGGTGCTGTTCGGGCGGCCCGGAAAGTAACAACCGCCCGCTGTCAATGTTAACGGCAATTCTTTGCAGACTTTTTGGAAGATGCCGTGCTCCAGACCATCTTGGGGCTTTGTTGTAACGCGCTGTTCCGTGCGTTCGCGTGGGATAACATCGCGGGATGAGTGCCGAGAATCGCCGCGCCGCGCGCGAAGGTGAGACGCCCCGGGTACGCCGGCGGCCGCGCGATCGGCGGGCCCAGATCGCGGCCGCCTCGGCGGAGGCGTTCGGCGCGCTCGGCTATCACGGGGTGAGCATGGAGGACATCGCGTCCCGGCTCGACATCACCTCCACGGCGCTCTACCGGCACTACCCCAGCAAGTACGCGCTGTTCCGGGAAGAGGCGCTGCGCCTGAGCGCGCTCAGCGCGGAGGCGGTGCGGCTGCCCCCGGCGCTCGCGAGTTCCACTGCGGCACATCAGCTTCAGCACATCGTCGATGCGCTGATCGCCAAGTCGATCACCAATCGCCGCAGCGCCGCACTGCTGCGCTGGCAGAGCCGTTACCTGGAGCCGGACGACTATCAAATCCTGATCGAGCACCTGGTCCGCACCTACGCGGTACTCGGCAAGCTGCTCGGGGAAACGCGGAATGATCTGGACGGCGCGGACCGCGCGGTATTGGCGACCGCCGCGTTGAGCGTGATCGGCAGCATCTCCGATCACCACGTCTCGGTGCCCGCACGCGCACTGGCGAACCTGCTGCGGTCGGCCTGCGCGGCCGTCTTCGAAGCCGACCTGCCCCCAATCCGCGACGAGCCGGAACCCGTTGGCACATCGGAGGTTCCGCTCACGTTCAAACACGAACTCTTGCTGAAGCGCGCTATCGAACTGTTCCATGAGCGCGGTTACCCCAACGTGAGCGTCGAAGACATCGCCACCGCCGCCGGGCTGCCCGCCTCCTCGGCGGTGTACCGGTTCTATCGCGGCAAGGGCGACATCCTCGCCGCCGCGTTCCGCCGTGCGGCAGACCGGGTTTCGGCGGCGATCGGACCCGCCATCGCCGAGTCCGACGGCCCCGAGCAGGCCCTCACCACGCTGATCGAGTTATACGTAGCCGGATCGTTCGAAGAACGCGAGCTGACCTTCGTCTACTACGCCGAGATCAGCAACGTCCCTGCCGACGACCGCACCGTGCTGCGAAACATCCAGCGGCTCAACGTCGAAGAGTGGGCCAAGCTCCTCGCCGGCGTGCGCCCGGAGCTGACCGCCGCCGAAGCCCGGGTCCTGGTGCACGCCGCCCTCGCGCTGGTGGTCGACCTGGGCCAGTGGCTCGGCCCCGACAACCCGATCTGTGACCGCTCCCGGGTCACCCGGCTGATGCAGGTCATCCTCTTCGGGCGGCCCGCCGCCTGACTACTGCTGCTGGCCGGGAGCCAGGGGTGAGTTGACCTTGTTGACCAGCCACTTGCCGTCGGCCTTCTCCAGGCGCATCACCATGGAGAGCTGACCGGGGGCAGGCTTGCCCTGGGTGCCGAGGCTGGTGATGGTCTGGCCGATGACGACGATGGCCTCCGCGGAGTTCTCGTCGCCGGTCTTGATGGCGCACTGGACGTCGGTGGTCTTCGAGACCACCTGGCCTTGGGAGAGAACTTCTTTCAGTTCCTTGCTGGTGTCGCCGAACTGCTTCTTCCAGTCGCCGGTGGCGCCATCGAGGACCGCCGCGAAATAGGTGTCCAGATTCTTGGCGTCGTAGTCGGACAGGATCGGAGCGTACTTGCACGCGGCGGCTTGGGCGTCCTCGCGGGCTTGGATCAGTTTGTCGCCCTGGCGATCCTGTAGGAAGAAGTAGACCGAGGTGGCGACGGCAGCACCGATCGCGACGCCCGCGGCGGCGCGCAAGGCAATCGCGCGGGTGCGCGCCGAGACGCGCGGCTCCGGCGTTTTCAACTCCGCTACCGGCTCTTTCGGGGCTTCGGTTGCCTCCGGTGCGGAGTCCTTGGCTAACGACACCGCTTCGTCTGTCGTGCCGGTTTCCGTGTCACTCATATACTTTCGTTCCTATCTGCCGGGGACGGGCTGGGAGAGTTCATTTCCGGTCACACCGGGCGGCGGCCCGGAGCCGTTGTCCGGCACGTTGGGCCGGGGTGCGTTGGCCGAGCCGCGGACCTGCAGGGCCGGGTTGTCGGTGACGCAGTAGTTGTAGAGCCGCACCCGGGTATCGGTGGTGGCCAGGGTCGGGACGACGGGGATGGTGTCGTAGTCGCAGGTGGGTCGCGGCCAGGGATCCACCAGGGTGTGGAAGGCGTTGTCCCAGACCGGAATACCGAGCGCGGCCGATCCTTCGCGGAGTGCGGGGAACAGGGTCGCGATGGCCGGGGCGCGGAGTTTCGCCGCCTTGGTGATCGCGACGAAGTTGGTGACCAGGTTAGTGATCGGGTCGTGGGATTCCTGGATGAACCCGCCGAGGGTGGCGAGCTGGCCGGGAGCCAGCTCCAGGAAGGCCCGCACCTCCTGATCGGCGGCGGTGAGCTGCTCGAACAGCGCGCCCGCGCCGGTGGTCAGGGTGGTGAGGTCGGGCTGGGCGTGTGAGGTGGTCTCGGCGATCACCTCGAGGTTCTCGATCAGTTGCCGGGTCTGCGGCAGCAGGTCGTTGAGCCCGGCCATGGCGCGGCTGATCCCGGAGATCATGTTGCGCAAGCGATCCGGACCGCCTGCAAGCGCCTTGTCGAGCTCGTTGATGATCACATTGAGCCGCTGCGGGTTCATGCCACCGATCAGACCGCTCATGTTCGCGAGCACGGACTGCACGGTCACCGGCGTCTTGGTGGCGGACATGTCGACCACCGACCCATCGGCCAGATACGGACCGGTGTCGGAATCGGGCCGGAAGTCCAGATACTGCTCCCCGGCTGCCGACAACCGGCCGACGGCCACCACGCCGCCGACGGGGATCTTCGCGCTGCCCTCGATTTCGGCGACCGCCGCGATGCCGGCGCCCGATACCCGCACCTCGCCGACCCGGCCGACCCGCACACCCCGGAAGGTGACATCGTTATTCGCGAGCAGCCCACCGGAATTCGCCAGCTCCACGGTCACCGAGTAGCTGTTCGACAACGGATCGAACCGCAGCACCGCCCCGGCCAGATAGGCCGAACCGGCAATGAGCACCAGGACCAGTCCGACATTGGCGACCGCGACTCGGCGACGAACCAGCCACTCCCACAACGGAATTCTCATCGCGGACCGTCCTGCTGCGGCGGACTCTGCAATCGGCCGATCACCTTCTCGAGCACTTGCGCGAGGCTGCCGACGAACGCGGGCACATCGCCGAGCTCCGGTGCGCGGCTGCCCGCCGGGTCGGTGAGCGCACCGATACTGAGAAACGACACCGTCGCCGCCACCGACAGCGCCGGTCCCTGGAAGGACGCCATGATCGAGGGATACGACTGATCGAACCGCTCGAGCGCCTGCCCGAGTTCGTCACCCATCTGCGTGAATCCGGACATCAGCTTCTGGATGCTGTCGAACAGGCTGACGAACTCCGGTCCGGTGGTTTCGGTGAAGTCGCCGAGTGCGGCCATGGTCACCGATACCTTGCTGATCAGCTGGGCGATATCCCGGTTGTTCGCGGCGAACAAGCCGAGCAGGCCGGGGAAGGTGTCCGCGGCCTGCCCGAGTTCGGCTTTCCGCTTCGCCAATTCACCAGTGAGTACGGTGAGGCCGCTCAGCATGCTGTCGATATCGCCGGTGCGCTGGTTGAGCGCGGTGATCACACTGCTCATTTCGGTGAGCAGATGCGCCAGCTGCGGTGCGCGACCGCCGACCATGGAGTTCATCTCGGCGGTGATCTTCGCGGCCTGATTGAGCCCACCGCCGTTGAGCAGCATGGAGATCGACACCATCAGCTGTTCCACCGAGGCGCCCGCGGCGGTGTGCTCGGTGCCGATGGTGTCACCGGCTTTCAGGATTTCGGCGTTCGGCTGTGCCGCGGGCAGGGTCATCGCGATGAAGATGTCGCCGAGCGGGGTGGCCTGGCGCAGCTCGGCGATGGTGCCGCGGGGCAGCCGAATGTCCTCGCGGATCAGCATTTCCACGTCGGCGACGAAGTTGATGGTGTCGATGCCGGTGACCACGCCGATGTCGGTGCCGCCGATCTTCACGTGCGCGCGGTCCGGCAGGTTCAGCGCGTCTTGGAAGGTGGCGTGAATGGTGTAGCCGGGCGCGCCGATGCCCGGTTTGGGCAGGGGCACGTTGTCGACGGTGACCGCACACCCGGAGGCGGCGCTCGCGACGAGCAGCGCCGCGCAGATTCGCCTGATCATTTGGTAATCCCCAGCAGTGCGGCGGTGAGCCCGAAGTCGGGCCCCATGTCTTGGATCTTGCCGGTGCGGCAGCCGTCGAGGCGCATCTGGATGCGCTCGCAGAACAGCGCCAGCGCCTCACCGTCGAGCACGGCCTTGTCGAGCAGTCCGTGCAGGCGCAGCGCCCGATGTTCGGTGCTCATCGCATTGGAGAGGTTCTGGAAGAACAGCGGTGTGACGTCCACGATCTCGGTGA
Organism: Nocardia sp. XZ_19_385; assembly: GCF_015355755.1. Lineage (NCBI taxonomy): Bacteria > Bacillati > Actinomycetota > Actinomycetes > Mycobacteriales > Nocardiaceae > Nocardia > Nocardia sp. XZ_19_385. Next base: position 280,591 of record NZ_JACVEE010000002.1, read on the forward strand.
GCCCGCGCGCGTTCGCGCGCATCTGCTCGGTGATGGTGACGAACCGGCTCAGCGCACCGGCCAGCTGATCCTGATTCTGGCCGACCACCGCCGAGGTATTGGCGACGAAATCGTTCAACTGCGTGAGCACCGCGTGCAGGCCCGGTGACTGGTCGCCCATCAGCTGCACGAGTTCGGTCAGCCGGCCGCTGAAATCGCGCACGGTCTGATCATTGCCGGCCACGATCTGGGTGATCTCGTTGAGCTTGATGATCGTGTTGGCGATCTGATCCTTGTTGGCCAGCGACACCTCGAACGCCGCGGACAACGAGTCCAGGGTTTGGGCGAGCCGGTCGCCGTTGCCGTCGAGCAGCGGGAACAGCACCCGGCTGGCCATCGGCCCGTTCTCGTTGTCGCCCTTCAGCGCCGCGCCGAGCTGATCGAAGTTCTGCAGGATCCGATCGAGTTCGACCGGAGTCCTGGTGCGCGCCAGCGGAATATGCGCGCCGTCGGCGAGTGTGGGCCCGCTGCCGGTGTAGGCGGGCGCCAGCTCGACGTGCCGGTTGGTGATCAGCTGCGGCGAGACCAGTGCCGCGATTGCCTCGGCATGGACGGGCACGTCCTTGTCGATGGACATGGTCACCTGGACATAGCTGCCCTTGGCCACCACGGTGTCCACCTGCCCGACCGGCACACCGAGGATCGCCACCTCGTTGCCCGCGTACAGCCCGGCGACATTCTCGAAATCCGCACTGATGTGCATTCTTTCGCCGAGATACTGCTCGGGCAGCTTGCTCAGGCTCTCGGGCAGCAGCGAGCACCCCGAGGCCACGGACGCGGCCACGCAGAGCACGGCCAGTTTCACCACTTTGACCATCAGTTGCACCCCGGAACCGCTTGCGCGAAACACAGCCAGTTGTCCGGGAAAACCCAAGGGGCCCAGACATCTCCGTACGGACCGTTGCCGAGCGCGTTGTTGAACTGGCGCACCGCCACCGGCATGATCTCGTAGAGCCGGTCCAGGTTCGCCCGGTTCTTCTGTAAGCCCTCGGTCATCGTGTTCAGGTTCTGGATCAGCGGGCCGAGCTGACCGTTGTTCTCGATCCCCATCTCCTGCAGCAGACCAGAGAGCTGGGCGACGTTGTCGAGCAACTGGCGCAACATGTTCTGGCGCAGCGCCACCGCGTTGCCGATCGCCTCACCGCGAGTCAGCAAGAGCAGCACGCTGTTCCGGTTGTCCGACACCAGCTGCGAGACCGCGTCCAGGTTCTTCAGCAGCGAGTCGACCTCGTCGCGGCGGTCGTTGATCACCTTGGCCAGCGCGCCGATACTGTCCAGCGCGGCGACGGTGAGCTGCGGCGAGTCACCCATCTGCCGGTCCAGCAGATCCAGGGACTGGCGCAGTTTCACCGGGTCGATGCGTTCGATCCGCTCGAAGGAGTGCTTGTACTGCGGGTCCTGGATGACCTTGCCGAGGTTGTAGGGCACGGCCGTGTTCGCCAGCCGGATCGTGTTGTCCGGCAGCCCTTTACCGTCACCAGGTGTGAGCTCGATGTGCAGCCGCCCGAGGATCGTCGACATCTTGATCGCGGCACGCGCGTTCGCGCCCAGCCGCAGATCCCGGCGCACCCGCAACTCGACGATCACCTTGTCGTTGACCAGCCGCACCGCCTTGACCGCGCCGACCTCGATCCCCGACACGTCCACCGTCGCGCCCGCCCGCAGCCCCGCGGCCTGCGCGAACTCGGCCTGAATCGTCTTGTCGCTGACCCGGGCCTGCGACAGTGCGCTCGACCCCGCCAGCAGCGCCACCACGGCGACCGCCGCCAGTACACCGAGCCACAGCGGCCGGTTCTCCGAATAACGCGGTACCCGGATCCTCATCGGCACACCTCCGATTGCGATTCGCCGCCGATCTGCGAAATCAGTCCGGGCGGCAGCAGCACGCCCCACAGCGACACATCGAGGCGGCAGATATAGGCATTGGCGTAGCCGCCATAACTGGTGAAGCGGGCCAGGGCATTGAGCAACGCGGGCAACTGCACCGCCGCCTTGTCCAGCGCGGCGCCGTTGAGCAGCAGCAGCGCGACACCGGTAGTGGCATCGTCCTGCGCCCGCGCCAGATCCGGCTTCACCTGATCGATCAGGGCAACAAGAGAATTGGTGGACTGCGCGACCTGATCGACGGAGTGCTTCAACGATTCGCCCTCCGCGTACAGCGCCTCCACCAGAGCGCGTGATTGCGTGATCAGGGTTTCCAGTTCCTGCGTGCGATTGGCCAATCCGGCGATCACACTGCTCAGGTTGCCGATCACGTCACCGAGGATGCGATCACGCTGGCCGAAGGTGGCGGCCAGATCCGCTGCCTGCGTGATCAGGGTGCTGAGCGAAACGCCATCACCTTGCAAGGCCTGGATCAAGGTTTCCGACAGCGAGTTGATCTGATCCGGTTGCAGCACGCTGAACAGTGGTTCGAAACCCGAAAGCAGCGAGGACACATCGAAGGACGGCTCGGTGCGTTCCAACGGGATATGCCCGCCGGCCGGCAGCGGCTGCCCCTCTTCCTTGCCCGGCGTCAGCGCGATATAGCGCTGCCCGATCAAATTCTGATACCGCACAAGCGCTTTGGTCGAGGTGCTCAGCCGCTGCCGGGACTGGATCCGGATGTCGATGCGCGCCTTGTAGTCCGGCTCGAAATCGATCTTGTCCACCCGGCCGACCCGGACACCCGCCATGCGAACGTCGTCGCCCACCCGGACACCCATCACGTCGGAGAAGGTGGCCGAATAGGTGCTGGTGTCCCCCGGCACCGACCGTTGCAGGGTGGACCAGATGGTGTAGGTCAGTGTGATCGCCAGCACCGCGAACAGGCTGAACCCGATCAGTGCCTTCCCGGATTTCACCGGTTACCCCCCGAGGTCTCGTACACGGTGACACTGCCGCCCGCCAGCAACGGTGTGAGCAGCAGCAATTGCGCGGCGGTCGGCTGACCGCCGACGATCGCGGCGACGCCCGCGTAACCACGACCGGCCGCGATCGGGCGCACACCCGGAGCGGCACCGTTGTCCGCCGCGGGCGCTGTCAGCCCTGGAATAGCGGGCAGGCCGGGGATGGCGATGCCCGGCAGACCTGGGATCGAGACACCAGGCAGCCCGGGGACCGCGGGCACCGGCGCGGGACCGGCGGCATCGAGCCACCGCGGCGCCAGCTGGGCCGGATACTCCTGCGCCGGTGCGACTTCCGGCACCGAGGAGCCACCACAGCGCGGACCGGCGACCTCGCCGTAGCGCGGGCAATCCTGCGCGGTGTACTGCTGGAACGGCGTGAAGCTCACGTCCATCGCCCACACCATCTGCTTGCTGGGCCCGAAGTGGAACACCGTGGCCAGCCTGGCCAGCGCCGCGTTCAGGTTGCGCACGGTGGCGGGAATCGCGTCCGTCTCCTGGGCCAGGCTGCCGAAGAGCTGATCCAGTCCGGGCACCAGTTCCTTCGCGGAGTTCGGATTCGCCGCGAACAAGCCGTTCACCGAATCGATCGTGTTGCTCGCATTGGACAGCAGCGCGATCAGATTGGCCCGGCCTTCGGTGAGTGTGCGCGCGGCGGTCACGGATTCGGCCAGCACCCCGACCAGCTCCGGTGCGGATCGGCTCAGTTCTGTTGTCGCTCGGCCCAGGTCACCGAGCAGGTTCCCGATGCCCGGCGTGGCGTGTATCTGAGTCAGCCAGTTGTCGAGCCGCTCGATCGTCGAACCCGGTACGCGTGCACCGGGATCCAGTGCCGCCGCCAAGGTGGCGAGCACCCGGCCGAGCTTCTCCGGCTGGATATTGTCGAGCACGTCGCGCAGCACGGTCAGCGTGGTCTGCAACTGGGTGGTGCCGAGGCTGGTGTCTTCGGGAATGATCGCACCCGCTGCCAGCTTGGCCGGTGAGGAGCCGTTGTCGACCAGTTCGATCGCGGTGACACCGAAGATGTTGCTGGGGATGGGCCGCGCGGTGACGTTCGCCGGAATCGTGTGCGCGACAGTTGGTTTCAGGTGAATGCTGGCGCGCTGGCGTGCCCCCTTGGCGACCACCTCCACGTCCGCGACACTGCCGACCACCATGCCGCGGAACTTCACGTCAGCATGTTCGGGCAGGCCGTCGCCGGTACTGGTCAATTCGGCGACTACCGGGACCTTCTTGTCGAAGTACCCGTTGTAGCGCAGCATCAGCAATGCGAGCGCCACCGCGAAGGCCAGCACCATCGCGATACCGGCGAGCGTGAGATGCCGGGCGGTGGGGCCCCGGCCACTGGGATCGAGCAACATCTCCGGCCCCTATCCCGAGATCCGGAAACCGGGATCGATACCCCAGATAGCCAGGGTCATGAACAAATTCGCGAAGACCATGACGACGATCACCATCTTGATCGCCTGCCCGGCCGCCACCCCGACGCCTTCCGGTCCGCCGCTGGCGACGAAGCCGTAGTAGCACTGGATGAACGTCGCGAGCAGCACGAACACCACCACTTTGAGGATCGAGAAGAACACATCCGGTCCGATGAGGAACTGGAAGAAATAGTGGTCATAGGTGCCCGCCGAGGTGCCGCCGAGGAACAGCACCGACAGCTTGGTCGCCAGGTAGGCGGTGGCCAGGCCGACGGTGTAGAGCGGGATGATGGTCAGCGTCGCGGCGATCATCCGGGTGCTCACCAGGTAGGGCAGCGGACGGATGGCGATGGACTCCAGCGCGTCGATCTCCTCGGAGATCCGCATCGAGCCGAGCTGCGCGGTGAACCGGCAGCCCGCCTGAATCGCGAAGGCCAGGGTCGCCAGGATCGGGGCGAGTTCGCGCGTGGTCGCGAAGCCGGAGATCGCGCCGGTCAGCGGGCCCATGGTGAGCAGGTTCAGCGCGGTGAACGACTCCATGCCGACGGTGATGCCGCCGAACGCGCACAGGATTATCACCACGCCGACGGTGCCGCCACCGACCACCAGCGACCCGTTGCCCCAGCCGACGTCGGCGGTCAGGCGCAGCACTTCCTTGCGATAGTGCTTGGTCACGAAGGGAATCGCGGCCAGTGCCCGGAAGAAGGTGATGGCCTGATGGCCCAGCCGCTGATTCGCCCGGTACGGCGCCCCGGCGACCGCGCCGGCCAGCCGGAACGGCTGCAGCGCGGGCGGGGTGTATCTGCTGCCCACCTCAGATCACCTTGGTCGGGAAGAGGGTGTTGTACAGCTGGGTCAGGATGATGTTGGTCGCGAACAGCATGAGCGCGGAGGTGACGACCGCCGAGTTCACCGCGTTCGCGACACCACCGGGCCCACCTTTGGCGTGTAAGCCGATGTCGCAGGCGATGATCGCAGTGAGTGCACCGAAGATCGCCGCCTTCACCAGGGCGACGATGAGATCGTTGGCGACGGCGAACGACGCGAATGACGCGATGAACGAGCCCGGCGTGCCGGACTGGGCGTAGACGTTGAACATGTAGGACGTCGCGAAGCCGACGAACACGACGAACCCGCACAGCAGCATGCTGACCAGCACCGCCGCCACCAGCCGCGGCGCGACCAGGCGGCGCACCGGATCCACGCCCATCACCCGCATGGCGTCGATCTCCTCGCGGATGGTTCGCGAGCCCAGATCCGCGCAGATGGCCGAACCCACAGCACCCGCGATCATCAGCGAGGTCACCAGCGGCGCACCCTGCCGGATGATGCCCAGCCCGGCGACCGCGCCGATAAACGTAGTCGCGCCGACCTGATTCACCAGCGCGCCGACCTGAATCGACACCACCACGGCAATGGGTATCGCGACCACCACCGTGGGCGCGGCGGAGACGTTCGACATGAACGCGCACTGCTTGATGAATTCCTGATACGGGAACCGACGCGCGGCCAGCGCGCGGAACAGTTCGATCACCGCGTCACGACCCAGCATCACCTGGCGCCCAAGGGTTTCCAGCGACCGCTGCGGGTGCCGCTGCCACAGCCCCCGCAGATCACGCAGCGCGAGTTCGAGATCGGTCTGTTTCGGTGGCCGTTCGGTAATCGTCATGCTCCCCCACTCAGTTCCTGCTCCAGCAGCACCAGACCGAAGCCCACCGCCGCCAGCCCAGCCGCGGCCATGCTCAGCACGGCGAGCCAAAGGCCCAGGCGCAGCACCGGATTGACCTTCATACGCCCACCGAGGATCTTGATCACGATGACCAAGATGTCGATGAGCCGGACCAGCAGCATCATCAGGTCATATACACATTCGAGAAGGTGAGCACCGGCCAGCACACGATCGAACCGAGAAACGAGACGACGACGTCGATGCCGTGCATGTTCTTCAGGTGACTGGTGTGGGTCAGCGTCCAGATCAAGCCGATCAGGCCATAGGGGATGCCGAGGAGGATGAGGGTGCCGAGAAACTCGGAGACCTTCATCTCGTAGCTGAACAGGCGATCCAGCTTCTGGAGCATGGGCATGGCTCGGTATGTTACGCACGACACAGTCGAATTAGGAAGAACTTGAGCATACTTAGTTCCAGGATTCTCGCGCTGTAGTGCTGAATAAGCCGGTAGAGTGCCGATCAACGACTGAGAATTACTAGTAACATAGGACTCATCATGACAGCCGTCGCCCGGTCCACTGAGCACCGCGAACTCGAACCGCTGACCAAAGATCAGACCCGGATCCAGATCAGCTCGGCGCACCGCCCGATCACCAAGCGGCCGCTGCGGCTGTCCGATGCGCTCGACTTCTGGGCCTTCGCCGGCGCGGCCGCCAATGTGGTCATGCAGATGGCGCGGCCCGGTGTCGGTTACGGCGTGGCCGAGAGCAAAGTGGAATCCGGTTCGCTGCTGAAACATCCGTGGAAGCGGGCGCGCACCACCACCCAATATTTGGCCGTGGCGATCCTCGGTACCGAGGAGGAGCGGCTCGCCTATCGCGACGCCGTGAATGTCGCCCACCGCCAGGTACATTCGGCCCCCGGCGCGGCGGTGAAGTACAACGCCTTCGACCGCGATCTCCAATTATGGGTCGCCGCAAGCCTTTACATCGGCTTCGAGGACACCTATCAGCTGCTGCACGGCCGCATGAGCGACGAGCAGGCCGAGGCGTTCTACCGCACCTCGTCCACGCTGGGCACCACCCTGCAGGTGACCGAGGATATGTGGCCGGCCACCCGGGCCGACTTCGACGTCTACTGGAACGAGGCCAGCCGGCACGCGGTGCTCGACGACTACGTGCGCTCCTACCTCGACGATCTGCTGAACCTGCGGATGATCCACTGGTATCTGCGGCTGCCGTTCCGGAACCTGTTGAAGTTCCTGACCATCGGCTTCCTGGCCCCGCACTTCCGCGCACAACTCCAGGTCGAGTGGACAGCCGCCGACCAGCGGCGCTTCGAGCACCTGTTCGTCTTCGTCGGTTTCGTGAACCGCTTCATCCCCCGCTTCCTGCGGCACAGCCCCAGCTACTCCCTGGTCACGGACGTGCGCCGCCGAATGCGCAAGAGCAAGACGCTCATCTGAGGGTCGCCCGGGGTGCGGGGCGCGCCGGTGGCAAGGGGGGATGTGGCCGGCGCGCCCCGCTATTCAGGTGGTCTCGGGGTGCATGGCGGCGATCAGCGAATCAGGTCGCATGTCGAGCCAGTGCGCTTCGACGTAGTCGAGGCAGGCAGTGCGGGTGGCGACGCCGTGCGCGATGGTCCAGCCGGTGGGGATGGCGGCGAAGACCGGCCAGAGCGAGTGTTCGCCCTCGTCGTTGATCAAGACGTAGAACTGGGCGTCCGGGTCGTCGAACGGGTTGGTCATGAGTGGGGTTGCCTTCCTGGTGGGAGCTGGGTTCAGGCGCCGGTCGACCAGAGCGCGGTCAGGACGTGGCCGATGCGGGACAGGGCCGGCCCGGAGGTCATGCGCCAGTGCGTCGCTTGGACGGCGTGGTTGTGCACCGTGCCGTCCACGGCGTCGGACCAGCTCGAGGCGCCGGCGGCGCCGGTCGGATCGTCCAGTGCCGCGGTGAAATAGACGAGATCGCCCTTGTAGCGGCGGGCGCGGTAGCGGGTGATCAGGGCCAGCGAGTGCGTGCCCGCGTCGAGCAGGCGGGTGAGGCGGTGCGCGCCGAAGGACGCGAACGGCTCAGGCAGCTCGGTGAGCCGGGCCGACAGCTGGTCGAGGTCGAGATCGGAGTCGGTGGCCTGGTCGCCGAGCAGGCCACCGAGCAGCTCGGCGACCGGAACGGCCGCCGGCTCGGCCATCGAGACGGTGCGCGGACTGTCCATCATGGCGAGCAGCGCGACGTGGCGGCCGTCGTCCTGCAATTGGATGGCGACGGCGTGGGCGAGCACGCCGCCGAGGGACCAGCCGAGCAAGTGGTACGGGCCGTCCGGTTGCACCGCGCGGATCTCGCGGACGTAGTGGCGGGCCCAGTCCTCGATCGAATCCGGTAGCGGGGCCGCGGAATTGAGGACCGGGGACTGCAGGCCGTAGATGCCGCGCTCCGGATCGATGTGCGCGGCGAGTCCGGCGAAGGACCAGGCCACGCCACCCGCGGGGTGCAGGCAGAACACCGGTTCCTTGGTACCGCCGGGGCGCAGCGGCAGCAGCACGTCGAAGGCGGCGTCCACATCGACTTGGCCGCGGCCGGACCGCGCCAGGGTCAGCTGGGCGAGCAGGGTGGCCGGGGTCGGGGCGGCGAACAGCCAGACGAGGGAAACCTCCTCGGCCAGTGCGGCACTCAGCTGGACCGACAGCCGGGTGGCCAGCAGGGAGTTGCCGCCGCGTTCGAAGAAGTTGTCGTCCAGGCCGATCGGCTCGACGCCGAGCACCCCGGCGAAGACCCCACAGACGGTGCGTTCCAGTTCGGTTGCGGGGGCACGGAACTCACGCTTGCTCAGCTCGGGGCGGGGAAGCGCGTTGCGGTCGATCTTTCCGTTCGCGTTCAACGGCAGCGCGTCCAGCTGGGTGAGCACCGACGGGACCATGTAGCTGGGCAGGGCTTCGGACAGCGCCGAGCGCAGCTCGCTCGGATCCATCTGCCCGGCCGCGGTGAAATAGCCCGCGAGCAGGGCGTTGTCGCTACCGGACCGGTGTGCGACCACGATGACATCGCCGACACCCGGGTGCGAGCGCAGCGCGTGCTCGATTTCGGCGAGTTCGATGCGGTAGCCGCGCACCTTCACCTGGAAGTCGCGACGCTCGACGTAGTCGAGGTTGCCGTCGGCGGACCAGCGAACCATGTCGCCGGTGCGATACAGGCGAGTGCCCGGGTCGCCGAACGGGTTGGCCACGAAGCGTTCCGCGCTCAGGTCGGAGCGCCCGTGGTAGCCGCGGGCCAGCTGTGCGCCGCCGAGGTACAGCTCGCCGGTGACGCCTACCGGGACCGGATGCAGGCGGTCGTCGAGGACATAGACCTGGTTGCCGTCCTGGACGGTCCCGATCGGGACAATGGGGGCGGTTTCGATGCCGGTGCGATAGCGGGTGACGGAAACCGCGGCTTCGGTTGGGCCGTAGAGGTTGTCGATGCGGGCGGCGGTCAGCGGCCGCACCCGGTCCACCGTCGCGGCGGGCAGGGGCTCGCCGATGACCAGGATCCGGCGCAGCGCGCCGGGTAGTCGCCGCGTACCCGACACCTCGGCCAGCATGGCGAGCAGGGAGGGCACCAGCGTCACGGTGGACACCTCTTCGGTCCGCACCAGGTCCAGCAGCGCGGCCGGATCTCGGTGCGCGCCTTGCGGTGCCAGCACCACATGCGCACCGGTGCGCAGCGCCCACCAGAATTCCCATACCGACAGGTCGAAGGCGGCCGAGGTCATCAGCAAGACCGAATCGCTGGTGTCCAAACCATATTCGGATTGCATCCAGTCGAGCTGATGGGCGACGGCGGCGTGCGAAACCGCTACGCCCTTGGGCGTTCCGGTGGATCCGGAAGTGAAGACAACGTAGGCGGTGTGCTCCGGGCGCAACGCCGCCAGTCGATCCCGGTCGGCGACAGGGCCCGCGTCCACATCAGCTTCGATAGACGAAATATCCAGTAGGAGTTCGTGTTCTGATACCTCCGGCGGCAACAGCGGTTGCCGGGCGGAGACGAGCACCAGGTCGGGGTTGGCAGTCAGGAGCACGCGCACGGTGCGGTCCAGGGGGTGCGACGGATCGAGCGGAACATAGGCTCCGCCCGCAGTCACCACCGCGTACATCGCGACCAGCAGATCGATGCTGCGCGGAATAGCCAGGGCCACCAGCGATTCCGGTCCGATCCCGCGGCCGATGAGGACGCGGGCCAACCGGTTGACCTCGGCCGCGAACTCGGCGTATGTCAGCAGGGTTTCGCCATCGTCGATCGCGACCGCGGCCGGCGTCCGCGCCACCTGCGCCTGGAATCCGGCGATCAGCGTACCCGGGGTGAATTCTCGCTCGGCCTGGTTCCAGGTACTGAGCACCCGTTCCGACTCGGCCGCGTCCAGCAGCGGCAGATCACCCACCGGCAGGTCCGGCGAGGTACAGACCGCCGCCAGGAGCCGTTGCAGCCGTCCCGCGAAGCCCGCCACTGTCGATTCGTCGAACAGGGCGGTCGCATAGGTGATCGAGGCGGCCATGCCCGCAGGTGCGCCGTCGGCGTCGTAGCGATCGGTGATCACCAGGTGCAGGTCGAACTGCGATACTCCGGAGTCGAAATCGACTGCCGTGACCCGCAATCCGTCCAGTTCGAGATCGGCTTCGGCCTGATTGTGGAAGGAGAACCCGACCTGGAACAGCGGATGCCGGGCGGTGGAGCGCTCCGGGTTCAGGACCTCCACCAGCCGCTCGAACGGCACGTCGGCGTGCGAGAAGGCGGCGAGATCCGCGGTGCGGACCCGTGCCAGCAGGGCCCGGAAGCCGGCGGTGGCGGGCACCTCGGTGCGCAACACCAGGGTGTTGACGAACATGCCGACCAGATCGTCGAGTTCGGCCTCGCCGCGCCCGGCGACCGGTGTGCCGACCGCGACGTCCTCGGTCCGCGCCAGCCGGAACAGCAGCACCGCGAACGCGGCGTGCATCACCATGAACAGCGTGGCTCCGGTATCGCGCCCCAGGTCCTGCAGGCGCGCGTGCAAGGCGGGCTCGAGGGTGAAGTCGACGTGCTTGCCCTGGGTCGAGACCATCGGCGGGCGCGGCCGGTCGGCAGGCAGACTCAACTGGGCGGGGAGCCCGGCCAGCGTGCCGGTCCAGTACGAAAGCTGCTGGGAAATCAGCGAATCCGGCGCTTCCTCGGAGCCGAGCAAAGCCCGCTGCCAGCGGCTGTAGTCTGCGTACTGCACCGGCAGTGGCGACCACACCGGAGCATGACCGGCCTTGCGGGCGGCGTAGGCCACCATTACATCCCGGGCGAGGGGCACCAGCGAGGAGCCGTCGGCGGCGATGTGGTGCAGCACGACGACCAGCACATGCTCCTGGGGCGACCGGGCGAGGTAGGCCGGCGCCTCCACCTCGGATACCCGCGCCTCGGTATCCGGTTCGAGGCTGCCGAACTTGCCCGCCCGCGCCGCGTCCACCACGGCGTACACGCCCGCGGCGACGGCTTGCCAGCGGCGGCCGACATCGGACGCGGTTTCGGTGCTCCGGGCGGCCGCCGGTCGAGTCGGCGCGGATGTATTCGCGTCCTCGACGGTGCCGGGCCGGACCGGCGCGTGGCTCGGGGTCGTCATGGGGACGAACAGGCGCGCTCGCAGCGGGACGGATTCGGTGACATCGAATCCCGCGCCGACGAAATCGGCGATCGCCGTCGGCAAGTCGTCGGGACACACTCGCACCGGCGACAGCGCCGGAATCGGAGCCTCCGACATCGGCAGCACGACCTGGACGGGTCCGGCATCCTGCTGCGGGTAGACGGTGCGCAGCACTTCGTGGCGCTCGATCACGTCGGCGATCGCGGCACCGAGCGCGGGCACGTCCAGGTCGCCGGTCAACCGCACCGCGAGCGGGATGTTGTAGGCGGTGGACTGGCGGTCCAGGCGGTTGAGGAACCACATCCGCTGCTGGGCCAGCGACAACGGCACCGGGCCGGTGTCGCCGCGCCTGGTGAGTTGCGGTCGGGCCGGGGCGGTTTCCGTGGTGTCGCCGAGGGCGGTGGCCAGCGCGGACACCGTGGGATTCTCGAAGATCGTGCGGACGCCGACGCTGACGCCGAATCGGGAGCCGAGGCGGGCCGCCAATTGGGTTGCCGTCAGCGAGTTGCCGCCGCGTGCGAAGAAGTCGTCGTCGCGGCCGACCGGATCGTCCAGGCCGAGGACGTCGGCGATGATCTCGGCAACGGCGCTTTCGGCCGCATTGACCGGCGCCTGAAACTCCGCGGACCGGAAAACTGGTTCCGGCAGAGCTTTCCGGTCCAGCTTCCCGACCGGAGTCAGCGGTATCTCGTCGAGCACCATGATGCTCGCAGGCACCATGTAGGCGGCCAGCGATTTACCGGCGTGGGTGAACAACTCTTCGATATCGACTGAGTGTTTTTGGGCGGCAACCACATACGAGACCAGAGCGGTCGTGCCGCTGTTGTCGATATGTCCGACGGTCGCCGCGAACTCGACGGTTTCGTGTCCCGCCAGCACAGCGTCGATCTCGCCGAGTTCGATCCGCAGGCCGCGTACCTTCACCTGCTGGTCAGCGCGTCCGACATATTGGATCGTCCCGGCGGCGATCCAGCGCACCAGATCGCCGGTGCGGTAAAGCCGCCCACCCGGAACAAAGAGATCCGCGACGAACCGGTCAGACGAAAGTGCCGGTCGCGCATGATATCCACGCGCCAGACCGGGACCGCGGAGATACAGCTCCCCGGTCACCCCGGCGGGCACCGGCTGCAATCTGCCATCCAGGACGACCGCTGACATGCCGTGGATCGGCGTCCCGATGTCCATCGGTTCCCCGGCCCGCAGTGGCGCACTGATATTGGTGATGATGGTGGTTTCGGTCGGGCCGTAGGTGTTGTAGAACTTGCGGCCGATCGCCCAGCGCCGCACCACCTCCGGGCCGTAGGCTTCGCCGCCGACGGTGACATGCGCGAGCTCGGGGAGCTGCGCCGGGTCGAGGGTTTGCAGCACGGCCGGGGTGAGGAACGCATGGGTCACCCGCTGGTCGCGCATGAGCGCGGTCAATTCCGCACCGCCGTAGACCCCGGCGGGCGCGACGACCAATGCGGCCCCTGCGGCGAGCGCGAGCAGCAGTTCCAGCATGGACGCGTCGAAGCTCGGCGATGCGACATGCAGGACCCGCGAGTCCGAACTGACCGCGTACCGATCACGTTGCGCAACAGCCACTCCGGCGATACCGGCGTGGGTGGCCAGCACGCCCTTCGGGGTGCCGGTCGAGCCGGAGGTGTAGATCATCCACGCCGGGTTGTACGGACGGACCGGGCGCACCAGTTCATCGGGAGTCACCGCGGTGGCGCTGCAGTGCCGCATCCGGGCGGCGGTGACCGGAGCGTCGAGCACCAGCCATTCGGTGCCGCTGGGCACCGCACCGGCCACCGCTCGCACGGTCAAACCAAGTGCCGCACCGGAATCGGCGAGCATGTGCGCGATCCGCTCGGCCGGGTAGGTGGGATCGACCGGAACGAACGCGGCACCGGTCTTGGCCACCGCCCATACCGCGAGCACCGACTCCGGTGAGCGCGGAATCGCGAGGGCGACAATATCTTCCGCGCCGATGCCGTGCCGAATCAGCATGCGTGCCAGCCGGGAGGACTGTTCGTCGAGGGCGCGATAGGACAACCGCAGGTCGCCGTATATCAGCGCGGTACCGTGCGGATTCCGCGCCACCGCGGCCGTCAGCACCGAGGCCAGGGTCTGCGCGGGAACCGGCTTCCCGCCCCGGCGACCCAGCAGCTCGGCCCGCTCGGCCGGTGCCAGGAGGTCGACCGCGCCGATGGGCGCGTGCGGGTCGGCGGTGAGTGCACCGAGCGCCCGGCCGAACCGGCGCAGCAGCCCGGCGGCGGTAGCGGCGTCGAAGAGGTCTGTCGCGTAGTTCAGTTCGACCCCGAGATGTCCGTCGGCGTCGAGCGCGGCGGCCACCGTGAACTGCAGGTCGAAGCGGGCGACGGGTTCGTCGAATTCGACCGCCGACAGCTCCAGACCGGGTAACCCGACCGTTTCGGTACCGGTGTTCAGGTAGCTCAGGGCCACGGTGAACAGCGGGTGCCGGGCCTGTCCGGGCGTCACGCCGAGTTCGTCGGTGACGCGTTCGAACGGGACGGTGGCGTGGGCGAAGGCCGCGAGATCGACCGCGCGGGTCTCGCCGATCAGGTCGACGAAGGACTGGCCCGCAGTCGGATGCGTGCGCAGCACCAGGGGGTTGACGAACATGCCGACCAGGTCGTCCAGCACCGCCGAACCGCGGCCCGCGACCGGCGTGCCGACGGGAATGTCGGTGGAACCGGACAGCCGGGACAGCAAAACCGCGAGTGCCGCGTGCACGACCATGAACGGAGTCGCGTTGTGCCGCATGGCCAGTTCGCACACCCGGGCGCCGACACCCCCGCCGATGCGGGCGCGGATATTGCCGCCACGTTTGGAGGCGATCGCCGGTCGCGGGCGATCCATCGGGAGCGGCAGTTCCTCGGGCAGGTCGCGCAGTGCTTCCTTCCAGTACGAAAGCTGCTCCGCCGCCGTTGTTTCCACAGCCTCGTGCTGCCACAGCGCGTAATCGGCGTACTGCACCGCGAGCGGCTGACCCGGGAGTGTGCCGCCGAGCACCCGGGACAGGTAGCAGCCCAGCAGATCACGCAGCAGCGGTGTGATCGAAAAGCCGTCGGCGGCAATGTGATGCAGCACGGCGACCAGCACGTGACTGGCCGGACCTTCACGCAACAGCACCGCGCGCACCGGCACTTCGGTGGTCACATCGAAACCGGCCCTGAGGAATTCGCCGATCTGGTCCGGTAACTGGTCGGCGGATCGCACCGCCAGCCGGACCGGGGGCGGCTCGGCGGGCACGATCACCTGGTGGCCCACCCCGTCCGCGCCCACGGGGTACACGGTCCGCAGCACCTCGTGGCGCGTGATCACATCGGTGAACGCATCCTCCAGCGCCGCCACATCCAGCTCACCGGTTATCCGCAGCGCGACCGGGATGTTGTGGGCCGCCGACTCTGGATCGAGCCGATTGAGGAACCACATGCCCCGCTGGACGGGCGCCAGCGGAATGAGCTCCGGTCGCGGGCCCGCCTGCAAGGCGGGCAGCGGCAGGGATGCGGCCTCCACCTCGAGGTGCTGGGCCAGCGCATGGACCGTCGGCGCCTCGAACAACGCCCGCACCGGAACACGTTTGCCGAGCCGGTCCCCGAGTCGCGCCAGAACCTGGGTGGCGCTCAGCGAATTGCCGCCGAGATCGAAGAAGCTGTCGTCCGCGCCGACTCGCTGGATGCCGAGTACTTCCGCGAAGGTCTCGGCTACCTGCCGTTCGGCTTCGGTGCCGGGTGCGCGGTAGGCGACGCTGTCGAAGACCGGCTCCGGCAGTGCTTTCCGGTCCAGCTTTCCGGAGGCGTTGAGCGGGAACGCGTCCAGCACGACAACTGCCGACGGCAGCATGTACGACGGCAACGCCTGCGCGGCGGCGGTACGCACGGTGTGGACCAAAGTGCTTGTGGCCGAGCGCGACACAGGGATCACGTATGCCACCAAATTCTCGCCTACTACCGCTGCCGTCGCCTGGGCAACACCGGGCACCGCCGCGAGCACCGATTCGATCTCGCCCAGTTCGATGCGCTGGCCACGGAACTTCACCTGGAAGTCCGTGCGACCCAAATACAGCAATTCGGCGGCCGGGCCGCCCTCGACGAGCTCCCACCGGACCAGATCACCGGTGCGGTACATGCGTTCGCCCGGTGCGCCGAAGGGGTTGGCCACGAAGCGATCCGAGGTGAGGTCGGCGCGCCCGTGATAACCGCGGGCGAGTTGGGCGCCCGCCAAGTACAGCTCCCCCGCCACGCCGGGCAGAGTCGGGCGCAGGCGTGAATCCAGCACGTACACCTTGCTGTTCCACTCCGGGTTGCCGATCGGCATGACCGTGCGATCGGTCTCGCCGGTGACCTCGCGGTAGGTGATGCTGACCGCGGCCTCGGTCGGGCCGTACAGGTTGTGCAAGCGGGCCGGGCTCACCGCGCCGAACGCGCGCACCGTCTCGGCGGGCAACGCCTCACCGATGACGAAGACTGTGCGCAACGTGGCCAGGGCGGCACGCGAGCCGGCGGTGGCGATGTGCCCGGCGAAAACACTCAGCATCGACGGCACGAAATCGGTGACGGTGACACCGTGCGCGCCCATCACCTCGGTCAGATAGCCGGGGTCGCGGTGGCCGTCCGGGGTGGCGATGACCAGGGTGGCGCCGACCCGCAGCGGCAGGAAGTAGCCCCACAGCGCCACGTCGAAGGTGGTGGCGGTCTTCTGCAGGTAGACGTCGTCGCTGGCGAAGCCGTACTCCGCCTGCATCCAGGTCATCTGGTTGACGATGGCGGTGTGGGAGACGTTGACGCCCTTCGGCTTTCCGGTGGAACCGGAGGTGAAGATGACATAGGCCGGGTGCTGCGGATGCAGCGGCGCGGTGCGTTCGCCCGCCGCGATCGCGTCGTCGGCGTAACCGTGCAGCTCGACGGTGTCCACGGTGACGATCGGGCCCGGATGGTCGATCGCGGTGCGATCGGATGCCCTGATGAGCAAGGCCGCGGGCCGAGCCGTCTCCAGGATGTGCGCGATCCGCTGCGCGGGGTGATCCGGGTCGATCGGCACGAACGCGCCACCGGCTTTGAGCACCGCGTACATGGCCACGACCAAGTCGGTAGAGCGGCGAATAGCCAAGGCCACCAGAGACTCCGGGCCGGCGCCGACCGAGATGAGGTGACGGGCGAGCTGGTTGGAACGCCGGTCCAGGTCGCCGTAGCTCAGCGTGGTCACGGCCGCGCCGCCGTCCGGGACGTAGACCAGCGCCGGATCGTCCGGTGTGGCGGCGGCCTGGGCCTCGAATTCGTCGAGGAGCAGCTCGGCTACGTAGGCGGTGTGTGCGGAGTCGTTCCACTCCGCGACCACGCGGCGCAGCTCACCGGCATCGAACAGGTCGATATCGCCGATGATCCGGCTGGGATCAGAGGTCACCTGCGCCAGCAGGCGGGTGAAACGCGCCGCGATCGTGGCGATGGTGGCGGCGTCGAAAAGATCGGTGGCGTAGTCGAATCGGAGCACATCGCCGGCGACGGTCAGCTGCAGATCGAAGCGGGTTGTGCGGTAGTCGAATTCGTATTCGGCGACGGTCAGGCCGCCGAGTTCGACCGAGACCGCTGCCAGGTTCTGGAAGAACAGCGCCACCTGGAACAGCGGATGGCGGGCCTCCGAGCGCGGCGGGTCCAGCACCTCGACGAGTCGCTCGAACGGCACCTCGGCGTGCGCGAACGCATCCAGGTCACCCTCGCGGACCCGGCGCAGCACCGTGGCGAAGGTGTCCGAACCCGGCACCTCGGTGCGCAGCACCAGGGTGTTGACGAACATGCCGACGAGGTCGTCGAGTGCGGCGTCGCCACGGCCCGCGAGGGGCGCGCCGATGACGATGTCGGCGGTACCGGAGAGGCGGGCCAGCAGCGCGGCGAGGGCGGCGTGCACCACCATGAACGGCGTAGCTTCGTACTGCGCTGCGACAGCGTCGATTCCGTGCAGCACCGCATCATCTAGACGTACCGCAAAGCTCGCCGCCGCGTGACTGGCGACAGCCGGGCGCGGCCGGTCGGCGGGCAGATCCAGCTGCGCGGGCAGACCGTTCAGCGTCCGCTGCCAATACTGGAGCTGTTGGGCCGCAACAGAATCCGGGTCGGTCTCGGTACCGAGAATGTCGCGCTGCCACAGCGCGTAATCGGCGTACTGCACCGCCAGCTCGGGCCACGCGGGAGCGGTATCGGCCACCCGGGCGGCGTAAGCGAGGGCGATATCGCGAGCCAGCGGGCCCATGGAGAACCCGTCCGCGGCGATGTGATGCACCACGAGGGCGAGCAGATGCTCCCGCTCGGTCAGCCAGGCGAGACCGATCCGCACCGGGACGGCGCTGGTCACATCGAAGGGTTCGGCCGCGAAGTCGGCCAACGCGGCGGTCACGGTGTGACTGTTCGCCGGGATGACGGTGACGGCGGGGACCTCGGCCGGGTCGAGAATCCGCTGGTAGCCGATGCCCTCGTGGTCCGGGTAAACGGTGCGCAAGGTCTCGTGCCGTCCGACCACATCGGCGATCGCGGCGGTCAGCGCGGCGGTGTCGAGCGGGCCGGTGAGCCGCATGGCGACCGGGATGTTGTTGACGGTGTCGGCCGGGTCGAAGCGGTTGAGGAACCACATGCGCTGCTGGGCCGGAGACAGCGGGATGAGGTCCGGGCGAGGCTGCCGGGTGAGCGGCGGGCGGTGGCCGGTGCCGGTCAGACGGGCCGCGCCGGCGGCGAGACCGGCGACGGTCGGCGCCTCGAACAGCATCCGCAGCGGGATCTCCGCCTGGAGTTCCGCGCCGAGCCGGGAAACGGCCTGGGTGGCGATCAGCGAGTTGCCGCCGAGGGCGAAGAAGTCGTCGTCCGCGCCGACCTGCTCGCGGCCGAGCAGATCGCCGAAGATCCGGGCGACCAGCTCTTCCGCGGCCGTAGCCGGCGCCCGGAAGATGGCAGCCTCGAAAACCGGTGCGGGCAGGGCTTTCTGGTCCAGCTTGCCGGAGGCGTTGAGCGGGAACTCGTCGAGCACCAGGAACGCGGACGGCACCATGTAGGCGGGTAGCGCCTCGGCGGTCGATAGTCGCACGCGGTCGATCAGACTGTCCGCATCGTCGGCAGCGATCAGGTACGCCACCAGATGGTCGATGCCACTGTCCGGCACCAGCCGCACCGCGGCCTGCGCGACGCCGTCGACAGCCGCGAGCACCGACTCGATCTCACCGAGTTCGATGCGCAGGCCCCGCAGTTTGACCTGGAAGTCGGTGCGGCCCAGATATTCCAGCTCGCCATCGGGGGTCCACGACACCAGGTCACCGGTGCGGTACATGCGCTCGCCGCGCGCGCCGTGCGGGTTGGCGACGAAACGATCCGCGGTCAGGTCTGGTCGTGCGACATAGCCGTGCGCCAATTGCACACCGGCCAGGTACAACTCACCGGGCACGCCTATCGGTACCGGGCGGAGTCGCGAATCCAGCACCAGCAGTCCGGTATTGAACACCGGGCGCCCGATCGGCACCGACGCGGTGTCGGCGTCGGTGACCTCGTGGAAGGTGACGTCGACGGCGGCTTCGGTGGGGCCGTACAGGTTGTGCAGCCGGGCACCGGTGAGCTCGCGCGCCCTTTGCGCGGTCGCCGCGGGAAGCGCCTCACCTGAGGCGAAGATGCGCCGTAGCGTCCCTGCAGCTGGGGTCGCACCGAGGAACACCGCCAGTAGTGACGGCACGAAGTGGATCGTGGTGATCTGCTCGGCGGCGATCAGGTTTGTCAGGTAGGCCGGATCCCGATGGCCGTCCGGGCGGGCCACGACCAGGCGGGCACCGATCTGCAAGGGCCAGAAGAACTCCCACACCGAGACGTCGAAGGTGGCCGGGGTCTTCTGCAGCAGCACGTCGTCCGCACGCAGGCCATACCGGTCCTGCATCCACACCAGGCGGTTCACGATTGCAGCGTGTGAGACCGCGACACCCTTGGGGCGGCCGGTCGAACCGGAGGTGAAGATCACGTATGCGGTGTTGGAAGGACGGAGAACGCCCAGACGTTCGGTGTCGGTGATCAGGTCTGCGGAGTAGGCGCTGTAGTCCAGCAGCACAGCAGATGGGTCCCGGCGTTCGCCGGGATGACGGTGGTCCGGGGTGGACGTGGAGAGCGAACCGGTATCAGGGCCGTTCCCTTCACCGGGCCCCAGGTCGATCACGACGGTCGCAACAGTGCCCGCGTCGACATCGTCACGGGAAGTCGTCAGCACACACACCGGTGCGGCCGTGTCGAGCACGTAACGGGTGCGATCAGCAGGATGATCCGGATCCAGCGGCACGTAAGCGCCACCGGCAACAGCCACCGCGTACATGCCGACCACCAGCTCCAGCGAGCGCCGCATACCCAGGGCGACCGTCGAATCCGGACCCACACCCAGCGAGATCAAGTGTCGGGCAAGCTGATTCACCCGGCCGCTGAACTCCGCGTAGGACAGACTCGTCCCCTCGAAGGTCAACGCGATCGCGTCTGGAGTCTTGGCGACCTGCGCCTGGAACATCGACACCAGCGTCGCGGCCTGGTCGGCCGGGTGTGCGGTGTCGTTCCAACGCCGCAGGACCAGGGCACGTTCGGCGGCGTCCAGCAGTTCGATATCGCCGAGACGGGTCCCGGAATCAGCGGCCACGGTCGTCAGCACCCGTAGGAACCGAGCACCGAAGCCTTCGATGGTGGCCTGGTCGAACAGATCCGTCGCGTACCGCAGTACCGCGCGCAGAGCGGTCCCCGCGTCCGCGGCGTGCTCGCTCAGTTCCAAGGACAGGTCGAACTGGGCGACCTGGTTGTCGAGCGGATATGCCGAGACCTCCAGGCCGGGCAGCCGCAGCACGGTGTCGTCGCGATGCTCGAAGGTGAGCAAGGTCTGCACGATCGGCGAATGCGCCTGCGAGCGAGCCGGATTCAGCTCCTCGACCAGACGCTCGAAGGGAAGGTCGGCGTTGGCGAACGCGCGCACGTCGATGGCGCGCACCTGGGCGAGCAATTCCGTGAAGGTCGCCTCGGCTCGGATCGGTGTCCGCAGGACGAGGGTGTTGACGAACATGCCGACGAGATCGTCGAGAGCTTCCTCGGAACGACCGGCGACCGGGGTGCCGATCGCGATGTCCGCGGTCCGCGCCAAGCGGGACAGGAGTGTGGCGTACGCGGCGTGCAACACCATGAACGTCGAAACACCGTGCTTGCGCGCCAGTTCCGACAGTGCGGCGGTGAGGCCCGTCGGTATCTGGAATTCCAGGGTCGCGCCACGACCGGACGCGACCGGTGGACGCGGGCGGTCGGCAGGCAGTTCGAGAACCGGAGCGAGCCCGTCGAGTTCGGCCCGCCAATGCTCGATCTGGCGCGCCAGCAGCGACGCAGGCTCGTCGGCGGAGCCCAGGACTTCGTGCTGCCAGAGCGTGAAGTCGGCGTATTGCACCGGAAGTCGCACCCACCGCGGAGCCTGACCGGCGACCCGGGCCGTGTAGGCCACCATCAGGTCCCTGGCCAGTGGAGCGATCGAGACGCCGTCCGCGGCGATGTGGTGCACTACGAAGGCCAGCACGTGGTCTTCGGGCGCGACCCGGAACAGTTCGGCTCGCCAGGGCAGGCTGCTGCGCAGGTCGAATCCCCCGGCGGCACAGCGCAGGATCGCCTCCCGCAGTCCGTCCTCGGGCACCTCCGTGCTGCGGAGCAGAGTGTCGACGCTCGGCCGGACCACCTGCATCGGACCTGCGGCATCCGCAGGGAATACCGTCCGCAGCGATTCGTGCCGTTCGACGACATCACCCAGTGCGGCGCGCAGTGCCGTTTCATCCAGCGCACCGGTCAGCCGAATGGTGATGGGGATGTTGTAGACCGCCGATTCCGGATCGATCCGGTTCAGCAGCCACATGCGAGTCTGCGCTAGCGACAGCGGAATCCGGTCCGGACGCTCACGGGGCCCGAGCACGGCCCGATCGGTCCGCGTTCCGAGCTGCGCCGAAAGCGTCACTCGAACAGCAAGTTCCGCAACAGTCGGCGCTTCGAACACCTCGCGCACCGTAAGTCCGGACCCGAAGGTGGCATTGGCGCGGGCGACCAGCCGCATGGCGAGCAAGGAGTTGCCACCGCGGGCGAAGAAGTCGTCGTCGGCGCCGATACGCACGTCGCTACCGATGAGATCGCCGACGAGCGTCGCTAGTACCGATTCGACGCCTTCCCTGGGCGCGCGGAATCCCGCTGTAGCACCGCTGAATTGGACGGCGGGCAGGGCCGCGCGGTCGAGCTTGCCGACCGTCGTCAGCGGCATCACCTCGAGCACGACAAGATGCGCGGGCATCATGTAGGCGGGCAACTGGCCGCGCACGACGTCCAGGACACCGTCCGCGGAAAGCGCAGCGCCGCTCACGTATCCGACCAGGTTCTCGTATCCGGCCTTGTCCTTGGCGACGACCACCGCGGCATTGGCCACTCCGGGCACGGCGGCCAGCGCGGATTCGATCTCCCCGAGTTCGATCCGCTGTCCGCGCAGCTTGATCTGGAAGTCGTTGCGGCCCACGTACACCAGGTCACCATCACGATTCCAGCGCACCAGGTCACCGGTCCGGTACATGACGCGGCCAGGGACGCCGAACGGGTCGGCGACGAACCGCTCGGCGGTCAGCCCGGAGCGTCCGTGATATCCCCGGGCCAGCTGGTCGCCTGCCAGATATAGCTCGCCGGTGACCCCGATCGGCACCGGCCGCAGCCTTGCGTCCAAGACATAGGCGCGGGTGTTCCAGCATGGGCGGCCGATCGCGACATCGCGTCCGGATTCCATGTCGGCGTCGGTGAACTCGTGATAGATCGCCGAGATCGCCGCCTCGGTGGGGCCGTAGGCGTTGTGCACCGCGCCGTCGAAGCTGCCGCGGATCTGCGCGAGCAGGTCCGCGGTCAATGCCTCCCCGCCGCAGTGCAGGTGCCGGAACGAGCGCAGTGCGTCGCCCATGCCTTCGCCGATGAGCGCGGCGAGCACCGATGGCACGTATTCGGCGATGGTGATGCCGTGTTCGCGGAGCAGGCCCGCGAAATACTCGAGGTCCAGATGCCCACTGGAACGGGCGATCACGAGCGGAGCGCCCACGGCGATGGGCAGGAAGCATTCCCATACCGACACGTCGAAGGTCAGCGGTGCGCGTTGCAGGATGCGGTCGGCGGCCGTCACCTGATACCGGTATTCCAGCCAGCGCAGCTGGTTCATGATGGCGCGGTGGGTCACCGCGACGCCCTTGGGGCGGCCGGTCGAGCCGGAGGTGAACAGCACGTAGGCGGTGTTGGCCTGGCGCAGCCTGCCGATCCGCTCGTCGTCGTTCACCGTCGCGGCGGCGAACCCGGACAGATCCAGTGCCGCCACGTCGACGACGCGGACGCCTTCGAGTTCGGGAAGTTCCGCGCCGCCGACCGTCAATACCATTGCGGGTGCGGCGCTTTCGATGACAACCGCGATTCGGTCGGCCGGATGCGCCGGATCGATCGGCAGGTAGGCACCGCCCGCACGCACAATCGCGTACATCGCGACGAGCATGTCGATGGATCGCAAGGCGGCCAGGCCGACGATGGTCTCTGGGCCTACTCCCTCCGAAATCAGCCATCGCGCAAGCTGGTTCACCCGTGCGGCGAAGTGGCCGTAGGTGATCTCGGTGCCCTGATAGCGGGCGGCGACGCCGTCGGGTTCGGCTCCGGCCCGGGCGGTGAGCAGATCGTCGAGGGTCTCTCGAAGCACCGGGCGCGCGGTGGCATTGCGGTCCGAGAGCAGCAGGCCGCGCTCGGCGACCGACATCAGTTCGACATTCCCGGCTAGCGTCCGAGTGTCGCGCACCATCGCACGCAACACTCTTTCGAAAGCGCCCACGAACCCGGCGGCGGTGACCTCGTCGAAGAGATCGAGCGCGTAGTGCAGGTGGATGTCGATGCCGCCGGGGTTGCCGTCGGCGTCATAGCGGTCGGTGAGCGTCCAGTCCAGGTCCACCTGGATCGGGGCGGGGCCCACCTCGAGTGCCGCGATGGCCAGCCGTTGCAGCTTGAAGTCCGGCTTGGCGTGATTCTGCAACGTCAGCGCCACCTGGTACAGCGGTGAATACGCTTGGGAGCGCGCCGGATTCAGCGTCTCGACCAGCTGCTCGAAAGGTACGATCGCGTGCTCGAAAGCGGCCAGGTCGGTGTCGCGAACGGTGGCGAGCAGTTCGGCCAGGGTGGCGTCCGGACGCACCTCGGTGCGCAGCACCAGGGTGTTGACGAACATGCCGACCAACTCGTCCAAGGCCTGCGCACCACGCCCGGCGACGGGTGCGCCGACGACGATGTCGGTGGTCGCGCTCAGGCGGCTCAGCAGCACGGCCAAGGCGGTGTGCAGCACCATGAAGGGCGTCACCCGGTGTGCTGCGGCCAGCTCGTGAATGCTCTGGTGCAGGGCGTGATCCAGGTGGCCGGTGCAGGCGGCGCCACGGCTGCTCGCGACGGCGGGGCGTGGCCGGTCCGACGGCAAGGTGAGCACCTCGGGCAGTCCGGCCAGCCGATCGCTCCAGTAACCCAGTTGCCGGGCGAGCACCGAGTCCTCGGCTTCGGCCGACCCGAGCGCAGCACGCTGCCAGATCGCGAAGTCCGCGTACTGCAAAGGAAGTGGGCCCCAGGCGGGTGCGGTGTCGGCGCAGCGCGCGACGTAGGTAGCGGTCAGATCACGGGTCAACGGTCCGAAAGACCAGCCGTCCGCGGCGATATGGTGCACCACGAACAGCAGTACATGTTCCGGGCGAGCGCTGCCGTCGTCCAGTTGCAGCAGCCGTACCCGCAATGGCACCTCGGTGGTGACATCGAATCCGGCCTGGGTGACCGTGGCGATCAACTGGGGCAGGTCGGCGGCCGGCACGGTCCGCACCACCAGGTCGACCAGGCGGGTGCCGGCGGGCAGCACCAGCTGGGTGGCGTTGCCGTCGTGTTCGGGGTAGATCGTGCGCAGCGTCTCGTGGCGTCCGATGACGTCGCCGATAGCCGCTTGCAGCGCAACGATATTCAGCGCGCCGGTCAGCCGCAGTGCGAACGGGATGTTGTATCCGGCACTGGCACTGTCGAATCGGTTGAGGAACCACATCCGCTGCTGCGCGATCGAGAGCGGGATGGCGTCGTCGCGGTTCTGCGGGACGAGCGGCGGCAACATCACCGGTACGGTATCCGCGTTCGCGCCGGTCCGCAGCGTAAGGCGATCCGCGAGAGCGGCGACGGTCGCCGCATCGAAGACAGTGCGCACCGGCACCTGGGTTCCGGTGGCTTTGGTGAGGCGCGCGGCGAGCTGAGTGGCGATGAGGGAGTTGCCGCCGAGCGCGAAGAAGTCGTCGTCGGCACCGACCTCGTCGACTCCGAGTAGCGCCCGGAATGTCTCGGCGACAAGGCATTCGGCTTCGGAAACCGGGGCACGGAACGCACCCGTCACCGTGACCGGGGCAGGTAGCGCGGCCCGATCCAGCTTGCCCGAAGCGTTGACAGGAAAGGCGTCGAGCGCGACGAACGAAGTCGGCACCATGTAACCGGGTAGTCGCTCGGTCAGCGCGGCGCGCACGGCGTCGAGATCGAGCGGTGTGGCGGCCACCAGGTAACCGACGAGCTGGTCGCCAGTGCCGTGATCGTCGCGGACCGCTACTACCGCCTGGGCGACCGCGGACAGCGAGAGCAGCGCCGCCTCGATCTCTCCGAGCTCGATACGCAGCCCGCGCAGCTTCACCTGGAAGTCGGTGCGGCCCAGGTATTCCAGGGCGCCGTCGGCGTTCCACCGGACTAGGTCACCGCCGCGGTACATGCGGGTTCCTGCGTGCCCGAAAGGGTTGGCCACGAACCGATCTCCGGTGAGATCGGTTCGTCCGAGGTATCCGCGCGCCAACTGCGCACCGGCCAGGTACAACTCACCGGGTACGCCCACCGGTACCGGACGCAGCCGGGCGTCGAGCACGTAGACCTGGGTGTTCCACACCGGGGCACCGATCGGGATGCCGGTGGTATCGGAGTCGGTCACCTCGTGACAGGTGACTTCGACGGCGGCTTCGGTAGGGCCGTACAGGTTGTGCACCCGGGCGCCGGTCAGTGCTCGCATCCGTTGTGCGACCGGCGCGGCCAAGGCTTCGCCGGAGCAGAACACGTGCCGCAGCGACGGCAACTCACCTGCCACCTCCGTGACGAAGACGGCAAGCATCGACGGAACAAAGTGGATCGCCGTAATCGCTTCTTGCCGAATGGTTTCAGCGAGATAGCCGGGATCGCGGTGCTCGTCCGGCCGGGCCAGCACCAGTCGGGCGCCGACCTGTAGCGGCCAGAAGAACTCCGGAACCGAGACGTCGAAGGTCACCGGCGTCTTCTGCAGCAGTGCGTCCCCGGGTCCGAGTTCGACGTGTGCCGTCTGCATCCACAGCAGACGGTTGACGATCGAGCCATGGCTGACCGCAACGCCTTTGGGTCTACCGGTTGAGCCCGAGGTGAAGATGACGTAGGCGGTGTTGGCGGCCCGCAGCGGCGCACGACGATCGGCGTCGGTGAGTGGCGCGGCGGAGTACTCGCTCAGATCGAGCTGATCGATACGTACCTGTGCCACAGCAACATCCAGATCAACCGCGGCTGTGAGCACCGCGATCGGTGCGGCCGTGTCGAGGATGTGCCCGATGCGTTCGGCCGGATGATCCGGGTCGAGTGGCACATAGCCGCCGCCTGCCATGGTGATCGCGTGCATCCCGACAACCAGGTCTATCGAACGCTGCATACCCAGTGCGACAAGAGTTTCCGGACCCACACCATGGTCGATCAACCAGCGTGCCAAGCGATGCACCTGGGCGGCCAATTCGGCGTAGGACAGAGTCGTCCCCTCGAACGTCAACGCGGGTGCGTCCGGGGTGCGCGCGACCTGCGCCGCGAACATGCCAGGAAGCGTCAGGCTTTCGTCTATCGAGTGCGCGGTCGTATTCCAGCGCGTGAGGACGTCGGCACGCTCAGCCGCGTCGAGCAGCTCGATATCACCGACAAGCGCCTCCGGCACCCTCGCGACCGAGGTGAGCATCCGCTCCAGCCTGGCGACGAACGCCACGGCTGTCGCGGGATCGAACAGGTCCGTGGCGTAGCGCAGACTGCCGGTGAGCGTGGCGTCGGAATGCTCGTTGAGCACTAGATGCAGGTCGAATTTGGCTGTCGTGTCCTCGATTTCGATCGGCTCGACCGTCAACCACGGCACCTCGAACGAGTTTCCCGATTCCAGACCCGCGCCGCCGAAGCTGAACATCACCTGGAACAGCGGATGCGCCCCGGTGCTGCGATCCACCGCCATGGCATCGACCAGCCGCTCGAACGGCAGATCGGCATTGCCGAATGCCGCGAGATCCGAATCCCGGACGGTGGCAACCAGATCGGTGAGCGGGACGTCGAGCCGGACCGGCGTCCGCAGCACGAGCGTATTGACGAACATGCCGACCAGCGCATCGAGTTCCCGCTCGCCGCGGCCACCGATGGGTGAGCCGATCACGATGTCACCGGTGCCGCCGAGCCGGGCCAGCGTCGCCGCGAAGGCCGCGTGCAGCACCATGAACAGGGTCGCGCCCTGCCTTTCGGCCAGCAGGCGCAAACCGGAGGCGACCGTCGCGCCGACGGTGAAGTGCACGGCCGCAGCGTGATTCGCCGGTCGGGTCGGTCGTGGCCGGTCCGTCGGCAGCGGCAGGTCCGCGGGCGATCCGGCGAGCACGTCTTGCCAGAACCGCAACTGCTGCTGCGCGGGATCGCCGATCCGCTCCTCGGACCCGAGCAGCTCCCGCTGCCACAGGCTGTAATCGGCGTACTGGACGGGTAATTCGTCCCAGTCCGGCTGCTGATCGAGCAAACGGGCCTGATAGGCGCGCACCAGATCGGTCACCAGCGGTGTCATCGACAGTGCGTCGGCGGCGATGTGGTGCACCACGAACACCAGCACGTATTCGTCGCCGGGCAGTCCGCGTGCGTCGTCGGCCCGGTCGGTCAGGAAAAGCGCTGCCCGCGACGGGATTTCGGTGGTGACGTCGAAGCCCGCGCGGCTGATGGCGCTGATCGCCGCGGTCAGCTCTGCGCGCGCGACCTGCACCGCGTGCAAGCCGAGCCCGATGTCGGCGGCGTCCAGGATCGCCTGGTACGGCCCGTCCTCGTGCTCCGGGCAGTAGGTGCGCAGCGACTCGTGCCTGGCCAGCACGTCCAGTACGGCCCGTTCCAGTGCGCCGACGTCGAGCCGGCCACGCAGCCGCAGCACCACCGGCAGGTTGTACAGGCCGGCGCCGCCGTCCTGGCTTTCGATGCGGTTGAGGAACCACAACCGCTGCTGCGCGGGCGACAGCGGTATCCGCTCCGGGCGTTCCCGCCGCCCCAGCGGCAGCCTCGGCGCACCGGATCTGCTCAGCTCGTCGACCGCGGCGGCGAACGCGGCCACAGTGGGAGCTTCGAACAGGGTCCGTACCGGAATCCGGGCCCCGACGGCCTCGCCGGCGCGCGCGGTGACCTGGGTCGCGTCCAATGAGCTGCCGCCGAGGGCGAAGAAGTCGTCATCCAGGCCGACCCGTGGCACCCGCAACACCTCACCGAACACCGCCGCGGCCAGTCGCTGGGCGGCGTCGACCGGCGGCCGGAATGCCTTGGCTTGCAATACCGGCAGCGGCAGGGCGTTGCGGTCCAGCTTGCCGCTGGTGTTCAACGGGAACTCGGGCAGCTCGACCAGTGCGGTCGGCACCATGTACGCCGGAAGCCGTTGGGACAGCCGCTGCCTCAGCCCCTCGAGATCCAATTCGGCTCCAGGTGTGCGGATGACGTAACCGGCCAGGTAGTCCCCGGTGTCGGCGGAGATCAGCCGGACCGCCGCTTGACTCACCTCCGGCGCCGCGAGCAACGCGGTCTCGATCTCCGCGAGTTCGACGCGCTGTCCGCGGAACTTCACCTGAAAATCCGCTCGGCCCAAGTAGACGAGCTCGCCATCGTGGGTCCAGCGCACCAGATCGCCGGTGCGGTACATGCGTTCGCCACCGAAACCGAACGGGTTCGCCACAAAGCGGTCGGCGGTGAGGTCGACTCGGCCGTGGTAGCCCCGGGCCAGCTGGTCACCGGCCAGATACAGCTCGCCGGATACCCCGATCGGCACCGGATGCAGCCGCAAATCCAGCACGTACACTTGCGAATTCCACTCCGGCTCACCGATCGGCACCGAACCGGTATCCGCACCCGTCACTTCGCGGTAGGTGATCGACACCGCCGCCTCGGTGGGGCCGTACAGATTGTGCAGTCCCGCATCGCAGATCGCGCCGAAGGCGGCCACCGTCTCCGGCGGCAACGCCTCACCGATCACGAAAACATCGCGCAGCGAGGCGAGTTCGCCGGTCTCGGCGTGTGCCGCGAACGCCGAGAGCATGGCCGGCACGAAGTCGGTGAGCGTCACGCTGTGGCGCACGATCGTTTCGGCGATATACCGCGGATCGCGGTGGCCGTCGGGAGTGGCGAGAACCACCGTGGCCCCCGCGCGCAGCGGCAGGAAGTAGCCCCACAGCGAGACGTCGAAGGTGGCCGCGGTCTTCTGCAGGTACACATCCCCGGTGTGGGGGCGGTATTCGTCGTGCATCCACGCCAGTTGGTTGGCGATGGCCCGGTGGCTGACGGTGACGCCCTTCGGTTTACCCGTCGAGCCCGAGGTGAAGATGACGTAGGCGGGGTGCTCAGGGTGCAGCGGGGCCTGGCGTTCCCGGTCGCCGATCTTGGCCACGGAGTACTCCGCGAGATCGAGGTCATCGACGTAATGCACCGGCACGGTCGTCGCGGCGGTGAATCCCGCAGTGCGCGTGGTCAATACGGAATGCGGCTGCGCGGTGTCGAGGATGTGTCCGATGCGTTCGGCCGGATGCGACGGATCAACCGGCACGTACGCGCCGCCCGCTCGCAGCACCGCGTACATGGCGACCACCAGCTCGATCGACCTCGGTATCGCCAGCACCACAAGGGCTTCCGGGCCGACGCCCGTCGCGATGAGCAGGCGGGCGAGCTGGTTCGCCCGATCGGAGAGTTCGCTATAGGTCAATCCGTCCCGCGGATCCGCGTCGGCCAGCAGCGCCACCGCCGTGGGAGTCCGCCGAACCTGATTGTCGAAACCCTCGTGCAAGAATCGGTCGGGTACCCGGTGCCCGCTGGCGTTCCAGCTGGCGGTGACGTAGTCGAGTTCACCCGCGTCCAGCAATTCGATATCGCCGACCACCGTGGCCGGGTCCGCGACCGCCGCGCGCAACAGTCGCAGGAATTTCGCGCTGAACTCGGTGACCGTCGCCGCATCGAACAGATCGGTGGCGTAGGTGAATTCGGCTCGGTAGCCGCCGTCATTGTCGGTGAGCGTCAGCTGCAGATCGAATTTCGAGAACCCGGACTCGAAATCGACCAGCCCTGTCTCCAGGCCCGGCAGCGCCAGGGCGACCGGAGCCATGTTCTGCATGAACAGCGCCACCTGGAACAGCGGATGCCGGGCCTGGGACCGGGCCGGGTTCAACGCTTCCACCAGCTGCTCGAACGGGATGTCGGCGTGCGCGAAGGCGCGCACGTCCCGCTCGCGGGCGTGCGCGACCAGGTCGGCGAAGGTGAGCGAAGGACGGACCTCGGTGCGCAGCACCAGGGTGTTGACGAACATGCCGACCAGGTCGTCGAGGGCCCGATCGCCGCGCCCGGCCACGGGCGTGCCGATGGCGATGTCGGTGCTGCCGGACAACCGGGCCAGCAGTGCGGCGAGCGCGGCGTGCAGCACCATGAAGGGCGTCGCACCGCAGCGCTGTGCGGTTTTGTCCACAGCTGTCCGCAGGCTCGCGTCGAGGGCGAAGGTGTGGGTGGCGCCCCGGTAGGAAACGGTGGCGGGCCGCGGCCGGTCGGTGGGCAACGTGAGCTCGGCGGGGAGTTCCGCCAATTCCGTCTGCCAGAAGGCGAGCTGGCGGGCGGTGGCCGAGTCCGGATCAGCTGTTTCGCCCAGGACGGCCTGCTGCCACAGCGCGTAGTCGGCGTACTGCACGGCCAGCGGTTCCCATGCGGGGAGCCGACCGCTCTCGCGCGCGGTGTACGCCGTGACCAGGTCCCGCATCAGCGGGCCCAGCGAAACACCGTCGGCGGCAATGTGATGCACGACGAACACCAGCGTGTGATCGTCGGCGGCACTGCGGAGCAGACGCACCCGCATCGGGATTTCCTCGGCGACATCAAAACCCTGTGTCGCAACTTCGAGTACGGCGGCGGTGAGCGCGTCGGCGGGTACGTCTCGCGGGGCCAGGTCGAAGGCCGGGTGCAACGCACGCACCACCTGCACGGGTCCCGCCGCGGTGTGCGGATATACCGTGCGCAGGATTTCGTGCCGGACCACCAGGTCGGTGATCGCCGCCGACAGCGCGGCGACATCCAGCGGGCCGCGCAGGCGCAGGGCCAGCGGAATGTTGTCCACAGCCGTGGTGTGCGCACCGGAGCCGTACCGATTCAGGAACCACATCCGCCGCTGCGCGGGTGACAGCGGAATCCGGTCCGGCCGGGCGGCGGCGACCAGCGGCGGGCGAGCCGCCGCGGTCCCGGCGCGCGCGGCGAGGGCCGACACCGTCGGCGTATCGAAGAAGTCGCGAACATCCACAGCCATCCCCAGGGCCGTGGAAACGCGGGCGATCACGCGGGTGGCGAGCAGCGAATTGCCACCCAGCGTAAAGAAGTTGTCGTCCGCACCGACCTGCGGCTTGCCGAGCAGATCCGCGAAAATCTCAGCCACCGCATGTTCGGCATCGGTTGCGGGCTCCCGGTATTCGACGGTGCTGTCCGCGAAGTCGGGTTCGGGCAGGGCGCGGCGGTCCAGCTTGCCGTTCGCGTTCAACGGCATTTCGCCGAGCACCTGCAGCAGCGCCGGCACCATGTACTCCGGCAGCTGCTTACGCGCCTCGTCCAGCACCGCGCCGGTGTCGAGCACCACGCCTGCGGCCGCCACCACGTAGCCGACCAGCTGGTCACCACCCGCGTGCCGATGCAGCGTCACAGCGGCCTGGGCGACCTGCCGGCTGCGGGAGAGTGCCGCCTCGACCTCCCCCAGTTCGATCCGCAGGCCACGCAGCTTCACCTGGAAGTCGGTGCGGCCCAGGTACTCCAATTCCGCGGGGCCGCCGTCCGGGTCGGTCACCCAGCGCGCCAGGTCACCGGTGCGATACATGCGATCGCCGGGCGCACCCTCCGGATTCGCCACGAAGCGATCCGCGGTCAGCCCGGGCCGCCCGACATAACCGCGGGCCAGTTGCACGCCCGATAGGTACAGTTCGCCGACTACACCGCCGGGCACCGGCCGCAGATTGTCGTCCAGGACAAGCAGTTCGGTGTCGTCGGCGGCGACGCCGATGGGCACGGTGGTGACGTCCTCTGCTGTCACCTCGTGCGCGGTGACGTCCACCGCCGCCTCGGTGGGGCCGTACAGGTTGTGCAGCGTCGCGCCGCTGACCTCCCGGAACGCGGCCGCCGTCGCGGCGGGCAGCGCCTCGCCGGAGGCGAACACCAGACGCAGCGGCTCAGCGGCTGCCTCCGCCTGCGGCTCGGCCACGAACACCGCGAGCATCGACGGCACGAAATGCGCGACGGTGACCTCGGTTTCGGCGATGGTGCGCGCCAGGTAGCCGGGGTCGCGGTGCCCGTCCGGCTCGGCGATGACCAGCCGCGCGCCGATCTGCAGCGGCCAGAAGAACTCCCACACCGACACGTCGAAGGTGAACGGCGTCTTCTGCAGGACCACATCGGTCTCGCGGAGCCGGTACATGCGCTGACGCCAGTGCAGGTTCGCGACGATCGAACGATGCGATACGGCTACGCCTTTCGGCCTCCCGGTCGAGCCGGAGGTGAAGATCACGTAGGCGATGTTGTCGGGATCCAGCACAGGCAGCGCTACGGAATCCGTATCCGTGTACTCGAATTCGTCGATATGCAGCACCGGCACGCCGACGGGCAGTGGCGGTTCGTCAGCAGTGGTGGTGAGCACCAGCACCGGAGCCGCCACCTCCAGCACATAGCCGATCCGCTCGGCCGGATGTTCCGGATCGATCGGAACGTACGCGCCACCGGCTTTGACGATCGCGTACATCGCGATCAACAGTTCGAACGATCGGCGCACCGCCAACCCGACCAGCGCATCCGGTCCGACACCAAGCTGCACCAGGTGGCGTGCCAGCGCGTCGACCTGAGCCTCGAATTCGGCGTAGGTCATTGTGGAGCCGCGGGATTCGAGCGCGACGGCGTCCGGTGTCCGGCGTACCTGCGCATCGAACTCGCTCACCAGTGTTTCGGCCGGAGCGAAGGTGGCCGCCAGCGCCGGGCCGGCCACTGTCAGCGCGTCGTCGAGGAGTGCGGTGAGCACCGCGCCGAGGGCTCCGTCGGTCGACTCCAGCAGCTCGGGCAGCTGACTCGACACGACCACGGACACCAGGACATCCGCGCCCAGCCCGCCGCCCATGGCCGCGCCCAGCACCGCGATCTCGGTGTGTAAGGCCGCATAGGTGAGCGCGGTGTCGCCGTGGCGCAACGCGACTCGGTCCGGCGCCAGCTCGGCGACGGTCGCGATGAGTCCGGGCAGGTCATCGAGGCCGTAGGCCCGCCGCAACGCCGGATGCGGGCGTGGCTCGATACGGGCGCCCTGGGCGCTGGAGGTGGCCGAATCCGTTTGCGACATCAGCTGTTTCCTTCCGAATCGATAACCCGCGCCGGCCGTGTGACCACGGCGTGCGCGTCGGCGAGCAAGGCGCGAGTGGCCTGCGCGAGGCCATCGCCACCGAGTGCGGCGAGAACACCAGGGACGAGCCCGGCGAGAGCGACATTGACGAGGGTTCCCGGGGTGGCCGCCGCGCCCATCGCCTTTGCGACGGTGCTGAGCTTCGCCGCCAGTTCGCGGTAGGACACCGTGCGCGCGCCGTGGGTAAACGCGACGCCATCAGGCGCGAAACCGGCTGCGGTAGAGACCAATTCGGGCAAGTCTGCGAGCGCCAGCTCCTGCTGTGCTGCTGCGGGCGCACCGCGCTCCGCCTCGGTACGAATGTCGATGGCCCGCACAGGGATTGCCGGCTCCGCGGCGATAGCGGCGCACACCAGCAGCAGCCGGTCGGCGTACAGCTGGATCGTCTGCGCGTCGAAAATGTCGGTCGCGAAACCGAACCGCATATCGAGGCCATCGCGGGCGCCGTCGGCGGTGAACCGTTCGATGCCGGTGAGATGCAGATCGAACTTCGCCTCCGCGAGAGCCAGATCCAGCACCTCCACCTCGAGACCGGGTAGTGCGATGCGCCCGGCAGCCAGGTTCTGGAAGGTGAACATCACCTGGAACAGCGGGGTGTAGGCGCTGGACCGCGCCCCGCCCAAGGCCTCGACGACCTGCTCGAACGGTAAGTCCGCGTGCGAGAGCGCGGCGAGATCCCGATCCCGGGCCTGCCGCAGCATTTCGGTGAAACCGGCGCGCGGATCGAGTTCCGTCCGCAGCACCACGGTGTTGACGAACATGCCGATCAGGTCGTCGAGCTCCTTCGCACCGCGACCGGCGACCGGGACGCCGATGGCGATGTCGGCGCTGCCCGAGAGCTTGGACAGCAGTACCGCGAAGGCGGCGTGCAGGACGGTGAACAGTGTGGTGCCGTGCGCGCGAGCGACGAGTGCGAGTCGCGCGGTGAGGTCCGCGTCGATCTCGAACTGCACTGCGGCACCGGTCGTCTCGCGGCGGGCCGGGCGGGGCCGGTCGGTGGGCAACGCCAAAACCTCCGGAAGTCCCGCCAGTTCCGTTGTCCAGTAGTGCAGTTGGCGGTTCAGCAGGCTTTCCGGGTCATCGGCGGAACCCAGCAGCGTCCGCTGCCAATCGCTGTAGTCGGAGTACTGGATATCCAGCGGCGGCCAGTCGGGAGCGCGGCCTTCAGCGCGTTCGGCATAGGCGACGATGAGATCCCGGGTCAGCGGCGCGACGGAGTATCCGTCGGCGCAAATGTGGTGCAGGACAACAACAAGAATCCACTCGGGCTGCGATTCGGCGTCGGCGATTTCGAAGAGTGCGACGCGGGCCGGAGGTGCGACTGTGACATCGAATCCGGCGTCGACGAACTCGCGGAGGCGCGCATCGATGGCATCGCGAGGCAGCTGGATCGGTGTCAGGTCGACTGTGGTGGCCGCAGGGGAAAGCACCTCTTGGACCGGGCCGTGCGCGGTGTCGGGATAGCGAGTGCGCAACGTTTCGTGCCGCGCGAGGAGATCCGCGAGAGCTGCGGTCAGTGCGCCCAGATCCAATGCTCCGGTGAGCCTGACGGCGGCCGGGATGTTGTAGGCCGAGGACTCCGGTGCGAGCCGGTTGACCACCCACATCCGCTGCTGCGCGGGCGCCAATGCGGCAGGCGCGGTCGTGGTGCGCGGGGCCAGCGCGGGACGGGCCTGCGCTGGGTCCAGGGCAGCGAGCCCGGCAGCCAGCGCCGCGACGGTCGATGCTTCGAAGACCGCCGCCACCGGCACCTGCGTGCCCAAGGCCGCCCCGAGGCGGGCGCTGAGCTTGGTCGCGAGCAGCGAGTTGCCGCCGAGTGCGAAGAAGTCGTCGTCGAGACCGACTTGCTCGCACCCGATCACCGCCGCGAAGGTTGCGGCCACCAACCGCTCCAGATGGGTTTCGGGGGCTCGGAATTCGGCCTCGGCGAACACTGGATCCGGCAACTGCGACCGATCGACTTTTCCGTTTACGTTGAGCGGCAACGACTCCAGCACCACTACCGCGGCGGGCACCATATAGCCCGGCAGTTCGGAAGCCACTGCCAGTCTCAAGTCCGGGACCGGGGAATCCTGCTGCGCGACTTCCACATACGCCACCAGCCGCACCCCGCGATGAGCCACAGCGACGGCGGCCCGCACCTGCGGCAGCCGCCGCAGCGCCGCCTCGACCTCACCGAGCTCGATCCGGAACCCACCGATCTTGACCTGGAAGTCGGCCCGCTCCAGGTACTCCAACGTCC
Source organism: Nocardia sp. XZ_19_385 (assembly GCF_015355755.1). NCBI lineage: Bacteria > Bacillati > Actinomycetota > Actinomycetes > Mycobacteriales > Nocardiaceae > Nocardia > Nocardia sp. XZ_19_385. The sequence continues at coordinate 316,249 of NZ_JACVEE010000002.1, forward strand.
CGTCGGCCCGCCACCGCACGATGTCGCCGGTGCGGTACATCCGCCCTGCGCCCGCGAACGGGTCGGCGACAAACCGATCCGCGGTCAGGCCCGCCCTGCCGTGGTACCCGCGCGCCAACTGCGCACCGGCCAGATACAGCTCTCCCGCGACACCCACCGGCACCGGCTGCAACCGGCTGTCCAGCACATACACTCGGCTGTTCCAAGCGGGCGCACCGATCGGCACCACGTGCACCGGCTCGTCCACGACCTCGTATGCGGTGATCGATACCGCGGCCTCGGTTGGTCCATACAGGTTGAAAAGTCGGGCACCTCGGATTTGTGCACAGGTGTCCACAGGCTTGCGTACGGGCAGTGCGCGGCGATTGCCCGACTCCCCGATCGGAATCGGCCTCGAGCTGGCCGAGTCCGGTCCCAACTCGGGGGCAGCGGATACCGAATCGGTGTATTCCGCGCGCTGATTCAGCTGCTGCGTGTCCTCGTTGCGCCGGTACTCGGCCAATCCGAGCAGCAGGTCCGCGGCTTGGTCGGCGGCTGCCTCCGCACCACTCAGGACTTTCGCCACGTCAGCGGGGGCAGCCTCGGCGGAAGCGCTCGACGCCTGCGGGTGCGTCGGGCGGCGCAGTAACTCCGTGGCCGTCGCCGGGGGCAGCGCTTCACCGATGGCGAGCACCCGGCGCAGCGTTGCGGGCAGCGGCGCATCCGGTGCGGCGGCCAGCAGCATTCCGATCAGGGAGGGCACGGCGTGCAGCACGGTGACGCCGTGGCGGGTCATCAGTTCGCGTAGTCGTTCGGGTTCGCGTTCGGTGCCGGGTGGGGTGACCACGAGGCGGCCGCCGGTGACCAGCGGAGACCAGAACTCCCAGACCGACAGGTCGAAGGTCGCGGGTGTTTTCAGCAGTACACAGTCGTTGCCGTTCAGGGCGAACTGTTCGCCCAGCCACGCCAGTTGGTTGACGATCGCCGAGTGCGGAACGGTGACGCCCTTCGGGACACCGGTCGATCCGGAGGTGAAGATCACGTAGGCCGGATGCTCCGGTCGTAGCGGGCGCATCCGTTCGCTGTCGCGAATCGGATCGGCGGCGATATCGCTCAGTGCGAGCTGATCGACTTCCCATGTCGGAACGGCGGTTTCGACCGGCAGGCCGTCGCGTGCGGTGGTGAGAATGCATGCGGGCGAAGCGGTGTCGAGGATGTGGGTGATCCGGTCGGCCGGATGGTCCGGGTCGATCGGGACGTAGGCGCCACCGGCGCGTACCACCGCGTACATGGCGACCACCAGTTCCACCGAGCGCCGCATGGCGAGGACGACGGTGGTTTCCGGGCCGACACCGGCACGGATCAGCGCACGCGCCAGCCGATTCACCGCGGCGTCGAAATCCTGGTAGCTGAGCCAGTTCTCTGTTGCCGCGTCGATGAGCGCCTTGGCGTGCGGGGAGCGTGCGACCTGTGCGTCGATCAGGTCGGCGAGGGTGGCGGGTTCGACCGGTTGTGCGGTGCGGTTCCATTCGTCGAGCAGCAGGGCGCGCGCGTGCGCCCCGAGCACGTCGAGGTCGCCGACAACGGTGTCCGGCTGTACCGCAACCGCTTCGAGCACTCGATGGAGCTGGTCGGCGATACGTTCGGCGGTGGCCGCTTCGAACAGGTCCGTCGCGTAGCCGAGGGCGAGTTCCATTCCCGCGGCGGACCCGTCCGGGTGGTAGTTGTCGACGGCGAACAGGTGCAGGTCGAATTGCGAGACGCCACTGTCGTATTCGAGGGCATGTACTTCGAGGCCCGGTAGTCGCAGCTCGCCGCGCTCGTGGTTCTGGAACGAGTAGCCGACCTGGAACAGCGGATGGCGCGCGGTGGACCGTTCCGGATTCAGCACTTCGACCAGCCGTTCGAACGGCACGTCGGCATGCGCGAACGCCGCCACGTCACCGGTCCGCGTGCGTGCCAGCAGTTCCGCGAAGGTGCCGGCCCCGTCGACCTGGGTGCGCAGCACGAGGGTGTTGACGAACATGCCGATCACGTCGTCCAGTTCCGCGGCGCCACGTCCGGCGATCGGGGTGCCGACCGTGATGTCGCCGGTGCCCGTCAACCGGCTGAGCAGCGCTGCGAACGCGGCATGCACAACCATGAACAGCGTTGCGCCACTGCGCTGCCCGAGCCCGACGAGGGCCGCGTGCAGCTCGGCTTCGATGGCGAGCTCGACCTTCTTGCCGCGCAAACTTTGCCGAGCCGGGCGGGGATGATCGGTGGGCAGCGCCAGCTGATCGGGCAGCCCGGCCAGCGCCTCGGTCCAGTATTCGATCTGGCGGGCGGCCAGTGATTCCGGATCGTCCTCGGTGCCGAGCAGCCTCCGCTGCCACAGCGCGTAATCGGCGTACTGCACAGCCAGCGGCGACCACCCGGGAGCGTCGCCGTCGCGATGCGCGGTGTAGGCGATCATGAGGTCGCGAACGAACGGCGCGATGGAGGACCCGTCGGCAGCGATGTGATGCAGGACGGCTGCCAGCACGAATTCCGCTGCGCCGGTACGGAACAGCCGCATCCGCAGCGGCACCTCTGCGGTGACGTCGAAGGTCGCGGCGGCCAGCTGCTGGATCTGTTCCAGCAGTTCGGTTTCGGTGACGTCGACCGGGTCCAGCTCCGGAACAGCTTGCGCCGCAGCCACGATCACCTGGGTCGCGTCGCCGTCGATCTCCGGATACCGGGTCCGCAGCGACTCGTGCCGGCCGATCACATCCGCGATCGCGGCCCGCAACGCGGCGAGATCCACCGCGCCCGTCAGCCGCAACGCCATCGGAATGTTGTAGGCGATCGAATCGCGGTCGAACCGATTCAGGAACCACATCCGCTGCTGCGCCGGTGACAGCGGCAACGTGTCGGGCCGGGCGCCGGCGACCAGCTCGGGCCGCGGTTCGGTCGCGTTCGCCGTGACCAGGGCGGCGAGGTCGGTGACACGCGAGGCCTCGAACAGTATGCGCACCGAGACGGACCGTCCCAGCGCCGCGCCGATCCGGGCTACGGCCTTGGCGGCAAGCAGGGAGCTCCCCCCGAGGGTGAAGAAATCGTCGTCGGCGCCGACGCGATCGGCGGACCCGAGAACCTCGGCGAAAACCGCGGCGACGATCTCCTCCGCCGGTGTGCGCGGCGCGCGGTAGGTTGTTCCCTCGAAAGCCGGTGCGGGCAAAACCGCACGATCCAGTTTCCCGTTGACGGTCAGCGGGATTCGATCCAGCACCACGACGGCGGCCGGCACCATGTGCTCGGGCAGCACCCGGCCCAGATCCTTGCGCAGCCGCACGGTGTCGAGTGCTCCGGCAACGACGTAGGCGACCAGGCGCGGCTCGTCCACCAGATCGGTGCGGACCACCACCGCCGCTTCCCGCACCGTCGACGCGGTGCCCAGCAGGGCCGCTTCGATCTCGCCGAGTTCGATCCGGTAGCCACGCAGATTCACCTGCTGATCGGCGCGGCCCAGATATTCGAGGTCGCCCGTGGCGGTCCAGCGGGCCAGGTCACCAGAACGGTAGGCCGCCGTCCCGGCCGCCCCGTACGGATCGGCGACGAACCGGGTCGCGGTGAGCGCGGGGCGTCCGAGGTAGCCACGCGCCAATTGACCGCCGGAAACGTAGATTTCGCCGGGCACACCCACGGGCACCGGCCGTAGCCGGGAATCGAGGACCCGGACCACCAGACCCGGTATGGCACTGCCGATCACGCTCGCCGAGCCGGTGCCCGGTTCGATCGACCGGTACGACACGTGCACCGTCGTCTCGGTGATGCCGTACATGTTCACCAGTCGCGGCTGGTCCGGATACCGCTCGAACCAGGCGGCCAAGCGTTGGGGATCCAATGCCTCACCGCCGAAAATGACTGCGCGCAACGCATATTCGGCAGGAGCAGCGTCCGTGTCCGCGGCGATCAATTGATAGAAGGCCGAAGGCGTCTGGTTGAGCACGGTCACGCGCTCCGCGACCAGCAATTCCCGGAACTGCTGCGGCGATCGCGAAGTGAAGTAGTCGACGACGACCAGCCTGCCGCCGTACAGCAGCGCACCCCACAGCTCCCACACCGAGAAGTCGAAGGCGTACGAGTGGAACATGGTCCACACATCCATCGCGCCGAAGTCGAAGTGCCGCTGAGTGTTGTCGAAGAGCCGCACCACATTCCGGTGCGGAACGACAACCCCCTTCGGCCGACCGGTGGAGCCGGAGGTGTAGATGACATAGGCGGTATTCGCCGGATGCAGCGGCGCGCGGCGCTCCGCATCGGACAGTGGTGCGGCATCGAGGGTTTCGAGGTCGGTGACGTCCAGGTCGATCACCGGGCCGCCGAACCAATCACGTGGAAGACCGGTCGCGGCGCTGCCGATCGCGCAGATCGGACGAGCGTCGTCGAGCACGTACTCGATCCGGTCAGCGGGGTAGTTCGGATCGATGGGCAGGTAACCGCCGCCCGCCTTGACCACCGCGAGCAGCGCGACGACCAGCTCGGCGGTGCGCGGAAGTGCCACCGCCACCAGCATTTCCGGACCTACGCCCGCGGCGGTCAATTTGCGAGCGAGCCGGTTGGACCGGGCATCGAGCTCGGCGTAGGTGAGCACGACATCTCCGGCCCGGACCGCGACGGCGGCCGGGTCGAGCAGTGCGGAGCGGGCGAACCGATCGGCGAGCGTCTCCCGCACCACCGCGCTGTCCAGGTCGGCGCCGGCCCATTCGTACAGCGCCCGCTGCTGCTCCTCGCCACTGAGCAACTGGATATCCCCGACCACCACGGTCGCGTCGGCGGCGATGGCGGCCAGCACCTGAGTGAAGCGCCGGGCCAGTACCGCGACCGAGTCGGCGTCGAAAAGATCGGTGGCGTAGGTGATTTCGATATCCATGCCGTCGGCGCGACCGTCCGCGTCGTCGGATTCCAGCACCGTGAACTGGAGGTCGAATTTCGCTGCCGCCGTGTCGAAGTCGTGCGGCGCGACGGTCAGGTTGTCGAGTTCGAGCCGGGGCAGGGTGAAGTTCTGGAAGGTCAGCGCTACCTGGAACAGCGGATGCCGGTTCCGTGCGCGGGCCGGCGCGAGCGCGTCGACCAGCCGCTCGAACGGGATGTCCGCATGCGACAGGGCATCCAGGTCCTGAGCGCGCACCGTGTCGAGCAAGGTCTCGAACCGCGCCCTCGGATCGATCTGAGTTCGCAGCACCAGGGTGTTGACGAACATCCCGACCAGCTGATCGAGCGCGGCCTCACCGCGCCCCGCCACGGGCGTACCGATGGCGATATCGCCGCTGCCGGACAACCGGGCCAGCAGCACCGCGAGCGCGGCGTGCACGGTACTGAACAGCGTCGCTTCTCGTTTACGGGCCAGCTCTCGCAGTTCACCGTGCAGATCGGAGTCGATCCGCAGCCGGTGGGTCGCGCCACGGAAGGTGGTCTCGGCGGGACGCGGGTGGTCGGCGGGCAGCTCCAGCTGGTCGGGCAGACCGGCCAGGGTCCGCCGCCAGAATTCCAGCTGCCGATGCGCGGAGGTGCCCGGTTCGGTGTCGGAGCCGAGGGTTTCGGCCTGCCAGAGGGTGTAGTCGGCGTACTGCACCGGCAGCGGGTCCCACTGTGGTGCCACACCCGTACGCCGGGCCGCATAGGCGGTCATGAGGTCGCGGGCCAGCGGTGTGAGTGAAACACCGTCGGCGGCAATGTGATGCAGGACCAGCAGGAGCACGTGGGCTCCGGGCTCGGCCATGCTGAACAGGTGCGCTCGAAGTGGTGTCTCGCGACTCAGGTCGAATGGGGTTGCTACACAGGCAGATAGTTGAGGGCCGAGGTCTGCCGGAGAAATCTCGACGCGCTGGAGGTCGGAGATATGCTGCTGCGCAGGCAGAATGATTTGCTCCGCGCCGTCCGGGCCCTCGCGATAGACCGTCCGCAACGTCTCGTGGCGCGCAACCAGATCGTCGAGCGCAGCCGTGAGTGCCGCGATATCCAGATCGCCGGTGAGCCGCAGTGCGACCGGGATGTGGTGCACCGCATCGCCGGGCCCGCTGTCGCTGCCCGTCAGGAAGCGGTTGAGGAACCACATCCGCTGCTGGGCCGCCGACAACGGAATCCGCTCCGGCCGTTGCCGCGCCGCCAAAGCCACGCGCCCGCTCCCCTGCCGCGCCGCGGCCCGGGCGGCCAGTTCAGCCACCGTCGGCGCCTCGAACAGCACCCGCACAGGCAGCTGCGCGTCCAGCGCGGCGCCGACCCGGGCCACCACCTGGGTCGCGGTCAGCGAATTGCCGCCCAGGGCGAAGAAGTCGTCATCCAGGCCCACGCTGTGGGTGCCGGGCAGGCCCAGAACCTCGGCGTAGATCGCCGCCACGGCCGCCTGCGTCGCGGTCACCGGCTCCCGGAAAGCCGCGATCTCGACGGCCGGCGCGGGTAGCGCTTTCCGGTCGAGCTTGCCGGAGGAGTTGAGCGGGAACTCGTCGAGGATGGTGATCACCGACGGGACCATGTAAGAGGGCAATGCCCGAGACACATGGCGGCGCAGAACTTCTGATAGCACCGGCTCGGCCACGTCAGCCGTAGCGGTGACGTAGGCGACCAGCTGGTCCCCGTGCGAGGTGGCGGCAATGATCGCCGCCACCTGGGAGACACCTGGCACCGAGGCGAGCACGGCCTCGATCTCGCCCAGCTCGATGCGCTGTCCGCGCAGCTTCACCTGAAAGTCGGTGCGGCCGAGATACTCCAGCTCACCGTTCGCACGCCACGTCACCAGGTCACCCGTGCGATACATGCGCTCGCCGAACCGGAAGGGACTGGCTACGAAACGATCTCCGGTCAGGTCAGGTCGCCCGACGTAGCCGCGCGCGAGCTGCGCGCCTGCCAGGTACAACTCACCGGGGACGCCGACCGGTACCGGCCGCAACCGGCTGTCCAGCACGAACACCTGGGTGTTGAACACCGGGACGCCGATCGGAACGGTGTGTGCGTCGGTGTCACTCACCTCGTGGCTCGTGACGTCGACGGCGGCTTCGGTCGGGCCGTACAAGTTGTGCAACCGCGCACCGGTGAGGCGGCGCAAAGTTTGCGCCGGGCCCGGCGGGAGCGCCTCACCCGAGGCGAACACGAGACGCAGCGAATAGCACAGTGCGACAGCGGGTTCCGCCACAAAGACCGCGAGCATCGAAGGCACGAAATGCGCGACCGTGATTCTCGCGTCGGTGATGACGTCGACCAAGTAAGCCGGATCCCGGTGCCCATCGGGTTTCGCGACAACCAGCCGCGCACCGATCTGCAACGGCCAGAGCAACTCCCACACCGACACATCGAAGGTGACCGGCGTCTTCTGCAGCACCACGTCGGCTTCCGTCAACCCATAGGTGTCCTGCATCCAGACCAGACGGTTGACGATCGCCCGATGCGAAACCGCGACACCCTTCGGTTTGCCCGTGGATCCGGAGGTGAACAGCACATACGCGGTGTTCTCGGGATCGAGTGCGCCGAGCCGTTCGCCCTCGGTCAGGGGCGCATCCGAGTATCCGGTGATGTCGAACTGATCCACATCCAGTACGGCCCACATCTTCGAATGCGTCTCGCCAGCAGCGAGTTCCAGTCCATCGCTGCTACGGGTCAGCACACAGACCGGGTCCGCGCTGTCCAGCACATGCGCGATCCGCTCGCCCGGGTGCTCCGGATCCACCGGCACATACGCACCACCGGCGACCACTACGGCATGAATCGCGACCAGCAGATCCAGCGACCGATGCATGGCCACGGCTACGGTGCTGTCCGGCCCGACCCCGATGGAGATGAGCAACCGCGCCAGCCGATGCACCCGGCCCGCGAACTCCGCATAGGTGAGCTCGTCACCCTCGAACGCGACCGCCACCGCCTCCGGACTCCGCCGCACCTGCGCCTCGAACAACGACACCAAAGTCGCTGCCGGATCGACCGCATGCGCCGTGTCGTTCCAGGTCTCCAGCACCAGCGTCCGCTCGGCCGCCGACAACAGCTCGATGTCGCCCACCGCCCGCCGCGGATCAGCACACACCGCGTCCAGCACCCGCAGCAGCCGCCCCGCGAACGCGGCAACGGTGCCGGCGTCGAACAGATCGGTCGCGTACTCGAAGACGGCGTCGAGTCCCGCATCCGCCTCCCGGACCGTCAGCTGAAGATCGAATTTCGCTGTGCCGGTGTCGATCTCCATCTGGTCGGCAGTGATACCGGCCAGCTCGAGCGAAGTCCGCGCGGTGTTCTGAAAATCCAGCATGACCTGGAACAGCGGATGCCGCGCCGCCGTCCGCTCCGGCGCGAGTACCTCCACCAAGCGCTCGAACGGCACATCCGCGTGCGCGAACGCCGCCAGATCCCGATCCCGCACGGCCGCAACCAAGTCGGCGAACGAATCCTCAGCCCGAACCTCGGTGCGCAACACCAGCGTGTTGACGAACATCCCGACGAGCCCGTCCAGGCTCTGATGGCCACGCCCGGCCACCGGTGTACCGATCGCAATGTTCTGCTGCGCAGACAGTTTCGCCAACAACGTGGCGAAGGCAGCGTGCAGCACCATGAACAGCGAGGCATTCGCCCCCTCGGCCAGCGCACGCAACCGCCGATTCGTTTCCGCCGAAATTGCGAACGAGTACCGCGCACCCAGCCCCGACGCCACGGCGGGCCGCGCCCGATCCACAGGCAGTGCCAGCACCTCGGGCAGCCCGTCGAGTTCGGCAGCCCAGTACCGAACCTGCTGGGCGATAAGCGAATCCGAATTCGACTCGCTCCCGAGCACCTCTCGCTGCCACACCGTGTAGTCGGCATACTGCACCGGCAGCACGTCCCAACTCGGCGCCTCCCCCACACACCGCGCCGCATACGCGACCATCAAATCCCGAGTCAACGGCGCGATCGACCAACCGTCCGCCGCAATGTGGTGCATCGACACCACCAGCACATGGACGTCGACGCCAGCGGAATCCACCGGACCGAACCGCACATTCGCAGCAGCCACCGACTGCGAACCCGGGGACCCCGTCGTCTGTAGATCGACGGCCATTGCATCGGCCGCGACCTCTGCTGCGGACTCGACAGATTCGGCCAGCGGGCATGCGTCGGCACAGTGCAGCAATGTCAGCCGGATCGGTGGCTGCTCGTGCACCGCGAAAGGTTCTGCGGCGAACGCGCGGATCCACGCGGGCAGTTCGGTGCTGGACACTTCTTCGGGCTCGAGTTCGATCCACACCTGGTCGGCGGGCAGCACCTCCTGGTGCGGGATGCCGTCGACTGCGGGGTATCTCGTGCGAAGCGCCTCGTGCCTTGCGAGAACGTCGGCGACCGCCGCGGCCAGCGCTGCCAGGTTGAGGGTGCCGGTGAGCCGCACTGCGGTGGCGAGATTGTTGGCCGAGGAGTCGGCGTCGTATTGGTTCAGGAACCACATGCGCTGCTGGGCGTAGGACAGTGGAACCCGCTCGGGACGTTTACCTGGCATCAGCGGGATTCGGGGCCGACCTGACCTGGCACCCGGTAGTCGGGCAGCCAGCGCGCCGACCCTCGGGTGCTCGAACAACATCCGCACCGGCACATCGGCATCGATCGCATCGGCGATGCGGGCCACGATCTGGGTAGCGACGAGGGAATTGCCGCCCAGGGCGAAGAAGTCGTCGTCCAGTCCGACCTGCTGTACGCCGAGGGCCTGGGCGAACACCTCGGCAACAACTCGTTCGGCGCGGGTAGTCGGTGCTCGAAACTCTTTGGTGGCCAATACCGGATCTGGCAGCGCGTTCCGGTCGAGCTTGCCGGAGCTGGTCAACGGAAAGGTATCGAGCGCCACATAAGCCGAGGGCACCATGTACGAGGGCAGCACGGCCCGCAGGCGCTGATCCAGCAGCGCGGACAGATCCGGTTCCGCAAGTGTGGATTCCACGTACCCGACGAGCATTTCCCCTGCGGCTCCGGCGAATACCCGTACCGCTGCGGCCCGCACACCCGGGGCAGCCCGCAGCGCGGCCTCGATCTCGCCGAGTTCGATCCGCTGACCACGCAGTTTCACCTGAAAATCACTGCGCCCCAGGTACTCCAGCACACCGTCCCGGTTGCGCCGCACCAGATCGCCGGTTCGGTACATCCGCGCCCCGGCGGGCCCGTAGGGATCGGCAACGAATCGCTCGGCCGTCAGCTCCGCCCGGCCGTGGTACCCACGGGCAACTTGCACACCCGCCAGGTACAGCTCACCGACCACCCGATCAGGCACCGGCCGCAACCGCGCATCCAGCACCAGCGCCCGGCTCTCGTCGACCGGCCGTCCGATCGGAACCGGTCCGTTGTCCGCGCTGTCGACCGGAGCGTGTGTCGCGTGGACCGTGAACTCCGTCGGCCCGTAGAGGTTGTACAGGCGTGCGGCGCTGACCTCGGCAAACGCGGCCGCGGCAGCACCGGTCATCGCCTCACCGGCGACGAGAACCGTTCGTAGCGAGCTGATCCGCTCGGCGTCCACCGCTGCCGCGAATACCGACAACATCGACGGTACGAACGAGGTCATCGTCACCGTGTGCGCGTCGATCGTCTCTGCCAGATACGCGCTGTCGCGATGCCCGTCATGCTCGGCGACGACCATCCGGGCCCCGGACACCAACGGCGCGAACAACTCCCACACGGACACATCGAAAGTCGCAGGCGTCTTGAACAACACCACATCGGGCTCGCCGATGCCGTACTCCCCGACGATCCACCGAATCTGGTTTGCCAGCGCATTCCGCTGTACGGCAACCCCTTTCGGCTGCCCGGTCGATCCAGAGGTAAAGATCACGTACGCGGCGTTGCTCCGCCGCGCAGGTCGTGCAAGCTCCGAATCAAGAACAGGCCTGGACGAGTACCCCGCGAAATCGATCGAATCGATCTCGATGACCGGTGCACTCGCTTCGCCGGACCAGCCATCAGCCGAGCGCGTAAGTACGCACACCGGCGCGGCCGTCGACACCACGTGCGCGAGCCGGGTGCGAGGCTGATCCGGGTCTACCGGAACGTAGGCCCCGCCCGCGGTGAGCACCGCATAGGCGGCGATGACGAACTCCGCCGAACGCCGCATTCCGAGTACCACCCGCGCTTCCGGCCCGACACCCGCATCGATCAGCACGCGAGCGAGCCGGTTCACCTCGGCGGCGAACTCCGCATAGGTCAGCGCCTTTTCACCATCGATAACAGCGACCGCATCCGGCGTCCGGCGCGCCTGCGCCGCGAACGCTTCGACCACATCGCCGCACCCGTCATTCCGGCGCAGGCCGGAATCCCGGGTCGCGGCAGAACCCGACTCGACCGCCCGCGACTGTTCCGCGGCATCGAGAAGTGGCAGATCACCTACCGGAACTTCAGGATCCGCGACGATGGCTCGCAGCAGCACCGTGAACCACCGCGCGAACCCCGCAACCGTCGCCGCATCGAACAAATCGGTGGCATAGGAGAGTTCGGCGGGAACCTTCGCCGGTGCCGAACCTTCCCTGTGCCCGGCACCGGCGAAGCCATCAGTGACCGTGAGTTGTAGGTCGAACTTGGTCACTCCGGTGTTCACACTACTGGTGGAGACCGACAAGTCGGGCAAATCGAAACGGATTGCCGCCGCGGTATCGATGGCGAGCATGACTTGGAACAGCGGATGCCGGGCCTGGGAGCGGACCGGGTTGATGGCCTCGACCAGCTGCTCGAATGGCAATTCGGCATGCTCGAAGGCGGCAAGATCACTGTCGCGTACCTGCCGCAGCAGTGCCGAGAACGGCGCGGCCGGATCGATCGGCGTGCGCAGCGCCAGGGTGTTCACGAACATCCCGATCAGCTCGTCCAGCGCCCGCTCGCCCCGGCCCGCGACCGGGGTCCCGATGACGAGGTCGGCACTGCCCGATATCCGCGACAGCAGCGCCGCAAACCCCGCGTGCAGCACCATGAACGGCGAAAGATTGTGGGCTCGAGCCAGATCCGCGATACCGGCCACCACGGGTTCCGGTAGCTCGAATCGATGCACCCCGCCGCGTCCAGAAGCGACCGCCGGACGTGGCCGGTCGGCGGGCAGATCCAGCTGGTCCGGCGCACCGGCCAGCGCGGCGGTCCAGAATTCCAGCTGCCGGGAAATCATCGATTCCGGGTCGTCTGCCGCACCGAGCAGTTCCCGCTGCCACAGGCTGTAATCCGCGTACTGCACCGCAAGCGGCGACCACTGCGGCGCACGACCGGAATGCCTTGCGCCATAGGCGATCATCACCTCGCGCGCCAGTACGGGCAGTGAAAGCCCGTCGGCGGCAATGTGATGCAGCACGAGCGCGAGCGCGCAGCTGCCGTCGCCGACGGTGAAAATCCGCGCCCGGATGGGGATCTCGCATTCGAGATCGAACGCGGCAGCGCCGAACGCCGTCAGTCGCCGCTCGAGTTCCCCGGCTTCGACGGCTACCGGCTCCCCGATCAGCACGGTCTCGGCGAGCACCACCTGCTGAGCGAAACCCGCCTCGGACGCACTGACCGCCGGGAAGACCGTGCGCAGCACCTCATGCCGCGCCACCACGTCCTCCAGCGCGGCCCGCAGCGCGTCCACATCGGCCGCGCCCCGCAGACGCACCACGAACGGCATGTTGTAGTCGGCGCCGCCCTCGAACCGGTTCAGGAACCAGATCCGCTGCTGCGCCGGTGACAGTGGAACCAGCGGCGGCCGCGGCCGTGACCGCAGGAGCACGACATCGCTGCCGCCGCTGGTTCCCTGGGCCCGCTCGATCAGTCCGGCGAGTTCGGCCACCGTGGTGGCGCCGAACAATTCGCGAACTCCGAGCCGGCATCCCAGGTCGGCGCCCAACCGCGCCGAGACCTGGGTGGCCATCAAACTGTTTCCGCCCAGGGCGAAGAAGTCGTCATCGCGCCCGACCCGTTCCCGGCCGAGCACCTCACCGAAGACCCGCGCCACCGCGTGCTCGGTAGGCGTCGCGGGCGCACTGTATTCCGCGGATACCGGTCCGGGGGCCGGTAGGGCGGCGCGATCCAATTTGCCGGAGGCGTTCACCGGCAAGGCGTCGAGCACCACGAACGCGGCGGGCACCATGTAGGCGGGCAGCGCGCGAACGGCCGCGGCCCGCAACCGCGGCACCTCGACCGCCCCCACCACATAGGCGACCAACTGCTCATCGCGCACCACGGCGACCGCGCGCACCACGGCGTCGACCGCCCCGAGCACGGACTCGATCTCCCCGAGCTCGATCCGCAACCCGCGCAGCTTGATCTGGAAGTCGGTGCGCCCCAGGTATTCCAGTTCCCCGCGCGGCGTCCAGCGCACCAGATCCCCGGTGCGGTACATCCGCACACCGTCCCCGAACGGGTCGGCGACGAACCGCTCGGCGGTCAGCGCGGGCCGCGCCACGTAACCCCGGGCGAGCTGTACCCCCGACAGATACAGCTCACCCGGAGCTCCGACCGGGACCGGCCGCAGGCCGCTGTCCAGGACGTACACCCGAGTGTTGAACACGGGCGCGCCGATCGGCACCACGCGGGTATCGGCGTCGGTCACCTCGTGGAAGGTGACGTCGACCGCGGCCTCCGTGGGACCGTACAGGTTGTGCAGCCGCGCCCCCGTCAGCACCCGTAGCCGTTGGGCGAGCGCGGCGGGCAGCGCCTCCCCGGACGCGAACACCATCCGCAAGGGGGTGTCCTGTGGGCTCTCTTGCCGCGCCAGGAACACCTCCAGCATGGCGGGCACGAAATGCGCGGTGGTGACGCCGTATTCGGCGATCACCGCACGCAGATAGGCCGGATCCCGGTGCCCGTCCGGCTCGGCCAGCACCAGGGTGGCGCCGATCTGCAAGGGCCAGAAGAACTCCCACACCGACACATCGAAAGTCGCGGGCGTCTTCTGCAACACCACGTCGTCGGCCCGCAGCCGGTAGGCGTGCTGCATCCAGACGAGCCGGTTCACGATCGCCGCATGACTGACCGCGACACCTTTCGGCAGGCCGGTCGATCCGGAAGTGAAGATGACGTACGCCGGGTGCGCGGGCCACAGTGCGGTGCTGCGTTCCCGCTCCCACACCGGCCCGTCCGCGTATCCGGAAAGGTCCAGGTCATCGAGCACAACGGCACCCGGCAGCAGCTCGGCTGCGGCGGCCAGCACACAGGCAGGCCGCGCCGTATTCAAGATGTGCGCGGTCCGTTCCGCCGGATGATCCGGATCCAACGGCAGATAGGCCGCTCCGGCCGCGAGGGTCGCGTACATCGCGACCACCAAGTCCACCGACCGCCGCAGGTGTATGGCGACCAGCGTCTCCGGCCCGGCGCCACGCTCGATCAGATAGCGGGCCAGCCGATTACTGCGCCCGGCCAGCTCCCGATAGCTCACCGCTTCCGATCCGAACCGCAGGGCGACCGTTTCCGGCGTCCGCGTCACCTGCGCCTCGAACATCGAAACCAGGGTCGCCGCGGCACTTCCCGGGAACTCGAACCCGGTCGCGTTCCACAGCCGGGTGCTCACCTCGACCTCGAGTTCGGTCGCGACATCCACGGCGCCGAGGGGTGTCTCGAGCCCGGCTTCGACGAGCCGTTCCAGATACCGCAGGAACCGGGAGTGATGCCGAGCCAGGTCCTCGGGGTCGTACAGATGCGGGTTCGCCTCGAAATCAACGTGCACACGGTCGCGTTCGCCGTAATAGACGTTGAGGCTCGAGTCCTCCACCGGCCCGGTGGACAGCACGTGATAACGCCCGACGGTGCTGCCGAGCGTCAGATCGCGCTGGAACAGCATGATGTTGGCCAGCGGCCCGAACAGCCCCCGGTGCGCCGGCCGCCCGTCGTGCGCGGCGTCGCGCCGGATGTCCTCGTGCCGATACCGTTGATGCCGGAGCGCCCCCGCCAGCTCCACCCGCGTCGCCCGCAGCACCTCGGCCCAGCGCACCGCGCGCCCCACCCCGACGCGCAGCGGCACAATATTCGACAGCATGCCCGCCGACCGCCGCATCGCCGCGGTGGTCCGCGCCGACACCGGCAGACTGAGCACCACGTAGTCACGATCGGTGAACCGGCCCAGATAGCTGGCATAAGCCGCGAGCAGCACCACCGCGATCGTGGAATCCTGGCTCGCGGCAAGCGCGTTCATCCGCTCGACCAGATCCTCCGGCAGGGCGCGGCCGACGATCAGGTTGGTCGCCGCGCGCGGCGCGCTGCGCCCGTCGAGGCTGGTGACCGCGTCCAGTCCGGCGACCCGCTGGGCCCAGTGCGCCCGATCCGCCTCGAATCGGGCGCTCTCCCGGTAGGCCAGCTCGCCGTGGACCAATTCGGCCAGCGGCGCGGGCCGCACCGGCTCGACCTCGGTGCCGAGCACCCGCGCGGTGTACCGCTCGGCCACCCGCATCGTGTTGGTGAGCGCGCCGTACCCGTCGAGCACCAGGTGGTGCGCCCGCAGGTACCAGAACCAGCGCTGCTCCCCCACCCGCAGGATCGCCCCCGCGAACAGCCGGTCCCGGACGAGATCGATCGGTGCGCTCGACTCCGCCCGCATCCAATCCTGGGCGGCGACAGCGGGATCCAGGTGCTCCCGGAGGTCGATCAGCGGCATCTCGACCGTGAGCTCACGATCGAAGCACTGATACGGCTCTCCGTCGGACTCGCCGAGCCAGACCATAGTGGATTGGTACTCCAGCGCCGCATCCCGCGAAATCTCTTGCAGCGCCGCCACATCCAGCTCACCACGGACATCCACGTACTGCGCGATATTGATCGGGACCTCGGGCTCGAGCAGCTGCGCGTACCAGAGGCCGAGCTGCGCGGGAGCCAGCGGAAACCGCTCTGACGCGGCCGGTTCGGGTGTGGGCCCACCCAACTCCATACCGGGCACCAGAACCTCCTTCTTTCGGGCAGCGCGAACCAGAGGCTCGAAGCCTCGTGGCACCACAGATATTTCGGGGAGAGCGCGGGACTTCCAGAGTCACCAGCGCTGGATTCCGTTCCTTCAACTCGGTCGCTAGCGACTGCTTGCCAGGTCGCTCGAAATGGTCAGCCGCGGCCGGTTCCGTTGCCGCGACGGTGTTTCCTGCATCACACGCATGTTCTGCGCAAACCGAACATTAGGCCCTTCGTGAATAAAAAGGAACAAAATACAACAAAATATTCTGGTCAGTTGTCCAGTGGCCGGAAGCGGCGGAAAAACCAGGGCATGACAAGGCCCGGAACGCCCCGATGTGAGCCAGGGCACTTTCAGAACTGCAGACTATGAGCCGGAACGTTGCATCCACGTTGCATCGGCGCCGAGCCGCCGGTCGAGCACCCGAATCTTGGCCTCGATCTGCGCATACAGTGGCGAATCACGATCAACCGTCGCGCGATAGGCGGCCCATGCCGCAGCATCGTCACGGCCGTCCGCGCCCGCGGTCCACCGCCGCAGCACGGTGGCATCACCGGAACCGAGCACAGCGGTACGCAACCGCACCCGCAATTCGTCGCGCAGGTCGACGATCCCGGGTGCGGTCGAGCGCGGCAGCACCGGACCGGCATAGAGCTGCAATGCGGATTCGACATCACCGGAGTCCAACGCGGCCCGCAGCGCCTCGACATCGGTTGCGACATGGGACCGCAGACGGTATGGGCGGGAGCCGATCACATTCGCCCCCACCACCGTTCGCAACCGCGACATAGCGGCGCGGATGGTGCCGTTGTCCAGATCGGTGTCGTCGAGCAGCAGCGCCAGATGATCGGCGCCCAGTCCCTCGGCATGTTCGGCGAGCAGCAGCAGGATCTCGGCATGCCGCTGCGACAACGGAACTCGATCCCCTGCCTTGCTCAGCTGCGGCTGCCCGAGGCCGAGCACGTCGAGACCGAGTCGGCCGCAGTCGGCGGGTGCCTCGGCTTGGAAAAACCCTTCCGCCCGCGGGCCGTGCTGGGCCGTGCGCATCGCGGCCAGCAGCAGATCCATTTCCGCGGCGGTCGCGGTCGCTTTGACCAGCGCCAGGATCTCGGGCTTGGCCACCCGGACCCCGCCCGCGACCATCAGTACTCCGACCAGGCGGCCGTCCGGATCGTGCACCGGCGCGGCGGCTCCGGTCAGCTGGTGCATGCGGTGCAGGAAGTGTTCGGGGCCGTGGATCCAGACCGCCCGGCCGGCGCGCACCACGAGCCCGACGGCGTTGGCGCCCACGCGGCGCTCGCTCAGATCGTCGCCCTCGCGCAGTCCGATCTCGGTGGCGACAGCGACCTGGTCGGGGTTGCCGTGGATCCACAGCACGCGGCCGAACTGGTCGGCGACCACGACGATCAAACCCGTTCTGGCCGTGTCCTGTACGAGCAGCTTGTCGATCAGCGGCAGGAGCGGAGCGATGGGGTGCGCGTCGCGGTAGCGCTGTAGATCCGCGCCACGCAGACCGCGCTCACTGCCGGGGTCCATCGGGTCGATTCCGGTGCGCACACTGCGCAGCCAGGATTCGAGCACGAGCGGGCGCAGCAAACCCGCCAGCTGTGAAAGCTGGTCGGCACCGGCGGTGAGGTATCCATGGGCTTGTGCGGCATAGGCTTCCAGGGCGCCGAGTTGAGTGCCCGGTTCGACGCCGTGCCGTGGGGGCCGCCCACCTGCGAGATTGCTGACCATTTGCCTTTCTTTCCGGCGCTGACTTTACCGGCGCATATACCAGGGAAAGGGTGGAAATTCTCGTTTGTCTGCCAGGTCACATCCGGTTAGGATCACCGAGTTTTGTGACCTGCGCGTCTTTCACACCCGTTCGAGAAGGCGCCCGGCCTGTTCGGCAATCATCAGCACGGTGGCTTGCGGACCCCGGCTGAGTGGCACCGGAACCACCGATAGATCCGCCACCGCCAATCCGGTCAGGCCGTGCACCCGGAACCGCTGGTCCACCACCGCGCTTTCGTCGAACGCGGGGCCCATGCGGCAGGTGCCGGACAAATGCTGGGAAGTCCCGAGATTCGCACGCAACCAGGAATTATCCGGTTGCTGATCCGGCACCGCGGCGCCGGGAATTGCGCGCAGCAGCTCCGTCGCGACACCGACCGCCGCACGGAACCGCTCGCGGTCGTATTCCGCGGCGAGGTAGCGATATTCGATGCTCGGCGGCACCCGCGGATCGGCCGAGACGAGCCGCAGCTCGCCTGCCGAGTGCGGCCGCATCAACGCGACCCCGAGCCGCCGCACCTTCGGGTCCGGTCCGAAACGCACTGCATATGGCCGGATTTCGACGTCGTCGAGGAACAGCGAATATTCCAGCGCGACGGTGTCCGCGACCGGAGTCGCGGCTCCCCGATAGTCGATACCGATTTCCGGATGGTCGGTACACCAGGCGCCGACCGGCGCCGGGCCCACCACCGGAATTCCCAGCGTTCGAAGCTGTTCGGGCGGTCCGACCCCGGAGCGCAGCAGTAACGCCGCCGATTCCACCGCGCCCGCGCACAGCACGATCCGATCCGCCGCGATCGTGCCCGACTGCCCGTCGCGGACATAGTCGACGCCGACGGCGCGGGTACCGCGAAACCGAATGCGGGTCACCATTGTCGAGCCGTGCACAGTCAGATTCGGCCGGGTCAGCGCGGGCAGCAGATACTCGGTCGCGGATCCGGCGCGCATTCCGGAATCGACATTGCACGGCACCGGCCCCACTCCGGTCTCGGGGATCGCCTCCGGTAGCGCGTTCAGGTCCGGTATTTCCGGAAACCCCGCCGCCAGTGCCGCCGTCGCGAATTCGACACTAACCGGTACCGGATCTACCGCCCGCCGGACCGGAATCGGACCGCTGCTGCCATGTCCGGGGAACTCGCCGTAATCAAGATCGCGCTCTATTTGCTGATACCCCGGCAGCACTGCCTCGAAAGCCCATTCCGGGCACTCGCGACCCCATGCCGCGAAGTCCGTCGCGAGCGCGCGCACGAAATAGCCACCGTTGATCGCACCGGACCCGCCGATCACCCTGCCGCGCACGATATTTCCCCGGACCGGGCCGTCGGCCAGACGAACCGGATACCGCCACACCCACGGGGACTCCGGTCCGATCGGCATGCGCCCGGCCAGTCGCAGATCCGCGGGTAGCTCGGCGGCGCTGCCCCACACCGGGCCCGCCTCCAGCAGGCACACGGTGTGCTCCGGATCCGCGCTGAGCCGGGCCGCCAGGACACAGCCTGCGGTGCCGCCGCCGACGATGACCGTGCCGGCTCCGGCTACCGCGCCCCTCATCGATCAGTGCGGTGGTGCGGTGGGTTTCAGCGCCTCGACACTGCGCGCCCGATACGCGCCGAGCCACAGCCCGGACCCGTAGGCGATGTCGTCGAGTCGCTTGTAGGCGATATAGCGGAACGGATCCAGCCCACCGGCATCGCGATGGGTGAACCAGTCCGCCAAACCGTCGGCCAGTGCCAGCGTGATCGCGATCCGCCGGATCCGCCGCGAGAACAGCATCGCCAGCAACGTCACCGGCCAGTAGTGCCGGCACACCGCCGACGCCAAACGCCATATGCCGGAGAAGAATCCGCGCGACAGATAGATAGCCGCGATCCGGGTCGGATTGTCCAGCCCGGCGAAGACGCGCCGCAGCCGCACCAGCGCCGTGACCAGGGTGATCAAGCCGCCGAACAGTCCCCACTTCGACAAGGTGCCGAACAGGAACGCGGCGACCACCGTCCAGGTCGGCAGCGACAGCGGCGTCACCATGCCGGGCTCGTGCCGGTGCGCCAGGGGCGCGGCGCCGGTGCCGTAGAACATCTTTCGGCCGAACCAGGACCGGAAGGAGACACGGTGGTCGTGCGCCACATGCGCGGCCGGCTCGTAGCGCAGCCGCCAGCCCGCCTTCTCCAGTCGCCAGCACAGATCGACGTCCTCGGCGACCTGCATGGACTCGTCGAAGCCGCCCGCGGCCAGCAACGCCCGCCGCCGCACCAGCAACGCCGCGCTCGGTACATAGGACACCAGACCGCGGGAATGCACGGCGGATTCGCGCCGGCCCAGATCCAGCGACGAGCGGGTGTGCTCGTAGCGAGCCAGCGTGGTGGACTCCGGATCCAGCGCCACGATGCGCGGCGCGACCAGCGCCACACCCGGATCGCTGAAATGCCCGAGCATCACCTCGAGCCAGCCACTGCGCGGCACCACGTCGGAATCCAGGAACGCGACGAAGTCCGTTGTCGCCGCGCGTAGTCCGGCGTTGCGCGCGGCCGCCGGCCCCTGCCGGCGATCGTGGCGCAGCACCGTCACCCGGCAGCGCGTCCCGCGGTTTTGCGGAATCTGCACCGGTTGATCGGAGCCGTCGTCGACGACGATCACGTTGTGGCCGCGCAGCGCTGCCAGCAAACGCACGAGACCCTCGGCGTTGTTGTGCAGCGGGACGATAACTGTCACGTCCTCCAGCGAGGGCAGCAACCGCGGACGCGGATTACCCACCCCGGAGTCGAGCAGTCGCCGGGCAACGCTGGCGGACTTCGGATCGGTGACCTCGAGATACCCGTCGCCGATCATCTCGGCCGCCTCCGGGGCAAGTCGCAGCAACCGTGCGGGCGAGCCGCCGATCAGGATGCGGCCCCCGGAGTACGCGCGTACTCGCGGATCAATCCGTACCCCGAATCCATCGGGCAGACGATCTTGGCGCATTCCTGGCATGCTAGGCGGGTTTTCACGCGTAAGCATCATTGGCACCCGGAATCGGACAGAAATCTTTATGAGTGCGTTGCGATGTGATTGCCACGGAGCAGATTCCACCATTCAGCAAACCGATGGCAATTGAAGGCGCCCGGCGCGTCGGCCGACGAATTTCCAAATGCCAGCGCATCACTGGCAACTCGGACATTTCAGCCCAGCGGACTCTCGTCGCAGGACCGCGACGGCCGACGGATGGTGAGCGTCAACGGAATCGGCCCGGACTTGCGCGGCTTTCGCACCGTCTTGCGCGAATGATCCACCGACGAACGCGGAATCGTGCGTCCCGAATCCGCCAGCGCCGCCTCGCCGTATCCCTGAACGCATTCCGGATCCGGGCCGTCGGCGGGCAGTCCGGTGAAGAACTTCGCCGCCATGCAGCCGCCCCGGCACGCGTCGTAGTGCGCGCAGCTCGAGCAAGCCCCGCCGCCGCTGGGCGTGCGCAGCTCCGAGAACAGTTCCGAGGTGCTCCAGACATTCTGGAAACCGCCGTCGGACACCACGTTTCCGGCCAGGAAGCTGTCGTGGATGGCGAACGGGCAGGCATAGACGTCACCCACCGGGTCCACCAGGCACACCACGCGACCGGCGCCGCACATGTTCAGGCCGGGCAGCGCCTCGCCGAACGCGGACAGGTGGAAGAACGAGTCGCCCGTGAGCACACCCTCGCCGTTGGCCACCAGCCAGTCGTAGAGCACGCGCTGCTGATCCTGGGTGGGATGCAGTTCGTCCCACACGTCCGCGCCGCGCCCGGAGGGCCGCAGGCGGGTCAAACGCAGTGTGGCGCCGTACTTGTCGGCGATGGCCTTGAACTCGTCGAGCTGCGGGATGTTGTGGCGGGTCGCCACCACCGACAGCTTCGCGTCCTTGAACCCGGCCGCGGCCAGGTTCTCCAGGGCGCGAATCGCCATGTCGTAGGAGCCGGGACCGCGGACCGCGTCGTTGACTTCGGCGTCCGCGCCGTCCAGCGAAATCTGGACATCCACATAGTCACTCGCGGCCAGCCGCTGCGCGACCTCCGGCGTGATCCGAACACCGTTGGTGGAGAACTTGACTCCCACATCGTGTGCGGTGGCGTAGTCGACCAGTTCCCAGAAGTCCGGGCGCACAGTCGGTTCGCCGCCGCCGATGTTGACGTAGAAGATCTGCATGCGCTGGAACTCGTCGATCAGCGCCTTGCACTGCTCGGTGCTGAGCTCGCGCGGATCCCGCCGGCCCGAGGAGGACAGGCAGTGCACGCAGGACAGGTTGCAGGCGTAGGTGAGTTCCCAGGTCAGGCAGATCGGTGCGGCCAGACCGGTTTCGAACCGATCGATGAGCCGCACGGCCTTGTCCGCGGCGGCACCGTCCGACCGCGGGACCACCCCCGCACTGGGCCGGACGGCCTGCGCCGGCGCGGGCACGCTGGAATTCCCCAGAGCGCCCACGGCGCCGGCCGCACGCGCCGGCGCGTCGACGATCATCTCACCCTCGGCCAGTTGCGCAAGCGCACGCAGGTACGGCGCGGCGCGTTCGCCGGAGATCCCGGCCGCCTCCAGAGCCGTACGCGCCGTGGCGTGTTCGGGCAGCGACCGCACGATCTCGACGATCTTCGGGTTCTTCAGGAAGGACAGCTTGCGCGTACCGAAGTGGTACAGCAGCGCGCCGAACGGCTCCGGGCGCAGGGACACCCGGGGATGCAGCTGCCAAGGAGTATCGAGATCGAGCATGGTCACCACCGCCGGATCAGTAGACGCCGCACATGCCGTCGATGGACACCTCTTCGATGAGGGTCTCCTCGATCAGCTCGGCGCTCTCGGTGTCGCTGGGTGCGTGGAACGTGTGCATCATGACAACCTCCGTGTGTGTAGTACCGGTCACACGATAACCAGAAGCGGTACAAAAATGAAACACGTTCCAATCGATGGGACGGTTTCTTGCGACTTCACGATGGCTTCCCCAGGCTCGGCCCATGCTCCCCAGTCCGCCCCCAGCACCCCGCGCCAAGACCGCCCCCGTGGACCGCACTCTAGACTTCCGGTGGAAAGCAGCTGAACAGAACGTGACGGGCGCCACACGCCCGCGGTGCAGAGGTGGCATGGGAGTCGGACGGATGCAGGCCAGCGGGAGCGGCAACACGCTGTCGGAGCCGGAGATCGTCGAAGCCGCATTGCGTGTGGTTCGCGAGGACGGCGTGGAGAAATTGTCCATGCGGCGACTCTCCCGCGAACTAGGCGTCTCACCCATGGCGCCGTACTACTACGTTGCCGACAAACGCGAGCTGCTGGACCTGGTCGCCTCCGCCGCTTTGGCCGGAGTACGCAAGCCACCACCGGAATCCGGGCCCTGGCAGCAGCGGCTGCGCGAGCTCATCGATCAGATCGACGAGAAGCTGCGCAAGCACCCCGGGCTCGGCGATGTGCTGATCGAGCAGATGCTGGGCAAACAGCTGGACCTGATCGCCGCGATCATGGAGATCCTGGCCGAGGCGGGGTTCAGCGACCGCAATGTGCTCGCCGCGTACGCGACCATCCACACCTACCTGTTCGGCCGCAGCCGGGTGAATCCGCGCGACCGCTCGCCGATCTCGGATGTGGCGCTGCCGGAGGTCGTGGACCGGGCCACGAAGTACATCACCGACCTGCGCGGGCGCTACGCCTACGACTTCGGCATGGAGGTGCTCGTCGCCGGCCTGGAGGCTCAGCTTGTCCGGCAGCCGGACTCCGACGTACGATGAAACTGAAACACGTTCTAGTTTTGGCTTCACGCCATCAGACCACGTTCGAGAGGCAGCGATGACAACGGTCGAAGTTCCCCACGGCTCCCGGTCCGTCGTGCTGCGGGTCGCCGCGGTGATCGAGGAAACCGCCGACACCTGTTCGCTGGTCTTCGACGTCCCCGAGGCCGCGCGCGAGAAGTTCGCCTACAAGCCGGGCCAATTCCTCACCCTGCGCGTGCCCAGCGACCTGACCGGCTCGGTGGCGCGGTGCTATTCGCTGGCCAGCTCGCCCTACACCGACGACAAGCCGAAGGTCACGGTCAAGCGCACCGAGGGCGGGTACGGCTCGAACTGGTTGTGCGACAACCTCAAAGCCGGCGATCAGATCGAAGTACTGCCGCCCTCCGGCGTTTTCACGCCCAAGAATCTCGACGAGGACCTGCTGCTGTTCGGCGCGGGCAGCGGCATCACCCCGGTGATGTCGATCCTGAAGTCGGCGCTGGCGCGCGGCAACGGCCGAATCGTGCTGGTATACGCCAATCGCGACCCGCACTCGGTGATCTTCGCCGACGAGCTGCGCGAGCTGTCGGACAAGCACGCGCAACGGCTCACCGTGGTGCACTGGCTGGAGCATCTGCAGGGCCTGCCGTCGGTGGAGGGGCTGGCCACGCTGGTCCGGCCCTACACCTCGTTCGAGGCGTTCATGTGCGGTCCGAAGCCATTCATGGATCGGGTGCACGACGCGCTGGCCCAGCTCGCGGTGCCGCGCAACCGCACGCATGCCGAAGTCTTCAATTCCCTTGCGGGAGACCCGTTCGCGGATCAGGCGCCGGCCGAGGTCTCCGACGAGGAAGCCGCCGACGCCGCGACCGTCGAGGTGGAACTGGACGGCGAGGTGCACCAGCTGTCCTGGCCGCGCAAGCAGACGCTGGTCGACATCATGCTGTCCAAGGGCCTGGATGTGCCCTACTCCTGCCAGGAAGGCGAGTGCGGGTCGTGTGCCTGCACGGTGCTGGAAGGCAAAGTGGAGATGGAGAATTCGGAGATCCTCGATCCGGAGGACATCGAGAACGGGTACATCCTCGGCTGCCAGGCGCGGCCGGTGACCGACCACCTCAAGATCCAGTTCTGAGCGGTTACCGCGCGCGGTAGTGCACCCGCTGGTCGGGCGTCAGATGCTCGGTCGCGTAACTCAATGCGGTGCGGCCCATTTGGCCCGCATGCTTGTCGAGGAAGCCGATGAGCAGCAGCCGGTCGATGCGTTTGCCTACCTCGCGCAGCATCCAGCCGACGGCTTTCTGGATCAGGTCGCGGCGGTCGTCCAGTAGTTGTTCGGCGAGTTCGAACGTGGTGGACGCGTCGCCCGCCTTGATGAACGCGAACGTGGACAGCACCGCGACGCGGCGCTCCCACAGCGAATCCGACTGTGCCAGTTGAAAAAGCAGGTCCCGGGGGCGTTCGAGCAGCCACGGTCCGACGATGTTCTCGGCCGAGACGTCGACCAGATCCCAGTTGTTCACCCGGCCGCGATGCACCGCGTCGAGGTAGAACCGCACCATCTCCTCCTGCGCGGCCAGGTCCAGGGTGCGCGGCTTCGCCGCCTTGGCGAACCGGGCGTTGAGAATGACCAGCCCGGCCAGCCGCTCCTCGTGCACAGGACTGTCCAGCAGTTCCTTGATCCCGGAGAGCGGCAGTCCCGCATAGCGTTTCGCGACAGCGCGGGTGGCAGGTACGCGCACCCCGATCAACACATCGCCCTCGCCGTACTCCCCCGGCCCGGTTTTGAAGAACCGCTGCAGATGGATCGCGTCGGCGGGATCGGCGACCTCCGCCAGCGCTGCCCGTACCTGCGCGGCAGTTGGTGCTTCGGTCACGACATCCTCCCGGACGGTTATCGACGTGGTCGAGCACAATCCAACACCCGGTTCCAATAATCGGTCGACAGGACCCGCCGACACCGGTACACATGGGGGCATGGTTACAGCACGTCCGCATTCGCGGTAGTTACGGCAGGTGTCTCGCAGGCGCGCTGTCGCAGCGCCGCAGACCGACTGCTCGTGCCGTCCCCGGAACGCACCATCTAGGCGAGCGTCTACGAATCAGACGAATCTAGTTGATGGAGTGGGGGATTCCCATGACGCGTGCAATGGCCACCGATCTGAGCCGGGTCCGAAATATCGGCATCATGGCCCACATCGATGCGGGCAAGACCACGACCACCGAACGCATCCTGTTCTACACCGGCGTCACCTACAAGATCGGTGAAGTCCACGACGGCACCGCCGCCATGGACAAGATGCCGCAGGAGCAGGAGCACGGCATCACCATCGCCGCCGCGGCGACCACATGTTTCTGGGCCAAGAACCAGATCAACATCCTCGATACCCCGGGCCACGTCGACTTCACCGTCGAGGTGGAGCGTTCGCTGCGGGTACTCGACGGTGCGGTGGCGGTCTTCGATGCCAAGGAGGGTGTCGAGCCGCAGTCCGAACAGGTGTGGCGCCAGGCCGACCGGTACGACGTGCCCCGGATCTGCTTCGTCAACAAGATGGACAAGCTCGGTGCGGACTTCTTCTACACCGTGCGCACCATCCAGCAGCGCCTGGGCGCGAAACCCCTTGTGGTGCAACTACCGATCGGCGCCGAGGACAGCTTCGAAGGCGTCGTCGACCTGGTCGGGATGCGGGCCCTGCTGTGGCGCGGCGAGACCGAACTCGGGCAGCGCTACGAGATCGCCGAGATCCCGGAGCAGCTGCGGGAACTCGCCGAGCGGTACCGGAACGAGCTACTGGAGGCCGTCGCCGAGACCGACGAGGCGCTGCTGGAGAAGTACCTCGGCGGCGTGGAACTGTCGGTGGCGGAGATCCAGGGCGCGATCCGTCACCTGACGGTGCGCTCGGCGGCCTACCCGGTGCTGTGCGGTTCGGCGTTCAAGAACAAGGGCGTGCAGCCACTACTCGACGCGGTGGTCGCCTACCTGCCCTCGCCCTTGGATGCCGGTGTGGCAGTCGGTCATTCGCCGGCCGACGAGGCCGTGGCGGTGCACCGCGCACCCGAGAGCACCGCGCCGTTCGCGGCGCTGGCGTTCAAGGTGTCGGTGCACCCGTTCTTCGGCAAGCTCACCTACCTGCGGGTGTATTCGGGCCGCGCCGGCACCGGCACCGCGGTCGTCAACTCGACGAAAGGACGAAAGGAGCGCCTGGGCAAGCTGTTCCAGATGCACTCGAACACCGAGAACCCGATCCAGGAAGCGACGGCCGGGCAGATCTGTGCGGTGATCGGACTGAAGGACACCACCACCGGTGACACCCTGTGCGACCCGCACGACCAGATCGTGCTCGAATCCATGACCTTCCCGGACCCGGTCATCCGGGTGGCCATCGAGCCGAGAACCAAGTCCGATCAGGAGAAGCTGGGCACCGCCATCGCGCGCCTGGCCGACGAGGATCCGACCTTCTCGGTGCGGGTGGACGCCGAAACCGGGCAGACCGTCATCGGCGGCATGGGCGAGTTGCACCTCGACATCCTGGTCGACCGCATGAAGCGGGAGTTCAAGGTCGAGGCCAACGTCGGCAAGCCGCAGGTGGCCTATCGCGAAACCATCACCGCCACGGTGGACCGGCACGAGTACACCCATCGCAAGCAGGTGGGCGGGCGCGGCCAGTTCGCCAAGGTCGTGATCGCGGTAGCGCCGTTCGTCGGCGAGGATGGCGCGGTCTACGAGTTCGAGAGCCGGGTCACCGGCGGCCGGGTGCCGAAGGAATACATTCCCGCGGTCGACGCCGGTGCGCAGGACGCCCTGCGGACCGGGGTGCTCGCCGGATATCCGATGGTGAATGTGCACGTGGCGCTGCTCGATGGCGCTGCGCACGTCCAGGATTCGTCGGATCTGGCGTTCCGCACCGCAGGCGCGCAGGCGGTGCGGCAGGCGATCGCCAAGGCGCGTCCGGCGCTGCTGGAGCCGATCATGGCCGTCGAAGTCGTCACCCCGGAGGAATACCTGGGTGATGTCATCGGCGACCTGAACTCCCGGCGCGGCCACGTGCAGGCGATGACGCAGCGTCGAGGCGCCCGCGTCATCCGGGCACTGGTGCCGCTGAAGGAGATGTTCGGTTACATCGGTGACCTGCGGTCCAAGACGCAGGGCCGGGCGAACTACGCCATGGTGTTCGACTCGTACGCGCAGGTCCCCGCGGCTGTGGCCACGGAGATCATCGCCAAGGCCGGTTGACATCAGGACAGCACCGTCGCCAGCGGGCGGCGGTGCTGTCCTGATTGCCCACGCGTGTCGCGGGTACGTGTCGCAGTAAGAGCCCGATAACCCGGCTATCCCCCCACCGGCGCGGGAAGGACGCGGAAGAATGGCAAGCTCAGGTCGTTGCCCGGAATGTGAGCACGACGGTATACCGATCCTGTACGGACTACCGCTCGCCAAGGCGCGAGTCATGGCGGTACGCGGCGATATTCGACTAGGCGGCTGTCTGGTTTCCTTCGATGACCCCCAATGGGAATGCTCCAACTGCAAGCAGCTGTGGCACGATCCGGAGGGCGCGGCCCTGGCACTCTCGGCCTTGTTCG
This sequence comes from Nocardia sp. XZ_19_385, assembly GCF_015355755.1. Lineage (NCBI taxonomy): Bacteria > Bacillati > Actinomycetota > Actinomycetes > Mycobacteriales > Nocardiaceae > Nocardia > Nocardia sp. XZ_19_385. The sequence continues at coordinate 344,121 of NZ_JACVEE010000002.1, forward strand.
CACGACCCCAGGAATTCACCGCCGCACCGCGCCGCCGCAAGCGACGCTGGTCGGGCCTGGGCAGGTTTCACCAAGTCGACCGCCAATAACTGCCCGTCCCTCATAATCTGCGGGTATGACAACAACGCCGCCCTCGGCGCCTTCCCGATGGTCCGGAATCAGGTTGGCAGTCACAGAATTTGTGCGCGCTCATGCACGTGGGATCATCGCCACGACCATCGCCATTGTCTTGGCTCTTGCCGGCACGGCCGGTTTGATCAGCCTCGGCATGGACCTCAAACAAAATCAGAATCCGTCTCCGGCGCCCCCGACCGGCGTCCCATTACCCACGGTCACAACTGCTGTCGCACCGAAGATCCTCTCGCAGGACACCAGTAAGACGATCAGGGACGTCGAAGGCATCGACCTGGACACAGGAGACATCAAGAACCAAGACATCCTCGGTGTCGACGCCAGCCCGTCTCGAACCGCCGACAGGCTCAACGCGATGACCAATGCCGCATCGCGTTTCGCCATTCCCGGCCAAGGCGCGGACAGCGTCTTCCACCGATGCTCGACAGTGCCGGAAGCTTCCTGGACCCACCCTTTGCTCAACCTCTACGCGCTGGATCCCGGGGCCACTATCTGTGTGCGCACTGATCAGGGAAATATTTCCGCGATGACCGTGACCCATGTCCCCTCAGCGGGCGAGCCACACCTCGAATTCGACTACATCACCTGGCGGGCACGCTGACAGCCGCCGCCGAGTAGGCTCGACACGAGTACTACAAAGCGTAGGAGGAACTGATGGGCCGGTCTACTTCCGCCGCGGCACTGGCGGTCACCGAAGGCGCGCTGAAACACGGATTGCCCTATCTCGCAATGGGTTCCGGGCAGCCGCTGGTCTTCCTGCGCTGGTTCACGGCCGATCATGCCAACCCGACCGGCTGGATGCGGGACACCGAGATCAAGTCGCTCGCGCCCCTGGCCCGCGACTTCCGCGTCTACGCCGTCGGCCGCGCGCCCGGGATGGCCGCGGGCACCACGATGGCCGACATCGCGACCCAGCACGCGGAGGCGCTGCATTCCGAATTCGGCGGTCCCGTAGACGTTCTCGGCATCTCTTCGGGCGGTTCGGTGGCGCTGCAACTCGCCGCCGACCACCCCGGCGCTGTACGCAAACTCGTCGTGGCCTCCTCGGGGTACCGCCTGGAGCGAGCCGCGTCCGCCTCCCAGGTGAAGTTCGGCGAAGCGGCCGCCCGCGGCGAACGCGCCCTGCACCACATGGCCTCGGTCGGCTTCGCCAACCCGGTGGTGGCGCGGCTCGCCGCCGCCGGCATGTGGCTGCTGGATCCGCTCGCACGCCCGAAGAACCCCGCCGACACGCTCGCCTTCGTCCGCGCCGAGGACGCCTTCGACCTCGACGGCCGCCTCTCCGACATCAAAGCCCCCACCCTGGTGGTCGGCGGCGAACGCGACGGCTTCTACCCGGTAGCGAACTTCCGCCACACCGCCGACGGAATCCCCAACTCGCACTTGATCATCTACCCCGGCGCCAGTCACATGGGCGCCATCAAACACCCGCGCTTCGCCCCCGACCTCACGGCCTTCCTCACTCGGTAGGGCAAACCGGGCGACACCGGCCAGGGCACCCCCGGGTGCACACTGAACACATGGCCGAACACGCAACCTGTCCCCGGTGCGGCACCGACGGCGTCCCGATCATCTACGGCTTTCCCTCCGCAGCGGTCATGGACAAGGTCGAAGCCGGCCGCGCGCAAATGGGCGGCTGCGTCATCACCGGCACCGAACCGCGCTGGGCCTGCCCGTCCTACCAGCACCGCTGGCGCACCGACACTCCCGCGCACACAGACACCCCCGAACTCCGGCGTGCGCCCTCCACCTCACGCCGAACTCGCACTGACGCAGCCGAACTCAGCCCCGAAATCCACCGCGACGACACCGGCCGCAAGCCCTCCTGATTGCACCCGCCACGCCGATATCGCCGAACTCAACCCAACTGCGTCATACCGGCCGCGACGACCTGAGCGATGTTCAGAACATCATCGGCATGCGGCAACGACACCCCGTCCAACGCCTGCAGCCGGTCACTGCTGGCGATGGCGAACATCGCCGATACCCACGCTGTCGCACAGGCTTTCACCGTGCCCGGCCGGATCTTGGTCGGCGCGCTGGCCTCGAGCACCTTGACGGTCACCTCCAGCAACTGATCGCGCAGGTGCCGCAGCTGACGACGCACATCGGGATGCGTATCGGCCTCGCGCCACATGATCACGCGCATCACCGAGGAATGGTGGTCGCGCAGATTCAGCGCGGCGTCCAGGTTGACCAGGCTGGCCGCGGGATCGCCGGGGGTGACGACGGTGCCGATGTCGGCGATCGGCTGTGCGGGCACGCGTTCGGCCATCAGGGCCGAGAGGATCGCGTCCTTGGTCGGGAAGTAGTAGAAGACAAGGCCTTTCGGGACGCCAGCCGCGGTGGCGAGCGCGGCTGTCGGCGTCGCGTCGAAGCCCTGTGCGGCGAACAGTTTTTCGGCCGCATCCAGAATGAGTTGCCGGGCGTCGCCGTCCACTTTCGCGCTACGGCGACGCCCGGCACGGTCCCCTCGCCGAGGGGATTTCGGCATTTGCATCAGTGGTGCGGCGCCATGTTGTGCAGACGACCCGACACCGTCGGCAGTGCCGCTACCGCGACCACTACCGTCGCTACCCCGACTACCCATGCGGTCCAGGATGCGCCGAAGTAGGCGGTGAAGTCCAACACCCACGGCGACAGGAACAGCAGTGCGCCGAACAGCGCCATCGCGTAGTCGAGCGCCGCCAGGGACGCGCGGTAGATCTGCGCCAGACCGGTGAGGGCGATCAGCGCGCCGAGGATGATCAGCGCCCAGAACGCATTGTCGTTGGTCGCGACCCAGAGGGTGGACAGTGCGGCGAAGACGCCGAGTGCGACGGCGAGGCCGTCCTGTGCACGGCTATTGGTGAACATGATGTGCCTCCTAAAGGCTCCGAATGTGTCCGTACCTCCCGGTATATACCTGATTGACCGCCCGATCAATACTTCTGTGGACACGTTTCCGCACCGACATTCCGATGTGACCGCCCACACAAACCAGTAAAACCAAGCAACCGTTAGGGTGAGGTTGTGGACGTCCGGCAGAGTTACCAGCAGCGCGAGGTTGCACCGCTGTCGCGAGCGGGTATCCCACCTCAGTCGCCTCCACCGGGCCGCACGCCGTTTCACTCTCGTCCACAGGCAATTCCGGCGGGTCACACCGTCCTGGCATCGAAAGGTAGGGCGGCATGACAGCGCCGATTGTGATCGTCGGAGCCGGTTTGGCCGGATTGCGCACCGCCGAGGAACTGCGCCGCGCGGGTTACGCGGGCGGGATCGTGCTGATCGGCGAGGAATCCCGGCTCCCCTACGACCGCCCGCCGCTGTCCAAGCAATTCGTCCGCGGTGAAACCGACGACACCACACTGCGTCCCGCGGAGTTCTTCAGCGAGAACCAGATCGAGCTGCGGCTCGACACCGCGGCGACCGGCGTGGACACCGCCGCCCGCCAGGTCCGTCTCGCCGACGGTGGTCGGATCGACTACGACCAGCTGGTCATCGCGACCGGTCTGCGGCCTCGCCGTTTACCCGGTCTACCCGATCTGAAGGGCGTGCACGTCCTGCGTGATCACACCGACGCCGCCACCTTGCGCGCCGAATTGGCCGGTGCCAAAAAGGCGCTCGTGGTCGGGGCCGGGTTCATCGGCTGCGAGGTCGCCGCCAGTTTCCGGGCGAGCGGGGTGGCCGTCGTCCTCGTCGAACCCCAGCCGACGCCCCTGGCCTCCGTACTCGGCGAACAGGTCGGCGCGCTCGTCGCCCGCATGCACCGGGCCGAGGGCGTCGACCTGCGCTGCAACACCGGCCTCGACACCTTCCTCGCCGACGACTCCGACCGCGTGCGCGGCGCCCGCCTCTCCGACGGCACCGAGATCGCCGCCGACCTCGTCGTCATCGGCGTCGGCTCCCGGCCGGTCACCGAATGGCTCACCGACTCCGGCATCGAACTCGCCGAACCCGCCGTCGGCGGCGGCGTGCTGACCGACGAGGTCGGCCGCACCTCCGTCCCCGGCGTCTGGGCCGTCGGCGACGTCGCCGCCTGGCTGCACGCTGTGCCCGACCAAGACACCGGCCACCGCAAGCGCGTCGAACACTGGACCAACGCCGGCGAACAAGCCAAACTCCTCACCTGCGCACTGCTCGGCTTGGCCGCCCCCACCGCCGCCCAGGTTCCCTACTTCTGGAGCGACCAGTACGAGGTGAAGATCCAAGCCCTCGGCACCCCCAACGCCGCCGACGACGTCACCATCGTCAGCGACGACGGCCGTAAATTCCTCGCCTACTACGCCCAGGACGGCATCCTCACCGGCGTCGTCGGCGCCGGGCTCACCGCCAAGGTGATGAAAACCCGCGCCAAACTGGCAACTCGGACCGCACTGTCCGACCTGCTCACCCCCGCTACCACCTGACCTCCCTTATCGGAGCGCTAAGGCTTCGATGGGGGTGCGGCGCGGGCGCTGTAATACGGTGGTCACGTGATCGTCGCGCTCATCGATTCCGGGTTGGGGCTGCTACCCACGGCCGCGTGGCTGCGCAAGCTGCGGCCCGAGGTCGATCTGCTGCTGCAGACGGACCCGGACGGCGCGCCATGGGGGCCGAAGCCGGAGCAGTGGGTGGTGGACCGAGTTGTGGAAGCGGCGCGGAACTCGCTGCGGCACGGGGCGCAGGTGATCGTGCTGCCCTGCAACACCGCGAGCGTCACCGCGCTGGAGCACGTCCGCGCCGAAGTCGGGCCCGACGTGCCGGTGGTGGGCACCGTTCCGGCCATCAAACCCGCTGCGGCCGTCTGCAATTCCGTGGCGGTCTGGGCGACGGCGGCGACCACCGCCAGCAAGTACCAGGCCAATCTGATCGCGCAATTCGCCGGTGACGCGAAGGTGGTCGGCGTCGCCTGCCACGGCTTGGCCGACGCCATCGACCGCGGCGACCTCGCCGCCGCCAAAGCTTCCATCGCCCGCGCCGCCGAACAATCGCCCGCCGACCTCGAAGGCGTAGTTCTCGGCTGCACCCACTACCCGCTCGTCATCGACGAAATCATCGCCGCCCTGCCCGCCGGCGTCCGGCTCTTCGACAGCGCCGAAGCCGTAGCCGCCCAAACCCTCCGCCGCCTCGACGCGCTGAACCTTGCCCCGGGCACCGGCAAAGTCACCGTCCTCAACAGTGCCCGGCCCGGAGCCCTTCCCTCCTCGGCCGCCCACTTCGCACCCGGCCGCCTCCTCGGCGCCAAACCCTGACGCCGTTCTCGAATTTCTTTCCGACGCTCCCGCTTTGAGCGGCCGCGAATCCAAGAGTTGTTGCGCTGCAACGCGATTTGGAGTTATCCCCAGGATGAAAGTTATCCACAGGGGCGGGTTTTTCGTGGGGGTAGCAGCGCAGGCCCGGCGCATCATTGCCGGATGACCGATGAGCTGTTGCTTCGCAAGACCGCGTTGAAGCGCGGTGTCACGGATTACGCCTTGCGGCAAGCGTGTCAGAGTGGGCGGCTGACGCGGCTCCGGCCGGGAGCGTACGCGTATACGAACGGGCCCGCCGACCCGTATGGGCGGCACTTACTGGCGATCAGGGCGACGGCGGACGCCGTGGGCGATGGTGTCGCGATCAGTCACCAGTCGGCGGCGGTGCTGCACGGATTGCCGCTGCTGGAGCCGCCCGGACGTCAGGTGCACGCCACTGTGAACCGCGCGACCGGCGGGCGCCTGACGAGGTGCCTGCACCTGCACAGCACCCGGTTCGACGAGGACGAGGTGATGATGGTCGACGGGGTCCTGACGACGACTCCGGCCCGCACCGTCGCCGATCTGGCCCGGACCGCGTCGTTCTGCGGAGCCGTCGTCACCGGCGACGCCGCGATGCGCACCTACGGACTCTCGATCGATCAACTGACCGAGGCACTCCAGCGCTGGCACCGCAGGCGCGGGTTGTCGCAAGCACGGCAAGCGATCTTCTTCATGGATGCCCGCAGCGAAAGCCCAGGCGAGTCCCGCAGCCGAGTCGCCATGCACTTCGCCTTCCTCCCCAAACCCGAACTGCAGACCGAGATCCGCGACGAACACGGCGATTTCGTCGCCCGGGTGGACTTCTTTCTGCCCCAGCACAACGTGATCGGCGATTTCGCGTTTCCCGGTGACTCTACGGATGTGGGAGACCTCCGCGAGGATGTCCTCCGCGGCCTCGGCGCCCAAGTGGTCCGCTGGACCACCGCCGACCTGGACGATTTCACTGCCACCGCTTCCCGCTGGCGCAGAGCCATCGCCCGATCCGCCACCGCCCCGCCCCCGCGTTGGCAAATCCGCTGATCCACAGGCTTCCCCAGGACCCACCCATGCGATCGCGCAAGTTCGCGACTGCGTGGGTGGTACGCCTAGACCAGGATCTTGGTGACGCGCCCGGCGCCGACGGTGCGGCCGCCTTCGCGGATGGCGAAGCGGAGGCCTTCGTCCATTGCGATGGGTTGGATGAGTTTTACGATCATTTCGGTGTTGTCGCCGGGCATGACCATTTCGGTGCCTTTGGGCAGGGTTACCACGCCGGTGACGTCGGTAGTACGGAAGTAGAACTGGGGGCGGTAGTTGTTGAAGAAGGGGGTGTGACGCCCGCCCTCATCTTTGCCGAGGATGTAGACCTGGGCTTCGAATTCGGTGTGGGGCGTGGTGGTTCCGGGTTTGACGACTACTTGGCCGCGTTCGACGTCTTCACGTTTCACGCCGCGGAGCAGCAGCCCGACGGCGTCGCCGGCTTGGCCCTGGTCCAGCAGTTTGTGGAACATTTCGATGCCGGTGACGTGGGTTTTGATGCGCTTGGTCCGGATGCCGACGAGTTCGACTTCGTCGTTGAGTTTCAGCACGCCGCGTTCGATGCGGCCGGTGACGACGGTGCCGCGGCCGGTGATGGTGACAACGTCCTCGATCGGCATGAGGAAGGGCTTGTCGGTGTCACGAACCGGTTCCGGAATGAATTCGTCTACGGCGTCGAGCAATTCGAGGATGGCCTGGGTCCACGCCGGGTCACCCTCGAGCGCCTTCAACGCGGACACCCTGACGATCGGCGCGTTTTCGTCGAACTCCTGCGCGGCCAGCAGATCTCGCACCTCGAGCTCGACAAGTTCCAGGATCTCCTCGTCGTCGACCAGATCGGCCTTGTTCAACGCGACCAGAATGTAGGGCACACCGACCTGACGCGCCAGCAGCACATGCTCACGGGTCTGCGGCATCGGGCCGTCGGTGGCGGCCACCACGAGAATCGCGCCGTCCATCTGCGCCGCCCCGGTGATCATGTTCTTCACATAATCGGCGTGACCGGGCGCATCGACATGCGCGTAATGCCTACGCTCCGTTTGATATTCGACATGCGCGATATTGATCGTGATGCCGCGCGCCTTCTCCTCCGGCGCCTTGTCGATCGAATCGAAAGCGGCCATCGAATTGAGCCCGGGATACTTGTCCGTCAGCACTTTCGTAATCGCCGCCGTCAGCGTCGTCTTGCCATGATCCACATGACCGATCGTGCCGATGTTGACATGCAATTTGGTCCGGTCGAACTTAGCCTTAGCCACCGGAACACCTTCTCCCTGGGACTAGCTCGTGGAAACCCCCAAGCTCGACGATAGCCCCCGAGAACCCCCGTGCGCCTCGAATTTTCGAGACCGCAACCCGCCGAGGACCGCCCAAAGATCAACTACGCCAAGGCAAATCAGCTGCCGATGGGATACCCCGGCGTCACCACCGAATATCCGACCTCGATCTGATCCCGCTCCAGCGGCCGCAGAATCAGCGAGATGGACTTCGGGTCGAACGGCCGACGCCCGATCAAGTCGATCCCGACCAGAGTGGTTTTCCGGCGCCCACCGGCGAGATCCACGATTTCGAGCTCATCCCCCACATCGGCCACCCCCTGCTCGATCACTCCCACAACGATCACCCCACGCCCAGTGACGTTGAACAGCGAAGTAACTCGTAGAACAAAGGGACCGACCACCGAATCAGTCTCCCCGGAAACGCCGAACGGCGCCGCTCCAAAGGAGCGACGCCGTTCGGTTGAAGAGAGTCAGAGACTCACTTGATGATCTTCGTGACGCGACCGGCGCCGACGGTGCGGCCACCTTCACGGATCGCGAAACGCAGGCCCTCGTCCATGGCGACCGGCTGGATCAGCTTGACGGACATCTCGGTGTTGTCACCGGGCATGACCATCTCGGTGCCCTCGGGCAGGGTCACAACGCCCGTCACGTCAGTCGTACGGAAGTAGAACTGCGGGCGGTAGTTGTTGAAGAACGGGGTGTGGCGGCCACCCTCATCCTTCGACAGGATGTACGCCTGGCCCTCGAACTCGGTGTGCGGGGTGGTGGTGCCCGGCTTCACGACAACCTGGCCACGCTCGACATCTTCGCGCTTGATGCCACGAACCAGCAGACCGACGTTGTCGCCGGCCTGGCCCTGGTCGAGCAGCTTGCGGAACATCTCGATACCGGTGACGGTGGTCTTGGTGCTCTTCTCGCGGATGCCGACGATCTCGACTTCCTCGTTCACGTTGAGCACGCCGCGCTCGATACGACCGGTGACGACGGTGCCACGACCGGTGATCGTGAAGACGTCCTCAACGGGCATCAGGAACGGAAGCTCGGTCTCACGGACCGGCTCCGGGATCGACTCGTCGACCGCGTTCATCAGCTCGACGATGGACTCGACCCACTTCGGGTCGCCTTCCAGCGCCTTCAGACCGGAGACGCGCACGACCGGCGCTTCCTCGTCGAATTCCTGCGAGGCCAGCAGTTCGCGGACCTCCATCTCGACGAGCTCGAGGATTTCCTCGTCGTCGACCATGTCGGACTTGTTCAGCGCGACCAGGATGTAAGGAACACCGACCTGACGGGCGAGCAGCACGTGCTCGCGAGTCTGCGGCATCGGGCCGTCGGTAGCAGCGACCACCAGGATGGCGCCGTCCATCTGCGCCGCACCGGTGATCATGTTCTTGATGTAGTCCGCGTGACCCGGAGCATCGACGTGCGCGTAGTGGCGCTTTTCCGTCTGGTACTCGACGTGGGAGATGTTGATCGTGATACCACGAGCCTTCTCCTCCGGCGCCTTGTCGATCTGATCGAACGCGAACGCGGCGTTCAGATCCGGGAACTTGTCAGCCAGCACCTTGGTGATCGCTGCGGTCAGCGTGGTCTTGCCGTGGTCGACGTGACCGATGGTGCCGATGTTGACGTGCGGCTTCGTCCGCTCGAACTTCGCCTTCGCCACTGTGGTGTCCTCCTGGACTTGTTGGTGCGTGCAGTTGCAGCAGTGCGGTTATAAATGGGGGTCGTGCTGACTCCCGGCCGATCAATTGGGGCAAGTCTTGCACTTGCCCCAATCAACGTATTAGTCGCCGGTCGCCTTGGCGATGATCTCCTTGGACACGTTGGCCGGAACCTCCGCGTACTGGGCGAACACCATGGAGTAGTTCGCTCGGCCCTGGGTCTTCGACCGCAGGTCACCGATGTAGCCGAACATCTCCGAGAGCGGAACCAGCGCCTTGACGACACGGGCACCACTGCGTTCCTCCATGGCCTGAATCTGGCCACGGCGGGAGTTCAGGTCGCCGATCACATCGCCCATGTAGTCCTCGGGCGTGATGACCTCGACCGCCATGAGCGGTTCGAGGATCACCGGACCGGCCTTGCGGGCCGCTTCCTTGAGGGCCTGCGAGCCGGCGATCTTGAACGCCATTTCCGACGAGTCGACGTCGTGGTACGCGCCGTCGATCAGGATGACCTTCAGGTTCACCAGCGGGTAGCCCGCGAGGACACCGTACTGCATGGCATCCTGCGCACCGGCGTCCACCGAAGGGATGTATTCGCGCGGAACGCGGCCACCGGTGACCTTGTTCTCGAACTCGTAGGTCGCGCCGTCCTCGCCGATGAACGGCTCGAGGCCGATGATGACCTTCGCGAACTGGCCGGAGCCACCGGTCTGCTTCTTGTGCGTGAACTCGAGCTTCTCGACCTTCTTGGTGATCGTCTCGCGGTACGCGACCTGCGGCTTACCGACGTTCGCCTCGACCTTGAACTCGCGCTTCATGCGATCCACGAGGATGTCGAGGTGGAGCTCGCCCATGCCGCCGATGACGGTCTGGCCGGTCTCCTGGTCCAGCTTGACCGAGAAGGTCGGATCTTCGCGCGCCAGCTTCTGGATCGCGGTACCGAGCTTCTCCTGGTCGGACTTGGTCTTGGGCTCGATCGAGACCTCGATGACCGGGTCCGGGAAGGTCATGGACTCCAGCACAACCTGGTTCTGCGGGTCGCTGAGGGTGTCACCGGTGGTGGTGTCCTTCAGACCGATCACGGCGTAGATGTGACCGGCGGAAGCCGTAGCGACCGGCATCTCCTTGTTGGAGTGCATCTGGAACAGCTTGCCCAGACGCTCCTTCTTGCCCTTGGTCGAGTTGACGACCTGGGCGCCGGAGGCGACCTGACCCGAGTACACGCGGACGTAGGTGAGCTCACCGAAGAACGGGTGCACCGCGATCTTGAACGCGAGGGCCGAGAACGGCTCGTCGACGCTCGGCTTGCGGGTCAGCAGCTCCTCTTCCTTGCCGGGCACGTGGCCGGTGGTGGCCTCGACGTCCAGCGGGGAAGGCAGGTAGTCGATGACCGCGTCGAGCATGGGCTGAACGCCCTTGTTCTTGAACGCGGAACCACACAGCACCGGGTACAGCTCGGAGTTGACCGTCATCTTGCGGATGGCGCCCTTGATCTCCGCGAGCGAGAGCTCCTCGCCGGCGAAGAACTTCTCCATCAGCGCGTCGTCGGACTCGGCGACGGCCTCGAGCAGTTCCTGGCGGTACTGTTCGGCCTTGTCCTTGAGGTCGGCCGGGATCTCGACGACTTCGTACTCTTCGCCGAGCTTGGTCTCGCCCTTCCAGACCTTGGCGTTCATCTCGACCAGGTCGACGATGCCCTCGAAGGTGTCCTCAGCGCCGATCGGCAGCTGGATGACCAGCGGCTTCGCGCCCAGGCGGTCCTTGATGGTCTGCACGGTGAAGTAGAAGTCCGCGCCGAGCTTGTCCATCTTGTTGACGAAGCAGATGCGCGGGACGTCGTACTTGTCGGCCTGACGCCACACCTGCTCGGACTGCGGCTCGACACCTTCTTTGCCGTCGAACACGGCGACGGCGCCGTCGAGGACGCGGAGCGAACGCTCCACCTCGACGGTGAAGTCGACGTGACCCGGGGTGTCGATGATGTTGATCTGGTTGTCGTTCCAGAAACACGTGGTAGCCGCGGAGGTGATGGTGATACCACGCTCCTGCTCCTGCTCCATCCAGTCCATGGTGGCGGCGCCATCGTGGACTTCACCGATCTTGTAGGTGATACCGGTGTAGAAGAGGATGCGTTCAGTTGTGGTCGTCTTGCCCGCATCGATATGGGCCATAATGCCGATGTTGCGGACCTTGTTGAGGTCGGTGAGCACGTCCTGTGCCACGGAAACTTCCCCGCTCTGCTTGTCGTAGATCAGCGTCTTGGGATATTCGGGTGGTGGACCTTTGTCAGGTCCACTATGTCAACGTCGGGAACGGCACCGAAGTGCCGCCCCCGACTGTGACCGCCTTCCGGTCCCGACACGAACGACGGGCCGGGCGGCAATCACCAGCGGTAGTGCGCGAAGGCCCGGTTGGATTCGGCCATCTTGTGGGTGTCTTCACGACGCTTGACCGAAGCACCGAGGCCATTGCTGGCATCGAGGAGCTCGTTGGCCAGGCGCTCGATCATGGTCTTCTCACGACGGGCGCGGGAGTAGTTGACCAGCCAGCGCAGCGCCAGGGTGTTGGAGCGGCCCGGACGGACCTCCACCGGCACCTGGTAGGTGGCGCCACCGACGCGGCGGGGCTTCACCTCGAGGGCGGGCTTGACGTTGTCGAGCGCGCGCTTGAGGGTGACGACCGGATCGGTGCCGGTCTTCTCGCGCGCCTGCTCCAGCGCGCCGTAGACGATGCGCTCGGCGGTGGACTTCTTGCCGTCCAGCAGGATCTTGTTGACCAGCTGAGTGACCAGCGGCGAACCGTAGACCGGGTCGTTGATCAGCGGACGCTTGGGTGCGGGGCCCTTGCGTGGCATATCAGCTCTTCTCCTTCTTGGCGCCGTACTTGCTGCGAGCCTGCTTGCGGTTCTTCACGCCCTGGGTGTCGAGCGAGCCACGAATGATCTTGTAGCGGACACCCGGGAGGTCCTTCACACGACCGCCACGCACGAGCACCATCGAGTGCTCCTGCAGGTTGTGGCCCTCACCGGGGATGTACGCCGTGACCTCAACCGCGGTGGTCAGGCGAACACGCGCGACCTTACGCAGCGCCGAGTTCGGCTTCTTCGGGGTCGTGGTGTACACGCGGGTGCACACGCCACGGCGCTGCGGGCTCTCCTTGAGGGCTGCGGTCTTGGTCTTGGAGACCTTGTCGCGACGACCCTTGCGGACCAGCTGGTTGATGGTTGGCATAGACCGGCTTTCCTTGTTTTTGTCTAACGCGGTGTCTGGAACTTCATGTCTTTGTGGTTCGAGCTGACGAACTCGCACGTCCGTCCACGTTTCTCGCGTCCCGAGGTCGGGCGTGTCGCGATCCGAAGACTGACCTTTTTCCGGGCATGCCGAGAAGGTCGGCCGCTTTCGCTGGCTTACGTCGAATCACGAACTTGCCCGCATGCTTCCGGGCACAGCGGTCCACGATACCCGTGACCTCGAGAGAGGTGCAAAACGGGGTCCAAAACCTCGCAGCTAGCGGGCCCTGTTCAAAGTCAACTCGAGCAGTTGCTTGGCGCCCTGGCACGGATCGGGGTGACTACCCGGCCGGTAGTTGATCCACCAGCTCACAACGCCGGTGTCCGCGGCACTCGCGGTGACACCACAGGAGTCCGGGTCGTTCGGGCGCCTGGTTTGCAGACCGCGGCTGCCCTGGACAGTGATGTTTTCGCTGGAATAGCCGAGTTTGTCGTTGTTCGCCTTCTCATTGTTCAGGGAACCGACCTCGTACCACGCCAATGTGACCATTGCCACGCCACCGGGTGCGTCCTCGACATCCCACATGCACACGGCGCCGTTGAACGAGCCCTGCACGATCTGCGAATTGCCGACCGCCTCGCCGATCTTCTCCTGGGCCACGACCTCGCATTCGCGCAGCAGCTTGTCGAAGTTCGTGTTGATCGACTGACCCCCGCTGCCGCCGGCGGGATACGCCGAACCCGGCACCGTCTGCCCGCAGCCGGCCGCGGTGACCGCCACCGCGAGTGCGCTCACCGCGAGACCGACGGACTTGGCAACCCCCGATGCGCCCATCCCGGTAGCCCCCCTCATCCGAGCCGCTGCACGGTCAGCTCGGCCAATTTGTAGGCGTTGTCACACGGGTTCGCGGTGGCCGCGAACAAGCCGTAGGACATCGACCATTCGAAGAAGTCGTCGTCGAGCTGGACCGCGAGATCGCAGATCTTCCCGTTCGGGTCCAGACCCTTCCAGCCCTTGCGCCCGCCCACCTCGATCGTCTCCGGCTCCCGCCCCGCCGTGGTCACCCAGGCCTTCTCCCGATCGATCGGGCTGCCCCGATACGAGGCGAAGGTGACACTCGGCGAGACGGCGCCGGAGGACTGCCAATTGCAGCCGGTGGAGTTCTTGAACACCCGCGAGACGCGCCCGAGCCCGGCGAGATTCTGCACCTCGTCGTCGGTGACATGCCCGCACTCGCCGACGAACGGGCCCAGCGAGGCCACCCGCGGCGGCGGCCGTAGCGGAGTGTTGTCCGAGTCGGAGCCGCCGCCGGCCCCGCAGGCCGACAGCGTCAACGCCAAGGCCATACCGGTGATGAGCGCCGACGAGATCCGCATGCCTGAACTCTACTGGGTTCGGCGGCGGCGGCTCCGGACGAGAGCTCCAGGGTCGCTTACAGATTCCCGCGTGCGGCCTGCTCGCGTTCGATGGCCTGGAACAACGCCTTGAAGTTGCCCTTGCCGAAGCCGAGCGAGCCGTGCCGCTCGATCAGCTCGAAGAAGACGGTGGGGCGATCGGTGAGCGGTTTGGTGAAGATCTGCAGCAGATAGCCGTCCTCGTCGCGGTCGACCAGGATGCCGCGGCGTTGCAGTTCCTCGACCGGGACCCGGACGTGGCCGATGCGGGCGCGCAATTCCGGATCGGAGTAGTAGGTGTCGGGGGTGTCCAGGAACTCGACGCCCTCGCGGCGCAGCGCGTCGACACAGGCCAGGATGTCGTTGGTGGCCAGGGCGATGTGCTGCACGCCGGGGCCCCGATAGAAGTCCAGGTACTCATCGATCTGGGAGCGCTTCTTGCTCACCGCGGGCTCGTTCAGCGGGAACTTCACTCGATGGTTGCCGTTCGCCACGACCTTGCTCATCAGCGCGGAATAGTCGGTGGCGATATCGTCGCCGACGAATTCGGCCATATTCGTGAAACCCATGACGCGGCGGTAGAACTCGACCCAGTGGTCCATCTTGCCGAGCTCCACATTGCCGACGACGTGGTCGATGGCCTGGAACAATCGGGCGGGGCGGCCGGGGCGCGCTTCGTAGCCGCCGGTGCGGGCGACGTAGCCGGGCAGGTAGGGCCCGTCGTAGCGGGAACGGTCGATCAGGGTGTGCCGGGTTTCGCCGTAGGTGGCGATGGCGGCGGAGCGGACGGTGCCGAATTCGTCTGTGTCGTCGTGCGGTTCGACCAGAATGGTCGCGCCCTGCTGCCGCGCCTGCTCGATGCAGCGGTCCACATCGGGCACTTCCAGGGCGATGTCTACGATGCCGTCGCCGTGCCGGTCGTGGTGGCCGACCAGCGGGCTGTCCGGATCGACCGCGCCGGTGATGACGAAACGGGCTGCGCCGCTGCGCAATACATAGGCCTTGTGGTCGCGATTGCCGGTCTCGGGGCCGGAGTAGGCCTCCAGGCGCATACCGAACGCGGATTGCAGGAAGTGCGCGCTCTGGGTGGCGTTGCCGACCACCCAGACCAGCGCGTCCCAGCCGGTGACCGGGAACGGATCGACACTGGTGTCATGGTCGACGAGGCCGACGAGGCCGCGCAGCTCGCCGTCGGAAGGCTCGTACTCGCCCACCCCGCCGACTCCGTCGGCTGCCGTCCCCAATTGCTCGATGCTCATACCCCTAGGAGACCGGCGTCACAGGCCGGTAGGCAACAGCGACATTTTTCTATAGGCACTGTGGCGAATTCGGCTAGCTGGAGCTCGCTGATGCTGGACAATTTGAATAGCACAGGCTGCACAACAAGGAGGCCGCAATGTCGCGTACGCCGGCGAAACTGGACGAGCTCGATCTCGCCATCCTCACCGCCATGCACGAGTACCAGAAGGCGGGGATTCTGGAGCTGTCCCGGCGCACCCGCGTCGCCCGGGCCACGGTGCAATCGCGCATCGGGCGGATGGAGGAGTCCGGTGTCATCGCCTCCTACGATCCGCAGATCGATGTCACCGCAGCCGGTTTCGACGTGCAGGCGTTCGTGACGCTGGAGATCGCGCAGGGCGCGCTGGACCTGGTCGCGGCCGAGCTGGACGCGATTCCGGGCGTGCTGGAGGCGTACGCGACCACCGGATCGGGGGACGTGTGGTGCCGGATCGGGGCCGATTCACATGCCGGATTGCAGACGGTGTTACTGAGCATCGACCGCACCAGTTCGGTGGTGCGCTCGCACAGCGTCATCGTGCTCTCTACCGTGGTGCCGCGCCGCACGCTACCGCTGCTGCGCACCCTCACCCCGACGCACAGCAGCAAAGCCCCCGCGTACCGGGAACCGCACGACCGCTGACTACGGGAGCGGCATGATTCGCACGACGGTGGTCGTGGTGCCGCCCACGACGAACCACAGGCGCAAGCTCGGCCGCCCGGCGCCGTCGCCCGGCTCGTAGCGGCTGCGCACCATCACATGCTGGCGGGCCAGCACCGGCGCCACGTACTCGATGACCGCGCGGTGCGGGGCCGCGACGAGCTTCGGGTACTCGACGAGGAACTGCTCCGCGGCCTGCCAGTAGCAGGCGTTGTTCACGTGGTTGTAGCTGTCGATGTCGGTGGCGCGCACCGGAAACGGCAGATCGGTGTCGGACTCCGGCGGCGTCGGATCGATCAGGTACGGCCGCCAGCGCAGGCGATGCTCCTGGGTGGTTTGCGCCAGGTATGCCAGGCCCTCGTCGCTGATCCGGGCGGGCATGTTGTTCGACTCGCTGATATTGATCCAGAAGCCCTCGGTCTCGATCAGACCGCCGTTGCCGCTGGTGATCCGCACCCGCATATTCGTCCAGCGGGTCGACATGCTCGAGCACCAGCGCAGTAGCTGGACCTCGTCGGGCCACTGGATCGGCCGGATGACATCGATGACCGTGCGCCGGACGATCCAGCTCGGATCGGTGCGGTGCAAGGTTGTCTTATGCAACTGCTCCCAGGCGATATCCTGCAGGTAGCGGGCGACACTGTCGAACCGCAACCGGTCATACGGATCCACATCACCAGCCCGGACGGGCCACGCCGAAGCGAAGCCCATGCCCTCCTGGGGAAGCGGGGCGAGTGGCTGATCGAGTGACACTGGTGCTCCTCGCGCCGCACGGTGTGCGGCGTTTTTTCTTGCGGTGCTCTTCTGAGACGACTTTACGGGGCATACGTCACACCCTCGCGTCGAGATCGGCATACCCGCGCGTAGCACCACCTCGCCGGCCGTCGCCAGCACCTCGATCAGTAACCGACGTAGCTGCCGCCCTTGCTCATCGCCGCGATGCCGGGAACATTCGACAGCGAGCCGTAGCGCTCGATGGCGTACCTGCTGCCGGCGATGATGTTGTCGACCGGGTTGTAGATGTCGTCGTGGCCGGGCAGCTTGTAGGAGTTGAACGTCGGGTCGATGGTCTGCATCAGGCCCTTGGACGGAATTCCCGCCGCCGCGTTGCTGTCCCAGAGGTTGATGGCGTTGGGGTTGCCGCCGGATTCCTTCTCGATGATCTTGGCGATGATGGCGGCGTCGCTGTCGCTGATGTCGTAGCCTGCCGCGCGCAGCTCCTGGATCGCCTTTTCGATCCATTCCTTCTGCTCGCCGGTGGGCATGGTGGTGGGCGCGTCGCTGCTGTACTGGTTCCCCGTGCCGGAGCCGGTGTTCGAGGTGAGGTTGCTGCTCGGGCTCTGTGTGCCGGGACTCTGGGTGCCCGGGCTCTGGGTGCTCGGCTTCTGGGTGCTCGGCTGCTGAGTGGTCGCGGGCGTCGTCGGCGCTTGCTGCACACCGAGTTTCGGATCGCCGAGGGCGTCGTAGGCGGCTTGCAGCTTCGCGACCGCCGCGGCGACCTTGGTTCTGGCGGTGGTCGCGACCCCTTCGGCCGCGGCCAGGGCGTTGGTGATGTCCAGTTGCCGCTGCGCGGCCGCCAGGTCCTCGGCGACGACGGCCTCATCGCTACCGCCCGCTTTGCGGATCTCGGCGACGCGCGCGGTGGCGGTGACGACGCCCGCATCGGAAACCTCGAATGCGGGCTTCTGATTCAGCGCGTCGTCCCGCAGCTGCACCACCTTGGCTTTCGCGTTGTTCAGGTTTTCCACCTGTTCGTCGAACGCGGTCTTCAGCTCCAGCAGGGCGGCGCTCACGGCGGAGGCGCGGGTCTTCTCGGTCTCCATGCGGGTGTTGGCCGCGCTCGCGGCGGCGCCGGACCAGCCCAGCGCCTGGGTATCGGTGATGCTCTTGATGAAGATCCCGTCGAGTTTGGTGGAGACCGTGTTCGCGAGCGTGCCGGCGGCGGTGAGCTTGGTCGGCTCCCACTTGGCGACATCCGGAATCGTGAGGGTCATTTCACCTCCAGGCCGATGGTCTTCAACTTGTCAGCGAACTCCGCTTCGGCCAGCTCGAATTTCCCGGCCGCGTTCTGCATGTTGTCCGCGACCGTGCCGAGGCGCTCGTTGATGCGCTGCAAGCAGTTGTTGAGCGTGTCCGTGGCACTGGTGACGACCGTGCCGAAATCGGTGCCCGGCAGCGCGCCGGAGGCGAAGTTGAAACCTGCGCCGGCGCCGAGACTGGTGACATCGGTTGCCTCGGTACGCAGATTGGTGGCGAACTTCTGCAAAGCCGCAGTGTCGACTTGCAATTCGTTGCCGTTCGGGCCAGTCATGGAAACCCCCTTCTCCCCGACCTGAATTCGCGGCAAGCTTAGCCAAATTCCCACCGTGTGGACAGGCCGCAGCGCCCCGGGACCGGGGGCCGAACCAGAACTCGACCGGCGTCACGCGAGCCGATTTCCCGATGAGGGCATCTGCAGGCAGACGCCTTCGGATGCTCCGGTTATGTTGGTCACGGTGTCATCGGCGACCGAACGCGTCGCCGCAGAAGGACAGAGAGGTCGGCCCATGCGTGCAGCTCAGGTCAGCAAACTGGAGGGACCGGAAGTGATCGAGGTGGTGGACATCCCGGAGCCCGCGGGCTACCCCGGCGGGGTCGTCATCGACGTGCACGCGGCGGGAGTCGCGTTCCCGGACGTGCTGATGACCCGCGGGCTGTACCAGATGAAGCCGGAACTGCCCTTCGTCGTCGGCGGCGAGATCGCGGGCATCGTGCGGGAAGCGCCCGCGGACGCGCACGTCCAAGCGGGTGACCGGGTGGTCGCGCTGACCTTGCTCGGCAATGCGATGGCCGAGGTCGCGGTGGCGCCCACGCAGATGGTGTTCAAACTGCCGGACAACATCTCGCTGGAAGCCGGCGCGGGCATCCTGTTCAACGACCTGACCGTGCACTTCTGCCTGCGCAACCGCGGCCGGCTGGCCCCCGGCGAGACGGTGCTGGTGCACGGCGCGGCCGGTGGCATCGGCACCTCCACGCTGCGGATGGCCCAGGCGCTGGGTGCGGGCAAGGTGATCGCCGTGGTCAGCACCGAGGCGAAGGCGGAGGTCGCACGGGCCAACGGCGCCACCGACGTAGTGCTCACCGAAGGCTGGCTGGCGGCCGTCAAGGAGATCACCGGCGGGCGCGGCGTGGATATCGTGCTCGACCCGGTCGGCGGTGACCGGTTCACCGACAGCGTCCGTTCGCTCGGTTCGGCCGGACGACTGCTGGTCGTCGGCTTCACCGCGGGCGAGATCCCCACGGTGAAGGTGAACCGCCTGCTGCTCAAGAACGTCGAAGTCACCGGCGCCGCCTGGGGTGAATGGGTCATGACCCACCCGGGTTACCTGCAGGAACAGTGGGCCGAGGTGGAGCCGCTGCTGGCCGCCGGGAAGATCACGCCGCCGCAGCCGGTGCTGTACCCGCTGGAGCGGGCGGCGGAAGCTGTTGCGTCCCTGGACAACCGGACCGCGACCGGCAAGGTCGTCGTCACCCTGCGCTGAGACGTCCGCCCCGGGCGCAGTGTTCCTGCGTCCGGTGGCGGAACCGGGCACGGTTTGCGGGCGACAGATGACCTGGTCGGCTCGTAGTCTGAGCGCACCATGAAGCTGTCGAATCGGGTCCTGAACCGGACGCTCCTCGCGCGCCAGCATCTGCTGGAGCGGTCCACGCTGACCGCGCACCAGATGTGTGATCATCTCGTCGGCCTGCAGGCGCAGGACGTGCCGCCGCCGTTCATCGGATTGTGGAGCCGGATAGCGGATTTCGATCCGGCGACGGTCTCGGACGCCCTCGACGACCGATCCCTGGTCCGGATCACCTTGATGCGCGGCACCATTCACCTGGTCACGCCGCCGGACGCGCTGCGGATCGCACCACACATTCAGCCGGAGCTCGAAAAGGCCCCATTCCGTAAGGGTTTCAACTACGGCGCGATGGTCGGGCTGGAGCCGGAGGAAGTGCGCAAGCACGGCGAGGCCGTCCTCGGCGACGAGCCCATGTCGGCGGCCGACATGCGCGCCCGCGCCGCCGAACTCTATCCGGACCGCGATGCCGGCGCGGTGCTGCAGACCTGGTTGTATCAGCTTCCGGTCCTGCAGACACCGCCCCGCGGCAAGTGGAAGGACAACAGCAGGCCGGTCTGGTCCCGCATCGAGCCGTGGCTGGGCGCCCCCCTGGACCCCACCTACCCGTTGCCGGAGTTGCTGATTCGCTATCTGCGCGCCTTCGGGCCGGCCAGCACGATGGACATGCAGGCCTGGTCCCGATTGACCGGCATCAAGAAGGCCATCGAGCAACTCGGCGACCGCGTTCGCACCTACACCGACGACCGCGGCCGCACCCTCTACGACCTGGCCGACGCCGAGCTCGCCGATCCCGACCTGCCCGCCCCGGCCCGCCTGCTCGGCTGGTACGACAACGCCGTGCTCTCGCACCAGGACCGGACCCGCATCGTCCCCGACGGCAACGCGCCACCACTGCGCGCCTTCGCCACCGCCGTGTCGTCGATCTTCCTCGACGGGTACCTCTCGGGCCTCTACAAAATCTTCCCCAAGAGCGGCACAGCCCGCCTGCGCATCAGCCCCACCCGCCCCTGGTCACCCGCGGAACGCGCCGAAGTCGAAGCGGAAGCCTGTGCCCTGCTCGCCTTTTTGGAAGGCGACAAGGACCCGGTCGTCGAAATCCTCGACCCCGGCGCCGACCTGAAACCCTGACCGGGCGAGGTACCTAGTCCCACCAGACGCTGAGCAACCCGTAGTTCCGTTCCCCCGACCCGAGGGCCGAGCAGATCTCCTCGGGGTCGGTGTGGACCTTGATTCGATCCGCGTACCACTGCTCCTCGCACACGACCCGGGCCATTTCATGGGCGGTGTCCGGGCTGCTGGTCAGGATGAACAGGGTGTCGACGTTCCAGCTGTCGCTGTCCAGGTCGCGCAGTTTGATCAAGGACATGTCCGGCAGCCAGCCCGGGTTTTCGGCCCAGTCGTTGAGGCGGTCGATGCAGGCGGCCACCCAGAGCTCGCGGTGGCGTTGCAGGCTGGCGACCACGCGTGGGCCGTCGAAATTGTTGAAGGAGGAGCGGCGAATCAGGTCGAGCTGGATCTCTTGCACGGTGGCTTCGGACAGCAGCGGCTGGGTCATGGTGGGCTCCAATCGGATACGAGAACGGCAAGCGCTATGCACCGATCCTCACGAGTCGCCAGCCCAGGCGACACCCGTCTCCCGGCGAGTGTGGACAACACGCAGGGTGTGGATAACTTTTTGTCTTCACAGGGGCAAACGAAAGCCGGTCGGATCCCTAGTGGATCCGACCGGCCATCGAGCGAAATATCTCAGCCGCGAGCGGCTTTCAGCAGGTCTTCGCGGGTGGTGAACTTGACGCGCGGGCGGCGGGCGGACTTGCCCGCGGTCTTCTCCGCCTGATCGATGGACTTCCAGCCCTCGCGATCCACCAGGTCGGGCTGACGCTCGGCGACCAGGGCCTTGAGGGCGGCGCGGTCGGCTTGGGGCTTGTTCAGTTTGCCGCTGGTGAAGTCCGAGACGAGTTGTTCCACAGTCTCTTCGGAGTCGGTGCGGTTGGAGCCGATGACGCCGCGGGGACCGCGCTTGATCCAGCCGCTGACGTAGACGCCGGGGACGGGAGCGCCGTCTTCGCCGATGACCCGGCCGTGTTCGTTGGGGACCACGGCGCGGCCCTCGTCGAAGGGCAGGTCGGCGACCGGCTCGCCCTTGTAGCCGATGGAGCGCAGCACCAGGCCGGCGTCCAGGCTTTCGGTGCGGTCGGTGGCGCGGGCCACGACCTGACCGCCCTCTTCGACCAGTTCGTTGTGCACGAACTCGATGCCCTCGACCTTGTCGGTGCCGGTGACGGCGGCCGGGGAGCCGAGGTAGCGGAAGACGATGCGGCGGTTGGCCGGATCGCGGCGGCCCGCGGCGTACTCCTTGGCGAGGGTGTACTTGAGCTGCAGGTGCGGCTCCACCTCCGGATCGTCGAGCACCGCCCGGCTGGCGTCGTCGAGCTCCAGGTCGGCGTCCTCGACGACGATGTCCACACCCTTCAGGTGCGCCAGCGCCAGGAACTCCGGCGAGGTGTAGGCCGCCTGCAGCGGGCCGCGCCGGCCGAGCACGACGACCTCGCGGATATTGCTGCGGCGCAGCGCATCCAGGGCGTGATCGGCGATATCGGTCTTGGCGAGTTCGTCCGGGTCGACGGTGAGCACGCGGGCCACGTCGAGGGCGACATTGCCGTTGCCGACGATGACGGCGCGCTCGGCGGACAGGTCGAACTGGCGGTCGGCGAAATCGGGATGGCCGTTGT
Organism: Nocardia sp. XZ_19_385; assembly: GCF_015355755.1. Taxonomy (NCBI): domain Bacteria; kingdom Bacillati; phylum Actinomycetota; class Actinomycetes; order Mycobacteriales; family Nocardiaceae; genus Nocardia; species Nocardia sp. XZ_19_385. The sequence goes on from NZ_JACVEE010000002.1 coordinate 366,375, forward strand.
ACCAGTTGACGAATTCGGTGGCCGAATGACTACCGGGCAGGTCCTCACCGGGCACATTCATGCGGCGGTCGGACTGGGCGCCGACCGCGTAGAGGACGGCGTGATGGTGCTGCAGCAGCTCCTCGTGCGAAATGTGGGTGCCCACTTCCACATTCAGGTAGTACTGCAGGGTCTCGCGCCGGAACGCGGACTCGAACAGGCTCGACACCGTCTTGGTGCCGGGGTGATCCGGGGCGACGCCGTTGCGCACCAGACCCCACGGGGTCGGCAGCCGGTCGAACATCTCGACCTCGACATCGCAGCGCCGCAGCAGCTCGTCGGCCGCGTAGCAGGCGGCCGGCCCGGCCCCGACGATGGCGACCCGCAATGTGCCGAGTTCCTTCGGCGGACGCGCGGGCGTCACGATCGGATCGAAGTTCGATTCCAGCGGGTGCCGCTCGAAGTAGGCGGCATTGATGTCTTTGTAGCGCGCCAGCGATGCCGTCAGATCGTCCTCGGAGAAGATGGCCTCCACCGGGCACGCGTCGACACAGGCCCCGCAGTCGATGCAGGTGTCGGGATCGATGTAGAGCATCTCGGTCGTCGCGAACTCCGGCTGGTCCGGGGTGGGACGAATGCAATCGACCGGGCACTCGGTGACGCAGCTGGCGTCGTTGCAACAACGCTGCGTGATGACGTAGGCCATAGTGTGCAGATCCTCGAAATGTGCGTGGGCTGTATGCCACCCGGGGGGGTTTGCGGTGGACCGGTGGTGTCACGGGGTCGGGCTTCGCGCGGTTGTGACGCCGCTTTCAGTGTGCCTGAAGAGTGGCGCACGCCTCTCTCCGGACTGCCACGGTCCTATCACAGCGGATCTTGTACGCGTCAATCCCCCACCACATCGTGAGACGAACAGCGATCGGCCTTACGGTAGGGCGCATGGTGCGGACCCTGATCCTCCTGCGGCACGGCAAGTCGAGTTATCCGGACGGTGTCGGCGACCATGAGCGCCCGCTGGCGCCGCGCGGGCAGCGCGAGGCCGGCTTGGCGGGGGAATGGCTGCGCGCGACCCAGCCGCCGATCGACGCGGTGCGTTGCTCCACGGCGGTACGGACACGGGAAACCTTGACCGCCACCGGAATCGACGCCCCCGTGGTGTTCGAGCGCGGCATCTACGAGGCGTCCCCGCGCACGCTGATCGAACTGGTCCAGCTCAGCGACGAGGACGTGTCCACCGTGCTGCTGATCGGCCATGCGCCGGGAATGCCGTGGACCGCCTGGGAGCTGGCGGCGAACCGGAACTCCGATCAGGCGATCGAGCTCAGCAGGAAATTCCCCACTTCAGCGCTGGCGGTACTCGAATTCGACCGGCCGTGGGCCGAAGTGGATCCGGGTACCGGCGAACTCACCCACTTCCACGTGCCGCGCTGACTATTTGAGCAGCTTGCCGCCGACCACGACGACGACGCCGAGGATCAGCAGCAGCACGAAGGCGACGAACCCGTTCGTCAACCACCACACCACGCCGAGCGCGAGCAATACCGGTGCCACCGCGACCGCGGTGATGAAGGGACTTTCCCGGACCGTGGCCAAAGCCGAACGAGCCCGGACACGATCAATTTCCTTAGCCATGGTCCCCAGGGTAGGCCGGGAAATCGGGGCCGTCCCGATGTCTGGGAATCGGCCGATTTCCGCTGCGTGCGGCGGTGCCCGGTGGGAGGCTGAGGCGATGGATTGGAAAATCGAACTCATCGCAATTCCCGTCACCGACGTCGACCGTGCGAAGGATTTCTACACCTCGATCGGCTTCAACGCCGACCACGATCACTCCCCCAGCGCCGACGTCCGCTTCGTGCAGCTGACCCCGCCGGGCTCAGCCTGCTCGATTTGCATCGGCACCGGCCTCACCGAGGCGGCTCCGGGCAGCGTCGAGGGCATGCAGATCGTCGTCGCCGACGCCGAAAAGGCCTACCAGCACCTGGTCGCCGCCGGGGTGGAGGCGACCCCGGTCAAGGACTTCGGCTGGGGTCTGTTCACCTTCTTCGCCGACCCCGACGGCAACAAATGGGCCATCCAGCAGCTGCCGAAGTACGACTGAGCAGCACCCCCGCGACTTCGTGAAGAATTGGCCTTGCTTGGAGTGCACTCCAGGTGAGTAGCGTCGGTCATGTTCTTCGAGAAGGGCGAGGGTAGATGGGTCTTCCGGCAGGTCAGAGCAGTGTCAGTGACCACGATCGGCCACGGTATTCGATCGGCGAGGTCGCCGAGCGATCCGGGCTGAGCCGGGACACCCTGCGCTGGTACGAACGGATCGGGCTGATGGATTACGTCGGCCGCGACCACACCGGAAAGCGCCGGTTCAGCAACCGCGACCTGGAGTGGCTGGCGCTGATCGGGCGCCTGCGCACCACCGGGATGTCGGTCGCCGACATGGTCCGCTACGCCGAATTGGTGCGGTCCGGCGATGCGACGCTGCCGGAACGGTTGCAGATGTTCCGGAACACCCGCGCTGAAGTGCTCGCCCAGATCGAGGAACTCCGCCGGACCGTCGAGGTGCTGGATTACAAGATCGCCCTGTATTCCGGTGACAACTCGGTGGCCCGGCCGGCCTTACTCATCGCGCACGACAGCAAAGGAAATCCGAAATGACGCTTCCGGTCACAGCTCTCGGCACCAACGGCATCGAGGTCGGCGGGCAGGGCCTCGGCTGCATGGGGATGAGCGAGTTCTACGGCGAGTCCGACCTCACCGAATCCCGCGCGACGCTGGACCGCGCGCTGGAATTCGGCATCACCCTGTTCGACACCGCCGACATCTACGGTTCCGGCCACAACGAGGAACTGCTCAGCGATTTCGTGCGCGCCAACCGGGACCGGGTGGTGCTCGCCACCAAGTTCGGCATCGTCCGCAAGGCCGAGGACCCCGCCTACCGCGGTTTCGACAACTCCCCCGGCTACATCCGTAAGTCCGTGGACGGCAGCCTGAAACGGCTCGGCGTCGACGTCATCGATCTGTACTACATGCACCGCCGCGACCCGCAGGTGCCGATCGAGGACACCGTCGGGGTCATGGCGGAGCTCGTCGCAGCGGGCAAGGTCCGGGCGCTCGGCCTGTCCGAGGTGACCGGCGACGAACTGCGCGCCGCCCACGCCGTGCACCCGATCGCGGCCGTGCAGTCCGAATGGTCGCTGTTCTCCCGCGACGTCGAGCGCACCGCCGTGCCCGCCGCCGCCGAACTCGGCGTCGCGTTCGTGCCGTACTCGCCGCTGGGCCGCGGCTTCCTCACCGGCAAGCCGATCACCGCGGACCCGAAGGACTACCGCCGCAACATGCCGCGCTTCACCGGCGACAACGCCGCGCACAACACCGAACTGCTGGCGCCGTTGGCCGCCATCGCCGCGGCCCGGGGCGTCACCCAGGCCCAGGTCGCGCTGGCGTGGGTGCACGCCCAGGCCGGCGTGCACAACCTGCCGGTCGTCCCGATCCCGGGCACTCGCAGCCGAAATCGCTTGGCGGAGAACGTCGACGCCGCGACGCTGGCTCTGACCGCCGACGAACTGTCGACGCTCGAGCCGATCGCCGACAAGGTCGCCGGCCCCCGCTACGCGGACATGTCCTTCACCTCCGCCGGCCGGGAGTAGCCGGCGGTTCCACGTCCCAGGCATGGACAACCGGCGCTTTACGGGGTATGAAACTAGAACAGGTTTCATTTCTGGTGATTGCGGGAGTTTCGATGGACAGCGCGGCCGTGGGCGAAATGGTGATGGCTGGATTCCAGAAGCTGGGATTCATCCAGTACGCCGGCATCGAAGGCGTGGAGTTCGGGCCGGGCCGCAACGTGGTGTCGCTCGAGCCGAAGCCGGAGCATCTGAACCACAACGGGGATCTGCACGCCGCAGTGCTTTTCGGGCTGGCGGAGACCGCCGCGATGGGTGCGTCGGTGTCGGGGATCGTGGACCTGATGAGCGAGACGTTCATCGTCGCCAGGAACGGGCGGATCGAATACCTGGCGCGCGCCAAAGGCGAGGCCGGGCCGTTCCTGGCGATCTCCGAGATCGAGGCGGAAGCCCTCGAGAAGGTCCGCGCGCAGATCGCGGACCGGGTCGACATCGAGCTGGAAGTGCCGGTGACCATCACCGACAGCACCGGAAAGAAGGTGGCCGCTTCGGCTTTCACCGCCGTGCTGCGGCCACGCCGGAAGTGATCCCTACGCCTGCGCGGGCGCCTCGGCCGCCCGCGCGGTGCGCCGGGTGACCAGCCAGCCGACAGCGGCCGCCAGCGGGAACATCAGCACTCCGTAAACCGCTGCCGGAACGGCCATTTCGGTGCTGTCGAGGACGCTGATCGCCACCGTCATCGCGATCGTGCTGTTGTGGATGCCGATCTCCATCGAGCAGGCGATCGCCTGGCGGTCGGTCACTCCGAGCCAGCGCGGCACGAAGTACCCGGCGGTCAGGCTGATCAGGCAGAACAGCGTGGTGACGGCGCCGACGTCGACCAGGTAGCCGGTCAGGTTCTCGCGTTCGGCCAGCATCGTGCCCAGGATGACCAGCAGCAGGGTGACCGCGGAGCCGATCCGGACCGGGCGATCCATCCGTTCGGCGAAGCCGGGAGCCCGGTGCCGGGTGACCATGCCCAGGGCGACCGGGATCAATACGATCGCGAAAACCTGTGCGGCCTTACCGAATTGCAGCCCGACCTGGCCCGCGCTGCCGCCCGGCTCGAAGTAGTCGATGGCGAAATTGGTGACCAGCGGCAGGGTTACCACGGCGACGATCGAATTCACCGCTGTCAGTGACACATTCAGCGCGACATCGCCGCGGAACAGGTGGCTGAACAGGTTCGCGGTGGTGCCGCCGGGCGAGGCCGCCAGCAACATCATTCCGACGGCGAGCAGTGGGGACAGATCGAACAGCAGCACCAACCCGAAGGCCGCCGCGGGCAGCAGCACCAGCTGGCAGGCCAGCGCGATGGCCACCGGCTTCGGATTCGACGCGATGCGCCGGAAGTCCTCGACGGTCAGCGACAGTCCCAGGCCGAACATGATCACGGCCAGCGCCAACGGAAGCGCCACCGATACCAGTGGAGAATTCATGCAGTGTCCTCATCACTCATCCGGCTATCCCTAGCCGGAAATCTGAACCCGGCGGGTGTCAGAATTTGCTGAGGATAGCCGGAGTGTGACGAGCGTCGCAATAGCTACGGCAGTTTTATGGCTGCCCGGTCAAATAGGCGATGGCGGCATCGACGGACTCCTGCCCGCCGGCCTGGTACAGACCGGCGAAGGCGCCGATGACGCCACCGACGACGGTGGTGATCGGGACGGTGATCACGTCGAAGACGAACAGCCCCAACGGGAATCCGACCAGGAAGCCGATCACCGCCCCGATGGCCGCGCCCTGCAGGATCTGCGGCTGGTAGCGCTCGATATCGGCGAAAAAGCGCTCCTGCGAACTGATGTCGCGCACCGGGGCGTCGGACGGGCTGTTCGGCGCGAGCGACAGGCGGGTGCCCGCTTCTTCGATCACCGGGCGGAGGTCGATCTTGTGACCTTCGACGTCGATCGTCATCGGCAGCGCCGCGATGATCTGCCCGGCGTTGTCGGTGACGGTCACGACCTTGCTGTCCGCGACGAGCGCGAAGCGGCCGTTCTCCAGGGTGGTGATCGTGGACTTGCGATCCTCGGCGACCGCGACCTGGTAGGCGACCTCCTTGAAGCTGCCCCGCAGGTCGAGCGGGCTGTCGTCGACCGGGCTGACCTGCGCGGGCGGCGCGGGCGCCGGCTCGGCGTGCACCACCCCACTCGCCAGGCCCGTGGCCGCCAAGGTCAGAATTGCGGTGGCGGTAATTCTGCTGATCCTCATAAGTACTTCCCGTAGCGCCAGTTCGTCCGTACGAAGATACCGGCCGCACGCCGACTTCAGCAGGGCTAGAAGCTGTTTGACGCATTGATGCCCACACCGTGGCAGTAGGCCGACACCTTGGTCGACACCCTATTGACATCGGCAGCATGCCGCGCAACACTGAACTAGATGGTTCAGTATGACTTCCTAGGCGCATCATTCGCGGCGCTCGCGGATCCCACTCGCAGAGGGATCCTGGAGCACCTCGGGCGTGGGCCCGCGTCCGTCACCGAGCTGGCTGAACGCTTCGAGATGACACTTACCGGCATCAAGAAGCACCTGCAGCTGCTGGAGGACGCGGGCATGATCGTCACCGAAAAACGCGGCCGAGTCCGGTACTGCCAGCTCGGAGAGGACATTTTCAACCGCGAAGTGGCGTGGCTGCAGAACTATCGGCGCATGGTGGAAGCCCGGATGGACCGTCTCGGTGAATTTCTCGAGCGAACGGAGCACAACCAATGAGCACACCTACGAAAGACGTCGTCGTCACCACCACCGGCGATCGAGACTGCCACGTCGAGCGCATCTTCGACGCCCCACTCGATCGCGTGTGGGCCGCCTACAGCCGGGTCGAGCAGCTGGCCCAGTGGTGGGGCCGGGGTCACCAGCTCGATATCGAGCGCTGGGAATTCCGCAAAGGCGGGCATTGGCGCTTCGTCGAACATTCCGACGGCGACACCCACGGCTTCGAGGGACGGTTCCGGGAGATCACCCCGCGGGAACGGATCGTGCAGTCCTTCGAATGGGACGGCATGCCCGCCCACATCACCATCGACACCACGACCTTCGTCGACCTCGGCGACGGTCGTACGAAGGTGGTCACCGACAGCCTCTTCCACACTCAGGAAGAACGCGACGGGATGCTGGGCTCCGGCATGGAAGCCGGGATGACCGAGAGCTACCTGGCGCTGGATCGACTGCTGGCGGCCTGAGCCGCGCGGGCACGGTTCGGCCTCCACCCGAAACGGGGACGGAGGCCGAATGCCCGTGCGCAGCAGCTGAATTCAGGTATGGTCCGCGCCGGCGACGCGGCGCTTGCGCGGCTTCAGATGCAGAGCGGGCAGCGGCGGAGCCGGGATGCGCTGGTCCGGAGTATGACCCGCGATGTCCGGGAACCGCTCGACATTGCGGTCCTCCCAGTCGTTTCGGGCCGTGACGATCTCTTCGTGGCTGCGGCCCACGAAGTTCCACCACATCACCAGTTCCTCGCCGAACGGCTCGCCGCCGATCAGCAGAAAATGCGCGCCCGCAGCGGTGTTGAGCCGCAGTTCTTTTCGTTCGGTGCCCAGGTAGAGCAACGGGCCCGGGGCGAGTTCGATACCCTCGATCGTCGCGTCGCCCTCGATCAGCATCACCGCATGCTCGAAACCCGGGTTCAGTGGCAGCGTGATCTCGGCGCCCGGCTCCACCCGGACATCGGCGCCGATGATCGGGGTGTACGCCCGCGCCGGTGAGGTGCGGCCCGCGAGCGAACCGATCAACACGATCGCCTGGACGCCTACGGCCCGATACACCGGCAGGTCGCGATGCTGTTCGAAGTGCGGTTCGACCTGTGTCGCGTTGCCGGGCAACGCGATCCAGAGCTGCAAGCCGTGACTGGCCGGTGCATCCGGGGAGTAGTACTCCGAATGCGCGATCCCGCGTCCCGAAGTCATCAGGTTCAGCTGGCCGGGGTGGATCTCGGCATCCGAGCCGACCGAATCGCGATGCCGGATCTGGCCGGTGAACGGCCAGGTCACCGTCTGCAGCCCGATGTGCGGGTGCGGATCGATATCCGGCGGCGCATCGGTCTTGGTGACTGTCGGCGAACCGAAATGGTCGAAGAAGCACCACGCGCCGACCGTCGGCAGATCCCGTTGCGGCAGTACACGTTCGACGAACACGCCCCGCACCCCGCCCAACGGCACCTCACGCGCCGGAAACAGCTCGGTGACCGGGCCGGGCCCCGCGGAGGGCTCGCAAAGCTGCTCCGCGGGATGCTCTTCCAGATCACTCACGACTGCGCCTCGCTGACGCTCAGCTCCGTCGCGAGCGAGCACGCTGCGCCGATGGTTCGCTCGCTGCGCTCACTCACGAGTGACACCCTTGCCAACAACGTGCGCGTCGTACTCCGGATGCTTCTCCAAGTAGGCCTTGGTGAACGGGCACAGCGGCCGGATCACCCGCTCCAGCTCGATCGTGTCCTCGATGGCCGCCTTGGCCAGTACCTTCCCGAGCCCCTTGCCCGCGAACGCGTCGTCGATCTCGGTGTGGGTGAATACGGTTTCGTCGCCGCGCTCTTCGTACTCGGCGAACCCCGCGAGCTTCCCGTCGTAGGAGATCTCGTACCGCTTCTTCTCGGCGTTGCGGGCGACCGTGGCCTCGGGCGTCGAATCAGTCATGTGCTGCTCCTTCTGTGCTCGTACCGGGTGACTGCTCATGATGGAAACGCGGTTGAACGCGGCGATCGTCGTCGCCACCCAGATCACGGCGGACATCTGCTCATCGGAAAGATATCGGCGCGCAAAAGCGTACTCGCGCGCCATCGCCGCCTCGTCCGGCAACTCTGTGGTGATCTCGGCCAGCGCCAGTGCCGCTTGCTCCCGCTCGCTGAACAACTCGGTGCGCCGCCAAGCCGGCAGAACCGCCAGCTCCTGCTCGGTCGCCCCCGCCGCGAGCGCCGCCCGATGATGCACGTCCAAGCAGGTAGCGCACCCGTCGATCTGCGACACCCGCACATTGACCAGCTCGATCAACCTGCGATCCAGCCCCGCCGCGGCCCCCGCCGCCCGCACCTGCGCCGCCACACCCGTCAGCGCGCGGAACACCTGCGGATGCTGCTTATCGATCCAGACGCGACGTTCGGAAACCAACGACTCCATGCCCGAATAACCGGCACGACAATGGAATTGTTCCGGACTGCAGTCCGGATCACTCAGGCAACGTCGGCTACCGCTGTGGCCCGCTCACGAGACGATCGAGGTCGACGCTGAGCGGGCAGGGCAGATCGGTGGTGTAGATCCCGGTCACCTCGCCATTGTCGAGGTAGCCGAGTTCCTCGGTGAGCCGCAACGGCAACAAACTGGCGGGCGGATCCAGATCGATGATCCAGTAGTGCCGAATGCCGGCATCGGCGAATTCACTGCGCTTGACCTTGTAATCCATGCGTCGGGAACTCGGCGACACCACCTCGACCACAAGGTGGACATCCGAGGCGCGCAGCACGCCGCCTTTCTCGTCGATCCTGTCGACCGCACTGGCATCCACCACCACGAGATCAGGACGACGGACGGTCGCCGGATCGCTCTCGGATACGAGTTCGAGGTCGATATCGACATCCGGCACTGAAGCAAGTCCGGGAGGTAGTTGCAGCTCGAGTTGATAGTTGAGTCTGCTGGCGAACATGTTGTGCCGAGGCTTCGGCGACGGAGACATCACGAGAACCCCCTCCTGCAGTTCCCAGCGGAACTGATCGTCCTCGCCGAGTGCCAGGAAGTCGGAGATAGTCAAAGGGTGCCTCGACGCGATGGCGTCAGACCCCCGTCGCTCCGGTTCAGGAAGTGCCGTCACTCTCACTCCTTCGCTCGCCCGACCCCGCACTCGACTCAAGTGTCCCACGCAAGGTACTCCGCGGAGCAGAGGCGGATGATCGATACCGCAATCAGCCCGCAATCGGTCGGCCCCGGAACGCACTTCGGCCCCCGCTCCGAGGAGCGGGGGCCGAAAGCGCTTGCCTACCTACCGATTACCGGTAGTCGCTGAAACCGTAATCGTCCAGCGGCACCGCGGCACCGGTGGAGGCGCCGAAGCTGTCCGGGCTGTAGTAGGTGTCGTCGTAGGACGGCACCGCGTACGCGGCCTGGCGGGCTTCCTCGGTCGGCTGCACCTGGATGTTGCGGTAGCGGTTGATACCGGTACCGGCCGGGATCAGCTTGCCGATGATCACGTTTTCCTTGAGGCCGATGAGCTTGTCGGAGCGGCAGTTGATGGCCGCGTCCGTCAGAACTCGAGTGGTCTCCTGGAACGACGCCGCCGACAGCCACGAATCGGTGGCCAGCGACGCCTTGGTGATACCCATCAGCACCGGGCGACCCGAGGCCGGCTCGCCGCCCTCGGCGACGACCCGACGGTTGGAGGCTTCGAACTCGGCGCGCTCGGTGAGCGAGCCGGGCAGGAACTCCGTGGCGCCCGAATCGATGATCGTGACGCGCCGCAGCATCTGCCGCACGATGACCTCGATGTGCTTGTCGTGGATCGACACACCCTGCGAGCGGTAGACCTCCTGGACCTCGTGGACCAGGTGGACCTGCACCTGACGGGGGCCCATCACGCGCAGCACCTCGTGCGGATCCGCCGCGCCTTCCAGCAGCTGCTGGCCGACCTCGACGTGATCACCATCGGAGAGCAGACGCTCGGTGCCGTCGTCGTGCTTGAACACACGCAGACGCTGCCGCTTCGAGAGCTTGTCGTAGACAACCTCTTCGCTACCGTCATCCGGGATGATGGTGATCTTGTAGAAGCGGTCGTCGTCTTCCATCCGCACGCGGCCGGAGATCTCCGCGATCGGCGCCTTGCCCTTGGGCACACGAGCTTCGAAGAGCTCCTGCACACGAGGCAGACCGCCGGTGATGTCATCGCCCGCGACACCACCCTGGTGGAAGGTACGCATGGTCAGCTGGGTACCCGGCTCACCGATGGACTGCGCGGCGACGATACCGACGGCCTCGCCGATGTCGACCAGCTTGCCGGTCGCCATGGAGCGGCCGTAGCAGGTCGCACACACGCCGGTGCCAGTGGTGCAGGTCAGCACGGAGCGGACCTTCACCTCGGTGATGCCGGCGCCGAGCAGCGCGTCCAGCGCCGGGTCGCCGAGATCGGCGCCCTTCGCCACGACGACATTGCCCTTGGCGTCGACCGCGTCGGTCGCGAGTGTCCGTGCGTAGGTGGAGGTTTCCACGTGCGCATCCCGGATCAGAGTGCCGTCGGCCATCTTCTCCGCGATCGGCACCACGATGCCGCGCTCGGTGCCACAGTCGTGCTCGCGCACGATGACGTCCTGCGAGACGTCCACCAGACGACGGGTCAGGTAACCCGAGTCGGCGGTACGCAGCGCGGTGTCGGCCAGACCCTTACGGGCACCGTGGGTGTTGATGAAGTACTCGAGAACGGTCAGGCCCTCACGGAACGAGGACTTGATCGGCCGCGGGATGAACTCACCCTTCGGGTTGGTAACCAGGCCCTTCATACCGGCGAGGGTACGAGTCTGGGTGAAGTTACCGGTCGCGCCCGACTCGACGATCGTGATGATCGGGTTGTCCGGCGGGTAGTGCGCCCGCAGCGCCGTACCAACCTCTTCGGTCGCTTCCTGCCAGATCTTGACCAGGGCGTTGTTGCGCTCCTGGTGATCCAAAGCACCACGCTGGTACTTCTTCTCGATCTGATCGGCCTGCGCCTCGTAGCGCTCCATGATCTCGGTCTTCTCCGGCGGAACCAGAACGTCCGTCATCGAGACCGTGACACCCGAGCGGGTGGCCCAGTAGAAGCCCGCGTCCTTCAGCTTGTCGACGGTCTGCGCCACGACAATCATCGGGTAACGCTCGGCCAGATCGTTGATGATCGTGGCCTGACGCTTCTTCGGCATCTGCTCGTTGATGAACGCGTAGTCCGCGGGCAGCAACTCGTTGAACAGCACGCGACCCAGGGTGGTCTCGGCGGTCCACGCTTCGCCGCGCTTCCAGCCGTCCGGGAAGCGCTCGTCCTCGATGTCCTTCGGCGGACGCTGCTCGGTCAGACGCACCTTGATCAGCGAACGCACGGTCAGCTCGTCACGGTCGACGGCCATCTGCGCCTCGGCCGGCGAGGAGTACACGCCGAATTCCGCGTTGTTCTTGCCGGCCGGCTTGTACTCGCCCTTGGCGCCCTCGACGAGGCGGGTCAGGTAGTACAGGCCGGTCACCATGTCCAGACGGGGCATGGCCAGCGGGCGGCCGGAGGCCGGCGACAGGATGTTGTTCGAGGACAGCATCAGGATGCGGGCCTCGGCCTGCGCCTCCGCGGACAGCGGAAGGTGCACGGCCATCTGGTCACCGTCGAAGTCGGCGTTGAACGCTTCACAGACGAGCGGGTGCAGCTGGATCGCCTTGCCCTCGACAAGCTGCGGCTCGAAAGCCTGGATGCCGAGGCGGTGCAGGGTGGGCGCACGGTTCAGCAGCACCGGGTGCTCGGCGATGACCTCTTCGAGGACATCCCACACCTGGGGACGCTGACGCTCGACCATCCGCTTGGCGGACTTGATGTTCTGCGCGTGGTTCAGATCGACCAGGCGCTTCATCACGAACGGCTTGAACAGCTCGAGCGCCATCAGCTTCGGCAGACCACACTGGTGCAGCTTCAGCTGCGGACCGACGACGATGACCGAACGGCCCGAGTAGTCGACGCGCTTACCGAGCAGGTTCTGACGGAAACGACCCTGCTTGCCCTTGAGTAGATCGCTCAGGGACTTCAGCGGGCGGTTACCCGGACCGGTGACCGGACGGCCACGGCGGCCGTTGTCGAACAGCGCGTCCACGGACTCCTGCAGCATCCGCTTCTCGTTGTTGACGATGATCTCGGGCGCACCCAGATCGATCAGTCGCTTGAGGCGGTTGTTGCGGTTGATCACGCGGCGGTAGAGATCGTTCAGGTCGGAGGTCGCGAAGCGGCCACCGTCGAGCTGAACCATCGGACGCAGCTCCGGCGGGATCACCGGTACGGCGTCGAGCACCATGCCCATCGGCGAGTTGCCGTTGGTCTGGAAGGCGGCGACGACCTTGAGCCGCTTGAGCGCGCGCAGCTTCTTCTGGCCCTTACCGCTGCGGATGGTCTCCCGCAGGTTCTCGGCCTCGGCGTGGATGTCGAAGTTCTCCATCAGCTTCTGGATGGACTCCGCACCCATGGCGCCGGTGAAGTATTCGCCGTAGCGGTCGACCAGCTCGCGGTAGAGCACCTCATCGACGATGAGCTGCTTGACCGACAGCTTGGTGAAGGTGGTCCAGATCTCGTCGAGACGATCCAGCTCACGCTGCGACCGGTCGCGCAGCTGACGCATTTCGCGCTCGCCGCCGTCCTTGACCTTGCGGCGCACGTCGGACTTGGCACCCTCGGCCTCGAGCTCGGCCAGGTCGGCCTCGAGCTTCTGGGCGCGGGCCTCCAGGTCGGCGTCACGCTGATCGGCGACCGCCTTCTTCTCGACCTCCATCTCGGCCTCGAGGGTGCTGAGCTCGTTGTGGCGCAGCTCCTCGTCGACACCGACGATGACGTAGGCGGCGAAGTAGATGATCTTTTCCAGATCCTTCGGCGCCAGGTCGAGCAGGTAGCCCAAGCGCGACGGAACGCCCTTGAAGTACCAGATGTGGGTAACCGGAGCGGCCAGCTCGATGTGGCCCATCCGCTCACGGCGCACCTTGGCGCGAGTGACCTCGACGCCACAGCGCTCACAGATGATGCCCTTGAAGCGGACACGCTTGTACTTACCGCAGTAGCACTCCCAGTCCCGGGTAGGACCGAAGATCTTCTCGCAGAAGAGTCCGTCCTTCTCCGGCTTGAGCGTGCGGTAGTTGATGGTTTCCGGCTTCTTGACCTCGCCGAAGGACCACTGCCGAATGTCGTCGGCGGAGGCAAGGCCGATCCGGAGTTCATCGAAGAAGTTGACGTCTAGCACGTAACTTCCTTTCCCCTATTCGGGTCGAATTCGAGCAAAAAGTTCACTAGTCGGTGGAACGCGGAGCCGAATGCCGTTTGCGGGAAACGGCATTCGACCTACCGCCTAGTTCGCCAGATCGTCGATGGTTGCTGCTTCGTTCCTGGACAAGTTGATGCCCAGGTTCGCCGCCGCGCGCTCCAGATCCTCATCTTCGCCGCCGCCCATCTCGATCGCGGCGCCGTCGGAAGACAGCACCTCGACATTGAGGCAGAGCGACTGGAGTTCCTTGAGGAGCACCTTGAACGACTCCGGAATGCCCGGCTCAGGAATGTTCTCGCCCTTGACGATCGCCTCGTAGACCTTCACGCGGCCGACAACGTCGTCGGACTTGATGGTGAGCAGTTCCTGCAGCGTGTAGGCCGCGCCGTAGGCCTGCATGGCCCAGCACTCCATTTCGCCGAAACGCTGACCACCGAACTGCGCCTTACCACCGAGCGGCTGCTGGGTGATCATCGAGTACGGACCGGTCGAACGGGCGTGGATCTTGTCGTCGACCAGGTGGTGCAGCTTCAGGATGTACATGTATCCGACCGCGACCGGGTACGGGAACGGCTCACCCGAACGACCGTCGAGCAGCATGGCCTTGCCCTCGGCGTTGACCATGCGCTCACCATCACGGTTCGGCAGGGTCGAACCGAGCAGACCGGTCAGCTCCTCGTCGCGGGCGCCGTCGAACACCGGGGTGGCGATGTTGCTGTCGGCCGGAGCCGCGATCATCTCCTCCGGCAGCGTCTTGGCCCAATCCGGACGGGAACCGTCCGGACCGTTCTCGATATCCCAGCCGGTCTTGCCGATCCACCCGAGGTGGGTCTCCAAGATCTGGCCGATGTTCATACGACGCGGGACACCGTGGGTGTTCAGGATGATGTCGACCGGGGTGCCGTCGGGCATGAACGGCATGTCCTCGGTGGGGAGGATCTTGCCGATAACACCCTTGTTGCCGTGCCGGCCGGCCAGCTTGTCGCCGTCCTGGATCTTGCGCTTCTGGGCCACGTAGACGCGGACCAGCTCGTTGACGCCCGGAGGCAGATCGTCGTCGTCCTCGCGCGAGAACACGCGAATGCCGATGACCTTGCCGGACTCACCGTGGGGCACCTTGAGCGAGGTGTCGCGCACTTCGCGCGCCTTCTCACCGAAGATCGCGCGGAGCAGGCGCTCCTCCGGGGTCAGCTCGGTCTCGCCCTTCGGCGTGACCTTGCCGACCAGGATGTCGCCGTCGCGGACCTCGGCGCCGATGCGCACGATGCCGCGCTCGTCCAGATCGGCCAGCACCTCGTCGGAGACGTTCGGGATGTCCCGGGTGATCTCCTCGGCGCCCAGCTTGGTGTCGCGGGCGTCGATTTCGTGCTCTTCGATGTGGATCGAGGTGAGGACGTCCTCTTCCACGAGGCGCTGCGACAGAATGATCGCGTCCTCGTAGTTGTGGCCTTCCCACGGCATGATCGCGACGAGCAAGTTCTTGCCCAGCGCCATTTCACCGTTCTCGGTGCAGGGGCCGTCGGCCAGAACCTGGCCGGTTTCCACCCGCACGCCCTCGTCCACGATCGGACGCTGGTTGGAGCAGGTGCCCTGGTTGGAGCGGTTGAACTTGCGCATCCGGTAGGACTTGCGGGTGCCGTCGTCGTGCATGACGGTGACGTAGTCGGC
Organism: Nocardia sp. XZ_19_385; assembly: GCF_015355755.1. Classification (NCBI taxonomy): domain Bacteria; kingdom Bacillati; phylum Actinomycetota; class Actinomycetes; order Mycobacteriales; family Nocardiaceae; genus Nocardia; species Nocardia sp. XZ_19_385. The sequence goes on from NZ_JACVEE010000002.1 coordinate 381,624, forward strand.
CGAAACCTCTTCGACCACACCGGGCTTCTCGTTGACGACGACATCGCCGGCGTCGACCGCGGCGCGCAGCTCCATACCGGTACCGACCAGCGGCGCCTCGGAACGGATCAGCGGCACGGCCTGACGCTGCATGTTCGCGCCCATCAGGGCACGGTTGGCGTCGTCGTGCTCGAGGAACGGAATCATCGCGGTCGCGACCGAAACCATCTGGCGCGGCGAGACGTCCATGTAGTCGACCTGCGCGGCGGTGACGAACTCGACCTCTTCGCCGAGGCGGCGCACGAGCACCTTGTCCTCGAGGAAGCGGCCTTCGGCGTCGACCGGCGAGTTGGCCTGCGCACGAACGTGGCGGTCTTCTTCGTCGGCGGTGAGGTACTTGACCTCATCGGTGACGCGACCGTCGACGACCTTGCGGTACGGGGTCTCGATGAAGCCGAACGGGTTGACCCGCGCGTACACCGACAGCGAACCGATCAGGCCGATGTTCGGGCCTTCCGGGGTCTCGATCGGGCACATGCGGCCGTAGTGCGACGGGTGGACGTCACGGACTTCCAGGCCGGCGCGCTCACGGGACAGACCGCCGGGGCCCAGCGCCGATAGGCGGCGCTTGTGGGTCAGGCCCGAGAGCGGGTTGTTCTGGTCCATGAACTGCGACAGCTGGGAGGTTCCGAAGAACTCCTTGATTGCGGCGACGACCGGGCGGATGTTGATCAGGGTCTGCGGCGTGATCGCCTCGACGTCCTGAGTCGTCATCCGCTCACGGACCACGCGCTCCATGCGGGACAGGCCCACGCGGATCTGGTTCTGGATGAGCTCGCCGACGGTACGCAGACGACGGTTACCGAAGTGGTCGATGTCGTCGACGCCGACCGGGACTTCCTGGCCGCCGGGGGCGGTCATGTTCCGGTCACCGGCGTGCAGGCGCACCAGGTACTCGATGGTGGTGACGATGTCTTCCTTCGTCAGCACCGAGCTGGTGACCGGCTCGTCCACGTGGATGCCGAGCTTCTTGTTGATCTTGTAGCGACCGACGCGCGCCAGGTCGTAGCGCTTCTCCTTGAAGAACAGGTTCTCCAGCAGGGTCTGCGCGGACTCCTTGGTCGGCGGTTCGCCCGGACGCAGCTTGCGGTAGATGTCCAGCAGCGCCTCGTCCTGACCGGCGGTGTTGTCCTTCTCCAGCGTCGACATCATGATCTCGGAGAAGCCGTAGCGCTCGACGATCTCTTCGTTCGTCCAACCGAGCGCCTTCAGCAGCACGGTGACCGGCTGGCGACGCTTGCGGTCGATGCGGACACCAACGGTGTCGCGCTTGTCGATGTCGAACTCCAGCCACGCGCCACGCGAGGGAATGACGCGCACGCTGTGCAGGTCCTTCTCCGTGGTCTTGTCGACGCTGTGGTCGAAGTAGACGCCCGGCGAACGCACCAGCTGCGAGACGACGACGCGCTCGGTGCCGTTGATGATGAACGTGCCCTTGTCGGTCATCATCGGGAAATCACCCATGAAGACCGTCTGGCTCTTGATCTCACCGGTGTTGTTGTTGATGAACTCCGCGGTGACGAACAGCGGCGCCGCGTAGGTCATGTCCTTGTCTTTGCACTCGTCGATGGAGGCCTTGACCTCTTCGAAACGAGGATCCGAGAACGACAGGGACATGGAGCCGGAGAAGTCCTCGATCGGCGAGAGCTCCTCGAGCACCTCCTCGAGTCCGCCGACGAGACCGCCGTCGCCGCGCGCGGCGGCCTTCTCACGCCATGACGGCGAGCCGATCAACCATGCAAAAGAATCTGTCTGTAGATCGAGAAGTCCGGGCACCTCCAAGGGCTCACGGATCTTCGCGAAAGACACCCGCTTAGGGGCTCCGGGGATTCCGGCAACTGCCTTGGTCTGGGTGGAGACTGCCAAGATGCGTCCTTCCAGCACCTCACGCGCGCCGCGTGGTGGTCCGCGGCCGTCGCTTGCTTCTGCTACGAGTTCCGCTGGTCACAACCCGAACGAAACCCGAACAGGCAACAGCGGAAGTAACACCGGAAGGGGTGGAACTCACGTGTGCGAATCGAGGTATGGACAGGAGGCAGCCAGCGCAACGTCCAAAATTACACCACCTGACCGGGTGGTGTCAAAGCACACCGCCGCCGGGTGTGAAAATACCACCCGAACGAGCGTCCGCGTGGCTGGCGCGCCGGGTGCAAAACCGGCACGGGGCCGACCCCTTTCGAGCGACCGCGACGATCGCTCCGTGGAGCCGGTGGCACCGGCGCCGTGCTCGAATCGCTGGCTGCGTCGAGAGCAACGGGGCATCTGGAGCCACTGTGACAGCTGCCGCTGTTGTGAATAGCGTGACGGCTCCGGAGAAAACCGTCAAGTGCCAGGACCGACCAGCCGGTTAATCGAGATCGCCTGCCCCGCTGGCTTATCCTGACCGTTTCGAGCGGCCCGCACGCCCGCTCCGGCTACCGGATCACCGGTCGATGATGTCGCCGGCCAGCCACCGGCCGTCGATCTTGGTCATCTGCAGCACCACCGGACCGGCCACGCTCTGCTGGGCCTGACCGCCCTTGTTCGCGCTGATCACCAGGTTGACCAGCAACTCCGCCCGGTCTCCGTCGAGCAGGGTGACACCGATCGGGTCGGCCTCGGCATCGGCGCTGGTCTCGGCCTGTTTGATGGCGTCGATGGTGGTGCCGCCGAAGTTGTCCAGGTCGCTCAGCATCTTGCCGGTGACCACCTGGCGTACCGCTTGTTCATAGCCGTCGATCTGCTTCAGGTCATAGCCGTAAATGGTGCGCAGCGCGTGCTCGGCGGCCGCCCGCACCTCCTCGGTGGCCTCGCTGTCGATGAAGGCGGCGTTGCTGTCCTCGACACCCGGGCGCTGGGCCGCGAGCGCCGCGAATCCAGCGAGCAGGACGGTGACAACAAGGCAGGCGAGGGCCGCGAACCAGGACGAGCGGGCCGGGATCTCGGGTGCGCGCAGCACGAAACGGCGTCCCTGCGGCTCGTCGGAAGGTTGTTCGCGCGGAACGGGCGGGCGGGCGCTCGCGAGGGGACGGGAGGTGACCCGATTGACGGGACGACGGGAGGTCATCGCGGTCCTTCCTGCGGTGCGGCAGCGGTACCGGCGACCGGGCCGTCGAGCAGCGCCGGCTGGGTCAGCGAAGCCACCTGCTCGGCCTTCCATACCTCCCCGACCTTGGTCATCTCGAGATTCCAGGTGTAGCGGTAGTTCGAGACCTCGTTGCCCGGTTTGGTTTCGGTCACCTGCAGCACGATCAGCGCGGCGGCCTTGTCCCGCTCGGTGTTCAGCGAGGTCAGGGCGGAGCCGAGCACCTTCGAGGTCATCTCGACCCCGGTCTGGGTCGCCAGTTGCGCGGACTGCGCCATGTTCTGTTCCGCGGAGGCCAGGATCTCGCCGGTCATCGAGGAGCGGGCCAGCGCGAGCGAACCGGGGACGTCGGCCAGGCGCATCGAGGTCATATTGAGGGCGGCCTGGCGGGCGGCGTCCAGCGCGCTGTCCCGGGCGGTGGCACGTGGGCCGTCGGTGAAGAAGGCCGCCTGCAACCAGCCGGTGCCGAACCACAGCGCCGCGACCACCGCGACGGCCATCGCGCCCGCGGCGACGACGGTCGCCACGAAGGGGGCGGACCTGCGGCTCGGGGCCGCAGGCAGTTCGGGCGGAGCCGCCACCGCGAGGTCGGCGTACTCCGGATCTGCCTTCGATAAATCAACGTTCACTGCGGACACACCTCACGTCTTCGGTCGTTTGCGACTGGTCGCTCGAAAGGTCGGTCAATGCTTGGGCGTGACCCCCATCAAGGTGGCCAGCTGCACAGCGATCGGGTTCAGATTGAGCTTGGGCGGATCGGTCTTCGGGGTCTTGTCCCACGGCTGCACAATGGCCGGATCGGCCAGTTCGGCCCGCAGACCACCGCGCACGGCGGTCGGATTACCAAAGGGCACAGTACATTTCGCGTCCTTGTTGAACGGGAACTCGTCGACGGTGTCGTCGAAGTCGGGGTCGCGCCGCTTCATCTCCTCGAGAATCGCCTGGGTGCCCTCGTAGCCGACGGTGCAGGCGGGTGGGTTGTTCACCTCCAGCACCAGCCCGAAATGGCTGGTGTTGTCGCCGGGGGCGGTGGCCGAGGCGCCGATGGACAGCTGCGGCAGCATCTGCAGCAGCGGGCGCAGCGCGTAGAACTTCGGCGAGACGGCGTGCAGCAGGCTGCGCAGGTTGGCCAGGTCCTCGGTGAGGGCGGGGCCGCTCTCCTGCAACAGGTCACTGATAGCCGAGCCCGCGTCCGTGCCGGTTCCGATGAGCCGGCGGATATCCGGGTCGCTGGAACGCAATTGGGCGCTGAGCCGGTCCAGGCCGTCACTGAAGCGCAGGATCTCGCCGGACTGAGCCGCCTGGGTTTCCAGGGCGATGCGGCTCGCGCGGATCAGCTCGATGGTCTGCGGCAGGTTGTCGTCGAAGGCGGCGCTGAACTCGGTCAGCGACGTCACCAGGGTCCGCAGGTCGGCGCCCTTGCCCTCGAAGGCCTTGCCGAGTTCGGTGACGGTGGTGGTGAGCGCAGGCAAGTCGACGGTGCTGGTGAAGTGGTCGACGCTGGTGATCAGCTGTTCCACCGAGATGGGCGTGTCCAGCCCGTCGATCACCGAGCCGTCCGTCAGGTACGGGCTGTCGCCGTTCTCGGGCTGCAGGTCGACGAACTGTTCGCCGATCGCGGAGCGGTTGGCCACCACGGCTTTCGCGGACGCGGGGATCTTCGGCGCGCTGGTGTCGATGACCAGCGGGACGATCACGCCGTCGGCGGTGAGTTCGAGCGCGCCGACCCGGCCCACGGCCACGCCACGGTAGGTGACCTCGGCGCCCTGATACGCGCCACCGGCCTGATCGGCCTCGATCCGCACCGTGTACTGGCCGAAGCCGAGCATGTGATCGAGCCGGATGTACTTGGCGCCCACGTAGACCACGCCGAGCACGGCGATCACCACGAACGCGATCAACTGGAAGCGGACCAACCTGCTCATCGCGGACTCCTCCCCTGCGGCGTCACACCCAGGCCTTCCAGGACCGGACCGAGCCGGTTGGGCGTGCCTTCGGGCACCAGGCTGCGCGGTACCGGGATGGCCGCGAACACGGTCGGCCAGCCGGGGCGGGGCCCGTTGCCGTTGTAGTACGGGTTGGTCGGGTTCACGGGCACCGGCGGGCCGTACGGCGGCGGGACGTAGACCGGATCCGGTTTGCCCACACCGAGATTGCCCAGGGTGACGCCGATCTGCTGGTCCACCGACAGCCAGGTGTTGACCTGACCGCCGAAGGTACCCAGCAGCGAGGAGTCGGGGAACGGGTAGGTGGGGATGAGCGGGAAGGCGGTCACCAGATCCGGTGCGGCCGCGCCCAATTCCTGCAGGGTGGGCCGCAGCGAGGTGAGGTCGCGGATCAGGTTGTCCTTGGAGGTGTTGATCACGTCGAACCCCGCTCGACCGACGCGGTCGAGCTGGGAGAGCAGCGAAATCAGTTCGGGCCGTTGCTCTTCCAGAATCCGGATACCTTCGGGCAGCTCCGCCAAGATCTTGTCGATCTCGCCGGTCTGGGTGCTCACTCGGTTGCTCAGCAGAGCCAGGCCGTCGATCGCCCGGGTGATGTCCTCGACCTGCTGGTTCAAACCGCCGATCAGGGTGTTCGCCTGCTCCAGCAGCGAACGGACCCGGCCCTCACGCCCGTCCAGCGTGTTGTTCAATTCCGAGACGATGGGCGCGAGCTGAGCGATACCGCCGCCGTTGAGCAGCAGCGACAGCGCACCGAGGACCTGCTCGATCTCGACCGCGGCGCGGGTGCGGTCCAACGGAATCACCGCGCCACTCGCCAGCCGGGCCGGTACCGCGTCGGCGGGCTTGGACAGTTCGATGAACTTCTCGCCCAGCAGATTCGACTGCCGCACCTCGGCGCGTGCGTTGGCCGGCAGGTCGATCGAATCATCAACCACGACACGGACATTCGCGGTCCAGCCGGTCGGGCCCAGATCTATCGCCTCGACCCGGCCGACCGGCACGCCCTCGACTTTCACCGCGGACTGCGGGACCAGATCCAGCACATCGTCGAATTCGATATTCAGGCGCATCGGATGCTTGCCGATATTCGCGCCACCCGGCAGCGGGACACTGTAGATGCCATTGCCGCACGCGGTGAGCACGACCGTGCAGATACCGAGCAGGCTGCTCGTGACCCAGGCTTTCCGCGATGTCATCGGATGCCTCCCGGCTGCTGCGACGGAGGCAATTGATCGGACGGCGTGCCGGGCACGGTGCCCGGCACCGGATTCCGCTGTTGGTTCTCGTTGCTGAGAATGCCGAACGGCAGGATCAGTGACGGCGTCTGCACGCCCGCGGTGATCTGGTCGGCGATCTGCCGGCAGTGCTCGATGATCGGGCGCATCTGCCTTCCGACCGCCTCGAATTTCGGATCGCCCGGCATCAACTTGGACAGATCGATCATTTTGCAGATCACCCCGAACGGGTCCTGCAGATCGGTGAAATTGGCGCGCATGTCGAGGGTGCCGGATTCGGCGTTGTGCACGTTGATCAGATTGCTCAACGCCAATGTCAGCACCGGCAGGGCGGTGGCCAGATCGTCGCGCTGCTCGGCCAGGGTCCGGGTCAGCGAGGTGAGCGCGACGGCGTTGTCGCCGATCAGGGCGTTGTTCTCGTCCAGGAAGCGGGCGACGTCGCCGAGCGCGATGGACAGCAGATGCAATGCCTCGCCCAGGTTTTGGCGTTCGTCGCCGAGGAAGCCCGCGAGGTCGGCCAGCTGGGCGTTGAATTGCCGCACCTGCTGATCGTTTTCGGCCAGCATGCTCACGAAGACCTGCAAGTTCTTGACCGTGTCGAAAATGTCGCCACGATCGTCCGCGAGATATTTCGCGGCTTTGCTGAGTTCGGTGATGGTGCGTCCGAGCGCCTCGCCGTTGCCCGCGAGATTCGCCGCCGAGGTGCGCACGAGGTCGTTCACCGCGCCCTCTTTGTTGGCCCCGTTCGGGCCGAGCGCTTCGGTGAGTTCGGCGATGCTCTTGTAGAGCTCGTCCACCTCCACCGGCGTGACGGTGCGGTCTTTCGGAATCACCGCGTTCCGGGGCATTTTCGGGCCGCCGCGATAGACCGGCAGCAATTGGATGTAGCGGTCGGCGACGATCGACGGCGTGACCTGCGCGGCCTTCGCGTCGGCGGGAATGTCGTATTTGCGGTCCACGCTCATGACGACCTTCACCTGGTCGCCCAGCGGCTCGATGGAATCGATCCGGCCCACCGCGACACCGAGAATTCGCACGTCCGAGCCCTTGTAGATGCCGACGGCGCGATCGAAGTAGGCGGTGATGTGGGTGGTGTTCAGCCGGGAATCCAGCCACCAGACCGTCGCGCCCAGCGCCAGCGCGGCAATAACCAGGAGCGCAATGGTTTTCGCGCCGAAACCTCTGGCCATCAGCTGCCTCCCATATTGCGGACGGGATCGCGGTAGCCCGGGAGTTCCGGCAGGGCGGGCGGAATCAGGTTGACGATCACCGCGTCGAACCAGCGGCCGGTGCCGAGCACGTTGGCGTACAGCCCATAGAACGGTGCGGCCAGTTCCAGCGCCTTGGAAAGGTTCTGCTCGTTGGCGTTGAGCAGATCGATGGCACCGCGCAGATTGGTCAGCGCGGGGCCGATCTGCGCCTCGTTGTCGCGCACCAGCCTGCTCAATTCGATCGCGACAGTCTGCGCGCCGGTGAGCAGTTGATGGATCGAGTGCTGCCGAATGTTCAACTCCGCGAACAACTGCCCGCCGGTGGTGAGCAGTTGCTCGAACTCCGCGTTGCGGTCGGCCAGCACCTGGGTGGTCTGCCGGGTCGCGGCGAACAGTTTCTTCAGCTGCTCGTCGCGCTTGGCGATGGTTTCCGAGAGGCGGCCGAGACCGTCGATGGAGCCGCGCAATTCGCCGGGTGTGGTCGCGAAGGCCTCCGACAGCACCCGCATGCTGGTGGCCAGTTGCGCGGTGTCGATCTGCTCGATCTGCTGGGTGGCGTCGGTGAACGCCTCCATCACGTCATACGGAGTTACGGTGCGCGTCAGCGGAATTCGTTCGGCCGGATCGGCCGCCGTCGACCCCCGAGGGTCCAGCGCCAGGTATTTCTGCCCCAGCACCGTCTTGATCTGGATCGAGGCGGTGGTCTCGTTGCCGATCCAGGCGTTCTGGGTGCGGAAGTCGACCAGCACCTTGTCGCCGTCGAGCCGAATATCGTGCACCGAACCGACTTTCACCCCGGCGATGCGGACCTCGTTGCCCTGCTTCAGGCCCGCCGCCTCGGAGAATTCAGCGGTGTATTTGATGCCCGCCCCGATGATCGGCAACCGGTCTATATAGAACGCCGACACCGTCGCGCAGAGGATCAGGAACAACCCGAGCGTGCCCAGGAAGGCGGGGCTGCGTTTGCCGAGCAGGATCCGGTCGTCCATCAGCGGGCCCTCCCGGAACAGCGCGGCGCGGCGTTGGTGTACAGCGGCTGGTTGATCGTGGGCATCCCGGCGGGCAGGTTGAGCTGCGGGGCGTCCACCGCGCCCGGGCCCACCACGATGTCGATCCCGCAGAGATAGAACTGGAACCAGGAGCCGTAACTGCCTACGCGACCGAGCTTTTCCATCTTCCGCGGCAGATTCGCCAGCGCCTGGTTCACCTCGCCGGAGCGCGCGGTCAACGTGCCGGTCAGCTGGCTCAATCCGGCGATGGAGCCCTGCAGCGTCGGCACCACCGGCACCAGCAGATCGGAGGTAGCCGAGGCCAGATTGCCCAGCGAGCTCACCGACGAGCCGATCACGTCACGCTGCGCGGCCAACCCGGCGACCAGCGCCGAGGTGTTCACGATCAGTTCGTCGAACTGATCATCGCGCTTGTTCACCGCGTCGAGCACCCGGGTCAGGTTGGTGACCAGATCGCCGATCACCGCGTCCTTGTCGGCGATCTTGTTGGTCAGGCTGGCGGTACTCGCCACCAGATCGTGGATGGTGCCCTGCTCGCCCTGGAAGACCTGGATGATCTCGAACGCCAGCTTGTTCACATCCTCGGCGGTGAGGGTGCGGAACAGCGGGCGGAAACCGTTGAACAGCGTGGTGAGATCGAGCGCGGGCTTGGTGTGCTCGATCGGGATGGTCGCGCCCTTGTTCAGTTTCCGGCCCTGTTCACCCGCGCCCTGCTCCAGCGCGAGATACCGCTGGCCGACCAGGTTCCGGTACCGGATGGCGGCAATCGTGGAGGCGGGCAACCACTTCCGGTCCTGCACCTGGAAATCCACCAGGGCCAGGCGCTTGTCCTTGATGGAGATCTTGGTGACCTTGCCGATCCGCACGCCGGCGATGCGCACCTCGTCGCCCTTGTTCAGCCCGGTGGCGTCGGCGAAGATCGCTTTGAACGGGGTGCCGCCGCCGGTGTAGTTGGCGATGGACAGCGCCAGGACGGTGGTCGCGATGAGCGTCACGATCATGAAGACGATCAGTTTGAGCAACGGTGCGCCGGTGCCGCGCCAGACGGTACTCATCGCACACTCACCTGGCTTCCCCGAAAGGCGGGCGCCCCGGCCCGGGTCAGCCAGCCGGGTACCTGATCCGGCGAAACCCCGTGCGCCGCACCGTAGATCGCGCCGAGCGACCGCTGTTCACTGGGCGTACCGGCCAGCGTCGGGTACATCGCGTATTGCGGCGCCTCCATCGAACCGATGGTCTGATCACCGGGATAGCGGCTCGGCGGCTGATAGGACCCGTCGTTGTTCGGCCCGCCCGGATACTGGCCGGCGTCCACGCCCACCGGGAATTCCGCGAAGCACGCCGGGCCGCGGGTGTCGAGCCAGCGCGGCTCGTCCTGGTTCGGCAGGTATTTGCCGCGGGTATTGGTCAATTCGATGCTCACCCGCGAACCCGGCCGATCGGTGCCGACGCCGAAGATGTTGTCGATGCGCGGCTTCATCTTGGCGAAGTTCGCCATCGCGCAGGTGTAGGTCGGCGAGTACTCGGCGAGCATCTCCAGGGCGGGCCGGGAGTCGGCGGCCAGCTCGATGATGTTGTCGCGGTTGGCGATCAGGAAATCCGCGGTGCTTGCCGAGGCAGGGGTCAAGATCGCGTACAGCTCGTCGATCTGACCGCGGCGCTGCACGATGGTCGCGTTGGTGGTGCGGAGGTTGTCGAGCGCCGCGATCAGCTGCGGCAAGGCGTCGGAGTAGGTAGCCGCGACGGTGGCCAGGCTGCGCAACCCGTCCTGCAGTTCCGGCAGTACGCCGTTGACCTGCCGGAAGACATTCTCCAGATCATCGACGGCGGCACCGAGATTCCCGCCCTGCCCCACCAGCGCTTGCGCCAGCGCACCCAGCGTCGCCGCCAGATTCTGCGGCGGAATGGCTTGCAGCAGCGGCAGCAGATCGTCGAAGACCCGGCTCAGCTCGATCGCGTTGCCGCTGCGATCCTGTTGCAGGACGACGCCGTTGGTGAGGTGCAGCGCGCTGGGCTCCCCGGGCAGCACCAGATCCACATACCGTTCACCGAACAGCGTCTTGGGTAGCAGCCGGGCGGTCGCGTTGACCGGGATCATGGTGGCCTTGCCCGGATCGATGGCCAGATCCAGGATGACCTTGTCGTCCTCGGCCCGGCTGGCCCGCACCTCTCCGACGGTGACGCCGCGGGCCTTCACCTCGGCGTTGCGGGTCAGCGCGTTCCCCACGCTGTCGGTGATCAGCTCGACGTCCACCGATTTCACGAACTGCTTGTTGTAGACCGCGACGCACACCCACACGAACAGCGCGAGGATCAAGAAGAACGCGATACCGAGCAGACGGATCCGGAACGGCTCGGTCGCACGCCACCGCGCGCCGCCACTCATGCCTCCACCTCGCTGGCGCTCGGTTCCGGCATGCGCGAAGCACGCTGGCACATGATTCGCTCGCTGCGCTCGCTCATCCCGCGATCCGAACCGTCGTCGACGTCCCCCAAATAGCCAGGCTGAGAAAGAAGTCCAGCACATTCACGAGCACGATCGCCGAGCGCACCGCCCGCCCCACCGCGATACCCACACCCGCCGGCCCGCCGGTGGCGTTGAAGCCGTAGTAGCAGTGCACCAGGATGATCACGAACGCGAAGATCAGCACCTTGAGGAACGAATACAGCACGTCCTGAGGTGGCAGGAACAGGCTGAAATAGTGGTCGTAGGCGCCACTGGATTGCCCTTCGAACCAGATGCTGACCGTCCGCGAGGCCAGGTAGGTGCCGAGCAGGCCCACGATGTAGAGCGGAATGACCGCGAGGAATCCCGCGATCACCCGGGTCGTCACCAGGAACGGAATACCGGGCACCGCCATCACTTCGAGCGCGTCGATCTCCTCCGAGATCCGCATCGCGCCCAATTGCGCGGTGAAACCGCAGCCCACCGTCGCCGACAATGCCAAAGCCGCAGTGAGCGGGGCGATTTCGCGGGTGTTGATGTAGGCGGTGAGGAAGCCGGTGAGCACCGAGGTGCCGAGCGCGTCCAGGGCCTTGAAACCCTGCAGGCCGACGACGAAACCGACCGACATGGACATGAACACGATCACCCCGATGGTGCCGCCGATCACCGCGAGCGCACCGGAACCGAAGGTCACCTCGGCCAGCAGCCGCTGTACTTCCTTGCGGTAATGCACCGCGGTACGCGGAATCCAGGCGATGGCACGCGAGTAGAACAGCATCTGCTCGCCGGCGCGATCGATGAGCGTCACCGGCGCCTTGGCGGCCCGTTCGGCCAGGCGGATGGACTTCGCCACCACCGGCGCTCGGTACTGGGTTGCCATGGCTCAGGCGCCCTTGGCCGGGACAACCTGCAGATAGACCAGCGTCAGCACCAAATTCACGAAGAACAGCACCAAGAAGGTGATCACCACGGACTGATTCACGGCCTCACCGACGCCTTTCGGCCCCCGGCCGGGATGTAATCCCTTGTACGCGGCGATAACTCCGGCCAGCAGCCCGAAGATCAGCGCCTTGATCTCACCGATCCACAGGTCCGGCAACTGCGCCAGCGCCGAGAACGAGGCGAGATAGGCGCCCGGAGTACCGCCCTGCAGCAGCACATTGAAGAAATAGCCACCGGCGATGCCGACCACCGACACCAAACCGTTGAGCAGCACCGCCACCAGCATCATCCCCAGCACCCGCGGCACCACCAGCCGATGGATCGGGTCGACGCCGAGCACCTCCATCGCGTCGATCTCCTCGCGGATGGTGCGCGAACCGAGATCGGCGGCGACCGCCGACCCGGCGGCGCCCGCGATGATCAGCGCGGTGACGACCGGGGCGGCCTGCTGCACAGTGGCGAGCACACTGGTAGCCCCCGTGAAGGATTCGGCGCCGAGCTGTTTGACGAGCGAACCCGTCTGCAACGAGACAACGGCGCCGAACGGGATGGCCACCAACGCGCTGGGCAGGATCGAGACACTGGCGATGAACCAGGACTGCTCGATGAACTCCCGCCACTGGAACGGCGGCTTGAACGTCTTGCGCGCCACGTCGGCGAGGAGCGCAAAGATGTTGCCGGCCTGGCCGAATGCGGACTCGACCGGAGTCCGGAAACGCACCAGGGTGGGGTTCACCCGGCGAATGCTACCTGCTGGCTACCCTTTAGTTGTGTTGTGGCGCACGGTCGTGTCGTACCCGCCGCCCAATTCCTGTGTGCCACCGTCGTAGTTGGGTCCGGCCTGCGTGTAGGCCGGAAGCACCTGCGTGTCACCCTCGCCCTGGAGAGATTCGCGGATCGCGTCCTGCGCCGCACGGGGCAGCGTGTGCATGATCTCGCGGACGCGCGCCTGACGACGAGCAACCGCCTGGCGAACCGGCATACCCGGCTGCGCCTTCATCTGCGGAATGATGCCTTCGACCTCTTCGGTGCCGCCGTGGTGGTGACCGGCGTCGGCCATGGCCTGCTCGCGGGCCATCTGCGCCTCGTCCTTCTCCTCGGACATGCCGATCGGGCCGATCATGCGGCCGTTGAGGAACTGCTTGACCACGGGCTCGTCGGAGGTGAGCAGCACCTCGCGCGGGCCGAACATGACCAGCTGGCGGCGGAACAGCATGCCGATGTTGTCGGGCACGGTGCGGGCCAGGTTGATGTTGTGCGTCACGATCAGGATCGTGGCGTCGATCTGGGCGTTGATGTCGAGCAGCAGCTGCGACAGGTACGAGGTACGTACCGGGTCCAGACCGGAGTCGGGCTCGTCGACGAGGATGATCTGCGGGTCCAGCACCAGCGCGCGGGCCAGCCCGGCGCGCTTGCGCATACCACCGGAGATCTCGCCGGGCAGTTTGCCTTCGGCGCCGAGCAGACCGGTGAGCTCCAGCTTCTCCATGACGATCTTGCGGATCTCGGACTCGGACTTCTTCGTGTGCTCACGCAGCGGGAACGCCGTGTTGTCGAAGAGGTTCATCGAGCCGAACAGCGCGCCGTCCTGGAACAGCACACCGAAGAGCTTGCGGATCTCGTAGAGCTCCTTGTTGGAGCAGGTGGTGATGTCGGTGCCGTCGATGTAGATGGAGCCGCGCTCGGGGCGCAGCAGACCGATCAGCGACTTCAGGAAGACGGACTTACCGGTACCGGAGGGGCCCAGCAGGGCACTGACCTCACCGGAGGGCAGCGTAATACTCACGTCCTGCCAAATACGCTGTGAACCAAAGGACTTGGTTACACTTTCGGTCCTGACTTCGACGCCCACGCCTACCTCCACAAATTCTTCAGCGAGCCCCCGTGTGCCGAACCGCGCGCGATCTCGCGGTGTGTCACGTCACAGTGGGTCCGGTCACTGTAGCTCACGTGCGAGATGCGGCGCACCCCAACCTGACCGAAGAGTAACCCAGACACCCGTGCCAGGTAAGGACCGCCGGTAAGCGAGTCCAGAAATGCAAAACGGGCGGCCCCCCGAAGGGAACCGCCCGTTTCGAGCGCAATGCGGTCGAATTACTTGACCGAGACCTTGGCGCCGGCCTCTTCCAGCTTCGCCTTGGCAGCCTCGGCGGCGTCCTTGGCAACCTTCTCCAGGATCGCCTTCGGGGCGCCCTCGACCAGGTCCTTGGCTTCCTTCAGGCCCAGGCCGGAGACGATCTCGCGAACGACCTTGATGACCTGGATCTTCTTGTCGCCGGCACCCTCGAGGATGACGTCGAACTCGTCCTGCTCTTCGACGGCGTCGGCAGCGGCGGCCGGGCCGGCCGGGCCCGCCATGGCGACCGGAGCGGCAGCCTTGACGTCGAACTTGTCCTCGAACGCCTTCACGAACTCGGACAGCTCCAGCAGGGTCATTCCGCCGATGGTCTCGAGCAGCTCGTCAACGTTAGCCATTGATATTTCCTTTCGATGGGGTCATCTCCGCGTGAGCGGCGATGAAATGCTTGGGGTGGGTGACTTATTCGGCGTCGGCGGCCGGAGCATCGGCAACGGCGCCACCGGCGCGCTGCTTCTCCTCCAGGGCCACGAGCAGGCGAGCCATCTTCGTCGCCGGAGCGGCGAACGTGGCGGCAGCCTTCGACAGGTTGGCCTTCATCGCGCCGGCCAGCTTGGCCAGCAGGACCTCGCGGGACTCCAGGTCGGCGATCCGCTCAACTTCGGACACGGACAGCGCGACGCCGTCCATGTATCCGCCCTTGATGATCAGCGCCTTGTTGTCCTTGGCGAAAGCCTTGAGCGCCTTCGCGGCGTCGACCGGCTCACCCTTGATGAAGGTGATAGCGGTCGGACCGACGAACAAGTCATCCAGGCCTTCGACGCCAGCCTCGGCGGCAGCGCGCTTGACCAGGGTGTTCTTGGCGACGGAGTAAGTGGCGCCGGTGCCCAGGGCACGACGCAGCTCGGTGATCTTGCCGACCGAAAGGCCACGGTATTCCGTGACAACAGTGGCCGTCGAGCTCTTGAACTGCTCCGTGATCTCCGCGACCGCGGTGACCTTCTCAGGTTTTGCCATACTTCGCCTCCTCTCTGGATGGTCGGTTCTCGTATCGAACTTCCGAATTCCAGGGGCCGGCGAAAAAGCTAACGCCCCGGACGCAGAGCGTTCCGGGGCGCACAGGAATCATTCGTTTTACCGAATCATGTCCCTAACCTCGGTTCATCCCTGCGTGGGCCGCCGGCAATATCGCCGGACCTTCGACCGCACCCTGACGGGCACAGCGACCAACGGTCTTCGGTAGAACGGATTGGGTAGTTATCGAACTGGTCGATTACTTGCTCCTACGGTACAGGCACCTACCCCCATCTGCCAAAACGGGGTTCGCACGAGGCCGATATGCCGTTCCATTGTTGTGTGCTGGCTCACATTGAAGACCTCAATGTGGCCGAAGTCGCTGCTAACAGGTGTTACTTCCGGTGACAGTTACTGCTTAGCTGCTGAACTATGGCAACCTCCATAGTCGATCCACCACAGCTGCTGGAACGACGATCGCAGCGCTTCCTCGCCCTGGCCGTGATCTGCCTGGCAGAACTGCTGGTCGTCCTCGACAACACCATCGTCAACGTGGCATTACCGTCCATCGGTGTCGAGCTGCGGACCAACGTCAGCGGCTTGCAGTGGGTGGTGGACGCGTTCACGCTCACGTTCGCCGGCCTGCTGCTGGCCTTCGGCAATCTCGGTGACCGCTACGGGCGGAAACGGATGATGATGCTCGGCCTGGGCGGCGTCGCCGCGATGTCGATCGCGGGTGCGCTCTCGGAATCCATGGGCGCGGTCATCGCCTCCCGCGCTGCCATGGGCATCTTCGCGGCAGCTGTCTTCCCCGCGACGCTGGCCCTGATCATCAATATCTTCACCGAACGCCGCGAACGGGCGCTCGCGATCGCCGCCTGGACCGCCATGGCCGGTTTCGCCATCGCGATCGGCCCGATCTCGGGCGGCTGGCTGCTGGAGCATTTCTCCTGGCATTCGGTGTTCTGGATCAATGTGCCGGTGGCGATAGTGGCTTTGGCGGCCACCTGGTTCTGGGTGCCGGAATCGCGCTCCCCGCAGGTCGGCAAGCTGGATCTGCCCGGCATCGCGCTGTCCATCGCCGGCATCACGCTGGTGGTGTGGGCCATCATCGAGGCGCCGCACAACGGCTGGTTGTCGTTCACCACCCTCGGTACCGCGGCGCTCGGCGTGGCGCTCTCGGCCGCGTTCATCGGCTGGGAATTACGTACCCGCGCACCGATTCTCGACATGCGGCTGTTCCGGAACCGCCGATTCTCCCTGCCCGCCTTGTCGATCGCGATCGGCTACTTCTCGATGTTCGGGTTCCTGTTCCTGATCACCCAGTACTTCCAGGGCGTCCGCGAATACACCCCGCTCGAATTCGGTATCGCCTCACTGCCGTTCGCGTTCTCCGTCGCGATCGGCGCACCGGTCGCCACCCTGCTCGCGCAGCGCCTCGGCACCACGCCGGTCATCGTGTTCGGCCTGCTACTCACCGGCTTGGGCCTCTACCTCGGCGGCCAGGTCACCGTGGACAGCGCCTATCTCACCGACGTGCTGCCCTCGATGGTCTCGATGGCTTTCGGCCTGGCCATCGTGCAGGGCCCGGCCACCGAATCCATCATGGGCGCACTGCCTTTGGATGAAGCGGGCGCGGGTTCCGCGGTGAACGACACCACCCGCGAAATCGGCGGCACCCTCGGCGTCGCGGTGCTCGGCTCGATTGTGGCCTCCTACTACACGACTCGCGTCGAACCGCTGATCGCGAAGGTCCCCGCCACGCTCATGACCGAGGACCAGAAGAGCCTCGTCCAGGCCAGCCCGCTCAGCGTGCTGGAGCTCCGCAAGCGGGAACTGCCGTCCTTCCTGGAGGGCCAGCGCGAAAACCTCATCACCGCAATGAAATCCGCGGCCCTGGAGGGCTCGCACGCCGCCTCGCTGGTCGCCGCGGCCGCGGTGGTGGTCTGCGCCGTGATCGTCGCGATCTTCCTGCCCTGGGGTGTCCCGGAAGGCGAATCCGTCCTGCTCGGCTGGCGGAAGTCCGCCGACGCCGAGTAGCCCACCAATAGCAAAGGGCGGGAACGCGATTCGCGTTCCCGCCCCTCAGGCGTTACGGCCAGGTGCTACTGCGCATCCTCTTCGAGGAGGTTGCGGGTGCGGTTCGGGTCCACCGGGATGCCCGGTCCGGTGTTCGTCGAAACCGTGATCTTCTTGACGTAGCGGCCCTTGGCGGTCGAGGGCTTCACACGCAG
Organism: Nocardia sp. XZ_19_385; assembly: GCF_015355755.1. NCBI lineage: Bacteria > Bacillati > Actinomycetota > Actinomycetes > Mycobacteriales > Nocardiaceae > Nocardia > Nocardia sp. XZ_19_385. The sequence goes on from NZ_JACVEE010000002.1 coordinate 398,845, forward strand.
GATCTCCTCCAGCGCGGCGCCGTAGTTCTCCACCAGCTTGGCATCGTCGAAGGACGCCTTGCCGATGACGAAGTGCAGGTTGGCCTGCTTGTCGACGCGGAAGTTGATCTTGCCGCCCTTGATGTCGTTGACGGCCTTGGTCACATCGGGGGTGACGGTGCCCGTCTTCGGGTTCGGCATCAGACCGCGCGGGCCCAGGACACGCGCGATGCGGCCGACCTTGGCCATCTGATCCGGGGTGGCGATCGCGGCGTCGAAGTCCAGCCAGCCGCCCTGGATCCGCTCGATCAGGTCCTCGGCGCCGACGGCGTCCGCACCGGCGGCCTCGGCCTCGGCGGCCTTGTCGCCGACCGCGAACACGATGACGCGGGCGGTCTTACCGGTGCCGTGCGGCAGGTTGACCGTGCCGCGGACCATCTGGTCGGCCTTACGGGGATCCACACCGAGACGAACGGCGACCTCGACGGTCGCGTCGGTCTTGGTGGTGGCGGTCTCCTTCGCCAGCCGCGCAGCGGTCAGCGGGGAGTACAGCTTGTCCTTGTCGACCTTCTCGGCCGCGGCGAGGTACGCCTTGCTTCGTTTTGCCATGTTGCTCTGTCCTTGTTTCTAGTTCAGATGTGGTTGTCGGGCCTGGCCGGCCCTCCCACATGGGTTGCGGCTTTTAGCCTTCGACCGTGATGCCCATCGAGCGCGCGGTACCGGCGATGATCTTCGCGGCCTGCTCGATGTCGTTGGCGTTCAGGTCTTCCTGCTTGGTCTTGGCGATCTCACGGACCTGGTCCATGGTGACCTTCGCGACCTTGGTCTTGTGCGGCTCAGCCGAACCCTTCTGCACACCGGCGGCCTTGAGCAGCAACCGGGCGGCGGGCGGGGTCTTCAGCTTGAAGTCGAACGAGCGATCTTCGTAGACCGAGATCTCGACCGGGATGACATTGCCGAGCTGCTGCTGAGTAGCGGCGTTGTACGCCTTGCAGAACTCCATGATGTTCACGCCGTGCTGACCGAGCGCGGGGCCGACCGGCGGAGCCGGATTCGCCTTACCGGCCTCGATCTGCAGCTTGATGAGCCCGGCGAGCTTCTTCTTCTTGGGGGGCATCTTTCTTCCTTGGTTTTTTCGGTTCCTTACGGTTGCCGTAAGCCTTTGGCGGGCGCGGCCGGATCCCGGATGACAACTCCTCGGGATCCACGCACGAACCCATATACCTTACCGGGGGCCACTACCTCGACATCCGGGCGGCCCCGTCGAACACCAAAGGCCCGGCTCGCGCCGGGCCGATGGAAGCTTTAGATCTTGGCGACCTGGGTGAACGCCAACTCGACCGGAGTCTCGCGGCCGAAGATCGAGACCAGCACCTTGAGCTTCTGCTGTTCGGCGTTGACCTCGGAGATGCTGGCGGGCAGCGTGGCGAACGGGCCGTCCATGACGGTGACCGACTCGCCGACCTCGAAGTCGACCTCGATGGTCGGCTTGGGGGACACGTCGGAGGACGGGGAAGCGCCGGCGGCGACTTCGGCAGCGGTCGGCTTCTTCTGCTGCTGCGCGGCCGGGACCAGGAACTTCACGACATCGGCGATGGTCAGCGGGGACGGGCGCGAGGTGGCGCCGACGAAACCGGTGACACCGGGGGTGTTACGCACCGCGCCCCAGGATTCGTCGTTGAGTTCCATGCGGACCAGGATGTAGCCGGGCAGCACCTTGCGGTTGACGTGCTTGCGCTGGCCGTTCTTGATCTCGGTGACCTCTTCGGTCGGCACCTCGACCTGGAAGATGTACTCCTCGAGGTCCAGGTTCTGCACGCGGGTCTCGAGGTTGGCCTTCACCTTGTTCTCGTAACCGGCGTAGGAGTGGATGACGTACCAGTCACCCGGAGCGCGCCGCAGCGCGGCCGTCATCTCGGCGACCGGATCAGCCGGCTCGGCGTCGATGGGCGCTTCAGGCTCGGCCGGAGCAGCCTCGGCTTCGTCGACAGCAGCGGATTCCCCGGCGGTCTCGGCGGCTTCCACCGCGTCGTCGACCGGGAACTCGTCGTTTGTGTCGTTCTCCGGGGTGCTCACTGGGCACTCACTTCCTGTGTCGTCACGTACATCGTCTGCCTGCCGGGATTCGGCCTCACTAGCGAGCGGCGGCGTAGCGGCGCTGCACCGGAGTCCCAGGCTAGCCGAACAGCCAGTTGACACCCTTGATGAACGCCAGGTCCAACCCGCTGATGAACGCCACCATGAAGATCACGAACACCAGAACGACGGTCGTATAGGTGACCATCTGCTTCCGGTTGGGCCAGATCACCTTGCGCAGTTCCGCGATAACCTCACGCAGGAACTTGCTCAGGCGCTTGAACGGATTACCCCGCTTCTCGCCTTTGGTCTTGTCTGCCTTCTTCAGCGACGGCCGGTCGATCGTGGCGATCGACCCGGTGTCCGACGCGGAACCGCGAGTCCGGCGCGCGGACCGCTTACCGCTCGGCCGAGCAACCGCGGCGGTGTCATCGCCATCGTCGGCCGCGCCGTGGCGAGTATCCCGCTCGTCGACCACGTCGATCCTCTCTCGTCGCTGGCTTTAAAGGGCAGGGGCGACAGGACTTGAACCTGCAACCTGCGGTTTTGGAGACCGCTGCTCTGCCAATTGAGCTACGCCCCTTTGGTCGGACCCAAGTGCGTCCAACCACTTTCGATATTCAGTTCTACATTATTCCGGTTGTCACATGACACGCGCGCTGCTCGAGAGCAGCGCGCAGCGGCTGGTAACCCCGGAGCACGAGTCTACGTCACCGCCCGCGCCAATTACCAATCCGGGGCCACCACGCTGGTTCAGGACAGCTGAACCGTCGCCGTCGCGCGCCCGAAGATCTTGCGCCCGGCCGACTTCGCGACCATCGCGATCACCGCGGTGCGGGTTTCCGGGTCGACGGACTTCACCTTGCCGGTGTACTCGATCTCGGCCGCCTCGTCGGAGCCGACGTAGACGGGGCTGGTGAAGCGCACGTTGTATTCCTTGACCGCACCGGGATCGCCGAGCCAGGAGGTGACGAAACCGCCGCCGAGGCCCATGGTGAGCATGCCGTGCGCCACCACGTTGTCCAGGCCCACGAGCTTGACGACCTGGTCGCTCCAGTGGATCGGGTTCGCGTCGCCGGAGACGCCGGCGTAGTTGACCAGATCGCCACGGGTGAGCCGGACGGTGCGCGCGGGCAGCTCGTCGCCGACCGCGATGTCCTCGAAACGCAGTCCGTGCTTGGACGGTTCGATCTTCGGCGCCTTCGCCGGTGCCACGTGCCCGTCCAGCATCTTGGTGCGCGGCCGATGATTGGGCACCTCGCCGCCACCGACGCCGTGCATCAGCACGCCGCGCACAGCGCCCTGCAGGTTCGGGTCGATATCGCCGCCGCTGCGGCCGATCAGCGTGGTGTAGGTGGTGAGCACCAGCTCGTCGTGCTGGTCGGTGACGATGTTCTTGGTGACGATGATGTCGCCGCCGAAGGCCTGCCGGAACGAGTGCAGGTAGACGTCACAGGTGAGCTGGTCGCCGACCTTGATGGGCCGGTGGAATTCCAGGATCTGATCGGTCTGCATGATCTGGCTCAGGTCGTAGCCGGTGACGATCTGTTCGAACAGCTTGCCCTGGGCCAGAATGCCGACCAGCGAGATGAAGGTGAGCGGGGCGACGAGGCTGTCGTAGCCGTACTCGAGAGCGGCGTCCTCTTCCCAGTGCACCGGGTGGTAGTCCTGCACGGCGCGGGCGTATTCGCGGACCTTCTCGCGGCCGACCTCGTAGTAGTCGTCGACGCGGTAGTGGTGACCGACCATGGCCGCCGCGTGGGCGGCAGCGTCGAACTCGACATTCGCCTGGACTTCATCTGTACCGGTGGTGGTGTTCATTGTCACGGGAGGACTGTACCTATCTGACCCCGCAGCCCGGAGTCGGCGGAGCAATCACGCCGACTTACAAGGGATCCCGGCGTGACCGCGGGTGGCGGCTGTGTCCGTATATCGTTCTTACCCTGAATAGCGCTAAGGCCGGACTCTCGTCCGGCCTCGAGCAGTTCTGGCTATGTCGTCCCGGGTTAGCGGGATTCCTTGTGGGCCCGGTGAACGTTGCAGTTCGGGCAGTACTTCTTGATCTCCAAGCGATCCGGGTCGTTGCGCCGGTTCTTCTTGGTGATGTAGTTGCGATGCTTGCACTCTTCGCAGGCCAAGGTGATCTTTGGCCGGACATCGGTGGACTTCGCGGCCACGACATTCCTTCTTTCGCGTCAACCTAGCGGTCTGGGTTAATGGTAGCGATGGCCGGACTTGAACCGGCGACACAACGATTATGAGTCGTTTGCTCTACCAACTGAGCTACACCGCCACGGGGCGTATTGCCATTGGTGCCGCACCCAGCCCCACATCGTGGGACACGATAGCGATGCCGATTCGGCCACCACCGGCAATCCGGCGAGCCCCCTAACGGAATCGAACCGTTGACCTTTTCCTTACCATGGAAACGCTCTACCGACTGAGCTAAGGGGGCATGACAGCATCCGCTCCGGGTCTTACTTACTGACTCGGCGCGGCGAAGTCTTGAACGAGATTACACACTCCCCGGTCGCACCTCCAAATCGTGAGGTCAGAGGTTGTTTCCGGCGAGTGTTCCGGCCACCGGCCGGGATCCGGGCCCTGGAACCAAGAAACCCCCGCCGATCAATCAAGATCGACGGGGGCTTTCGGTGGCAGATGTAGGATTCGAACCTACGTAGGCTTTCACCGACAGATTTACAGTCTGCTCCCATTGGCCGCTCGGGCAATCTGCCATCACGCTAGGCGCGGTGACGAGAATACATCGAACCCGCACCCTCAATGCAAACCGGCTGCACAACGCCGGTTTAGAGGGGCGCTTCGGGTGGCATCACCGTCCTGCCCGGCTACCCGTGCCGCGATGCGGCGGGACTACCGTCACGCTTCCGGGTACAACTAACGATGTCCGGAAATCCCGTCAGGAACAGGAGCGCAGTGTGGCCGATTCGTCTTTCGATGTCGTCAGCAAGGTCGACCGGCAGGAGGTCGACAACGCCCTGCATCAGGCGGAGAAGGAGCTGAACACCCGCTACGACTTCCGTGGCACCGGCGCCACGATCGAATGGTCCGGCGAGGAGAACATCGTGCTCACCGCCGAGGCGGAAGAGCGGGTCGTGGCCGCGCTCGATGTGTTCAAGGAGAAGCTGATCCGCCGCGATATCTCGCTCAAGGCGTTCGACGCCGGCGAACCGCAGGCCTCCGGCAAGCTCTACAAGATCACCGGCACGCTGGTGCAGGGTATCGACACCGAGCACGCCAAGAAGATCTCCAAGAAGATCCGCGACGAAGGCCCCAAGGGCGTCAAGGCGCAGATCCAGGGCGAGGAACTACGAGTCAGCAGCAAGAAGCGCGACGACCTGCAGGCCGTCATCTCGCTGCTGAAGGGCGAGGATTTCGGTATCGCACTGCAGTTCGTCAACTACCGATAGATGCGAAAACGGCTGGGCGGCTTGCGATTTCATTGATCTAGCGGGCCGCCCGCCAGTTCTTCCAGGCGGGCGATGCGCTCGGCCATCGGCGGGTGGGTGGAGAACCAGCGCGCGGCGCGCTCACCGTTGCGGAACGGGTTGGCGATCATCAGGTGTGACTGGGTGGTCAGCTGTGGCTCCGGGGGCAGCGGAGCGGCCTGCACGCCACGCTCCAGCTTGCGCAGCGCCGACGCCAGGGCCAGTGGGTCACCGGTCAATTCGGCGCCCGACTGATCGGCCTGGAACTCCCGGGAGCGGGAAACGGCCAGCCGCACCAGGGTCGCCGCGATCGGGCCCAGAAGTGAGATCAAAAGCACACCGAGGACATTCGGACCGCCGCCGTTGTCGCGGTTGCCGCCGAACATCGACGCGAAGAACGCCAGATTCGCCAGGCCGGAAATGACGGCGGCGAGCGCGCCCGCGATCGAGGAGATCAGGATGTCGCGGTTGTAGACGTGCGACAGCTCGTGCCCGAGCACCGCGCGCAGTTCCCGCTCGTCCAGGATCTGCAGGATGCCGCTGGTACAGCAGACCGCGGCGTGCCGCGGACTGCGGCCGGTGGCGAAGGCGTTAGGGGCATTGGTCGGCGAGATGTAGAGCCGCGGCATGGGCTGGCGCGCGGTGGTCGCGAGCTCGCGCACGATGCGGTAGATAACGGGCGCTTCCAGCTCGCTCACCGGCTGTGCGTGCATGGCCTTCAACGCGAGCTTGTCGCTGTTGAAGTAGGCGTAGGCGTTGGTGCCGACGGCGATCAGAATGGCGATGATCAAGATCGTCGGACTGCGGAACATGGCCCCGGCGAACACGATCAGCGCCGAAAGCCCGACCATCAACCCGAAGGTCTTCAAGCCGTTCGCATACCCGCCGTGCATAGGTCTCCCTCGCCGCTCCCCCAGTTCCGTCCCTGCCCTTACAGCAGTTCAAACGATAGAAAGGGTGGGCGAGTTCCGCCGGAGATGTGGGCTATCCGACGCGCTCGATGGTGTAGCGGACGAGTCGCTGCAGGGCGTCGTTGGCGGGGCCGGCGGGCAGGGCGGACAGTTCGGCGTGCGCGACGTCGGCGTAGCCCTGCAGCTTCTCCTTGGCCAGCACCATGCCGCGGGAGCGGCCGAGCAGAGCCAGGGCCTCGTCTACCTCGGCGTCGGTCTCCAGCGGACGGGCCAGCAGCGCACGCAGGCGGTCGCCGTCGGCGCCTTCCTCGCGCAGCGCGTACAGCACCGGCAGCGTGTGCACGCCCTCGCGCAGGTCGGTGCCGGGAGTCTTGCCGGACTGCTCGGCGGCCGAGGAGATGTCGATGATGTCGTCGGAGATCTGGAAGGCGGTGCCGACGGCGTCGCCCAGGCGGGCCAGGCGTTCGACGTGGTCGGTGTCGGCGCCGGAGAAGGTGCCGCCGAAACGGCCGGACGCGGCGATCAGCGAACCCGTCTTCTCCCAGACCACGCGCAGGTAGTGCTCGACCGGATCCTGGGATTCGCGGGCGCCCATGGTTTCCCGCATCTGGCCGGTGACCAGTTCGGCGAAGGTCTCGGCGATGATGCGCACCGCGTCCGGGCCCAGGGTGGAGGTCAGGCGGGAGGCGTGCGCGAACAGGTAGTCGCCGGCGAGGATCGCGATGCTGTTGCCCCAGCGGGAATTAACGCTCACGGCGCCGCGGCGCATCGGAGCCTCGTCCATCACGTCGTCGTGGTACAGGGTGGCCAGGTGCACGAGTTCGACGACGGTGCCCGCGGTGATCAGCGCGGGGTCGGTCGGGTTCGGGCCGAGCTGGCCGGTGAGGATGGTGAACAGCGGGCGGAAGCGCTTGCCGCCGGCCTTGGCCAGGTGCAGCGCGGCTTCCTGGAGGAAGTCCTCGCCGTCGGACAGCTCGTCGATGAGGAGTTTTTCGACCTGCTCCAGGCCGTTGCGCACAGTGCCAGCGAGCTCGAGGTCGCCGAGGTCGACCCCCGCCACCACCGTATTCTGCTCATCCACAGCCGATGTGCTCATTTCTTCTCCCAGCGATGCGTCCGACCCCACGGTAAGAACCTAGCGTGTACCAGCCACGCGGCCCCATGAACACCGTCACTATGTGGTGCACCAACCAGCCTTCCATATCCGGTGCACGCGACGTGGCTCGGCCGCGCCGGATTCGCCGTGTTCGCGGGCACACCGCGTCGACATGAACATGACGGTCCTGCAAGTATTGGGCCATGGGTTCACCGGATGTCACCCCCGCTGGCGCGCTGCCCAACCGGACCGAAGTTCTGGTTGTCGGCGCGGGCCCGGCCGGTTCGGCCGCGGCGGCCTGGGCCGCGCGGGCGGGCCGCGAGGTGCTGCTGATCGATTCCGCCGTGTTCCCCAGGGACAAGACCTGCGGCGACGGGCTGACTCCCCGCGCGACCAAAGAGCTCGAGCATCTCGGTCTCGGCGACTGGGTGCGCGCACACACCGTGAACCACGGTCTGCGGATGACCGGTTTCGGTCGCGAGGCCCTGCTGCCCTGGCCCGACGGCTCCTTCCCGACGTACGGAAGTGCCGTTCCGCGAACCGAACTCGACGACAAGCTGCGCGAGACGGCGGTGAAGTCCGGGGCCGGGATGCTGGACGGTACGAAGGTGATCGATGTCACCCGCGAGGGCGATCGGGTCACCGGGGTGACGGTGCAGACCGCTGCGGGTACGCGCGCGATCGAGTGCACGACACTGGTCGTCGCCGATGGCGTGCGCTCCCCCATCGGCAAGAAGCTCGGCCGGACCTGGCATCGGCAATACGCCTACGGGACCGCGGCGCGCGCCTACATCAAGTCCGCGCGCAGCGACGATCAGTGGATCACCTCGCATTTGGAGCTGCGGGACGCCGAGAACAATCTGGTGCCCGGCTACGGGTGGGTGTTCCCGCTCGGCAACGGTGAGGTGAACATCGGCGTCGGGTCGCTGGCCACCGAGGCACGGCCCTCGCACATCGCGTTGAAACCGCTACTGCAGCACTACACTTCGCAACGCTTCGAGGAATGGGGCTTCGAAGGAGAGCTGCGCGCGGTCGCTTCGGCGCTGCTGCCGATGGGTGGCGCGGTGTCGAATGTGGCTGGACGCAACTGGGTGCTCATCGGTGACGCGGCCGGTTGTGTGAATCCGCTCAACGGCGAGGGCATCGACTACGGGCTCGAGGGCGGGCACATGCTGTCCGAGCTGCTCGACGAACCCGACTTCACGCACATCTGGCCGGAACTGCTGCGGGCCCGCTACGGGCGGACCTTCTCCGCGGCCCGGCGGATCGCGGGCCTGGCCACCCACCCGCGCATGGTGCCGCTCGGCGGCCCGCCGGTGATGCGGTCGAAGTACCTGCAGCGCACCGCCGTTCGCGTGATGGGCAACCTCGTCACCGACGAGGACCTGGATATCACCGCCCGCGCCTGGCGCTTGGCCGGGCGAGCCTCTATGCGTTCCGACGAGTTGCCCCCCTTCGCCTGATGTCCGGCCTGCCCGCGCTCTATTTGCTCCCACACCTGCGGCGGGCGCGGGATCTGGCGGACCGGAACTACGCGGAGCCCCTCGATCTGGACGAATTAGCCTCCGCCGCAGGAATTTCCAAGTTTCATTTTCTGCGCGCGTTCACCGCGGTGTACGGCAAGACGCCCGCGGTCTACCTGGCCGAGCGGCGCATCGAGCGGGCCCAGGACCTGCTGCGCGCCACCAACCTGACAGTCACCGAGATCTGCATGCTGGTCGGTTACAGCAGCCTCGGTTCGTTCAGTAGCAAGTTCCGGCAGCTGGTCGGCGTCAGTCCCTCGGAGTATCAGGCCGAGTTCGCCCACGGCGCTCCGCACATCCCCGGATGCTTTATTTTCATGCACGGGCTATCGGATCGGAAACCAGAACCGGGGTCATGATCCGGCGCTTTCGGAACTGCGCAATTTCGGAGAAGCCGCAGGCGGTCCGGGCAAATAGCCTGGACGCATGACGACAATTACGAACGTTTCGCTGGTTACGGTCTATGTGAACGATCAGACCGAGGCCAAGCAGTGGTACGTGGACAAGCTGGGGTTCGTGGAGACCAGCGACGTCACCATGGGCGAGAACGGGTTCCGCTGGGTGACGGTGGCGCAGCCGGACCATCTCGAACTCCAGGTGACCTTGATGGAGCCCGGGCCGCCGCTGGACGACAATCTGGCCGAGGCGATCCGGCGGGCACTGGCCAACGGCACGCACGGAGCTTTGGGGCTGCAGACCGAGAACTGTCAGAAGGCATTCGAGGAGCTGACCGCGAAGGGCGTGGAATTCGTGCAGCCGCCGGCCGAGCGGCCCTACGGCACCGAGGCGGTCATCCGGGACAACTCCGGCAACTGGCTGGTGCTGGTGGAGCCGAAGGACTTCGACGTGAAGACAATGACCGATTACGAGCCCTGCCCGGAGTAGCCGGAAACGAATGCGCCGGGGCTCGTCGTTGAGCACCCGGCGCGTCAGTCAGCGGATGCGGCAACTCAGGCGTTGGCCTGGCTGGCCACCCACTCCTGCATGAACTCACGCTCGCTGTTGAGCACGCGGTGCAGCAGCTGCTCGGCCAGCGGCTCGATGGCGCCGCCGACCAGCGGGACCTTCACATCGACGGTGCCGACGACCTCGATCTCCGAACCCTCGGCGGTCGGGCGCATTTCGTAGGCGCCCGACATCTCGCTGTTGATGCCGCCGGTCGCGGCTTCCAGGGTGCCCCGGGCGATCTCGCCGTCGAGGCGCCCCCAGTTGTCGGTGCGCGAGAACATGAGTTCGCTCTTGAGCACCTTGGTCACCAGGCTCGGAATCTTGTCGTCGCTGGCCTTTTCGGTCATGTGGATGCGAATGGTGCCCGCACCGTCGGGATGCGTGAGATCGATGGTGGCAGTCGTCGCTTCGGCGAACCGGGCCTGCCAGGCGTTGTCGTCGGTAAGTGCCCGGTGAAGATCTTCGACCGGGATGCTGTAGGGCACGGTGAAGCTGAATTTTCGGGACATGGGCGCACAGGTTAGTTGAGGTGCTCAGTAGGCTGGATTGGTGTCGGAAACCAAGCGGTCTGAAGCATCGCGTAGCGATTCCGTTGCGCGCGATGTCCGTCTGCGCCGGACCTGTACCGCCGCACTCGCCACGGCGACGGTGATCAGTGTGCTGATGGTTCTACTGGTGCTCGCCGCGTGGCGTGACGACTATCTGATCAGCTCCGACAAGGGCACCACCACGGCCGAGGTGCTGTCGGCGGGCCGGTTGCGTTCGGCGGTCAGTTATGTGACGCCGGACGGGAAGAACCACAACCCGAAGGTCGGCGTGCTGTACCCGACCAATCTCACCGCGGGTGAGCGGATCAAGGTCGAGTACAGCCGCGAGGATCCCGATCTGGTCCGAGTCGCGGGCCGGGACGCGCGGGTCGCGCTGCTGCCCGCGGCATCGGTGATTGTGGTGGCCTGGGGTGTGGCGCTGCCCGTCGTCTGGGTGATCCGGCGAATGCGGCGCCGGGCTACTGCGCCCACGGCGGGCTGAGCTTGCTGCCGTCGGCCATCGTGGCCTGGAAACCCGCGGGAATCGCGATGTGCGCGACCGCGGGCTCGTCGCCCGGGTTGCCGACCGCGATCGGGCTGCCCGCGGGCACGACGAGCGCGTCACCCGCGTTGAGCAGCTGGCCGCTGATCTCCAGCTGACCCGAGATCAGCATGAAGACCTCGTCCCGGTCGAGGACGTGGGCCGCACCGGTTTCCTGGTTCGGCGGCACGGTGAGCCGCCAGGTGCAGAGCTGCGCCGAGCCGCGACTCGGTGATGCCATACCACTGAACTGGGCGTGGGGTAGGTCGAATCGGGGGGCGTCGGCGGCGGTGATGAGGTGCATATATCTCCTGAAATAGACAAGTTCACTTGAACAAGTTGACTTGACTATCATGGCGGCATGACTCGTTCCGCGCAAGACCTGGATTTGGGAATTCTGCTCGGCCTCGGCTACCAGCATTTCGTGCACGAGATGCGAGAAGCCCTGGCCGAAAAAGGCTTCGGTGACGCCGGGCCGTCCTACGGCTACGTCTTCCGCAGTCTCGACCTGCGCGCGATGAACATCAGCGAGCTCGCCGACCGGCTCACGATCACCAAGCAGGGCGCGGCGCAGTTGGTCGACGAGATGGAGAAACGCGGTTACGTGGAACGCCGGCCCGACCCCGGCGACCGCCGGGCGAAGCTGCTCTACCTCAGCGACAAGGGCAACAACGCACTCGCCGCCGCCCGGCGGTTCCACCGCGATCTGGAGCGCAAGCTGGTCAAGGCACACGGCGCGGAGGCGGTGCGCACCCTGCGCACGCTGCTGGAAGCGATCACCACACCGGAGAATCTGGCCGACCCGCGGTGGCGGGCGCCCCACATCTGAGCGGGCTCGTCGATAAGTTCGCCGGAACTTTCCATGGGCTTCACGTCGGCGTCGGGGCCCGGCGCGCTGGGCCGGTCAGGCTGAGCTGGTGCGTGTAGCGATCGTCGCGGAGTCGTTCCTGCCGAACATGAACGGCGTCGTGAACTCAGTCTTGCGGGTGCTGGACCATCTGGACCAGCACGGCCATGACGCGCTGGTCATCGCGCCCGACACCATCCGCGGTCTCCCGCCCGCACCCCGCGAGCAGGGCCGGTTCCCGGTCCACCGGGTCCCGGCGATGATGGTCCCGAAAATCAGCTCGCTGCCCGTCGGCCTGCCGCAGCCCGGAATCACCGCGGCCATCCGAGATTTCGACGCCGACGTCGTCCACCTGGCCTCCCCGTTTCTGCTCGGGGCGGGCGGCCTCGGCGCGGCGCTGCGCCTGGACCTGCCGACGGTCGCGGTCTACCAAACCGATGTCGCCGGTTTCGCCAAGAGCTACGGCCTCGGCCTGGCCAGCCGTGCGGCCTGGGCCTGGACGCGACGCCTGCACGAAGGCGCCACGCGCACCCTGGCACCCTCCACCGCTGCCGCGGAAGACCTTGCACGCCATGGCATTCCGCGCGTGCACCGCTGGGGCCGCGGCGTCGACATCGCCCGGTTCCACCCCAACGCCCAGCGCGCGGGTCTGCGCGCCGGGTGGCTGGCCGGTCAGGAGAAACTGCTCGTCGGTTTCGTCGGCCGGCTGGCACCGGAAAAGCATGTCGAACGCCTGGCCGTTCTCGCCGACGACCCGACGATCCAACTGGTGATCGTCGGCGACGGACCGGACCGAGCCCAGCTCGCCGCCCTGATGCCGACGGCTGTCTTCACCGGCGAACTCGGTGGCGCCGAACTCGCCCAGGCCTACGCGAGCCTCGATGTCATGGTCCACGCGGGCGAACACGAAACCTTCTGCCAGGGCGTCCAGGAAGCCCTGTCCTCCGGCATTCCGGTGATCGGACCCGACGCCGGTGGGCCTCGCGACCTGATCGCCCACTGCCGCAACGGATACCTGCTGCCGGTCGACCGCTTCAGCGAACTCCTCCCGAGCGCGGTTGGCGCCCTGCGGGATCCAGACATCCGCGCCCGATTCGCCAGGGCCGCTCGCAAATCCGTGCTGCACCGCACCTGGCCTGCCATTTGCACCGAACTGATGGGCCACTACGCCGATGTCACCGGCACTCGAATTCAGTTGCCGCACACGGCTTGAGCCAGTTGCGAAACCTGGGCCATCCAGCCCACCGGTGCCGTTGGGTCCCGGGCATCGACATGCCGGAACAAACGGGCAACCGCGGCTGGAGGTCCGGCTGCAAAACACGCCGGGAACAACCTGGTGAGCACCGACTCACGAGGTGACGAATATGCCTGCGGTAACCGCATTTACGGCAGCGAGGGCGGATTGATCGGCGATGGATTCGTCGATGGGGTCGCCACTGGCGAGAAGGCGGTAGTAGAGGGGGGCGGAGACCGCCGAGAGGACGGCGCGGGGGTTCGTGCCGGGTGGGGCCTCGCCGCGGGTTATGGCGACTTCGACGCAGGGGGACCATTCGCGTAAGCGGATGTCATAGAAGCGGTGCAGGGCGGTGGCGGCGGTTTCGTCGCAGGTGCCTGCGGCTATGACGGCGCGGAAGAGGCGGCCTTGACGGGGGTCGGCAAGGGTTTTGGCGACGAGGCGAGCGTTGGCGGTGAGGTCGCCGAGGAGGGTGCCGGTGTCGGCGCGGGCGACCGATTGCTCGGCCATGTCGGCGAGCAGGTCGGCGACCAGCGCGGAGGCGGTGCCCCAGCGGCGATAGACGGTGGTTTTGCCGACCTCGGCTTTGGCTGCGACTTCGGTGAGGTCCAGGTGAGCGAAACCGCGTTCGGCGAGAAGGTCCCCGGCGGTGCGCAAGACTGCTTCGCGGACGCGGGCGGTGCGACCGCCTGGGCGGATCGAACCTGGTGAGAGCTCTTCCTCGGGCATTAATGGGTCTCCAGTTCCATTTGTGGCGAATCGGGTGTAGCGTTCCAAGCGTTAACGGAACTATAGACCCTTTAGGAGTCATCATGGAGTACCGGCGGCTCGGCGCATCAGGTTTGGTTGTCCCGGCTTTGAGCTTCGGCGCGGGGACCTTCGGCGGGCGAGGTGAGCTGTTCAGCGCATGGGGCGACACCGATGCGGAGCAGGCTCGGCGGCTGGTCGACATCAGCCTGGAGGCCGGCGTGACCATGTTCGACACGGCCGACGTCTATTCCGACGGCGCCTCGGAGGAGGTGCTCGGGGCGGCCATCAAGGGCCGGCGGGATCAGCTGCTGCTGTCGACCAAGGCGAGCCTGCCGACCGGACCCGGGCCGTACGACGCGGGGTCGGGCCGAGCCCGATTGATCGGCGCCGTCGAGGGATCGCTGCGCCGGCTCGGTGTGGACTACATCGACCTGTTCCAGCTGCATGCCTTCGACGCGCACACGCCGGTCGAGGAAACCCTTGCGGCGCTGGACGATCTGGTCAAGGCAGGCAAGATCCGATACCTCGGAGCCTCCAACTTCGCGGGCTGGCAGCTGATGAAATCGCTCGCCGCCGCCGATCGCCGCGGCCTGACTCGCTATGTGGCACACCAGGTCTACTACTCGCTGGTCGGTCGCGACTACGAGTGGGAACTGATGCCGCTGGGCCAGGACCAGGGTGTCGGTGCGGTCGTGTGGAGCCCGCTCGGCTGGGGCCGGCTCACCGGCAAGATCCGTCGCGGACAGCCACTTCCGGCCGGCAGCCGCCTGCATCAGACCGCCGAGGCGGGCCCGCCGGTCGATGACGAGGTGCTCTACAACGTCGTCGACGTGCTCGACGAGATCGCCGCGGAGACCGGCAAGACGGTGCCGCAGATCGCGCTGAACTGGTTGCTGCGGCGGCCCACCGTGTCGACGGTCATCGTGGGGGCTCGCAACGAAGAACAGTTGCGGCAGAACCTCGGTGCGGTCGGCTGGGAGCTGGATGCCGAGCAGGTCGCCCGCCTCGACAAGGCGAGTGCCACCACTCCCCCGTACCCCTACTACCCGTACTACCGGCTGCCCGACTTCACGCGGCTCAATCCGCCTGCCGTCTGACGGTGATCAGTAAACGTCGCGGACGTAGCGCTTTTCGGCGATGAGCTGCTTTTTGAAAGCGAGCGCTGCGTCCTCGTCGAGTTTGCCGTGGATGCGGGCGATGGTGAGCAAGGTGTCGTCGACGTCCTTGGCCATCCGGGCGGCGTCGCCGCAGACGTAGAAGTGGGCGCCGTCGCGCAGCCAGGACCAGAGCTCGGCGCCGTGCTCGATCATGCGGTGCTGCACGTAGATTCGTTCGCGCTGATCTCGGGAGAAGGCGAGGTCGAGGCGGGTGAGGAAGCCGGAGCGGAACATGTCTTCGAGTTCGGCGCGATAGTAGAAGTTCTGGGCGGCGTGCTGTTCACCGAAGAAGAGCCAGTTGCGGCCGGTGGCGCCGAGGGCGCGGCGTTCCTGCAGGAAGCCGCGGAAGGGAGCGATGCCGGTGCCGGGGCCGACCATGATCATCGGTGCGGTCGGGTCCAGCGGCGGCCGGAAGTGCGGGGCGCGCTGCAGGAAGATCGGGACCTGGGTGTCGGCGACACGGTCGGCGAGGAAGGTCGAGCAGACTCCGCCGCGGCGGGCGGCCGCGGCGACCGGATCGCCGTAGCGGACGACGCCGACGGTCAACTGCACTTCGTCGGGGTCGACCAAGGGCGACGAAGAGATCGAATACTGGCGTGGCTGTAGCTTTTTCAGGGTGCCGAGCCATTCCACGAGGTCGGCCTGGACCGGGAAGTCACGCAGGACGTCGGCAGCTTGACGGTCCCACAGGTAGCTGTCGAGCTCGTTGCGGTTGTCGCGGCGCAGCAGTTTCGCCAGTCGCACACTGGTATTGCGCTCGGCGATGAAGGTCAGCAGGTCGTGGCTGACTTTGGTGATGTCGTAGCGGGTGCGCAGGGCTTCGGCCAAAGGCATTTCGCGGTCGTCGATTTCGATGCCGCGGCGACCGTCGAGGCCGGTCGCGGTGAGCCACTCACCGACCAGGAAGTCGCAGTTGGACGGCCAGATGCCGAGGGAGTCGCCGACCTCGTAGCCGGCGTCGAGGCCGCGCAGGTCGAAACCGAACTGGCGCACCTCTTTCGGGGAACCCGAGCGGGACAGGACTTGGTTGCGGACCAGGGGCACCGACAGCGGAGCGTTGCGGGTGAACAGTGCCGGCTCCGCCCGGCGGGTGCGACCAGGCGCGGGTGAACTCGGCAGCAGCAGAGTGGATCCGCTGGGTCGAGGCTGGGCCAGGATTCGGGCACCGGCGGTGGCGAACTCCCGCTCTGCCGGAAGCTGCTCCACCTCAGCGCTGTTGGTGCCACCGGACCCGCCCGACTCGGCGCCCCCGCCGAGCGCGGCGAGCACCTCGTCCAACCAGCGGGCGGCGGGTTCGTCGTAGTCCGGTTCGCTGTCGACGCGTGGAAGTAGCCGTGTAGCACCGCGTTCGGCGAGTTTCTGATCGAGTTTGCGGCCGTGACCGCAGAAGTCGTCGTAGGAGGAATCGCCGAGGGCGAACACCGCGTAGCGCAGGCCGGTGAACCGAGTCGCGCTGTCGTCCAGGCGTTCCCAGAAATCGGCGCCGTTGTCGGGCGGACCACCGTCGCCGAAGGTGCTGCTGATGAACAACACATCGCCGGTCAGCGCAGTGAGCTCACAGGAATCCATATCGAGCAGCCGCGGCGCAAACCCGGATTCGGCGAGCTGCTCGGCGACCGAGGCGGCGAATTCCTCGGCATTGCCGGTCTGCGACGCCCACAGCACCGTGACCGGCCTGGCGGCGGTCTCGGCAACCGATTCGACCGCCGCACTGCGGGAGTACATCCCGGCGAGCAGTCCGTCGATCCACAGACGACTACGGGTCGACAGGGGCGCGGATTCCGGCAGCACCGGCTGACCGGCCACCGGAAGTGATTGCAGCGCAGCCAGGTACCCGCTCAGGTAGATCTGCTCGACGTCACTCAATGTCGGTGCGACGCCGGTATCCAGGCCCAGCATCACCGCCAGCGGATGCGGCCCGGAGTCCGGGACAGCCGGGGCGGCAGGCACTTCCGCGGCGGGAACCACCGCCACCCGGCGCAGCGACACCGCGCACGCCTTGAATTCGGGCTGCAGCGAGGCCGAGTCGACCGCGTCATTGGTGACGGCGTTGATGGTCAAATACTCCCCCTGCTCGTCGTTCCAGTGGAAGGGCGCGAAGCAGTCGCCGGGCCGCACCCGATCGCTGATCTGCACCGGAAGCACGGCTCGCCCGCGACGGGACGCGATTTCGAGCTGGTCCCCGGCGGCTACGCCGAGTTGCTCGGCGTCCTCGGGATGCACCTCGACGAACGGCTTGCCGTTCAGCTTGGTGAGCTTGCCGATCCGCCCGGTCTTGGTCATGGTGTGCCACTGATGTTGCAGCCGACCGGTATTCAGCACGAACGGGTAGTCGTCGTCCGGCATCTCCGCCGGCAGCATGTGCGGACGCGGCCAGAACACCGCCCGCCGGCTGGGCGTGGGGAACGCCAGCCGCGGCTGCTGCCCGGCCTCGTCGACGAAAAGGTCCTGGCTGACACCGTCGTTGAGATAGCGGATGGGGTTGCGGCGGCGACCGGGTTCCGGGCACGGCCACTGCATCGGCCCCTCACGCAATGCCTCGTAGCTCATCCCCCGCAGGTCGTAACCGGTCACCGGATTGGCGAACTGCTTGAGCTCGGCGAAAACCTCGGCGCTGGACGTGAAATCGAAGCCGGGGAAGCCCATGGCCGTGGCCACCTGCGCGATCAGCAGCCAATCCGGGCGTGCCTCGCCGATCGGATCGACGCTGCGCTGCAGCAGGGTGAGATTGCGCTCCGAATTCACCATCACCGCATCGGCTTCCGCCCACAGTGTGGCGGGTAGCAGCAGATCGGCATAGGCGTTGCTGGCGGTGTCGATATAGGTGTCCTGCACGACGACCAGTTCAGCGGCCTCCAGCCCGGCGATGACGGTCTTCCGGTTCGCCATGGAGGCAACGGGATTGGTGCAGATGATCCAGGCGGCCTTGATCTTCTCGTCCGCCATCTCCCGGAACATCTCGACGGTGCCGGGTCCGGCCTCGGTGCGAATGGTTCCGGGCCGCAGACCCCACGCGGTTTCCACGAAGGCACGATCGGCAGGCGCGAGCAGACTCCGTTGACCGGGCAAACCCGGTCCCATATAGCCCATTTCGCGCCCGCCCATGGCGTTCGGCTGACCGGTCAGCGAGAACGGCCCGCTGCCCGGCCGGCAGATCGCGCCGGTGGCCAGGTGCAGGTTGCAGATGGCGTTGGTGTTCCAGGTGCCGTGGGTGGACTGGTTCAGCCCCATCGTCCACAGCGTCATCCACTCGCCCGCGGCGCCGATCCACTGTGCGGCCGTGCGGATATCGGCTTCGGCCAAGCCGGTGATCTCGGCAACCCGAGCCGGGGTGTACTCGGCGAGGAACTCGGGCATCGCGTCCCAGCCCTCGGTGTACTCGCCGATGAAATCCTGGTCGATGTCGTCGTTTTCGACGAGCAGGTGCAGCAGACCGTTCAGCAGCGCCAGGTCGGTGCCCGGCTGCAGCTGCAGGAAAAGGTCGGCGCGGGCGGCGGTGTCGGTGCGGCGCGGGTCGGCGACGATCAGCTTCGCACCCGACTTGAGGCGATCGGCCATGCGCAGGAACAGGATCGGATGACAGTCGGCCATATTCGCGCCGATCGCGAAGAACAGGTCCGCGTGCTCGAAATCGTCGTAGGAGCCGGGCGGGCCGTCGGCGCCGAGCGACTGCTTGTAGCCGGTGCCCGCGCTGGCCATGCACAGCCGCGAATTGGCTTCGAGGTGGATGGTCCGCAGATAGCCCTTGGCGAGCTTGGTGGCGAGGTACTGCGCCTCCAGCGACATCTGACCGGAGACGTAGAGCGCGATCGCGTCGGGGCCGTGCTCGTCGAGGATGCCGCGCAGGCGCTCGGCGGCTTCGCGCACGGCCTCGTCCACCGGGACCGGGACCGGCGCTTGCCCGCGTTCGGGCCGCCGGTAGGCGGTTTCCATCCGGCCCGGCGCCCGCATCAGCTCCAGGTGGGTGGCGCCCTTGGTGCACAGCCGGCCCGCGTTCGCCGGATGCAGCTTGTCTCCACTGACCTTCGCGATCACCGGAGCGCCGTCGGGACCGGGTTCGGTCTCGACGGTGATGCCGCAGCCGACACCGCAGTACGAGCACGCCGTGCGGGCGGGGTTCGTTCCTGCGTCGGTCATGCCACCGATCATGGCCATCGGCCATTGCGGGCCATTTACCCCGCGTTATCGACAGATGACAATTTTCCTCACCGACAAAATTCCCGGCGGTGAGATTCGAGTCTGACCTGGCGTTTTACCGCCCGGAAACCTCATGCGTGAGTGATCTCACGACTTCTCAGAGCTTGTATCCGCGGTGTAGCGCGACGATGCCGCCGGTCAGATTGCGCCATTTCACCGAGGACCAGCCCGCATCGGCGATCCGCAGCGCCAGCTGGCGCTGGTTCGGCCAGGCCCGGATGGATTCGGCGAGATAGACGTAAGCGTCCGGATTGCTGCTGACGGTGCGCGCGACCTGCGGCAACGCCTTCATCAGGTACTCCATGTAGACGGTCTTGAACACCGGAACGACCGGCGTCGAGAACTCGGCCACCACCAGCCGGCCACCGGGCTTGGTGACGCGCAGCATCTCCCGCAGCGCCTGCTCGCTCTCGGAGATATTGCGCAGCCCGTAGGAGATGGTCACCGCGTCGAAGGAGTCGTCGGCGAAGGGCAGCGCGGTCGCGTCGGCCGCGACCATCGGCACGTTGCGGTGCTGGCCGGCGTGCAGCATGCCCTTGGAGAAGTCGGCCGCGAGACACCAGGCGCCGGATTTCGCCAGATCGAGTGTGGACACACCGGTGCCGGCTGCCAGGTCGAGCACCCGCTCGCCCGGGCGCGGCGCCACCGCTTTACGCACCGCCCAGCGCCAATACCGGTCTTGGCCACCGGAAATGACGGTGTTGGTGATGTCGTACCGCTTCGCGACCCCGTCGAACATCGACGCGACCTCGTGCGGCTGCTTGTCCAGCGAGGCCCGAACCGATTCCCGCCGCTCTGTTTTCGCCACGCCCCCGACAGTAATGCGAAGCATGATCACTGGGCTATGGCGGCAGGTGTAACCCTGGTGACTATGCGGGGTTTCGGCCCGTCAGAGCCAGGACGCGGTGGAATACGGGCGCGTCGGCGGGGACCGGGACGACGGGGCCGAAGAGGCCGGGGGTCCCTTCGGGCGGAGTGTCGCGCAGGAATTCGAGCAGTACGGCCAGGTCGGACTCGCGCACGTTCAGCTGCTGGCCGGTGGCCTGGGCGAGATCCCAGCCGTGAATGACCAACTCGTCCAAGGCGACCGTGGCCATGATTTCGGCGGGCATCGTGACACCCCCGGCTTCGGTCTCGCCCGCCCAGGCGGCAGGTTCCCGCCAGGCCTCGACGAGCGCCTTCAGCTGCGCCGGAATGCGGTCCCGCCAGTCGGGGACCAGTTCGGCATCCGGGCCGATGGCCGGGGCCTCGGACCGGCCGACCGCCTCCTTGGTCGCGGCCTGCCGGAAGGCCTCGGTCAGGCCGACGACGTGGACGAGCAGATCGCGCACGGCGATGTCGGCCATCGGGGTCGGGGCGGTGAGCTGATCGTCGGAGATACCGGCGACAACCGCCGCCATGGCGGAAGCGGCGGATTCGAAGTCGAATACGGGGTTCATCGAGGCTCCTTCGGGCATGAGACGTCCTTTCCCGGTATGACGATGCGAGCCACGAGAATTCATCGGTCCCCGCGGCTTCCCGCACCCCGCCCGCGAGCGCCCGACGCTACTCGCCGACACCAAGTCGTGACGGCGAAAACCGCTGGAAAGGAGGAGAATTGGAAGATGAAGGGTGATCGTGTGGAGATCGTCGTCGACTTCGGCGCCGGGTCTCGCAGTTACGAAATCGCCGCCACCCGAGCAGGGCGGCGGGTAGATGTGCGCATCGCGCGCGGAGTAGTCGAAGTCAGTGAGGTGACGCGCACCGGCACCGCGGTGCGCACCGCAAGGTTCATGGCCAACCGCACGTTGGCGCTCGTGGAATATCCGGCCAACGGGACGGGCGCGCTCGACGGCGAATAGCGCCCGCTCAGCGCGGGCTGGTTGCCGGATCTGCCCATCCAGCGCAATCTGGGGGTGTCCCGCCCGGGGCACTGGGTAACCGGTGAGCACACAGTCGCGGAGAGGAGCGCACGATGATCGATCGCAGCACGACCCGCACCTGGGACGAGGTTCCCGAGGCCGACCTCATGGAGCAGTCCGTACCGGCCTATCCGGATCCGGCCACGGAAGCCGAGGCCTTCGATCGCGAGGTGGCCGACCATGTCGACCGCGACGCGTTCACGGCGAACGAGGCCGACGTGGTCGAGCAGTCGATCCCCGTCCCGCTCGATGACGAAGACCGCGGTGATCCGGACGCCGGGATGGATGGCGGCGGCCCGGAATACACCGAGGAGATCTAGATCTTCGCGCGCAACGCCGCGTGCAGTTCTCGCAGGCCCGACCGCTCGGTCGCGACCTCCAGCACGCGCAGACCATGCGCGTTGCCGGTGAGTTCCGCGACCAGCTGATCGGTGTCGACCTGGCGGTGCGGAATCCGGTAGGCGGCGCACAGCGCGGCCAGATCCATGCCGTGCGGTGTCCCGAAGACCCGCTCGAACACGCCCGCGTACTGCGGGTCGCCCTGTTCGAGCAGCTCGAAGATGCCGCCGCCGTCGTCGTTGGCGACCACGATGGTCAGATCGGCCGGGCGCGGCTCGCCCCGGCCGATCAGCAGACCGGCAGCGTCGTGCAGGAACGTGAGGTCACCGATCAGCGCGACGGTGCGGCCGGTGTGCGCGAGCGCCGCGCCGACCGCCGAGGACACGGTGCCGTCGATGCCGGCGACACCGCGGTTGGACAGCACCTTGATGCCCGGGCGCGGATGTGAGACGAGCGCCGCATCGCGCACCGGGTTGGAGGCGCCCAGCAACAACTGATCGCCCTCACGCAGCGCGTCCATCACCACGGCCGCCACGTGCAGGCCCGTCGGCTTCGGATGCCGCGCGAGTTCGTCGCGCACCACCTGGGTCGCCTTCGCGTTGAAATCGCGGCAGCGCGCGAGCCATTCGGCGCGCGGCGCACCGATGGTCACCGCGCGCGTGCCGGTGCCGACGACATTGCCGGAGACATCGGGCCAGCGCGGACCGGTGGTCAGCGCGAAGACGGTGACCTCCGGATCGGCCAGCACCCGCGATACCTGGCGATGCAGGGTGGGCCGGCCGGTGATGATCGCCTGCCGCGGCTGCAGCAGCGCGAGCGCGAGCGGATGCAATGTGGGGCCGTGCAGCGGCGCGGTGGGTTCGGCGACGGTCGGCAAATCGGCCAGTTCCGGCCGCAGGCCCGCGCCGTGACCGGAGATCACGACGGTGTCGGGTGTCAGGTCGATATCGAGCGGAACGTCGAGGGTGGCGTACTGCGTGGCGGTCCACGGCCGGCCCGACTCGCGGCCCAGCGGCGCGACCTCGCCGGGCACCGGAAGTCCGCCCACCGCATCGCTATCGGGCACCAGCGGCTCGCGCAGCGGGATGTCGAAATGCACCGGGCCCGCGTTGCCCGAGCGGGTGCCGCGCGCGGCGGCCAGCACCCGGCACACCGCCGAACGCCACACGCTGTTCTGCTGGCTGTAGCAGCCGTTGCCGTTGTCGACGCCGAGCTCGGCCAGCCCGAGGCTGATCGTCGCGCGCACCTGGCTACCGAACAGCCCGAGCTGTTCGACGGTCTGGTTGGCGCCGGTGCCGAGCATTTCGTAGGGCCGGTTCGCGCTGAGCACGATCAACGGCACCCGCGCGTAGTTCGCCTCCAGCACAGCGGGACCGAGATTGGCCACCGCGGTCCCCGAGGTCATCACCACCGGCACCGGGCAACCGCTGGACACCGCGAGACCGATGGCGAGGAAGCCCGCGGTGCGCTCGTCGATGCGCATGTGCAGCCGCAGCCGCCCGGCCGCGTCGGCGGCCTGCAGCGCGAAAGCCAGCGGAGCGTTCCGGGAGCCGGGACACAGGACGACATCCCGCACACCCCCGCGCACCAGTTCGTCGACGACTACCTGCGCCTGTGCTGTAGACGGGTTCACGCCTCCAGCCTCTCAGACAGTAGGTCCCGAGTCTTCGTCACCCTGCTCACAGTAACTGCCAGCACAGAGCCGTTCCCGGTTGCATGAAAAACGCCGCACATCGAAGTGCCCGGCGGGGCAACCGGATTCGATGTGCGGCGTTAGGGAAATCAGCCAGCGTGGCGCTGGACCAGGTCGCCGACGCGGGGCAGGGCCTCGATGACGTTCTTCTTGGCCGAGGAGCGCACGGCGGAGTAGGCCTTCTTCAGGGCCGGGCGGGTCGAGGCTTCGGCGCGGGCGTCGGTGACCGCCAGCAGGGCCTCGGCGACCGCGTCGGACTTCGCGACGAGCAGGTCGGCGAACTTGCCCGAACCGTTGGCGGCGTATTCCTGCCAGAACGGCTCCAGCTGCTCGATGAGCTTGGGGGCCAACGACTCCAGCGCGTCCGGAACGATGGTCGGGCTGACCTTCTTGGCCGCCGCGTAGGCGCCCTTCACGGCCAAGCCGGACGCGCCGCCCTTGTCCGACACCTCGGCGTCGAGAACCTCCTTGGCATCGGCAAGGAAAGCCGTACGATTGGCGTCGTTGAGCAGGGATTCAGACAGTGCTGCAACCACTTTCAGGTTCCTCCGGATCGATGTCGATGAACGAGCGCTGGCCACTATACGCACCACTGGCACCAGGCATGTGGCGCTGCCCGATTCAGGGCTGCCAGGGCAGCAGTTGAACCATCAGTCCTTCACAATCGGCGAGGACTTCGCCCTGCTCATCGACCAATTCGGCGGTAATGAAAGTCTTGCGGCCCTCGGTCCGATCGACCCGGCCCCGAACGGTCAGCGGCGTCTCCAGCGGAGTGATCTTGCGGTAGTTCACATGCAGATACGCGGTCCGGCTGATCGGGCGACCGGCGTAGTGCACGATCATGCCGAGCAGGTCGTCGAACAGCAGCGGGAGCACGCCGCCGTGCGCGGCGCCGTTGCCGCCCAAGTGGAATCGGCGGAACTCGCCCGCCATCGTGATGCCGTCGGGTCCGGCTTCGACTGTGCGCCAAGGCAAGAGCAGCAGGCTGCCGCGGCCGGGGAGCTTCACGGCGCGACCGGCGGGGCCCTGAAGTTCGGGGGCCCGGTGCGGCTCGAGCAGATCGATCAGTTCGTTCGCCTTGGCGAGTGCCGCGCCGAAGACCTCGTCGGGGGCATCGACACAAACGGTGAGATCTTGCAGGGTGCGCATCGCCTCGACGAACGGTCCGAAATTCGTCCCGATCTCGGCCTGGGAGACCTTCGGGAAGCCACCGTGCTTCTCGTACCGACTCTCGTCGACCATGCTCCGGTCGATTCGCGGCCGCGCACCGTTGCCTGAAACCGGTTCCACTTGCTCGTTCATAACTTGCACGGTAACGCGTCTTTTTACACCGTCAAGTCCTGAGCATCGCTAACCGCCCACTGGCTAGTGAGCGCCGCGCGACGATAATCTCTGGCGTGACGTTCAATCCGAAGTTGTGGCGGCCCGTTCCTGGTTTCGAGAACCTGACCGACATCACCTATCACCGGCATGTCGACCAGGGCACCGTCCGGATCGCCTTCGACCGCCCCGAGGTGCGCAACGCCTTCCGCCCGCACACCGTCGACGAGCTCTACCGCGCCCTCGACCACGCGCGGATGACACCCGACGTCGGCGCGGTCTTGCTCACCGGCAACGGCCCCAGCCCCAAGGACGGCGGCTGGGCGTTCTGCTCCGGTGGCGATCAGCGCATCCGTGGCCGCAACGGTTACCAGTACGCCAGCGGCGAGACCTCCGACACCGTCGACCAGGCCCGCGCGGGCCGGCTGCACATCCTCGAGGTCCAGCGGCTCATCCGCTTCATGCCCAAGGTCGTCATCGCCCTGGTCAACGGCTGGGCGGCGGGCGGCGGGCACAGCCTGCATGTGGTCTGCGACCTCACCCTGGCCAGCCGCGAGCACGCCCGCTTCAAGCAGACCGACGCCGATGTGGGCAGCTTCGACGGCGGCTACGGCAGCGCCTATCTGGCCAAGATGGTCGGCCAGAAATTCGCGCGCGAGATCTTCTTCCTGGGCCGGCCCTACACCGCCGAGGAAATGCATCAGATGGGTGCGGTGAACAAGGTCGTCGACCACGACGAGCTGGAGAACGTCGCGCTGGAGTGGACCGCCGACATCAACGGCAAATCCCCGCAGGCGCAGCGCATGCTGAAGTACGCGTTCAACCTGCTCGACGACGGACTGGTCGGCCAGCAGCTCTTCGCCGGCGAGGCCACCCGGATGGCGTACATGACCGACGAGGCCGTCGAGGGCCGCGACTCCTTCCTGGAGAAGCGCGCACCCGACTGGACCCCGTACCCCTGGTACTTCTGACCCGGACGGACACGATGGAGATCCTCAGCAGCCGAATCATCCTGCGGCCCGCCGACTATCCGGCCACGCTCGCGTTCTATCGCGACGGGCTCGGGCTGGCGATCGCGCGGGAGTATCCGGGCGGCACCGTTTTCTTCGCTGGGCAGTCGCTGGTCGAGGTCGCGGCGCACGGTGGGCCGGGTTCCTCGACCGCGTTCGGCGGCGCGATCTGGTTGCAGGTGCGCGAGATTTCGGACGCGGCCGCGGAACTGTCGATCAAGGGGATCCCCATCGATCGGGCTCCGGTGCAGGAGCCGTGGGGCCTGATCGAAATGTGGGTGCGGGATCCGGACGGTGTGCCCGTCGTGCTGGTCGAAATTCCGCCGGACCATCCGATCCGGCGGGATACCCGCAGTTCAGACCACTGATCAATGATCTTGTGGCGGGGCACAAGTTGCCAACCCCGGCCCCGGCGAGGACGATAACGCTCATACGCGGCGTCCTTCCCGAGTCCAACGATGTGGCTCGCACCTGCCGCTGATCGAATACCGAGGGTCTCCGACCGACGATGTCCGGGCACCCCGATGCGTACCCGCCCGACGAGTGAATCGCAGACACCCATGCCTGGCGTAGCTGGACCCCTTTGCAAACCGACCCGTTCCGCGTACGGCGGCGCGGGCATGACACGATCCCTAACGTGAGAGGGCGCAACGATCGAACCATGTGCCAGCGTGCCCTGCGCGCGACGGAGCCGAGCGCCAGCGAGGCGCAGTCGTGAGTAGGAAACTGCGCACGCTGCCGATGCCCACCGGGTCCGGTGTCGGCGATGTCCTGCCGCATCTGCGGGAAGCGTTGGAGGGCAACGGGCCCGCGTGGCTACCGATCCCCACCAGCGACCGCCGCGAAGCTCGCCGCCTGTCCGACGCACTCGGGCCGGGCGAGCCGATCGAGGAGGATGTCGCGCTGGTGGTGACCACCTCCGGCACCACCGGTGTGCCGAAGGGCGCCATGCTCAGCGCGGCCGCGCTGCGGGCCAGCGGCGCCGCGACACACGAGCGGCTCGGCGGGCCGGGCAGCTGGCTACTGGCGCTGCCGACCCATCACATCGCCGGAATCCAGGTGCTGCTGCGCAGCATTCAGGCCGGGACCGAACCGACCGTGCTCGACGTCTCCGGCGGGTTCCTCCCGGAAGCGCTGGCGGGAGCCATCTCCGGGATGCGCGGACCGCGCCGCTACACCGCGCTGGTCCCGACCCAGCTCATCAAGGCCCTCGACGCGCCCGTCGCGGCGGAAGCCCTCGCCCAGCTCGACGGTGTCCTCGTCGGCGGCGCGGCCACTCCCCCGCACATCCACGAACGCGCTAAAGCGGCCGGTATCAACGTGGTTCGCACCTACGGCATGAGCGAAACCTGCGGCGGCTGCGTCTACGACGGTGTCCCGCTGGACGGCACCGAGGTCCGCATCGAAGACGGCCGCGTCGTCCTCGGCGGCGCCATGATCGCCGTCGGCTACCGCGGCCAGCCCGACCACCCGGCCTTCGCCGAACCCGGCTGGTTCCGCACCGAAGACGCCGGCACCTACGAAGACGGCGTCCTGTCCATCAGCGGCCGCCTCGACGAAGCCATCATGACCGGCGGCCTCCTGGTGATCCCGCAGGTCGTCGAGGCCGTCCTCGGCACCCACCCGTCGGTCAGCGAGTGCGTGGTCCTGGGCCTCCCGGACGAACGCCTCGGCCAGCGCGTCGCCGTTGCCGTCGTCCCGGCCAAGGGCGCTGCCAACCCCACCCTCGACGAACTCCGCGAACATGTCGTCCGCGAGCTCGACGCCATCGCCGCCCCCCGCGAACTCGCCATCTTCGACGAGCTCCCGTTGCACGGTCCCGGCAAACCCAACCGCGCCAAGGTCCGCGAACTCCTGCTCAGCGAGCACACACCGAACTAGCCGCCGGCGTGCAAGAGGTCGTGTGATCGCGGTGCAAGGGCGGTGCAAGAACGAGCGCTCAATGTAGTCGGCATGACTTCATTCGCACCCACTTCAGCACTCGCCGTCGAGGCGAACGAGCTGGTCAAGGTGTTCGGGGAGCAGCGCGCCGTCGACGGCGTCAGCCTGGCCGTGCCGCAAGGTTCGGTGTATGGCGTGCTGGGACCGAACGGGGCCGGCAAGACCACCACTATCCGGATGCTGGCCACGCTGTTGCGGCCGGACGGCGGTAGCGCTCGCATCTTCGGGCGCGACGTCGTCGAGCAGCCCACCGCTGTGCGCTCGCTCATCGGCGTCACCGGGCAGTACGCCTCGGTGGACGAGAAACTGACCGCTACCGAGAACCTGATGATCTTCTCGCGGCTGCTCGGTCTGAGCCGGGCCGATGCCCGCCGCAAGACCGCCGAGCTGCTCGAGGAGTTCGACCTCACCGAGGCCGCCGACAAGCCGCTCGAGCACTTCTCCGGCGGTATGCGGCGCCGGCTCGATTTGGCCGCCAGCCTGATCTCGACCCCGCCGCTGCTGTTCCTGGACGAGCCCACCACCGGACTCGATCCGCGCACCCGCGTCCAGATGTGGGACACCATCCGCCGGCTGGTCCGCGAGGGCGCGACGGTGCTGCTCACCACGCAGTATCTGGACGAGGCCGATCAGCTGGCGGACCGGATCGCCGTCATCGATCACGGCAAGGTGATCGCCGACGGCACCGCCGACGAACTCAAAGCCTCGGTCGGCGGCTCCTCGCTGCACCTGACCCTGGCGAACCGGGCCCAGCTCGACGAAGCGCGGCGCATCGTCAGCGACTTCCTCGGCGCCGAAGCCCAGATCACTCCCGAAGCCGGTCGGCTCACCGCACCGCTGCGCACCGCCGATATGACCACCGATCTGTTGATTCGCCTGCGCGAGTGGGAGATCGGGGTCGACGAGATCAACGTTTCCAAGCCCAGCCTGGACGAGGTCTTCCTCACCATCACCGGCCGCCCGGCCGCGAAGGACACCTCCGCCGAGACCGAACGGAGCGCGGCATGACCGCAACCCTCACCGCCCCAGCGGATTCCGGACGCATCCGCGCCGAGATCCCCGAGGTCAGCAACCGCGTCAGCCTGCGCCAGACGATGCGGCACTCGATGACCATGGCCTACCGTGGCCTGCTGAAGATCAAGCACAATCCCGAGCAGCTGTTCGACGTCACGATCCAGCCGATCCTGTTCACCGCGCTGTTCGCCTTCATCTTCGGCGGCGCGATGTTCGGCTCGGTGGACAACTACCTGCCCCTGTTCATCCCCGGCATCCTGGTCCAGACCGTGGTGCTGACCTCCATCGTCACCGGCACCCAGCTGCGTGAGGACATGGACAAGGGCGTCTTCGATCGATTCAAATCGCTTCCGATCGCCCGCATTTCGGCGCTGTCGGGCGCATTGATCGCGGACATGGTCCGCTACTTGATCGCGACCACGCTCACCGTGATCATGGGCCTGATCCTGGGCTACCGGCCCGGCGGCGGCTTCGCCGGCGTGCTGGCCGCGTGCCTGATGGTGATCGTGTGCTCCTTCGCGATCAGCTGGATCTGGGCGCTGGTCGGCGTCACCGGCAAGAGCGCCTCCGCGGTGCAGGGCATTTCGATGATCATCATGTTCCCGCTGACCTTCGTCTCCGGCGCCTTCGCCCCGGTCGAGTCGATGCCCGGCTGGCTACAGGGCATCAACAAGCTCAACCCGGTCTACTACATGGTCAAGGCGGCGCAGGAACTGATGAACGCCAACCATTACGGGCCGAACCTGGCGTGGTCGCTGCTCGGGTCACTGGCGGTGATCCTGATCGTCGCACCGATCACGGTGCGGGCGTACATGCGTCGGGCTTAGCAATCCGAATAATGTTGCAGGGCCGAGAGATTCCGCGGAATCTCTCGGCCCTTCCCAGTTTCCGAGGCGCGCCAGGCGTCAGCGGCCTTCGTGAATCTTTCGCAGCAACTCCATGATTCGATCCGCGGCCCGTTTACGGCCCAGACGCGCGACCCGGTGGAGAGTCTCCTCGACCCGTTCGGCGCCGACGCTCGCCCGGGCCGCGTCCAGGTGTCGATCGATCCGCATGGACGGATAGTCCTGGCGGGCTTGGACTCTCGTCGCGAGGCTGAGCAGTTCCAGGCCGCGGGCCGGGGCGGTCCCGGCGGCGAGGAGATAGGAGCCGATCGCACAGGCTACCGAGCCGAGTTGGGGCAGGTCGTGGAGCTGACTCAGGATCGCCAAGGCATTGTCGACGAGATGGGCAGACAGGTCGCCGGTGTCGGCGACCGCGCCGTGCAGGATGTGCGCGTCGAGTGCCATTGCTCCGAGCATGATGCTGCCGGGCCCTGGGCCGAGCGTGGGTTCGGGCCAGTTGTAGAGCTCGAGGGCACGCCAGTGGCGGCGCAGTCCGTTCCCGATATCGCCTTCGGCCAGTGCGAGTTCCGCTGCGGCGCCGGTGACCATGCCGGCGAGGTGGTTCGGCGCGCCGGACATTCCGTCGATCTCCGTGGCGTCGGGTCCGAGTGCGAGATCGATTTCCTGCCGGGCCCGCTCCAGTTGACCAGCGCCGACCAGGGCCGCCGCGAGGTGGGCGCGGGTCTCGATGCTCTCCTCCGAAGTGCCCAGTTGCCGGAGCAGTTCGAGGCAACGCGTGTAGTAGGTGACCGCCTCGTCGTAGCGCGCGACCTGCCCGCAGACGCCCCCGAGATGCCGGCACACCATGGCCACGTTCCAAACCTCGGCAGGCGGGAACTCCTCCAGCGCGCGGATCGCGTCGACGGTGGAGCCGCGCACGTCGCCCATGTTCTCGCGGACGTTCGCGCGCAACATCAGCGCGCTGGACCGGGTTGCCGGGTCGGATGAGCGGACGCCGACGGCGAGCAACCTGCCGACGCCCTTGCCGTCGGCCCGAGTCACCATGATCCGGCCCATGAACTGGTCGTGCGGGCTGATGTCACCGCGGCGCAGCAGGCGGCGCACCCGGACCCGGAGCCGCGCCAAGGCGCGGACGTCGTCACCGATATAGGCCAGGTGCAGGAATACCAGCAGGTAGCAGGTCATCTGCAACTCGATGGACGGCTCGTCCGGGTCCCCGACCGGGTCGAGCGCCAGTAGGCGCTGCACCCAGCCCATCACCTCGACGTGTGAACCGCGGATCACCCAGAAGCAGCCGAGCACCGGGAACACCGTGTACATCGTCACCGCGTCGCGTCGCTCGACCGCGTACCGCAGCACCGCCAGCAGGTTGTCGAGTTCGGCGGCCACCGACAAGGCCAACCGGATCTGATCGGCCTGCTCCCTGGTGTCGGCCGCGGCATTGGCGAAACGGCGCGCCCACAAAACCATTCGATCCATCACCTGGTCGGACTCGCCCGCGAGTGCGAGCTGTTCCTCGCCGAATTCGCGCACGGTTTCCAACATGCGATAGCGGGTTCCGAGCCGGTCGTCGTCGAGCACGGTGAGCAGTGACTGGTTGACCAGCCCGTCCACTGCCGCCGCGACATCGCCGAGGTCACCGGCCACCACCTCGGCCGCGGACAGCGTGAAACCCGCCGGGAAACGGCACAATCGGCGCAGCGCCAGTTGCTGCTCGGGTTCCAGGAGATTCCAGCTCCAGTCGATCACCGCGTGCAGCGTGCGATGGCGTTCCGGCGAGCTGCGATCACCGGTGCGCAGCAACGCGAACCGATCCGTGAGCCGATCGTTGATGTCCTCGACGCTCATGGTGCGCACCCGCGCGGCCGCGAGTTCGATGGCCAGCGGCAGGCCGTCGAGGGTGCGGCACAGTTGTGCGACCACTTCTGGATCCAGCCGGACCGAGGGACGCACGGCGCGTGCCCGCGACATGAACAGGTCGGTGGCAGGTGAACCCGCGGCGTCGATTGCCAAGGGCGGCAAGGGATATACCGTCTCGGCGGTGATCATCAACGGTGCACGGCTGGTGCAGAGCACGGTCAGTCGCGGGCAGGCACCGATCAAATCCGCGACAACCACCGCGACCGTCTCGATCAGGTGCTCGCAGTTGTCGAGGATGAGCAGCATCGGGCGGGCCGCCAACGCATCCCGCAACCGCTGCCGCGCCTCAGGGACGTAATGGTTACGCAGAGCTGCCAACTCGTCGAGCTCACCGCTCGAAAGCTGCCTGGAAGCCGCCGCCTCCCGCAACCGCTGCTGCGCGTCGGCGACGTACTGTTTACGCAATCCCGTTGTATCCATCGGCAATTCGCTCAGTCCGAGGCCGGCGCTGATCGCGCCCTCGATCTCCGCCCGCGTACCCTCCGCGGCGCGGTCGGCCCGGACGGAGGCGAGTTCCACCAGCACCACCGGAAGATGCCGGGCGGCACGAGCGCCGACTTCATTGGCGATACGGGTCTTTCCGGTGCCACCGGGCCCGAGCACAGTGACCACCCTCGACTCGGGCAACAGCAACCCGAGCGCGGACAAGTCATCCTCCCGCCCCAGCAGAGCATTCGGCGCGGCGCGCAGTCCGCTCGCCATCGAGGCCTCGCCGCCCACCTTCGGCGCCACCGTCGCTCCACCATCCCGGCGAACACTGGGATCCGTTGCACCACCGAATACTTCGCCTCGACCGGCCGGACGAACGCCCAGACCCCGTCCTTCGGACGTAGACGACACACCTCTCGGACCGCGCGAGTCAGTCGACGGCGGTTGCCCGATGCCGTTGCTGCTCAGTGGTTCTCCGCGCAGAATCGCGGTGTTCAGGTCGACCAGGTCGCGGCCGGGGTCGGCGCCCAGCTGGTCGCCCAGTCGAGTGCGGAAGGCGGCGAAGGACTCCAGCGCTTCGTTCCCTCGGCCGGTCAATGCCAGCAGGCGCATGAGGGTCTGCTGGGCGGGTTCGTCGAGCGGTTGTTCGGCGGCAAGCCGGCGGGCGATGCGGAGTGCGCCGTCGAAGTCGCCGCAGGACTGATGGGCCGTCAGTTCGAGGGTGTCGAGTTCACGTAGTCGGGCCTCGGCGGTGGTGGACAACTCGTCGGCCACTCCGCCGGACGGGAGATCGGCGCCGGGTTCGCCGCGCCACAGCTCCCTTGCGTGGGCCACCGCTTGGACACAGCCCGGCACATCGCCGTTGTCCAGGCAGACGCGTGCGTCCCGGAGCATCTCGGCGGTCAGGGTCAGGTCGACCTGGTCGGGTCGCAAGGTCAGCCGGTATCCGGCCGGGCCGATCTCCAGCGCACCGTCCGGCAGCGACGAGCGCAGGCGCGAGACCTGTGTGTGCAGGGCGTTCATCGGGGCGCGCGGAGGCTGCTCGCCCCAGACGTCGTCGATCAGGGCTTGGGCGCTGCGGGCGCGGCCCGGGTGCAGGGCCAGAGCGGCCAGCAGCAGGCGGGATCGGCTGCCGGGCACCGCGGTGAGCGTGCCGTCGCGGCGTAGCGCGATCTCACCCAGCAGGGCCACCACGACCGATTCGCCTGCGGGCTTCGCCACTCGACTGTGCCCATTCGGGCCGCTGTGTTCCGGCAACATTCCTCGGCAATCGTAGCGAGTGACACGCACTCGGTCCTCTTGGTTTCCGGCGCGTGGCGCGGGCCGGGGCGCTTGTGGTGTGCCGCACGCCCAGGAGGCCGGAGGCGGTCGCGCCCATTAGGCTCGGCGCATGGCTACTGCAGCGCAATGGATCGAGGGCGCGCGCCCTCGTACTCTGCCGAACGCGATCGCGCCGGTGCTGGCGGGCACCGGGGCGGCTGCCGCACTGGACGGTTTCGTGTGGTGGAAAGCCGTTCTGGCGCTGCTGGTTTCGCTGGCGCTGATCGTCGGCGTGAATTACGCCAACGATTACTCCGACGGTATCCGCGGCACCGACGACGAGCGGGTCGGGCCGTTGCGGCTGGTCGGGTCCAAGCTGGCTTCGCCGGCCGCAGTGAAGAACGCGGCGATCATCAGCCTCGCGATCGGCGCGGTGCTCGGTCTGGTGCTGGCGGCGACGACCGCGTGGTGGCTGCTGCTGGTCGGCGTGGCCTGCCTGGCGGGGGCCTGGTTCTACACCGGCGGCAGCAAGCCCTACGGGTACAGCGGATTCGGTGAGATCGCGGTGTTCGTGTTCTTCGGGCTGATCGCGGTGCTCGGGACCGAGTTCGTGCAGGCCGAGAAGATCGACTGGGTCGGCGTGGTGCTCGCGGTGGCGGTCGGTTCGTACTCCAGCGCGGTCCTCGTCGCCAACAACCTGCGCGATATTCCGACCGATACCGAGTCCGGGAAGACCACGCTCGCGGTCAAGCTCGGCGATCCCCGCACGCGCACACTGCATTTGGCGCTGCTCGTGATCCCGTTCGCGGCGACGCTGGTGCTGGTCGCGAAGACCCCGTTCGCGCTGGTCGGCCTGCTCGCGATCCCGCTCGCGGTGCGCGCCAACGCCCCCGTCCGCGGCGGCAAGAAGGGCCTGGAACTCATTCCGGCACTGCGCGATTCCGGCCTGGCACTGTTGGTGTGGTCGGCCCTGACCGCGCTGGCCCTCGGCTTCGCGTAGGTCCGGAGACAGGCAACGCACCCCCTGTGGATGTCCACAAGGGGTGCGCCGAGCCGAGCCCGTCAGTCGTTGTCGGGCACCAGGATGCCCAGCACCCAGTTGACCAGCCAGATGATGACGCCGCCGAGGATCGCCGCCCAGAAACTGCCGATGTGCAGGCCGTAGTCGGAGAACGCGTCGGTGATCCACGAGGTCAGGAACAGCATCAGGGCGTTGACGATCAGCAGGAACAGCCCGAGCGTCAGCACCACCAGAGGCAGCGAGAGCATTTTCACGAGGGGTTTGACCAGGGCGTTCACCACGGTGAACACCGCCGCGATGACGAGCACGGTGATGATTTTCCCGCCGTTGCCCTGGTCCGCCGGATAGACGATGTCGATCTTGTCGACCCAGGCGGCGGCCAGCCAGATGGCCACTGCGTTGATGATCAACCGAATCAGAAGCTGCATGGGGCCATGCTAGGCCCGATGGACGCTCGGGGCGCGTTGCAAAACACGGTGACCAGTCCGGTTTCGGTCGCATATTTCAGGCAGCGCGGTCGAGCAGGCCGTGCACCTTGGCACGCAGTGCGCCGATCGCGTCGGAACCGCCGAGCAGCCGCGTGGTGGTCTCGTTCGGCGCCCGCAGGATGCCGAGCAGAATGTGCCCGGCTTCGATGCTGTTGTCCTTGCGGGCCAAGGCTTCGCGCAGCGAGAGCTCCAGCACCTTCTTGGCCTCGCGTGAGAAGGGAATGTGCGCGAAGTTCTTTCCGCGGGCGAAGAATCCGCGCTTGCCCTCCGTGGGCACGGCCCGGTCGAGCGCGTCCGCACCGAAGGTGGCCTCCAGGCTTTCCCGCACGGCGTCGAGGTCGATGCCGATGGAACGCAGCGCTTCGGCATCCGCCTTGCCCAGCGGACCGGCTTCGCCCTGCTCGGTCAGTGCGTCACAGACGCCCGCGTGGGTGATACCCGCCGCGGCGAGTAGCGCCTTGAGGGTGTCGTCGCCCTGCGACAACAGGCCGAGCAGCACATGCTCGACGCCGATATTCGGGGCATGCAGTTGGCGCGCGTCTTCCTGCGCGACGACCACGGCCATGCGGGCTTCTTTGCTGAACCGTTCGAACATCAGCGGCTCCTGCCTTTCCGGTTGTACTTCTGGTGGACCGCCTGCTTGCTGACCTCGAGCGCTTCCGCGATGGATTGCCAGGACCAGCCCTGTTCGCGGGCATTGGCGACCTGGATCGCTTCCAGTCGTTCGAGCAGCCGACGCAGTGCGAGTACCGCGCGCAGCCCGACCGTGGGGTCGGGGCTGCCGGCGGCGGCCGCCAGAGTGGTTGCTTCTGTCATGTCGTCAATTTTGGTTGACGAGGCGCCATGTGTCAACAAAAATTGACGACGGCTGCCGTTCGCCCTGAGAAGAACGCAAAACACCCCCGCATTCGGAACGCGGGGGTGTTCGACGAGCAGATCTAACCGGTCCAGGCGCCGGTGGCGTGGAACTTCTCCATGATCGCGGTCGGCTCGGCCAGGCTCATGCCCTGCGCGGCGACCCAGGAATCGTCGAAATACGTACCCGCATACCGATCTCCGCCATCACAGATCAGCGTGACGACGCTGCCGGAGCGGCCCGCGGCGAGCATCTCGCCGATCAACGCCCACACGCCCCACAGGTTGGTGCCGGTGGATCCGCCGACGCGCCGGCCGAGGGCGACGCTGGCATGCCGCGCGGCCGCGATGGAGGCGGCATCGGGCACGTGGATCATCCGATCGATGACCTGTCCGATGAACGAGGGCTCCACCCGAGGCCGGCCGATTCCCTCGATGCGCGAAGACATTCCGGTGTGGAAACCGGCGTCGGCGTTCTCATAGCCGCCGTAGAAGGCCGAGTTCTCCGGGTCCACCACGGCCAGCTTCGTGGCATGCCGGCGGTAGCGGATGTAGCGGCCGATGGTGGCGCTGGTGCCGCCGGTACCCGCGCCGACCACCACCCACTCCGGGACCGGGCACGGCTCCAATTCCATTTGCTGGAAGATGGATTCGGCGATGTTGTTGTTGCCGCGCCAGTCGGTGGCACGTTCGGCGTGGGTGAACTGGTCCATGTAGTGGCCGTCGCATTCGCGAGCCAGCCGGGCCGCCTCGGAATACATGTCATCCGGCTTCTGCACGAAATGACAACGGCCGCCTTGCGCTTCGATGAGCGCGATCTTCTGCGGCGAGGTACTCGCGGGCATCACCGCGACGAAATCCAGGCCGAGCAGTTTCGCGAAATACGCCTCGCTGACGGCGGTCGACCCCGAGGACGCCTCCACCACGGTGGTGCCCTCGGTGACCCAGCCGTTGCAGATGGCGTACAGGAACAACGAGCGCGCCAGGCGATGCTTCAAACTGCCTGTGATGTGGGTGGATTCGTCCTTGAGGTACAGCTGGATGCCCCACTCGGCGGGCAGCGGATAGCGCAGCAGATGGGTGTCGGCGCTGCGCTGGGTATCGGCGTCGATGAGGCGAACCGCGTTGTCGACCCAGTCCCGCGGTGCGCTCTGATCGCAGAACTTCACTTGTCCTCCGCCTCGCCCCGCAGGCGGGCGCGCAGCTGCGCCTTGTCCGCGCGGCGCTGGGCGTCGACCACCGCGATGTCCTCGTTGACCTGCGTGCGCAGCCGCTTGAACAGCGTCAACGACAGCGGCATCGCGATGATCAGCGCGAACAGCGCCGCCACCACGATCGGGATCTCGACCTTGACCAGCTTGGCCACCAGCACGATCACGGCCGCGATGACCGCGACCAGTACCAGCCTGGCCAGGGTGTACAGCGCGAGATTGCGGACCAGCCGCTTGTTCGGCTTCGGGGTTTGCTGGGCGGATGCCCGATCTGGCTGAGTTGCGTCGCTCACGTCTGCCAGCGTATGCGAAGCTGTTGCCCGCCCTCGGTCCCTACCCATCGCCGAGGTCGGGCGCTTATCCGTTTTGTCCATTACTTCGCCTTTACCAAACGTAGGTGGTTCGCGTACCTAGGGGTTGGGGTGCAACGATGGCGCCATCTGATGAGGGAACTGTCGAGAACGGAGAGGTTTGCTATGAGTGCGATCACCGTCGGCGGCCAGGACACCCTGCTGACACCGGGACAAGTTGCTGCCATGTTCCACGTCGATCCCAAGACCGTCACCCGCTGGGCCCATGCCGGGCGCCTCGGGTCGCTGCGCACCCCCGGCGGACATCGCCGGTTTCGTGAGTCCGAAGTGCTGCAGCTACTGCGTTCGCTGACCACCGAGGCTTCGATCCGCTAGTCGCTCGGGGCGCGGGCCTGTCAATGCCCGCGCCTGGTCTCACCCAACAATTTCGTGTCTGCGGTGTGCATCGGGCACGCACGCGGCTAACCTTCTAACCAGGAGGTGAGCCACGTGACGTACCTGTTGGCACTCATCGCAGTCGTAGCAATCGCGGTGCTGTGCTGGAAAGCTTTCGGTCCGGAACGGATGGGCGAGCCGGCTCCGCGGGCCCCGCAACCGAAGCGGGTTCTGGGGCCGGATGACGATCCCGATTTCCTGTGGCGGCTATCGAAGCAGCGGCGGGATGGGGATGGGTCTTCTTCTGACCGCTGAGATCGTCCGGCGTCACGCGAGAGCTTGTGTGATGTTCGGGCGGTCGGCTGGGTTGTCGAAGTAGTACCGGACCAGGTGGTACGCCAGTAACGGGTGTACGGCCAGATGATTGTCGCGCAGCGTCACCGCCGCAGGACCGTTCGCCATCCGGTGCAGGCGAAGGGATTTCGCGCCGAGGCGGTTCAAGACCGCCGCCAGGTCGTGCACCTCGATGGCGAACGAGTTCCACCATTGGCGAGAGTTGGCTCCCGCGTACAGAAACGGGCGGACGCGCGCGACGTCGTCCCATCGCATCGCGACGTGACCGCCGTCGTAGCCGCCCTGGATAACCCGCGTCGGGGTCAGGCGTAAGCCGGGCAGATGTTTACTGCTCGCGTGCCGCCAGAAATGCATCCCGAGGAGCAACATCAGCGCCGCGAAGACGCCGACGCACAGCATCCCGCCGATCGCCTTCCACTCTCGGTCGATCACGATGCCCGGCACGCTCGCCAAGACAGCGGCGCTGAACAGACCGCCGACAAGAGTGAAGAGAATCCCCTGCAACTTGGTGGGCCGAACCCCTGGCACGAGCAAGCCCTGCTCCCCGATGCCGTCGAAGTCCACCCAGACCACCTCAATGCCGTCGCTGCCCCGGGCTCGGTACTTCTGCTCGCGCTTGTCGTTCCGCTTCCACTCCGCTGGCCACGGCAAGGATTCCACCCGCTGATCCACCCCACTCACGCCAGCGATCGTTTCACATCTCGCCCGTCCCAGCGACTTTCGCAGAGCTAGGAGGCAGCGATGAATTCCGCGGCGGCACCACGTCTACACAGGTACCAACACAATCGCTTTCGGTGCGCGGTGCGCCGCTCCGAACATTCCGCCAGGAGTACCTGCCATGACCACCTTCTTCTCCTATGCCGGCGCTGCCTCACGGAAGCGCGCTGTCAGCACCCGAGCCCTGCTGACCTGCGGCGCCGTCGCAGGACCGCTGTTCGTCGGCAGCGTCCTGATCCAGGAAGCCACCCGCGAAGGCTTCGACCCGGTCAAGCACCCTCTGAGCATGCTCAGCCTCAGCGAACTCGGCTGGATGCAGATCACCAACTTCATCCTCAGCGGACTACTGGTACTGGTCGGCAGCATCGGCCTGAAACGAATCCTGACCAGCGGAATCGGCAGCACCTGGGGCCCGCGCCTGTTCGCCGCCTACGGCCTCGGCCTGATCGCCGGCGGCGTCTTCGTCGTCGACCCAGGCTTCGGCTACCCCATCGGCACCCCTGACGAGGCACCAGCCTCGATGACCTGGCACGGAGCGCTGCACGCCCTCGCGCCCGCGGTGGCCGCCCTGGCCCTGATCGCCGCCACCATCGTCTTCGCCCGCCGCTTCCGCCAGGAAGGACGCACCGGGTGGTTCGCCGCCAGCATCGCCGTCCCCACCGTGTACCTGATCCTGTCCGCAATCACCTTCGCGGCCAGCGACTTCCGCTGGATGCTGACCGGCGGCTCCCTGATCTGGCTGTGGGCGTCGGCAGTGATGGCACTGCCACTGTTCGCGCGCCAGCAGCGCTGAGCCTCGATACGACTGATCCGCACTCCCCGAAAGGAAACGCCATGAACTGGACCCTCGAGGTAGTCATCGTCCCCGTATCCGATATCGATCGAGCCAAGGAGTTCTACAGCGAGCGAATGGGATTCGTAGTCGACCACGACACGAAGGTCGGCGACGGCATGCGCATCGTGCAACTGACCCCACCCGGCTCCGGCTGCTCCATAGTCATCGGCGAAGGCGCAGTCCCGCACATGGAACCCGGCTCCGTAAAGGGCCTCCAACTGGTCGTCCCCGACATCAAACAAGCCCACAAAGAACTGGTCGCCCGCGGCGTCACCGTCACCGACGTCCAGGTCCTGGGCGAAAACCCCTCCCCCACACCAGATCCCCTCGACAACGTCGGCTTCATCTTCTTCGAGGACCCGGACGGCAACAGCTGGGGCGTCCAGCAGATCTCCGCGCGAGGCTGAGCCGATACCGGCCTACAAACGAATCCGCTTGATTCGCAAGCTGACTCGCCCTGATCGATACTGACACCATGGGCGGACTACCGGTATATATGGTTATCGTTCTCGTTCTTCTCGTGGTCATCGCGGCGATAGTGGTGATCGTTGCGGCCAAAAAGTCGAGCTCCCAAGCGAGAACACAGCACCAGGGTCAAGGGCCGATCGGCCCCGGCTGGTATCCGGACCACGCGAACCCTGCGCTGGTGCGCTGGTTCGACGGTTATCAGTGGACTCACCAAACCCAGCCGCGACACTGATGTTGCGTTGAGCCGTGGGGGGAGGATTCGGCAAGGTGGTCTTGCTGCGGGTGACCGGAGTGACACCTGCGGACACGCCGGATTGCCGTCAGGCAGGGTCAGGGAAGATCGCGGCTGCCAATGTCCGCGCATAGGTCGCTTCCGGCGACACGGTGATCACGTCACACACCTGGACTAGCTCGGCAGAGATCTCGGCGCCATCGAAATGTGCCACGTTCGGAACAAACACAGCGTCAGCGGCGGACTGCCGGAGGACGCCGATCAATCGACTCAAC
The DNA here is from genome assembly GCF_015355755.1 of Nocardia sp. XZ_19_385. NCBI lineage: Bacteria > Bacillati > Actinomycetota > Actinomycetes > Mycobacteriales > Nocardiaceae > Nocardia > Nocardia sp. XZ_19_385. The sequence goes on from NZ_JACVEE010000002.1 coordinate 438,891, forward strand.
GAGAGATCGGTCTCGGAACCAAACACCACGATTTTGGCAAGGTCGTAGCCGAGCCGCTTTGCAAGACTACGGATCTGGATCTCATCCCAGGTCTGGGAAATTCCAGAAACATCCCGACGGAGGAACCCGATCGCGGCCGGCCTCCCCCTCACTGCTCCACCGCTTCCATTTCAATTCTCTTGGCACGCAGGTGTTCTCGGTACTCCTCCAAGCTCATCATGAACTCCTCGTACTCCGATTCACCCATCAAATGCCGACCCTTATCGGTGATCCGCCACTGTGGATGAGGGGACCTGCACACCCTGGTAAGCCCCTGGCGAGCAGCCCAATTCAGGGTTGAACGAATAGTTCCGACCCCCACACCTGTCTCCATGCGAAGGTCCTTCACGGTCCGCACCTCGGTCGGCTTCAACTTCGCCAGCACGGCGAGCACCGTCGCCTCATTCCAAGTCAGTGACACATCGATCTCCCGCGTCGCAGTTGGCTGGCACTTGGTACCAAGTCGACTGACGTTTGGTACCGAGCGCCTGAAACTGACGGTATGTGCACGATCCGGACGCCTGAACTGCGCCGAGGACGTTTCGATGGACACTTACAAACGCCCGAAGCGTCCCCCGCTTGTCCACTATGGTTCCGGTATGAGCCAGCGCCTCGAATCGGCAATGCTGCGAGCACAACTGGACTCCGCGATGCTTGCCACAGCTGTCGGCGTAGACGTGAAGACGGTCAACCGTTGGCTGGCCGGGCGAGTGCCGCACCGACGGACCCGACTCGACGTAGCACGCGTCCTGAACGAGTCCGAAGAGTCGTTGTGGCCGCAGGTTCGTCCGGACCTGGGGGCCGGTTCTCCAGCCACCGCAGAGGTTGTGAACGCATACGCTCACCGGGCTGATATCCCTAACGACCTGTGGGTATCGCTCATGCTTGGGGCAAGCGATCAGATAGACATCGTCGGATACGCGTACCCGTTCGTATTCGAGCTGCTGCCCGATGCGGCAAAAATCATCGCTCAGAAGTGCCAGAGCGGTGCCCGAGTGCGGCTAGCCTTCGCGGAACCAGACTGCGCCCATGTCGCCGAGCGAGACACATTGGAACAGATGAACGGCACGCTTCGTGGCCGGATCCGTAACGCGCTGAGCATGTTAGGCCAACTAGACAGTACCCCCGGGTGCCGAATCGGACTGCACACGGTGCATCTCTACAACTCGGTGTTCCGATTCGACGACCAGATGATCGTTACTCCGTACCTGATTCGCGCTCGCGGTTACCAACACACAGCGCTGCACCTGAGACGTCTTTCGCCACATGGCATCTTTTCCTCATTCGCCGATCAGGTAGAACAGATTTGGGGCAGCGTCACCCCATACGAGCTAGGGGCAATCCATGGGAAAACGGCGTGATTACTACCGAGACCCGAACGCACCCAAGGCGAACAGCCTGGTGCCGGGAGGCTCAGCCTTGGTCACCGACGATCAGGGCGCCATCCTCATGCAGCGCCGCAGCGACTCGGGCAACTGGTCGTTCCCGGGTGGGGTGATGGACATCGGAGAAACCCTCGAACAATGCGTAATTCGGGAGACCAAAGAAGAGACCGGCCTCGACATCGAGATAATGGGCCTTCTCGGCATCTACACCGACCCAGGACACATCATCGAATATGCAGACGGAGAAATCCGCCAAGAGTTCAACATCACCTTCTACGGACGCGTGTGCGGCGGGCGGATCCAGGTCAGCTCGGAATCCACAGAGGTCCGCTTTATCCAGCTCGAAGAACTAGAAAAGCTACCGGTGCATGACACCGTGCGTCTACGGCTAGGCCACCATTCCGAAGGACGCGCCAAGCCCTATCTCGGCTGACGACCTTTGCGGTCAGCCCGAAATCCGCGCGGTCCGGCAACTACCCTCCCCCTGTTTCCTCATACCGCCCGTCTTGCGCTGAGGGGAAGGTATGTCGAGAGCGGGGTTGGCCATCGCGCAGCGCCCTTGACTCACCTACTCCGAAGTCAGATGCTCAGGCCATTGAGGAAGCAGGGGATTCAACTGTTCTCCCACCCGAAGTGGCGGGTCGGCATCCTTGTCGTCACCACGACTCTGGTGAATCGTTCATCAGTACCTGGGCTGCGCCGGAATTCGGTTCTCCCGCATGGGATCGGCGGTACCCGCCTCCAGGGCGGCGGTGGTGAGTGCTCTCGGGATCAGCACGATGGCCTTCACTCCGCCGTAGTCGGACTCCGTGAGCCGAACCGTAATGCCATGGCGGGCAGCCAGTTTCGCGACCACGAACAGTCCGAGCCGGCTATCTCCGGACAGGGTCGCGACGCTGAAATCCGGTGGCTGTGACAGCAGCGCGTTGCGGGCGGTCATATCCGCGACCGTCATGCCGAGGCCCTGATCGGAGATCTCGAGGGCGATTCCCTTGCCGACCGTACCGCCGGTGACCTCGACGGCGGAGTCCGGCGGGGAGAACGTGGTGGCATTGTCGGCCAGTTCCGCCAAGAGGTGGATGATATCGGTGACTGCGGATCCGACGATCTGCGTCTCCGGCAGCTTTCGGACATGAATTCTGGTGTAGTCCAGCGATTCCGCGGCCGCACCGCGAACCACGTCGACCAGCGGCACCGGATTGCGCCACTGTCGTCCCGGCTGTTCACCGCCGAGCACGATGAGGTTCTCGGAATTGCGGCGGGCCCGGGTCGCCAAGTGGTCGAGCTGGAACAGCAACGTCAGCCGGTCCGATTCCGTTTCCTCCCGCTCGGCTTTGTCGAGCAAGGCCAACTGACGGTGCACCACCCCCTGGGAGCGGTGTGCGATTTTGACGAACACCGCGTTCACACCCGCCCGGGTTTTGGCCTCGGCCACCGCCGCCGCCACCGCCGCCCGGTGCGCGCGGTTGAAAGCGTCGGCGACGTGGCCGATCTCGTCGGCTCCGAAATCCAATCGGTCCGCGTCCTCATCGAATTCTTCGCCGGCGGAGAGCCGGCGGATGGTTTCCGGCAACCGCTCATCAGCCAATTCCAGTGTGTCGCGGCGTAGCCGGCGCAGGCGCGCGATGAACTTGTTGGCCAGCACCAGCGCACCGAGGAACGCCAGCAGCGCGAGCGAGAGCACGCCCGCCCCGGCGAACAGCGAGTTCCGGTTGAGTCGATTGCCTTGTTCGGTCGCTTCGAAATGCGCGTCGACGCTCTGGGTCTCCCACAGGCCCAGCAGATCGCGCCGGACTTTGCCCGCGACCTGCTGCCATTCGGTCAGCGTCAGTGGCAGCGGATCGGCGGATACGCCGGAGGATCGACCGGTGCCGGGTGCGGTGACCGGGCCACGCTCGAGGACCGCGTCCTCCATGGCACGCAGCCGCTGCCATTCCGAGCTGGCGGTGATCGCCTTCCATTGGTCGAGGTGCGCCCCCTGTAGCACCGACCCGACGTAGGTGATCTCGCCACGTCCGTCGCCGATATACCCGGCCAACTCCACCAGCAGTTGCGGTGACAGCTCCCCGGTGAGCATCACCAATGAACCCAATCCGCTGGTCCGCGAGATGGATTCGGCGGCCCGCAGCGCGTGCACCGACTTGTACAGTTCGACCGCGATATGGGAATCGGGCGCCACACTCGCCGAGATCAGCCAGCCGTTGATGATGGCCGCTACCGCCATGCTGTACGCGGTGAACGCTTCCGCGGCCGGAATTGTGCGCGCATCGACAGCGGCCCGCAAGGCAGGCACCTTCTGGCCGACACCGACTCGGAAGAACCCGTCCTTCAGGTCGGGCCGCAGTTCCGACAGCGCATTGGCTTGGGCCACCACCGCCGCGTACCCCGCATCGGATTGCTTGCGCGCCGCCGGCAATGCGAGCCCCGCCGGGTCGTCCCCGGCCAGGAACAGCAGCGAAAGCCTGCGCTCCTCCTGGAACGCTTCGATCATCATGATCGACGGACCGGAGGTGCCACGCGCCAGTTCAGCGAACCGATTGGCCTCCCGTCCGCTCTGCACCAGATAGGCAGATCCGCCCACCCCGATCGCAAGTAGCGCGACACTCGGAATAAGCACAATGACCAGCACCCTGGTCCGAACACTGACAACCCGCCGCCACCGTGCGGAGGTCACCTTGAGGAATCTGCTGCTGATCACCGAAATATCGCCTACCTACACGTCTGGCTACCTGCCAGCGGTGCACGCAAAGTTAGTCACTGAAACGTCACCCCCGCAGCACTTTTGGCTGATTGGGTTTACGAGTGCGGCCAGGCCGGACGCGCCGACAACCTCAACTCTGGTCTGCGCGCCGAAGGCACACGGGGCCAGCGTGTTTCGGGTGCGGAATAGCCGCTGGTGGCGAGGATTTCGACGGAAGAAGACGTCAGTTGAGTCCGGCGTAGCTGTGCAGGCCGCTGATCACCATATTGATGATGAACAAATTGAACAGCATGGCGACGAATCCGGCGACGTTGATCCAGGCGGCTTTGGTGTCGCGCCAGCCGGAGGTGGCGCGGGCGTGGAGGTAGGCGGCGTAGAGGACCCAGGCGATGAAGGAGCAGGTTTCCTTTGGGTCCCAGCCCCAGAAGCGGCCCCAGGCGGCTTCGGCCCAGATGGCGCCGAGGATGACGCCGGCGCCGAAGAGGGGGAAGCCGATGATGGTGGTTTTGTAGGCCAGGCGGTCCAGGGTGCGGGCGTCGGGGAGGCGGCGGGCGATGAGGCCGAGGAGGTTGGGGGTTTCCTCGCCTTCGGGCTGGCGCAGGCGGAAGAGGAACAGGAGGCTGGCTACGCCGGAGAGCAGGAAGATGCCGCTGCCGATGCTGACCACGGTGACGTGGATCGGGAGCCAGAAGGATTGCAGGGCCGGGACGACGGGGGCGGCTTCGGCGTAGAGGACCTGGCCGGCGACGAACATCAGGACCAGGACGGGGACCAGCAGGAAGACCCACATCGAGCGGAACTTGCGCTCGTGCAGGAAGGCGACGCCGACGACCATGGCGGCGGCCGTAGCCATCACCACGAACTCGTACATGTTGCCCAGCGGGAAGCGGTGAACCGCGAAGCCGCGCAAGAAGATCGCGGCTGCGTGCAACACGATGCCGACCATCAGCACCGAGAACGCCATGTTGCCGAAGCGCTCCGGCCAGGAAAGCTTCGGGGCTTCCTCGATGCGACCGGGGGTGTTCGGGGCGAGCGGGCCGCCGCCCGCGGCGACCAGTTCGCGTTCGGACAGCTGCTTCTGCGCCGCCGAGTACTGCACGATCAGTAGCGCGAGCACGAGCACATAGACAACCCACGCCGATTTGAAGGCGAGGTTGCTGTACCCGGCGAGCGTCTCGTCGATCGGCATGGTCACTCTCCCGAGGTGGTCTTGGTGGGGTCCAGCAGGCGCGCACGCAGCCGGTCGAATTCGCCGCCCCAGCCCGCTTGATCGGTTCTGGCGAGGCCGCCCAGCTCTACTACGGCGCGTCGTTGGTCCACGGTACCGGCATCGCCGGGCGACGGATAGACCCGCACCCAGATGCGCCTGCGCTTCACCAGCAGCGACACCAGCAGTCCGGCCATCATGGCCAGCGCGCTGACCAGCACCCACTGCTGGGCCGGATCGTGAGAGACCTGCAGGTTCACGAATTCCTTGGCCCCGTCGAAGGTCACCTTGGTGCCGTTGGGCAGGGTCGCGGTCTCACCGGGGCGCAGGTTGGTGCGCGCCTCTTTGTTGAGCCGGCCCTGCGCGATCATCTCCCGATCCAGCGCGAACAGCGACTGCGGCTTCCCGGTGTCCAGGCCGGTGTCGCCGCGGTAGATGTCGATCGCGACCGCCGGGTCGTCCATCCTCGGGAACGCGGAGGTGAGCAGGCTGCCGTGGAACATCGCGGTCGGCGCGAACAGGCCGTCGATGGCGATCTGGTTCTTGCGCCGCTCCTCGTCGGTGGCAAACATGCCGCCGGGCGGGTCGATGCGCAGGACGCCGCTGGACAGGAAGGTCTGCGCGTCGTCGGGGCGCCACTGGATGGTTTCGGTGCGGGTCTGCCCGTTCGGGAAGGTGACGGTGAACGTCGGCGCGAAACCGTGGCCCTGCAGGTAGAGCCGGTCACCGGCGACGCGCAGCGGGTGGTTCACCTGGATGGTGGTGTCGCGCCAGGTGTTGGCGTTCAGGTCCGCGCCGGACTGGTACTGGATGTTCGAGGTGAACATCTCGGCCTGGCCGTTCTTCAGGTACTCGGCCTTGAAATCCTTGACCCGCACGCAGATCGGGGTCATGCCGGTGCCGTCGTTGACGTTGCCGGCTTTGAACGAGTCGAACACCGCGGGCGAAGTGGTGCAGAAGCCTGGGCCGTTGTCGGCGATGACGATGACGCTGCCCTCGTAACCGAACAGCTTGCCGACGGCGATCGCCACGAGCAGGCCGACCAGCGCCAGGTGGAAGACGAGATTGCCGAGCTCGCGGGTGTAGCCCTTCTCCGCGGACAGCGTGATCTCACCGTCGCGTTGTCCCGGCCGGACCTCGGTGCGCCAGCTACGCAACTGCGCGCGCGCCTGCTCGATGACCTGCTCCGGGGTGCGCGTCACCGTCTCCGAATGGTGGTGCGGCAGCCGGGACAGGTTGCGCGGCGCCTGCACCGGCGCGGTGCGCAGGGCTTTGAAGTGGTCGTAGCAGCGCGGCAGGATGCAACCCACCAGCGAGACGAACAGCAGCACGTAGACGGCGGTGAACCAGAAGCTGGAGAACACGTCGAACAGCTCGAGCCGATCCATCCACGGACCCAGCTTCGGGCGGTTCGCGATGTACTCGGTGACCTTCTGCTCGTTCAGGTTTCGCTGCGGCAGCAGGGCGCCCGGAATCGCGGCCAAGGCCAGCAGGAACAGCAGCACCAAGGCGGTGCGCATGCTGGTCAGCCCGCGCCAAGCGTTGCGCACGAGCGCCCAGCCCCGGCCCGGCAGGGATTGACGCGGCGGCTTCGGCGCGGCGGCCGTGAGAGTTTCGGTCACGGTCATATCGGCAGCGTCACCTCGGAGACGAACGCATCACGCACCCAGGCGACGAACTGATCCCACGCCCCCGTGACCAGTGCGATGCCCACGGCGACGAGCAACAGGCCCCCGACGACCTGAATGGTGCGCGAATTCCGGCGCAACCAGCCCACCCCGCGCAACGCGCTCGCCGACCCGAAAGCCAGGATGACGAACGGCAATCCGAGCCCGAGACAGTAGGCGACGATCAGCGCCACTCCCCTGGCGGCGGTCGTGCCGTCGGTGCCCGCGGACACCGCCATCACGCCGGAGAGCGTCGGACCCAGACAGGGCGTCCAGCCCAGCGCGAACACCGCACCGAGCAGCGGAGCACCCGCGATGCTGGTCAGCCTGCGCGGCTCCATCCGGGTATCGCGCTGCAAAGCCGGGATCAATCCGATGAACGCCAGACCCATCACGATCGTGACCACGCCACCGATGCGCTGCAGCAGTTCACGATTCACGTTGAGGGTCTGAATGAGGCCGAAGACGGTGGCGGTGGCCAGCACGAACACCACGGTGAACCCGGCCACGAAAAGCCCTGCGGCACCGGCGACTCGCATCCTGCCCGCGCGCATCGCCTGCTTGGACGTATCGACCGCGACCGATCCCGGCTGCGCCCCATCGCCTTTCGCCTGCGCCACAGTGACCGGCGGCACTTCCGCCCCGACCAGACCGGCCAGATACGACAGGTACCCCGGCACCAACGGCACCACACAGGGCGACGCGAACGACACCAGACCGGCCAGCACACAGGCACCGAGCGCCAGCAGCAGCGGCCCGCTTGCCGCCGTCTCCTGGAACGAATCACCTACGTTCGCAAGCACCGTCATCTGATCGCTCCAGCGGCGCGCAGCGCGATCGGAGTGGAGCTGTGAATCACGCGTTTGCCTCCGCCGCGAGCTTGTCGACGACCGGCTGGAGGTCGGAGGCGATGAGGGCGCGCAGGAAGACGGCCGCGACGCGGTGCTGCTTGTCCAGGATCAGAGTCGTGGGGATGACGCTGGTCGGGAAGTTGCCGCCGAGAGCGAGCAGGGTGCGCATGGACGGGTCGTAGATCGACGGGTAGCCGACCTTGTTGGACGTGACGAAGTCCTGCGCCTTGTCCTGCTGCGGGTCACGGACATTGATGCCGAGGAAAGCGACACCCTTGTCTTTGCTTGCCTCGTAGACCTTTTCGAGCGCGGGCACTTCGGCGCGGCACGGCCCACACCACTGGCCCCAGAGGTTGATGACGACGACCTTGCCCGCGAAATCGCTGGCGGACAGGGTCTTTCCGGTCATCAGGTCCGGGCCGGAGAGGTTGCCGATGGTCCCGCGGGTGCTCGGCGGGTCGTAGTAGATGTCGGTTTTCCCGCCGGGCGAGACGAATTCGAAGGTGCCGCCAGAAGCCACCGCGTCGGTACCGGTCGAGCAACCGGCGAGCACGGCGATCGCGGCCACACCCGCCAGCAACACCGATCCGGCCCGCCGGAACGAGGCCCGGCGGGTGCGCGGAGATGGCATGGCGCCGGGATTCATTCCCGCGCCTCACCGGGGGTGAGCAGTGCTGTCATGCGCCGTGCACCGTGGGATCGGAACCACCGGCGGGCTCGGAGTAGACGATGTCGACGAGGGTGTCACCCTGGTAGACCAGCGAGGTCAGCGACGCGAGCGAGCACTGACGGTGGCGCGGGTCGTGCCAGAGCCGCTGGCCCTGCAGGAAACGGCGCAGCGTCCACACCGGCAGCTGATGCGAGACCAGCACGGCCTCGTGCCCGGCCGCCTCGACGCGGGCCTTGTTGACCGCGGCCAGCATGCGATGGGCGATCTGCAGGTACGGCTCGCCCCAGGACGGGGTGAACGGGTCGCGCAGCTTCCACCAGTGGCGGGGCTTGCGCAGGGCGCCGTCTCCGACCGAAACCCGCAGGCCCTCAAAGGTATTGCCCGCTTCGATGAGGTTCTCGTCGGTGCGCACGATCAGGTTGTGCTTGCCCGCGATAGGCGCGGCGGTTTCCTGCGCGCGCTGCAGCGGGGAGGCGATGACCAAGGCGATGTCGTGGTCGGACAGCGAGCGCGCGACCGCGCCGGCCTGCGCCCGACCGGCCACCGACAGGGCGAATCCGGGGAGCCGGCCGTAGAGGATGCCACGCGGATTGTGCACCTCGCCGTGCCGCACCACGTGCACGATGGTCTCGACGCTGTCGTCGACCGGGGTGAGGTCGTCTTCGTCGGGCGCGACCGCGCGGGGGCGGGCAACCGCGCCCGCGACGCGGGGCGCCGCCGCGGCCGGAGCCTCGTGTTCCGGTTCGCCCGCCTGCGCCACCGCGTCCGCGACATCGGCGCCCTCGATCAACGCCACCTGCGCGGCGGCGTCGGCCGAGACCTGCTCCGCCGCAACGGCATCGCTCAGCGGGTCGGCGGAATCGTCGGCCGCGCCTGCCTTGTCGAGCAGTGCGGCCACCTCCTCCGCGCTCGCGGCGGCCTCGGCTGCACTGAACGGCGAATCCTGGCTGGGCGCATCGAGATCCCCGGCGGCCGCGAATTCGGCGGCGGCCCGGGCGTCACCTTCGGCGGCCAAATCCGCGGCAACGGCATGCACGACGGCGGCGGCGACGGCTTCCGCCTCCACGTCGGCGGCGGCGAGGCCGGCGTCCAGGGCGGCCGCGGCGGCCTGCACGGCGGCCGGGTCACCGCTGAACTCGGCGCCGGTCGCGGCGGTCTCGGGGGCGAAGCTGGTTAGCTCGCGCTTGTCGGCACCGGGCTGTTCGAGATCGGAACTCACGCGCGGGATCCTTCGGGGGTGGCTGCCGCGGCCGCGGAGGCGGCGGCGGGCAGGGCGGCGGCGATACGGTCGAATGCGTCGTCGTCGAGTGCCGCGGAGACGAACCAGGCCTCGAACGCGCTCGGCGGCGCGTACACGCCCCCGTCGAGCAGGGCGTGGAAGAAGGCGGGGAAGCGCCAGGTCTGACAGGCTTTGGCGGCGGCGTAGTCGGTGACCGGGCGGTCGGCGAAGAACACGCTCACCATATTGCCCGCGAACTGCACCTGATGCTCGACGCCTGCCGTGGTCAGGGCCTCTCCAAGCAGACCGCCGAGCCGTTTGGCGTTCCGGTCGAGCGCGGCGTACACCGCGTCGTCGGCCGCGCGCAGCGACGCCATACCGGCGGCGACGGCGACGGGGTTACCGGACAGGGTGCCCGCCTGGTAGACCGGGCCGAGCGGGGCCAGCCGGTTCATGATCTCGGCGCGGCCGCCGAACGCGGCGGCAGGCAGGCCGCCGCTCATCACCTTGCCGAAGGTGTAGAGGTCACCGGCGACACCGTCGATGCCGAACCAGCCCGCCCGGCTGACCCGGAATCCGGTCATCACCTCGTCCATGATCAGCAGCGCGCCGTGCTCGGTGGTGAGCCGGCGCAGGCCCTCGTTGAACCCGGGGACCGGCGCGACCGCGCCCATGTTGCCCGCGGCGGCCTCGGTGATCACACAGGCGATCTCGCCCGGATGCGCGGCGAACGCGGCGGCGACGGCGTCGAGGTCGTTGTAGGGCAGCACCAGGGTGTCGGCGGCCTGCGCGCCGGTGACACCCGGCGAGGTGGGCAGGCCCAGCGTCGCGACACCGGAACCGGCGTCGGCGAGCAGGGCGTCGACGTGGCCGTGGTAGCAGCCGGAGAACTTGATGATCTTGGAACGACCGGTGTAGCCGCGGGCCAGGCGGACCGCGCTCATGGTCGCTTCGGTGCCGGAGTTCACCAGGCGGACCCGCTCGACCGGGTCGACGCGTTCGGCGATGAGCTCGGCCAGTTCGATCTCGCCCTCGGTCGGCGCGCCGAAGGACAGACCACCGACGGCCGCCCGCTGCACCGCTTCCACGACAGCCGGGTGCGCGTGACCGAGGATCATCGGACCCCAGGAGCAGACCAGGTCGACGTAGTCGTTGCCGTCGACGTCGGTGAGGGTGTAGCCCTTGGCCGAGGCGATGAATCTGGGCGTACCGCCCACCGAGTTGAAGGCCCGCACGGGCGAGTTGACGCCGCCCGGAATCACCGAACCAGCTCGTTCGAAAAGCTGAGCGGAAACCGGAACGGATGTCGGAGACACGCGCGGAGAAGAACTCACGGCCCCCAGTCTCTCAGCTGTCCCGGAACCGGTCGACGACAGGGTGTAGTCGAGGTGATGCACCCCACCCGGCGTGCGGCAACACGCCGATCTTGGTTTCGGCGGATATCGGTCACCGCAGGGTTGCTGGTGCGTAACCTCGAGCCATCGATTCTCATCCGCTATCGGTCGGAGGGTTCCATGCGGGTCGCCATCACCAGGACAGTCGCACTCGTCGCACTCTGTGCCGCGGCTGTCGGCATGGGTAGCGGGACGGCCGCTGCATTGGATCCGGTGGTCCAGCTCGATCAGGGCCGGGCGGGAGTGCGGCTGAGCCACAGCGAGACCGTGGCGGTGGCCTCGGGTCCCGCGCCCGCACTGATCACCATGTTCGTCCCGTTGACCAAGATCGGGGCGGGACTGCACCCGGAAACCGAGATCTATCGTGACCAGTACGGCGGGGTGTACGCCTCACTGCGGCAGGTCATCGCCGAGCCGGCGGCACACCCCGACGGCACCATCACCTTGTTGTTCAACGCGCCGGGAACCCGCGGCGGCCGGGTGATGGACGTCTACCAGCACTGGACCAACTGACTACGTGTACATGCAGGGCACCGAGGCGCTGATGGTGTGGAGCATGCACATGGCGTTGTTGTAGATCCCTGCCGATCCGGTTTCCGGTGCGAACACCTGCTCCGCCTCCGGGGCCTGCTCCAGCGGTAGCCCCTGCGCCGAAGCGGGTGCGGCCGCCAAGCCGAGCGCAGCGGTAGCCACCAGGGCCACACCGAATTTCACAAACAGAGTTTTCACGAACAACACCTCTCATCGAAAAGGCCTGGGCGACAGGCGATCACCCACGAACCTCGTGCCAAAACTACTAGGTGATGCCGCTACAGAACAGCGCGGAACAGCGAAATCGGATCAGTTCGGCGACGACAGGCTTCGAACCCGCGAAACAGCGTCGACAGCGAAAAGCCCCGCGAATACGAGCAACAGCGTGGCCAGCAGCAACCACGGTGCGACGTAGCGGGTGGCGTCGAAGCCGGGCATCTCACCGGCGGCCGCGAACGAGGTGGTGACCAGCCCCCGATTCCAGCTCGCCACCGCGCCGAGCCCGCACAGCACCGCCAGCACCAGTTCGCCGAACGCGATCCCTCGCCTCAACGGTCCGCTCCGTTCTCCTCGGTCTGCAGCGCCGTGGTGAGCGCGGCCCGCAACCCGCGGTGGTCTTTGGCCCAAGCCTGCACCACGCTACCGTCGCGCAGGCGTAAACCGACGCCGGTGCGCCGCCGTGGCACCCCACTCAATTCACCGAGGGCGCGGGCCGATTCCCACTCTTCCTCGTATTTCGCCTCGGCCCGCGCGGGCAGGATTTCGGCGATCCCGGACACCGGCAGGAGCTCGGTGCCCGCACGCAGCGCGCTGTCGGTGAGTTGCACGCTCACATGCCGCTGGCCCGCGATCACTTGCAGCGCAACGAAGCTCGCGATGAGGGCGCCGCAGAAGAGCAAGGCGAACCAGTGCACGGGACTGCCGGTGGCCAGTTCGAGGAGCACGATGCTCAGGCACAGGGCGGGGCCGTAGGCGACGGCGCGCCAACGGGCGCCCGGTTCAGCGAACAACACGGTGTCAACGGGCTCAACAGTCATGCCGAGGGCCCTTTACGCGCAGACTCAGCCGACAATCCCCGGCAGCAGCAACAGTGCGACGGTGACCAATCCGAACAGGATCAGCAGGCTCAGCACGAGCAAGTCTCGTCGAATGCTCTGCGGCTGTTGGATCACCACTCGCATCGATGCCTCCGATCCCCCGGCGCCGAACGTCTTACCGACGGCAACCGGTTCCCAAGTCCACTGTGACAACCCTCACCATACATGCCCGTACCGGGCGGTAGCTAAACCACCCGGCCGGTAATCGGTTGGCGGCGTAGCCCGCTCAGCGCCGGCGTGCCAGGAAATAGGCGGTCGAATCCTTACGGTGCATCAGGTAGACCGCCCCGCCCGCCAGCACGCCTTGCACGATCGTCGCGCCGCCCGCCACCAGCATCGCCACACCGGTGATCGAGCTGATCTGGAACAAGTTGAATACCGCGGTGATCACCAGCCAGATACCCACCACCGTCAGCACCGCGCGCGCCCAGAACTTGCCGCGCGCCATCAGATGAGCGAACAACAGCGTCACCCCGGCCAGCACCAATCCGAAGACAGCGCCCCCGAACAGGAGGATCACCAGCGTCGTCTGCTCGGCCTGCTCCATGGTGTACGCGGGGTCGGACTCACGCATCTGATCGAGCATCTGCTTGGCGATATCGTGGCGCTGGCTCTGCAACGCGACCAACGCCGCGATCAACTGCACCATCCCGGCCCCGGCTACTCCCCACCACAATTGACGTGCGGTGCGGATGTCCTCGGGCATGGGCGGAGGCGCTGCCGGCGCCGGCGGCGGGCCCGGCATCGGAGGTAGGTGTTGCGTCACGACAACCAGTGTGCGGCTTCGGCGGCCCAGTAGGTGAGCACGATGTCCGCGCCCGCGCGCCGGATGCCCGTGAGCGATTCCAGGACGGCGCCGCGGCGGTCGATCCAGCCACGTTCCGCGGCGGCGGTGATCATCGCGTACTCGCCGGAGATCTGGTACGCGGCGACCGGCACGGTGGAGCGGTCGGCGACATCGCGCAGGATGTCCAGATACGACATGGCCGGCTTCACCATGACGATGTCGGCGCCCTCGGCCAGGTCCAGTTCCAGTTCCCGGATGGCTTCCCGGCGGTTCGCCGGATCCTGCTGATAGCTGCGGCGATCGCCCTCCAGCGAGGAACCCACGGCCTCCCGGAACGGGCCGTAGAACGCGGAAGCGTATTTCGCGGCGTAAGCGAGGATGCCGGTGTCGGTGCGCCCCACCGCGTCCAGCCCGCGCCGGATCGCGCCGACCTGGCCGTCCATCATGCCGCTGGTGCCGAGCAGATCAGCGCCCGCGTCGGCCTGCGACAGCGCCATATCGACATAGCGGTGCAGGGTGGCGTCGTTGTCGACCGAACCATCCGGACCCAGCACCCCGCAGTGACCGTGATCGGTGAACTCGTCCAGGCAGGTGTCGGCCATGATCACCGTGGAGCCGCCGACCTCGTCGGCCAGCGCCCGCAAACCACGATTCAGGATGCCGTCCGGATCACTGGCCCGGCTGCCACTCGCGTCCTTGTCCTCCGGCCGCGGCACCCCGAACAACATCAGCCCGCCGACCCCGGCGGTAACCGCCTCGACCGCCGCCTTCCGCAGCGAATCCATGGAATGCTGCATCACCCCCGGCATCGAGCTGATCTCACGCGGCTCCTCCAACCCATCCGCCACAAACATCGGCAACACCAATTGCCTTGGCTCCAGGGTGGTTTCGGCGACGAGCCGGCGCATAGCCGGGGTGCGGCGCAACCGCCGCGGGCGGTCCATTCCGGTCATGACCTCAATATATGCCTGCGCCGCCCGGCCATCGATAGCGGGCGGGGTGGTCGGGGTAAGACACTGGACCGGTGCAGCCACCCCGCCACCGCCTCGACCTCGACGCCCTCTGGACCACGCCGTTGCACTGGGAAATCGACCCGGCCAAACAGGGCTGGTTGCAAGCAGATCTCGACGGCGAAGCGATCTTTCTGCGGTTCAATTTCGCCTACCCCGCCACGGCCCTGTACTCCCTGCTGATCGACACCGACGAAGTCGTAGATCTGGAAGATCTGTCACCACAGTGGACTCGCACGTCTGATTTCGAATGGCCGGACACGGCAAGCCCCGCCGACGATCAATACGACGAGTGGGATCTCCCACCCGGCAACGATCACAGCGCGGGGCCCTACCGCTGACCACACACCACCCGCCAATTCCGCTGTGCCAGTGGGCCACCGGTGTTGTACCGTGACGCGGGATCAAGGGGGGAAGTTGGTAGAACTCGAGATTGCGCCGCGCGCGGACGAGGTGATCCGGCCGTCGCGAGTCCAATGGTGGCTGCCGCTGATCGCTATCGGTCCGGCGCTGCCGACGGTGTATCTGACGCCGATGATCGACAAGACGATCGAGTTGCGTCCGCTGGCGTATGTGCTGCCGGTCGGCCTGATCGTGCTGTACGTGTGGTACCTGCGTGGGAACAAGACGGTTCTCACCGATGCGGAGATCAGCTGCCGTCAATTGGGTAGGCCGTGGCGACCTGGGCATGTGCGTATCCCGTGGACTCGGATTGTTGCGATCGAGGCGCGGAAGGGGTTCGGGCGGTGGCGACCGGTGCTGCATTTGGACGACGGGAGCGTTGTCTGGGTGGGCGCGCCGAATCGGCGGACCGCTGATCGCCGGTTCGCGGAAATGCTCGACCCGCTGCGGGAGCGCCACCTGGCGGCGACCGGGCGTGGCCCGGACGACATCACGGTTCCGCAGTTCGTGGGCCCGCCTCGATTGCGTCAGTTGGCGGTGACGCTCGTCAGCGTCGCCGTGGTGGCGGCATTCGGGTGGGCGGCCTTCTCCTGGCTGCTGGGTGGGAAACCCCCGGCAGTAGACAGTTGCGCTCTGGTCAGCGCGGAGGCGCTGCAGAAGGCCGTCCCCGATGCGAAGGTGACGCCGGAATCCAGTGACTGGCAGTGCTATTGGACCGCGAGCGGCGAGCGGAACGGATGGGGCAGAGAGCTGACGGTGTTCGTGCAACCCAGTCAACCGCATTACGCCAGAGCGGAATTCACCGAGGATCGCCTGCAGGACACCGCTGAGCACAACACCGCCGACATCCCCGACCTGCCCGGCTACTTCTGGAGTTCGGTCGGCAACGGCAAGTTCGACGCCGAGGCCAAGACCCTCGTCGGCGGCTACCGGGTATCGATAGCGCTCTCCGGCGGCACGGATGCCGCTGCGGTGGAACAGCAGGT
Organism: Nocardia sp. XZ_19_385; assembly: GCF_015355755.1. Lineage (NCBI taxonomy): Bacteria > Bacillati > Actinomycetota > Actinomycetes > Mycobacteriales > Nocardiaceae > Nocardia > Nocardia sp. XZ_19_385. Next base: position 454,837 of record NZ_JACVEE010000002.1, read on the forward strand.
CATCGAGGTTGCCCGGTCCGTCACGAAGGCATTGCGATGAGCCGCTGGAAATCCCCGCTCAGCGGGTGGGAGACCTGGTGGTTGTTCGCGACACCCGCGATGGTGCTGCTGATCTTGCTGCCCATCTCCACGGTGATGAAACCCGGTCCGCTACTGGGCTTTTCGAAGAAGGCGTTTCCCGTGTACACCGCATTGCCCGATCTGTGCGCGCTGCCCGTGACGCTCCTGCCCGACCCGCTGTTGCGTCCCGACCTGGACGACAGAGACCTCGACCGCAACTCGGCCAGTTGCGATTTCGGGCGCGACGCGACTCAACCCGAAGGCGGCCGGGCCCGCATCCGCGCTTACCGGCCTGCCATGGACCTCTACGACACCGTCGAGAAGCGGCTGGCCTCGGCCCGCCGCTCGTATGAGACCGCGACAGCGCGGACCGGAGCGCCTTTCGTCCCGGTCGGCATGCTGGGCGAGGAGGCAAAACTCGCGGTGGACGACCAGGACGACAGCGCCGAGCTCTGGGTCCGAGACGGACTGCTGTTCATCGAAATCTACGTTTCCGCGCCGACCGGCGATCCCGGTGAAGCCGCTCCCGCCGCTCAGCGCATCGCCGCCGAACTCCTCAACACCCTCCCCCGAGATGGTCGCTGAGGTCTGACGACTACTCGGTAAAGGTGTCCACAACTGTCCACAGGCGGGGTCGGGGGCACCGGGCGCGAAAAGCATTGCTGCCAGGCGTTTTTGTCGGTGGGTAGGAGTAAAATCGACATTGTGTTCGAGGGGATCCACCAGGATCCCCGATCGCGAGGGGAGAACGCAGTTGCCCGCGAAGACAACCTTTATCGATGCTCCGTACGTGCCGCTGGAGAAGCGGCCGTTGCCGGCGGGACGGCCACGTAAGTGGTACATCCGGCACAACCGCAGGCTCAAGGCGATGCGGTTGACGATCGCCCTGCTGGATTCGGGCACCTATCTGCCGGATCAAGCGACGAACGAAAGGATCCGGCGCACAGCCGAAATCATCGGAATTCGGCCGCCATCGGACACTACTTGCCGGTTGGTGCGTACCCTGATGCGATACAGCCGCTAACCCCGAAAAGGCTCGGACCGGTGCGACGCCCGGCCCGAGGGCGAAACGCTCACAGCGCAGTGAGCGTTTCGTTCCTATCGGCTGCTGCTACGGCGGCTCTTCTTGCGCGGCGGGGGCAGCAAGCCCTCGGCGCGCAGCCGGGCCGCGTGCTCGGCCAGCGCCTCGACCAGCGGGCCGACCTGCGCCGTCTCCGGCTGCACATCCACCCGCAAGCCGAATTCGATGGCCGTCTCGGCGGTCTTCGGCCCGATGCAGGCAACGATGGTGCGGGCGTGCGGCTTACCCGCGATGCCGACCAGGTTGCGCACCGTCGAGGACGAGGTGAACAGGACCGCGTCGAAACCGCCGGTCTTGATCATCTCGCGGGTCTCGGCGGGCGGCGGCGAAGCACGCACCGTGCGGTAGGCGGTGACGTCGTCGATTTCCCAGCCGCGGTCGCGCAGACCCTCGGCCAAGGTTTCGGTCGCGATGTCCGCGCGGGGCAACAGCACCCGGTTGACCGGGTCGAAAACGTCGTCGTAGGGCGGGAAGTCGGCGAGCAGCCCCTCGGAGGACTGTTCACCCGAGGGCACCAGCTCGGGGTTGATGCCGAACGAGCGCACCTTCTCCGCGGTCGCCTCACCCACACAGGCGATCTTCACACCGCTGAAAGCGCGGGCGTCCAAACCGAATTCGGCGAACTTCTCCCACACCGCGCGCACCGCGTTGGTGGAGGTGAACACCACCCACTGGTACCGGCCGTCGACCAGGCCCTTGACGGCCCGTTCCATTTGAGCCGGGCTGCGCGGCGGCTCGACCGCGATGGTCGGCACCTCCATCGGAATGGCGCCGTGCGTGACGAGCCGTTCGCTCATCTCGGCGGCCTGATCCTTGGTGCGCGGCACCAGCACGGTCCAGCCGTACAGCGCACGCGATTCCCACCACGACATCTTCGAGCGCGCGGCGACAACCTTGCCGATGGTGACGATCAGCGGGCCGACCAGCTCGGAGGCGGCGCTGTTCAGCGTGGCCAAGGTGGCCTCGATGGTGCGCTGCTGGCGGGTTGTGCCGCGCACGGTCACCGCGACCGGAGTCTGCGAGGCCATGCCGTGTTCCACCAGCGCGCTGGCGGTTTCGGCGAGATGACCGGAGGTGGCGTGCAGCACCAGCGGACCGGGGGCGGCGGCCAGCGCGGCCCAGTCGACCTCGCCGCGCACGTCGGCCTCGGTGTGCCCGGAGCCGAGCGCGATGCCGGCGTAACTGGGCACCGCGGAGGCGTTGGGCAGGCCGGGCAGCACCTCGAACACCATGTGCGAGCGGGTGACTGCGTTGACCTCGGTGATCACCGAATCGGCGGTGAGCGGATCACCGGCGACGACACGGACCACGTCGTGGCCGTTGCGGGCCTCGGCGATCAGCGTCTTGGCGACCTCGGCGGGTTCGCCGAGCGCGGGACGCACGTCCACCGGACGGGTGCCGTCCTCGTTCTCCTCGACGGCCGAACCGATCAGGGCGAGCACGCCCTTGTCGACGTCGGGGTCGGTGAAGGCCAGCGTCGCCCGCCCGAGCACCTCGCGCGCACGCACGGTCAGCAACGCCGGATCACCGGGCCCCGACCCCACGAAAAGGATCCGACCGGGTTGCTTCTTGGTTGCGCGGCTCATTGGTTGTTCTCCATTGGGCTCGGGTTGGCGAAGTCTGTGGGGGAACCGATCTCCGGTTCGGCTGTGCTGAGCAGCTCACGCGCGCCCAGCTCCAGCAATTCACGGGCGAGTGCCCGGCCGAGCTCTGCCGCATCCTGCGGCGAACCCACGGCCGAGGCCCGAATTACATCGGATCCGTCGATGGCCGCCGCGCACGCGCGTAGCGACAGTTCGTCGAAGATCCGGCCGTCGTCGTCGAGCGATTCGACGACCTCGGCGAGCGCGCCGATCGGGGCCGTGCAACCGGCCTCCAGTTCGGCGAGCAGGCTCCGCTCGGCGGTGATGGCCGCACGGGTGGCGGCATCGTCGAGCCTGGTCAGCGCCTCGACCAGGGCGGTGTCGTCGCTGCGGCATTCGACCGCGAGCGCGCCCTGGGCGGGAGCGGGCAGCATCTGCACCGGTTCCAGCGCCTCGGTCACCGCGTCGGTGCGTTCGATCCGGGCCAGGCCGGCCCGGGCGACGACCACCGCGTCGAGTTCACCTTCGGCGACCTTGCGCAGCCGGGTATCGAGGTTGCCGCGCAACGGCACGATGTTCAGGCCCAGGCCCAGCGCCCGCAGTTGCGCGGCCCGCCGCGGCGCGGAAGTTCCGACGCGGGAACCGGCGGGGAGTTCACCGAGCACCAGTCCGTCGCGGGCCACCAGGGCGTCGCGCGGATCCTCGCGGGGCGGGATGGCGGCGATGGTGAAACGCGCGTCCGGCGCGGTCGGCAGATCTTTGTAGGAGTGCACCGCGATGTCGATGTTCCCGGCGGCCAGCTCGTCGCGCAGCGCGGAGGTGAACACGCCGACGCCGATCGTGGCGACCGGGTCCGACGACAGATCGCCGGGTGTCTTCACCACGACGAGTTCGGCGTCGTGACCGGCGGCGATCAGCGCGTCCCGCACCGTGCCGGACTGGGTCAGCGCCAGCAGGCTGCCACGGGTGCCGATGCGCCAAATGCCGCGGGTTGTCACGTTGCCCTCGATTTCCTGCGCTTGGGTCATGGCTGGGCCTCCTCGTCACCGAGATGCCCCGCCGTGAAGTCGTCGGCCAGGGTCGGCTCGCCGGCCATCGCGGAGATTTCCATCGGCGCCGCAACAGCTTGTGCCGCACCGGGTTTGAGCTCGAACAGTTCACGCAAAGCTTCGGCGTAGCTGTCGCCGCCGGGCGTCGACGCGAGCTGCTTGACTCGCACCGTCGGCGCGTGCAACAGCTTGTCGACCACGCGGCGCACCGTGCGCGCGACCTCGTCGCGTTCCGGATCGGCCAGCGCGGGCAGACGCGAATCCAGCCGCAGCAGTTCGGCTTCCACCACCTCGGCCGCACGCTGACGCAGTGCCGCGACGGTCGGGGTGACCTCGGCCATGCGCTGGCCCGCCAGGTACTTGGCAAGTTCGTCGGCGACGATCGAACGCGCGGCGGCGGTGTCGTCGGCCGCCGCACCGGCGGCCGGATCACGCTGCAGCGTTTCGATATCGATGACCGTGACGCCGGGCAGGCCCGCCACCGCGTGCTCCACATCGCGGGGCAGTCCGAGGTCGCAGAACACGAGCGGACGATCCGAAGCTGCGACCCGATCGCGCTCGGACAGCGCCCGGTGCGTATCGGCCAGCGTCACCACGGCGCCGACCGCGCCGGTACAGGTGATCACCACATCGGCGGCGGCCATGGCCTCGGTCAACCGGGAAAGTTCCAGCGCGCTGGACTCGACACCGTAGGTGCCCGCGGTCGCCGCGAGCCGCTGCGCCCGGTCCATGGTGCGGTTCACCACGATGATCCGCCCGATGCCGGCACGCGAAAGATGCGCCACCGCAAGGCTTCCCATCGCGCCCGCACCGACCACGACCGCGGTGCGGCCCTCGATCGAACCCAGCACCGACCGCGCCCGATCCAGCGCCACCGACACCACCGACGCACCGGCCCGGTCGATCCCGGTCTCCGAATGCACCCGCTTGCCGACCCGCAGCGCGTGCTGCGACAGCTCGTGCAAAGTGCGGCCGACCGCCTGCTGCGCATCGGCGGTGGCATAGGCGCTGCGGATCTGGCTGAGCACCTGCTGCTCGCCGATCACCATCGAATCCAGGCCGCTGGCCACCGCGAACAGATGCTCGGCGGCGGCCTCGCTGTAGCGGACATAGGCGTGCTTGGTCAGATCCGGCAGCGGCATGCCCGAATGCTTGGTGAGCAGTTCGCCGACCTCGGCGAGACCACCGTGGAAGGCGTCGACCACCGCGTAGATCTCCACGCGGTTGCAGGTGGAGACGATCATCGCCTCGGACACATGGCTGGATTCCAGCATGCGGTCGATCAGCTTGGGCCGGTCGGCGTCGGCGATCGCCACCTTCTCCAGCACGGAGACCGGAGCACTCCGATGCGAGATACCGACGAGAAGAACACTCACGGGGTAACCACCGATCCCTTGCTGCTTGGCTCCGTTGCCTGATGCGAGGACTTCGTGTGTTCGAGGGCCCGGTGCGCGGCGGGCGGCACGCGGCGGGCGATGCGGCCCGACCCGGCGTGCGCCACGGGCAATGCCATCGGTCGCTCCGCGGGCTCCGCGCCGGCCTCGGGCTCGGCAAGGTTGCGCGTACGTTCGAAGGAGAGCATCTGCATCTCGACAGCGAGATCGACCCGGCGGACTTCCACCGTCTCCGGCGCCATCAGCACCGACGGAGAGAAGCTGAGAATGGACTGCAAACCGGCCGCGACCAGCAGGTCGCAGACGTCCTGCGCGGCGGCGTCGGGGACGGTGATCACCGCGATGGTGGGTTCGAGGTGCACGACGGCGGCGGGCAGCTCGGCCACGTCGCGGACCAGCAGCCCGGCGACCGGCAGCCCGATCACCGCGGGATCGTGGTCGAACACTCCGACCACGGCGAAGCCACGCCGCTTGAACCCGCCGTAGCCGACCAGGGCCCGGCCCAGGTTCCCGGCGCCGACGAGCACCACACGATGTCCTTCGGAGAGTCCGAGCACATCTTCGATCCTGGTGCGCAACTTGGCCACGTCATAGCCGACACCCCGTACGCCGTTGGGTCCGAGGAAGGAGAGATCCTTGCGCAACTTGGCGGAATTGACACCCGCCGCGACAGCGAGTTCCTCACTCGATACGATGAGTACTCCGTCATCGGCCAACATGGCGAGGACCCGGAGATAGGTAGCCAACCGCGCCACGGTGGCCTGCGGGATGTCCTTGATCGGGACAGCCTTGGTGGCCACCGGCTTCTGCAGAGCCCTGCCGGAGACGCCGCCTGGCGCCTCATGCTGCTCTGTCACGTATCGGCTCCTCGGTTCCGGACTTGCTCGAGGTCCGGTTTCGCTCGTCCTCTGGCCCGGGGCGGTCCGGTGCCATGGTCGAATGTCGGATTTCAGGGGGCGGTTCCGCAGCCTCGGCAAGCGGGTCGCGTGCCACCACCGTAACTGCTTGTGCAGCCCTTCACAAAGTCGGTGAAATTGGCCTCATTTTTCGGCTGCGACCAGGCAAGCGTCCAAAAACGGCAGGAACAGCTTCGGCTCAGCTAGTCAAATCGGCCCTCAGCCGGGTTTCATCCACGTCGAAATAGCTGTGTTCGCGCCCGTCGAGCAGCACTACCGGCAGCCGGTCGCCGTACTCCGCGCGCAGGCCAGGGTCGGTGGCGGCGGCCTCGTCGACATCCAGCGTCTGCGGTTCGATGCCGAATTCGCCGCAAATCCGGCGCAGCTGCTCGAGAGCCACGCCACACAGGCCACAGCCCGCTCGTGTCAGCAAAGTCACCGAATGTGTGGGATTGGTCATGACGTTCATTAAATCCCCTGCGTACCTTCCGGTCCTTGTCGCCGCCGCCAGATAGGGTGGACCTGGTTCGCGCTACGGGCGGAGGTACTGGTGCCGGAACGAGAGAAGGTCGAAAGGACCGGATTCATCGCGGGTCGCTTCGGCGAATTCCCGGTCAGATGGAATCAGGGTCGTCTCGGCCAGAGCCTGCACGATCAGCTCACCCGCATTCCGCGCAGCCCGTTCGGGCCCAGCGAGGAAGAGGTGCGCGCGAATCTGGCCGGTGAGGCCAGTGCCGACGCCGCGCTGACGCTGCACGATGCGGAGCTCGCGGCCGAGACCACCGAGCCGGAGGTGCCGCGCGATCTCACCGCCGCCGCGTTCTTCGACGTGGACAACACCATGGTGCAGGGCGCGTCCATCGTGCATTTCGCCCGTGGGCTGGCGGCCCGGAAATACTTCAAGACCTCCGATCTGGTGGATGTCGCCTGGAAACAGGTGAAATTCCGGGTCACCGGCAAGGAGAACAGCGCCGATATGCTTTCGGGGCGGGAAAAAGCGCTCGCCTTCATCGCGGGCCGCTCCACCGCCGAACTCGCCGCTCTAGGCGAGGAGATCTACGACGAGATCATCGCCGACAAGATCTGGCCGGGAACTCGCGCGCTGGCACAAATGCACCTGGATGCGGGCCAGCAGGTATGGCTGGTCACGGCGACTCCGGTCGAGCTGGCGCAGGTTATCGCCAAACGGCTCGGGCTCACCGGCGCGTTGGGCACGGTCGCCGAAAGCGTGGACGGCCAATTCACCGGCCGCCTCGTCGGCGACATCCTGCACGGCCTCGGCAAGGCACATGCGGTGCGCACCTTGGCCATTCGCGAAGGCCTGAACCTGAAGCGCTGTACCGCCTATTCCGACAGCCACAATGACGTTCCGATGCTGTCGCTGGTCGGCACCGCGGTCGCCATCAACCCCGATTCCGACCTCCGCGAAGTCGCGAAGAACCGGGGCTGGGAAATCCGTGACTTCCGCACCGGGCGCAAGGCCGCGAAGATCGGTGTCCCAACGGCTTTGGCACTCGGCGCGGCCGGCGGTGCAGTAGCCGCCGCCATCACCCGCCGCCGCGACCACTGACCGTGCAGTGAGAGGCGTTATCCCGTAAAGGGGTTCCGGCGCTTCGTCAGGAGCTTGTAGAGCGTGCCCTGGATGGTTTCGCGGACCTGGTCGGTGACCTCGAACATGGTCATCGGGTCGTCGGCGGCTTCGGCGTCGTAACCCGTGGTGGGGATCGGCTCGCCGAATTCGATGTACCACTTGGACGGCAGCGGGAGGGCGCCGAGCGGTCCCAGGTGCGGGAACAGCGGGGTGACCGGGAAATACGGGAGGCCGAGCAGGCGGGCCAGCGGCTTCAGGTCGGCGATCTTCGGGTAGATCTCCTCCGAGCCGACGATCGAGACCGGGATGATCGGAGCGCCGGTGCGGACCGCCGCGGCGACGAAACCGCCCCGGCCGAAACGCTGCAGCTTGTAGCGGTCGGAGTAGTGCTTGCCGATGCCCTTGAAGCCCTCGGGGAAGACGCCGGTCAATTCGCCCGCGCGCAGCAGCCTTTCGGCGTCCTCGCGGCAGGCCAGGGTGTGCCCGGCCTTGCGGGCCAGCACACCGAGCATCGGCAGCTCGAAGATCAGGTCGGCGGCGAGCAGGCGCAGCGCACGCTGCTTGACGTGGTGGTCGTGGATCGCCAGCTGCAGCATCAGACCGTCCAGCGGGACGGTGCCGGCGTGGTTGGCCACCAGCAGCGCGCCACCCACCTCGGGAATGTTCTCGATGCCGCTGACCTGCACCCGGAACCACAGATCCGACATCGGCCGCAGCGCGGGCAGGATCACCGATTCCAGCAGGTGCTCGTCGAAACCGAACTCGTCGACCTGGTAGTCGCCGGTGAGCCGGCGCCGCGCGAAGTCGGCGGTGCGGCTGATGCCGGTGCCGAGCGCGCCCCGCACCAGGTTCGACAGCGACTGCGGTTCCGGCGGTTCCGCCGCCGCGAGCCGTTCGGTCAGCGAAGTCACCTGGTTCGGCGCCGATTCACCCGGCTCCGGCCAGCGACGGGCCGTCGCACGCGGGCGGGCCTCGAAGTTCGAATCGTGGAGAGGGATGACTTTCGCTACGTGGTTCATGACTGTGCTCCCGTACCGGCCCCGAGCAGGCCGAGCAGTTTCTTTTCTGCGGCATCGATCCACGCGGGATCGAAGACGGGTCGCGACGCTGCGCCCCCAATGAAGTCGTCGAAGGCCTGCACAGTGGTCCAGCGCGGCACGAACTCGAGTTCCGTGCGCATCCGCGTGGTGTCCAGGCCACAACCGAAATGGAAATAGTCGAGCTGTTCACCGCTGAATTCCCGCATCACCGGGCCCATCAGCGTGCGTCCCGCGGTGCGGAACAGTGCGAACGGCAGCGGTAGCTCGAGCCGGCCCGCCCGCCGTACCGCCTGGGACAGCGCCAGCGCACCGTCACCGGCGATGTTGAAGGTGCCGCCGGGCGCCATCCGCGCGGCCTGCGCGAGCGCGGCGACCGCGTCTTCCTCGTGCAGCAGCTGCATGCGCGCGTCCCGCCCGAAAACCGTCGGCGCCAGCGGCGAACGCAAATACTGCACGCCACGTCCGGCCAGCCGCGGACCGACGATCGGCGCGAACCGCAATATCGAAGTGGAAATATCGGGGCGCCGCCGGGCCAGACCCCGCACAAATCCTTCGATTTCGATCAGGTCGCGCGCGAATCCGCCCTTCGGCGGCGTGCGCGCGCTCATTTCCTCGGTGAATTTCGCCGGGTCCTTCGGGCTGCAGCCGTACACCGCGGAGGTGGAACGCACCACCACCCGGTGCACCGAGGGCGCCTTCTGGCAGACCGCGAGCAGCTGCATCGCGCCGAGCACGTTGTGGTCCTTCATCACCGCGCGGGTGCTGCCGGACGGTGGCCGGGTCAGCATCGCGGCGTGCACCACGGTGTCCACCTCGTTGCCGTCGATCACCTTGCGGATCAAAGGATTTCGGATGTCGGCGCGGACGAGTTCGGCGCGGCCCATGCGGCGCTGCAGCTCTCGGCTGGGCGTCATGGTGTCGACCGCGAGGATGCGCTCGATCGAAGGGTCCTGCGCGAGCTTTGCCACCACATTGCCGCCGAAGAAGCGACTGGCGCCCGTCACGAGCACCACCTTGGGCGAATTGCCGTCTCGTACTTCAGATCCCACTGCGCCGGATCCCACCTACCAGGCCCCCCAGTTGAATTGTGTGCGGTTCCAGCGTAACCGCTGCCGTCCGAGACACCGAGGGTGTTTACCTGCTTATAACGATGATTTCTGTCACCGCCTACAAACATTGGCCATTCACCACAAACAACGAGCCCGTCACCACTAGGGTGACGGGCTCGTCGAACTACTTGCGCTGGCAGGGGCGCCCAGCCGGACGGGTTAGGCCCGGCAGTCGCTCACTTGCCGAGTTTGCGCCGCTGAACACGCGTACGGCGAAGCAGCTTGCGGTGCTTCTTCTTCGACATGCGCTTGCGGCGCTTCTTGATCACAGAACCCATAGGGTTTCCTCGCGTTCTCAGTAGTACTCGGCACGCACGCCAGTCACGTGCGCCTTACTTCAGTGCCCGCGCCGCCAGCAGACACCGGACACCACGAAGCGGTGCCGCCGGCAGGCGAACACGAACCGAGGGTTCATCCTACCGGGACACCTTGCTACCTATGAAACCGCCTTCTACCTGGACACCATCAGTGCGAAAAACCCACTGTCAACCGGCGTCGAAGTAGGACGTCTCCAAATAGTCGTGCACCGCTTTGGCATGCACCCGGAAGGACCGGCCCACCCGCACCGCGGGTAGTTCACCCGAGTGCACCAAGCGGTAGACCGTCATTTTCGAAACACGCATCAAGTTGGCCACCTCGGCGACCGTCAGGAACTGCGTGCCGCCACCGAGCAGGGGTTGCCCCGCACTCGATCTGCTGCCCGAAGGGCCTGACGAACCTGGTGACGAGCCTGAGCTGTTCGCAGACATCTTGTTAGACATCATTGCACCATTGACCTCCGGCACGTCCGCGCCACCGGCTTCCCCACCGGCGGAACAGACACGCACGTGCTCCTTGAAGCTTAGCGGTGCCAGTGGGATTACTGCGACGGGTGTGAGAAATCAGCGTCACACGCTGGGGGTCCGCCGGACATCAAAAAGTCGTGTGGCGTTAATTCGCGGAGCCGGGGTCCCCTGAGCCCTGTTCGGCGGAGCGGGCCTTGGCCGCATGCAGCGCCTCCAGGAAGGCCGACCGGACGCCCCCGCGCTCCAGCTCACGCAGGGCGGCGGCGGTGGTCCCGGCCGGGGAGGTGACCGCGGCGCGCAGCTCCTCGGCGCTCTGACCGGACTCGTCGAGCAGCGCGGCCGAGCCGACCATGGTCTGCACCACCAGCTGGGTGGCGACGGCGCGGGTCAGGCCGAGGCCGACACCGGCGTCCACCATGGCCTCGACGACCAGGAAGAAGTAGGCGGGCCCGGAACCCGACACCGCAGTGACCGCGTCCATCTGCGTCTCGGAGACGGTGGCGACCTTGCCGACCGAGGCCAGCACGTCGGTGACCAGCTCCAGCTGCTCAGCACGCGCGTAGCGGCCCGGAGCGAGCACGCTCATGCCCTGGCCGACCAGCATCGGCGTATTCGGCATCACCCGCACCACGGGGAAGCCCGCGGGCAGCTTGGCCTCCAGCCGCGCGGTCGGCACGCCCGCCGCCAGCGACACCAGCACCTGGTCCTTGTCGCCGCCGTTGAGATCGGCCTTGCCCAGCTGGGTCAGCACGCCATCCACGTCACCGGGCTTGACGGCGATCACCAGCAGATCCGCCCCGACCGCCGCGTCCGCCACCGAGTGCGTGACCCGCACGCCGAAGCGGCTCGCGATCAGCTCGGCCCGGTCCATGTGGGTCTCCACGACGACCAGGTCCTTGCCCGCCCGCCCGGACTCGAGCAAACCGGCGATCAACGCCTCCCCGATCCGGCCACCACCGATCACCGCAATTCTCGTCATGGGCCTAGACCCTAATCGCGGCGTGTCGTGGGACGAATCAGCGGGGAAGGGGCATCAGCGCGAGTTGGCGGCTCTGTGCGACAACGGCTCCGGTGGAGTCGAGGATCAGCTGGTCCTCGTCGAACATGCGACCGCCGACCTCGTGGCTGGAGGCGATGATGCGCAACCAGCCGGGCGCCGGCCTGCGGCGCAGGTAGGTGGTCATCTGGACGGTCGGCGCCCAGCCGAAGTGGCCCAGATTCATCGGGACCGGCGGGCTCATGTCGGCCGCCATCATGGCGAAGTACATCGCCACATCGGGGTCGGCCTGGTCGCCGTCGAACGGGCGCATCCACAGTCGCAGCCGCGGTTCACCCTGCTTGCCTTCGAGGAACCGTGCCCACTCGCGGTCGATGTAGACCTGCGCGCCCTGCCCGACGTGCACGATGCTGCCCATCGGTGAGCCGGCGTCGTAGCCGATGGCGTCGGCGGGCGGCTCGGCCGGCATGTCGGAGTGCTCGTAGGCGTAGAGCGGATCGATGTCGTCGATGTGCCCGAAGGTGAACGCGGTGCGCACGCAGGTGCGGCCGCCCTGGATCAGCTCGGCGTCGGCCAGGCAGATCTGGCGGCCGACCTTGCGGATGGACACCTGGTACTCGACCTCGCCCGGTTCCGGGGCGCCGAGGAAGTCCGAGCTCGCCGAAATGGGAGACATCTCGGTCAGCGCCGGATCGGTGCTGCGCAGGAAGGTGGTGGCCGCGGCGGCGCTGCCCGCCACCATGGTGCCGCCGTGCACCTTCTTGCCGACGGTCCAGGTCTTGTCGATGACACCCGTGTAGCGGCCGGGCGCACCGAGTTCGGTCAGGGCGCACACCTGACTGAACGGGGCGTCCAGTGCAGCGGTCAGCTCCGGCATCGTCACTCCTGTCGTCCGTCGGCCGCGGCACTTGCTGTGACGCGGCGTTTCGTACAGCGTAGAACGAGCGGAGGCGAGCGCTGTATTCCGGATCGGAATACCGCCTCAGAGGAAGTCGGCGCGCGGATGGGTAGCAGCGGCAGCCGGTGCGTGGCCGTTGAGATGGACGCGGGCGAACTCCAGCGTGCGGCGCAGCATCGCGGCGCGCTCGGCGGTGGTGCGGGCGTTCTGGGTGTTGATCTCGGCGACCGCGTGACCGGAGAACCCGGAGCGCACCAGCATGGCGCACACCTCGGCGCACGGCTGGGTGCCGTCGCCCGGGACCAGGTGCTCGTCGTGCGCGGCGCCGCGGCCGTCGGCCAGATGCAGATGGGCCAGACCCGAACCCATCCGGGTGGCCAGCGCGAGGGTGTCGGTGCCCGCGGTCGCGGTATGCGACAAGTCCAGGGTGTAGTGCCGGAAACCGGTATCGGTCGGGTCGTAGGACGGGCTGAAAGCCGTTAAGCCCCAGCCCGGTCCGCCGCGGCGCTCCAGCCGCTTGGCGGAATTCGCGCCGCGCCCGAACAAGGTGTCGGCGCGCATCGGGAACATGTTCTCCACCGCGACGATGACCGGGCTGTGCTCCTCGAGCTCGGCCACCTGCTCGGCGAAACCCTCGGCGTAGCGGCGCTGCCAGCGGAACGGCGGATGCACCACGACGCTGCTCGCCCCCAGGGCCTCGGCGGTGTGCACGCTGCGCTCCAGCTTCGCGATCGGGTCCGAACCCCAAACCCGTTGCGAGATCAGCAGACACGGCGCGTGCACCGCCAGCACCGGCACGTCGTACTTACGGACGTAGGACTGCACGATGGCCAGGCTCTGGCTGGCCGGCTCCGCCCACACCATCAATTCCACACCGTCATAACCGATTTCGGCCGCGTAGCGGAACGCCGCCTCGGTGTTCTGCGGGTACACCGAGGCCGTGGACAGGCCTACTTTGATGCCCCGCCCCGGTGGGCCGTGCTCACCCACCGACCCAGACCCGGCCCGCTCGGTCTCGCGCGCGTCGCCCTGCACTTCGCTCGCTTCTGTGTCGTCCGCCTGCCCGATGTGCCCCACAGCGACTCCCTACTCAGTTCGTACTGAGAAGAAAGGCTAGCGGTCCCAGCGTGACGAAGATGCCTACAACAACGGCGATCGCCGTGCTGAGGATGTCGTCGGTCCGGCGCAGAATCCGCACCAGCGCCACCAGCCCGAGGATGACGATCATCGCCAGCGCCAGCGCGACCCACGGGAGCATCTCCCACATCCGCTCGAATCCCTTGAACAGCAACATTCCAGCGACTGCCGCGCCGGTGCTCTGGCTGCCCAGGATGACCCACTGGCGGCGGTTCGCTTCGTGTTCGGACCGGCGTGCGGTCCGGGATCCACGGGAAGCCAGCCGGGTGGCGAGGCCGCCGGTGTGCTCCTCGTCGTCGTCGGTGTCCGGCTCGGCAGTGCGGCGGGAGAAGCGGGCCCGGCCCGCGGCCAGCCGCGCGGCGAAGCCACCGCTGTGCGTTTCCTCGTCCTCGTCGTCGTCATACGAGTCGTGCACATCGGTGTAGCCGTCGTCCGGATCGATCTCGCGCTCGGTTGTGCGCTTGGAACGGCCACGCCTTCCCCGGCTGCCGTTCTCCCGCTCGGCGTCCCTGCGCTCGGCGCGCTCGACGCCATCGCGCAGCAGATCACCGGCGACCGTGGAACCCGAGACCAGCTGCTGATCCTGGCTGGCCAGTGACCACGCGGCCGTCGAGATACCGCCGGACTCCGGGGCGTCGTCGTCCGATTTCGGTTTGCGTCTTCGCGCCGACCAAGCCGGCAGGCCGCTGTCTCGCCGCGCGGCCCGGCGCTGTTCGGGCGGCGCGGGTAGCGGAGTCAGCGGCAGGGGCGCGGAATCCTCGTCACCGGGTGACCAGCCGCCGGTATCGATCTCCTCGGCGGGCGGCGACCAAGGCCCGGTGTCGACCTCCTCCGCCTGAGCGCGGCGACGAGCGGCCCGGCCGTTGCGGGACGGACCCGGCTCCGCGCGCGGCGGTTCGGGATCGTGGCGGCCGACATCGCGCAGCGGCGGACCGACGTCGGTGGTGTCGTCGTCGGGGTCGGCGCGCCTGCGGCGGCCGGTGCGGCCGGAGCCGAGGGCTGCCGGCTCGGCGGCGGGCTCATCCGGCGGGACATACGCGTAGGGGTCCGGAGCCTGGCCGTACTGATCCGCGGCCGGTGCATAGGGAACCGGGGCCTGGCCGTATGGATCCGGGCTCTGGCCATACGGTGCTGGGGCCTGGCCGTACGGATCCGGGGCCGGGGCATACGGATCCGGGGCCTGGCCATACGGTGCCGGGGCCGGGGCATAGGGAACCGGGGCTTGGCCGTACGGGTCCGGCGTGCGGCCGTACGCATCCGGAGCGGGAGCGTAAGGGGCGGCGGCCTGGCCGTACTGATCCGGGGCCTGGCCATACGGCGCTGGGGCCTGGCCGTACTGATCCGGGGCTTGGCCGTATTGATCCGAGGAATACGGGGCGGAGTCGGCGGGGGCACTGTGCCGCGATGTCGTGGCGGGCGGCATATCCCGCCCGGGCATCACCAGGTTGGAGCGGCCGGGGGCCGGGTAGTCGGGGACCGGCGACTGGTAGTCCTGTTGATAGTCCGGGGCCTGGTACTCGGCGGACGGCGGCTGGTACGCGCTGCCCGGATCACCGAGCGGGTCGTAGCGCGTGATCGGCCCGGACATCGGCGAGTAGTTGGGCAGCTCCGGTTCGGGAACCGGCGGACTGTAGGAAACCGGTTCCGGCGCAACGGGATCGAAGTTCGGCGGTTCGTAGGCGGCGGGCGCGTAGGGCGCGGGGTCGTAAGCGGGTGCTTCGAAGGGCTCCGGTTCGTAGGGCGCTTCGTAAGCGGCCTGTTCGGGCGCCTCGGGCTCGGGATCCGGCGCCGCGTGACTACCGCGGCCACCGACGACCGGCATGTCACCACTGAGCTCGGCCACCGAGATCCCGCGGCCGCCGCGCCGGCGCCGGCCACCACCGCCGGAACCGGAACTGCCCTGGCCGTTGCGCGCCAGCAGCTCCGCGACGGATAGCTGTTTGGATTCATCGGTCATGACGACACCACTTCTGTCGAATCCGGCGCCGCGAACGGGCCGGGCAGCGCAGCGCCGCCGGCCGATGGCAGGTGCGTCGCCCTGGGTCCGCCGTTCATATCGGTATCCAGTTTGCGCAGGATGAGTCCTTCCCGCAGCGCCCACGGACAAATCTCGAGAGATTCCAGCGATAGTGCACGCATACTCGCCTCCGCGACCAATGCGCCAGCCACCAATTGCCGTGACCGATCGGAACTTACGCCTTCCAATTCTGCACGGTCCGCGGCCGTCATCCGTGAGATGAACCCAATCAGTTGGCGCAGACCTGAAGCGGTGAGTGTACGACGCACTCGCAGGCCCGCGGCAGAGGGTGCGGCTCCGGTCAGCCGCGCCAGTGATCGGAAAGTCTTGGAGGTGCCGACCGCGAGATCCGGTTTCCCCACTTCGAGCAGCTGTTTCGACGGCGCGACCAGTTCGGCGTCGAGCCAGTCGCGCAGCACCGCGACGCGACGCTTGCCCGGCGGATCCTCGTGCAGCCAGTCCCTGGTCAACCGTCCGGCGCCGAGTTGCAGCGAGAGCGACACATCGGGCGCCTCGTCGCCGCCGTTGCTCATTTCCAGGGAGCCGCCGCCGATATCGAGGTTGAGGATGCGCCCGGCGCTCCAGCCGTACCAGCGGCGGACCGCCAGGAATGTCAGGCGGGCCTCGTCGACACCGGACAGGACCTGCAGGTCGACGCCCGTCTCGGCCCGGACCCGGGCCAGCACCTCATCGGAATTCTTGGCTTCGCGCAACGCGGAGGTGGCGAACGGCATCAGCTCGACACACCCGGAAGTGTCGGCGATGCTGGCGAATTCGGCCACCGTGGAGATCAGGCGCCCAGCCCCCTGGACGGTGATCCGGCCCGCGTCGTCCATGTTCTCCGACAGGCGCAATGTCGCCTTTGTCGAGCTCATGGGCATCGGATGGCCGCCACGGTGCGCGTCCACCACCAGCAGATGGACGGTATTGGATCCCACATCGAGCACACCGAGCCGCACATGAACACGGTACTGGGTCCGTCCGCGCTCCAGCCGCGGCACGGGAACTGTTAGCGTTCGACATGTGACGGAAGGTGCATCCGCTAACGCTTCCACCCCGGCCCGACCAGCGGGGAAAATGGATCCCAGCCCGGAGGTCGATCTCGATTTCCCGCGCGAGTGGATCGAATTCGTCGACCCAGCAAACGATGAGCATCTCATCGCGGCGGACCTGACCTGGCTGCTGTCGCGGTGGACGTGCGTCTTCGGAACCCCCGCTTGTCAGGGCATCATCGGCGAGCGCCCGGATGACGGCTGCTGCTCCCACGGCGCCTTCCTGTCCGATGAGGACGACCAGCAGCGTTTGAAGTCGGCTGTGAAAATGCTCACACCTGCCGACTGGCAGCTGATGGGCGAGGCCACCAACGCGAGCGGCAAGGTGACCAAGAAGGGCTACCTCGAACTCGACGAACTCGAGGACGAGCCCGCCCTGCGCACCCGCCGCTTCGACGGCGCCTGCATCTTCCTGAACCGTCCCGGCTTCGCCGGCGGCGTCGGCTGCTCGCTGCACACCATGGCGCTGCGCCGGGGCCTGGAGCCGCACACGGTGAAACCGGACGTCTGCTGGCAGCTGCCGATCCGGCGCACCCAGGAGTGGGTGGACCGACCCGACGGCGTGCAGATCCTGCGGACCGTGATCACCGAATATGACCGGCGCGGTTGGGGATCCGGTGGTGAGGACCTGGACTGGTACTGCTCGGGATCGCCGGACGCGCATGTGGGGACTCGGCCGGTCTGGCAGTCCTACGGGCCGGAGTTGAAGGAATTGCTCGGCGAACCGGCGTATGACGAGCTGGCTCGGCACTGCAAGCGGCGCGAGGGTCTGGGGCTGGTCGCGGTTCATCCCGCGACGGTGCATGCGCAGCGGAATGCGGAGCAAGTCTGACCGAGCAGGCGCTTGGTCAGTTTTTCGAAACACGCACATTTCACACTTGGCCTGACCTACTGTGCGCACA
This sequence comes from Nocardia sp. XZ_19_385, assembly GCF_015355755.1. NCBI lineage: Bacteria > Bacillati > Actinomycetota > Actinomycetes > Mycobacteriales > Nocardiaceae > Nocardia > Nocardia sp. XZ_19_385. The sequence continues at coordinate 472,428 of NZ_JACVEE010000002.1, forward strand.
GCCCGCTCCCCTGCGGGCAGCACAGGAGAACACCATGCATTCCATGCGTCGCTTCGGCGCCGGGCTCACCGGTTTCGCCGCGGCATCGGCGGTCGTCGTACTCGCCGCGCCCCAGGCTCACGCCGCGGTCGAGACAATCACCGTGTCCGGGTCCAATCACGCGATCAACACCACCTACAAGCTGAAGGCCACGGTCGGCGGCGCGGGCTTCGGGCTGCTGGTCTATTGGACCGATAACGGCGAGGACCTCAGCGGGCCGAAAGTGCCGTGGCCGGTTGGAGAATCGTCGATCGACTGGACCCCGAAGTCCAAGGGCCGCCACATCATCACGTGCGCACAGGGCGGCAGCACGAAATCACTGATCGTGGATGTGATCGATCCGTCGGATCCGGTCGACCCCGATCCAGGGACGCCCGGTACGCCGAATACGGGTAGCGCGGGCAAGGCACTCGGGAGCCTCTCATGAAGACACCCCGAATCACCCCGCGCCGGACCGGTGCCGGCTTGACCGCATTCGCGGCAGCGGCGGCGGTCACCGTGCTCGCGGCGCCGTCGGCATACGCGGCGCCCACCGCGGTCTCGGTCTCCGACGACAAGCTCGTGGTCGGCGAGAAATACACGATCAGCACCCAACTCGGTGGCGCGTCGGTCGGTCTGCTCGTCTACTTCAGCGACAACGGCGAGTTCATCGGCGCGCCGAAAGTGCCGTGGCCGCCGGGTCATTCGAGCATCGAGTGGAAGCCGAGCACCGCGGGGCAGCACATCCTCACCGTCGAGCAGGGCGGCCACACCCAGTCGATCGTGGTCGAGGTGAGCAAGGCGCCAACCGGCACCGGAAGTTCCGGCAGCGGCAGCAAGCGCGGCGGCACCGGCAGCTTCGGGTCCGGTAGCGCGGGCAGTAGCTAGGTCGGCATGACAGGCGGGTGATCGGTCCTCGACCGGTCACCCGCTCCGGTGTGCGTGGGTCACGGAATGTTGACCGATCACAACGGAATCCGATCTCGCTGCCGTAAACCCGTGCGGGACCGGTCAGTTGTCCAGTATTTGTCGGAATGCACACATTCCGGAGACGGCCTTATTTACCGTGTCCATGGCCCGACATCGTGGGCAGCACAGGAGAAGATCCATGCAGGTATCCAGAATTCCCTGCCGCCGAACAGGTTTCGGCCTGGTCGCGCTCGCGGCGGCGATCACCCTCGCCGCACCGTCGGCGCACGCGGACGTCACCCAGCTCTCGATCTCCGGAAAGGGCTATAAATATATCGGCAGCGAATACACCCTGACCGCGGAGGTGAACGGCGAATCCGCCGACCTCCCAGTACATTTCACGGCCAACGGCGAATTCCTGGGTGTGGGCACGCCGGGGCCGGACGGTACGGCCGTCGTCTACTGGAAACCGGTCCACGCCATCGACTACACGGTCATCGCGCAGCAGGGCGAGAGCACCTGGTCGATCGTGGTCGAAGTGCGCCGGCCGCAGTCCGAGAACTCCGGCAGCGGCGGCGGCTCCAATCGCGGCCGGCCGCCGAGCGGTAGCTCCTCCGGGAGCAGCTCAGGAAGCAGTAAATAATCTCCGTGGTCACCTGCTCGCCATGCGCGCTTCACTTGTTTGCGGTTTGATGGCTGACCATGAAGAAAGCGTTCGCACTCGCCACCCTTGCCCTCGGCACGACCCTCTCGCTGACCGGCGTCGCGCACGCGGAACCGAACGGTGATCCGGCCAAGTACGCCGATTTCACCGCGGAATTCGTGCCCGCCAACACCCCGGGCGCCATCGACGCCGTCAAACAGGGCAAGCACCTGGTCATGAGCCCGTACGGGACCAACCGCACGATCGCCTGCCGCGGCAACAACGCCGACGTGCCGATCTACGAGTGCATGCAGGAAGACGACCTGGGCTGGATCAGCCTGCGTCTCATCGAGGTTCCGGGCGTCGGCCCGACCTGGACCTACCTGCCGTAGACAGCAGAGATCCTTCGCTCCGAAACGGAGCGAAGGATCTCGTGCGTTATGCCTCGAGCTTGTATCCCAGCCCGCGGACGGTGACCAAGTGTTCCGGCTTGGCCGGATCCGCTTCGATCTTCGACCGCAGCCGCTTGACGTGCACGTCCAGCGTCTTGGTGTCGCCGACGTAATCGGCGCCCCAGACGCGGTCGATCAGCTGGCCGCGGGTCAGCACCCGGCCGGAGTTGCGCAGCAGGTATTCGAGCAGGTCGAACTCCTTGAGCGGCAAGGTGACCGGCTTCCCGTTGACCAGCACCGTGTGCCGATCCACGTCCATCCGGACCGGGCCCGCCTCCAGCACGCCGGTCTCGCTGCCGCTGTCGAGCTCGTCGCCCGCGCCGCGGCGCAGCACCGCGCGGATGCGGGCGATCAGCTCACGCGCCGAGTACGGCTTGGTGACGTAGTCGTCGGCACCCAGTTCCAGGCCGACGACCTTGTCGATCTCGCTGTCGCGGGCGGTCACCATGATGACCGGCACGCCGCTGCGGGTGCGCAGCTGCTTGCACACGTCGGTGCCGCTCATGCCGGGCAGCATCAGGTCGAGCAGCACGATATCGGCGCCGGAGCGGTCGAATTCGGCGAGCGCGGACGGCCCGTCGCCGACCACGGTCACCTCGAAGCCTTCCTTGCGCAGCAGGAATGCGAGCGGATCGGCCAGCGATTCCTCATCCTCGACGATCAGAACACTCGTCATCTGCGTGCCTCCACACCATTGGGTCTGCTCGGTCCCGTAGGACGCGGGCTGATTTCTCTCGTGCTCACCTCGGGCTCTTCGTCGCCGTCGGTTTCGAGGTGAGCGGGGATACGCAAGGTGAACGTCGAACCGGTGCCCAGCTTGCTCCACAGGGTGATCTCACCGTTGTGGTTGGCGGCCACGTGCTTGACGATAGCCAGCCCGAGCCCGGTACCGCCGGTGGCGCGCGAGCGCGCCTTGTCCGAACGGAAGAATCGTTCGAACACTCTCTCCTGGTCTTCCTTGGCGATGCCGATACCGCGGTCGGTGACCGCCATGGCGACATGCTCGCCGCGCAGCGACCGGCTCACCGAGACGTGCGAGCCGCGCGGCGAGTAGTTGATCGCGTTCTCGACCAGGTTGGACAGGGCGGTGACCAGCAGGGTCTCGTCGCCGAGCACTTCCAGCCCGCTGGGCCGGTCGGTGCTGACGGTGATGCCGGCGGCTTCCGCGGCGGTGCGCGAGCGGTCGACCGCCTGCATCACCACGGTGTCGACGTCGACCACCTCGAGTTCGGGCAGCTTCTCCGCGCCCTGCAGGCGGGACAGCGCGATCAGCTCGGTCACCATCTTGCCGAGGCGGCGGGATTCACCCAGCACGCGTTCACCGAAGTGGCGCACGGCCTCCGGATCGTCGACGGATTCCAGCAGGGCCTCGGCCAGCAGGCTCATCGCGCCGACGGGGGTTTTGAGCTCGTGACTGACGTTCGCTACGAAGTCGCGGCGGGTGGCTTCCATGCGCGCCTGCTCGGAATCGTCGTCGGCGAACAGGACCGTGAAGCTGGTCTCCTCGGGCGAGAGCGGGCGGGCCACACCGCGCACCGCGATCCGGCTGCGGCCGGGAATCGGGTGCTTGGCGGTCAGGTCGAATTCGGCGTCCTCGCTGGTAACCAGGACCTTCTCCACGGCTGCCCAGGCACGCTCGTCGAGTAGTCGATTGCGGACCAGGCCCAATTCCTCGGCGCGCGGATTCACCAGGACCACGTCGCGGTATTCGTCCACGACGGCGATACCGCTCTCCGAGGCCAGCACGATCAGGTCGAGCACCTGCGACATGGTCAGGCCGGACTCGGCTTGGCGTCGCGCGGCCTGGCGGGCATTCACGTACGGAATCAGTAGCCCGCCGACTGCCAGGCCTACGACAGCCGCGAGGACTGCCAGCAACACGGCCTGCGGAACACTCACACTTGAATCGTACGGTCGCCGACCGAGTACCCCGACCGGGGTGCATGAAGTTTCCCCCAGGTCATGGCCTCTTCCAGGCCCGTTTGCTGCCTGTTCACGCGCTGTTTCACCGGGACGTCGTGGAGCGTGTCGGAGGCGTGTCGCGGGGCTGCGCCGCGCGGATGAGAGCAGGGTCACCCCGCTCCCCCGGCGGGTCCGGCGTCACAGTTCGTCGTCGGCTCCGGCGAGCGCCGCGCTCACCGTCCGGCCGTGCTTGTCCACCCATTCGCCGAGCGCGAAGATCGGAATCAACAGGTCGCGGCCGACCTCGGTCAGTTCGTACTCCACCCGCGGCGGGGCCTCGGCGTAGCGGCGGCGCTCGACCAAGGTGAGCTGTTCCATGCGGCGCAAGGTCTGCGTCAGCATCTTCTGGCTGATTCCGCCGATGGCGGTGCGCAATTCGCCGGGACGCATCGGACCGCGGCGCAACGTGTAGGCGATCACCGGTAGCCAGGAGTTGCCGAGGATATCGACGGCGATCCGGACCGGGCAGTCGGAGATGTAATCGACCGGTGCGAATTCGACCTCTTCGGCGGTGATCGGCGCGGAGAGCACGGCTGTCATGCAACCAGCTTGCCATCGGCGTTCGGCACCTCGGGGTGCCTATCGAATTCCCTAGCGTCGGTGGCGGATTCATCCACAGTTGTCACACCCCGCTAGGAGCTGGATATGCGAATCGGAATCATCGGCGCCGGAAATATGGCACGGGCGCTGGGCGGCGGGTGGGTCGCCGCCGGGCACGACGTCGTGATCGGAGCCAGGAATCGGGCGGCGTCAGCCGAATTGGCCGCCGCGATCGGTGCGCGCGCGGGAAGTATCGGGGAGGCGGCCGAATTCGGCGAGGTCGTGCTGCTCGGGCTGCCCGTCGACGCCTTGGACGAGGTGCTGCGGTCCAGCGCCGCTGCGCTCGGCGGGCGCATCCTCATCGACTGCACGAACGCCTTCGCTCCGGACTTCGCGAACCCGCACGGACCGACCACCTTCCCGCTGTCGGAAGAAGCTGTGGCCGAGCGCATCTCGGCGACCGTGCCCGGCGCGCACGTGGTCAAGGCATTCAACCTGCTGGCTGCGGAGGTTTGGGAGGGATCGGAACGGTCGTTCGAAGGCAGGACGCTGGCCGTCCCGCTATGCGGTGACGACCCGGCAGCGCTCGACCGCGTGGCTGGTCTGGTCGAGGACCTGAAGCTGCATCCGGTCCGGGCGGGCGGCCTGTCGCGGGCCCGGTACCTCGAAGCCACCTCGAACTTCATCGTCGGGCTCTGGTTCGGCGGACACGATGTGCGCGCCATGTTCCCGCCACTGGAGTCGGCCTTCGCCGTCGAGGACCAGTCCCCCGCCGTCCCGGCATGCAGAAGCACGCCGGGACGACGAGGTTGGGTGGATACGGCCACCACAACGACATGCTCGAGCAGCCATCCACGGACTGGCAGGTCGGGTTACCAGCCCGGATTGCCCTTGACCGGCAGGTTCACATAGCTCGGTTCGTTCGGGTCGAGCAGCAGATGCTGTGGACGGAGGCCGGTTTCGAGGAGTAGCGGCATCGGCGGCAGCCCCTTCGGGAAGTTGCCCGTGTACACGTCGACGCGCAGGCGGTGACCGGGCTGGAGCACGGCGTTCACCCCGGGAATCGAGATGTCCAGTTGCGTCGGCTCACCCGGCACAGTCGGCTGCCGGCGGTCCAGTGACAAGTACGGCACCGGTTCGGTGTAATCGCCATTCGGCAGCCGGGTGCTGCGGGATTCGTCGATCTCACGCAACGAGGCGACCAACTGACCCGAGGACAGCACCGTCGAACGGCCGTCCGGCGCAACATCGTTCACCGTTGCGACCCAGTAGCCGTCGGTGGCGTCGTGCACCGTGTTCAACCGCACCGCGATCGCGCCGGATATCGAAACCTGTTCCGCGACCGGACTACTGGTGAAGGTGAGTCCGCCGAGCTCTTGGATCCGCGAGTCTTCGGCGCAGGCGACGATGATCTGCGGGATGCCGACGAGCTGCTGGGTCGCGTCACGGGAGCACAGGCCGGTGAGTCCGGGCGCCACCGAGACCCGGGCGATGTCCGGGCTCGGCTCGGCGAACAGGGAACCGTCGTGCACGCTCGTCGCGGTGCCGCTGCGAGCAGCCGACAGATACATTCGGCGATAGGTCGAAACCGGCTGCTGGAAGGCGCCTTCGGTGATCCATCGGCCGCCCTCCTGCTTCATCGTGACCGGGCCATACCTGTCGATGCCGTTGTCGATGCCCTTGAGCCACTTGTCGAACCAAGCCCGCTGCAGCACATCCATGCGCGGCGGCAGGCCCGGCCGACCGGATTCGTTGCCGTTGCTGATGTGGTACCCATCGCCCATAAACAGCTGTTTCTGCCCGGGCGGCAACGGGATTCGGTTGTAGACGTCGGTCTGGGAGTTGATGAACACGTCGTGCCAGCCGCCGGTGACGAAGGTCGGCACCTGGATCTTGGTCGCGTCGGTTTCCCAGGAACGGCGCGCCGCGCTGTTCGCGTCGAGCAGTTCGGCGACCTTCGGGTTGAGGTCGCTGATCTGCGGCGCGGTCATCACGCTGAAGAACGCGTCCATGAAGGTGAACGGATCCGCCAATCGGTCGGCGAGCCAACGCGCGTCGAAACGACCCTGCGCGAGCGCGGTCAGATCGGGCACCAGTTTGCCGCCGTTCACCGCGAGCAGCCACATCGGCATGAATGCCACGCCGAGCGCACCACCTGGAGCGACCAGATCGCGGAACGGGTTGCGGCTGGGCACAACCGGGAAGATCGCTTCGAGCGCGGGCGGGTTCTTCGCCGCGACTTGCAGCTGGTTCAGGCCCGAGTAGGAGACGCCGTTCATGCCGATGCGGCCGTTGGACCACGGCTGACGCGACGCCCAGTCGATCACCTCGACGGTGTCCTGCTGTTCCCGTTCGCGCAGGATGTCCCAAATACCTTGGGAGAAGCCGGTTCCGCGGACATCGACGACGACCTGGGTGTAACCGCTCTTGATCAGCTGGCGGTCGACGGTGAAGTTGCGGACCAGTCCGCCGCCGAGTGCCTTGGTCAGGTCGGTGATGCCGGAGAACGGGGTACCGGTGAGATCGATATCGCGCGAAAGTTGCAGCACCGCATCCGAAAGGCCCGGTATCGAGATCAGGCTGTCGCCGATCATGGAGCCCAATTTGGTGTAGGGCGTCATGTTCACGATGGTCGGCGTGGGTTCGGCGATGGGGCGGCCCGCGGCGTCGGCCGGGCGGTACACATTGCTCTTGAGCACCGTGCCGTCGCTCATCGTGATCGGGACGTCCCATTCGATGACGACATTCGGGTACGGCTGCGGGCCGTCCTCGGTGGCGGTCCAGGCGGCGCCCGCCGCTCCACCATCCGGGCCGGTCGGGATCGGCGTCGCTGATCCGTTCGGGGTCAACAGGGGACTCAGTAGTCCGGCGGCGAAAAACACCACCGCGGAACGCAATGCGGCACGCATCGTCGTCAGCGCTCGCTTTCTTAGGGAGTGGCCATTCCCTAAATTACCGGCGAGTAGGCGCGGCCGGTGGGAAAACCCGCGAACAACAAGACAATTCGTGCACCTGCACAAGGCCGCCCCCGCAGTCGGCACAACGAAAAGGCGCCTCCGCTCGAATGATTCGAACGGAGGCGCCTCGGCGTACTACCTAGCTCACCAGCCCGGCTTACCCCGCACCGGGATGTTGACGAAGCTCGGCCGGTTCGGGTCCAGCTGCACATGCTGCGGCTTCAGGCCCGTATCGACCAGCATCGGCAGCACCGGCAAACCCTTCGGGAAGTTCCCGGCAAAGACATCCACCCGCAGGCGGTGGCCCGGCTTCAGGATCGCCTCGGTGGCGGGCAGCGCGATGTCCAGCGTGGTCGCCTCGCCCGGCGCCGTCTGCTGACGGCGATCCAGCGAGGTGAACGGGCGCGGATCGGTGTAGTCACCGTTGGCCGACTTGGCGCTGGTCGCGTCGTCGATCTCGCGCATGGAAGCCATCAGCTGACCCGAGGACAGCACCGTCGACTGGCCGTCGGGTGCGACATCGTTGACCGTCACCACCCAGTAGCCGTCGGCGGCATCCTGAACGGTGTTGAGTCGCACCGCGATCGGGCCGGAGATGGCGGTTTCCTCGGCGACCGGCGCGCTGGTGAAGGTCAGGCCGTTGAGTTCGGCGACCCGGGAATCCTTCGCGCAGCCGTCGATGACCGAGAGGGCGCCCGCACTACCCTGTGCCGCGTCGTTGGAGCACAGGGTGGTGAGGCCCGGAGCGACGGTGAGTCGCTGGGTATCGGAATTCGCCGCGGCGGTGAGAGATCCGTCGTGCAGCGACTGGGCGGTACCGCTGTTCGCCGCGGACAGGTACATCCGGCGATGCGCCGACTCGACCTCGGCCTCACGGCTGGACGCGGAACCGAAACCGAAACCATTGGTGGTGATCCAGCCGCCGCCCTGCTGGCGCAGCGTCACCGGGCCGTAGGTGTCGATGCCGTTGTCGATGCCCTTGAGCCACTTGTCGAACCAGGCGCGCTGCAGGACATCCAGGCGCGGGGGCAGGCCCGGCTTACCGTACTCGTTGCCCGAGTTGATGTGATACGTGTTGCCCATCAGCAGCTGCTTCTGGCCCGGCGGCAGCGGAATCTGTTCGTAGATCTTGGATTCCGAGTAGGTGAACAGGTCGTGCCAGCCACCGGTGACGAAGGTCGGGACCTTGATCTTGGCGGGGTCGCTCCACCAATCCTTGCGGCGGCCTTCGGTATCGGTGAGCAGCGCCTTGGCGCGCGGATCCAGATTCTCGATCTTGGTGGTGGTGTAGACGTTGAGCAGCACGTCCATGAAGGTCATCGGATCTGCCGCGCGGTCGGCCAGCCACTTGGTGTCGAACTGGCCGTTCACGATCGAGGCCACATCCGGGACCCACTTCAGGCCGTTGATGGCGGTCAGCCACAGCGGGATGAAGTTGAAGCCGAAGCCGGTGCCGGGGGCCAGCACGTCTTGGACCAGGTCGCTACCGGGCACCACCGGGAAGATCGCCTTCAGCGCCGGCGGATTCTGCTGCGCCGCCTGCACCTGGTTGATGCCCGAGTAGGAGATGCCGTTCATGCCGACCTTGCCGTCGGACCACGACTGCTTGGACGCCCAGTCGATGACCTCGAGGGTGTCCTGCTGTTCGCGCTGGCGCAGCATGTCCCAGGTGCCCTGGGAGAAGCCGGTGCCGCGCACGTCGACCACGAGCCAGCTGTAGCCGCTCTTGATCATCTGCCGGTCCACGGCGAAGTTGCGGAGCTCGCCGCCGCCGAAGGCCTTGGTCAGGTCGGTGACGCCGGACAGCGGGGTGCCCGACATATCGATCTGGCGGAACAGTGCGAGCAGGGCGTCGGAGAGCCCGGGGACCGAGAGCGCGCTGTCGCCGAGGTTGGACACCAGTTTGGTGTAGGGCGTCAGGTTGACGATGGTCGGCGTCTGGGTGTCGATCGGCCGCCCCGCCGCGTCCGCGGGCCGGTACAGATTGCCCTTGAGGACGGTGCCGTCGCTCATGGTGATCGGTACATCCCACTGGATGTTGACGTTGGGGTACTGCTGGGCGCCGTCTTCGGTGGCGGTCCAGGCAGCGCCCGCGGCGCCGCCGTCAGGCCCCGTGGACGCGGGCGCGGCATGCGCCGCGGCGCCGGTGCTGAGGAAAGGAAGGAGCACAGCAGTGGCAACCGACGCCACCGTGGCCCGCAACGCGTACTTCATCGAACGTGATCCACCTCTCGGACTGATCGAACCCCGGAAGCATACCGAACCTACTCGTCGGTAAGAACATCCGGCTATCGGAAAATCTGGTGAATACCAGTTCACATACACCCAGCGACCCGCAATAGCCCCAGCGTACAGCCGCCATCCCCCACTTCAGACACAAGAATCAAGGCTTACCGTAACCGCCCGTCCGAGCCAATAGTCAACCGCCCCGGACCCACTTATCCACTAGGCCGAATCCGCCCCCGACCGGTAGCGTTCCTGATCTAGTTCGAACTCGGGGAGGGACCACCAGTGGGCGACCCACGGGTACGTGCAACCGACAGCGGTACCGCGGTCGGCGCCGCTGTGATCGCACTCCTCATCGGACTGTGGTGTGCAGCCATCGCGCTGGACGCCGCGACAAGGGACTACCCGGAACTGCAAGGCGGGGAGGTCTTCCCGACCTGGCCGGTATTCGCTGTCGGTGCGATTGCCTGGCTGCTCGGGGCGGGCCTGTTGTTTCTCCGCACCGCGATCGGCCGGGTGCTCGTCATCATCGATTCCGTTTTCGGAATCATGTATCTCGCCGTCAAAGCCCTTGGCGAAGAGGACCCTTGGGTGCTCCCGATGGCGGGCGTTCCCCTGATCGTCTTGCTCCTAGCGATGGCGAAATCGACCGAACACTGGATCGCCGCCAAAACTCGTGGCCGCTGAAATCGGCCTGTTTCTTGTCGTGGGCGTCCGATAGCCTTCCAACATCATTCGATCTAGCAAGGGGGATCTCATGACGTACGTCGAGCTCGATCGTCGCGTTACCAAGCTGGAGGGTCGCGTGAGTGATATCGAGTACACCATGCCGAGAGACATCCGGGGCGTGCGGATTTACTCGACCCGGCTCGGCAGTCAAATGATCACGATGGCGCATGGCATCGCCGCGATCATGGTGCATCTGGGGCTGGAACCGATCCAGATCGAGGAAGTCCGCTATCCGACCGACGCCGAGATCGACGAATCCTTCGAGGCCGACTGTTAGTACGACGAAGCGCCGTGGTCGAACCGACCACGGCGCTTCGTGTTTCAGCTGGTTACTTGCCGCCCTGGTTGGCGACCGCAGCCGCGCCGGCGGCGGCGGCATCCGGGTCGAGGTAGACGGCGGGGCGGATCGGGCGGAGGTTTTCGTCGAGTTCGTAGACGAGGGGGATGCCGGTGGGGATGTTCAGGCCGGCGATGTCGTCGTCGGAGATCTGGTCGAGGTGCTTGACCATGGCGCGCAGGGAGTTGCCGTGGGCGGCCACGAGGACGGTTTTGCCGGTCAGGAGTTCCTTGGAGATGGTGGACTCCCAGTAGGGGACCATCCGCTTGACGACGTCGAGCAGGCATTCGGTCTTCGGGACCTCGATGCCGGTGTAGCGCGGGTCGCCTTCCTGGCTGTACTCGTTGTCCGCGGCGATGGGCGGGGGCGGGGTGTCGTAGCTGCGGCGCCACAGCATGAACTGCTCGTCGCCGTACTGCTCCTTGACCTGGGCCTTGTTCTTGCCCTGCAGGTCGCCGTAGTGGCGCTCGTTCAGGCGCCAGTCGCGGATCACCGGGATCCAGTGCCGGTCGGCGGCGTCGAGGGCGTTGTTGGCGGTGCTGATGGCGCGGCGCAGCAGCGAGGTGTACACGATGTCCGGCAGCACACCCTTTTCGGCCATCAGCTGGCCGGCGCGCTTGCCCTCGGCGATGCCCTTGTCGGTCAGGTGCACATCCACCCAGCCGGTGAACAGGTTCAGGGCGTTCCATTCGCTCTCGCCGTGGCGCAGCAGCACGAGGGTGTACGTCATGGGGCCATTCTGGCAGGCCGAACTCAGGCGGGCGCTGAGAGGGCGGTGAGCAGACCGGCGCCGATCAGGGTGGCGCGGTCCTGCAGTTCGGAGGGCACGACTTTCAGATCCTTGAGGAATCCGATGCGGGCGTGCGCGCCGAGCGACTCCTGCATGGGCCGCCACAGCGGCTCCCCCGCCTGCGCGAATCCGCCGCCGACCACGACCAGGTCGACATCCAGCAGCGCCGCGGCCGAGGAAATCGCCTGTCCCAGTGCGATACCCGCGCGGCGCAGCGCGGCCTTGGCGATGCGGTCACCGTGCAGCGCGTCCTCGGCCAGCTCGATACCGGTGGTGCCGGTCCAGCCCCGCCCCTGCGCCCAGCGCACCGAAGACGGCCCGCTCGCAACGGCTTCAACGCAGCCCACGCCCCCGCACGCGCACGGATCCATCGAACCGGGAACCACGATGTGCCCGATGTGCCCGGCATTACCGGTGTGCCCGACCGCGACCATGCCGCCGACGATCACGCCGCCCCCGATGCCCGAGGACACCGTCATGGCCAGCGCGTCCGGCGTCTGCCGGGCCGCGCCGAAATGCCGCTCGGCCAGCGCCAGGCACACCCCGTCGATGGCGAAACGCACCGAGGCGGAAGGGAACAGCTCCTTCACCGCGGACACGATCGGGAAGCCGCTCGACCACTCGGGAATGTTGAGCGGCGACAACGAACCGGACGGCGCGTCCACCGGCCCGGCCGTGCCGATGCCGATGATCGGCACGTCGTCGTCCCCCGCGACGGACAGCAGCAGCTCCTGGCACGCCTCCCAGACCCCGGTCGCCGGCACCTGGATGCGGCCGACCTCCTGGGTCATCCCGTCGTTTCCGACCACGCCGACAGCGATCTTCGTCGCCCCGATATCCAGCGCGAGAATGGTCATCAGGCCCCCACTTCCGACAGCAGCATCGTGCCCGCCGCGTTCGCGGCGGCCCGAAGGATCATATTGGGCGCGGGCCTACTTGTCGGAGGCGTCCACCAGATGTTCGAAAGCGCGCAGGTTCTTCAGCGACTCACCGCGCGAGACCCGCCACTTCCATTCCTTGCGAATGGATTCCGCGAAGCCCAGCTCCAGCAGCACATTGAAGTCGCCGTCGACGGCCTCGAGGATCTGCCCGAAGACGCGATCGAGCTCGTCGGCGGTCACCGCGTGCGTGGCGATGCGGCCGACGAGGTAGATGTCGCCGACCCGGTCCAGGGTGTAGGCCACGCCGTAGAGGCGGCGGTTGCGGCGCAGCAGGAATTTGTAGACGCCTTCGAAGTTCTCGTCCGGCTTGCGGCAGACGAACGATTCGATGCGCAGACCGTGCTTGCCGACGGTGAGCATCACCGTCGTCTTGAGCTTGCGCTCACCCGGCAGGATGACAACGAAAACGTCCTCGCCGGTGCGGCTGTATTCGATTTCCCGATCGCGCAGCGTCTCGTCGATCAGCTGCGCGGTGGCTTGCACCGACATCGGCGTTGTACTCCTGTCGTTGGGGATCCTCAGTATCGGATACCCGAATCCGCTAGATAGACGCAGTGCGCGTGCGATCGCCCGGGACGCCGTAGAGCCCGTTGAGCAACACGTCGTGGCCTTCCCGGTGCGCGAGTGCGGCGTGGAAGTCACCCAGCGCGGCCGAGTAGCTGGCGAGCAGACCGTCCGCGGTGTGTTCCCAGGAGAAGTTCCGGGCGTGCCGCACCGCGCCGGCGCTCATCCGGCGTAGTCGATTCGGGTCGTCGAGCAGGGAGCCGAGCGCGGCCGCCCAGTCCGGGATGTAGTGGCCGGGCACCAGCAGGCCGGTCTCGCCGTGCCGCACGGCGGTGCTGAGTCCGCCCACGTCCGCGGCGAGCACGGGGGTGCCGCTGGCCTGCGCTTCGATCGCGACCAGGCCGAAGGATTCGTTATGACTGGGCACCGCAACGAGATCCGCGGCCCGATACACCTCGACCAGGCGGTCCGGCGGTTGCGGCGGCAGGAACGTGACGTGGTCGGCGATGCCGAGTTCGGCGGCCAGGCGGATCAGCGAATCCGGACGTTCCAGGCCGGTGCCGGAGGGGCCGCCGACGATCAGCACGCGCAGGTTGCGCTGCGGGTCTTCGTCGAGCAGCACGGCGGCGGCGCGGATCAGGACGTCCGGCGCCTTCAGCGGCTGGATGCGCCCGATGAACGCGACGATCTGCTCGTCGGGGCGCAGGCCGAGTGCGGCGCGGGCGCGGAGCTTGTCGCCGGGGTGGTATCTGCCGAGGTCGGCGCCGGGCGGGACGATGTCGATGTGGCGGGCTTCGGCGCCGTACAGCTCGATCAGCTGCCGGGCCTCCTCCGCGGTGTTCGCGACCAGCCGGTCCGCTTCGACGACGATCTGCTTCTCGCCGATTTCCCGGGTGGCGGGTTCGGGACAGTCACCTTCGGCGAGCGCGCGGTTCTTCACCGCGGCGAGGGTGTGCGCGGTGTGCACCAGCGGCACCCGCCAGCGGTCCCGGGCCAGCCAGCCGACCTGCCCGGACAGCCAGTAGTGCGAGTGCACCAGGTCGTAATAGCCGGGTAGGTGCCGCGCCTCTTGGCGCAGCACCTCGGCGGTGAAGGGGCACAGCTGGGTCGGCAGTTCGTGCTTGTCCAGGCCCTCGAACGGGCCCGCCACCACATTGCGCACCAGGACCCCGGGCGCCGCCTCCTGCACGGGCGGCATATTCGACGAGGTCGCGCGGGTGAAGATCTCCACTTCGATACCGCGCCGGGCCAGTTGCAGGGCCGTTTGCAGGACGTAGACGTTCATCCCGCCCGCGTCACCCATGCCCGGTTGGGCAAGTGGTGAGGTGTGCACCGACAACACGGCGATCCGATTCGGCCGTAGGTCCGGGCGTTGACTCACATCATCCATAGTGCACGGTGCATCACCGGCCCAGACGGCCCGGAGCGGGGCAAGTGACCGCGATCACAGGGATTTTGTGAGCACGATCACGCCGCTCAGGGTGCTGAACTCGAAAGTATGTGCTATTAGACGAATTCGCTATCGATGCCTCAGAGGTTGTCGATGAATTCGGTTACCTCGGCGACGAATCGGGGGCGGTCCTCGATGAAGAGGCCGTGCTGGGCATCGTCCCAGGTCGAGATGCGGGCGTCCGGGACAGCCTCGGCGATGTAGCGGCCGTTGGCGATCGGCACCACCGGGTCGGCGGTGCCGTGCTGGACCAGCACCGGGATATCCAGGCTGCGCAGGGTTTCGGTGTTGTCGACCGTGCGGACGAACAGGGCTTTGCGGACGGCGGGCGGGGTGGACAGGCTGCCGCCGAACAAGCGCTGAGCGTCGACGCCCTTGTCCGCGCCGGGGCCGGTGTTGGCATTGCCGAAGGCGGCGAACGCGCGAGTGGCGCGGCCCGCGCTCTCCTCGAACACCCCGGGGATCGCGGCGTTCATCGCGGTTCCGGTTTCCGCGCCGGGCGCGCGGCCGATATTGGCCATCGAACCGGTGTAGATCACCCCGGCGACCGCTCCGGTGCCGAAGGCGGTCAGGTAGTCGCTGATCACGATGCCGCCGTAGGACCAGCCGAGCAGTACAGCGCCGGTGTCGATGCTCTCGGCGGTCAGGACGGCGGCGATATCGGCGGCCCAGTTCTTCGGGTCGTCGTATCCGGCGGCGGGGATGTCGGAGTAGCCGTGGCCGCGCAGGTCGAGGGCGATTACCCGGTAGCGCTCGGCCAGGTCGTCGGCGGCGGCGCCCCAGCAGCGCAGATTGGCCGACCAGCCGTGCACCAGCACCAGCGGGCGCGCGTCGGCGGGCCCGTTCACCTGGTAGACGATGGTGGTTCCGTCCGCGCTGACCGCTTCCCGTATAGCCATGTCCCACAGGCTAGCGGGCACCCGGCCCGGGCAAATGCGGCGTCAAGATTGCGCCACCGAGCGTCAAGGCAGCGTTAGTGGTCGCACCGACCGCGCGGCGACCGGCGTAGTCCTGACATCGGCCCCGCATACCGAACAGCGGGGACAACATCTGGAGACACCGTGACCCTGCTCGACATGTTTCCTTCGCTGGGATCGACCATGGCACCGCGCTTGGCCCCCACGGTGTGGCCGGCCGACACCCACTACGACGCCGACGGCCGGATCACCGTCGCCGGGGTCGCCCTCGCCGACATCGCGGACCAGTACGGCACCGCCACCTACGTGCTCGCCGAGGACGAGGTGCGCGGCCGCTGCCGGTCCTACCGGAAGCATTTCCCGGACGCGGAGATCATCTACGCGGGCAAGGCGCTGCTGACCCGTGCGGTGGCCGAATGGGTGACCGCCGAAGGGCTTTCCCTCGACGTCTGCTCCGCGGGCGAACTGGCCATCGCCCTGGCGGCCGGTGTCGATCCGGAACGAATCGTGCTGCACGGCAACGGCAAACCGTGCCACGAACTGCGGGCCGCGGTGCACGCCGGTGTCGGCCGGATCGTCATCGATTCGCTGAACGAGATCCCGCTGATCGCGGCGCTGGCCACGCGGCCGCAGCGGGTGCTGCTGCGCATCTCCCCCGACATCGATATCGACTCCCACCCCGCCGTCCGCACCGGCGTAGCCGACCAGAAATTCGGCTTCCCGGTCGGTAGCGCGCTCGCCGCCGAAGCCGTGGAACGCGTTCTGCGCCAGCCGAATCTGCGGCTCGTCGGCTTCCACTGCCACCTCGGTTCGCAGATCCACGACACCTTCCCCTACGGCGAGGCGGTCCGGCGCCTCGTCGCCGCCATGGCCGCCGTGCGCGACCAGCACGGCCACACCTTGGCCGAACTGGATCTCGGCGGCGGGCACGCGGTGGCCTACCGCTGCGGTGACCCCGAGATGGATCTGCCGGAACTCGCCGATGTCATCGAAGACTCGCTCGACGCCGCCTGTGCGCGGCACGGTTTCCCGCGCCCGCGGATCGCGCTGGAACCGGGCCGGGCCATCGTCGCGCGGGCCGGGCTGACGCTGTACCGGGTGCTGTCGGTCAAGCGCATCGACGGCGGCCGCACCTACGTCACCGTCGACGGCGGGATGAGCGACAACCCGCGCGTCGCGCTGTACGGCGCGCGCTACGACGCCGTGCTCGCCAATCGCCATCCCATCGGGCCGGAAATGACCGCCACCATCGCCGGTCGCTACTGCGAGGCGGGCGATATTCTCGCCGCCGACGTGCGGCTGCCCGCGGACCTGCATCCCGGCGAGGTGCTCGCGGTGCCCGTCACCGGCGCGTACCACCACAGCCTGGCCTCCACCTACAACGGTGTCGGCCGGCCGCCGATCGTCGCGATCAAGGACGGCCGCTGCCGGGAGCTGCTCCGGCGCGAGACCGCCGCCGATCTCTTGAGCCGCGACGTGGGGTGATCCAGGCGACATCCCCGGGCCTGGCAAACAGCTGGCACCTAGGATCGGTGCTCATGAGTAAGCGCAGCGCGGTAGTGACCGGGGCTAGTTCGGGCATCGGCGAAGCCACCGCCCGGGAGCTCGCCAAGCAGGGGTTTCACGTCTACGTCGGCGCGCGCCGGCTCGACCGGCTCCAGCGCCTCGCCGACGAAATCGGCGGCACCGCACTGGAACTCGATGTCACCTCCGACGAATCGGTGCGCGCGTTCTGCGACGCCGTGCCCGAGGCCGCGGTGCTGGTCAACAACGCGGGCGGCGCGAAAGGCCTGGCCACGGTGGCCGAGGCCGATCTCGACGACTGGCGCTGGATGTGGGAGACCAACGTGCTGGGCACGTTGCGGGTCACCAAGGCGCTGCTGCCGAAGCTGATCGGTTCCGGCGACGGGCTGATCGTCACCATCACCTCGGTCGCCGCGTTCCAGCACTACGACAACGGGTCCGGATACACCTCCGCCAAACACGCGCAGGCGGTGCTGCATCGGACGCTGCGGGGCGAGCTGCTCGGAAAGCCGGTGCGGCTCACCGAGATCGCGCCGGGTGCGGTGGAGACCGAGTTCTCGCTGGTGCGGTTCGACGGTGATGAGGAGCGGGCCGCGAAGGTGTACGACGGTATCGATCCGCTGGTGGCGGCGGACGTCGCGGAGATCGTCGGGTTCGTGGCGTCGCGGCCGCCGCATGTGAATTTGGATCAGATCATCGTCCGGCCGCGGGATCAGGGGACCGAAGCCGGCCGGTTCGCTCGCCGCAGCTGAACGCCGCGACGTTCTCGGCGCTTACCGCGGCGCGGCCGGTGCGACCGGGGTGGCCGAAATCTGGGCGGGCTTGCCCTGCGCCGCCGACATCGTCTTCCACTGCTCCCACGAGATGGTCCAGTCGTAGATGTCCCCGTCGGACGCCGACAGCGGGATCGAGGTGCCGGTGACCTCGACCGGGTCGCCGTAGAGCACCGTTACGAAGTATTCGTGCGCGTTCTCGGTGGACAGGTTGATGCACCCGTTGGTGACGTTCGAGTTGCCCTGCGCGGCCGATGATTCCGGGTTGGCGTGGATGAACTCGCCGTTGTTGGAGATGCGCACGGCCCAGCGCTCGTCGACATTGGTGTAGAACGGCGGGTTCGACATCTTGACGAGCTCGTGCTTCTCGCTGACCACGTGGATACCGGAGCGGGTCACGTTGCGCGGCTCGTTGCCCTCGCCGTAGCTGGCCGGGAAGTCCATCACGACCTGCCCGTCACGGACCACCTGCATGCGGTGGCTGGGGGCGTTGGCCTTAACGATCTGGCTACGGCCGATGGTGAAGTCGGAGGTGAGGTCGGAGTCGCCGTACAGGCCGTCGCCCATGTCCAGCCCGTAGAGCTTGGCCGAGACCTGCACGGTGGTGCCGGGCTGCCAGTAGTTCTTGGGCCGCCAGTGCAGGCGGGAGCCGCCGTTGTCGTCGGGGAACCAGGCCCACGCGCCTTCGGTCTGCGGGTTGGTGGTGACGGTGATGGCCTTCTCCACCTCGGCCTTGTTCGAGACGTGGCCCTTGAACTGCAGGATGATCGGCGCACCGATGCCGACCTCCTGGCCGTCGGCGATCTGGAAGGTCGCACCGGCGGTGGACTTCGGGGCCACCGTGTGGAAGGTGCCCTCGATCGGGACCGGCTGGTTGTCGGCGCCGCGCGCGGTACCGGTCCAGGTGTAGGCCGCGTCGTAGCCGAGCGGTTCGGTGATCTTGTAACTGCGCTTGTCCGGGCTCAATTCGCCCTTGACCTGCTTACCGCCGGCGTTGCTCAGGGCGACCTGATCGATGACGCCATTGCTGACGTCGACCGAGACCGGCGCGGTCGGATTGACGTCCTCCGCGTCGCTGCCGGGGGTGATCGTCACCTTCGCGACCGGGCCGCCCGCCTCGGCGTGACCGCCCTCCTCCTTCGAGCAGCCCGCCACAAGGGCGATGACTACGAGGAGAAGCATCGACAGGACGCCGACCGGTCTGCGGATCACGGGACGGTTGTTCACTGTCTCGAATTTACCCGCGAGGGTTAGTTCGATCGGCTATCAAAGCGGCAGGATGCCCGTTTTGCCTGGTTAGAGGGTCAGGCCGACCGTCACCGGTTCCGGCTCCAGATGGATACCGAAGCGGGCCTCCACACCCTCGCGCACTTTCCGGGCCAAGGCCACCAGCTCGCCCGCGGTGGCAGCCCCCCGGTTCGTCACGGCCAGCGTGTGTTTCGTGGACAGCCGGGCCGGCGCTTCGGGCCCCGGGAAACCCTTCCCGAAACCGGCCCGTTCGATGAGCCAGCCCGCGGAGAATTTGACGCCGTCGGGCGCCGGGTAAGTGGGAATCGTGACATCGCCCACATGGGCGGTAATCAGCGCCCGAATCTCGTCTACGCGCGCGTGCGGCACCACCGGATTGGTGAAGAAGGAGCCCGCGCTCCAGGTGTCGTGATCGGCCGGATCGAGCACCATGCCCTTGCCCGCACGCAACCGCAGCACCACGGCCCGGACCTGCGCGGCCGGACGGGTGCCACCGTCGGTGACCGCCAGCGTGGTGGCCAGCTCGCCATAGCGCAGCGGGGCGCTGGTGCCGGACGGGTCCAGCGCGAACTCGACCCTGAGGACGACCGCGTCATCGCTGTGCTTGAGCTTGCTGGTGCGGTATCCGAAACCGAGTTCAGCGGGTTCGGCCCAGCGGGTCGCACCGCTCGCGCGGTCCAGGAGTTCCACCCGGCGCAGCAGGCTCGCGACCTCCACGCCGTAGGCCCCCACGTTCTGCACCGGGGTCGCACCCGCGGAACCCGGTATGCCGGAAAGACATTCGAGCCCACCGAAGCCCGCGTCGATCGTCTGCGCGACGACACCGTCCCAATTGGCGCCCGCCTCGGCGATCACACCGTCGGCACCGAGCTCGACACCCGTCGTCGCGACCTTGACGACTACGCCGTCGAAACCGTCGTCGCTGATCAGGAGATTGGATCCGCCCGCGATCAACAGCACCGGAATGCCCTTGCTGTCGAGCGCGCGCACCGTCGCCACCAGCGCCTCCGTGGAGGCGCATTCGGCGACCGTCGCCGGACCGCCGACCCGCAGCGTCGTCAGGTCCGCGAGCCGCACCGATTCACGCAATTCCGCGCCGCTTCCGGCCAGCAATTCGCGCAAATTGTCCGATGACACCACCCGTGAAGTTCGCACGCCCCAGACGGTAGCGTGTTCGTCCATGGCTACACCCTTGGCGTACACGGCTCGCTACTCCCACCCGGCCGCCGCCGTCCGCGCGGCGTTCGCCGATGAGCAGTACTGGAAAGATCGCATCGCCGAGGTCGGCGGGGACAACGCGAAGCTGAATTCGTTCAGCGCCAACGGTGATCAGGTGCGGGTCGAGTTGGTGCAGGCCATCGCCGCCGAGCTGCTGCCGCCCGCGATCACCGCGGTGCGCCCCGGCGATCTGATCATCCCGCGGGTGGAAAGCTGGACCGGCGATTCGGCGACTTTCGAGGCGACCGTCGAAGGCGCCCCCGCCCAGGTGCGCGGCACCGTCGCCCTGACCGATGCAGGCACGGGTTCGACCGCGACCGTGCAGGGCGATATCGAGGTGAAGGTTCCGCTGTTCGGCGGCAAGATCGAGAAGGCCATCCAGGAGCGCCTGACCGAGCTGCTGCAGTCCGAGGAAGAGTTCACCAACACCTGGATCGCCTCGCACCGATAGTCGCGCTGCGGCCGGAACCATCAGCTGATCTGTGGTCCCGGCCAAAGTTCGGCCGCGCCCGCTGTGAGATGCGCGCCGAGCGATGGGCCAGCAATCGATCCCGGTAACGTGTGCGGGCATGGCACGTCGATTGGACTACTCCGCTCGGTACCCGCTGCACACCACCAAAGAGCTCTACGAGGCGCTCTCGACTCGTGAGTATTGGGAAGCGCGGGTCGCGGAAATGCGGAAGTACACGCCGGGTAACGAGGTCGTCAGCCTCGACGTGAGCGACTCGGGCATCGAGGTCGTGCTGCACCACACGCTGCCGCGGGAGATGCTGCCCGAGATCGCGCAGGCCGTGATGCGCAAGGACATGATCATCACCCGCAAGGAGAGCTGGGGCCCGTTCGACGGCGCGGAAACCGTCGGCAAGTTCTCGGCGTCCATCCCGGCCGGCCCCGGTAGCCTCGGCGGCGGAGTTCGCCTGTTCCCCACCGAAACCGGCTGCACCATGCGCTTCTCGCCGGAGGCGAAGGTGTTCATTCCGATGGTCGGTCCGCGGCTGGAGCAGTTGATGCTGGTGAACCTGGTCGACCTGTTCCGCGCCGAAGCCGAAGAGACGGTGAAGTGGCTGGAAGCTCGCAACCCCACCAGCTGAGCAAGCCACTCGGGAACATCACCCGGGGCACCACCGGGGTCAATCGGTTGCGGCGTAGCGATCGATGGCTGGTTCACGACGAGCTGGTCACCGCGCGGCTGCTGGCCGCCGCGGATCCGCTGGTGGTGGATCTCGGTTACGGGGCCAGTCCGTGGACGACACTCGAGCTGGCGGCCCGGCTGCGCACGGTGCGCCCGGATGTCCGGGTCGTCGGGCTGGAGATCGATCCGGACCGGGTCGTGCCCGGTCGCGACGGCGTGACTTTCGCGCGCGGCGGCTTCGAATTGGCCGGGCTGCGACCGGTTTTGGTGCGCGCGTTCAACGTGCTGCGGCAATACCCGGAGGCGGCGGTGCCCGACGCCTGGGCGCGGATTCTGTCCGGGCTGGCGCCGGACGGGCTGCTGGTCGACGGAACCTGCGATGAGCTGGGCCGCCGCTGCGCCTGGGTGCTGCTGGACCGTTCCGGCCCGCGGTCGCTGACCTTGGCTTGGGATCCGTTCACGGTGGACAAGCCGTCCGATATCGCCGAGCGACTACCGAAAGCGTTGATACACCGCAACATTCCCGGTGAACCGGTGCACGCGCTGCTCACCGCGGCGGACCGGGCCTGGGCGCGGGCGGCGCCGCTGGCGCCGTTCGGTCCGCGCGTGCGCTGGCGGCAAGCGTCGAAGTACTTGCGGGAGGACGGTTTTCCGATCCGGGAGTATCGGCGGCGGATGCGCGATTGCGTGCTGTCGGTGCCGTGGTCGACGGTGGCGCCGAAAGACACCGCGGCAGTTTAGGTTCGCCGGAGCAGCGAGCGGACCCGCCCCGACAGTGCGGCTACCGGCAGGAACGAGCGCGGCTCGAAGGGCTGCCGCCAGAGGCCGCTGTGCGCCGCGCCCAGCGCGAACAAGCCCTCGGGGTTGACCTCGGCGTCCTCCGGCGGGGCCGTGAGGTCGGCAACGAGTTTCGCGGCGAGCAGGGTGCGGGCGGTTTCGGCTTCGAAGATTTCGATGCCGAACCGGTGGGCGCTGCGGTAGGCGGCGGCCAACCGGGGTTGCGCGGCGAGGTTGCGGGTCCAGATGAGGGGCGCGACATTGCAGGAGACGGCACGGCCGGAGCTGTGCGCGAGCACGCCGCGCCAGCGCTGGATACGTTGTGCCAGGACGTGATTCGGGCCCTGGGCGGGCATCATCGCGTCGGCGACGCTCCAGAGTTCGCCAGCCTCGTCGGTCAGGCGGACGCCGTAGTTCGGCTGGTAGAGCGCCGATCTGGTGAGCAGGCGCAGCAGGTCCTGGCCGAGGCGGCGGGCGCCGCGGGCGTGCAGGCGCTGATGTGCGTCGGCGACAACCGATTCCGGCACGGCGTAGCAGTCGGTCGGCGAACCGAGGACAGCCAGTGCGGCGTCGGGCCGGAAGTCGAGCAGGTCCTCGGCGAGCACATCGATGGCGGCGGCCAGCCGGACCCCGCCGGGTCCGAACCGGTTCGCGTAGCCGCCGAACACCGGACGCGCCCCGTCCGCGTCCGGCGCGAGATGGCCACGCAGCCAATGCATCAGCGCGGGGAACTGGGTGGTGATATCGGCGCCGGGCCCGCCGCTGAACGGACGCGGGCCCGGGGTGATCGGGTAGCGCAACACCCCGGCGCCGGCGCGCGCCAGCTCCTCGAGCTCTTTCCACCGCGCGGGTCCGGGGCGGGCGATGGCGAGAATATCCGCGCCCCAGCGCAACAGCGGGCGCACCGGGGCCAGTTCGCCCGCGCCCGCCACCACGACACGAAACCCGGGCAGCGACAACCACTCCGGGTGATCGATCACCCGCTCGACCGCCGCCGCGAAGCCCGGTTCGATGATGCCGCGGTGCCGCCAGTCGGTGAGCTGACTACGCAAGCTCTCCTCGGCGAGGATCGCCCCCTGATACGGAACCTCCAGCCGAGCAGGCGGTTTCGCGCTGCCGTCGATGCGGCCGGTGTCCAGGGGTTCGGGCTGCTGGACCGCGCTGACATCGAAACTGTCCAGCGGTGCGACGACGTACTCGGTGACGAACTGGAGCAGGCCGCGGGCCGAGGTCAGGCCGTCGGCGGCGATTCCGGCAGCGTGCGCCGGTGAGCAGGTGCCGAGCGCGGTCATGGACCGGAAGATGGTGCGGTAGCGGCGGTCCCAATCACGGCAGGATTCCACCGATTGCGCGAGGTCGGCGTCGTGTGCGCGGACCGCGTCGGCGACCACCGCGGTGGCGAACATGTCGCCCACCCGCTCGGGCGCGCCGGACGGAAAAACGAGATCCCACCTGCCCTGGCCCATCGTCCCCATGATCAATCACCCTGCCACGATCGAGCGTCCGGCGCACCAGGATGACGGCCCTGTCCGATAGCCGCTCACAATCGGGTCAGGGCGCGATGGATACGGCCGGCGGCCCGGGGTGGCAGCCGCACACTGGCGGAATGGATTTCGTCGCGGCCGCAGCGGTCGATGGCGACCGCGTCGCCGATCACCTCGTCGAGCGCGGTCTGGCCGATATCGGCCTCGGCCAGATCCAGCACCGTGCGCACCGGGGTGGTCACCAGGAACGGCCCGGCCGATTCCACGTCGGCGCCGACCAGGGAACGGCGCAGGACCACCAGGCGCGGTGTCACCGGCGGGCGGCCCGCGCCGACGGACAGGTGCAGGAACCGGGGGCGCAGGCTGCCGATTCCGTGCAATTCCGCGGCGCTCTGATGGGAAACGGCGGCGGCGCCGTCGAACCAGGCTGCCCACATTGCGTACTCGTCGAGCGGTCCATCCGGCCATTCGGCTAGTCGGAGCAGGCCGACCCCGGCACGGACCACCGTGCCGTCGCCGAGTCCGGCACGGACCCGTGTCTCACATCCGGTGCGCAGCACCTGCCGGGTCGTGAAGAAGCCGGCGTGCCTCGCGGCCAGTCGCCGCAAGACACGCCACCCATGATCCACGGATTCGGGTGCGCGGCCCCCCGCATCGCCAGCCATGGCAATCAGGCTACGCTCGAATCTTGTGTCACATATCACAATCGAGGGCGCGTTCACCGTCCTGACCGGCACCGCCTGTAGTCATCTCCTCAGCGCGCCCACAGAGCCGACACAAAATCGTCGGGAAGAATCGGGCGCATGAACACAGCCCCACCTCCCTCTCGGGTCAGCCGGCGCACCCTGACGATCGCGCTCGCCGTGGTCGTCGCGCTCCTCGCGGCGCTCCTGATCGGCGGCGAGGCCTACGCCCGCCACCGGGTCGCCTCCTGCATCTCCGCGCAGTTCGAGCAGGAGATGGGCTCGAAGATCGACGTGGGGTTCGGCGTGAAGCCGCTGCTGATCACCTACCTGGACGGCAAGGTCGGCCGGGTCACCGTCGACAGTGACGACACCAAGTTCGGCCCCGCGGTCGGCATGGTGGTGCACGCCAAGTTCGACGACCTCGAGGTGGTCGACGAAGGGCGCGGCGGCGGTACTATCGGCAGCTCCTCGGCCGACGTCGACTGGAGCAACGCGGGTATCAAGGAAACCCTCGCGGGCCTGGTCACCGGCGTCACCTCGTCGAAGTCGAGCGGCATGCTCACCCTGAAGGTGCTGGGCGGACTGGCCGAACTCCAGGTCAAGCCGGTGGTGACCAACGGTGTGGTGCAAGTGGAGACGCAGTCGGCCGCGCTGCTCGGCATCGGCCTGCCCACCGACCTGGTGCAGGGCATCGTGGACGTGATCTCCAAGAGCCTGCAGAGCTACCCGTTCGACATGAAGCCGACCTCGATCAGCGTGACCGACGACGGGATCGCCGTAAAGCTGTCGGGTGGCCGCTCGGAATTGCCCGCCTCGCAGGGCAATACCAGCGTCAGCTGCTGATCCGGAACCGCAGCGGAACCCGACCGCGCGGCGCACACTACGCAGCATGACCTTCGACGCGCTGTGGGATTCGATCCTCGAAGTCGGTCGTGAGCCGGCTACCGGTGGATACCGCCGATTCGCCTGGAGCGACGCGGATCTGACCCTGCGCGAATGGTTCATCGGGTGTGCCGGAGAGCGCGGGATGTCCGTCGAGGAGGACCGCAACGGGAATCTGTGGGCCTGGTGGCTGCCCGCGGGGTGGCAGGGCGATCCGGTGGACGCGTTCGTGACCGGATCGCATCTGGATTCGGTGCCCGACGGCGGGGCCTACGACGGGCCGCTGGGCGTGGTGTCCGCCTTCGCCGCGATCGATCTGGTGCGCGCCCAGGGTATCGAGCCGCATCGCCCGGTCGCGGTCGTGGCATTTTCCGACGAGGAAGGCGCACGTTTCGGAGTCGCTTGTGTGGGTTCACAACTCACCACCGGTGCGCTGAAACCCGAACGGGCACTGGCCCTGCGGGACGCGGACGGCATCACCCTGGCCGAAGCGCTGACCCGCGCGGGCCGCAATCCCCGGCACCTCGGCGCCGACCCGACGCTGTCCGACCGGGTCGGCGTCTACGTCGAACTGCATGTCGAGCAAGGCCGGGCCCTGGATCTGGTGGACCAGCCGCTGGCAGTCGCCTCCGCCATCTGGCCGCACGGCCGCTGGCTGTTCACTTTCACCGGCGAAGCCAATCACGCGGGCGCCACCAGGCTGATCGATCGCCGCGACCCCATGCTCGCCTACGCCTCCACGGTGCACACCGCCCGCCAGGCTGCCGAATTACATGCCGCCGTCGCCACTTTCGGCAAACTCCGCGTCCTGCCCAACGGGGCCAACGCGATCCCCTCCGAGATCCTGGCCTGGCTCGATGCCCGCGCCACCGACGAACCCACCCTCACCCGCCTCGTCGAGCAGATCACCTCCGAAGCCCACAAGCATGCCGCTGGCGACCGCATCGAGCTCCGCGTCGAAGCCGAATCCATCACCCCGATAGTCGAATTCCCCGCCGCGCCGCGCGCCCGCATCAACCGCGCGCTCGGACATCTCGGCGACATCCCCGTCCTGCCCACCGCCGCGGGCCACGACGCGGGCATCCTCTCCGCCCAGGTCCCGACCGCGATGCTGTTCGTGCGCAACCCCACCGGCATCTCGCACTCCCCCGCCGAATACGCCCGCCCGGAAGACTGCCGCGCCGGCGCCGAGGCGCTCGCTGCCGTGCTGACCGACTGGATCACCGTTCCCTGAGTCAGGCGGGAAAACCGTCCAATACCGCGCGCGACTTGGACAGGCCCAGACGAGTCGCACCGGCGGCGATCAGGTCCGCGGCGGCTTCCGAGGTGCGGATACCGCCGCTGGCTTTGACCCCGAGGCGGCCGCCGACAGCCTCGGCCATCAGCTGCACGGCGTGCACGCTGGCCCCACCCGCGGGGTGAAAACCGGTGGAGGTCTTCACGAAATCGGCGCCTGCCTGTTCGGCGGCGCGGCAGGCCTGCACGATCGCCTCGTCCGGGAGGGCCGCCGATTCGATGATCACCTTCAACACGGCGCGGTCGGCGGTGGCTTCGCGGACCGTGATGATGTCGGCGAGGACGGCGTTGAAATCACCGGAGACGGCCGCGCCCACGTCGATGACCATGTCCACCTCGGCGGCGCCCTGATCGACGGCGAACCTGGCCTCGGCGCCCTTGATCAGCGAATGATGTTTGCCCGAGGGGAAACCCGCGACGGTCGCGACCACCAGGCCGGTGGCGCGCACCGGCAGCATCGACGGCGACACGCAGATCGCGTACACACCGAGCTGGCGCGCCTCCTCCACCAGCGCCGCGACGTCGGCGGCAGTCGCCTCTGGAGCGAGCAGGGTGTGATCGATCATCGCGGCCACGTCGGCCCGGGTCAGTGCGGAGGAATCGGCCATGGGGTCAGAGTCTCGCACAAGGCCGGCGCGCGGGACGGACGGAGCGTTGCCGGCCGGGCGGTTGCGTGAATTCCGTTGCGGGCGTGCGGTGGCTTCCCGCACACTCTTAGGGTCGCCTGTAGAGCGTGTGCGGTTGATCCAACTGGTTCGGAGGTTACGACACGTGCTGATCCGTCGCGAACGCGCCGACGATGTCATCCAGATTGCCGCCGTGCATCGCAGCGCATTCGGACCGCAGTACACCAACGGTGACGCGGTCGCGTTTCAAGACGATCCAGAGGCCGCCGAACGCGGCGGCAGCGCCATGGCCGAGCCGCCGGAGGTGGAGCTGGTCACCCGGCTGCGCAGTGATTCCGGCTGGATCCCGACGCTGTCGCTGGTCCTCGTCGAACACGACACGGTGATCGGCCACGTCTGCCTGACCCGCGCGACCGTCGGCCCCTACCCGGTGCTCGCGCTCGGCCCGATCGGCGTCCGCGTCGAACACCAGGGCGCCGGTGCCGGCGCGGCCCTGATGCACGCCGCCCTCGGCGCCGCCGACGCCCTCGACGAGCCGCTCGTCGGCCTGCTCGGCAGCCGCGAGTACTACCCCCAATTCGGCTTCGTCCCCGCCGCGCGCCTCGGCATCGCACCCAGCGAACCCAGCTGGACCTCGCACTTCCAGATCCGCGCCCTCACCGCCTACGAACCGCAGATCAGCGGCGAATTCCGCTACGCCGAACCGTTTTACAAGCTGTAGCCGAAGCGCGGGCCGCGGCGCCCGCACCCAGCCCGGGGCGCACCTGGATCCCGGCGTGCGCCGGGATGACGGGGTTGCGGGAGAATGGCCGGATGAGTTCGTCCGACGACCGCCGCTATGTGCTGACCCTGGGCTGCCCCGACAAACCGGGCATCATCGCCAGGATCACCTCGTTCATCGCCGAGTTCGGCGGCTCGATCGTGGAGGCCGGCTACCACTCCGACACCGACAGCGGCTGGTTCTTCACCCGTCAGGCGATCAAAACGTCGACGGTGCCGTTCGACCTGGCGGAACTACGCGACCGCTTCGCCGGAGTCGCCGCGGAGCTGGGGCCGGATACCGAGTGGGACCTGCTGGACTCGGGCGCCAAGCGCCGCATCGTCCTGCTGGTCAGCAAGGACGGCCACTGCCTGCACGACCTGCTCGGCCGCGCCACCAGCGGCGAGCTACCCGCGACCATCGAGGCCGTCATCGGTAACCATCCCGACCTCGCGACCATGACCGAGGCGCACGGCATCCAGTTCCACCACGTCGAATTCCCGAAGGACCCCGCCGAACGCGGCCCCGCCTTCGACGAAGTCCGCAAGCTCGTCGACTCCCACGACCCGCACGCCGTCGTCCTGGCCCGTTTCATGCAGGTCCTCCCGGCCGAGCTGTGCGAACACTGGGCCGGCAAGGCCATCAACATCCACCACAGCTTCCTGCCCTCCTTCGTCGGCGCCCGCCCGTATCACCAGGCCTTCGCCCGCGGCGTCAAACTCATCGGCGCGACCTGCCACTACGTCACCGCCGAACTCGACGCGGGCCCGATCATCGAACAGGACGTCTCCCGCATCGATCACGCCGACGACGTCCGCGACATGGTCCGTCAGGGTCGTGACATCGAGCGCGTCGTCCTGGCCCGCGGCCTCCGCTGGCACCTCGAGGGCCGAGTCCTGGTCCACGGCCGCCGCACCGTCGTCTTCAACTGACCGGTCCCGCACCGCGTCTCAGTTGGGCGGCCCGACGGTCAGCACCACGTGCACCGTGCGGTCCCCGCGGGGGCCGGTAACCATCAGCTTCACGGTTTCGTTGGGCCGGTACATGTTCAGCGCGGCGTGCAGGGATTGGATGGTGGTGACCGCCCGATCGTTGAGCGCGGTGATGACCTCGCCTTCCAGCAGCCCGGCGGCGTGCGCGGGCATGCCGTAGATGGCCGCTTCGACCCGGGCGCCGGCGCCGGTGGGCTCGGCGTTGGACGCGATTACGCCGAGGGTCGCGGTGGGGCCGATGTGCACGGTCTCGGTGGGTGTGCCGGAACGGATTTGGCGCACGATGCGCATCGCTCTGTCGATCGGGACCGCGTAGCCGTTGGCGTCGTCGGCGGATCTCTGGGCGGGGTCGCCGGAGGCGGCGGTGATGACGCCGACGATGGTGCCGTTGCGGTCGGCCAAGGCACCGCCGGACTGTCCCGAGGACACGGGGGCGGCGATTTCGAACATGCCGGACAAGGCTTTTCGGGACAGGTCGGCCGAATTCAGGGCGACGATGGTGGAATCCAGATTGGTGATGGTGCCCGGGATGGCCGTCGGCTGACCGCCGATACCGCCCGCGTTGCCGATGGCGAGGACATCGTCGCGCATCCGGACGTCGCCGGAATTGCCGATGGTGGCGGTGGCCAGCCCGGCCGCGCCGGACAGTTCGAGCAGGGCGATGTCGGCGGCGGAGTCGTAGCCGAGCACGCTGGCCTGGTAGACCTCGCCGTTGCCGACATCGGTCACCGTGACCGTGTCCGCGCCTTTGACCACGTGATGGCTGGTCAGCACCTGTCCGTCGGCGGTGAGCACGATCCCGGAACCGGCAGCCCCCAGCCCGAACGGTCGGGTGGAGGTGCTGATGTGGACCAGGGCAGGCCGGACGGCGGCGGTGACGGTGGGCGCGTCCAGCGTGGGGATCGGCTCGGTCGTGTAGGTGGCGTCGACGATCTCCGGGCCGGCGAACGGTGCCCATTGGGGTAGTTCCGCGCGGAAGCCCAGGAACGTCGTCACCGCGAGGATGACGACCACCATCAGGGCAACCACCCGGCCGCCCCCGCCCGACCGGTCGGTGCGCGGCGGCCGGGCGTCATCGCTCATGTAGCGCCACTGCTCGTCCATCGCCGCTCCTACCTCCGGAGGACACACCGCTCTCCATTGTGGCGGAACAATCACCACCACCGAATGGCAATCCCCACCGGGGGCGCTTGGCAAACCGAGGCATGCGGCGGTAGGCATGTATTCATGACGAGCGCCGCAGCCTATGCCATCCCCGCGCCGGACGGCGCCTTCGAGAAGGTCACCATCGAAAGACGGGAGCTCGGCCCGCACGACGTCCTCATCGACGTCAAGTTCGCGGGTATCTGTCACTCCGATATCCACACCGCGCGCGACGAGTGGGGCGGCACCAAATATCCGTGCGTGCCGGGCCACGAGATCGCCGGCCTGGTCGCGGCCGTCGGCAGCGCCGTCAGCAAGCACAAGGTGGGCGACCGGGTCGGTGTCGGCTGCATGGTCGATTCCTGCGGCAAGTGCGGCCCGTGCCTGGCCGACGAGGAGCAGTACTGCGCCAACGGCAACACCATGACCTACAACGCCGAGGTCGATCCGTCCGTGCAGCCGGAGGGCTACACCATGGGCGGCTATTCGACCCAGGTCGTGGTGACCGAGAACTTCGTGCTGCAGATCCCGGAGGGCATCGGCCTGGACGTCGCGGCGCCGCTGCTGTGCGCCGGCGTCACGCTGTTCTCGCCGCTGCGGCACTGGAACGCCGGTCCCGGCAAGAAGGTCGCGATCATCGGCATGGGCGGGCTCGGGCATGTCGGGGTGAAGATCGCCGCGGCCATGGGCGCGGAGGTCACGGTGCTCAGCCATTCGCTGAGCAAGCAGGAGGACGGCAAGCGCTTCGGCGCGCACCACTATTACGCGACCAACGACAAGCAGACCTTCAAGGAACTGCGCAATCGCTTCGATCTGATCATCAATACGGTGTCCGCGGATCTGCCGATCGACAGCTACATGCGGTTGCTGAACCTGAACGGCACGCTGGTGATCCTCGGGTTGCCCGAAAAGCCTTTGTCCGTCAAGCCTTTCACCATCGCGGGCTACCGGCGTTCGCTGGCGGGCTCGATGATCGGCGGTATCGCCCAGACCCAGGAGATGCTGAACTTCTGCGCCCAGCACGGGATCGGCGCGGAGATCGAGGTGATCTCCGCCGACGAGATCGACAACGCCTACGACCGGGTGGTCGCCAGCGACGTGCGCTACCGCTTCGTCATCGACACGGCCACCATCTAGGCGGGACGGGTCGCGCTGACGTACTGCAGCAGGCCGTGCACCTGCTGCTCGACGTCGGCGAGCCCCATTTCCGCGAACAGGCCGGGGAAGGTCTCGCTGTCGAAGACCCGCAATCCGCTCCAGCCGCCGACAACCTTGCTGACCTGCCCGAACGGTGAGTTGTCCCGGTGGCTGGTGCTGATCGCGATCCGGCCGCCCGGCGCCAGCACCCGCACCATCTCCCGGGTGGCGGTGATCGGGTCCGGGATCAGGTAGAGCGCGCCGAAGCAGCACACCGCGTCGAAAGTGCCGTCCGCGAACGGCAATCGGGCGGCATCACCGCGTAGATAGCCCACCCGCGGGCCCGTGTTGTCGACGACAGCACGGGCCAGCATCGCTTCGGAGTAGTCCAGGCCGACCGCGAAACCGTTGCCGGACAGCGTCTTACTCAGATACCGGGTGAAATTGCCGGGGCCGCAGGCAATATCGAGCACCCGCTTCGACCCGTCGAGCCGGAGCTGCCGGACGGCATCGCGCCGATCGGTTTCCATCGTGCGGCCGCTGGCGACGAAGAACGCGGCGGGTCGCCACGCTCGTTCGTAGACAGCAGCCAGGGCGGGATGATTCATGGCGCGCCGGGCCAGATTCATTGGGGCTCCTCGTCGTTGGGGAGTTCCGGAGGCGAAAAGTGTTCAGGCACGCTCGACTTCGATGGTCATGCCCGCGGCCCGCAGGCGCTCGGTGAGCGCGTCACCCATCGCGGCGGCCGGGGTGAGGATGCCCGCCAGCTCCGGCTGCTTGCCGGTGTCGAGCGCCAGGCACAACCCGGACTCGCCGAGCAGGACCGCGGTGGCCTTGTAGCCCGGGTCGCCCTTGCCGGAGAACGTGGCCAGGTACTTCGCGCCGGAGGTGGTGCGCGCGTAGGTCTTCATGGTGAACCACCCACTGTTGCGGGCCTTTTCGCTCGGTCCCGTGCCCGGCTTCGGCAGCACCCGGTCCAGCAGCTTGCGCCCCACCTCGGCGCGCGACAGCACCGAGCCGACCGCCATGGTCGCGACGATGCCGCCCGCGATACCGGCGGCGACCAGCGGCGCGGCGGCCGACTTGCCCGCGCTCATCACCTCGCGGTAGCGGAAGTTCTTGCCGTACACCCAGCCCAGCAGGCCGTTGCTGCGCCGCACAACCTTGGTGTTGTGCGCGGCCATGACGAAGGTCGACACCCAGCCGTCCAGGCTCGGGTCGATATTGCTGGCCCGCTCCAGCGCCTGATCGGACTGCCGGCCGACGTCGGGGTCCATCGACTTGTCCGGGCTCAGCGAGTACGGATGCATCATCACCGAGGCCTTCGAGGAATCCTCGGCGATGGCCTCCATCATGGCCCGCCCGGAATCGATGGTGCCGCCGCTGACGCCGCCCTTCGCCGACGCGATCAGCGTGGTGTCCAGCAGCTCACCGGTGTTGTCGGCGACCGTGGCCCGATACAGCTGGTAGACACTCAGGTCCGACGGAATCGAGTCGTACCCACAGGAATTCACGATCTTCGCGCCACTGGCGACGGCCTCGTCGTGATACCCGTCGATGGCGTCGCGGATGAACAGTGGCTCACCGGTGAGGTCGGCGTAGTGCGTGCCCGCCTTGGCGCACGCCGCGACCAGCGGCATGCCATAGCGCAGGTACGGACCGACCGTGGTGACAACGACTTTGGTGCGCGACGCCATCGCGTCCAGCGCTTCCTGATCAGTGGAGTCCGCCACGACCAGACCCCAATTGGCAGCTCCCGCACCGAGTTCCGCGCGTACCCCGGTCAGCTTGTCCAGTGACCGCCCGGCCAGCCCGATCCGGGCCTCCACCGGGGCGGCGTCGCGCAGGTACTCGGCGGTGAGCTTGCCGACGAAACCCGTCGCACCGAACAGGATCAGATCGAATTCTCGGTTCTCTGCCATGTGAAAGACTCTTTCGCTCAGGTACGTCGGGGGCGCTTGGCGCGCGTCTTCTTCTTGGGGATTACCGGCGGATGCTCGGCCAACCATTCGGCGTGGATTTTGCCGAGTTCGGTGACCGCCGGTTCGTCGTAGAGCCATTCGCGGGCGACGCGATGCCAGTTCGCGGTGCAGTTGAGCTGGCCCAGCATGCCGAAGGTGAGGAAATCCGCGCGCCGCGAGAACAGGTGCTCCGGCGGCAGGTTCTGCTGTTTCATGCCGGCGAACTCGCTGGCGCGCGGGTCGACGGCGAGCAGGAACGCGCCACTGGCCAGATCGGGTGTGATGGTGAGTTCCTCGTCGATCAGGCACCACTCCGAGGCGGCCAGCACATACTCCAGGCATTCCTCCGGGCCGACCTCCTCCGGGGAGCCGATCACGCCGCGCTCGATCATCAACTGCTGCAAGTCTTCCGCGCGGTCCTCCGCGGCCGCGCGCAGGCAGATCGCCTCGAACTTCACATAGTCCGGGTCCATCCGGTTGAACAGCCCGAAGTCCAGGAAGCCGACGCGTCCGTCGTCGGCCAGCATCACATTGCCGGGGTGCGGATCGCCGCAGAACTCGTTGAAGGTGAACAGCGAACCCACATAAAACCGGTAGATGATCTCGCCCACCCGATTCCGGTCGGCGTCGGGCAGCTGCCGGATCTCCTCGAAGCCCTTGCCCGGCAGGTATTCACTGACCAGCACCCGGGTCGAGCTCAGCTCCGGCATCGACCGCGGCACCACGATGAACGGGTGCCCGGCGTAGAGCTCGGCGATCTGCAACTGGGTGGCGGCCTCGGCGTGATAGTCGAGTTCGCCCTCCATGTTCAGCCGCAGTTCGTCCAGCACCGCCGGCGTCACCCAGGGCAGCGCCGACTGCAGCACCTTGCGGAACATGTTGAGGTTCTTCAGGTCCGCGCGCACCGCGGCATCGATGCCGGGGTACTGCACCTTCACCGCGACATCGCGGCCGTCGTGCAGCCGCGCCCGGTACACCTGGCCGATGGAGGCCGCCGCGACCGCTTCCGGGTTGAATTCGGCGAACACCTCGTCGAGCGGGCGGCCGAAATCCTCCTCGATGACCTGCTTCATCGCCTCGAACGACACGTTCGGCGCCGAGTCGCGCAGCACGGCCAGCCGCTTCTGGAACCGTTCCCGGTGCGCCTCGGGCACCAGATCCAGATCCAGCACCGAGAGCATCTGGCCCAGTTTCATGGCGACGCCCTTCATGGTGCCCAGCACCATGACCACCTGCTCGGTGGTGCGGATCATCGACTCCTCGGCCATCTTCGCGCGTACGGCCTCGGATCTGCCGCGCATGGACAGGCGCGTGCGCTGGGTACGCAGCACCGAACTGGCAGCAACGGCACCCAGTTTGGTGCCACGAGCAAGCCGGGAAGTCGGGACTTGCTTCGCCATCGAGGTACCTCCGTTGGTGCCGACCGCGCAGACGGTGCCCCCTGGCGCACCGCATCCGTCTCAGACTAACCAACCGCGCAAGGCGGGCGAGTCGCCCGTCACACCCAGACCGCTCAGTCTGCTTCCTGCTCCGGTAACACATGCGGCATCTGGGCGAACTTCGCCGGCGAACCGCCCGCGCGCATCATGCCCTCGATCGCGCTCCACGCCATCATGGTCAGGTAATCGATGACCTGATCGCGCGACATCGTCTTGTCCGTGGTCCACCAGTGCGTGGCCAGCTGGATGCCGCCGACCAGCACATACGACCACAGCAGCGCACCCTCGGTCTCGGCGCCGTGCGCCCGGCCGCGATCGATGATGACCGTGGACACCACCTCGGCGAAGAGCTTCTCGAACTCCGCGAGCGAGGACTGGTCACCCGAGCCGTTGCCCATGATGAACCGGTAGACCTCGGGGTCCTCGTCGACGGTGCCGACGTATTCGGCCAGCGCCGAGCGGACCAGGTCGTATTCGGCGGCGTCGAGGTTGATCGCGCCGTACACCCGCGGCATCAGCGTGGTCTCGATGAACCGCTGCATGGTCGCGTGCACCAGGTCGTTCTTATCGGAGAAGTACCGGTAGAGCACGGTTTTGGAGACGCCGATCTCGGCGGCGATCTCATCCATGCCGGCGTTGCTGCCGCGTTTGCGGATGGCTGCCAGGGTGCCGTCGACAAGTTCCTCACGGCGATCGATCTTGTGCTGGCGCCACCGGCGCTTACGGCCGTCCGCTTCACCGCCGCGCGCCGCCGGACGCTCGCCACGTGCGTCGACGTCGACAAGGTCTTCGGTGGACAGCGTTAGCTCCCTCGGGTCGGAGGTTCCGGAGAACCAGGTGTTTTGCCACCCAGCTTAGGTCCCGGCAACCGCCCTGCGTCACGTTTGGGTCCTGGATGCGGGGCATCCCACACATTCCGGGCGCGCGCGCCGGGGCCCTGTCACTACGACACAGCAGAATGGACACCATGGAGAACGCGCCAACGACGCTTGCGCCCGCCCCGTCCGTCCCATCCGTGCCCAATGGTTTCTTCGTCGACGACGAGAGCAAACGGCGCGACCTGTTCCGGATGAAGGCGTTCGCGACCGGGCTGCTGGCTTTCGCCACGCTGGTCTACCTGTTCTGCCGCTGGCTGGAATCGCGCGGGCAGGGCGGCGACTGGGTCGGCTACGTGCGGGCCGCCTCCGAGGCCGGCATGGTCGGCGCCCTGGCCGACTGGTTCGCGGTGACCGCGCTGTTCCGGCATCCGCTCGGCCTGCCGATCCCGCACACCGCGATCATCCGGAAGAAGAAAGACCAGCTCGGCGCCAGCCTGGGCAGTTTCGTCGGCACCAACTTCCTTGCTCCCGAGGTGGTTTCGGCGAAGGTGCAGTCGGCGGAGGTCTCGCTGCGGATCGGGCGCTGGATGGCCGATCCGGGGCACGCGGCCCGCGTGGCGGAGGAGAGTTCGACGATCCTGCGCGCGGTGGTCGGCGTGCTGCGTGACGAGGACGTGCAGCAGATCATCGACAACACCATCGTCAAGCGGATCGCCGAACCGCAGTGGGGCCCGCCGATCGGCCGGGTGCTGGCCGAACTGCTCGCCGACAACCGGCAGCTGGCGCTGCTGGACATGCTCGCCGAACGCGCGCACCAGTGGGCGCTGGGCAGCCAGGAAACCATCGACCGGATCGTCATGCGCGACGCGCCGTCCTGGGCCCCGAAATTCGCCAATATCCTGCTGGCGGAAAAGATTTACCGGGAGTTGGTGGAGTTCACCTGGAAGGTGCGTTCCAATCCGGAGCATGAGGTGCGCCTGGCGGCGAATCGTTTCCTGGAGGAATTCGCCTACGACCTGCAGCACGACGACGCCATGATCAAAAAGGCGGAACGGATCAAGGCGCAGGTGATGGGCCGCGAGGAAATCACCGGGATGGCCGAGGCCACGTGGCGCGCGGCGAAACGGCTGATCCTGGAGTCGGCCGACGATCCGAGCAGTACGCTGCGCCGTAAGGTGGCGGAGAATGTGCAGCAGCTCGGTGAGCGGCTGCGCGACGACGACGCCATGCGCGACAAAGTCGACGGCTGGCTCGATCGCGGCGTGCGCTACCTGGTGCAGAACTACGCCGCCGAGATCACCACCCTGGTCACCGATACCGTGGCCAAGTGGGACGCCGAGGAGGCGAGCAACAAGATCGAATTGCAGGTCGGGCGTGATCTGCAATTCATCCGCATCAACGGCACGGTGGTCGGCGCGCTCGCCGGGCTCGTCATCTACACGATTTCCCAGTTGCTGTTCCACGGCTGACGAGCAGTAAATCGCACCATGAAAACCGTTGCGAGCACTGCTGATAGAGCGCCGCTCGGCATTTGCCGGATCGGTGCTAACAGGGTGCTTGCAAGAGCTAGCACCCTGACCTAGAATTGAACTCGTACAACCGCCAGAAGGTGAGTGATGGCAGACCAGCCCGAGGTTCCCGCCGAGTACACCGAACACCCCGACGAGCAATCCGAAGGTGTCGGCGAAAAAGTGGGACGTGCAGCGCACGACATCGGAGGCTTCATCAGATCACAGCGAGAAGCCGCGCAAGTCTCGCTGCGTCAGCTCGCCGCACTGGCGGGAGTGAGCAATCCGTACCTGAGTCAGATCGAGCGTGGATTGCGTAATCCGTCCGCCGAAGTACTCGCGCAGATCGCCAAGGCACTGCGGGTGTCCTCGGAGGTGTTGTACGTACGGGCTGGCTATCTGGAACAACGGCCGCACAGTCCGGTCCGGGATGCCCTGCTTGCCGATACCTCGATCTCCGAGCGGCAGAAGCAGGTCCTGCTGGATATCTATGAATCGTTTCGCCGGGAAAACGGAGGAGACGAGCAGGGGGGAATTGCATGGGACAGCGCCGTTCCGCGTACGACAAACGAAACTCCGCCACGCCAGGAGAACGAAGAATTATGACCGAAAAGAATGTCACCGTAACCAAGCCGCTGCTCGCCGCCGTGGGCGCGGGCGATGCCGTCTACGCCGTCGTCACCGATGTGGTGACCCAGGTGCGTGGGCGCGCCGCCGGCACCGACGTGCCGGGCCGGGTCGAAGAGGCTCGCGAGCGGTTCGCCAACGTGCCGGCCGATGTGCAGGCCCAGTTCGAGACCCTGCGCGAGCGCCTCGCCGGCCTGCCCTCGGAGCTTCCGGAGGACCTCGCCGAGTTGCGCGAGAAGTTCACCGCCGAAGAGCTGAAGAAGCTGGCCGACGAGTACCGCGCCAAGGTGCTCGACCTCTACGCCGACCTGGCCGTGCGCGGCGAGGAGACCGTTGAGCGGCTGCGCGCCAACCACCTGGTCGAGGATCAGATCGAGCGGGTCGAGGCGCTGTACAAGGACGCCACCGTGCGCGCCGAGGAAGCCCTGGATCGAGTGCACGGTCTGCTGGGCCGCCCGGCCAAGGTCGAGGACGCGCCCATCGTGGACGCCGTCCCGGTCGTCGAGGCCGAGGTCGTCGAGGTCACCACCGAGACCGTCCCCGCGCCCGAGCCGGTCAAGGCCCCCGCCGCCCCGGCCCCGAAGAAGGCCCCGGCCGCGAAGAAGGCTCCGGCAAAGAAGGCCGCCCCTAAGAAGGCGTAAACCTTTTCGCATCGCGACCCCGCACCCTTTCGGTGCGGGGTCGCTTTGCTGTTCAAGGGATTTCACCCATCCGACACAGCAGAACGGCCCGCCACGACCCCTGTGGGGCGGACAATTGTTCGGACGACTCCCCGCGTGCGCTGGTTCGTGCGCGAGGATGCGGCGGAGTTGCTCCTAGGATGGTGAGGTGACTGTCTTGCACGTGACACGCTGGATTGAGGCCGGGCTGTGGCTGCTGGCGCTCGGCGCGACGATCTTCGCGCTGATTCACGCGATCCGCCAGCGCCCGGACGCCTTCACCGCGGTGGACAAACAGACCAAACAGCTCTGGCTGGCGATTCTCGGGGTCTCCCTGTTCCTGCTGGTGATTCCGCTGCTCGCGGGCGGCCTGGGTGGCCTGGGGCTGCTCACCTTCATCGCGATCATCGCCACCGGCATCTACCTCGCCGACGTGCGCCCGAAAGTAGACGAGGTGCAGCGCGGTCCCCGCTGGTAGATGGGCGTTTGCTGGGGCGCACAAGCCGTCCGCGCGCCATGAACGCTCCATAACTTTTCACCGCTTGCACTAGCTAGCGGACCCCTTTTCGCGTTACTGTGTCGATCAGTAACACAAAGGAGTGTCCGATGCGTGCCTTGCTGACGACGGTGTTGACGGGCCTATCCAGCGCCCTGTTCGACACCCATCGTGCGAACCTGCGTTCCCGCACCTACGCGACCGCGGCGTTCAACCCGCCGACCGTTTCCCACGAGGTCATCCCGGTGACCACCCGGGACGGCACGAAGCTGCGCGTGCACTCCTACGGTCCGAAAGACGCACCGGCCATCGTGCTGGTGCACGGCTGGACCTGCGCCATCGAATACTGGAACGCCCAGATCAACGCCTTCGCCGGCGAGTACCGCGTCATCGCCTACGACCAGCGCGGCCACGGCGCGAGCGAATTCGGGAACAGCAAGCTCGACATGGACCTGCTCGCCGACGA
This sequence comes from Nocardia sp. XZ_19_385, assembly GCF_015355755.1. NCBI lineage: Bacteria > Bacillati > Actinomycetota > Actinomycetes > Mycobacteriales > Nocardiaceae > Nocardia > Nocardia sp. XZ_19_385. Next base: position 511,455 of record NZ_JACVEE010000002.1, read on the forward strand.
CCTCGCCGACGTGCTCGACGCGGCCCTGGCCGCCGATCAGCGCGCGGTCCTGGTCGGCCACAGCCTGGGCGGTATGACCCTGCAGGCGTGGGCGGGCCGCTACCCCGAACAGGTTCCGGCGCGCGCACATTCGGTGCTGCTCACCAATACCGCTGCCTCGCACCTGATCTTCCAGACCACCGTGGTGCCGCTGTTCAACCGGCCGGCCCGGCTGCTGAAACTCAAAGTCCCGCTGCCGTTCCTGCTGGGCCGCGTCGGTCTCGGTTTCCCGATCGTCTTCCCCCCGATCGCCCCGGTGAAGTGGCTTTTCGCCCGGCAGATCATGAGCACGGCCGCCGAGGGCGACCTGCTCGACTTCAGCCTGAACATCGTCCGTTCCTGCCCGGCCCTGGTCCGCGCGCGGTTCGGTTTCCTGCTCGCGGAGATGGATCTCGGCGAATCGGCCCGGAACCTGGTGGTGCCCACCACGATTGTGGCTGGCTCCTTCGACGATATGACCCCGGTCGCGCACGCCGAGCAGATCGCCGAGATGCTGCGGCAGACCGGCAGTTTCGTCCGGCTGGAGGTGTTGCCGACCGGCCATCTCGGCAACACCGAAGCCTACGAACAGTTCAACGACGAGCTGGCCCGGGTGCTCGCGGCCGCCTATCACCGCCGCAAGGTGGCGACCGGCTAGACCAGCGTCAGCCAGTAGTCCTGGAACTGCAGGAATACCAGCAGCAGCACTACCGCGTAGAAGATCGCGACGATGGTCCAGCGCCATTCGGCGGCCACGCCGAGCGGCCCACGCGAGCCGCCCCACAGGATCTGGGTGATCGCCGCGAGCAACGGTGTGATGATCGCCCACACCACCATGCAGTACGGGCACAGCGCGTTGATGCGGTACAGGCTCTGGAAGATCAGCCAGCAGATGAAGCCGGTGCCGAGCAGCGTGCCCACCCACAGTCCCCCCCAGACCCAGCGCGGAATCCGGACCCCGGAGACGGCGAGCACCCCGAGGGTGACGACCACCGAGAACCCGACCACGCCGATCAGCGGGTTCGGGACGTCGAAGAAGACCGACGCCTGCGGCCGTTCCATCACGGTCCCGCAGGACAGGATCGGGTTGATGCTGCAGGAGGGCCGGTAGCCGGCGTCGGTGTAGAGCCTGATCCGTTCGACGGTCAAGGTCACCGAGGCCAGCCAGCCGGCCAGCCCGCCCAGCAAGACCAGCCAGGCGGACCGGGGCGGCGCGTCGATCACTAGCCTGCTGCTCCCGCGATCGCCTGCTCCAGCTGAGCCGGGTTGACCTGCTGGCCGTTGACGAACACGGTGGGCGTGCTCTGCACGCCTTCCTCGAAGGCCTTCTCCGTCATCCGCTTGACGTACTTGCTGTACTTCTTGTCGTTGATGCAGCTCGCGACCTCGTCGCCGTAGCCCGCCTGCTTGGAGATGGCGATGATCTGGTCGTTGCTCAGGCCGCCCGTACCCTCCGGCGGCTGCGCGGCGAACATCGCGCCCAGCCAGGCCTGGTACTTCGACGGATCCGCCTCGGCGACGCAGTACGAAGCGTTGGCGGCGCGGGTGGAGTATTCGGTGCCGGACGCCTTGTCCAGGAACGAGATGATGTTGTATTCGACGGCGATTTTGCCGTCGGCGACGTTCTTCTCCAGCAGGTCCTTGTACTGGGCCTCGAAGCCCTGGCAGGCCGGGCACTGCAGGTCGGCGACGACGCGCACGGTGGCCTTCGCGTCCGGCTTGCCGATCCGGATGGAACCATTGTCGGTGAGGGAACCGGTGACGCCGTTCGCGGCGGCGGCCGCGGGAATGGACGGGGTCGGCCCGGGGTCGTCCTTTTCCTTCTTCTTCAGCGCGATGCCGATACCGATGGCCGCGATCAGGCCGATGATGACGGCGGCCACGCCGATCTGGATCGCGAGATTGCGGTTCCGGTCGGCCTTTTGCAGGCCCGCCAGCGGATTCGGATTCTTTCGCCCAGCCGGTTTCTTGCTCACCGTGCGTTCACCACGCCTTTCGCTCGCCTTGCCGGTTTCAGCTCTGCCGACCCGATGGTAGTTGCGGGGAACTTCCCGGCACGGTCGGGCACGGTCCACATCCTCCTGGGTGAACCTGAGAGTTTCCGAAATATCCCGGTGGTGAGTCCGGTCACGCTTTGTCGAGGCGGCGCAGCTGCTCGGCGACATCGAAATCCGCCGGCGGCCACTCCAATTTCAGCTTCTGTAGCGCGTCGATGAGCAGTTCGGTGACGGCCAGGCGGGAGAACCATTTCTTGTCGGTGGGCAGCACATACCAGGGGGCGTGCTCGGTGCTGGTGCGGTCCAGCATGGCCTGGTAGGCCTCGTGATACGCGGGCCAATAGGCGCGTTCGTCGATATCGGAAGGGTTGAACTTCCAGTATTTGTCGGGCCGCTCCAAACGTTCGCGCAGGCGCTGCTTCTGCTCGTCGAGGGAGACGAACATGGCCACCTTCACCAGCGTGGTGCCCTGTTCTGCCAATTCCTGTTCGAAGGCGTTGATCTCGTCGTAGCGCGGTTCCCATTCCGATTGCGGGACCAGATTGTGCACCCGGACGACGAGCACGTCCTCGTAGTGCGAACGGTCGAAGACGCCGAGCTGGCCGCCGCGTGGCAGCGCGTTGCGGATCCGCCAGAGGTAATGGTGCTGCTGCTCCTCGGGCGTCGGCACACCGAACGCGGCGTGGTCGACGCCCTGTGGGTCGACCGAGCCGATCACGTGCCGGACGATGCCGCCCTTGCCCGCGGTGTCCATGCCCTGCAGGACCAGCAGCACGCTGCGGTGATCGCCGGTGCGGCCGTTGGCGTAGAGGCGCTCCTGCAGGCCCGAGAGCACCGCCGCGCGTTCGATCAGCAGCTGCTGGCCGGATTTCTTGTCACCGCTGAATCCGGGCGTGCCGGAGGTGTCGAGATCTTCGAGGCGCAACCCGTCGGCTTTCAGCGCCTCGGTCGCGGGCATGGTCCACTTCGGCATCTCTCAAGGGAACCATGGCGGTCAGCGGATTTGGGCCAGGCGCAACAACTGGGCGGCGAAGTCCGCATCCGAGACCGGCGTCAGGATCAGGTCGTGTGCGGTGGTGAGCAGGTAGCGGCCGTCACCGCTGACATCGAGCCAGGTGCGGTGCCGGGTCGGCGGGGACATCGGGTTGTCGGGTTCCACGGTGACGGTGAGAAAGCCGCGGCCGTCGGTGGGCTGGCGCAGCATCTTGCGGAACCGGGAGGCGCCGCGATGCCCGTTGGTGTTCGCGTCACCCTGATTGAGCACCGCGTCCTGGGCTTCGCGCAGCGCACCCTGGCGGCCCGGCCGGTTCGGGCCGATGATCTGCACCAGGCGCTCGCCGAGATTGCGGGAGTGGCACATCAGGACCGTCATCTTCTCGGGTGTGCCGACCAGGATGGCGGCGTGGTGGTGCACCGCCGCCGCGAAGACGAGCACCCGGTCGGCGCCGCGGTCGCCGGACAGGGTGAGGGTGGTGGCGTCGTTGCGAGCGCAGAGCATCAGCGCCGCGGCCAGATCGGCGTCGGCCTGGCGGGCGAAGCGCTGCGGCAAACGCAGTGCGGCGTATTCGGTTTCGGTGCGCACCAGCGAGGCGGGCATCAGGTTGACCGGGTAGGGCCGCCGGTCCAGATTCGTTTCGTTCTCCCAGACGTAGGTGAATTCGTCCGGGGTGAGCACCCATCTCACCGTGTGCCGCTCCCGCCTGCGAAGCGGGGAACACTGTCGCCGGTGGCGGGCATGGTGGGGTTGTAGAGATGGGTCATGACGTCCTGAGCCTCGGCCTGCGCCGCTGCCGCGGACAGGTCGTGCTCCATGCGTCTTCGGCCCCCGTGCACGGCTTCGGCCACCGGATCCGCCAGCGGCAGGTAGTGCGGCGGCGGCGCGATCGCGCCTCGAATCGTCTGCGCGGCAGCGCTGTTCAGCTCGAGCAGGCGTCGAACGGTGTCGCATACCTCCTGCGCGCCGAGCCCCTGGGCGATGAACTCCTGGGTGGCCCGCAGCGCCTGGTCGGCGGATCGTCCGGTCCAGTCCGCGAATTCGCGGCCGGCGGTTGCGGCGAAGTCCTCGAACGCGGCCCCGAGGGCGAGGGCGTTCGCCTGCCAAGCGGCGGCGGCCTGACCGAGGGCGGCCGGATCCAGCGCCTCGTGCACGCGGTCCCAGATCTCCTGGTGCGAGTATCCGCCGAAGCGTTCCAGCTCCGATACTGAGCCGGGATCGGTTCCGGCACCGGCGATTTCAGCGTCTGCGGCGGCCGCCGCGGCCATGGCATCCAGCACCATCACCCCCGCGCGACGCCTGTCATCGCGGATCCAGGTAGTCGGAGATCAGTTGCAGCGCGGCCTTGTTCGCCGCGTCGGCCTCCGCCAGCCGGTGCCCGGCCGCCAGGTACGCGGCCTTGAACAGCAGCGCCGTTTCCTGGAACGCGGTGACGGTGTCGAGAAATTCGCGGCCCTTGTTGCCGAAGCCCTTCGTCAGCGCCTGCCCGGAGGGCAGCAGCGGGAATCCCGTCACCCCGGTGACGAGATCACCGGTGGCCGTCGCCTTTCGAAGATCCTCGATGAGTTTGTCGCACGCGGCCGCCAGGTTCTGCGCGACCTCCGGCGCCAGCTCGAAGCGGTCGCCACCGGATCCGGTTGCCGCCGCATACAATTCGCGCGCCCTGCGCTGCCCGATATCCGGTACCGCCATCTGGGTCGCAACCCCTTCTGCTCGGTCCACCAACGCGCCCGCGCCCGGAGGCCTAGGCAGAATCCAGACTCTACCGGCCGGTAAAACCGTCGCTCCCCACTTGTCGATGCCGCACCCCTGTGATGTAGCGCACCCTGGGCTGCCAGCAGATTGCTACACTGGCCGGTGGTCTATGGAGGTCTCGCCAGCGGAAGGCGTTCGGTGCCGGAAATCGAAGAAGTACTCCCGAAGTACCTGCAGATCTCGGGCTACATCCGCGACCAGATCATGAGCGGCGAACTCGCACCCGGCGCGGAAGTGCCCTCGGAACGGGAACTGGCCGCCGCCTGGAAGGTGGCCAGACCGACCGCGTCCAAGGCACTGAACACCTTGCGGCAACAGGGATTAGTGATCTCCCAGCGCGGCTCGGGCACCTATGTGGCGGACAGCCGGATCGCGCCGCAGGCCCGCGAACGCTACGAACGCGCGCGCCGCTACGGCACCATGTACACCGAGCAGGAGTCGGTGACGATCCTGTCCGCCGAGTTGCTGGACGGACCCGACCACGTCACCTCCGCCCTGCGAATCGCCAAGGGCAGCACCGTCATCGCGCGCTGCCGCCTGGTCACCAACGAATCCGGGCTGAGTGAGCTGGCCACCTCCTGGTTCCCCGGCGCGCTCGCCGAGACCGCCGCCGGGTTGCTGAGCCGCGAGCGCCTGTCCGGCGGCACCGCCCAGTACGTCGAATCGATGACCGGCCGCAAAGTCGCCTACGCCCGCGACCAGGTGAGCGCGCGACTGGCCACCGACGCCGAGTGCGAACACCTCGGATTGCCGAAACCCGCTGCGGTGCTGGCCTATCGGCTCACCGTGCACGCCCTGGACGGCGCCGTGCTCCAGTTCGACGAGGCCGTCTATCCGCAGGAGTGGTGGGCCTTCCAGCAGGAGTACTCGATCGGCTCGTAGACCGTTGCGCGCCCGGCGAATTGCCGTTGACAGCCACCGGCTATGACTGGCATAGTCCACGACGTCAGATTGGCATAGTCCAGAGGGTGGGAGGCGTGATGTTCGAGCAGTTGTCCATCGGTACCTGGGTCATCGTCGGAGAGCACTGCTCGGTGCGCCGGGCGCAGGTGCGCCGCGACGAATACCTGACATTCATATTCGAAAGCGGCGGTTCGGAATTCGAATTCGCCCTGGCCCCCGCGGTCCTGCGCAAGATGGTCGACCTCGGCAACTTGCCCCCGGACGCCGCGGTGCTCGCCTGATCCAGGCACGGCCGCTCCGCCCGCGGCGCCGGCCCGGGCGAGCGGCCGTAACTTCACGACGAGCCTGCGGGCTAACCGCCTCTCCCGTGGGTACGTTGACGATGTGCCTGGGGAAGACGAGATCACGCCACCCACCGAACCCGCCGAGATCGCGCTGACCGACACCACGGCGAACGCCGTGGTCACCGCCGAGATGACAGCCGGTCCGCCGCCCTGGCTGTTGCGCGCGTTCCTGCTCGCCGCCGCCACCGTCGGCGGGCTGATCGCCGGATTCTGGGTGCTGCAACGGCTACAGGGCCTGCTCACCGTGCTGATGGTCTCGCTGTTCCTGGCCTTCGCCATCGAACCCGCGGTGAACTGGCTGGCCGCCCGCGGGGTGAAACGGGGTCCGGCCACCGGCATCGTGTTCCTCGGATTGCTGCTCGTGGTGGTCGGTTTCGTGTGGACGCTGGGCGCGCTGCTGGTCGACCAGGTCACCACCCTGGTGCAGAACGCGCCGCAATACGCCGACGAGGGTGTCGACTGGTTCAACAACACTTTCCACCAGGAGATTTCCGGCACCGACATCCAGAAGTACGCCACCCAGTGGAGCGACAAACTCCAGGGTCTGCTCACCGGCCTCGCCGGAAATGCCTGGGGCATAGGCACGGCCGCGGTCGGTGTGCTCTTCCAGGCGCTCGGCGTGCTGCTGTTCACCTATTACTTCGCCGCCGACGGCCCCCGTTTCCGCAACGCCGTCTGCTCCCTGCTGCCGCCGCGCAAGCAGCGACATGTGTTGCGCGCCTGGGACATCGCCGTCGAGAAGACCGGCGGCTACATCTACTCTCGCGGCCTGCTCGCGCTGTGCTCAACCCTCGCGCACTATGTCGCGCTGCGCTTCCTGGACGTTCCCTCCGCGTTCGCGCTCGCCCTGTGGGTAGGCGTGCTCTCCCAGTTCATCCCCACCGTCGGCACCTATCTGGCGGGTGCGCTCCCCGTGATCGTCGCCCTGGTGAACAGCCCGACCACCGCACTGTGGATCCTCGGCTTCATCCTGCTCTACCAGCAGTTCGAAAACTATGTGCTGCAACCCCGCATCACCGCGACCACCCTGGACATGCATCCCGCCGTCGCCTTCGGCGCGGTCTTGGCGGGCGCGGCGATACTAGGTCCGACCGGCGCGCTGCTCGCCATCCCTGTGACAGCCACGGTCCAGGCCTTCTCGGGCGCTTATATCCGGCGCTACGAGGTCAAGACCGACATCAAGGACATCCCGCCGGAACCGCCGAAGCGGAAGCCACGAAAGTGGACCCGTCAGATGACGATTCGATTCATCGGGCGGACACCGACGGAGTGACCGAACCGGCGCGATGCAAGACCTCGGTCAGCGTCTGACCGATCCGCGACATCTGGGACCGGCTGTACCACGCGGTGTCGTACTCCACCTGGATGGTGAGGCGGTCCCCGACGGTGAAGGCGGTGAGCTTGGGCGGCATGCCCGGGCCCATCGCGTACACATCGTCGCGGACGAAGGTGAGCTCGTCTGGCAGCGAATGGGCCTCCAGCCGACCGATATTGGAGATGGCCAGCGTCGGCGGCGCGGCGAGAACAGCGACCGTGGACTCATCCGCACGTTGCGCCGCGAGCAGGAAGATCGCCGCTTGCCGCTGGTCCAGCACAGCCTGCATACCGGCGGCGACCACCCGGCCGACGTCGACCGGATCCGCGTCCGGCGCCACCTCGGCCGGGGTGCCTACGCCGGAGGCACAGTTGAGGACAGTCCGTTCGGACAACGGCGGGTCGAATTCACCGCGCAGATCGAACGCGTGCCCGCAGAACATCGGCAGCGCACCGGCGGCCGGTTCGAGTTGCGCCCGGAACGCGATCAGCGCGGCGCCGGTGAGCAGGCTGTTGACCGAGAGCCCCGCCGCCCGCGCGGCCGCGACCAGATCGGCGGTCCGGTCAGGGTCCAATTCGATGCGCTGCAAGGCGAATCGGCCGAGCGGATCACCGCCGACGCCGTCCCTGGGCAGCGTGCGCGCCGACTCCGGCCCCATCTGCGCCGCCATGACTCGCACCTGATCGAGCCATGCCGTCACTTCGGCGGCACTCACCACTGCGGCCAGCCGGGTGTCGACCGCCTCGGGCAGATCCGGCGAATGCTGCTGCGGTAGTGCGGAAAAGGCGCGTGGATCACCGCCGCGTAGCGCGGTGTAGCGCTGCCACAGCTCGGCCAGCAGCGCGAAAGCGGATCTGCCGTCGGCGATCCCGTGGTGCACGACAAGTACCACCTGCTGCCGCGTGCCCTCGCGCAACAGGTGCGCGTGGAACAGCCCGTCGCGCCAATCCGGTTGTGCGTTGACCAGTTTCAGGTAGGCGGCCGCGCCGCCGTCGGCGATCTCGAGCCGCGGCCGGAAGTCGTCGTCGCGAACGAATCGTGCCGGGCCGCCGGTGGTGTGTACCCGGCTGCGCAGCAGGGGGTGCGCGGCCGCTACATCCCCGAGGGCGCGCCGCAGGGCGTCGGCGTCGATGACGCCGTGCACCGTGGACCCGATGAACAAGGGCATTCCGCTGGTCGGGACGCTGCCGAGCTTTCCGGCGGTGCCGAAGTAGCGGGCTTCGAAGGGAGAAATGAGTCGCTGAGTTGCCATGTCCCGAACCATACACACGTTTCAAACACTTGTCAGAAACGCTTGTTTGAAACACTTGTCACGAACATGCGTATGCCCGCCTGTTATCGTGCGCGAGTGGGAACCCGAGAAGACTTGCTCGCCGCGGCCAAGCAATGCCTGGCCGAGCGTGGCTACGCCCGCACCACGGTGCGCGATATCGTCGCCGCCTCCGGCACCAACCTGGCGGCCATCAACTACCACTTCGGCACCCGCGACAAGCTGCTCAATCAAGCGATGATGGAATCCAGTGCCGCCGCCGTTCAGCAGATCCTCGACTCGCTGCCCACCGGCGATCCGGCGGATCCCGCCGCGCGCCTGAACACCTTCCTGACCAGGCTGACCGCGTCGTTCACCGACAACACCAGCCTCTGGTCGGCCAATGTCGAAAGCTTCACCCAGGCCCTGCACTCCCCCGATGTGCGCGCCGAACTCGGCGCCGCGCAGGAGCGCGCTCGCCGGGAACTCTCCGAATCATTCGGTCCGGCAACCGAAGACAATGCCGTCGGCGCCGTGCTGCAAACCATGATCGGCGGCCTGCTGATCCAGTGGCTGGTCGACCCCGAGCACGCGCCCGCCCCGGACACGATCGTCGCGGGGCTGCGCGCCCTCGCGGGCCAGATGCCGCCGGTCTGAGCGCGGGTCAGCCGAAAAGGTTGCGCACGAACGGAATCGAGTCGACCAGGGACGCGTTCACCGCGCCGCTGTGGTCCTCGTTGTAGGTGCGCAGCATGACCGGCTGACCGCCGGCCTGCAACTTCTCGGCGAAGAGCAGGGTGGCGGGGGTGATCACGTCGGTGTCTTTCAAGCCTTGCCCGAGGAAAAATGGCTTGTCGTAACCGGTTTCGGGCAGGCCCATGGTCCGGGTCAGCACACCCAGCAGGTCCGGCATCTGCAGTAGCGGGCGAGCGAACAGGTTGCCGACGATGACGCCCGCGGCGCTGAGCTCATTGCCGAACGGCTCGATGCAGGAGGTGCGCGCCCGTTCCAGCCACTGCTTGCCCGAATCGGTCAGGTAGGACTCGATATTCAACTCCGGGTAGCTGGTACGCAGGCCGTTGAGGATGTAGAGGACGTACGCGGTGCTGTGCGCGCCGAGTTTGATCGGCGGCACGCCCGGCCCGAGCGGCAGCAGGATGTCCTCGATGTAGGCGGGCACACCCGTGGCCACCGCCCCGCGGTAGTCGAGCTCCGATCCGCCGAACTCGCTCGCGTAGCGCGCGACGAACACCGCCGCGCCGCCGCCCTGCGACTGTCCGACGGTCACCCATTTCTTCGACAGGGACGCGTACTGCCTGGTCGCAGCCTTGACCGCGTCTACGACGTTGTGCGCCTCCACGATCCCGTTCAGGTATGGGTGCTCCCCCTCGGTGCCGAGCCCGGCGTAATCGGCGGCCACGATCGCGTAGCCCTGCTTCAGCCAGGTCCCCAGATAGGTCCAGTCCCGCTCGACCGCGGAGGGACCGGCGACGCTGTAGGCGCAGTCGTCGCCGAGGCCGACGGTGCCATGCGCCCAAGCGATCACCGGCCAGCCGCCGGCGGGCGGTTCGCCCGGCGGGAAATAAACCGCGGCACTCGCGGTGGTCGGCGCGGCGCCCGCGGTGCTGGTCCGGTAGAGCAGGCGCGCGGCGTTCACCGAGCCGGGCAGGGTCGCCGCGGGAGCCAGTGCGGTCACCGCCTCGACACTGCCTGCCGCCGGGTCCGCACCGGCCGTGGGCAGGGACAACAGGGAGGCGGCCGCGACCAGGGCGACGACGCACAGTTTCCGCAAGGGTGGCTCCTTCGAATCGAACCGAGGCGCTACTGGACGCCTGCCCGAGGTTGATTGCGGCTCAGTGTGCCCGATAGCCGGACCCGAGGCGACCCACAGGGTGGCCCGGGCCACACCGACCACGCCCGCCCTTCCTGTGAATCGACTCACAAGCCCCCGCAGCCCCCTGACGCGTCTTTCGATCCGGCGAAGGTCGCTAACAGTACGAGCGTTACGCTAAAACCGCACGTCAGCGCTACCGGCGAGTAGATTAGATGCGTGCAATTAGCTCGCTAATTTCGCAAAGTTAGCAAACCCCGTCTGAAACCTAGCTGAGATTCACATTAGCAACAGGTAGACGGCTATTTCCGGATGTGCCATCGTGTGAAAGTACACCCCAAGGGCCTAGCAAGCCTGCAAATTGCTGCTCCAGCAGATCGAGCTGAATTCGCGCATCGAACGCGGAGCATCGAACGAACGACAGGAAGTGGAGTCAGAGATGTCGACCACCGGCACCCCGAAGACCGCTGCGGAAATCCAGCAGGACTGGGACACCAATCCCCGTTGGAAGGGCATCACCCGCAACTACACCGCCGAGCAGGTTGTGAAGCTGCAGGGCACCGTCGTCGAGGAGCACACCCTCGCGCGTCGCGGCTCGGAGATCCTGTGGGATCTCGTCAACAACGAGGACTACATCAACTCCCTCGGCGCCCTCACCGGCAACCAGGCCGTGCAGCAGGTGCGCGCCGGCCTGAAGGCCATCTACCTGTCCGGTTGGCAGGTCGCCGGTGATGCGAACCTGTCCGGCCACACCTACCCGGACCAGTCGCTGTACCCGGCCAACTCGGTTCCGTCCGTGGTTCGCCGCATCAACAACGCGCTGCTCCGTGCCGACGAGATCGCCAAGGTCGAGAACGACACCTCGGTGCAGAACTGGCTGGCCCCGATCGTCGCCGACGCCGAAGCCGGCTTCGGTGGCGCCCTGAACGCCTACGAGCTGCAGAAGGCCATGATCGTGGCCGGCGCCGCGGGCGTGCACTGGGAAGACCAGCTCGCCTCGGAGAAGAAGTGTGGCCACCTCGGTGGCAAGGTGCTGATCCCGACCCAGCAGCACATCCGCACCCTGACCTCGGCGCGCCTCGCGTCCGACGTCGCCGGTGTCCCGTCGGTCATCATCGCCCGCACCGACGCCGAGGCCGCCACCCTGATCACCTCCGATGTCGACGAGCGCGACCGTGAGTTCCTGGACGGCACCCGTACCGCCGAGGGCTTCTTCGGTGTGAAGAACGGCATCGAGCCCTGCATCGCGCGCGCCAAGGCCTACGCCCCGTACTCCGACCTCATCTGGATGGAGACCGGCGTGCCGGATCTCGAGGTCGCGCGTAAGTTCGCCGAGGCCGTCCGTGGCGAGTTCCCGGACCAGCTGCTGGCCTACAACTGCTCGCCTTCGTTCAACTGGAAGGCGCACCTGGACGACGCGACCATCGCGAAGTTCCAGCGTGAGCTCGGCGCGATGGGCTTCAAGTTCCAGTTCATCACCCTGGCCGGCTTCCACTCGCTGAACTACGGCATGTTCGACCTGGCGCACGGCTACGCCCGCGAAGGCATGACCGCGTTCGTCGACCTGCAGGAGCGCGAGTTCAAGGCTGCCGCCGAGCGCGGCTTCACCGCCGTGAAGCACCAGCGTGAGGTCGGTGCCGGCTACTTCGACACCATCGCCACCACCGTGGACCCGAACACCTCCACCGCGGCCCTGAAGGGTTCGACCGAAGAGGGTCAGTTCCACTGATCTGAAAATCCCCAGTAGGGGTGTACCGCCCTCCCCGCTGAACAGCCCTCGGCGGGGAGGGCGTCCCTATAAGTTCGATGTAGCCAAAAGCCACCCCATAGCAGAACCAAACCCAGCAGGAGCGGGACGTGAGCAGCGAGAAGATTCAGCGCGTCGGCATCATCGGCGCCGGACAGATGGGTGCCGGAATCGCGGAGGTGTGCGCCCGGGCGCATGTCGACGTGCTCGTCTACGAACAGACCCGGGAGCTCGCGGCCGCCGGTCGCGCCCGCATCCTGCGGTCCCTGGACCGCGGCGTCAGCAGCGGCAAGATCACCGAGCGCGAGCGTGAGCAGGCCGCCTGGCGGCTGCGCTTCACCTCCGATCTGAGCGACTTCGCCGACCGTCAGCTGGTCGTCGAGGCCGTGCTGGAGAGCGAAGAGGTCAAGACCTCGATCTTCGCCGAGCTGGACAAGGTCGTCACCGACCCGAACGCGGTGCTGGCCTCCAACACCTCCTCCATCCCGATCATGAAGATCGCCGTCGCCACCGCGAACCCCGAGCGCGTGGTCGGCATGCACTTCTTCAACCCGGTGCCGGTGCTGCCGCTGGTCGAGCTGGTCACCACGCTCAAGACCAGCGCGTCGGTGTCCGAGCGCGCCGAGCAGTTCGCCGCCGAGGTCCTCGGCAAGCAGTGCGTGCGCTCCGCCGACCGCTCCGGCTTCGTGGTCAATGCGCTGCTGGTGCCGTACCTGCTCTCCGCGATCCGCATGGTGGAGTCCGGTTTCGCCACCAAGGAAGACGTCGATAAGGCCATGGTGCTGGGTTGTGCCCACCCGATGGGCCCGCTGGCGCTGACCGACCTGGTGGGTCTGGACACCGTCAAGTCGATCGCCGATTCGATGTACCAGGAATTCAAGGAGCCGCTGTACTCCGCGCCGCCGCTGCTGATGCGTATGGTCGAAGCCGGGCTGCTCGGCAAGAAGACCGGCGCCGGCTTCTACCAGTACAACCGCGCCTGATACCTGATTTCGGCAACCCAAGCGCAATATTGTGCGGCGTCCATTCTCAGTAGTGGGCGCCGCACAGGCATCGAAAGGGAGCAGCGCTCATGGTGAACGTGACCGACGGCTACGGATCCAGCATTCTCGGCTACCCGAGGATCGGATCGCACCGAGAACTCAAGCGGGCACTCGAGGCCTATTGGCGCGGTGCGATCCCGCGCGAGGAACTCCTCGAAGTCGGCCGTGAAATCCAGGAGAGCCAGTTCAGTGAGCTGGCCGCCACCGGCCTGACCCAGGTGCCCGGCAACACCTTCTCCTTCTACGACCACATCCTCGACAACGCGCTCATGTTCGGCGCGGTCCCGGAGCGCTTCCGTGCCTACCAGGATGTGATGGATCCGCTGGACTTCTACTTCCTGATGGCGCGGGGCCGGCCCGACCTGCCGCCGCTGGAGCTGGTCCGGTTCGTCAACACCAACTACCACTACCGTCAGCCCGAGCTGGACCCCGACACCGCGTTCTCGCTGCACGCCGAGGCCCTGCTGGACGAGTTCGACCGGGCCAAGGCCAAGGGCATCGAGCTGCGCCCGGTCATGCTGGGCCCGGTGTCGCTGCTGCTGCTGTCGAAGGCCGGCCACGTGCCCGGCGAGGCGGAATTCGACACGCTGAGCCTGCTGGACAAGCTGCTGCCGGTGTACGAGGAGCTCTTCGAGATCCTGGCCAAGCGCGGCGCCACCTGTGTGCAGCTGGACGAGCCGTCCTTCACCAGCGAGCGCAGCGCCGCCGAGCTGGCCGCGTTCGAGAAGGCCTACCAGCGACTATCCAAGGCGCCGCTGCGCCCGCGCATCCTGGTCACCGGCCAGTACGGCGATTTCGGTGAGGCGCTGCGGATTCTGGCGCAGACCCATGTCGAGGCGATCGGCCTGGACCTGTCCAGCTACCGGATCCAGCCCGAAGAGCTGGCCGCGATCCCCGGCATCCGCCGCAAGCGCCTGTACGCGGGCGTGATCAGCGGCAAGAACGTGTGGCGGGCCGACCGCTACGTGACGCTGGAATACCTGAACGCTTTGGCGCAGGTGTGCCCGGATCTGGTGGTCTCCACCGGCACCACGCTGCTGCACGTGCCCTACGACCTGCTCGTCGAATACGACATCGAGGGCAATGTCGCCGACCGGCTGGCGTTCGCGAAACAAAAAGTGGGCGAGGTGGTTTCGCTCGCCAAGGCGCTGACCGAGGGCCCCTCGGACAAGTGGCGCAAGCGGCCCACCGAGGTGCACTTCAAGCAGAAGCACGCGGTGCGGCAACGGGTTTACGCGGTCACGCCGGAGATGCGCGAGCGCGAACCGTACGAGGTGCGCCGGGAAGCGCAGCAGGCCAAGCTGAATCTGCCGCCCGTGCCCGCGACCACGCTGGGCTCGTTCCCGCAGACCAACCGGATCCGCCAGGCCCGTTACGAATTGAGCGAGGGCCGGCTTTCCTACGAGGAGTACCGCAAGCGGATCGAGGCCGAGATCGAGGCCACCATCCGGTTGCAGGAGGACATCGGCCTGGACGTGCTGGTGCACGGCGAGCACGAACGCAACGACATGATCCAGTACTTCGCCGAGCTGCTCGACGGCTTCGCGACCACCCGCTTCGGCTGGGTGCAGGTGTACGGATCCCGTTGTGTGCGACCGCCGATCATCTACGGCGACGTCTCGCGGCCCGCGGCGATGTCGGTGGACTGGATCACCTACGCCCAGTCGCTGACCGACAAGCCGGTCAAGGGCATGGTCACCGGCCCGGTCACCATGGTGGCGCGCTCGTTCGTGCGGCAGGACCAGCCGCTGTACGAGACCGCCGACCAGGTGGCGCTCGCCATCCGCGACGAAGTGGTGGATCTGGAGCGCGCCGGTATCGCGATCATCCAGGTGGACGAGCCCGCGATCCGCGAGTTGCTGCCGCTGCGTCCGGAAGGGCGGGCGGAGTTTCTGCGCTGGGCGGTCGGCGCGTTCCGGCTGGCGACCTCGGGCGTCAAGCCGGAGACCCAAATCCACACCCACATCTCCTATTCCGGCCGCTCCGAAGTGGTGGAGGCGATCGAGGAACTGGACTGCGACGTCACCGCGATCGTCGCGACCCGCTCCATCGAATGGGTGCTCAAAGCCCTCACCGAGGACTGCGCTTCGGGCCACGGCCTGAGCCACGGCGTCGGCCCGGGCGTCTACGAAAGCCGTTCGGCGCGCATCCCGGACATCGACGAGCTGGATGAACTGCTCACAGCGGCGGCGAAAGCCGTTACGCCGGAACGGCTCTGGGCCAACCCGGACGGCGGCCTCAAGACCCGCCACTACTGGCAGCTGGAACCGTCGCTGCGCAACATGGTCGCGGCCGCGCGCCGGGTGCGCCGCCGGGCACTGGCCACCGAAAAGTAAAGCACCGAACACAAAGGCCGCCTTTCCCGAAAGGGGAAGGCGGCCTTTGCATTTCAGTCTCCGTCAGCGACTTCGATGATCTCGAGCCGTCCGTGCTCGAGTTCGTGCCAGCTGGACCGGTCACAGGTAAGAATCGGCCATTCCAGACGCTTGGCGACCGCAACGACATGCGCAGCCGAGGCGGCGCTATCCCTTCCCATCTCGGCAAGTACCCCCGCCATATCAGTGATGTGCCAAATATCACCGAGGTCAGCGATAGCCATGCTGTCTAGATTGGCTATGACGCCGTTGAGCTCGGCGCATTGATCTGCCGACAGCCCAGCCTGCGCGTATACCAACGTGACTGCAGGCACGCAGAGTCGATAACTCCTCGAATCGAGGGCGGCGATCGCGCCGACGGCGACGTTATCGCCGAAGGCGTAGTGGTGGAGCAGGCTTTCGTCCAGTACGTAGCCGATCACCTCTTGGCGGCCTCCCGCTGGTCAAGCAGATCGCCTAGGCGCTTACCAATCCGCTGCCCGCGTTCCCACGCCTCGGTGTCCTCCTTCGCCCTGGCCAGTCTGGCTTCCCAAGCCAGGCGCTCGCGAGTTCTCCTGGCCTGATGCTCGTCGATGAGCTTCCGGATCATCGCATCCAGGGTCTTATCCTTGCCGGCAAGTGCGGCGAGCAGGTCACGCGTTTCGGTCGAGACGTTGATCGAAGTCCGTTTCTGCATGCTGGAAGATTACCCGACAGGATCTTGGTAGGCAGTTCGAATTTCAGGCCTGCTTCTGAGCCGGGGGGTGGACCTCGCGCCAGTGGTTCGCGATGTCGATGCGGCGGGTGATCCAGACCTTGTCGTGGGACTGGATGTGGTCGAGGAAGCGCTCGAGGGAGGCCAGGCGGGCGGGGCGGCCGACGATGCGGCAGTGCAGGCCGATCGAGAGCATCTTCGGGCTGCCTTCGGATCCCTCGCGGTAGAGGACGTCGAAGGCGTCGCGGAGGTGGGCGAAAAACTGTTCGCCCGTGGGGAATCCGGCCGGAGAGGCGAAGCGCATGTCGTTGGTGTCGAGGGTGTACGGGACGACCAGGTGGTTCTGGTCGTGCACCTTGACCCAGTACGGGAGGTCGTCGGCGTAGGAGTCCGAGTCGTAGACGAAGCCGCCGTGTTCGACGACCAGGTCGCGGGTGCGCGGGGAGTCACGCCCGGTGTACCAGCCCAGTGGGGCCGATCCGGTCAGCTCGGTCAGGATGCGTACCGCTTCGGCCATGTGCGCGCGTTCGGTCTCCACGTCGCTGAGCTGGTAGGACTTCCAGCGCAGGCCGTGACTGGCGATTTCGTGGCCGAGTTCGCGGAAAGCCGCTACCGCCTCCGGGTTTCGCTGCATCGCCTGGGCGACCGCGAAGATGGTGAGGGGCAGGCCGCGGCGTTCGAACAGGCGCAGGATGCGCCACAGGCCGGCCCGGGAACCGTACTCGTAGATCGATTCCATGCTCAGGTGGCGGTTCGGGAAGGCCACGGCCGGAGTCATTTCCGAGAGGAAGGTCTCGGAGTGCTCGTCGCCGTCGAGAACGTTGTTCTCGCCGCCCTCTTCGTAGTTCAGGACGAATTGGACGGCGATGCGGGCACCGTCCGGCCATTGCGGGTCGGGTGTGTTCTTGCCGTAGCCGATGAAATCCCGTGCCGGACCGTACAAATGGTCGCTCATGCGCCCAGCTCCCCGAACAGACGCAGACGGGCGAGGCCGCCGTCAGGGTAAACGTCCAGGCGGACCTCTTCGACCGAAGCCGCCATCGGCGCGATCGCGAAGCGGTGCCGGGTGTCGGGCTGTAATTCGGTGCGCGGCAACAACTCCACCTCGGTGCCGTCGGCGGTCGTGCCCGTCAGTTTTGCCGCGCCCGGACTGTTGCCGAGGAAGTAGGAGGTGTCGATCTCTGCGAGCCTGACCAAGCCGGGGCCCGCCAAACGGATTCGCACCCAGTCATTTCCGTCGTCGCGGCGACGAGCGGTTTCCCAGCCGTCACCCATTTCCCTGGCCAGGCCGGGATAGAGCATCTGGTTCGGTTCGCTGTAGAAGCGGTTCGAGCAGTCCAGGACCAGGGCGCCGTTTTCGAGGGCAGCCAGGTCGAGCGGGCCGAGGCCGAACAGCTTCTGGTCGGGGCGGCCCTCGCCGTGTACGCGGAGACGGGCTACGCCGCCGTCAGGGTGCATGGTGAGTTTGACGTGGGTCCAGCGACTTTCGCTGTCGATTCGGAACGGGTTGCCGCTGTCCCCCGCGACCGCACCGCGATCGATCAGGGTTACCCAATCGTCGCGCCCGGCGATCTCCTCGGCGGGCGGGTAGCCGTCGATCTCCAGAGCGGACAACGAGATCGCGGGCGGAAAATTGCCCTTGAACCAGGCGGTGTCGACGACGACGCCCCGGATGACCCCCGGCACGCCGAGCCGGATGATGGCGCTGTCATCGCCGGGTTTGCCGCGGTGCCTGCGAGTTTCCCAGCCGTCGTAGACCTGTCCCTTGTGCCCGAATGTCGACGGGCGGTAGTCGGCGGGGCCCGGGTTGATCAAATTCTCCTTCTCCGCGAAGAATTCGTCGTTGGCCCAGATCACCGAGCCACCGAGCGGCCGGACCGCGAGATCCGGTAGGAGGGTGAAGTCGGATAGTTCGCTCATCGTGCCTTCCGGGGTGCGGTGCGATGTAGGCAGATCGTGCGGTTTTCGCGAGTTGTGGTCGATATCAGCCACTTTCGAAGACAAACTGCACGATCTGCATACTCAGGAGAGGGGCTGGCGTGCTACTAGAGCGCGTAGCACCTCGAGGGTCAGTTGGGGTGGGAGTTCCGCGGCGGTGCGGGCGCCGCAGCTCAGGCCGCGCAGGACGGTGGCGGCGAGGGCTTCGGCCGTGGCCGGTTCGTCCATGACGCCGCCGGAGCGGCGGTCCAGGTAGGCCTCCAGGCGCGGCACGGCCACGTCGATGGCCTTGCGGAAGAAGTCGTAGGTGGCCAGCCAGCGGGTCGCCAGATGCGCCGGATGCATGTCCCAGCCCTGGTAGTAGCCGCGGGTCAGGGCCCGGCCGACCAGCCGATGATGGTTGCGGATGGCGAATTCCGGGTCGCCGTCCGGCACGATCTGGGTGGATCCGTCGCAGATCCACACGCCGGTCTGGGCCGCCGCCACCTGCATCACCGACTTGGCGAAATCGGCGGCCGGGTGGTCGAGGGCCTGATCGGTGGCCGCGACGCCGCACGCGGCGGTGTAGTCGTAGGTGCCGAAGTGCAGGGCGCTGCACCGGTGCCCGGAGGCGGCGATCATCTTGGCGATCGGCGCGGTGCCGTCGGCGGCGATGATCGCCTGCGGGCTCTCGATCTGCAGCTCGAACCGCAGCGTGCCCTCGGCCAGGCCGGAGCCCCGCTCGATGCCTTCGCACATGGCCGCGAGCGCGGTCGCCTGCCCGGCGGACCGGATCTTCGGGACTGTGAACACGAACCCTTCGGGCACTCCGCCCATGCTGTCCAGCACCAGTTCGAGGGTGCGCAGGGCGCGGCGGCGCTCGTTGCCCGCGAGACCCTTCATCCGGATGCCGAAGCTGCCGGGCGCGCCTTCGTTCCCCCAGGCGGCCAGCACAGCCCCCGCGTTGGTCGCCGCCGCGTCCTCCTCGGCGTCGTCACGGAAGCCGTAGCCGTCCTCGAAATCGATCCGCATGTCCTGGATCGGTTCCTGCTCCAGCCGGGTCCGCACGGCGGCCAGGGAGCCGGTGGCGTCGAGCTCGGACAGCAATGCCTGCTGGCTATCGAGCAACTCGACAGCGGCCGCGCCCCATTCCTTCGGCGTCTCGACGGTCGCCCGATCAGCGCCGACGTAAGCCGTGTGAATCGGCTGGTCACGGCTGGTTGGGCCGGGGTAATGGGCATGCAGTTCGGCGTCGACGGAATCGAGCATCGCCTCGATCCTGGCCCGGACATTCTCCGGCAACCGCGTGGACGTCACCCTATGCTCTCCTTCTCACATTGCGCGCCGGATCCGGTCCACCGTCAGCGGCGACCGACCCGGCCGTACTACGTAAGCATTCCGGATGGCCTTCACGCATGTGGGAGCGGCCCGTCTCACACCTGGTCGCCGGTACGATTCCGGCCGCCGCCCGCACCTCCCCCGGCTCCGCGCTGGGCAGCGGCCGACCAGCGGCTGGGAGCGTTCAGCACTGCACGAGCACGCCGCCGCCGATGCCGAGTAGTGCCAGCGCCGCCGCACCGGACAGCACCGGCGCCAGGCGGCGGAGACGAGTATCGAATTCACGCCGTGACCGCCGCGGCGGCGCGGCGGACTCCGGGCCGGACCGCCGGCTCCGCCAACGGCGGACGAACGCGATCGTGCTGACGATTATCGTCGCTATCAACATTTCGGAACTCCTTATGCGCTAGGCGAATTCACGGCAACCGGTCGGTCGACCCGGCCTTTGGGGCCAACAACTCCGTACTGGACCAGGCTTTCCGCGGTGTCGAGGATCGATTCGCGGACCGGTCGCATGGTCCAGCCCAGTTCGCGGTGCGCCTTCTCCGAGCTGAGCTGTTCTCTTACGCCCAGCATCGGCAGGGTCAGGCGAACGCCCTTGTCGAACAGGGCGATCGTGCGCACCAGCAGGTTCGGCAGTGCCCGGGTCGGCACCTTGTAGCCGCGCGGGCCGAATTCCGCGGCGAGCACGCGGCCCATATCTTGCATCCAGACGTGTTCGCCCGCGGCCACGTAGCGGTTGCCCGCCGCCGCGGGGACCTCCCTGGCCAGGCGGTGCACCACCGCCAGATCGCGCACGTCCACCACGGCCCAGCCCACCCGGGGCGACCCCGGGTCCGTGCCCGCGAGCAGCCTGCGGATCGGTTCGTGCGAGGTGCTGGTGGCCGCCGATCGCACGGGGCCCAGCACCATTCCCGGGTTCACCACGACGAGTTCGAAGCGCTGATCGGCGGGCAGGGATTCGACGTAATCCCAGGCAGCGCGTTCGGCGAGGGTCTTGCTCTTCTGGTACGGCGCGCACTTGGCCACCACCGACCAATCCGCCTCGGTGCGGACCGCGTCGTGGTCGGCATGGCCGTGCGCGATGGCCGCGATCGACGAGGTGAGGACCACCCGGCGCACGGTTCCGCTCGCGGCGGCCGCGCGCAGCACCCGCAGGGTGCCCTCGACCGCCGTGGTGATCAGTTCGTTCTCGTCGTCCGGCAGTGTGGCCGGAAACGGCGAGGCGACGTGGAAGACGGCTTCGCAGCCGGAAACCGCCGCTTCCCAACCAGTTTCGCGGTCCAAGTCGGCCGCGACGAATTCCAGGTCGCCCCCGATGCGCTCGGCCGCCTCGGCCAGGTGCGCCCGCTTCCCCGTCGCGTTCAGGTCGCGCACCGTCGCACGGACCGCGTAGCCGTGTTCCAGTAGTTCGCCGATGACATAACCGGCGACGAATCCCGTTGCGCCGGTGACTAATACACGTGTGCTCATGATGTCCGTCCAATCTCGCGGCCGCCATCTGAGCGCCGCTCAGATCATTTAAGCACTGTTTAGATTGATCGTCCAGAGCTCGTCGCCTAGGCTCGCCTGGTGACGCGGACCAGCTACCACCACGGCGCGCTGCGCGACGCGCTGATGGACGCCTGCCTGCGCCTGATCGAGACCGAGGGCATCGCGGCGGTGAGCCTGCGCCGGGTGGCCCGGGAGGCGGGCGTCAGCACCGGCGCGCCCTACCACCACTTCGCAGATCGAGCGGCCCTATTGGCGGCGTTATCCGCCAACGGCTTTCAGCGACTCGGAGCCGAGCTGACCGCCGCGCGCGCGGCAGCGGACGCGCCACTGACGGCGCTGACCGCACTGGCCGAAACCTATGTGCGGTTCGCCCGCGAGCAACCCGCATACTTCCGGCTAATGTTCCGCCCGGAGCTCTCCCAGCCCGAGAAGCACCCTGATGCCGCGGTCGCGGGCGAGGCCGCCTTCGACGTGCTGGCCGAGGCGGTCGGCGACTGCGTGGCGGCCGGGCTGATCCCCGTGGAGCGGGCGGACACCGTGTCGGTCGCCTGGTGGGGCATCGCGCACGGACTGGCCTCGCTGTGGCTGGACGGTCAGCTCGAGAAACGGGCAGGGCTGATGAACACCACCGCATCGGATCTGGTGGAGAACATCATTCAGGCCTGCACGGGATTGACGCGCGGCACCACGACATAGTCGCTCACGCCACCCAGGCGGGTCCCGGGTCGGGGGCGTCGCCACGGGCGACGGTCGCGTGGATGAGACCGTAGGGCCGGTCGGCGGCGTGGTAGACCTCGCCCTTGTTCTCGATGCCGAAACGGCCCAGGTCGTAATCGAAGTGGTGCTTGTTCGGGGCGGCGAGCCGAACCTCGGCGAGGAACGGATAGGCCTCCAGCGCGGCCTTGCCCATCTCGAAGAGCGTCTGCTGCAACGCTTTCGAGTGCTGCGTCGCGAAGACCTCGACCATGCGCTGCCGGATGCCGGTGTAGGCGGCATCCCAGTCGACGCCCGCGGTGGTCGCGAAACGCCATTGGGCGACCAGCGAAGTCGCCAGCATGCGGTCGGAGGTCGGCTCCAGGACGGTGAATTCGTCGACCAGGAAATCGGCGAACTCGGATCCGGTGGACTTCAGGATCACCAGATCCTTGACGCCGCCGATGACCCAGGCCCGCTGCTGATCGCCCTTGCCCGCCACCGTGATCGTCGCCGTGCGCACCTCCGGACCCAGCCGGGTCCAGGTGTGATCGTGCGGAGTGCCGTCGACCGAGACCCGCTGCCAGGCATACTCTTCGATTTCGACGCGGGCACTGTGCACCGGTTCGGTCCGGTCCACGAGATGCCGCGCCAAAGCCAGCCCGTAGTCCTCGATCGGCTGCAGCCCAGCGATTTTCGCGAACGCGTAGGCGGTCTGCTTCTGGGTGTCGGTGGGCAGCACCTTCGACTGCTCGCCGGCGGTGTAGGCCGCGGCGAAGTCGCCGCGCAGCACCGTGGAGACGTTCACGTCGCGGATCTCGTGGCGTGAGCTGTCCCGGTACACCCGGACCACCCGGTTCTCGGCCTTGCCGTATCGGTTGTCGGACAGCACGATCGGGCCGGTCAGTTCCATGGTCAGCTCCCTCGATAGGTGGAGAACGCGAACGGCGACAGCAGCAGCGGTACGTGATAGTGCCGCTCCTCGGTGACGACGAAGGCGATGGTGACTTCCGGGAAGAAGGCGTCCACCTGCAGTGCGGCGAAGTAGGCGCCGGTGTCGAACACCAGCCGGTAGGTGCCCGGCGGCAGGTCCGAACCCAGCTTGCCGATGCGCCCGTCGGAGTCGGTGGTCGCCGAATCGAGCTGGTCCGGACCGGCGTGCAGCGCGACGCCGACCCCGGCGGCCGGAACACCGCGCACCGCGTCCAGCACATGCGTGCTCAACGTACTCATGCGGCACCGCCCAGCAACCGCGCCAACCGGATCCGGTTGATCTTCGCCAATTCTGTTCGCATGACCTGCCTTTCGGTCGCCGGATCGTTACCGAGCCGGGTGGTCAGAATGTCGAGCAATTCCGCGCCGGACTTACCGGTCGCGCACACCAGATAGATGTGGCCGAATTTCTCCTCGTATGCCCGATTGCCCTCGGCCAGCGCCATATGCACCGTATCCGCTGCCCCGGCGACTCCGGCCTGTTCCCGCGCCGACGCGGCGGAATCCGGCCGCGCGCCGATTCGCGGATGCCCCGCGAGCGCCTGATCGATCTCCGATTCCGGCAATTCCGCCAAAGCCGCATCGGCGGCCGCGAACAATTCCTCCTCGTTCCCGAATGGCCGGGCGGCGACAATGGCCCGGGCCCATTCCGGCGCGGAGCAACAGGCAAGCAATGCCTGCGTCGCCGCCGGCTCGGGCAGCGCGTTCAACCCCGCGAGACCACTCTCGTCTGCCATCGGTCCAGCATCGATTACGGCCCGCCCGTTCGCTAGCCGACAGGCGCTAGATCACATCCGGTGTGTTTCGAAATATCCCGTTAAGGTCGGCTCTCGGTAACCCCCCGGAAATGGCTCTCGGACTACCGTGTGGCGCATGGCCGCATCCCACTCTCCGGACCGCGCCCGAGCGCGCGGCACCGGCGGTGCGCTCTCCCGAGCTGTGTCGCACAACACATCTGGGCGGCTCATTGTGCTCGCGCACAATCACTGGACCTCCATATCCTCCGAAACGGCAGGAGATTCAGGGGCGCGCACCTATTCGGTCGCTCGAGCAGATATGGTGTGCGTCACGTGCGACGATTTGGCGACGGGGAATCGATCGTGATTTCCCGGCAGCGGACGCATGGGTGGATCGGAGCTAGACAGTGCGCGACATCGTCGATGACCTTTTGCGGGTGTGGCATTCCGGCCGGACCGGGGGCTTGGCCACCATCGTTCGGACCGTCGGATCCGGGCCGCTGACCGTCGGAACCGCCCTGCTGGTGGATGCCAACGGCGCCGTCTACGGCTCGATGCTCGGCGGCACGGTCGAGCACACCGTGCACCAGGCCGCCGTCGAGGCCGCCCGGACCGGAGCCCGCGGAATGCACCGTTTCGGTGTGCCCGCGAGCGAGACCGGCTCCAGCACCGGCGGCATGGTCGATGTCTTCGTGGAACCCTTCTCCCGGCGTGACTTTCCCGAATTCCCCACTATCGCAGCCGAAATCGCGGCGCACCGACGGGTCACCCTGTTCACCGTGGTGTGGAATCCGGACCCGGACCTGATCGGCCAGCACCTGATCACCGACAAGCGGCACAACACCGAACTGGTGGCGCTGCCGGATTCGGACCTGTTCGTGGTCTCCTTCGCGCCGCCGCCGCGGCTGATCGTCTTCGGCGCCAACGCGACCGCCGCCGCGCTCACCACCCAGGCCCGACTACTCGGGTACCGGGTGACCATCTGCGATTCCCGCGAGACCTACGCGACCCCCGAGGCTTTCCCGGGCGCCGACGTCGTGGTGGATTGGCCGCACCGGTACTTGAATACCCTCTCCGCGGCGGGCGAAATCGATTCCAGCACAGCCATAGTCGTCCTTTCCGGCGACCCGAAATTCGAAATCCCTTTGCTCACCGTCGCTTTGCGGCTACCCGAGCTGGGTTACCTCGCGGCAGCAGGCACTTACGCCGCACACACCCGCCGCATGGAAGACCTGCGCGCCGGCGGTTTCGACGAGCAGACCCTGGCCACCATGCATTCACCCGCCGGGCTTGATCTGGGCGCCCGCACCGCCGGTGAGATAGCACTGTCCATCGCCGCCGAACTGCTGGCCGCTCGCTCGGGCCGCACCGGCCAGAGCCGATCACCGCGCACCGCGCCACCCACCGACCAACGCGCGTTCGACACCGCGGAGCAGGCGTTCATCACGGCCCTGTGACTACTTCAGTCCCGGGTTCTCCGCGTACACCTCACGCAACACCGACATGTCGAACAGCTGATCGGCCTTGATGTCGATCTTCGCCGACCGCAGTGCGGCGATGTTCTGCTCGATCAGCTGCTCGGTCATGGTGAGCAACCCGTTGGCCGCGGTGTCGGCCGAGACCACCAGATCGTTCTGCGCCGTAGCCTCTTTCGTCTGCTCGGCGAGATCGAGTTTCTGGTCCTTGCCGTAGATCTCGACCGCCAGACGCGCGGATTCCGCCGGACTGGCCACCGCGTCTTTCCAGCCCTTGATCTCGGCGGCCAGGAACGCCTTCAATTTGTCGCGCTCGTTGTCGATGGTGGACTGCTTGACCGTCAGCGTCTCCGCCACCAGCGGCAAGTTGAAGTCGGCGAACAGGAAGTTGGCGTTCGCGAAACCTTTGGCGGCCAGGGTGATCGGTTCATTGGTGACGTAGCTGACCCAGCCGTCCACCTCACCGTTGGCCAGCGGGGTCGGGTCGTACTGCGCCGGCACGATCGTGACATCGCTGGGCTGCATGCCATTCGCGGCGAGCAGCGCGCTGAAGATCAGCTGGTTGGTGTCCTGCACACCGATGCGGCGGCCCTTCATCTCCTGAGGCGACCTGATCGGCTTGCCCGCGGAGCTGACGATGCAGAACGGGTTCTTCTGGAAGGTGGTGGCGACGATCTTGGCGGGCAGGCCCGCCAGGATGGCGGGCGCGGTGGTCTGCGGCGCGGACAGGCCCAGCCACACCTTGCCGGTATCCAGGCCCGCCTCCACCGAGGTAGCCGCCGCGCCACCCGCTACCAGGTTCACCGAACCGAACCCGGCCTCTTTGAAATAGCCCTTCTGGTCGGCGAAGTACTCGCCGGCGAACTCGATGTTCTTGATCCAGGACAACTGGATGGCGACGGACCCGTGCTTGGAGCCGTCGGGCGTGCTGCCGCCCGGGGCGTCGGCGGTGTCGGCACCGCAGGCGGCGAGCAGTCCGGCGCCCCCGAGGGCGGCGCCGGTCAGCGCGGAATAACGAAGGAAGGAGCGACGATTCAGAGCCGTCCCGAACGAAGAACGTTGCACGGGGTTCATGGGCTGAATCTAGGTCGATTCCGTTTCCATCAGTTTACTGTCAGGTTCCAGACGTCAGCGTCGTCCGGCCTCGGGGCCGAAGCGCGCCAGGACCAGGTTCTCGATCACGCCGACGATGGCGTACAGCACCACCGACACGATGGTGACGATCACGATCGAGGCCCACAGCTTGTTGTACTGGAAGGTCGGAATAGCCCGGATGATCCCGGCCCCGAGACCTGTTCCGCTGCCCAGCCATTCCCCGATCAACGCGCCGATCAGCGCGCCCGGCACCGAGATTCGCGCCGCCGCGAACACCGACGGCAGCGCGGCCGGCAGCGCGACCATGCGCAGACCTGTCCAGCGCGAGCCCCCATATGCGGCAACCACATCCATGGCCTGCCGGGGCGCGTCGCGCAACCCGGCCATGATCATCACCAGCGCCGGGAACAGGACCACGATCGCCGCCATCACCGTCACCCCACCCAGCCCCCGGCCGAAGATCAGCACGATGATCGGGGTCAGCGCCACCAGCGGCACCGACCGCAGGATCAGGGCCACCGGCATGAAGGTCTGTTCGACGGTCGCGAAGGAGACGAACAACGCTGCCGCGACCAGGGCCACCGTCATGCCGACGGCGAACCCGATTCCCGCGTCCCGCAACGTGATCTGCAGTTCGTCGCCGATCACCCGCCGTGCGTTCGCCGCGCCGGGCGCGGTGACCAGGTACCGCCAGATGTCGCTCGGCGACTTCCCCACCCGGGGCCCGACCTGAGGGAACGCCTTCAGGAAGACGGACCAGATGACGAACATCAACAGCATGGAGGTGAGCAGCGGGAACAGGAATCGCCCGATCCTGCGCAGCGCGTTCATCGGGCCTCCTGCGCGGTCCACGGGGCGACCAGCCTGGCCACCAGCGCGACGACGAGATAGCCGAGCCCGGCCAGCGCGGCCGCCGCCAGCGCCATGCCCCAGGTGCGGGGCACGTTGTACGCGGTCTGCGCGGCGGTCAGAGCAACACCGATGCCGCTGTCCACGCCGCCGAGATACTCCCCGAGGATCGCGCCGAGCACCGCGGACGGCGCGGCAATCTTCAAGGCGGCGAAGGTATTCGGCAGTGCCGAGATCAACTGCACCCGGTAGAGCTGCTGCCAGCGGCCGCCGCCGTAGGCGCGCACCAGATCGAGACTGGTCCGGTCTGCCGAACGCAAGCCCGTAACCGTGCCGACCATCGTCGTGAAGAAGCAGTACATCGCCGCGAGAAACACCGTCGGAGTGCGTCCGCCGAACACCACCAGGATGATCGGGCCGAGCGCGAGCAGCGGTGTGCAGTAGCTGAGAATGGCCAGCTGGGTGGCCAAAGACTCGATCGGCGGGATCAACATGATCAGGATTGCCAGCCCGATCGCGAGGGCATTGCCCCACACGAAGCCTTGCAGCGCGCCGAGCGCGGTGATCTCGAAATTGGGTCCGTAGAAGCTCCACCCATCGGTGTACATGGTGTACAGCACACGCCATGGACTGGGAATGGTGCCGCCCGCGACGCCCATCGCCGCGACGATCCACCACACACCGACCAGCGCTGCCACACCGAGCAATCCGCCCCATGCGAAGCCGGACCGCGGATCGCGAAATCGGTTGCGCGCGATCATGCGACACCACCCTTGCCGGAGGTGCCGAACAGGAGCTCGGAGAGGTAGTCGTGCAACTTGTGGAACTCGGGGGTCCGCATCATCTCCGGGAGTCGCGGGCGGGGCAGGTCGATCTCGACCAGTTCCAGCACCCGGCCGGGACGCGGGCTCATCACGGCGACGACGTCGGACAGGAACACCGCTTCGGCGATGCCGTGCGTGACCATCAGTGTGGTGGCGGGCTTTTCGGTCCAGATCCGCAGCAGTTCCAGGTTGAGTTTCTGGCGCGTCATGTCGTCGAGGGCGCCGAAGGGTTCGTCGAGCAGCAACACGGTCGGCTTCACCACCAGGGCACGGGCGATCGAAACCCGTTGGCGCATACCGCCGGACAGCTGCGCCGGTTTCGCCTTCTCGAATCCCTCGAGGCCGACCAGTCGCACCAGGTCCGCGATCTGGTCCGGATCCGGTTTCAGCCCCGCGACCTGCAACGGCAGCTTGATGTTGGATTCCACCGAGCGCCAGGGCAAGAGCGCCGAATCCTGGAAGGCGATGCCCAGTTCATGGCGGCCGACCAACTGCGCCGGAGTCAGCCCGTCGATCAGCGCTTTGCCCGCGGTCGGCTGCTCCAGGCCCGCCAGGATCCGCAGCACGGTCGACTTACCGCAACCCGACGGTCCCAGCAGCGACAGGAAGGCCCCCTGATCGGTATGCAGATCGACCGAGTCCAGCGCCTGCACGGTTTCGCGGCCGACCCGGAAGGATTTCGTCAATCCGCTGATATGAATCCCGGTGCCTCCCGGGGCCTGCTGTAAATCGGGGCCGATCTCCGTGCTCATGCCGGTCACCCTAGAAGGGACCCGTTGCACGGATATTGCCGATCGCGCCGCCAGATTGCGTGAGCGTTACGCCAGGCGCTGCCGGAAGGGTTCGGTGCGGCTGGTAGTTGTACCTCTGGTGAACCCGATATACGCGCTACTCGACGCCAAACTGCATATCGCGGGCTCGGAGATTCTGTGGCGTGAGGTCATCGGCAACGGGTTCGGGCTGGCCTCGGCGGTCGGCGGGATGCGGCGGCGGGTGTGGGCCTGGCCGGTCGGTATCGCCGGTAACGCGCTGCTGTTCACGGTGTTCGTCGGCGGCATCTTCAATACGCCGCAGCAGCTGAACATGGCGGGGCAGGCCGGGCGGCAGCTGATGTTCGTCGCGGTCAGCGTGTTCGGCTGGTATCAGTGGTACCGCCATTCCCGCGAAACCGGACTGGAGCATCGGGGCGTCGATCCGCGCTGGGCCACGGCCCGGGAACGCGGATTCCTGGTGCTGGCCATGCTGCTCGGCACGATCGTCTTCTCGCAGCTGTTCGAGTGGCTCGGCTCCTACGGTCCGTGGGCCGAGGCCTGGATCTTCACCGGATCGGTGCTGGCCACCTACGGCATGGCGCGCGGCTGGGCGGAATTCTGGTTGATCTGGATCGCGGTCGACATCGTCGGTGTGCCGCTGCTGCTGAAGGCGGGCTATTACCCCTCGGCCTTCCTCTACATCGTCTACGCCGGTTTCGTCGCCTGGGGTTTCAGTGTCTGGGCCCGCTCGCTCCGCCCGGCGCAGCCCGTGCAGTCCGGCTAGACCAAGTCCACCCGGACACCCGCGGCACGGATTTCGGCCACGACCGCGGGGTTGGCGTCGGTGTCGGTGACCAGCACATCGATCTGGTCGATGCCGCAGATGCGAGCCAGCGCGGTGCGCTCCAGCTTGTCGGCGGTCGCCACGACCAGGACCTGCCGGGAGCGGCGCACCATTTCGGTGGTGACGCCCGCCTCGTCGATGTGGCGGCATTGCGCGCCGCCGTCGGCGGTGATCGCGTTGACACCGAGAATCAAGGAATCCAACCGCAATTCGGCCAGCGCGCGCTCGGCCAGCGGCCCGTGCAGTTCATAGGATTCCCGCCGCGCGACACCACCGAGACAGATCGTGCGCAGGTGCGGCCGGAGCACCATCTCCCCCGCGATGTTCAGCGCATTGGTGACGATGGTGAGCTGATCACCACCGGCCTCGGCGAGGTCGGTGCGGCCGGCGAGCGCGCGGGCCACCGCGGTGGTCGTGGTGCCGCCGTTGATGCCGACCACCGAGGACGGCTCGACCAGCCCCGCGGCGTGTTCGGCGATGCGCTGTTTGGCTTCGCCGCCGGTCTGCCGGTAGCGGGCGGGCAGGTCGTAGGCGACGGACGTGGCGACCACGCCGCCATGGGTGCGGGTGGCCAGCTGCTGTTCGGCGAGCGCGGTGAAGTCGCGGCGCACGGTGGCCGGGGACACGCCCAGCCGCTCGGCGGCCTCTTCCACGGACAGCCGCCCGGTCTCCGACAGCAACTCCAGCAGTCGGTTCCAGCGCTGGGAGCGGTCGATCGGCCCGGTCATCGCGTTCCGCTCCGACGCACTGGCATCTCCTGTTCCACGGAAACAATCTGACCACACGCGGCGGCGCCGCCCGCGCGAGGCAACGGGCTCAGTGCGGGCAGAGGCCGCAGTTGACGAAAAACGCTACCTCCTCGCAGATTTCGTCGAGCGAGATCGACGCGTCCGGCACGGTGGTCTGCACCAGCTCCTGGGCCAGCGCATGGACCGATCCGATCACCGCCAGCGCGAACAGATCGAAGCGCCGGGACTTGATCTCGCCGCGTTCGACCGCGCGCCGGGCCTCGCCGACCAGCAGGGAGGCCAGTAGCCGCCGCTGTTCCCGGCGCCACTGCTCGACCGCCGGGCTGACCCCGACCACTTCGACGTAGAGCACCCGGGCCGAGCGCTGATTCGCGCAGGTCACGGCGAGATAGGAGCGGAAGGCGTCGATCACCCGGACCGCCAGTGCCGCCCCGCGATTGCGGGTGAGCGAGGCTATCGCCTGGTCGACCGCGGACGAGGAGATCCGATTCGCCAGCGCGATCAGCAGGGCTTCGCGACTGCCCATATCTTCGTAGAAGCTGCGCGTGGACACGTTCGCGACAGTGCACAACCGTTCGATGGGAGTGGTCGCGTATCCCCGGGTGCCGAACAGTTCGAGGGCGGCATCGATCAGCCTGGTCCGGCGCTGGGCCACCCGCTGTTCCTTGGACAGTCCAGCGTAGTTGCGTCCACCCCTCGGGTCCCCGGCCACGCATCGAGTTTACCGCGCGGACCGGGCCTGACAGGGGTGCGGACAAGCAGTTGACCGCACCCACTCCGTTGCGCGGCAACATATCTCGATCACTTCACGCTGCCGGCGGTGAGCCCGGCAACGAGTCGCTTCTCGATGAGCGCGAACAGGATGACCACCGGAATGATGCCGACGGTGGAGATGGCGAACACGTAATGCCATGCGGTGTCGTACTGGCCGACGAACTTGGTGAGCGCCACCGACAGCGGCTGGTTCTCCGGCGTGGTCAATACCACCAGGCTGGCGGCGAATTCGTTCCAGCAGGCCACCACGGTGAAGATGGTCGCGGTGACGATGCCCGGCCACACCAGCGGCAGACTGACTTTGGTGAGGATCTGCCAGCGGCTGAGCCCGTCCAGCTGCGCGGCCTCTTCGATTTCCACCGGCACCGAGGCGAAGAAGCTGTGCAGGATCCACACCGCGAAGGACAGGTTGAACGCGGCGTTCACCAGGATCATGGCCAGCCAGGTGTCGTTGATGCCGAGGGTGAAGAACTCCCGGATCAGGCCGGTCACCAGCACCGTCGGCTGCATCATCTGGGTGATCAGCACCAGGCCGAGGAAGACCGCGCGGCCCGGAAAGCGCCGTCGCGCTGTGTAATACGCGGCGGGAATGGCCACCACGAGCACCAGCACGGTGGCGAACACCGAGATGATGACGGTGCTCGCGAGATTGAACGGCAGCGGCGTCTCGGGGGTGTCCCACATGGTGGCGTAGTTGTCCGGATGCCAGGACTCGGGCAGATATGTCGGCGGGATGCGCAGCATTTCGGCCGCGCTCTTCAACGAGCCGAGCACCATCACCACGAACGGCAGCAGGAACACCGCGGCGATGACGATGCCGATCACCGTCAGGCCCCAGCGCCGGCGCGCAGGCTTCGAGACCACGGGCGGCGCCGGTGAAATCACCTGGGCCACCGGCTTTTCGGTCACTGAGTTCGTCACGCGTCGACCTCCCGCGTCGGCTTGATCACCTTCACGTAGATCGCGATGATCGCCATGATCAGCACGAAGTTCAGCACGCTCATCGCGGCGGCCGTATCCAGCTGCTGGTTCTGCTGAATCAGCTTGAAGGTCAAGGTTGTTGTGGTGTCCGCGCCGAAACCCGCGATGCTGCCGGTGAGCACCTTCAGGATCGGCAGGGAATTGAACGCGTTGATGATGTTGATGATGGTGGCCACCGCGATGGCCGGACGCAGTTGCGGCAGCAGCAGATGCCAGTAGCGCTGCCACGGACTCGCGCCGTCGACCCGGCCCGCCTCCACGATCTCGGCCGGAATGCCCTGCAGCCCAGCCAGAATCGTGTAGGTGGTGAACGGTATCGAGACGAACACGCCCACCACGATGGCGACGATGAACGCCTGCATCGGCTGCTTGGTGAATCCGTAACCGCGATCCAGTATTCCGATGTCGACGAGGAACCTGTTCGCGATCCCGACATCCGGATCGAGCATGTAATAGAAGATCGTCGTGGTCATCACCACCGACGCCGCCCACGGCACCAGGATCGCCATCCGCACCGCGGTGCGGCCGGGGAACTGCTTGTTCAGGAATTGCGCCAGCGCCGCCGACAGCACCAGGGTGATGCCGACGACCGCCACCACCCAGACCACGGTGTGCAGCAGCACCGAGCCCAGTTCCTCGATCTCGAACAGGGCGCGGTAGTTGCCCAGCCCGGCCGAGCCCCGGTCCTGGCCGTACTGGCTCAGGTCCCGGGTGCTCGTCCACAGCATGTAGCCGACCGGGAAGGCGACGATCGCGATGATTAGCACCAGGGTCGGACCGATCCAGGGCAATGCGCCCAAGGTCTGCCTGGCCCTCGAACTACGTTGACTCACAACCACTTAAACGCCCTCCACCCACCGAACAACTACCGCCACCGCCACGACTACTTCGCTGCGTCCTGAATCTTGGTCAACACCGCGGCCGGATCGGCGCCCTGCGCGATCGTGCCCATCTGCTGCCGGATCGCACCCTGCGCCGGACCCCACTTCGGGTTGTTGCTCGGGTAGAACTGCGCCACCGGCAGGGTCGCCGCGAACGCCTTGGTCACCGGGTCAGCGGCCAGCTTCGCCGCACCGCTGTTGGTGATCGGGATGAAGCCTTCCTTCTGCACGAAACCGGAGTAGACATCGGCGGTGTAGAAGAAGTCGACGAACTTCTTGATCGACTCCGCCTTCTTGCCGTCCTTCTTGAACGCCATCAGGTGATCGGCGACGCCCAGGGTGACCGGCTGGCCGGTCTTGGTGGGCGACGGCGCGGTCGAGTACTTCAAGGCCGCGTTCTTGGACTGGATCTGGCCGATGGTGGGCGGCAGGCCCTCGATCATGCCGATCTTGCCCTGGATGAAGGCGTTGATCACGTCCTTGCGGTCTGTCGCGCCCGGGTTCGGTTGCGTCACACCGGCATCGATGAGCGCGCGCATCGCCTTCACGCCCTCCAGGTTGGCCGGGGTGTCCACCGTGACCTTGTCGCCGTCGGCCCACTTGCCGCCCGCGCCGAAGGTCCAGATCGAGGTCTCACCCTGGGCCTCCTCACTGCCCAGGGGTAGGCCGTAACCGGACACGCCGTCGCCGAGCGCCTGCACCTTCTTGGCGGCCTCGGTCAACTCGTCCCAGGTCTTCGGCGGATTCGCGATGCCGGCGCGCTGGAACAGTTCGGTGTTGTAGAACAGGGTGCGGGTGGAGGCGAACAACGGCAGCGCGAACTGCGTGCCGTTCAGCGAGGCGTTCTTGGCGAAGCCCGGCTGGATGTCGGACAGCGTTGCCGGAGAGGCAATTTCGGAAGCCGGGAACAGCATGCCGTCACCGGCGAAGCTGGCGTAGGCGTCCACGTTCAGCAGGTCCGGGGTGGTCGACTTGTCCTGCAACTTGGTCCGGATCACGTCGTTGATGGTGTCCCAGGACTCCATCTGCAAGTTCACCGTGACGTCGGGGTGCTTCTTCTTGAACTCGGCGATGATGCCGTCCCACAGCGCTTTCGTACCGGTCGCGCCGTCGCTGTAGGTGGGAGCCAGGAAGTTGATCGTGGTGTCGGAATCGGCCTTGTCGTCACCGCCGAAACCGCAGGATGAGACGGCCAGGGCGACGCCGGTGGACATCGCGATTCCCGCGAGCAATCCGCGGAATGTTCTTTTCACGAGCAGAACCTTTCTTGAAAAAGCACAGCAATTTTGCACCCGGCACAGGCCGGACCCGCCGATGATGGGAGCAACCCACCGTCTTGCGGACAATGTAGCGCTATCGGTGATCGTATGTGACTGATTTGAATGTAAAGTTGACATGAACGATCACCGGGGTGATTCTGGTGAGGTGCCGACCTCCGCTCACACCTCCGCAGGCCCCACCCCCGCCACCCACCTCGAGGCCGAGGTCTCGACCCAGCCTGACGACTGGGCGCGGGCCGCCGCCACCGCCGCAAAACACCACGCCGTCCTGCCGCAACCCGGCGAACGCGTCGCCGTGGTCGGCTGCGGCACCTCCCTGTTCATGTCCCGCGCCATCGCCGCCCTGCGCGAAGCAGCCGGTCAGGGCCTGACCGACGCCTGGCCCGCCAGCCAGCTCCGCCTCGGCCGCGAATACGACCGCTACCTGTTCATCTGCCGCTCCGGCACCACCACCGAGGTGGTGCGTGCGATGGAGCAGATCCCAGCACACATTCCGCGCACCGTCATCTGCAGCAGCCCCGGCACCCCCGTACTCGACCTGGGCGACGCCATCCTCATCGACGAGGTCGACGAAAAGTCGGTGGTGCAAACACGATTCGCGACCACGACGCTGGCAATCCTGCGCTGGCACCTCGGCGAGGACCTCGCCCCGGTCATCGCGCAGGCCCGCGAAGTGCTCGCCGAGGACCCGGCGGAGTCACTGGCTTCCGTGCGCCGTGCCGAGCAGATCAGCTTCGTCGGTATGGGTTTCGCCGCCGCCCTCGCCGACGAGGCGGGGTTGAAACTGCGTGAATCCTGCCAGGCCTGGACCGAGGGCTACCTCGCCACCGAATACCGGCACGGGCCGATCAGCATCGCCGCCCCCGGTCGCGCGGTGTGGGCCTTCGGCCCGCTGGAACCCGGTTTCACCGAGGATGTCGCCGTGACAGGCGCACATCTCGAGCATCGCGATATCGACCCGATGGCGGATCTGGTTCGCGTGCAACAGCTCTGCCTGCTGCGCGCCGCCGACCTCGGCCTCGACGCCGACCACCCGCGCAACCTGAACCGCTCGATCATTCTCGAGCAGTGAACGGACGCGCCGCCGGACCGGCATCACCCCAGCGTCCCGGCGCGATTTCGGCCGGGACCCAGACGCCTGCGACCGGAACGGCCGCCTCGGACGCCCCGGCCGCTAGGGTCACCGACATGCCGACCACAGCCGCTGCCGCGGTGCCCGACGACGCGCTGGTGCTCGCACTGGACGTCGGCGGGACCACCATGAAAGGCGAGGTCACAGATTCCGCCGGTGGCGTGCTGGCCTCCGGTGTCCTCGAAACTCCCCAGGGTGAAGCAGCTTTCGAGACCATGGGCGTGCTGGGTGACCAGCTGCTCGCCGAGCTGACCGCCGAGCAGCGTGCGCAAGTGGCCCGCGCGTCGGTGGTGCTGCCGGGCATCATCGATATCGCCCGTTCCATCGCCATATTCAGCGCCAATGTCGGCTGGCGAGATGTGCACATCGGTGATCGATTCAGCTCACGCTGGCGGATGCCGGTGCTGATCGAACACGATGTCGCCGTAGCGGGTTGGGCCGAATGGCGGTTCGGCGCGGGCCGCGGGCACGACGACGTGTGCGTGGTCATCCTGGGCACCGGCATCAGTGGAACCCTCTCCGTCGGCGGCAGATTGGTCCGCGGCGGCATCGGCCAAACCGGCGAGTACGGCCACATCTCGGTCCGCCACGACAACGGATTACCTTGCGCCTGCGGCAATATCGGCTGCGTCGAGACGGTCGCGTCGGGCGCTTCCATTGCCCGTGCCTATACGGTCCGGACGGGCCGAACCGCCAGCGCAGCAGAGATTTTCACGCTCCGAGATACCGACACCGACGCCAAGGCGGTCCTCGCCGACGCCGTCGACGCCCTCGCCGACGGCTTGGTGGGCCTCATCCATGCCACCTGTCCCGAGCTGATCATCCTCGGCGGCGGCCTCGCAGGCGCAGGCGCGGCCCTGACCGACCCGCTACACCAGGCACTAATCGAGCGTCTCCGCCTAGTCCCCGCGCCGGCCGTAGTGCTCGGCGAGTTCGGCGCCCGCGCCGGATTGGCGGGCGCCGCCCTGTTCGCCCGCCATGGAGAGCTCGCATGAACCGCCGCAACATCCACCGGTCCAGCTGGCCCCACAACGTTCGCTCGCGCTTCAGCACGCCCCGCCCTGCGAGGCAGGGTATGCACACCGTGCAGTATTCGCCCGGAACCAGCCGAAATCGCCCATTCCAGCCGCGAATTGCACGATCTGCATACCTGCCGCCGGTGTGCGGGACCCGACCTAGTGGACCGACCTCTATAGGGCGGGGCGCCGCAGTACGGCAGTGGGCGCAGTTGCAAATTGCGCGACTCGTATCCCCTCCACCGGTGGGCCAGAACCGACGTTGGCATAGTGCGCCGAGCTACTCGAGGCGGGACTCAGCGCGGCAGGGCGGCCCAGCGGCAAATCGGGCGACGCGTATCCCCGCCACCGGTGGGCCAGACCCGACGCTGGCACAGTGGGCCGACATCAGTAAGGCACAGCGCAGCAACGTGACATCGAGAAACCGTGGGGGCGGCGCATGACGCCGGCGCGCATGTTCGAGGTGCGAGGGCGGGTGGTCTCGGCCTCACACATGCTGGACGACGGTGTGGTGAGCATCGCCGGGGACCGGATCGTAGCGGTACAGCCGTTTGTCGAATGGCGTGCTGCCCAAATGGATTCGCCCGAGCCTGCGTTCGAGGGAACGGTACTGCCCGGCCTGGTCGACATCCACAATCATGGCGGGTTCGGACATCGGTTCGACACCGTCGATGCCGGGGAGGCGCGGGCCGCGGCGGAATTTCATCATTCGCGTGGATCGACAACGGTTTTGGCGAGCGTGGTCACCGGGGCTGCGGCGGACATGGTTGCGCAGACGGCGGTGTTGCGGGAGCTGGCGGACGAGGGTCTGATCGGCGGAATTCATGCCGAGGGGCCGTTTCTCGCTGTAGCGCGATGCGGGGCGCAGGACCCTCGGTTCCTGTGCGATCCCGACCCGCAGCTGACCGAGCAGCTGATAGCAGCCGCTGGTGGGCATCTTCGCGTGATGACTATCGCGCCGGAGCTGCCCGGATACGCGAAAGTGGCGCAACTGCTTTCCGAACACGGCGTCATTGTCGCGCTCGGCCACACCGACAGCGATTTCGGAGCGTTCCGGGAAGCTTTGCGGCCGAATGGGTTCGGCGATCTCGTCACGCACCTCGCCAACGGCATGCCCACCCTGCATCACAGGTCGGCCGGTCCGGTGGCCGCCGCGCTGGCGGCCGCGGCCGCCGGCGACGCGGTGGTCGAGCTGATCGGCGACGCCGTTCATGTCGATTCCGGCTTCGCCGCACTGGTTTTCGCTGCCGCGCCGCGCCGTGTGGCGTTGATCACAGACGCGA
Organism: Nocardia sp. XZ_19_385; assembly: GCF_015355755.1. Taxonomy (NCBI): domain Bacteria; kingdom Bacillati; phylum Actinomycetota; class Actinomycetes; order Mycobacteriales; family Nocardiaceae; genus Nocardia; species Nocardia sp. XZ_19_385. The sequence continues at coordinate 548,827 of NZ_JACVEE010000002.1, forward strand.
TGCAGGCCGCGGGCATGCCGGACGGCGAGTATCGGCTCGGGCCGCAGTCCGTGCGCGTGGTCGAGGGCATCGCCCGGGTACCGAGCGGATCGATCGCCGGGGGGACATCCACCCTGCTGCGATGCGTGTCGTGGGCCGTCACGGAATGCGGTGTGCCGCTGCGGGACGCGGTTTGCGCCGCGTCCGCCGTCCCGGCCGCGGCGGTCGGGCTGACCGAGGTCGGTGACCTGCGAACACGGCAGTTCGCCGACTTGGTCATAGCCGATGACAATCTGCACTTGCGCCGGGTGCTCAGACGTGGACAGTGGTTGTCGTGATCCTCACCGTGACAATGAATCCCGCCTACGACATGACCTACCGCGTGGAGCGGTTCGAACGCGGCCAGGCGCACCGCGTGCGCTCGGTCGAGCAGCGCATCGGCGGCAAGGGCATCAATGTCACGAGAGTGCTGAACCAGCTCGGGAAGTACGCCCGGGCAACGGGTTTCGCGGACCACGCGTTCGCCGCCGCGGCCGAGCTGGAGATGCCGGTGGACTTCGTGCACGCACTGCCCTGGGTGCGGCGCACCGTGGTGATCAGTGAATCCGACGACGGAACCGCCACCGCCCTCTGGGAACCGGGCGCCCGCGTCTCCAACCCGCATGCTGCGGAACAACTCACGATCCGGGTGGCGGGCCTGCTGCCCGACATCAACGGCCTCGTCATCTCCGGCTCCCTACCCGGCGGGATCGATTCCGGCCTACCCGCCGAAATCGCCCGCATCGCGGTCGAAGCCGGTATCCCGACGATCTGCGATGTCGACGGCGAGGCGTTGCGCCTGTCCGCCGAGGTCTCCGGCGTCGTCCTGATGCCCAACACCGAAGAGCTGGAGCGCCTCACCGGCCTCGTCCCCGTCACGCCCGCCGAGGTCGTGCACGCGGTTCGCCCCCTCCTGGAACGCGGCGTCCGCGCCATCATCGCCACCCGCGGCGCCGAAGGCATGATCGCCATCACCCCCGAGGGCGCCTGGGTCGCCGAACTACCCGAGGTACTCGCCGGAAATCCCACTGGCGCGGGCGATTCCGCTGCCGCCGCCGTCATCGCGGCCCTGTCCGAACGCGGCGAGCCCGATTGGCCCGCCATCCTCGTCAACGCGGTCGCCACCTCCGCCGCCGCCGTCGTCATCCCCGTAGCCGGCGAAATCGATCGCTGCCTGCGCACCCGCATCGCCCCGACCGTCGTCGTGGAGAAGCTGACCCAGACCACCACCGCATAACGAGGAGCCTGCCCCCATGCCGTTGACGCCAGTACCCGAGCTGATCACCGCCGCCCGCCCCGGCGGCCTGGGTGCCTTCAACGTCATAACCCTGGAGCACGCCGAGGCCATCGCCACCGGCGCCGAAGCCGCGGATCGCCCTGCCGTACTCCAGATCTCGGAGCACACCGTCAAGTACCACGGCAGCCTGGCGCCGCTCGCCCTGGCCTGCCTGCGCATCGCCGCCGACAGCACCGCCCCGCTCACGGTGCACCTCGACCACGCCACTTCGTTCGAGCTCATCACTGCCGCAGCCGAACTCGGCATCCCCTCGGTCATGTACGACGGCTCCACCCTGGACTATGCCGCGAATGTCGCCGCCACCAAGGACATCGCCACCTGGTGCCACGCCCGCGGCATCTTCCTGGAAGCCGAACTCGGTGAAGTCGGCGGCAAAGACGGCGCGCACGCCCCCGGCGCCCGCACCGACCCCGCCGAAGCCGCCGACTTCGTCGCCGCCACCACCGTCGACGCCCTGGCCGTAGCCGTCGGCTCCTCGCACGCCATGCACACCCGCACCGCCGAACTCGACAACGACCTCATCACCCGACTATCCGCGAAAGTCCCCGTCCCCCTGGTCCTGCACGGCTCCTCCGGCGTCCCCGACACCGGCCTCCGCGCCGCCATCGACCACGGCATGACCAAAATCAACCTCGCCACCCGCCTGAACATCCAGGCCACCAACGCCATCCGCAACACCCTCACCCAAGATGCAACCCTCTCTGACCCCCGCAAATACCTCACCCCCGCCCGCACCGCCATCCAGTCGGAGGTAACCCACCTCCTCCACCTCCTGGCTCCATAACCGGGACACCACCGAGGTCTGTACTCGCGAAACGCCTCGGCCATGTCCCGCCTATCGATCTCGGCGATTGTGAATGGCGAGATTTTCTGGGGATAGGTGAAGTACAGGGGTTTTCGTGGGGCACGATCGGCGGTATGGGGGTTATCGACGAACCGTTTCCGGCTAGCTGGGCGTTGCGCGATGATCGGTGCGTTCCTGCCCCGCCGCAATTATCCTTACTTTATACGCGAAGTAAGGAGAGGGTGATGGATGCACTGGCTCGATTGACCACCAAGGGGCAGATCACGGTGCCGAAGGCGGTGCGGGATGCTCTGGACCTACACGCGGGAGACAACGTGCACTTCCGTGTGGAAGGGCAGGTGGTGGTGCTGGCCAGGACTCCCGACCTGCTCGAATTGGCCGGGAGTGTTCCGGTGCCACCGGAGGTACGGGGGAAGACCTGGGATGAGATTCGCGAGGCGGCGTGGGCCGCGCAATGGGGGGACAACGAGCCGTGACGGTTTACCTCGACACCAATATCCTCGTTCGCCATCTCACGCAGGACCCAGCGGAATTGGGCGTACGGGCGACTGCCTTCCTGGCAAAGGCAGACGAGTTGCACCTCTCCGACTTGATTCTGGCCGAGACCGTCTACGTTCTGCAGAGTGTCTACCGGGTGCCGCGACCACAGGTTGCCGCGTTGTCCAGGGCGATGATCGGCTCTCGGAACATCGCGACCAATGATCCCGCCTTACTGGTCAGAACCATCGATGTCTATGAACATCACCGGCTTTCCTTCGCGGACGCGTATCTGGTCGCCCTCGCCGAAGCATCCCCCGGATCGGCGATCGCCTCATTCGACAGAGGTATCGACAAGGTGCAGAGCATCAACAGGGTCGAGCCCGAAGACGTCCCCTACTGATCCGCGGTCGGCCAGGCGTGGGCTTCGAGGCGGGATTGGACTCGGCTGACGTCGGGTTCGGACGGTAGTTCGTTGGTGACTTTGGTGATCATCACCTGGATGTCGGTTTTGTCGGCGGGGAAGTCGCCGGTGGTGGCGAGCTCCGTGGCGATCAAGCGGACTTCGTCGTCGGAGAGGCGGCGGCGGAGCAGGGCGATCAGGGGGATGTAGTCGGATTCCGGGACGCCGTCGGGATATCCGGCGCGCAGCCAGTCGATGATGGCGTGCAGGAATGGGGGCACGGCGGCTCCGTCAGTCCGACTCGGTGAGTGGGGCGGCGAGGGGCCAGCCGCCGGCCGCCAGGTGGGAGGCGACCCGGGCGACATCCTGTGGGTCCGGCTGTTCGATGGCGAAGCGGGTGATCGCGTTTTCGATGTCGGTGTGGCTGATCTCGGACTTCGGGTTGCGGTCGGCGACAAGCTCTTCGGCGATGGCGACGACCTCGTAGTCGGTGAGGTGGCGGTGCAGCACGGCGAACAGCGCGACGTAGTCGGATTGCGGGACGCCCTGGGGGTATCCGGCGCGCAACCAGCCGATAACGCGGCCTAGCAGTTTCTGCCGTGAGGCCTGTTGTTCCGTCATAGCTCCGCCCTTCAGGCCTGTCCGAACACGTGGATGCCGAACTTGGCGGCGAGGAAGGCCTTCGCGGTGTACAGGATGCCGACGATGATCGCGGCGAGTACCAAGGCGAAGCAGGCCCACGCGCCGGCCAAGGCCGGGTAATTCCGCCTGGCCGCGCTGCCATCGGACTGAACGGTATCCGCGGACGACCACAGCCGCACGCCGACCGCGAAGACGATCGGCAGCCCGGCGCCCAGGATCAGCGCCGCCAGCGTGACATCCCACAGGGCTTTCAGATTCGTGGTGAGCGTATGCATGCCTGCTCTCCTACTTCTTCGCCGAGCGCGTACCCGCGGGCACCTCGGTGGACGTGATCACCTTGGTCTCCACGTCGGAGACATTGACGACCTCGGTCGAGCTCGGCCACTCGTTGACGTTGTGGGTGTCGACCGGGTTGCGCCGCGACCGCAGCCACATCAGCGTCGACAGCGCGATCAGGATCGCGAAGACCACCAGCACACCGGCCAGCCCGCCGATGAAATGCGCGATGGCCCAGCAGATCGCCCCGGCCAGCCCGGCCAGCGGCAGGGTCAGCAGCCAGGCGACCGCCATCCGGCCCATCACGCCCCAGCGCACCTCGGCCCCCTTGCCCAGGCCACTGCCCAGGATGGAACCGGTCGCGGTCTGCGTGGTGGACAGCGGCAGCCCGAAGTGCGCCGAAGTCAGAATGATCGCGGCCGAAGCGGATTCGGCGGCCAGGCCCTGCGGGGAGTCGATCTCGACCAGGCCCTTCCCGAGCGTGCGGATGATCCGCCAGCCACCGAGGTAGGTGCCGGCCGCGATGGCGATGGCGCAGGCGGCCATCACCCACAGCGGCATCTCCGCGTCCTTGGTCAGCGTGCCGTGCGCGACCAGCGCCAGGAAGATGACGCCCATCGTCTTCTGCGCGTCATTGGTGCCGTGCGCCAGCGACACCAGCGAAGCCGAACCGATCTGCCCCCAGCGGAATCCGGTGGTGACCTTTTCCTGATTCGAGCCACGGGTGATCCGGTAGACCGCGCGCGTACCGATGGCCGCGACCAGCGCCGCCACGATCGGCGCGACCACCGCGGGCAACACGATCTTGGTGAGCACGCCCTGCGTGGCGCCGGTCCAAATCACCCCACCCCAGCCCAGCGAGGCGATGGTGGCGCCGATCAGCCCACCGAACAGCGCGTGCGAAGAACTCGACGGCAGCCCGAACAGCCAGGTCAGGACATTCCACAGAATGCCGCCGACCAGACCCGCGAACACGATGATCAGCAGGGCATGTCCGTCTACCGCGTCGAGCTGCACGATGCCCTTGGCGACGGTCGCGGCGACCGCGACCGACAGGAACGCGCCGATCAGGTTCAGGACCGCCGAAACCGCGACCGCGACCCGGGGACGCAGCGCCCCGGTGGCGATCGAGGTGGCCATCGCGTTGGCGGTGTCGTGGAAGCCGTTGGTGAAATCGAAAGCGAGTGCCGTGACGATGACGATCACGAGTACCAGTAATTCGGCGGTCACGTGTCCAGTCTCCCGTATGGTCTGTCCGGATTGCCATGCGGTTGCCGTATGTCGCGACCTGAGTATGAGCTAACGTGGATCCTCACCACCGCGACGTCTTGCACCCTCCGGGTCCGTTCCCGGTGAACATCTTGTCGATCCAGGCGTTCGCCTCCGCAATCGCGACGGCACCGGCGATGATGTGCTCGCCCGGGAAGATGTCGAGTTGCACGGGCGCCCCTTGCGCACACCATTCGTCTTGGAGGTTCTCGGCCCCTTCGAGTGGAACCCAGAGCTCGTGGGCGCCGTGATACATGTACACCGGCACGCTCGGTGCGGTGTCACCCATCCGGTTCTCGGCCAGGATTTTCTGGATCACCGGCTGCTCGAGCGGGTCGGGCACATCGGTCAGCATTTCCGCGGGGATCGGCAGGATCGCGCCGAGCACGGCCTCCCCCGGGAAGCACAGGTCTTTGAAGAATTGCGCGAGGCGCCAGCCGTTGTCGTTGAGCATCCACATCATTTCCGGGTACTCGCGGGCGACTCCGAGAGTGGCGGCGAGGAAGACACCGGCGGCGGCATTGCGGCCGTTCATGGTGTGCAGGAGTAGTTCGAAATCGGCTGGGACGCCGCCGAATACGGCGCCGACGAGATTCAGTTCCGGAGCGTAGGCGGGTGCGAGCTGCGCCGCCCAACCGGAGGCGATGGCGCCGCCGGAGTATCCGGTGACCACCGCGGGTGAGTCCGGGCGCAGGCCGAAGTCCGGGGTGTTGACCGACCCGCGTAGCGAATCGAGTACCGCGTGACCGGCCATCCGTCCGGCCGCATAGGCCTGTCTGGGGCCCTCATGGTCGGGCACGACCACGGCGTAATTCCGGGACAGCGGAATCTGCGCGGCGATCAGATCGGCCGACGGGCCCTTGCGTAGCTGATAGGACGGGGCGCAGGTGTGGCCTAGGGAATCGATGGCGACATTGAAGGCGACCACCGGTCGTGCGCCCGGCCCGGTCCACGGCGCCTGCGGCACCAGCAGTGTCGCGACCACCGGCACCGGTCTGCCCTTGGTATCGGTGGAGCGGATCAAGAGTTCGGTGGAGGTCACCGGCGTGAGGGTCAGCCCGATCCCGCCGACTCTGGCGGCGAGTACGGTGCCGGGCGCGGTGTCCTCGAAGCCGGCCGGCGGATCGTAGAACGGATCCCCGATGGGGGTCGGCATCACCGTCGCCGGATCGCGGACCACCGGTCTCGCCAGTTTCTCTATCTCGTCGACCGGCGTCGCTTGTGCGGCCGAAGCACCGCCGACGCACATCACCGCTAGAAGGACGACGGCTCTGCAAGCCGTCTTTCGTGACCACATCCGCAATGCCGAAACCCCGTTTCCGAACGCGTTATCGGACCAATGCCGGGACCAGTCTGGTCTATTGACCACGGCTTTCGCGGGAAGCGCACCGAAGTATTCGAGGATGCGCCGGTGGTCAGGGCAGCAGGGCGCGAACCGTGTCGATGGTGTCGGCCTCGGCGGGGCCCTTGTCGGGGCGGTAGCGGACGACGCGGGCGAAACGCAGCGCCACGCCGCCGGGATAGCGCGGGCTGACTTGGACACCGTCCAAGGCGATTTCGACGATCAGCTCGGGCCGCAGGTACACGGTGTGCTCGTCGCGGGCGCGTTCGTGGCGCGGGAATTCGGCTGTCTGCCAACCCAGGAGCGCGTCGGTGAGGCCCTTGAAGGTTTTACCGACCATGACCGGCTCGCCGGTTTCCGGGTCGCGCGCGCCCAGATGCAGATTCGACAGGTAACCGGTGCGGCGGCCGTAGCCCCATTCGGCGCCGAGGACCATCAGGTCCAGGGTGTGCGTCGGTTTGATCTTCTGCCAGGCCCGGCCACGGCGGCCCGCGGCGTAGGGCGCGCTCAGCGATTTGATCATCACGCCCTCGTGGCCCGAGGCCAGGACACCGTCGAAGTATTCGGCGGCGGCCTCGGCGTCCGGGCGGATCAACGCCGGGATGCTGTATTCGGAGGCCACTTTGGTCAGGGCCGCGCGGCGTTGGTAGAGCGGGGAGTCGAGCAGGTCGCGACCGTCCAGATGCAGGCAGTCGAAGAAGTAGGGGTGCAGGAGCAGCTCCCGGGTGGCCGTCGCCGCCTCGGATTCGGACACCGCCGTGTCAGGCGCTGGTTCCGGCACCGGGATCGTCTCGGCCGCGGTGAGCACCGACGTCGCGAAACGGCTCATCGTCTCCTGGAACGGGCGGGGCCGGCCGGAATCGGTGAGCGCCAGGGTTTCTCCGTCCAGCACGACGCTGGTGCAGTCCAGCGCGGCGACCAGCGCCACCAGTTCGGGCACGCGGTCGGTGATATCGCGCAAGGTCCGGGTGAACACCCACACCTTGTCGCCGTCGCGGTGCACTTGGATGCGGGCGCCGTCCATCTTGTGCTCGACGGTCACCTCGCCGTCGAACTCGGCGAGCACCTCGTCGAGGGAGGCGCCGGGTGATGCGAGCATCGGCTGGATCGGCCGGCCCACCTCCAGGCGGAACTCCTGCAATGCCGCCGCGCCGCCGGACAGCGCGGCCGCGGCGGTGACCGGCAGCTGCCCGGACAACATGTAGGCCCGGCGCACCAGGTCGACCGGGACTTCTGCGGCCGCGGCGACCGCTTCGGCGACGATCGCGGTGAGCGCGCCCTGCCGGATCTCACCGGTCAGCAGGCGTAGCAGGAAGCCCTGTTCGTCGGTTGTCGCGGCCGCCCACAGCGCGGTCAGAAGCTCTTTGCGGCGGCCGGCCGAACCGCTTCCGGAAACACCCGCCAACTCGCTGAAGGCCTGGTCGACCGCCGAAACCGTCAGCGTCGCGGCCGCGGCGGGGGTGCCGTCCAGCACGGTGAGGGTGCGCCAGCCGGTCCCGATGCGGCCCTGCCTGAGCTCGCCGGAAACCCACGCCACCACGGGCGCCAGCTCGTCGGCCGCGGCGGCAGCGAGCAGCGCGGCGAAGGTGGCGATTTTCGTCTTCCGGGACCGGGTGGCGCGAACGGTCTCCGAAGCCTGGACGACATCCGAGAACAGCACTCAACGACCGTAGCGCGCCCCTGTGACAAATGGCTCAGCACCGCTGCTAATTCCGCATTGGCAGGGGTGTGAAACGGGGCCTAAACTGGACATATGGCCAAGACTTACGTCGGGGCGCGGCTGCGTCAGCTGCGCACCGAGCGGGGACTGAGCCAGGTCTCACTCGCCACCAAGCTGGAGATCTCGGCGAGTTACCTCAACCAGATCGAGCACGATGTGCGCCCGCTCACCGTGCCGGTGCTGCTCAAGATCAGTGAAGTGTTCGGCGTCGACGCCACCTTCTTCTCCTCCCAGGACGACACCCGGCTCATCGCCGAACTCCAGGAGGTCGTGCTGGACCAGGAGCTCGGCATCGAAGCCGACACCCAGGAGATCGCCGACATGGTCTCCGCACATCCGAGCATGGCCCGCGCCCTGGTGAACATGCACAACCGCTACCGCAACACCAGCGCCCAGCTGGCCGCCGCCACCGAGGACCGCTTCGCCGACGGCTCCGGCAGCGCCGCCATCAGCAAGCCGCACGAGGAAGTCCGTGACTTCTTCTATCAGCGGCAGAACTACATCCACGAATTGGACACGGCCGCGGAGAAACTCACCGACCGGATCCGGTTCCACGGCGGTGACGTGAACCGCGAGATCGCACGACTGCTGCGCGACCACGACGTGCGCATCATCGAGCGCATCGACCTCGGCGAGGGCGTGCTGCACCGCTACGACCCCGAAGGCCGGGTGCTGGAGATCGCGCCGCACCTGTCCGGCGGCCAGCGCACCTTCAAACTCGCCGCCGAGCTCGCCTACTTCGAATGCGGCGAACTGCTCGAAAAGCTGGTCGAGGAAGGCAATTTCGCCACCGAGGACTCCCGCAAGCTGGCGATGCTCGGGCTGGCCAACTACTTCGCCGCCGCGACGGTGTTGCCCTACACGCACTTTCACGAAGTCGCCGAGGACTTCCGCTACGACATCGAGCGCCTGTCGGCCTTCTTCACCCAGAGTTACGAGACCATCTGCCATCGGCTTTCAACCCTGCAGCGGCCGAAGCTACGCGGCGTACCGTTCTCCTTCGTCCGCGTCGACAGAGCGGGCAATATGTCGAAACGCCAGTCCGCCACCGGTTTCCACTTCTCCGCCAGTGGTGGCACCTGCCCACTCTGGAACGTCTACGAGACCTTCGCCTACCCCGGCAAGATCATGACCCAGATCGCGCAGATGCCCGACGGGCGCAAATACCTTTGGGTCGCAAGAACAGTCGAGCGCCGCGCCACCCGCTACGGCCAGCCCGGCAAGACCTTCGCGATCGGCCTGGGCTGCGAACTCCGCCACGCCGCCCGCGTCGTCTACGCCGAAGGCATCGATCTGGACCTGGCCACACCCACTTTGATCGGTGCGGGCTGCCGCGTCTGCGAGCGCACGAACTGCCCGCAGCGTGCCTTCCCGCCCCTCGGCAAGGTGCTCGACATCTCCGAACACCGCAGCTCCGTTTCGCCATACGTGCTGAAATAGGTTCCCGCGGCTAGGCTTGTCGGCGATCCATGCACGGGATACGTCGGGGGGAGCACTCATGACCCAGTCGGAACCGCGCTACGAGATGCCCACCGGTATGTACATCTACGCCACACCGGAAGGCTGGCGGCACAGCATCTTCACCGAGAACTCCATGGTCTGTGGCCACCTCTACCGCATCGCGGCCGACGCCACCCCCTTCGAAGCCAGGCAATCGGCCGCCGAGATGCTCACCGAGTACGCCCGCGAATTCCACGGCGCCGACATCACCCTCAGCTGGACCCGCGAAGCCGCGGACAAATGGATGGCCGACGTCGTCCGGAGATCGTAATCGGTTAAGACAATAGGTAAGTGGGACATGGCCGAGGCATTTCGCGAGTAGGCACCTCGGTCATGTCCCGCTTATCAGTGCCCGCATGGCGTGCCCGGTCGATAGGTGGGACATGAGCGAGGCGTATCGCCGGTTAGGGCGTCGGAGATGTCCCGGCTATCGGTTAGAAGGCGGCTTCGTCGAGGGTCATGATGTCGTTGTCGATGGTGGTGAGGATGGTTTTGGTGGCGGTTAGTTCTGGGAGGACGTTTTTGGCGAAGAAGGAGGCTATGGCTACTTTGCCCTGGTAGAAGGGGGTGTCTTTGGGGGTGGCGCCTTCGGAGAGGGCGGCGGCGGCTATTTCGGCTTGGGCCAGGAGGCGCCAGCCGATGAGGAGGTCGCCGACCGACATCAGGAAGCGGACCGAGCCGAGGCCGACCTTGTAGAGCTCGGACGGGTCCTGCTGGGCGGCCATGAGGTAGCCGGTGAGGGTGGCGGCCATGGCGGCGACGTCGGATTGGGCGGTGGCCAGCAGGGCGCGTTCGGTTTCGAAGCGGCCGGTCTGGCCGTCGAGGAAGGCGGTGATCTGGCCGTTGATGTGGGCCAGGGCGGCGCCCTTGTCGCGAATGATCTTGCGGAAGAAGAAGTCCTGGGCCTGGATCGCGGTGGTGCCCTCGTAGAGGGAGTCGATCTTGGCGTCGCGGATGTACTGCTCGATCGGGTAGTCCTGCAGGTAGCCGGAGCCGCCGAAGGTCTGCAGCGATTCGGTGAGGTACTGGTAGGCGCGTTCGGAGCCGACGCCCTTGACGATCGGCAGCAGCAGGTCGTCGACGCGGTGCGCGAGGTCGGGGTCGGCGCCCGAAACCAGTTGCGCCACATCGGCGTTCTGGTGGGCGGCGGTGTAGAGGTAGACCGCGCGCAGGCCTTCGGCGTAGGCCTTCTGCAGAGCCAGCGAACGACGCACGTCCGGATGACGGGTGATCGCGACGCGCGGGGCGGCCTTGTCGGTCATCTGGGTGAGATCGGCGCCCTGGACGCGAGTCTTGGCGTACTCCAGCGCATTCAGGTAACCGGTGGACAGGGTGCCGGTGGACTTGATGCCGACCACCATGCGCGCGTTCTCGATCACCTGGAACATCTGGGCGATGCCGTTGTGCACCTCACCGACCAGCCAGCCCTTGGCCGGCACCGCGCCGCCGAAGGTGACCTCGCAGGTCGGGGAGGATTTCAGGCCCATCTTGTGCTCGACACCGGTGACGTAGACGCCGTTGCGGTCGCCCAGTTCGAGGGTCTCGGAGTCGAAGAGGAACTTCGGCACGTAGAACAGCGACAGCCCCTTGGTGCCCGGGCCCGCGCCTTCGGGCCGGGCCAGCACCAGGTGGAAGACATTGTCCGCGGTCTCGCCGACATCGCCGCCGGAGATGAACCGCTTCACGCCCTCGATGTGCCAGGAGCCGTCCTCCTGCTTGATGGCTTTGGTGCGCCCCGCGCCGACATCGGAACCGGCGTCCGGCTCGGTCAGCACCATGGTTCCTTGCCAGCCGCGCTCGTATCCCTCTGTGGCCCAGCGCTTCTGCTCGTCGGTGCCGACGTTGAACAGCACCGACGCCATGACGGGGCCCATGTTGAAGAAGCTGGCCGACGGGTTGGCGCAGGTGATCATCTCCTGCACCGCCCACACCACGGCGGCGGGCGCGGCGGTGCCGCCCATGCCCTCGGGCAGGCCGAGCCGGCTCCAGTCGGCCTCGTGCACCGCGGCGACGGTCTTGCGCAGCGGCTCCGGCACGGAGATCGAGTACGTAGCCGGGTCGTAGGTCACGGGGTCGCGGTCGGCCGCGGCGAAGGACTCGGCGATCGGCCCTTCGGCCAACCGCTTCACCTCGGCGAGGATCTCGCGGACGGTGTCGGAATCGAGATCGCCGTAGGCGCCGGTATCGAGGAGCTTGTCCAACTCGAGCACCTCGAAGAGGTTGAACTCGAGATCTCGCGCGTTCGCCTTGTAGTGACCCACCGCGGTCCTCCCTGACTCACTGCCGCGGCCCCTGTAGCCACGAATTCGGGTTCTGACGTTGTACAAAACGAAGACTGCCGTACCGCTGTCGAGCTACGCAACCGTAGGCAAAACACTACGTGACCGTAGGTTTCCCCCAGCGCCAACGCGGTAGCCGTAAGGTAACTGTGACCTTTCGAAGGCTGCTGGCAACCATTCCCTGCACCTGCCGGAAACCGTTGCGGTGAGCACTAATTCACCTGGACGAAACGCCCGCAACGGACTCGTCATCGAGAGATATTCCGCCGCAACAACTTCTGGCTACCGTTCGATCCACGAATACAGCCGCTGTATACAGCGCGGTCCACAGGCCGCCGCGGCGAACCCGCGAGCAGCCGTTACGGACCGTGCCGGTGCCGCAGGCGGGCGTATTCGGCACGGCGCGTCCAGCGCCGCCGCTCCACCTGATGAAGTTAGAAGGGTTCGCCCCATGCCAGAATCCCGTGCCGCCCGCCGGCATCCTGCCCGCCTGACCAAAGCGCTGGTCGCGCCCACCGCGCTGGCACTCGCCGGCCTGTTGCTGACCGCCTGCGGCGCCAAGGACGACGCCTCCACCGGCTCGACCGCCGCCTCCTGCGTCGACACCTCCAAGAACTCGATCAAAGTCGGTTCGCTGCACTCGCTTTCGGGCACGATGGCGATCTCCGAGGTCACCGTCGCGAACTCCACCAAGCTGGCCGTGGACCAGATCAACGCCGCGGGCGGCGTCATGGGCAAGAAGATCGAGCTGGTGCTCGAGGACGGCGCCTCGGACCCGAAGACCTTCGCCGAGAAGGCCGAAAAATTGATCAGCTCCGACTGTGTCGCAGCGGTTTTCGGCGGCTGGACCTCCTCGAGCCGCAAGGCCATGAAGCCGAAATTCGAGAGCCTGAACTCGCTGCTCTACTACCCGGTCCAGTACGAGGGCCTGGAGGACAGCAAGAACATCTTCTACACCGGCGCCACCACCAACCAGCAGATCATCCCCGCGCTGGACTACCTGAAGCAGAAGGGCGTGACCTCGCTCTACCTGGTGGGCTCGGACTACGTCTTCCCGCAGACCGCCAACCGCGAGATCAAGGCGTACGCGGCGGCCAACGGCATCGAGATCAAGGGTGAGGACTACACCCCGCTCGGCTCCACCGATTTCTCCACAATCATCAACAAGGTGCGCAGCGCCAAGGCGGGTGCGGTCTTCAACACCCTCAACGGCGACTCCAACGTCGCGTTCTTCCGCGAGTACACCAACGCGGGCCTGAAAGCCGCTGAAATGCCGGTGGTTTCGGTGTCCATCGCCGAGGAAGAGGTCGCGGGCATCGGCGCGCAGAACGTCGCCGGCCAGCTCACGGCCTGGAACTACTACCAGACCGTCGATTCGCCGGTGAACAAGAAGTTCGTCAGCGACTACAAGGCCGCGTTCGGCGCCGACAAGCCGACCTCGGACCCGATGGAAGCCGCCTACGCCTCGGTCTTCCTGTGGAAGAACACCGTCGAGAAGGCGAAGTCGTTCGCGGTGGCCGACATTCAGGCCGCGGCCGACGGCGTCAGCTTCGAAGCGCCGGAGGGCCTGGTCACCATCGACGGCTCCAACCACCACATCACCAAGACCGCCCGGATCGGCGAGATCCGCCCGGACGGCCTGATCTACACGGTGTGGGACTCGGGCAAGGCCGTAGTGCCGGACCCGTACCTGAAGTCCTACGACTGGGCCAAAGGCCTGAAGTAGTAGAGCAGTGACATGGCCGCGGGGCCGCGGCGTGTTCGCGGCCCTAAGTCTCGCGTCCGAGCAGCCGAGACTCGCGCATTCGCGCATGCGCTTCGGCTACTCGGACGCGAGCCGGCCACGAACGGGTCGGTCGTAAGACTCCCTCCGTACGGGGCTGAGTCAGGTTCGAAAGTTAGATACGGAGTCCACCTATGGACGTGGTAATCGGCCAGCTCTTCACGGGGTTGAGCCTGGGATCGATTCTGCTGCTCGCGGCGCTGGGCCTGTCGCTGACCTTCGGTCAGATGGGCGTGATCAACATGGCGCACGGCGAGTTCATCATGGCCGGTTGCTACACGACTTTCGTTGTGCAGAAGGTCATCTCGTCGGCGGGCGTTTCGCTGTTCGTGTCCCTGCTGATCGGGTTTCTGGTCGGTGGCGTGCTGGGCGCCGCGCTGGAAATGGGTTTGATCCGCTGGATGTACGACCGGCCGCTGGACACCCTGCTGGTCACCTTCGGTGTCGGATTGGTGCTGCAACAGCTGGCCCGCGACATCTTCGGCGCGCCCGCCAAGAACGTGCTGGCACCCTCCTGGTTGAGCGGCGGCGTCGACATCATGGGCGCCGTGGTGCCCAAGACCCGCATCTTCATCCTGGTGCTGGCCGTGGTCGCCGTGACCGTGCTCGCGGTGGTGTTGAAGACGACGCCGCTCGGCCGCCGGATTCGCGCCGTGGTGCAGAACCGCGGCCTCGCCGAAACCAGCGGTGTGTCTTCCCGTTTCACCGATATCAGCACCTTCTTCATCGGCTCCGGCCTGGCCGGTGTCGCGGGTGTGGCGCTGACGCTGATCGGGTCGACCAGCCCCACCATCGGGCAGAGCTATCTGATCGACGCCTTCCTCGTGGTCGTGATCGGCGGGCTCGGGCAGATCAAGGGCACGGTCATCGCGGCGTTCGCGCTGGGCCTGCTCAATTCGTTCATCGAATACTCGACCACCGCGTCCATCGCGAAGGTCATCGTGTTCGCCGCGATCGTCATCTTCCTGCAGGTTCGTCCGCAGGGGCTGTTCACTGTCCGGACAAGGAGTCTGGCATGACGACACTCACCGAGAAGATGCGCCAGCATTCTTCAATGACCGCGCTCAGCGGCTTCGCGTTCGCCGCCATCCTGCTGTTCGCGGTGGCTCCGGCGGTACTCAGCGACTTCCGGCTGAACCTGCTCGCCAAGTTCCTCTGCTTCGCCATCGTCGCGGCGGGCATCGGATTGGCTTGGGGCCGTGGCGGAATGCTCACCCTGGGTCAGGGTGTGTTCTTCGGCATCGGCGCCTACGTCATGGCGATGCACCTGCAGATGACCGACGCGGCCCGGCTCGGCAACGACGTGCCGGAGTTCATGGAGATCTCCGGAATCCGCGAATTGCCGTCGTTCTGGCAGCCTTTCGCCTCGGCTCCGGTGGCGATCCTCGGCATCCTGATCTTGCCCGGGCTGGTGGCCGCGGTGCTCGGGTACGGCGTGTTCAAGCGCCGGGTCAAGGGCGCCTACTTCGCCATCTTGAGCCAGGCGCTGGCAGCCGCGCTGGCCATCCTGCTCACCGGCCAGCAGGCCATCGGCGGGTTCACCGGCCTGTCGGATTTCCGGGCGTTCTTCGGCTTCAAGCTGTCGGACCCGGTGAACCGCCAGATGCTGTTCTTCATCGCCGCGGGCACGCTGCTGGTGGTGGTCGCGCTGGTGCGGCAGCTGATGCACAGCCGGTACGGGGAACTGCTGGTGGCCGTGCGGGATCAGGAGGAGCGCGTCCGCTTCCTCGGCTACGATCCGGCCAATATCAAGATCGTCGCGTACGTGGTGGCGGCGTTCTTCGCCGGTATCGCGGGTGCGCTGTTCACCCCGATCGTCGGCATCATCTCCCCCGCCGATATCGGCGTCGTGCCGTCGATCGCTTTCCTGATCGGCGTTGCCATCGGCGGTCGCACCACGCTGCTCGGACCGGTGCTGGGCGCGATCGGTGTGGCCTGGGCGCAGACCGCGCTCTCTGAGCAATTCCCGTCAGGCTGGACCTATCTGCAGGGCGTGCTGTTCATCGTGGTGGTCGGCTTCATTCCGGCGGGACTCGCGGGCGTGTGGCCGATGCTGAAGGGCTTCGTGGACAGCCGGTTCCGGCGTACGAAGGCCGCGGTCGTGGTGCACGAAGCCCCTGAAGTCGAAACCGTCGAGCCGGAGAAGGTGGAAACTCGATGACCACGGCAACAACCCACGAGCCCAAGCTCGGCGGCAACGCGGGCATGGACAGCGAGTATCTCGAAATCCGCGGGCTCTCCGTCAGTTTCGACGGCTTCAAAGCCGTCACCGACATGGATCTCACTGTGCTGCAAGGCGATCTGCGATTCCTGATCGGCCCCAACGGCGCTGGTAAGACGACTTTGATCGACGCGATCACGGGCCTGGTGCCCGCCACCGGCTCGGCGCAGAAGTCCGGCGCGGAGCTGCTCGGCAAGAAGGTGCACCAGATCGCCCGGCTCGGCGTCGGCCGAACCTTCCAGACGGCAAGCGTTTTCGAGCAGTTGAGCGTCTTGCAGAATCTGGATATCGCGGCGGGCGCCGGGCGTTCGGCGCTGACACTGCTCCGGCGGCGCAAGTCGGTGCTGCCGAGTATCGAAGAGGCACTGGAGATCACGGGTCTGGGCGCGCTGCGCGACCAGCCCGCCGGTGTGCTCGCGCACGGACAGAAGCAGTGGCTGGAGATCGGCATGCTGCTGGTGCAGAACGCCTCGGTGCTGCTGCTCGACGAACCGGTCGCGGGCATGAGCGCCGAGGAACGCGAAGAGACCGGAAACCTGTTGCGCCGCATCGGCGGTGACCGTGTGGTCGTGGTCGTCGAGCACGACATGGACTTCATGCGCGCCTTCGCCACCTCCGTCACGGTGCTGGCCGGCGGCAAGGTGCTCAGCGAAGGCACCGTCGAGCAGGTTCAGGCCGATCCGAAGGTGCAGGAGGTCTACCTCGGCACCGCGGCCGCCGTCGGCACCGAACTCGAAACCGAGGAAACCGCCAAAGTTACAGTGCAGGAGGCCTGATGCTCGAGCTGATCGACATCCACTCGGGTTACGGCCGGACCGAGGTGATCCACGGCGTCTCGGTCGCCGTGCCCGACAACAGCGTCGTCGCCGTGATGGGCCACAACGGTGCGGGCAAGACCACGCTGTTGCGCACCGCCGTCGGCCTGATCGGCAGCAAATCCGGGATGATCCGGTTCGACGGGGAGAACATCACCAAGCTGTCCCCCTCCCGGCGGGTCAAGCGCGGGATCGCCTACGTCCCGCAGGGGCAGCAGAGTTTTCCCCAGCTGTCCACAGCCGAGAATTTGCAGGTCGTCGCCGACGGCCGCAAACGCGGCAAAGCGCTGATCGACGAATCGCTCGACCTGTTCCCCGCGCTGCGTGAACTGCTCCCCCGCAAGGCCGGCCTGCTCTCCGGCGGTCAGCGCCAGCAACTGGCGATCGCGCGGGCCCTGATCACCGAGCCGAAATTGCTCATCCTGGACGAGCCCACCGAAGGTATCCAGCCCTCGGTGGTCGCCGAGATCGAGCGCACCATCATCGATCTGACCCAGCGCGGCGGCCTCAGCGTGCTGCTGGTGGAGCAGCACATCGGCTTCGCTCTGCAAGCGGCGCAACGCTATTACGTGCTGCAATCGGGGCGGGTGAGTTCCACCGGCGACGGTGGCGCGGGCGCGGAGTCCGCGGTCCGCTCGGCGATGGCGATCTGAGTCGCCTATGGCCGGCAGGGGGCGGATATCGCTGGGCGAGCGGGTGTATCACGCTATGCGGCGCGATCTGGCCGCGGGCGCGATCGTCCCCACCGAACGGCTGCGCGAGGAACGGCTGGCCGAAATCTACGGTGTCTCACGCACTCCGGTGCGCGAGGCGCTGGCCCGCCTACAGGCCGACGGGTTGGTCGAGCGCCAATCCGACGGCCTGTACCCGTACCGGCCGCGGCTGGGCGAGCTCGATCAGCTCTACGAACTGCGAATCCTGCTGGAAGCCAGGGGTATCCAGCGGGTACTCGGACGTACCGGCGCACCGTCGTCGTTTCCGGGCTGGGCGCCCTGGGACCCGGCTGCGGCCCATGATCTTTCGCTGGTCCACGCGGAACTGGACACCTGGAAGCGGCTGCGCGACAACCCGCCCGAACCCGGACCCGCGCTCGTCGCCGCCGACGAACAGTTTCACACCACGCTGCTCGCGGCGGCAGGGAATAGGGCGTTGACCGAGGCACTTTCGGCGGTCTACATCCGAGTTCGGCCGGTCCGCACCCTGGACCTCTACACAACCGAACGCATTGCCGCGATGACGGACGACCACATCACGATCGCCGAGCACCTGCTGTCCGGCGATCCGGATACCGCGCTGCGTGCTTTGCTCGCGCACCTGGAGATGTCCCGCACGCACGTGCTGGCGCGGGCACAGCAGGCGCTGGAGTTCACGAAACTCGGCCGGGCCATGCGTGATTAGTAGCGGGGATCGCGGCTGCTCAGCAGGTGGTCTGGAATGGGAAGCAGTTTTTCGGGGTGTAAGACGGGGGCGAAGGTGTGACCGAGGTCGTCTGGGCGGGTGCGGGGTCGGATTGCGCGGACCCGTCGATGAAAACCTTTGCGATCACCCAGAGTACGAGCAGCATGCCGATCACGGCGACGACGACCGCGCCCCAGGCGCCCGCCTTCTGGCGTCTGGTCTGCGGGCCCGGGGTGTGCGGCGGGCGCTGCGGGCGGGGTGGCTTGGTCGACGGTGTCACCTCGCCGAGCGGGGTGGGCCTGACCTCGTCGAACCCGTCGGCGAGCAGTTCCGCGCGCGACGGCGGCGGATCCAGGCCCAGCACCTGCGCCGCCTGGACCACCCGGTCCACGGTCCAGCTGCGGGCGCCGGCGGAGAAGCCCTCCAGATAGATGCGTAGCTCGGTGGCGTCGTCGACGTTCGCGATCACCACATCGAGACCGGGTCGAATAGCTGTGCGGGCCGGGCGGACCATCGCGCCGCGCTCCGGGACCAGCACCACGACACCGCAGACGTCCCCTGGATCCTGCAGTGCCCGTTCTAGTTTCGTACGCACCGCGTAGACGCACTGCTCCAGTCGGTCGATAGGACTGGTGTCGCTGTCGTCGAGGTCGGCGGGCGCCTCGCTGACCTTCCAGGGTCCCTCGTCGGTGATATTGAGAATCCCGCTCTGCCGCTTGCGGAAGCCGCGGATCTCGGCGACGGTGATGCCGCGCGGGGTGATGACCACCGCGTCGATCTGGCGGGTGCCGTGCACCCCAACGTGGACATCTACGGCGGCGAGGCCGGTGCTCGGGTAGGAACGCAGGCAGTCGACAAACTCCTGTTCGGCTGCCGAGAGCTGCGCTCCCGCCCTGATCTTCACCAGCATCGCTATCCCCTGCCAACCCGTTCGAAGCGCGGCGGCTGCCCTTCCTCGCCGACCGCACCCGTTCCGATGATGCCCGCCCGACTGACTCGGGGCCACCGAAAGCCGAGAACTAACTGGGGATACATCATCGCGACATTCGCAGGTACGCTCGCCAACGCTGGCCCAGACGGGCGGGAACCCCACGCGAGAGGCGGACTGCGATGACGGAACCACGGATCGCACCTGGCCGGGTCCGGGAACTCGGACCTATCAATTGGGTTGTCTGGCAGGTGCTTTCCCGCGCCGCGGGCACCAGCGACGCACACCTGTTCAGCACGCTCGGCCGCACCGGCGGCCTGTTCCGCGGCTGGCTGCACTACTCCGGCAAACTCATGCCCGGCGGGCGGCTGCCGCGGCACGAGGCCGAGCTCGTCATCATGCGGGTCGCCCATCTGCGCGAATGCGAATACGAGATGGACCACCACATCCGGCTCGGCAAGAAGGCGGGCGTCACGCCCGAGATCCTCGAACGCCTGCGCAGCGGCCCCACCGCGCCCGGCTGGTCGGACAAGCACCGCGCGCTGCTCACCGCCGTCGACCAGATCGTGGCGACCCGCGATCTCGACGACACCGCCTGGGCCGCGCTCGCCGCGCACTACGACGAGCGCCGCCTCATCGAAATCGTCCTGCTCACCAATCAATACGAGGGCCTGGCCGCCTCCATCACCGCCCTGCGCATCCAACGCGACGGGTTCTGAGGCGGCGGCTCAGCGTTCGATGAGCAGCGTCTCCAAGCCGTCCAGTACCAGGGTGAGGCCGAATTGCCAGGCATGGTCGGCGCTGTAAGCCGCGTCCTGGTTTTGCCCGGCGGCCGCGCCGACCCGGGCGGCCACTGGATAGCGCTGGGTATCGAAGACCTGCTCCAGTAGCGGCGCGGCGCGTTCCCACCATTGCTGGTCGGACATCTTGCTGTCGGCGGCCGCGCGTTCGGTGTCGATGGCGATGCGTGCGACCGAGGTGACGAACCCGAGCAGGTGGGTCAGGGCAGCGTCCATCTCCACGTCGCTGAGCCCGATGCGCTCGAAGGCTCGCAGTTCATGGTCGTATTTGGCGGCCAGGCCCGGGCCGAGCGGCGGCCGGGTGGTCGGCAGGTAGGCCACCCACGGATGCCGCGCGAGCAACGCGCGGTTCTCCTCGGCGATCGTGGTGACCCGCGCGCGCCAGTCCAGGCCGGACAGCTCCGCGCGCGGCATCCGCTGGTAGACGGTGTCGAGCATCAGGTCGACCAGTTCGGCCTTGCCGGGGACGTAGGTGTAGGTCGCCATCGGCGTGAGCCCCAGCTTCGCGGCCACCGCGCGCATGGTCAGCGCCTCTAGTCCGGCCGCGTCCGCGAGCTCGAGGGCGGCGCCCACCACGGCGTCGATGCTGCTGCGTTGTTTCGGTCCGCGCGCGGGTTTTCCCGGTACGCGCCAGAGCAATTCGAGCGTGCGCGCGGGATCACCCGCACTGCTGCGTTCCTTTACCGCCAAGTCCGCCTCCTTCGCTGGAGCCTAGATCGTATCGATGTGACTCAGCTCATAGTGCAGCGCCTCGGAAATTATTCTACAAAGTACAGCGTACTAAGTATAGAGTTTATTCACCGAGTTCGAGGAGGCCGCATGACCATCACCGCATCCACCATCTCCCTCAACGTCGCCGACCCGCAGACCTCGGCGCAGTTCCTGACCGACACCCTCGGCTTCGCCGAACAGATGTCGGCCGACGGATTCATCGCCCTGGCCCACCCCGAGGCCGGGATGAGCGTCGTCTACCTGGCCGTCGGCCTGAAGTCCTTCAAGCCGCTGGACAAGGCGGGCGCCGCGGGCGAGGGCCTGCTGGTCGCGTTCACGGTGGACAACATCGACGCGGAGTACGAGCGCCTGCAGGCCGCGGGCGTACCGATCGTCACGCCGATCGAGACCGAGCCCTGGGGTGAGCGGTACTTCCAGATGGTCGATCCGAACGGGATCATCATCCAGCTGGTGCAGTGGGTCTGATGAATACCGCTGCGGCGAAGGATCTCCGGGTTACCGGAGATCCTTCGCCGCGCTCGGGATGACGAGTCAGCTCAGGGCTGCGCGGAAAACCTCGACCGCCGGGGTGGAGGGACGGCCGAGCAGCTTCTGCAGGTCGCCGGAGTCGACGTCGAGGACACCCTGGGAGATGCCGGTGTCCGCATCGGCCAGCGCCTTGGCCACGGCGGCGGGTAGGCCCGCGCCTTCGAGCGCCGCGGCGTAGTCGGATTCCGGGAGATTCTCGTACCGCACCGGCTTGCCCGATGCTTCGGAAATCACCTGGGCCAGTTCGGAATAGGTGAGGCGCTCGTCGCCGCCGAGTTCGTAGATACGCCCGGCATGGCCCTCGGAGGTGAGGACCTTGGCGGCCGCCTCCGCGTAGTCGGCGCGAGCCGCGGCCGCTACTCGGCCGTCGCCCGCGGCGCCGTGCAGAACACCGGTTTCGACGGCGTGCGCGAGGCCGCCGAAATAGTTCTCCCAGTACCAGCTGTTGCGCAGGAAGACGTGCGGGACAGTCGATGCCGCGAGGACGGCCTCCGTGCCGGCATGCTCCTGCGCGAGGAACACCGGGTTCTCGTCGGCTTTCGGAATGCTGGTGTAGGCGAGGAGTTCCACCCCGGCGCGCTCGGCGGCGCGAGTCACGTTGGTGTGCTGGTCGACTCGCTGCCCGAATTCGTTGCCCGAGATCAGCAGCACGCGATCCACTCCGGCGAGGGCCCGATCCAGCGCGGCGGGATCGCCATAGGAGGCCTGGCGGATCTCGACGTCCGGCCCGGCCAGATCGGCGACCTTCTGCGGATCGCGCACGATCGCGACGACCGGGGTGGATCCGGCGCGCACCAGCGCTTCGACGACGAGACGGCCCAGCTGACCACTGGCTCCGGTGACTGCGACGGTCATGACTTACCTCCAGGTTCAAGTACTGTTCTGCAAGCACTAACTAATAGTTAGCACTATTCATTCCGCCAGCACGCTTGTCAAGAGCGGTACTATCGAATGCATGAGTACCCAGCGCACCCCGTCGGCCGATGCCGACGACCCCACGCTGGAAGCCGACGTTTTCGCAAGAAACTGCACTTCACGGCCGGTTTTGCAGAACGTCGCCAGCCGGTGGGGAACCCTGGCCCTCGTCGCGTTGCGCGAGGGGCCGTACCGGTTCAGCGCCCTGCGCCGCCGCGTCGACGGTGTGAGCGAGCGCATGCTCTCGCAGACCCTGCAAGGCCTGGAACGCGACGGACTGGTGCATCGCGAGGTGCACGAGACCATCCCCCCGCGCGTCGAATACACCCTCACCGAGATCGGCGCGCAGGTCGCCGAACACCTGGAAGCCCTGATCCGGGTGCTGGAAACCAACATGCCGCGGATCGAGGAAGCCCAGACGGCCTACCACCGCGGCTGAAACGGGAAGGTCCACGCGGCGTCCGCGGTTGACTGTGGCATGGATCTCTCCGACGCCGTCGATTTCGCCCGCACCGCACGCCGTTCCGTACTCACCACCATCCGCCGCAACGGCCGGCCACAGCTGTCCAATGTGCTGCACCTGGTCGGCGACGAAGGCATCATCCGCATCTCCATCACCGCCGACCGTGCCAAGTACCACAACCTGCGCCGGGACCCCTGGGCCGCGCTGCACGTGACGCGAGACGACTTCTTCGCCTACGCCGTCCTCGAGGGCACCGTCGAACTCACGCCGATCGCCGAAAACCCCGACGACTCCACCGTCGAGGAACTCGTCGCGTACTACCGCGAAGCCACCGGCGAGCACCCGGACTGGAACGAATACCGGCGGGCCATGGTCGAAGACCGCCGCGTCATGGCCAGGTTCACACCGGCCGGCGCCTACGGAATGCTCAGCTGATCAGCTTCGAGACGGTGACGAAACTGTAGCCCTGAGCACGCAATTCGGCGACGATGCGCGGGATTGCGGCCAGTGAGCTCGCGCCCTGATCGCTCATGACGTGCAGCAGCACGATCGAGCCGGGACGCACTTTGCCGACGGTCTCGGCGACGATCTCCGCCGCCGAGGCGACCTTGCCGGAGTCGGGTTCGACATCCCACATCACCGTGGTCCGGTCGTGGTCGGACAGGTACTTGGGCAGCCCCCACAGCTTCTTCCCATACGGCGGCCGGAACGTAATCGGGCCCTGGTAACCGGTTTTCGCGATCTCGGCGTCGGTCCCCGCCACCTCGTCCCGCACCGTGCCGGAGGAGACGAGCACCATCCGCCGATGCGAATAGGTGTGGTTGCCGATCTCGTGCCCGGCCTGCGCGATCGCGCGCCCCGCCTCGGGATTCGCCGCCAAATCCCGCCCGTTCAGATAGAACGTCGCCGGAATACCGGCGTCGGCAAGCACTTTCAGCACCTCGGCCGTCTTACCGGTCGGCCCGTCGTCCAGCGTCAGCGCCACAACCTTCTCGCTGGTGTCCACCCGATCCACCAGCCGCCCCGCGAGCTGATAGGTCCGCGAGTTCATCAGGTAGTAGCCCCCGACCACGAGCAACACCAGGACAACGAGAGTCAGCGCACCACCGACCAACAACTTCCGACGCACCCGCGCCTGTATACCAGAGCCGCGCGAAAAAAGTGATGGCCCGACGCCGGCGGCTTGCGCCGGCATCGGGCCATTCGCATGGTTACCCGCCAGACTGTCCGATCAGAAGTTGATCATGTGGCCGGCCAGGCCGTGGATCGCTTCCTGCAGTGCTTCGCTCAGCGTCGGGTGGGTGTGGACGTTGCGGGCCAGCTCGTTGACCGTGAGGTCCCACTTCTGGGCCAGGGTCAGCTCGGGCAGCAGCTCGGAGACGTCGGGGCCGATGAGGTGGCCGCCGAGCAGTTCGCCGTGCTTGGTGTCGGCGATCAGCTTGACGAAACCGTTCGGGTCGCCGAGGCCGTGCGCCTTGCCGTTGGCGGTGAACGGGAAGGTCGCGACCTTCACGTCGTAGCCTTCGTCGCGGGCCTGCTGCTCGGTCAGGCCGAAGCTGGCGACCTGCGGCTGGCAGAAGGTGGCGCGCGGCATCATGCGGTAATCGCCGAGGGCGAGGGTCTCCGCGCCGCCGATGGTCTCCGCGGCGACGACACCCTGGGCTTCGGCGACGTGCGCGAGCTGCAGCTTCGCGGTGACGTCACCGATGGCGTAGATGTGCGGCACGTTGGTGCGCATGGAGTCGTCGATGGCGATGGCGCCGCGATCGGTCAGCTCGACGCCGGTGTTCTCCAGGCCGTAGCCCTCGACGCGGGGCGCGAAGCCGACAGCCTGCAGCACCTTGTCGACGGTGACGGTCTCGACATTGCCGGACTTGTTGTCCTTGATCTGGACGGTGACCTTGGAGCCGTCGTCGTCGATGGACTGCACGGCGGCACCGGTGGAGATGGTGATGCCGAGCTTCTTGTACGCCTTGGTGATCTCCTTGGAGACGTCGGCGTCCTCGTTCGGCAGCGCGCGGTCCAGGAACTCCACGATGCGCACGTCGACGCCGTAGTTCTTCAGGACGTAGCCGAACTCCATGCCGATCGCGCCGGCGCCGACGATGAGGATCGAGCCGGGCAGGTCCCGGGTCAGGATCTGCTCTTCGTAGGTGACGACGTTGTCGGACAGCTGGGTGCCCGGCAGCAGCTTGGTGATGGTGCCGGTCGCGATGATCACGTTGTCGAACGTGATGGTCTCGGAGCCGCCCTTGGTCAGTTCGACCGCGATGGTGTTGGCGTCGACGAAGGAGCCCTTGCCGTCGAACTCGTCGATCTTGTTCTTCTTCATCAGGAAGTGGACGCCCTTGACCCGGCCGTCCGCGACCTTGCGGCTGCGGTCGAACGCGGCGCCGAAGTCGAAGCTCACGTCCCCGGAGATGCCGAAGGTCTTGGCTTCCTTGTGGAAGATGTGCGCCAGTTCAGCGTTGCGCAGCAGCGCCTTGGAGGGGATGCAGCCCACATTGAGGCAGACACCACCCCAATACTTCTGCTCGACGATGGCGGTGCGGAGGCCGAGTTGTGCCGCGCGGATGGCGGCGACATATCCGCCAGGACCGGCACCGAGAACGACAACGTCGTAATGGGAAGTCACGCTCCGAGCCTAACTCCGTCACCGAACGTTGGCCCACCCGTCCCCCGGGAAATAAATGCATCGATAGGGTGATCGTGTGGATCTGGACGGTTTGGCGGGCGGCAAACGCCTCGCTCTGGATCCGACGGACACCACGGCATCGACGCATTTGATCCGTTTGGTACGCGATGCCGCCCGCGCCGCCGGGGCCGGTGCGGATCGGCTCGCCGCCATCCACGGAACCGATGACGCGACGCTCGCCGGGGAGCTGAACCGGATCCCGCTGCAGTCCCTGATCCAGCTGTGGGAAGCGGTCGCGACCGCACGGCCAGGCCCGGGCGCGGGTCTCGCGGTGGCCGCAGCCGCGCCGCTCGGAACCCTGACCACCTGGGATTATCTCGTCACCAACGGCCCGACGCTGGCCGCTGCGCTGCACGCGGCCCAGCCCTATCACCGCCTGGTGACCGCCGCCGCCGAAGGCTTCGACCTGCACCACGACGGCGAACTGACCGTCGGCTTCCGCACCACCGCGGGCGATCCGGCGGTGGTCGCCGTGGTCAACGAATATGTGCTCGCCTACTACCTGCGACGGGCTCGCGAGGCCACCGGTCGCGCGGTGATCCCGGCCCGTGTCACGTTCGGCCACAGCGCTCCCCCGGATCACCGCCTGTTGGTGGACGCGTTCGGGACCGCCGCGATCGAATTCGACGCGGGGGCCGACAGCATCACCTTCGACGCGGCCGACGCCACGGCACCGCTCCCCCGCGCGGACCCGATGCTGGCCGACCTGTTGCGCAGCCACGCGGGCCTGGTGCTCGCCTCCGCGCGCCCACTGCCGAGTCCGCTGGAGGCCTTCCGGATCGCCCTGGCCGCGGCGATCGCGGACGGGGATCCGACGCTGGCGACGGTCGCGCGGCGGCTCGCCATGAGTACGCGCAGCCTGCAACGGCATCTCGCCGACCACGACACCACATGGCGGCACGAATACGACTCGGTTCGCTATGAACAGGCGAAAACACTGCTCGCCGAAGGCCGTTTGACCACCGCGGCGGTCGCGGATCGACTCGGATTCACCGACGACCGGGCCCTGCGCAAGGCGTTCCGGCGCTGGTCGGGGACGTCCCCTTCGGAGCTGCGCGCCGCCTCGGCGTAAGCGTGGCGCGTTTGGACCGGTGCGCGTCATCCGCGGACCTCGGAATGAGTCTCGCTGCCTCATAACGTCATTCGTGTCGGATCGAACGGTCCGAACACGGACCACGCAGAAGAGGCAGTGTCATGCAGAACCAGGCAATCCTGACCGAGACCGCCACCCTCCCCACCACCTCGCGGGAGATCCAGCTGGCGGCGCGCCCGACCGGTGCGCCGACCGCCGAGCACTTCGCACTCGTCGAGCGGGAGTTGCCCGAGTTGGCCGAGGGCCAGATCCTGGTGCGCAACACCTGGATGTCGGTTGACCCGTACATGCGCGGCCGGATGGACGATCGCCCGTCCTACATCCCGCCGTTCCAGCTGGGCGCCGCCCTGGAAGGTTCGGCAGTGGGCGAGGTCATCGCCTCTCGCGCCACCGAGATCCCGGTCGGCACAACGGTTTCGCACTTCGCCGGATGGCGGGAGCACGCGGTTCTCGATGCCGCGACGGTCACCCCGATCGACCCGGAACTCGCCGCACCGCAGCACTACCTGGGCGCGCTCGGCACCACGGGCCTGACCGCCTACGCGGCCCTCACCGACGTGGCGCCGGTCAAGCCGGGCGACACCGTGTTCATCTCCGCGGCCGCCGGCGCGGTTGGCAGCGTGGCCGGGCAGATCGCGAAAGCCCTTGGAGCAGCGAAGGTTATCGGTTCCGCCGGTGGCCCGGTGAAGACCGAGCTGCTGCTGGAGGAATTCGGCTACGACGCCGCGATCGATTACCGCGCAGGCGATCTCGCCGGTCAACTGGCCGCGGCCGCGCCGGAGGGCATCGACGTCTACCTCGACAGCGTCGGCGGCGAACACCTGCGCGTCGCGGTCGACGCCCTGCGCCAGCACGGCCGCGTCGCCCTGGTCGGCGCCATCAGCGGCTACAACGGCGGCACCGCCGAGCCCGGCCCCGACCTGTACAAGGCCGCGACCAAGGAGGCGACACTGCGCGGCATGCTGGTCAACAGCTACTTCCCGATCTTCGGCGAATACATCGGCAAGGCCGCGACCTGGCTGGCCGACGGCACCGTACGAACGAAGGAAACCGTCTACAACGGCCTCGACCAGGCCCCGGCCGCCTTCCTCGGCGTCCTCTCCGGCGCAAACACCGGCAAGATGCTGGTCCGCCTCGGCTGATCGGTTCAGTCGCGGAAGACTTCTTTAGCAATACGGGAGAAGTTGCCGCCGAAGACGGCGGCGATATCGGACTCGGAGAATCCCCGGTCGGCGAGCACCTCGTCCAGACCGGGGACTTCGGCGTTTCCGAGCCAGTCCTCCGGCGGAGTCCATTGCAGCGGACCGTATTTGGTGTATTCCTCGGAGAAGTTTTCCGGGTTCTCCGCGATCGCCCGGTTGAACTCGTCGTGGTCGAACGAGTAGTCCGACCCGACGCCGACATGTTCGATCCCGACCAACTCGGCCCCGTATTCGATATGCCGCGCCATCGCCGCCACCCGCTCGGCCCGTTCGGATTCGGCGTTGTGCCCCAGGAAGATTCCCACCCCGTTGATGCCGATCACGCCACCCGTGCGGGCGCAGGCAAGCGCCTGTTCGTCGGTGATATTGCGCGGATGTGCCCACAGCGCTGCGAAATTGGAGTGGCTGTAGATCATCGGGGCCGCGGTGAGCTCGGCCATGTCCAGGCCGCTGCGCCGGGAGCAGTGCGAGCCGTCGACGAACATGCCGACCTCGTTGAGTGTGCGGACCACGTCACGCCCGTAGGCGGTCAGCCCGGTGTCCTCGGTGTCCAGGCAGCCGCAGCCCGCGGCATTGGCGTGGTTGTAGGTCGTGGCGAGCGAGCGGACACCCAGCTCGTGAAACATCTCGATGTTGTCGAGATTGCCGCCCAGCGGACCGGAATCTTCGAGATCGAAAGCCAGCGCGATCAGTTCGCCCGCGCATTCGGCGATGTCGCTGTAGCGCTGGACCAATCGGAAGCGGCCGTCGTCGAGGGCGTCCTTGCGGAAGAGCTCCGCCATGGCCACCGCGTCCGCGGTCGACTCCGGTGCGTACCCCACGTTCAGCGAGACATAGGACCCCACCGGATAGCGGGCCGCCTCGGCGATCGACGCCGACGGTAGCAGCGGTAGGCAGCAATGCTGTTCCCACACGAAGGGCGGCACTCGGACTCCTTTGGATCGCGGACTATCGATCTAAACGAAATGGCATACGCCCAGGTTCCTGGCCCCATTTCGAGACGAAGCCGCTACCTATCCGTGCCTAACGAGGTGTCCGATTCACCCGATCTACCGGGTACCTGATGATCCTCTGCCCGAAGGCTGGTGCGACATGCGTCGCATATTCTCCCTCTTTGTCGTGCTGTCCGCGCTCGTGACGCTGGCGACCCTGGTGGTCACCGCGGCCCCGGCAAGTTCGACGCCCTCCTACTGCGGCCTGGTCTGGGGCTCGCTGAACAAATCGATTCCGACCGGTTCCCAGACCCCGCTGACGAATATCCGTTCCGGCCGCCACCAATGCTTCGACCGCCTGGTCTTCGACCTCGCGGGCCCGGTATCGGGTTACCACGTCGCCTATACCGACCGGGTGACCATGGATGGTTCCGGCGCCCCGGTCCCGCTGCGCGGCGGCGCTTTCCTGCAGGCCGCCGTCTACGCCCCGGCCTACGACAACGCGGGCAACAGCACCTACCACCCCGCGAACCGCAACGAACTGACCGACGTGACCGGCTACAGCACCTTCCGGCAGGTCGCGTGGGCGGGTTCGTTCGAGGGCCAGACCACGGTCGGACTGGGTGTGCGCGCCCGGCTGCCATTCCGCGTGTTCACCCTCGACGGGCCCGGCAACGGCTCCCGGGTGGTGCTCGATGTGGCCCACTATTGGTGACCCGGACGGCCTTGACACGACATCTCGGTGACAATATCTCTCATGAGCGATCCATACCTCTGGCTTGAAGAGGTGACCGACGAGCGGGCGCTGGACTGGGCCCGGGCGCATAACGACGTGGTCGTGGGGCGTTTTGCCGCCTCCGACCGGTTCAGCGAGCTCGAGCGCCGCATCCTGGACATGCTCGACGACGACACCAAGGTGGCCTATCCGGGCCGGCGCGGCAAGTGGCTGTACAACTTCTGGCGTGACGCCCAGCATCCGCGCGGGTTGTGGCGGCGCACCACGTTCGAGGAGTACGCCAAGGAGTCCCCGGCGTGGGATGTGCTCATCGACGTGGACGCGCTGGCGGCCGCCGAGGACGAGAACTGGGTGTGGGGCGGCGCGGGTGTGCTGCGGCCGGAGCAGAACCGCGCGCTGATCAGCCTGTCGCGTGGCGGCGCGGACGCCAAGGTGGTCCGCGAATTCGATCTCGGGAACAGGCAATTCATCGACGCGGCGGACGGCGGTTTCTATCTGCCCGAGGCGAAGTCCCGGATCAGCTGGATCGACATCGATTCCGTCTACGTGGGCACCGATTTCGGTCCGGGCTCGCTCACCGACTCCGGCTATCCGCGGATCGCCAAACGCTGGCAGCGGGGCACCGAATTGTCTGCCGCCGAAACGGTTTTCGAGGGTGCGGCGGGCGATGTCGCGGTCTCGGCCGGTTACGACCGCACACCCGGGTACGAACGCCACTACGTCGGACGGGCTTCGGACTTCTTCAACGAAGAGGTCTACCTGCTCGACAAGGACGGTTCGCTCCGCCACTTGGACGTGCCCACCGACGCCAGCGAATCCTGGTACAAGGATTGGCTGACCATCCGCTTGAAGTCGGCGTGGGAGGTGGGCGGCAAGACCTACCCGCCCGGCGCGCTGCTGGCCATCGACTTCGAGAAGTTCCTCTCCGGCGCAAGGGAATTCGAGGTGCTGTTCACCCCGGACGCGCACACCGCGCTGCACGGGTACGGCTGGACCGAGAACCACCTGATCCTGTCCACCCTCGAGGACGTGCAGACCAAGCTGTACGTCCTCACTCCGGGCTCCGACGGCTGGGCTCGCCGGGCGCTCGCGGACACCCCGCCGATGGCGACCACCGGCGTGATGAACCTGGACCCGCTCGAGGGCGGCGACGAATTCATGCTGATGACAAGCGGTTTCACCACCCCGACTACGCTGCTGGCCAGCTCGGTCGGCGGCGAGACCACGCAGCTGAAGCAGGAAACCGAGCACTTCGACGCCGACGGCATCGTGACCGAGCAGTTCTTCGCTCGTTCCGATGACGGAACCATGGTGCCGTACTTCGTCCTCCGGCATCGCGACCGGATGGACAGCCCCGGCCCGACGGTGATGTCCGGCTACGGCGGCTTCGAGGTCTCGCGCACCCCCGCCTACAGCGGCGCGTCCGGGATGGGCTGGCTGGAACGCGGCGGCACCTGGGTGATGACCAACATCCGCGGCGGCGGCGAGTACGGCCCCGAATGGCACACCCAGGTGCAGAAGGCGAACCGGCACAAGGCGTTCGAGGACTTCGCGGCGATCGCCAAGGACCTGGTCGCCCGCGGCATCACCACCGCCGGGCAACTGGGCGCGGTGGGCGGCAGCAACGGCGGCCTGCTCATGGGTGTGATGCTGACCCGCTACCCGGAGTTGTTCGGCGCCATCGTGTGCCAGGTGCCGCTGCTGGACATGAAGCGCTACCACCTGCTGCTGGCGGGCGCGTCCTGGATCGCCGAGTACGGCGACCCGGACAAGCCGGAGGAGTGGGCCTACCTCGCCGAGTATTCGCCGTACCAGAACGCGCGCGCCGACGCGACGTACCCGCCGATCCTGCTAACCACCTCCACCCGCGACGACCGCGTGCACCCCGGCCATGCGCGAAAGATGGCCGCACTCCTGGAAGAACAGGGCCACACCTTCTGGTACCACGAGAACATCGAAGGCGGCCACGGCGGCGCAGCCGACAACAAACAGTCGGCCTTCCAAGCCGCCCTGATCTACGAATTCTTCATCCAAATGCTGTTCGAAAACAAAAAATCTCGCTGACCCAGTACCTCAGGGCGAACGCCGAGCGCAGCGAGGCAAGCCCGAAGCAGTGCGGCACCGGGGAAGCGAAGCGCCCCCGGTGCCCCTCCGACCCCCGGTAGTCGGGACGAAAACCGAGCGCCAGCGAGGCTTCGTCCCGACTACCGCAACCACTTCTCGATGCGGTCGAGAGTGCTTGCGGGATCGGTGATCCAGCCGTTGTGACCGAGCTTTTCCGGCTGATGCCATTCGGTCACTTCGGCTTTCGGCATTTTCGACAGCAGATGCTCGGCAGAGCCGGGCGGTGTGAGGTCGTCGCCGGTGATGGTGATCGACAGCACCGGCAGCTGCAGCCGGCCGATGCGCTCCTCGTAATCGATGTCGGCGCCGACGGGCCGGAACCGGCCGGTGCGGGCCAGTCGCGCCCAGTCCGAGATCAGCACCTTGGACTGGCGGCCGAAGCCGCCCACCGTGATTCGGTCACCGGGCCAGAAACCGGTAAGGCCGGCGGTCAGCGCGGCCGCGGCCGTGCCGAACAGGATGCCGGGACCGAAGACGCCCGGATAGCCCTTGTGGTACGGGGTGCCGGAGGCGACCAGGATGAGCCCGCCGAGCCGCCCACGGATGCGCGAGGCGTACATGACGGCGAACTGGCCCCCCATGCTGTGCCCGAGCAGATACGGCGTGCTGGAAGGGAATCGGGTGCGCACCACCTCGAAGATGGCGGGGAAGTCGACCGACACCAGTTCGTGGTAGCCATAGGTGCTGGACGCGCTCGGCTTGGGCCGGCTGTCACCGTTGCCGCGGATTTCGCCGATCGCGACGTCGAAGCCGCGTCCCGCCAGCTGGCCCGCGAAGTACTCGTAATACCCACCGGGGACACCTAATCCGGGCACGAGCACCACCACCGGACGGGGTGCGTCCGGTGTCACGGGGTGCTTGTGCGCGCCCTGGGCGGGGAACAGCCGCACCGGGATCGTGCTGCCATCCGGGACCTGAATGGGGACGGTCTCCATTACGCCCCGACAGCTCCCATGATCACCCGGCTGAGGACGCGGATCACATCGTCCAGCGGTGGCCGCGGATCGGCGCCGCTCCACGAATCGACCACGTAGTTGACCGCGCCGATGATGGCCAGCACGCGCATTTCGTAGTCGCCGGTGGGGATTTCGCCGTGCATGGCGGCATCCTCGGCGGCACTGGCGAGCAGCGAACCCCAGACGCGGCGCAGCTCCAACCGGAACTTCTCCACCTTGGGGCCGGCGCCGACCACCTCGACCAGCGCCACGCGCGCCTTACGTGGATCGGCGCCGATGGCTTCGACGTAGGCCCGGACGGCCGCGTCGATGATCTCCAGGGCGCTGGCTTCGGCCTTCTTGTCCAGCGCGGCGGTGACCGCTTCGCGCGACTCCCGATCGATCTGCTCGTAGAGCTCGAGTAGCAGCGATTCCCGGCCGGTGAACTCCTCGTAGAACTGGCGCGAGGAGAGCCCGGCGTCCTTACAGATAGCGCCCACCGAACTATTGGCGTAACCGTCGCGCGCGAAGACCGTGAGGCCCGACTCCAGAAAACGCGCACGCCGCTGACGTTGCCGGTCCTCTACGGGTTGCCCGGCATACATTCGTCCCGTATTCGCATCCTGTGACATTGGGGCAGACAATACCGAAGGCCCCGATCCCCTCGTCATGGATCGGGGCCTTCGCTTCAACCTCCGGCTGACCGCGCGTTAGCCAAAAGTTGGCGGGAAAACACCTGTCATACAACGACTCCGATCTAACGGCCGCCACTCCGCTGTCACTAGCTGTTTGCCGACACGGACGATACCGAGGCACCCGCGGCCCGCGGGCAATTTTGGAGGGAAATCGTAGAATTTTTTGCGAACGGACCGGTTCCCCTGAAACGCGAAGTTTGCCGGGTTCCTCCCGGACGCCGGAACCGCCGGCTCGCAGCGGCCCGGCATTGGCCGGCCACGGCCACCCGAATCCCGATGGGCGCACGGGGCTTCCGGCACGCCGGCCGAGAACGCCGAACCACCGGAAGCGAATTCGTAATGCCCCGCCGTTCAATTCGCGGTAATACCCGCTACACCGCCACGCAATCGGGCCCGAAACCATCCGTACCCGTTTGTCCTTCGCGATTTTCCCGAACCGATCCGAGACCATCGTCGGCACCGAATCACTAGCGACTACCCGCAGGTCGCACGAAGGTTTGGCGATAGCGGGTTGCCGCCCAGCAAGCCGGGACGAACTGCCGGAACTCCGGACTGTGTGCCGAAGATTTTGCGCCACAGCAACTTTGAACAACAATTTCGACGACGGTGCACAGAAATCCGATATTCCGATGGTTGCCCACGCCCCGACTTTCGTCGCCGACTCCGGCGCGTTGCACGGGGTCGCGGTGGCGAGTCGGGCGCGCGTGACATACGCTTCGCGCGGAAAACCGCCTCGTGGAGGGACTATGGCCACTCCGAACACCCTGGAGCAGGATACGGGCGAGACCGATGACGGCCGCACGGTTCCGCTATCACAGCTGATCCATCTGATGGCCGAGTACCAGAAACTCGGCACGCACCGCCAGACGTACCTGCCCGCACCCGTGAGCGATACGTTCGTGCGCGGTTGCGGCATCGTGGTCGGCTGCTGTGTGGTGCTCGGTGTCATCTGCGTGGCGGTCGGCGCGCTCGCGGGTGGGGCCGCCGCCGGACTGCTCGCCTTGGTCCCCGCTGTCCCCGCGGCTTGGCGTGCGCGCAGCAATCGGCAGCATCGGGCCGCGCGGCTCGACCTGTTCGACTTCGGCATGACGGTGTACCGCTCGGGTGAGCGGATCGCCGGATTCCGCTGGGAAACCGCGCAAGTGAAGCAGCGAGTGATTCCGTTCCAGAACTCCGCGGTCACCGAATACGCCTTCGAGATGAGCGGTCCCGGCGCGTACGCGACCTTCGACGACACCCTGTTCAGCAACGGCCGGGAGTGGGGCAAGACGATCCAGTCCGCGATCACCGCCACTCAGCTGCCGGACGCCGTCACCGCCATCGACAACGGCGAGACCGTGCGGTTCGGTGATATCGAGCTGAACCTGGACACGCTGGGGTTCCGCGGCCAGGCCTACCCGTGGGAGCGGATTCAGCTCATCGACGCGCGCAGCGGGCTGGTGCGGATCAAGGTCGACGGGCGGTGGATCTCGCTGGCCACGGTGGCCTCGATCCCGAACTTCTACATCTTCAACGAACTGGCGGAGCGACTGCGGGTGACCGACCCGATCTAGCTAGTCCGGCCGGATCGAGTCGAACCGATCCGCGCAGCGGGTCAGCAGGCTCTGCAGTGACTTCAGCTCCGCGGCGCTGAACTCGGCCGCCACCGTGCGCTCCACATGGATGGCGCGCTGGTCGGCGTCTTTCGTGACCGCCTCGCCCTTCGCGGTGAGACGAGTCTCCAGCACGTTCTTGTGCCAGGCGTGCGGGGTGCGCTCGATCAGGCCGCGTTCCTGCAGATTCCCGAGGACGGTGTTCATCGTGGGCGGCGTGACGCCGCACAGGCGAGCCAGTGCGGCCGCCGAGATTCCGGGGTTCTCGTCGAGGTACAGCAGCGCCGCGTACTGCGGGACGGTGAGGCCCACCGGCTTCAGGGCCGCCGTCTTCGCCGCCGCCATGGCTTGCTCGGCGCGCTTGAGGAAGGAACCGAGGCGCTCGGCGGCGGGCATCGACGTCATGCAGGCATGGTATCCGTTCGTCATATCGTTCGACTCTTGACGATTGTTAGAGTTCTAATCTATCTTCGTCTTCATCATTCGATGTGACTTCATTCGATAAGAGGCTCGACCATGAAACTGCTGCGTCCCGTCGCCGCGACCACCGCCGTCGCGGCTGCCGCGCTACTGACCGCCTGCGGGTCCGGCTCG
Organism: Nocardia sp. XZ_19_385; assembly: GCF_015355755.1. Lineage (NCBI taxonomy): Bacteria > Bacillati > Actinomycetota > Actinomycetes > Mycobacteriales > Nocardiaceae > Nocardia > Nocardia sp. XZ_19_385. The sequence goes on from NZ_JACVEE010000002.1 coordinate 584,036, forward strand.
ACCGCACCGAGCACCCCCGCGCCTCGTGTCAGCACCGCCTTCGAACTTCCCGGCGATCGCGTCTACCCCGAAGGCATCGCCGCCGACTCTCGCACCGGCGCAACCTATGTCGGCTCCTACACCACCGGCGCGATCTACCGCGCCACACCGGGTGCCGCGCGGGCCGAGGTTTTCCTGCCCGCGGGAGCCGATGGCCGCGACACCGCCAACGGGCTGAAGGTCGATCAGGCCGGTCGTCTCTGGGTCACCGACTCCACCAAGGGAGTCTCGGTGTACGACACCGGAACCCGCGCCCTACTCGCCACCTTCACCGTTCCCGGTGCCGCCCCGCGCTTCGTCAACGACCTGGCCATCACACCCGACGGGGCCGCGTACCTCACCGATTCCGTGCGCGCCGTCGTCTACCGTGTGACCCCGGACCAGGTTTCCCGGGGCGGAACCGCGGACCTGACAACAGCTTTCGACCTGAGCAAGACGATCCCCCCGCGCGACGGCGGCTTCAGCTTCAACGGCATCGTCACCGACCCCACCGGCAAATACCTCTTGGTCGTCGACATGCCCACCGGCGACCTGTATCGAATTGCGACAGCGCCGAATTCATCCACACCCATCCACAAGGTGACCCTCGACGGCGGCGATCTGAAGAACGGCGACGGCCTCGACCTGAGCGCCACCACCCTGCGCGTCGTCCACAACCGCACCAACACCCTGACCCGCTGGACCCTGTCCGACGACTACGCCTCCGCGACCCGCGACGCCGTCTTCACCGACGAAGCCCTGTCCATCCCCACCACCATGGTCTACGTCGGCGGCAAAGCTCTCGTCGCCGCTTCCCAGTTCGACAAGGGCGGCCCCATGGCTCCGGGCACGCCCGTAACCCCGTTCGAAGTCCTCGCGGTCGAAGGCCTCTGATCCCGCCTCCGGCATTCGCCCGGACCCGCCGCCTAGGGTGTGGCGCATGCTGAAAGCGCTGCTCTACGGGCTCGGGACCGCGGTACCGCTGTTGATCGGGGCGGCGATCGGGTTGCGGTGGACGTTGCCGAAACAGGTGCTGGCGTCGCTGATGGCGTTCGGCGCGGGAACGATGATCGCGGCGGCGTCCTCGGAGTTGTTCGAGCCCGCGTTCCATCAGGCCGGGGTGTGGATCGCGGCGGCCGCGCTGTTCGCGGGAGCCGGGATCTATGTCGTGGCAAACCATTTCATCGAGGCGAAGCTCGGCGCCGCCGCCATCGGATGGGCGCTGATGCTCGGCACCATCCTGGACGGCGTCCCCGAGAACACCGCCCTCGGCGTCTCCCTCACCTCCGGCGGCGGCCTGGTCCTCTTGGTCGCCGTCGCCGTCGGCAACGTCCCCGAGGCCATCAGCGGCGCGACCCTGATGCGCGACAAACACAACTTCTCCCCCGGCCGCGCCTTCTGGCTCTGGGCCGCAACAGGTTTGATGCTGGTCCTCGTCACCCTCCTCGGATACACATTGTCCGACAACCTCTCCCCAACCCACATCAGCACCGTCCAAGCCTTCGCCGGCGGCGCCACCATCGCCGTCCTCGCCGACTCCCTCATGCCCGAGGCCTACCGCGAGGGCGGCTGGTGGGTCGGAATGGCCACCGCCGCAGGCTTCCTCGTCGCCTTCGTGCTCGCGGGCTGAGGCGCGTCGCCGACTGCGACAGAAGCTATTTGCCTCGAATCCAGCGGCCGGTGGCGCGGACCGATGCGAGGCCCAGGACAGCCGCTGGCGGGATCGCGAACCCGAGCGTGAAGAGCACGGCGAAAGCTCTCGACGAGGTGCTCATATGCCTATTGTCGAGCGAATCGATCAGCTGGGCGAGTGTGTAGAGACCAGTGGCCGAGATCGCGATGACACAGCCGATGATGACGAGGACTCTGCCGATGACCGTCCGGCAAAGCAGTAGCACTGATCCGAAGAGCAGCAGGACCGACGCCAGACCATAACCCGACCACAACACCAGCTCGCCGAAATCCATGGATAGGCGGACATTCCAGTCGCGCTGCACCTCGCGCCGCACATGAATCGCATTGAACGTCAAGGCTGCGTATGCGAGCCCAGTGAGCATGCCGAAGGTCCCCGCGAGAATGCCGGCTGTGCCGTCGGCGGATTTCGGCTGCGCCGGTGGTGGATACGGCGCATAGCTCGGTGGTTGATAACTCATGTGGCGCCCCCTTCCCCTCGCCGCACATTACCCCGCGCCCAGGCGCCCCATGGAACGTACCAGCGCACGTTAAGCGGCTCCCAAGCCTTCGTCCATACCTTGGGCGTCATGAAAACCCTTAAGGTGCTGTTGCTTTCATCGATCCTCGGTCTCGGGGCAGTGTTCGGCGCCGGGCAGGCGAACGCGTATTCGGAAGGTTCGGCGAATTCGACCTGTGACGGCACCAGCGACTACTGGGGTGGGTACTTCTACGCCTCCACCTCCCTGTGGGCCGAGGTCCGCGACGACAACACGTTCAGCCAGAATCGCTCCTTCTCCTTCGCGGGCTTCCTCGAAGGCTTCGAGCACGCGGGCGCCGTCAATGCTTTTGGATCGCACGTGATCTATCGCAGCGGCTGGCTCGACCTGGCCGTCCCCTACCAGGTCGGTGCGGATCTGGAGATCCGGGACAACCGCTACGACCACGACACCACCGAAGGCCAGTGGTACACCCTCTGCGAGTTCTAGCTCTCGGTCTTGACCGCCACGGTTCGGATGAAGCGGACCACGTCCTCGATGTGATAGCCCAGCAGCTCGGCCCGTTCGACAGACATCAGCACGAGTTGCCCGAGAACCTTTGCACCCCAGCCGTTCAGACCGTCCGAGGACCACTCGTCGACATTCTCGATGCCCAGGTCATACATCGACAATCCGTAGCGGTCCCGGACCAGGGCGCAGGTGGTGGCGACGGCGTCGAGAAAGGTCGGCCCGGGCCGTTCGCACTCCAGCGCGAAGTACCGCCCTAGCTCGGTAACGGTGCACCCCTCCGGCGGAGCACTTTTGATCGCCTCGTACCGCACATCCTCGAACCTGATGTCCCACAACCCAATCGGGCAGTGGAACAGGGTGAACCGGTGCCAGCCGGGTGGCAACGAGGCCGGCGGCCAGTAATCGAACGAACCCATGAACCCTCCTCCTAACAGCGATGCGGCGTCGAACGCCCCCTCATCAGGCAGTCCGTCGGTAGCCATGCGCTATATGTTCACGCAACGCACCACCTTCAGGGCGGGAATCGCAATATTGCAAACGCATTTTTGCGTTTTGCGCGAGCCGCACGGAAGCCGGGCGTAGCGTCCCGCGGCATGGCAGTCACGCCCTCGAACCCACATGACGCGTACTTCCGCCAAGTGCTTGGCCAACCCGCCAACGCCGCATCACAGTTGCGGACTGTGCTACCGGAAGCAGTTGCCGCGCGGCTGGATTGGGACCGACTAGAGCTGCTGTCGTGCAGTTTCGTCAGCAAGGAGCTGCGCTCCAGTTACGGCGATCTGGTATTCCGGACCAGCTGCGCCGGACACGACGCGTTCATCTATGTGCTGATCGAACACCAAAGCTGTTCAGACCGAATGATGCCGCTGCGCATGCTCGGCTACGTCAGCGGCATCTGGAACCACTTCCAAGACCAAAACCCCGATGCTCGAACACTTCCCATGGTCATTCCGGTGGTGGTGCACAACAATTCCACCGGCCGAGCATGGTCGGCACCTACAGAACTTGCCGATCTGTACGACGCCGACCCGACCATGCTCCAGCTCCTCGGACCGCACCTCCCCCGTTTCCAGTTCCTGCTAGACGACGTCGCCACCATCGACGTCGCCGCACTACAAGCCCGGCCTCTGACCAGACCGGCAAAGATCGTGCTCTATCTACAAAAGGCTGACTTAAGAAACACAAACGCGAGGACCATGACGATGATCCTGGAACCACTAGAAGAGGATTTTCGAGAGCTCGCAACCGGCCCGGATGGAGTCGATGCCCTCATTCCTCACCTGGCGTACATTTTGCTAGTGGGTGACTTATCAGTCGACGACCTCAACCCCTTCTTCGAACGGGTCGGCCCCCAAGCCAAGGAGGCACTCATGACCACGGCCGAACGACTCCGCGCCGAAGGTGAAGCTCGTGGCATAGCTATTGGCGCGGCCCAGGCATGGGCGGCAATCTTGATCGACCAGATGACGCTCAAATTCGGCCGATTGCCAACGCACATCCTCGACCATGTCCGGTCCGCCACTCCCATTGAGCTGCACGTCTGGGCACGACGCGTGATTACCGCGACCAGCCTGGACGAGATGTTCGTCGACTAGCCCGCATTCTCTCCGAACGCCGAAGGCCGGTCCACCAATGGTGGACCGGCCTTCGGTATGAAACTGGTTGCCGGAGGGCAGGACTCCTAGAAGTCCATGCCGCCCATGCCACCGGTCGGGTCGCCGGCGGGAGCGGCGGCCTTCTCCGGCTTGTCGGCGACGACAGCCTCGGTGGTGAGGAAGAGCGCCGCGATGGAGGCGGCGTTCTGCAGGGCGGAACGGGTGACCTTGACCGGGTCGGCAACGCCGGCGGCCAGGAGGTCCTCGTAGACGCCCGAGTCGGCGTTCAGGCCGTGGCCGGCGGGAAGGTTCGAGACCTTCTCGGCGACGACGCCGGGCTCCAGGCCCGCGTTGAACGCGATCTGCTTCAGCGGAGCCGACAGCGCGACACGCACGATGTTGGCACCGGTCGCCTCGTCACCCTCGAGCTTCAGCTCGTCCAGGGCCGGAGCCGACTGCAGCAGGGCCACGCCGCCACCGGCGACGATGCCCTCTTCGACGGCAGCCTTGGCGTTGCGCACGGCATCTTCGATGCGGTGCTTGCGCTCCTTGAGCTCGACCTCGGTCGCCGCGCCGGCCTTGATCACCGCAACGCCACCGGCCAGCTTGGCCAGACGTTCCTGCAGCTTCTCACGGTCGTAGTCGGAGTCCGAGTTCTCGATCTCGGTGCGGATCTGCGCCACGCGGCCCTTGATGGCCTCCGCGTCGCCCGCGCCCTCGACGATGGTGGTCTCGTCCTTGGAGATGACGACCTTGCGCGCCTGGCCGAGCAGCTCGATGCCGGCGGTCTCCAGGGAGAGGCCGACCTCTTCGCTGATGACCTCGCCACCGGTGAGGATGGCGATATCGGCGAGCTGCGCCTTGCGACGGTCACCGAAGCCCGGGGCCTTGACGGCGACGGACTTGAAGGTGCCACGGATCTTGTTGACCACCAGGGTGGACAGGGCTTCGCCCTCGACGTCCTCGGCGATGATCAGCAGCGGCTTACCGGCCTGGATGACCTTCTCCAGCAGCGGCAGCAGGTCCTTGACGGTCGAAATCTTCGAGCCGACGAGCAGCAGGTACGGATCCTCGAGGACCGCTTCCTGACGCTCGGGATCGGTCACGAAGTAACCGGAGATGTAGCCCTTGTCGAAGCGCATGCCCTCGGTCAGCTCCAGCTGGAGCCCGAAGGTGTTGCTCTCCTCGACGGTGATGACACCTTCCTTGCCGACCTTGTCCATGGCCTCGGCGATGAGCTCACCGATGGACGAGTCGCCGGCGGAGATACCAGCGGTAGCAGCGATCTGCTCCTTGGTGTCGATCTCCTTGGCGGTGTCGAGCAGACGGGCGGTGACGGCCTCGACGGCCTTCTCGATGCCACGCTTCAGACCCAGCGGGTTCGCACCGGCCGCGACGTTGCGCAGGCCTTCACGCACGAGCGCCTGGGCGAGCACAGTGGCGGTGGTGGTGCCGTCGCCAGCGACGTCGTCCGTCTTCTTGGCGACTTCCTTGACCAGCTCGGCGCCGATCTTCTCGTACGGGTCCTCCAGGTCGATCTCCTTGGCGATGGAAACACCATCGTTGGTGATCGTGGGGGCGCCCCACTTCTTCTCCAGGACAACGTTGCGACCCTTCGGGCCCAGCGTCACCTTTACCGCGTCGGCGAGGGCATTCAGGCCCCGCTCGAGACCGCGGCGGGCCTCTTCGTCGAACGCAATCATCTTGGCCATTGCGAGTAAATCCTCCAAGTAATGAGGCTGACACGCAGGACGACCGCTTGTCGGATCGCCCCATTAACTAACGCTGGCCAGGTACGGTGCCCGCGACGGACGACCGAGGGTGTCGATGGAACCCGGCCTCACCGGCCCGACCTGGCACTCACAGCTAGAGAGTGCCAAAGCCATTTCTAGCACTCGCCGATGCCGAGTGCAAGGTCGCCCCCCGGGAAAGCGCTGGCGACCTACGGACGGTCGTCGATGCGCAGCACCAGCGCGACGAAGGCGTCGGTCCGACGCTCGTCCGGGGTGCGCGGCTCCTCGTTGTCGACCGTGACCAGCTCCGCGTCATGCAGCAACAGCTCGGCTTCCACCCGCATGATCGCCCTGATGAAGGGCGGCGCCACCTCGGGCGGCAGATCCCCGTTCACGATGTACTCGCCGTCCGGCCCATAGTCCGTCGACACATACGACAACGCTGTCAGGAGGTCCGAGCGACGTTCTCCCGCGACTAGGTCGGAATCCGTGTCATCCGTGTCATCCGCCATCGCTATAGCTTAGCTGGCGCCCCCTCCCGCCCCGCCAGCTAACCGGTCAACAAATGAACCGGCATTACTTCACAGTGCGTTCCCCGGTCGGCACCTCGAATGCGGGGAAACACCGCACGGACCTAGGGTTGGACGGGTGAGTGGTAGACCCGGGTGGGATGCGATCGAGGGGGCGCTGGGAGAGCTCTACGGCGAGGTCGAGCCGAGATGGTGGCGGGCTGAGGATCCGTGGGGGGCCGGCGGCACGGAGCCACTGGACGGGGTGTGCGCGTATGCGCGGAGTGAACCGGTGCCGCATTGGCATTACGTGAGCTTCGGGATGAGCGAGCTGTATGAGAAGGAATGGGACAACCCGGCGGAGTCGGGGTGGGGGTTCGAGTTCACGTTCCGGTTGGTGCGGGAAGAAGGGGAACTCCGGGCGCCGCAGTGGCCGGTGCGGTTTTTGCAGAATCTGGCCCGGTACGTGTTCCAGTCGGGGAAGCGGTTCGAGCCGGGACACACCATCAAGTCGAACGGTCCGATCGCGGCGGATCGGCCGGACTCGCTGATCCATGCGGTGGGGTTCGTGCTGGATCCGGAGCTGGGCGTGCTGGAGACGCCGTTCGGCCGGGTGGAGTTCCGGCAGCTGGTCGGGCTGACGATGACGGAGTACCGGGCCGCGCTCGGCGGGAAGCTGCACGGGATGCTCGCCCCGATGTCGGATCAGCTGCCGATGTATGTCACCGATATGGGGCGGCGCTCGCTGATCCCGGAGCCGAAGCCGCAGGCCAGCTGGCCGCGTTGGGGCGGCGGGCTGCGCGGGCGGGCGTAGATTCGGCAACGGACCATGATCAACTCCTGACAGGAGGCGGCCGGATGCGGATGCCGTTCGAATCGCTGTATCGACATGGGTTCGCGCGGGTCGCGGTGGCGGTGCCGCGGCTGCGGGTCGCGGATCCGGCCTACAACGTCGAGCAGACGCTGGAGCTGGCCCGGCAGGCCGCCGATCAGGGTGCGGTGCTGACGGTGTTTCCCGAGCTGGGGCTGTCCAGCTACACCGCCGATGACCTGTTCCATCAGGACGCCCTCGACGACGCGGTGGAGCTGGCGCTCGACCGCCTGGTCCGGGCGAGCATGGACATCGACACGGTGCTGGTGGTCGGGGCTCCGGTGCGCAGCCAGGGGCGGCTGTTCAACTGCGCGATCGCGGTGAGCAAGGGGCGGGTGCTCGGTGCCGCGCCGAAGAGCTATCTGCCGAATTATCGGGAGTTCTACGAGAAGCGCCAGTTCGCCGCCGCACGTGAGTCTTTGAGCGGTGAGATCGTCATCGACGGGCAGCGGGTGCCGTTCGGGTCCGACCTGTTGTTCACCGCGACGAACCTGGAGGGGTTCACCTTTCATCTGGAGGTGTGCGAGGACGGGTGGGTTCCCTTGCCACCCAGTGGTTATGCCGCGCTGGCCGGTGCGAGCGTCTTGGTGAACCTGTCGGCCAGCAATATCGTGATCGGGAAGGCCGACTATCGCCGGGCGCTGTGCACGTCACATTCCGCGCGTTATCTCGCCGCCTATCTGTATTCAGCTGCGGGACATGGTGAGTCGACCACCGACCTGGCCTGGGACGGTCAGGCCCTGATCTGCGAGAACGGTGACCTACTCGCCGAGGGCGAGCGCTTCGCCGACCAGCCGCAACTGGTGCTGGCCGACCTCGACCTGCAACGACTGGCCGCGGACCGGTTGCGCACCACCAGCTTCGCCGACAACGTGCACGACCACCGCGAACGCTTGATGACGATGCGCTGGGTCGAAGTAGGGCTGCCGATTCCGGCCACGGCGGTTCCCCTGAAACGCGAAATCCCGCGCTTCCCTTATGTTCCCAGCGATCCGGCCGCGCTGAACGAACGGTGCGCCGAGGTGCATCACATCCAGGTCGAGGGTTTGAGCACCCGGATGCGGGCGACCGGCATCGAGCGCTTGGTGATCGGCGTTTCCGGCGGCCTCGACTCCACCCAGGCCTTGATCGTGGCGGCCAAGACGATGGACAAACTCGGGCTGCCTCGCGAAAACGTGCTCGCCTACACGATGCCCGGATTCGGGACCAGCACCCGAACCCGCACCGACGCACACCGATTGATGGACGCTCTGGGCGTGACCGCCACGGAGATCGACATCAAGCCGTCGGCAACCCAGATGTTGCGCGATCTGAATCATCCTGCTGCCGAGGGTGTTCCGCAGTACGACGTCACCTACGAGAACGTGCAGGCGGGCGAGCGCACCTCGCATCTGTTCCGCCTGGCCAACCAGCACAACGCCTTGGTCGTCGGCACCGGCGACCTCAGCGAACTCGCTTTGGGCTGGTGCACTTTCGGCGTCGGCGATCACATGGCGCACTACAGCGTGAACGCCTCGGTTCCGAAAACCCTGATCAAATACCTGATCGCCTGGGCCACCGACACCGAGCAGTTCGGCCCGGAGGCGGGCGAGGTCCTGACATCCATTCTGCAGACCGAGATCTCCCCGGAACTCGTCCCGAACGGCGACGACAGCAAGCCCGGTCAAAGCTCCGAAGCCACCGTCGGCCCCTACGAACTCCAGGACTTCCACCTCTACCACCTGCTGCGTTTCGGCGACCGTCCCAGCCGCATCGCCTATCTGGCCCAGCACGCCTGGTCCGACGCCGCCCGCGGCAGCTGGCCCGCCCTGATCCCGCAAGACCAGCGCAACACCTACGACCTGCCGACAATCAAGGGCTGGCTGGCCGAGTTCCTGCGCCGTTTCATCCAAACCAGCCAGTTCAAGCGTTCGACCCTGCCGAATGCCCCGAAAGTCGGCTCCGGCGGGTCGCTTTCACCACGCGGCGATTGGCGCGCGCCCAGCGACGCCTCCGCCGCGGCCTGGCTGGACGAACTCGCCCGCAACGTCCCCGACGCCTGACGCTCGGAAGACCCAGCAGCGCAGCGAGAGGAAGCGCAGGCCGCCCACCACGCCGGAGACGATCAGGACCGCGGCGGCCTCACCAGGACCGCTCAGCCCGGGCGCGGTGATCTGGAGCAGCGCGAGCGTGCTCGAGGTGGCGGCGAGCGCGACGAGGGCGGTACCGCCGCCCTTGAGCTGCGCAGTGACCCAGTTGATGCGGGATCGGAAGGTGAGGCGGCGGTGCAGCTCGTTGGCGAGCGCGGTGCTGAGGACCGAACCCGCGAGGTTCGCTACCTGAGTTCCGTTGCCGTGCAACGCCAGGAACGGCAGCAGGTAGGCGAGATTGCTGAAGCCGCCGACCGCCGCGAAGCGGATCAGCTGGGCCAGGGCATGTTCGCCGCGTACGTATTTCGCCGCTCCGGTCATGCGTGCGCGGTCTTTCCACCGTCGATGACGAGCTGGGCTCCGGTGAGATACGGATGCTCCGGTGAAGCGAGAGTCAGTGCGAAGGCGGCGATTTCGTCGGCCGTGGCGAGCCGGCCGAGTCCGGGCACGTTCGATTTCGCCCACTGTTTCATCAGCGCCTGGTAGGCGTCGTCGGGCAAGGATTCCATGCCCGCGGCCCGGCGCACCAGTTCGGTATCGGTGGTGCCGGGCACGAGGGTGTTGACGCGGATCCCGTCGGCCGCGTAGTCCAGGGCCGCGGACTGCACCAGTCCGACCAGCCCGCGTTTGGCGGCGGTGTAGGCGGCGCGTCCGGCGTCGGTGGCGAGCGCGTTGCTCGACGAGGTGACGACGATGGTGCCGCCACCGGACCGGATCAGGTGCGGTACTTGGTATTTCATCGACAGGAAGGCGCCGCGCAGATTCGTGCCGATGACGCGATCGAACTCGTCGGCGCTGTACTCGTGCAGCTTCTTCTGGATGGTGATGCCCGCGTTGTTGAAGGCGACGTGCAGCCCGCCGTAGCGCTGAACCGTCGCCTCGACGAAATCCCGGACCTCGTTCTCGACCAGCACGTCGGCGCGAATGTAGGTGGCTTCACCGCCCGCGGCGCGGATCTCGCGTTCCACCGCCTGCCCGCGCTCGGCACGTCTGCCGCAGAACGCGACCCGGGCGCCCTCGGCGGCGAACTGCCGGGCCGCGGCCGCTCCGATGCCGGAGGTGCCGCCGGTGATCAGGACCACCTTGTCGGTGAAGCGGCGCATCCCGCCGTGCTGTGCGGGTGGCGGGTTCGAGTCGGCGCCGAGGGCGATCCCGCCGGCCAGACCGACGGCGGTGCCGGCCGCGAGTCCGGCGGCGGTCATGCCGAAAAGCTTGCGCCGGTTCGGCTTCGGCGCGGTATCGGCGGTTGCTGGGGCGTCGGGGCTGTCGATCGCATCGGTCATGTCTCGACTCTGGCCGTTCGGCGCGAAGATCGAATCCGCCCGGCGGGCTCGGATCGCGGCCCCGAGACGGAGTCGTCTCCTCCCTCGGTAGGAGCTGACGAGCCGTGGCGGGCGGGCATTATGGGTACGTGGTGGAGTCGAGCGGAGTAGGCCGCGGCGTGGAGTGGCTGCTGGACGTCCGGTCACTGCCGGTCCGCATGGCCGGACTGGTGGCGGTCGGGGCAGGTTGCATGCTGCTGCTCGTCGACGGACCAACCGCCTTCGACTGGGCCATCGCGACGCTGTCGATACTGGCCACCGCCGGTGGCGTGCGCTGGCCGCTAGCCACGGCGCTCACCACCACCGCGCTCCTGCTGATCGGCTTCGAGTTCGGCCACGCCGGACCGGCCGTCGCCAAGGTCGCGGCCGCCATCGCACTCACCGAACTCGCTGCCCGCCAAGGTGGTTGGCGGCCGATCCTGGGCGCGGCCGCGCTCGCGGGCGCCTACCTGGCGCATCCGGCCACCGGCGGCGTGGCGGCCACGGGCTACCGGGCCGCCGTCATGGCGGCGGCGCCGCTGCTCCTCGGTGTGCTGCTGCGGGCGGCCCGCCAGAACGCGGAGCGAGCCCGCCGCGAGGCACTCGAGCTCGAGCAGCGCCGGGAGTCGGACATCGCAGCCGCCCGCGCGGTCGAACGCACCGCGATCGCCCGCGAACTGCACGACCTGATCGCCCACCACGTGTCCTCCACCGTGCTGCGGGTCGGCGTGGCCCGGCACGCGGTGCCCGATGCCCCGCCCGCGTTGCTCGAGGTCCTCGACGACATCCACGCCAGCGGCAAGGCCACCCTCGTGGACCTGCGCAAACTGGTGACGATCCTGCGCGATCCACAAGCCACCGGTGAATCCTTCATCGCACCGGCGGATCTGCCGGACGCCATCGCCACGGCGGTCGACCGGACCCAACGGCTGGGGCTGCGGATCGAAACCCGGATTGGTGGAGACATCACCGATGTGGACGCCACGGTGGGCCTGACCCTGCTGCGGCTGACCCAGGAGGGCCTGGCCAACGCCCTCAAACACGCGGGCACCGGTGTCGACGCGCGGCTGGAGATCTCGAAGGGCGAGCGCGCGGTCGAATTCCTGTTGTCCGACAACGGCTCCGGGCCCGCACCCGCCGAGAACGGCTCGCGCGGTGTGGGTCTGATCGGGCTACACGAGCGGGTCGCGCTGCTCGGCGGCACGTTCTCGGCCGGTGCCACCGGCAGCGGCTGGCGGCTGGCCGCCCACCTGCCCACCGCGGCGGCCGCCTCATGACCATCCGGGTACTCATCGTCGACGACCAGCAACTGGTCCGAGCGGGCCTGCGCATGCTCTGCGAGACCGCCGGTGACCTTCAGGTGATCGGTGAGGCCGCGACCGGAGGCGACGCGGTGCGCTTAGCCGAACAGACCCGGCCCGACGTGGTGCTGATGGATCTGCGCATGCCGGGAATGGACGGAATTCGCGCCACGGCAGCGATTCTCGCTACCCATCCGGCAACCCGGGTGATCGCCTTGACCACCTTCGACGATGACGACCACCTCTATCCGGCGCTGTCCGCCGGAGCTTGCGGGTTCCTGGTCAAGGATGCCGCGCCCGCGGATCTGCTGGACGGAATCCGCCGGGCCGCCACCGGCGGCCGGCCGTTCTCCCCGGATGTCTTGCAACGCATGGTCGATTCGGCGATCGCCGCGCGCACGGTCAAGGATGCCGAAACCCCGGACCCCACCGCCGCTTTCGGCCTCACCCCGCGGGAAGCCGAGGTTCTGGCCCTGGTCGCCGAAGGCCGATCCAACGCGGAGATCGCCGAAGCCCTGCACGTCGGCATCACTACCGTCAAAACCCACGTCACCAATTTGATGGCGAAAACCGGGGCCACGAACCGGGTGCGCCTGGCCGCCGTCTTGCGGCCGGGCGAGGCCGGTGCGCCTGCCTGAAAACCTCAGTCCTGTGCGGGCTTCTGGGTCATATACACCGAAAGAAGTTCCTGCAGATGGGCTTCGGACTTGGCCTTATCCACGCCGAGGCCGGTAAGCAGACCCGACCCGTTTTCCTGCTCGAGCAATGCGAGCAGCAGGTGCTCGGTGCCTATGTAGTTGTGGCCCAGGCGAAGTGCCTCGCGGAAGGTGAGTTCGAGGACCTTCCTCGCTTCGGCGTCGAAGGGGACCATCGGGGGCACTTCGCCCGCCGCGGCCGGCAGCGAGGCAAAGACGGCTTCGCTGACCGCTTCCAGGCTCACACCATTGGCGATGATTTCCTGCGCGCCGAGACCTTCCGCCTCGGAAATCAAGCCCAGGACCAGGTGACCGGTGGTGATTTGCGGGTTGCCCGCGGTGCGGGCCGCCTCCTGAGCCGCGACGACGATCTGGCGCGCGCGGGGGGTGAATTTGGCGAACCCGGCGTTCGGGTCCATATCGGCGCCTCCGGGATCTTTTGGCACGAAACGCTTTTGGGCCGCCTGCTTGGTGACGCCCATGCTGGTGCCGATATCGGTCCAGGAAGCGCCGGAGCGGCGAGCCTGGTCGACGAAGTGGCCGATCAGATGGTCGGCCAGCTCGCCGAGGTAGTCGGCGGCCACCACGGCATCGGAGAGCTGGTCCAGGGCGTTGTCGGGGCGGGCTTTCTTGATCCCGGAGATGAGGTCGTCGAGACGAAAGGAAGAAGTCATGCCGTCAACGATAGGTTGACGATTCGGAAATCGTCAACCGTTAGTTGACGACCGCGCGCCAGTTATCGGCTCGCGCGCCCGAAATAGGCCAACTTCTCGGGATTGACGATCAGCCGCAGCGCAGTCACCTCGTTGGCGGAGGTCTCGATTCCGATGACCACCACCGGATTCCGCTCCACCCTGGCAACCACCGCGAGCTCGCCATTGACCTCTTCGAGCGAGATCTCCATTCCGGGCACCTCCCAGCGGAGCAGGCCCAGCAGGTAGCGCGCGACATTCTGCGCACCTTCCACCGGCCGCCGGACCGCGGTTACCGTGCCGCCGCCGTCCGCCGTCGCGATGACGTCGGCGGCCAGCAGCGCTTGCAGCTGCTCGACATCACCGGTCCGCGCCGACTTCAGGAAGCGCTCGACCAGCTCGCGCGACTGTTCGGCGGATATCTCGAAGCGCGCCTTGCCTTCTCGCACCCGCTGACTCGCCCGCCGATAGGTCTGCTGGGAACTGGACTCGGACACCGCGAGCATGTCCGCGATCTCCCGATGCGCGTACCCGAATCCTTCACGCAGCACGAACACCGCCCGCTCCACCGGATTCAACCGCTCCAGCGTGGTCAGCAAGGCGAGCGAGATCTGTTCCCGCTCTTCGGCGGATTCCAGCGGCCCGAGTTCGCCGCCGGACGTCGGCACGGGTTCGGGCAACCATGGGCCGACGTAGACCTCGCGGCGGGCCCGGGCCGAAACCAGCCAGCTACGGCAGAGATTCACGACGGCGGTGGTCAGCCAGGCCTCGGCGGAGCGAATTGTGCTGCGGGCGGTGCCATCCCAGCGCAGGTTGGCCTCCTGCACCGCGTCCTCGGCCGCGCTCGCGGAGCCGAGCATCCGGTAGGCGAGCGCGAACAAGCGCGGGCGATGTGCCTGGAACTCGTGCAGCCCAGAGGATTCCACCGCCACCTTCTTCCGCTCGTCCCCGGATGCGGCTCTACTGCCGCCTGCTCAGCGGTTGACGTCGTCGGACTGCGGGCGTTTCGCGCCGGGACGGCGCAACCGCAGCCGCGCGCTGGAACCCCGGATCGCGGGGCGGCGCAAGGCCGGTCGCCGCCGCTGCGCCCGGCGCTGCGCGCGCCGTTCGGCCGGCTTGTGCTCCCAGGTTTCCGGCCGCGCCGCCACCCAGCGCTGGGAATGCCAGGCGAAGGGAATGTGGCACAGGTACAGCGCCACCAGGATCAGCAGCAGCACGATCGGATACGTCACCAGCAGCGCCGCGGCGACCGCGACCAGCACCAGCAACCCGGCGGCGGCCTGCGGAGCCACCGACACCGACTTCATGGCCAGCGTCGGAATCGTGCTGACCGCCAGCGCCGCGGCGAACACCGTCCAGACCGCGACCGGCCAGAATCCGACCCACCACGGGTCATCGAACTGCACGTACAACGCGATCGGCACCAGCGCGATCAACGCGGCGGCGGGCGCGGGCACGCCGACGAAGTACTCCCGCGACCATTCCGGCCGGGTGTCGTCGTCGAGCAGCGTGTTGAACCGGGCCAGGCGCAGCACCAGGCTCACCGCGTAGAGCAGCGCGACGATCCAGCCGGCGCTGCTCTCGTCGAGCAGCGTGATGTAGAGGACCAGGGCCGGCGCCACACCGAAGGAGATGGCGTCGGAGAGCGAGTCCAGCTCCGCGCCGATCTTGGTGGTGGCGTCCAGCATGCGGGCCAGCCGCCCGTCCAGGGTGTCCAGCACGGCCGCCGCACCGATCATGGCCAGCGAGATGTCGAGCCGCCCGTCCAGGGCGAACTTCACCGCCGACAGCCCGGCGCACAGCGCCAGAATCGTGACGACGCTCGGCAACAAGCGGATAGACCGTCGCCGCTGCTGCTTGGGTGCCGGGGTGGAGCGCTGCGAAGGGGACAGGGCGGCCTCCATCATGAACCGGCCAGCACGGCCAGGACGGTTTCGCCCCCGATCGTGCGCTGCCCGGGCTGGACCAGTAATTCGGTGCCGGCCGGGAAGTAGGTGTCGACCCGGGATCCGAAGCGGATCAGGCCATAGGTGTCACCGATGGTGAGCGCGTCACCCTTCTGGGCGTCGCAGACGATGCGGCGGGCCAGCAGTCCGGCGATCTGCACCACGACCAGCTGCTGCCCGGCCGGGGTGTCCAGGACCATGCTGTTGCGTTCGTTGACCGCACTCGCGTCGGCCAGATCGGCCGACTTGAACTGACCGGGCTGGTGCAGCACCTCACGCACGGTGCCGGAGACCGGCACCCGCTGGACGTGCACGTCGAGCACGGACAGGAAGATGCTGACCCGCGGCACCGGCTGGTCGCCCAAGCCCAGTTCGGCGGGTGGAACAGCGGTATCGACCAGGGCGATTTCACCGTCGGCCGGTGCGACGACGACGCCGGGGCGGTTCGGCGGCACCCGGTGTGGATGACGGAAGAAGCCGGCGATCGCGGCCGCGCTCAGCAGCCCCGTCCGGCGGACCCACTTGCGTTTACCGCCGAGCACCGCGACCGCGAGCGGAACGGCGACGAACGGCAGCCCGGCGGGATGCAGCGGGGGAATTGCGGACCGAACCAGGTCGACCACATGGCCGACGGCAGTGGTATCGGGCGTGCCGGGCGGGGTAGGACGGCGTGCCACAGGCTCCTCTTTCGTGCTCGGTGCAGAAGGTTGCGCCCCTCAACGATAGGGCCAGCGCAAGCGATCACACCTTACGTGAACGGAGCCTGTGGCACGCGGCCACGGCGTAGACCGTTGTCAGTGCACCGATCGGCGACCGGTTACCAGCTTCACCAGGAACAGCAGGATTGCCGCACCGGCAAGGCAGGTCAGGAAGCTGAAGATGAGGCCGCCGCCTTCGACGTCCACGCCGAACAACTTCAGCAAGAAGCCGCCGAGCAGGCCGCCGATGATACCAACGACGATGTTGAGGACGATGCCCTGCTGGGCGTCCGTCCCCATGAACTTGCTTGCGATCCATCCGGCAAGACCGCCGATGATGATCCATCCGATAATCCCGAGACCCAGCATGGAAACCTCGCATCCACTAGTTAGGGAACGCACGCCCGTACCAAAAGGCGTGCTCAAGTCGGTATACCCGGCAAAAGTGGAAATACGCGCTTCCGCCACGCCGGTTCCGGGCTAATATGAGGGGGCCTCATGTCTGCACAGAGGCAAATTGATGATGAGGCAGCGCCAGGTACTTAGGAGACGCATATGTCTGCTCGAATTGCCCAGACCACGGGAGCAGAGCACACCGCGATTCTCGGGCTCGGCGTGTATCGCCCCGCTCGCGTCGTGACCAACGAGGAAGTGGCGGGGCCGATCAACTCCAGCGACGAGTGGATCCGCACCCGATCGGGCATCAAGACCAGGCGTTTCGCCGACGACACCGAAACCATCCAGTCCATGAGCGTCGCCGCCGCACGCGACGCCATCGAGGCCGCCGAAATCGAGGTCGATCAGGTCGACTGCGTCATCGTGGCGACCTCCACCCACCTGTTACTCACGCCCGCGGCCGCGCCGCGCATCGCCACCGAGCTCGGCATGAACGGCGCCGCGGCCTTCGACATCTCGGCCGGTTGCGCCGGTTTCTGTCACGCGCTCGCGCTGGCCTCGGATCTGGTGCGCTGCGGCACGGCCAAGAACGTGCTGGTGATCGGCGTCGAGAAGCTCACCGACACGATCAACCCGACCGACCGCTCCACCGCCTTCCTGTTCGCCGACGGCGCGGGCGCGGTCGTGGTCGGCCCCGCCGAGGAGCCGGGCATCGGCCCCACCGTCTGGGGTTCGGACGGCACCCAGCACCACGCGATCCGCCAGGACAAGAACTGGGTCGAGTTCTTCACCGAGATCGAGGAGAAGGGCCTGGACGCGGTCCGCCCCTACCTCGCGATGGAGGGCACCGCGGTCTTCCGCTGGGCCGCACACTCACTGGAAAAGGTCTGCCGCGACGCCATCGATCGCGCCGGCCTGTCCACCGAGGACATGGAAGCGATGATCCCGCACCAGGCCAACGGCCGAATCATCGAGATCATGGCCCGAGTCCTGAAGCTGCCGGAGAACTGCGCCCTGGCCAACGACATCGAGGAAACCGGAAACACCTCGGCTGCCTCGATCCCGCTGGCCATGGAAGCGATGCTGCGCAAGGGCGAGGCAAAGCCCGGCGCCACGGCACTGTTGATCGCCTTCGGCGCGGGGCTGTCCTATGCGGCGCAGGTCGTAACCCTGCCGAACTGGAAGTAGTTACCCGACTTCGACGGCGGTCTTGATGCCCTGCAGGGTCGCGTTCATGCCCTGCACCAGGACCCCGTCGAAGCGCTCGTAGCCACCCATCCCGAGTTCGATCGACTTGCGGGAGAACAGCGTGGTCCCGTTCGGGGAGTCGCGGCGCTGGATCAGCCGGGTGCCGGTGGCGGTCGGCTCCAGGGTGAAGCTCCACACCGCCCGGTTCTCCAGCACCTTGAAGGCGAAGGCCGAGTTGGGCTCGAACCGCACGATGCGGGAGGTGGTCGGCCAGAACAGCTTTCCGTCCCGGTTCAGGTTGATCGTGAAGGTGCCGGACTTGACCTTGCCGAGCGGGATCATGCGCACGGTCTGCGGGCTGAACTCGGGGATGCGCTTGACATCGGAGACCACTCGCCACACCTGTTCCGGGGTCGCGGCGATGTCGATGGACGCTTCGAGATTCTTCGGCAACGGTGCCTCCGGTGTGTGAGTAACGAGATGTCACACATAATAGTCAGAGCCAATTGGAATACAACCGGGTCACATTTTGGCCTTCTCGTCACCGCTCGATGTAATGCCGGGCGCAGAATGGCTGATAGACGTAGCACCAACAGACGCACTGCCACCAACTTTCCCATCCAGCGTGAGGTGATCGGCTGTGAAACTGCGCTCGCTCCTACCCCGTCGCCGTAACAACGATCTTCCGCTGCTGCCCTCGATCGAACCCGAGGACGGACGCCCGGTGAAGACCCGGGTGACCGAGGAGAAGCTCGAACGCCTGCTCACGCCAACCGAACTCGATCTGGTCATCCACCATCAGCTCTAGGCAGGCGCCCGGGGATACTGGCCAGGTGACTGCTCCAGCTGCTTCGAAGCCGGCCATTCTCAGCGTCGATGACGATCCGGGTGTTTCCCGTGCGGTCGTGCGCGATCTGCGCCGCCGCTACGGCGCCGAATACCGGATCCTGCGCGCGGAATCCGGAGCCGACGCGCTCGATGCCCTGCGCGAGATGAAACTGCGAGGCCAGCCCGTCGCGGTACTGATCGCCGACTACCGGATGCCCGGTATGGACGGCATCGAATTCCTCGAGCAGGCCATGGATCTGCATCCCTACGCCCGGCGCGTGCTGCTCACCGCCTACGCCGACACCTCCGCCGCCATCGACGCGATCAATGTCGTCGACCTGGACCATTACCTGCTCAAGCCGTGGGATCCGCCGGAGGAGAAGCTGTATCCGGTGCTGGACGGGCTGCTGGAAGCCTGGCGCAGCATGGAGAACCGGCCGGTCACCGAGACCAAGGTGATCGGCAACCGCTGGTCCCCGCGCTGCTCGCAGGTGCGCGAATTCCTGGCCCGCAATCAACTCCCCTACCGCTGGTACCTGGCCGAGGAGGCGGAGGGCACCCGATTCCTGGAGGCCGCGGGCGTCGGCCCCGAACGATGTCCGGTGGTGATCACCTCCGACGGACAGGCGCTGGTGGAACCGACCGACAGCGAGCTGGCCGAGCACGTCGGGCTGACGGTCAATCCGGCGGGCGATTTCTACGACCTGATCGTGGTGGGCGGTGGCCCCGCGGGGCTGGGCGCGGCGGTGTACGGCGCGTCCGAGGGCTTGCGCACGGTGCTGGTGGAGCGCACCGCGACCGGCGGGCAGGCCGGGCAGAGTTCCCGGATCGAGAACTACCTGGGCTTCCCGGACGGATTGTCCGGGGCGCAGCTGGCCGACCGGGCGCGGCGGCAGGCGGCGAAGTTCGGGGCCGAGGTCATCACCACCCGCGAGGTGGTGGGGCTGGAGGTGAACGGGTCGGCGCGGACGGTGAAGTTCGCCGACGGCGGGCGGCTGTGCGCGCACACCGTCATCATCGCGACCGGCGTCGACTACCGCCGCCACCCCGCTCCGGGCGTGGACGAATTCACCGGGCGCGGCGTGTACTACGGCTCGGCGATGACCGAGGCCACCGAATGCGCCGACCACGACGTCTACATCGTCGGCGGCGCGAACTCGGCGGGGCAGGCGGCGGTGTTCCTGTCCCGCAACGCCCGCGCGGTGCATCTGGTGGTGCGGGGCGATTCGCTGGATAAATCCATGTCGCACTACCTGGTTCAGCAGATCGCGCAGATCCCGAACATCAAGGTGCACACCGAGACCGAGGTGATCGGCGCGGACGGCGAGGATCACCTGCAGTGGATCGTGTTGCGTAACAACGCGACCGGTGTCGAGGAGAAGGCCGAGGCGGAGCGGTTGTTCCTGTTCATCGGCGCGGCGCCGCAGACCGACTGGCTCGACGGCGTCGTCAAGCGCGACAACGCGGGTTTCGTGCTGGCCGGACCGGATCTGACCGTCGACGGCTCGCGCCCGGGCGGCTGGGAGCTACCCAGGCCGCCACACCATTTGGAGACCAACGTGCCCGGCGTGTTCGTGGCCGGCGATGTGCACGCCGAATCGGCCAAGCGGGTCGCCTCCGCCGTCGGTGAGGGCGCCATGGCCGTCATGTTCGTGCACCGGTACCTGGCGTAGGAGCAGTGAAAATGACCGAAGAGATCGCGGCGCGCACCTCCCACGGGGTCTGTGATCCCGCCGAGCTGCGCACCCTGTTCCTGTTCGAGAAGCTGACCGGCGAACAGCTGGAATGGCTGTGCGCCGACGGCAAGATCGAATACATCGAGCCCGGACCGGTTTTCCACGAGGGCGCCCCGGCGACCTGCTTCTACGTGCTGATCGACGGCGAGGTGCGGATCACCAAGCTGTCCGGCGGCACCGAGATCGAGATCAACCGCACCGACTTCCGCGGCGCCTACGCGGGCGCCTGGACCGCCTACCTCGGGGACAACGTCGAGCAGAACTACACCGGCTCGATGTACGTGACCCGCCCGTCCCGCTTCTTCGTGCTGGACGCGGGCACCTTCGCCCGGATGATGCGGGACTGGTTCCCGATGGCGGTGCATTTGCTGGAGGGCGCGTTCTACGGCAACCGCAACACCAATCAGCGGGTGGCCGAACGGGAACGGCTGCTGGCGCTGGGTTCGCTGTCGGCGGGGCTGACCCACGAGCTGAACAATCCGGCGGCCGCCGCGGTGCGCGCGACCTCCGGGCTGCGGGACCGGGTCGCGGGCATGCGGCACAAGCTGGCGATGATGGCCGAGGGCAAGTTCACCCCGGAAGCCTTCGTGAAACTGGTGCGCCTCCAGGAAGAGGCCGCTGACAAGGTGGCCAAGGCGCCCGAGCTGACCACCATGGAGGCCAGTGACCGGGAAGAGTCCCTGGGCGAATGGTTCGAGAACCACGACATCTCCGGCGGCTGGGATCTGGCGCCGAACTTCGTCCAGGCGGGTATCGACGTCGACTGGCTGGAGACGGTGCACGGCACCCTGCAGGAATGCCCGAACAAGGTGTTCGAGGGTGCGATCCGCTGGCTCAACTACACCATCGAGACCGAGCTGCTGATGAACGAGATCGGCGACTCTACGGCGCGCATCTCGACGCTCGTCGGCGCGGCCAAACAGTATTCGCAGATGGACCGGGCGCCGTTCCAGGTGGTGGATCTGCACGAACTGCTGGACAGCACCCTGGTGATGATGGGCCGCAAGATCGGCGATTCGATCCAGGTGGTCAAG
The DNA here is from genome assembly GCF_015355755.1 of Nocardia sp. XZ_19_385. Taxonomy (NCBI): domain Bacteria; kingdom Bacillati; phylum Actinomycetota; class Actinomycetes; order Mycobacteriales; family Nocardiaceae; genus Nocardia; species Nocardia sp. XZ_19_385. The sequence goes on from NZ_JACVEE010000002.1 coordinate 605,387, forward strand.
GACTACGACCGCTCGCTCCCCCAGATCCCCTGCTACGCGGCGGAATTGAATCAAGTGTGGACCAACCTGATCGACAACGCGGTCTACGCGATGGACGGTAAAGGCACGCTCACCGTCCGCACGTACAAGGAAAGCGACTGCGCCGCAATCGAAATCGGCGACACCGGCCCGGGCGTACCCGACGAGGTGCTGCGCCGCATCTTCGAACCGTTCTTCACCACCAAACCCGTCGGCGAGGGCACCGGCCTCGGTCTGGACATCTCGTTCCGGATCGTGGTGAACAAGCACAACGGCGATATCCGCGTCGAATCCGAGCCGGGCAACACCCGATTCATCGTCCGGCTGCCATTGCACACCGAGAATCCAGCACCGGAGGTTACTGATGTCTGAGGCCATCGAAGGAATCGATCCGAAGGTCGCGCCGAGCGGGCCCGGCTGCGTGGAATGCGAAGCCGCCCAGGGCTGGTGGGTGCACCTGCGCCGCTGCGCACAGTGCGGCCACATCGGCTGCTGCGACTCCTCCCCGGAACAGCACGCCTCCAAGCACGCGCAGTCCGACGGTCACCCTTACATCCAGAGCTACGAACCGGGTGAGGACTGGTTCTGGAATTACGAGACCGAGGAAATGTACGGCGACGGCCCGGAATTGGCCGCGCCGCACAGCCACCCCGTCGATCAGGGCGTACCCGGCCCGCGCGGACGAGTGCCCGCCGATTGGCAGTCGCACGTGCACTGAGCTCGAGCACACCCGGTACGCTGCACCGGACGCGCCGGAGGTTCCGGCGCCCTGGGCACCGGGGAAAGCACGACATGAAGCGAATTTCCGTCATGGTCCTGGCCGCCGGCGCGGTGGCATTGGCCCTGACCGCCTGCGGCGGGTCCGACGATTCCAGCGACGCGAGCGGCCTGCGCAAAGGCGGCTCACTGACCTCGGCGGCCGGCACCAGCACACCGCAGAGCAGCAACGCGACCAGCGCCGCGGCGCCGACCAGCGCGATCGACACCTCCACACTGGGTACCGCCTCGCGCACCACCTGCGCCGATTTCAAGGCGCTCGACAGCACCGCGCAGAAGACGCTGGTCGAGCAGATCTTGCAGGAGAACCCGGAAAGCACCTTCGCGGGCAGCCCGAATGTCGCCCTGGGCACCGCGAAGCTGGTGTGCCTGGCGGCCAGCAACGCCGGCAAGCCAGTCGCCACCGCGGCGGGCATCGTCACCCAGAAGTAGGCCAAGTCAGCGGCGCATCCGCGGCAACGCGGGCAGAATGGCACGGTGGCTGAACTTCCGCTCACCGCTCGCCTGAATCCGTCCGCCGCCGATGCCCGGCGCGGGGTGGTGCGCTTGCATCCGGAGGCGCTGGCCGCGCTCGGTTTGCGGGAGTGGGACGGCATCGCGCTGTTCGGCTCCCGGCGCACCGCCGCCGTGGTCGGGATCGCACCCTCCGGCACGCCCGCCGGAGTGGCGCTGCTCGACGATGTCACGTTGTCCAACGCCGGTCTGCGGGAGAACACCACGGTCGTGGTGTCGCCCGCGACCGTGCACGGGGCCAAGCAGATTTCGGTGAGCGGGTCGGCGCAGGCCACCCAGAGCATTCCGGCGACGACGCTGCGGCAGGCCTTGCTCGGCAAGGTCGTCACGATCGGTGACACGGTCTCGCTGCTGCCCCGGGATCTCGGCCCCGATATTCCGGCTTCGGCTGCCAGCCAAGCGCTTTCGCGCACCTTCGGGATCGCGTGGACGACCGAGCTGCTCACCGTGACGGCGACCGATCCGGCGCCGGGGCCGGTGAGCGTGCAGCCCAATACGGCAGTGGTGTGGGGTGCGGGCGCGATCTCCCGGCACAACATCGCCGACGTCGGCGCGCCGGTACCGGCGGCCGCGGCGCTGGGTTCGATCGCCACCACCGACGGCGGCCAGCTGGGCCGCACCGCCACCAGCGGCTCGTTCTCGGCGGTCGCCGTCGAGGATCTGGTGGGCGTGCACACCCAGGCCGCGAAGCTCAGCGAATGGCTCAGCCTCGCCCTCGACGAACCCGAACTGCTCAAAACCCTGGGCGCAACACCGCATCTCGGCGTGCTGGTCACCGGGCCCGCGGGAGTCGGGAAGACGACGCTCGCGCGGGCGGTGGCGGCGCCGCGGCGCGTGGTGGAACTGGACGGACCGACCGTCGGCGCCGAAGAGGGCGGCAACCGGCTGCGGCATGTCGCGGCGGCGGTCGCGGAGGTCGGTTCCGGGCAGGGCGGCATCCTGCTGATCACCGATATCGACGCGCTGCTGCCCGTGCAACCGGAACCGGTCGCCACCCTCATCCTCGATCAATTGCGGGCGGCGGTGGCCTCGCCGTGCATCGCGTTCCTGGCGACGACCGCGCATCCGAGCCGGGTCGATGCCCGGCTGCGCGCGCCGGATCTGTGCGATCGGGAACTCGCGCTCACCCTGCCCAACGCGGCGGTGCGCCGGGCGCTGCTGGAGCAGTTGCTGCGCAAGGTGCCGACCGGCGATCTGAAGCTCGACGAAATCTCGGCGCGGACACCGGGTTTCGTGGTGGCCGACCTCGCCGCGCTGTGCCGGGAGGCGGCACTGCGCGCGGCTTCGCGCAGTACCAAGGAGCAGAAGCCGCCGCAGCTGGAGCAGGACGACCTGCTCGGCGCGCTGAAAGTCATTCGCCCGCTGTCGCGTTCGGGCATGGAGGAACTCGCGATCGGCAGTCTCGGCCTCGACGATGTCGGCGATATGGTCGAGACCAAGCAGGCGCTCACCGAGTCGGTGCTCTGGCCGCTGCGCCATCCGGATTCCTTCGCCCGGCTCGGCGTCGACCCGCCGCGCGGTGTGCTGCTCTACGGGCCGCCCGGCTGCGGCAAGACCTTCCTGGTGCGGGCGCTCGCGGGCAGCGGCCAGCTCAGCGTGCACGCGGTGAAGGGCGCCGAGCTGATGGACAAGTGGGTCGGCTCCTCGGAGCGGGCGGTGCGCGAATTGTTCCAGCGGGCCCGGGATTCCGCGCCGTCGCTGATCTTCCTGGACGAGGTGGATGCGCTCGCCCCGCGCCGCGGGCAGAGCAGCGATTCCGGGGTCGGCGACCGGGTGGTGGCGGCCTTGCTCACCGAGCTGGACGGTGTCGAGCCGCTGCGCGATGTGGTGGTGCTGGCCGCGACGAACCGGCCCGAGCTGATCGATCCGGCGCTGTTGCGCCCGGGCCGGTTGGAGCGCTCGATTTTCGTGCCGCCGCCGGATGGGGCCGCGCGGCTGGAGATCCTGCGCACCGCGGGGCGTTCGGTGCCGCTGGCCGCCGATGTCGACCTGACCGCGCTCGCCAAGGATCTGGACGGATATTCCGCGGCCGACTGCGCCGCGCTGCTGCGTGAGGCCGCGCTGTCGGCAATGCGCCGGGATGTCGATGCCGCCGATGTGACCGCCGCCGATGTCGCCGCGGCCCGGTCGGTGGTGCGGCCGTCGCTGGATCCGGTTCAGGTGGAGGCGTTGCGCCGGTACGCCTCCGCGATCTGAGAGTGGCCGGGGATCGCGCAGGATCGCCGAGCCGGATTCGACACCTATAGCTAACTCATAGCAATCCAGAGTTCGCGAGGTTAGCGGGGGTAAGTTCGCTGCGTGCGACGGCGCGGCGAACTCTTCGACTCGGTCACGGCCTATTGTGGGGCCGCGGTCGGGGGCGTCACGCTGTTCCTGCCGATCACCTTCGCCTGGACCGAGGACAGTACGCCGTATCGGATTTCCAGCCTGATCAACAGTGTGCCGCGGGGTGCCGCGATCGGCGTGATCGTGGCCGTGGCCGTCGCGGTACTGATGCGAACCTTCGCCGGGCCGGCCGCGGCCTGGTGGTGGGCGTTCGGCGCCGCCATCGCGCTGCTCGTGAATCACATTGTCGGCCAGCAGGTTTCCGCACCCGAGTTGCTCACCACCCAGAACTACGTGGACTCGGTGTGCGGCGGGATGCTGCTGGGCGCACTGGGTGCGGCGGCACTGCGATGCTGGCAGTCCGGCCGCCAGGGACCCGGATTCGGTTTCGCGCTGGGCGGCGCGGGGACTTTCGTGATCGGCGACCTCGCCGACGTACTGCACATCCAGGACCGCGATCCGTACGCCGTACTGGAGACGCCCCCGCGCACGCTCATCGCCGTCGCCATCGCGCTACTGCTCTTCAGTGCCCTGCGGCACCGCACCCGGGCCGTCCGCCCCGCGCCGCCGGGAATCGCGGTGGAACTGCCGATCGCCCCGATTCTCGCGGCCACGGTGCTCGCGCTGATGACGCTGGCCATGACCGAATGGCTGTCGCGGCAGTACCGCGATGCCCCGGACGACGACGGTCACGGCACCCAGATCGGGCTGACGATCGCCGCCCTCGCACTGGCGGCCGTGGCGGCGGCGATGCTGCTGCCGGGCCGCGACGGAGCCGGGGTGCTCCTGGCGGTCCCGCTGGTCGCCGCAGCGGACGGGCTGGGCGCGACGCCGCGGCCGGGGTGGCTGGTCCTGGTACTGCTTGTAGTCACCGGGCTCGGCATCCTGCTGGGCGCGCGGTGGCCGTCAGCGGCGGTGGCCATCGTGGCGATCCTCGGGCTGGCCCTGTTCAGCACGTTCAGCGGCGGGCACCACAGTGATCTGCGGTACGGCATCGGCAGTGCCGTATTGGCTTTGATCGCCGGGTACTGCTGCGGCACGGCACGACCGCACTATCCGCCGAGCGGGGTGCTGGCGGTCGCGGCGCTGTTCCTGCCGTCGCTGGTGACCGCCCTGCCGAGGCGGGACCTGATGTGGCCGGACCGGCCCGGACTGCCCGAACCGGCGACGCCCGGGCGGGCGGCGCTGCTGCTCGCGCTGTGCTGCGCGCTCGGGCTGGCGGTGCTGTACCGCTCGCGTCCCCGGCACAGACACAGACCGGCCGAGGCGGGGGCAGCGGTCCCCACCGACGTCTGACCCGCACCAAAGTTCGAGTCACCCGCAACTCTTCGACCTCACGGAGCGCCCGGCTTGCTCGCAATCCTGCTCGCACACGCCTTCGCCGCACTGGTGGCGCCGGTGTGCGTACGAGTGCTGGGGCGCAACGCTTTTCTGCTGCTCGCGCTGGCGCCGTTCGGTTCGCTGCTCTGGGTGATCGCGAATTGGGGTGACACCCAACAGGTTCGGATCCGCTGGGCGCCGACCATCGAGATGAACATCGAGCTGCGGTTCGACACGCTGTCGGCGATCATGGCCACGCTGGTGCTCGGTATCGGCGCGCTGATCCTGGTCTACTGCGCGCGGTATTTCGAGGACGACGAACCCCGCCTCGGCATGTTCGCGGCTCAGCTGGTCGGCTTCGCCGGCGCTATGTTCGGGCTGGTCAGCAGTGACAACATGTTGCTGCTGTACATCTTCTGGGAAACCACGACGGTGTTGTCGTTCCTGCTGGTCGGCCACAACGGGGAGCAGGCGGTGAGCCGGCGCGCGGCGATCCAGGCGCTGCTGGTCACCGGCGCCGGCGGATTGGCCATGCTGGTCGGGATCATCATTCTCGGGCAGCGCACCGGGAGTTATCTGCTCTCGGACCTGCTGGCCGCCGGGCAACCGCCGGCCGGTGTCGCCGCGCAGGTGGGGGTGGCGCTGCTGCTGGTCGGGGCGCTGAGCAAGTCGGCCATTGTGCCGCTGCACTTCTGGTTGCCGGGCGCTATGGCCGCGCCGACCCCGGTCAGCGCGTATCTGCATGCGGCGGCGATGGTGAAGGCGGGCGTGTATCTGGTGGCGCGACTGGCGCCGGTGTTCGCGACGAGTCCGGTGTGGCATCCGCTGGTGCTCACGCTCGGGGTGTTCTCGATGCTGCTGGCCGGTTGGCGGGCGATGCAGGTGACCGATCTGAAGCTGCTGCTGGCCTTCGGGACGGTGAGTCAGCTGGGGTTCCTGATCCTGCTGGTCGGGCTCGGCACCCGGGAGGGAGCGCTGGCGGGCGTGGCGTTGATCGTGGCGCACGCGCTCTTCAAGGGGTGCCTGTTCATGGTGGTCGGGATCGTCGATCACGGCGCGGGGACAAGGGATTTGCGCAGACTCTCGGGGCTGGGACGGAAGGCGCCCTGGCTGTGCGGGATCGCGGTGCTGGCGGCGGCCAGCATGGCGGGAATACCGCCGCTACTGGGGTTCGCCGGGAAGGAGAGCGCGCTGAGCGCGATCCTGGACGGTGGGCAACTACCCGGGCTCGCGCGCAACGGGTTGCTGGTGGGCGTGGTGGTCGCGTCCATGCTGACGGTGGCCTACAGCGCGCGGTTCGTCTGGGGCGCGTTCGGCGAAAAGCCTTGGCGGCCAACGGAAGACGACACCGACAGCGGGCCGGTGCTGTGGCATCCGATCGATATCTCCCGGCTTCCGGGCGAGCAGCGGAAGCGACCTCTCCGGGTGCGCCGGCCGGATCCGGCGACCGATGACCGGATCGGTGTGCACTGGCACGCGCCCGCCCGGCTGTTCGTAGCGCCGCCCGCGATCCTGGCGGTGGCGGGACTGCTCGGCGGCCTGGCCTCGCCGTGGGTGGGCCACCTCATCGACCCGTACGCGCAAACGCTGCCGGGTGCGCCGTTCACCAGCCTCGCGGTGTGGCACGGCGTCACCATCGAATTGGTGCTCACCACCATGATTCTCATCGCGGGCGCGACGGTTTTCGCTTTCCGGCACGAGATCGCCGCTTCAGCGCATTATCGCCTGGGCAATGCCGACCGCGCCTACGATGCGACGTTGCGCGCCATGGATCGGCTGTCGCGTCGCATGACCGCGACGGTGCAGCGGGGTTCACTGCCGTTGAGCCAGGCCACGATTCTCGGCACACTCATCATCCTGCCGGTCGCGATGTTGCTGCTGGGTGCGCGCCGGCACGTGGAGTTGCGGCTGTGGGACACCCCGGTGCAGCTGGCCGTCGGGGCGATCATGGCGGCGATGGCGTTGGGCGCCACCGTTTTACGTAATCGCCTGGCCAGTGTGCTGGTCGTCGGCGTCACCGGATACGGGTGCGGTGTCATCTTCGCACTGCACGGCGCACCGGATCTGGCGCTCACCCAATTCCTGCTCGAGACACTGACTTTGGTGATCTTCGTCCTGGTGTTGCGCGCTTTCCCGGCGGAGATCGAGGACAGCCGTACCGCCGCGTACCGGCCGCACCGGGCGGTGTTCGCGGTGCTCGTCGGCATCACCGTCGCGGTGCTGGCCGCCTTCGCGAGCGCCGCGCGCAGCAGCGCACCGATCTGGCATCTGATCCCCGACGCCGCCTATCAGTTCGGCGGCGGCAAGAACGCGGTCAACGTGCTGCTGGTGGATATCCGGGCCTGGGACACCCTGGGCGAGATCTCGGTGCTCATCGTCGCCGCCACCGGTGTCGCTTCACTGGTGTTCCGCACCCGCCGCACCGGTAGCGCGCCGCGCGCGGTGGACTCGCCCGACTACGATCCCGACGCCCTGAGTTGGTTGCCCGCAGGACGTTTGGTGGATCGCCGGGAACGGTCGATGGTTCTGCAGATCACCACGAGGCTGGTGTTCCCGACCATCATGGTGCTGTCGGTGTATTTCTTCTTCGCGGGCCACAACGCGCCCGGCGGCGGTTTCGCGGGCGGGCTCACCGCCGGGCTGGCGCTGACCCTGCGCTATCTGGCCGGTGGCCGTTACGAACTCGGCGAGGCACTGCCCGTCGAGGCCGGACATGTCCTGGGCGCGGGCTTGACCCTGGCCGCCGGGACCGCCGTCACCTCGCTACTACTGGGGGCGCCGCCGTTGTCCTCGGCCATCGTAGAGCTCACCATTCCGCTGATCGGCCACGTAAAACTCGTCACCGCAATGTTTTTCGATCTCGGCGTCTACCTGATCGTGGTGGGCCTGGTGCTGGACGTACTGCGCAGCCTGGGCGCGCGCCTGGACAAGGAGCTCGAGGAAGCATGACGTCGAATCTGACCTTGCTGGTGCTGATCGCGGTGCTGGTCGCCTGCGGCGTCTACCTGATCCTGGAACGCGCGGTGTCGAAAATGCTGCTCGGCATGATCCTGTTCGGCAATGGGGTGAACCTGCTCATCATCACCGTCGCCGGGCCGGATGGGGCGCCGCCGATCCTCGGCGCCTTCGACGACCAGCACGCGGAGATGGCCGATCCGCTGGCGCAGGCGATGGTGCTCACCGCGATCGTAATCACCATGGGGCTGGCGGCTTTCGTGCTCGCGCTGGCTTACCGGGCCTACATCCTGACCACCTCCGAAGAGGTCGAGAACGATCCGGAAGACGTTCAGGTGGCCACGCGCCGCGAGGTCGAGGAGCCGGAGGAATGAACCATCACCTGTCCCCCGGCCTGCTGCCCGTCCTGATTCCACTGCCCGTGCTGATCCCGTTGCTCGGCGCGGCCGTGACGCTGATCTTCGGGCAGCAGCGGATGATCCAGCGCTACATCACGCTGCTCGCGCTGACCTCGGGTGTCGTGATCAGCGCGCTGATGCTGTATCTGACCGACCACCACGGCACCGGGGTCGTGCAGGTCGGCGGCTGGCGGACCCCGATCGGGATCTCGCTGGTGGCCGACCGGCTCTCGGCGGCGATGCTGCTCGTCTCCTACATCGTGCTGCTGTGCGTGTCGGCCTACGGTTCCGGCCAGAACATCCGCGACGGCGACGAGAAACAGCCGACATCGATCTTCCGGCCCACGTATCTCGTTCTGACGGCGGGTGTTTCGGCGGCGTTCCTGGCCGGTGACCTGTTCAACCTGTTCGTCGGTTTCGAGATCCTGCTGGCCGCGTCGTTCGTGCTGCTCACCATCGGCGCGACCGCGGAACGCATCCGGGCGGGTGTCGCCTACGTGATGGTTTCGATGCTGTCCTCGCTGATCTTCCTGACCGGAATCGCGCTGGCGTACGCCACCACCGGGACGCTGAACCTCGCGCAGCTGTCCGTCCGGCTGGGCGAGGCGCCGGAGGGGGTCCGCACCGCCGTGTACGCGGTGCTGCTGGTGGCGTTCGGGATCAAAGCCGCTGTGTTCCCGCTGTCGAACTGGCTGCCCGACTCCTATCCGACCGCACCCGCCCCGGTGACCGCGGTGTTCGCGGGCTTGCTGACGAAAGTCGGTGTGTACGCGATCATCCGGACGCATTCGCTGCTCGCGCCGGACGGCCGGTTCGACACCGTGCTGCTGGTGTGTGGATTGCTCACCATGCTGATCGGCATCTTCGGGGCCATCGCGCAGAGTGATATTCGCCGATTGCTTTCCTTCACGCTGGTCAGTCACATCGGGTTCATGGTGTTCGGCATCGGACTGGCCACCGTCGCCGGGCTCGCGGGCGCGGTTTTCTATGTGGCACACCACATTCTGGTGCAGACCACGCTGTTCCTGGTGGTGGGCATCATCGAGCGGCAGGCCGGATCGACGTCGATGCGGCGGCTCGGCGGACTGGCGGCGAGTCCCGTGATCGCCTTCTTGTTCCTGATTCCCGCGTTGAATCTCGCTGGCATACCGCCGTTTTCGGGGTTCATCGGCAAGGTGGCGCTGTTGCAGGCGGGCGCGATGGACGGCAGCGCGCTGGCCTGGGTGCTGGTCGGCGGTGCGGTGCTGACCAGCCTGCTGACCCTGTACGTAGTGGCGATCGTGTGGGCAAAAGCCTTCTGGCGGGACCGATCCGACGCACCCGAGGGCCATCTCGCGGCCGCGAAACCCCCGGCGCTGATCGAGGAGACAGACGATGTGCTCTACGACGAACGCTCCGATCCCGGCCGCATCCCGGTGCTGATGGTCGGGGCGACCACGGTGCTCGGGGTGGTGGGGCTCGCGCTCACCGTGTTCGCCGGGCCGATCCTCGGCATCGCCGACCGCGCCGCCGCCGACCTGCACGACTCGACCGTGTATATCGTTGCGGTCCTGGGTGATCCGGGAGACTTCCGATGAACGCCGAACAGGTCTTCGGGGTGAGCAAATCCGTCATCGTGCGGGGCGCGCTGCTGATCTGGCTGGCGGTGGTCTACACGGCGCTGTGGGGTGACCTCAGCGTCGCCAATATCCTCGGCGGCCTGGCCGTCGGCGCGCTGATCATCTTCGCGCTGCCGCTGCCCCGGATGCCGGTCACCGGTCAGCTGAGTCTGCGTGCGCTCGCCGAATTGACCGTGGTGAGTGTGTATTACGCGATGGAATCCAGTTTCCAGATCGCCTGGTTCGCCATCCGGCCGGCGCCGCCGCCGGTGTCGGGGGTGCTGCGGGTCAACCTGAGTACCCGCTCCGATCTGGTGATGGTGTTGTGCACCGACCTGCTCAATCTGATCCCCGGCACCATGGTGCTGGAGATCGACCGGCGGCGCTGTGTGGTGTACGTGCACGTCCTCGATGTGAGCAGCGAGGCGGCGGTGCAGCGCTTCTACGAGACCACCCGGCGGCTGGATCGGCTGCTGGTCGCGGCGTTCGAACGGACGGTGTCCCGATGACCGTGGTTGCCGTGATCGCGGGCGTGCTGCTCATCGCGGCCGCCGGACTCACCTGTTTTCGCATCCTGGCGGGGCCGAGCACCCTGGACCGGGTCGTCGGAATCGATTCCCTCACAGCGATTGCCGCCTCCGGGCTGGCGGTCTGGGCGGCCTACGACCGCGACACCACCGACGTGCCGGCCATCGTCGCGCTCGCGCTCGTGGGTTTCCTCGGCTCCGCCGCCGTGACCCGCTTCCGCGTCCAGGACGACCGATGAGCCTCTTCTTCGACGTGGTGTCGGGCCTGCTCATCCTCACCGGCGCGCTGCTGGCGTTCACCGCGGCCATCGCCATCATCCGTTTCCCCGACACCCTGACCCGTATGCACGCGGCAACCAAACCTCAGGTGATCGGGCTGATCCTGATTCTGGTCGGGGCCGCCATCCAGCTCCGCAACGACGGTCAGGCCTGGATGCTCGCGCTCACCGGTTTGTTCACGATGCTCACCGCGCCGGTCATCGCACACCTGCTCGGCCGCACCGCCTATCGGGAACAGCGGAACCGCGACGGCCTGCTGCGCATCAACGAGCTCGGCGACGACATCGACGACGTCTGAAGCGGATTCAGGCTTGGCGCAGCGCCCGATAGACGGCCGCGCCGACGAAGGCGCCGAGCGTCTGCGGTGTCCACGCGCCGTCGTCGGCGAGCAGGGAACGCACCGCACCCTCACCGGCCGACACCCACAACTCGACGAGCACCGGCAGCTTGCGCTCGGCGTCCTCGGTGCCCCAGGCGCGCAGGGTCGGGCGCAGCAGCTCGGTGCAGCGGGTGACCGCCAGCTTGCGGCCGCGGCCGAACGAATCCGCCACGGCCGGATCGGGATTGCCGTACAGCAGCCGCCAGGCGTCGGGCCGGTCGGCCGCGATTTCCAGCAAGGCCTGGAAGCCCTCGACGAATACCGTCTCCCCCGCGTCGACGGCGCGGCGCGGGGTCGCCTGCAGCAGGCCGCTGATGAGGTGGTCTTCCTCGCGCTGAATGAGCTCCTGGATCAGCTCGACGCGATCGGCGAAGCAGGCGTAGACCACCGGCCGGGTGACCTGCATCCGCTCGGCGACGGCGGCGATGGTCACCGCGGCGATGCCGTGTTGCACGGCGATCTCCAGCGCGGTGTCGAGCACCTGCGGGCGGCGTCGTTCCGGCCCGAGATGCCGCGCCCGCTGCCGTGGCGCTACGGCCTGATCGCTACCCATGCCGACCAAGATAGCAGCGGCGGCCGCTTTCCTACACGAATGAACAATAATGCTACAGTCGCGAATGAAGTCGCTCGCCGGCGACAGGTCGCTCGAAACGGTCAGCGGCCGGATCACGCGTCAGGAGTCACCGATGACCTTGTTCAACCCGAAGACCTGTGAATTCGCGGAGTTCGACGCCGAAACCCGTCGCTTGCTGCGCGCCACGGTCGACTGGTTCGAGGCTCGCGGCAAGACCGCGCTCAAGCACGATGATCGGGAACGGATCTGGTACTCCGACTTCCTGGACTTCGTGAAGCGCGAGCGGGTGTTCGCCACCTTCCTCACCCCGGCCGCGCAGGCCAACGGCGATCCGAACAAGCGCTGGGACACCGGCCGCATCGCCATGCTGAGCAAGATCCTCGGCTTCTACGGCATGTCCTACTGGTATGTCTGGCAGGTCACCATCCTCGGGCTGGGCCCGATCTGGCAGAGCGACAACGCCAAAGCGAAGGCCAAGGCCGCGGCACTGCTGGATTCCGGCGAGATCTTCGCTTTCGGCCTGTCCGAGAAGGAGCACGGCGCCGACGTCTACTCCACCGACATGGTGCTCGAGCCCAAGGGCGGCGGGTACACCGCGACCGGTAGCAAGCACTACATCGGCAACGGCAACCTGGCCGCCATGGTTTCGGTGTTCGGGCGGCGCGCCGACAAGCCGATCATCGACAGCGCGACGGCGCTGGACAGCAAGCCGACGCAGGAGGATTACGAGGGGTACCTCTTCTTCGTCGCCGACAGCCGGCACCAGAACTACAAGCTGGGCCGCAACGTCGTGGACAGCCAGATGTATGTCGCCGCTTTCGATCTGGAGCAGTACCCGGTCGCCGAGGACGACATCCTGCACCGCGGTGAGGCCGCCTTCCATGCCGCGATGAACACCGTCAACGTCGGCAAGTTCAACCTCGGCTTCGGCGCGGTCGGCGCCTGCGAGCACGCCTTCCACGAGGCCATCAACCACGCCGAGAACCGGATCCTGTTCGGGCACAAGGTGACCGAGTTCCCGCAGGTGCAGGCGCTGGTCACCGACTCGTACGCGCGGCTGATCGCGATGAAGCTCTACAGCGAGCGCGCCATCGACTACCTGCGCACCGCCTCCCCCGAGGATCGCCGCTACCTGCTGTTCAACGCGATCGAGAAGATGAGCGTCACCCGGCAGGGCCAGCGCATCATCGAGGACCTCGCGGACGTCATCGCCGCGCGCGGCTTCGAGAACGACATGTACTTCCCGATGGCGATGCTGGGTCTGTTCGGCCTGCCGCGCCTGGAGGGCACGGTGCACGTGAACATGGCGCTGTCGCTGAAGTTCATGGCCAACTACATGTTCCATCCCAGCGATGCCGGCCTGGTCGCGTTGCGCTACCTGCCCGGTACCGCGCCCAAGGGTGCGGTGCGCGCGGTGTCCGGCGCGCTGAGCTGGTCCAGTCGTAAGCTCACCCCGCGTGCGAGTGCCGCTGTGCCGCAGCTGCGTTCGGAATTCGCGGGCGCGCAGTATCCGACCGTGCCGACCCGTCGCGACGCGGCCGACGACGAGTTCCTGTTCCGGCAGGGCCCGAGCAGCGGCCTGGGCCGGATCCGGTTCCGGGACTGGCGTCCGGTATTCGAGAAGTTCGCGCACGTGCCGAACGTCGCGGTGTTCCTGGAGCAGGCGCTGGCCTTCCAGACCCTGCTGGCCGCCGCCTCCCCGACCGCCGCGCAGCAGCGCGACGTCGACTTCCTGTTCGCGCTCGGCGAGCTGTTCACCGCGCTCCCCTACGCCCAGCTGGTGCTGGAGCAGGCCGAGATCGAAGGCACCGACGCCGCGGTACTGGACCAGATCTTCGACGGATTCGTGCGCGAGTTCTCCAAGAACGCGCTGACCCTGCACACCAAGCCCGCCGCGACCAAGGCCCAGCAGACCCGCGCGCTGGATCTGGTGCGCCGCCCGGTCGCCGACCGGGCCCGCTTCGAGCAGGTCTTCGCGCAGGCCCGTTCACAGGCCGGTTCGTACGAGATGAACGCCTAAAATTAAGACATCGTTGCAAAGGAGCAGCCGATGACGCGACCCCAATTCGATGCGCCCGCCCGCACCATCCGGGAGGTCGACTACGGGTTCTTCGGACCGGAGTCCCCCACCTGGAAGGTCTGGACCGCCCCCACCGCGGTCATCGGCTTCCACGGCCGCGTGAATCACGCAAGCTGAATACACCTCCGGCGCGGCGCGATTCGCGTCGAAGTTGCGATGACGAACCTGGCCGTACCCTGGAAGTACCTGTTGATTTGCTCTCTGCCGACCCAACACCATTGATACCGTAAGGACATGACTGTCGTGCACGAGCCCCTCATGACGACTGACGAGTTCGAGAAGCTCGCCGAGGCGGCTGATCGTGTCGGAGAAGGTGTGCGACTGGAGTTCATCGACGGACAACTGGGGGCCAAAGCAATGCCGGATGGCGATCATGGCTGCATCATCGAGTGGTTGATTCGTACCTTCTTGATGCTGCGGCCTGAGCTATGGCTCTTCCAAGAGCAGGGGCTGAAGGTCGGCAACTATCGCAACGGCCGCGCGCGACCCGACGGCGCTCTCGCGCGCAGCGGCGCTTTCGCTGGTCAACCTGAATGGGCGAACCCTGATCCAGTCCTTTTGGTCATCGAGGTAACGTCCCATGATCAGGACACCGACAGCCGGGATCGCCAGGAGAAGCCCCCTGCGTACGCTCACGCCGGCATCCCCGTGTACCTCTTGATTGATCGGGACTCGTGCGATGTCACGGTGTATAGCGAGCCGAACGGCTCCCGCTATCAACAGAAGCTCACCGTCGAATTCGGTGTCACTGTGACGCTGCCTGAACCGGTGAATATCGAGCTGAACACCGAGCCGCTGAAGAGCTGGGCGAAATAGACATCCCTGCAACAAAGGCCCTGCCGGACATGTTGCCCGGCAGGGCCTTTGCGTTGCGGGAGCTGCGCAGCCGAGACCCGAATCACGTCCTTGCACCGGCGTACGGATTCTCTAAGGCGCGACCGGCTGCGGAACGGCAGGGGCGTCTCGGTGTGCGAACCAGGTGGCGTGGAAGGCGGCGGCTACGCCGGCCAGGGCGGCTAGGACGATGGTGCCGGAGAGGACCGGGTATTCGGCCATGGGCACTGCAAGGAAGCGGAACGAGAGCAGCAGGGCTGCGAAGACGAGGGTGCCGGCGCCGACGAGGCGGATGCGGAACCAGTGCCAGCCGCGTTCCGGTTCGCGGAGGGCGGATTCGACGGTCAGGCAGAGGACGGCGCCGGCGACGAGGTCGACGCCGTAGTGGTAGCCGAAGCCGAGGGTGGCGGCGAGGGTGCCGAAGAGCCAGAAGGTGCCCATGAAGCGGAGCCAGGCGGGGGCTCGGGCGCCGGTGAGGTCGCGGCGGGTGTGGAGGAAGACCGAGAGGGCCCAGGCGGTGTGCATGGAGGGCATGCAGTTGCGGGGGGTGTAGTTGTCGAAGGGTAGTTCGGCGGGGTTGCGGTCGAGGGGCGGCAGTACTCCGGGCCAGTAGTTGCCGAGTTGCAGGCCGTGGCCGTCGGCGCCGAAGGCGAACATCGGGCCGACCACCGGGAAGAGGACGTAGAAGACCGGGCCGATCAGGCCGAGCACCAGGAAGGTGCGCACGAGGTAATGCGATGGCCAGCGGCCGCTGTCGGTGACGCGGCGCAGCTGCCAGACCGCGACCACGATCGCCGCGACCGGCAGTTCGATGTAGACCCAGTGCAGGACGGCCGAGACGCCGGGGCCGAGGGCGTCCAGGACGCGTCCCATCACCCAGGATGGATCGCCCAGTGCGTGGTCGGCGAGGATGACGTACTCGTCCAGGACGGCGGGGCGCGCCAGTGTGGTGATGTGCAGCCAGACGTCGCCGACCTTGGTGGCGAGAATAAGTAGCGCACCGAGCGCAGCCGCATGCAGTGCATTGCGGCGCTCGATGCCATCCCAGCGCCACCAGGCCAGCACCGCGATCGCGGTGAGCACGATCACCGGGCCGTTACCCACGCTGAACGGCGAACCGGCCAGCAGCCGGATAGCCGCGCAGAAGGCATCGATGGCGACGGCCGCGCCGGCCGCGATGATCCGGCGGCGCATCGGCAGACCGACCAGCGCGAGCACCAGTCCGGCCCACGGCACCGTCATCGACTTGGGTGTACCGGCGTAGTCCTGCCACACACTTTCCAGCGGCCCGGGGAAGCCCTGCCAGGCCGCGACCAGCTGCAGTGTGATCAACAACACGGGGACGGCGGCAACGCCGGAAATGACCCAGATCCGGGCCGGCGGCACGGAAAACCGTTGCGCCACACTTCCTGCACCGGAACCTGGATCTTCGACTAGCACGTCGACCATAGTAAACGGCGCGTGAACGTCAGCCCCCTGGCCAGCTGAACGGGAGCCCCGAGCTAGGTGTCCAGCTCCTTGACCAGCGCGTCCACCACCGCGACCAGATCGCCCTGCGCCGCGGCCGCGACTTTGCGCTGTCGTTGATAGGAGGCGCCCCGCACCGGGATCTCCGCGACCGAGGCCAGCTCGGCCGCGCAGCCGAGTTGTTTGGCGACCGGCTCCAGCCGGTTCAGCAGTTCGTTCAGATCGTCGGTGACCAATCGCTCATTGCTGTCGGAGTCGACGATGATGATCGCGTCCAGCCCGTAGCGAGCGGCCCGCCACTTGTTCTCCTGCACATGCCACGGCGGCAGCGTGGGTAGCTCCTCCCCCGCCTCGATCCGCCGGTCCAGGTCGACGATGAGGCAGTGGATGAGCGCGGCCATCGCGGCCAGCTCGGTCTTGGTGGAGATGCCGTCGCAGACGCGCACCTCGATGGTGCCCCACTTGGGCGCGGGCCGGATGTCCCAGTGCATGCCGCCGAGCTGCTCGAACACCCCGGTCTTGAGCTGGTCGTGCACGAAATATTCGAACTGGGGCCAGGTGTCGAACTGGAACGGCAGACCCGCGGTGGGCAGCTGCTGGAACATCAGCGTGCGGTTACTGGCGTACCCGGTGTCCGAGCCCGCCCACATCGGCGAGGACGCGGACAACGCGAGCAGATGCGGATACGACAGCAGCAGTGAGTTCAGGATCGGAAAGACCTTGTCCCGGTGCGAAACTCCGACGTGCACGTGCACGCCCCAGATCATCATCTGGCGGCCCCACCACTGGGTGCGCTCGATCAGCTCGTCGTAGTGCTCGGAGCGGGTCAGCTGCTGGGCCGACCACTGTGCGAAGGGATGGGTGCCCGCGCAGAAGAGATCGACGCCGAGCGGATCGGCGGCGCGGCGCACCGAGTCCATGGTGCCGCGCAGGTCGTCCACCGCGCTCGCGACGTTCTCGTGCACGCCGGTCACCAGCTCGACGGTGTTGCGCAGCAACTCCTTGGTGATCTGCGGGGTGCCGTCGTGGGCCCGCAGATCACCGACCGCGTCGAAGACCGCCGAGGCGGTATTGGACAGATCGCGCGTCACCTTGTCGACGAGCGCTATCTCCCATTCGATGCCGATCGTCGGCCGGGGTGAACCTTTGAACGGTACGTTCGCGCCTCGTGCCCCGGCCATGTCGCCACCTTCGTTACTGGATCACGCCACAGGCGACGCGGTCGCCCGCATCGCCCGTCGCTAGCGTGGTCTGGTCCGGTCCAGCGGCGCCGTTGGCCTGGAGATAACGGTTGGGAATGTTCCCGAAGTTGTCCGCGTCGGCATGGATCATCAGGGCCTTGCCCTTGATGTCGTCCATGGTGATCGCGTCGGTGGTGGTGACCAGCTTGGCCGCGCCGTCGGAGCGCACCTCGAGCGAGGTCAGGTCACCGCTGGCCGGATGCGCGTTGGCGCTGCCGACCTGCAGGTGGCCGCCCGCCGAGAGGAACGCGCCGGCCGGGCCGCCGGTGGGGGCGACCGAATTCGGCTCGCATTTGCCGAACGAGTGGATGTGCAGACCGTGGAAGCCGGGCTTCAAGCCGTGCGCCTCGATGGTGAACTGCAGGTGGTTCCCGCTCTGGGCGATGGTGGCGGTGCCGACCGAGGCGCCCGAGGGGTCCTTCAGGTCGACCTTGGAGCCCTGCTGGCTGCCGTGCGCCGCACCGGTTTCCTTGCCCGGCTCGCCCTTCGGCGGAGCGTCCGCACCGGTCCACACCGGCGGCGTCGTTCCCTTGACGTCACTCGATTCCTGGCTGTTCGTACAGGCAGCGAGGCCGAAGACCGCGACCGCAAGCACCGGGGTCACAGTCCGCCAGGACGGGCGACGAGTTGTGGACGGGGCCATTGGAGGAACTCCTTTGCGAGTACCGAGTTTATAAGTAAAGCTGGGTGGACACGTTCGTTACCGGACAAGATGATGCCACGCCTGCCGTGTGTTGCCGTGCAGGGGCCGTGTCACCCGCGCTTCGTTCTTGGTGCTTGTTTGTTCAGTTACCCGTCAGAATGACGACCACACCCGTGCCGGAGTCGATTCCGGCGGCTTTCGGCTCGGCACCGACTCCGAGTTCGTTCGCGATCTGCTGCGCCGCTTCCTTTTCACCGGCCGTATTCCCGTAGTACACGGTGCTTTTGGCGATGGTCCCGCCCGCGTAGTTGCCGGCCGAGACGTTCGACCAGCCGTTGGCGGTGAGTTCGGCGGCCGTCTTGGAGGCCAGGCCTGCGACCAAGCTGTTGTTCAGAACCTGCACGGGCACAGCACGATTCACCGTCGCCGCCGGGGCGGCGGTAGTGGCGCGCGGCGTGGTGGTGGCCGGCGCGCTGCTGGTCGGCGCTGTGGTGGACGTCGCACCCGTGGTCGTTGCCGGAGCCGTGGACGGCACGGTGGTGCGCGGCGCGGCGGAGGTAGCCGGCGGCACCGGTTTCGGTGTGCTGGACGGTGTTTCGGCCACGGTGCCGGAATCGGAATTCGACAGCGCCATCGCGCCGAGCCCGGCGAACACGATGGCCAACGCGATCAACACCATCGCCAGCGCGCGCAACGGGGGCCCGCCGGAGGTGGGATTGGGAGAGCTCACGCCAACGACCCTAGCCGCAGTTCAGCTTCGGCGAACGCAACTGGGAGTGTCATACCTGAAATCCGAGGCGACGGGCGGCTCTGGCCTTCTGCCGGCTCGCGCGCAACCGGCGCAGGCGCTTCACCAGCATGGGGTCGGCGGCGAGGGCTTCGGGGCGGTCGACGACCGCGTTGAGCACCTGGTAGTAGCGGGTCGGCGAGAGCGAAAACAGTTCGCGGATGGCCTCTTCCTTGGCGCCCGCGTACTTCCACCATTGCCGTTCGAAGGCCAGGATGTCCAGCTCACGGCGACTCAGGCCGCTGCTTTCCCCGTCGGTTACCGTCTCGAGATTCCGAGCCGCTGCGCCGTCCATCTTGCTCCCTCGCCGAGTTACCACCAGACGAAAAATGGTGCCTATAACGTCGCGGATCATTCAACCACGGGCTCCAGGGGTAGCTCAGCTCCAACGCGGCGTGTTCGTTTACTACGGATTAGCGGCGTGTCATGGCCTGGCCTCCGAGCCTGGGATGACCTGGCACACACGTTAGGCTTGTTTCCCATGGCAGTCCTCCCCATCGTGGTCGTCGGTGACCCCGTTCTACACAACCCGACCGAACCGGTTACCCAGACACCGGACGAACTGGCGGAGTTGATCGCAGACATGTACGAGACGCTCGACGTCTCCAACGGCGTCGGTCTGGCCGCGAACCAGGTCGGGGTGCCGCTGCGGCTGTTCGTCTACGACTGCCCGGACATCACCGACGACGGCACCGCCACCCGGCGCAAGGGCGCGGTGATCAACCCGGTGCTGGAGACCTCCGAGATCCCGGAGACCATGCCGGACCCCGAGGACGACGACGAGGGCTGCCTCTCGGTCCCGGGCTTCCAGTTCCCCACCGGCCGCGCCGACTGGGCGCGAGTCACCGGCACCGATGAGCACGGCAACCCCGTCGACATCGAGGGCAAGGGCTTCTTCGCCCGCATGCTGCAGCACGAGGTCGGCCACCTCGACGGCTTCCTGTACGTGGACGTGCTGATCGGCCGGCACGCGCGGGCGGCGAAGAAGGCGATCAAGCGCGAGGGCTGGGGCGTACCGGGACTCAGCTGGGTCCCCGGCACCGTGCCGGATCCGTTCGGCCACGACGACGACGACTGAATCATGGGTAGATGACAACTGAACCTTCGATCCCGCTCGGCGCCCGGGTGGTCATGCGCTACCAGCTCCCCGCGGGCTCCACGCCGCCGCTGACCGACGTGATCGGCGAGCTGGTGTCCCTGGAACCGCCGACCGTCAAAGTCGGCGCGGAGCAACTGGTTACCGTCCAGCCCGACCAGGTGGTCGCGCTGAAAGCCCTGGGCCCCAGGCCGATTCGCACCAGGGACATCCGCGCCCTGGAGGCCGCCGCGGCCGACGGCTGGCCGGGCACCGAGCAGGAGTGGATCGACGGCTGGCTGCTGCGGGCCGGGCACGGGTACACCAATCGAGCCAATTCCGCTGTGCCGCTGGGTCGTTCCGGCGAACCGGCGGTACTGGCCGCGGAGACGCTGCAGCGCATCGCGGCCTGGTACGCCGAACGCGGCTTGCCCTTTCAGCTGTTGCTACCCGATCGCTTGGCGCCGGTCCCGCAGGGCTGGCGCACCTGGAGCGAGACCGTCGTGCTCGGCATCGATATCGACAACTTCGTGCTGCCCCAGGGCCCGCCGATGGTGCGGACGGTGCCCGAACCCGATGCGGCCTGGCTGCAACTGCACCGCTATCGCGGCGAGAACCCGGCACTGCTGGCGGTGCCACAGCCACCGGTGCCCGACGTACTGACCGCGGTGCACGACGGCAAGCTGGGCTTCGCCGCCCTCGGCGTGCCGGATCCGATCGCCATCGGCCGGGCCGCCATCACCACCGCACCGGACCTGCGCCGCTGGGTCGGGCTCAGCTGTATCGCCGTGCAGTCGGTGCACCGCCGGCACGGACTCGGGGCGCTGGTGTGCGCCGAGCTGATCCGCTGGGGCCATGCGCGCGGGGCGACCCACGCCTATGTCCAGGTGGAGGCCGGCAACGCCGCGGCGCTCGCGCTCTACCGCGACCTGGGCTTCCTAGAGCACCACGGCTACCGGTACGCCGCGCCGCGATAACCCTCGAATCCGATTCCGAAAGAAGGCATTTCGTGCGCTTGGCGACCTGGAACGTCAACTCCATCCGCTCCCGTATCGATCGGGTGGCGCAGTTCCTGGACCGCCAGGACATCGACGTGCTCGCCATGCAGGAAACCAAATGCCGGGACGATCAGTTCCCGTTCGAGCGGTTCGACGAGCTCGGTTACGAGGTCGCCCATCTCGGTGTGAACCAGTGGAACGGCGTCGCCATCGCCTCCCGCGTCGGCTTGGCCGATGTCGAACTGGCCTTCCCCGGCCAGCCGGGCTTCGACAAGGACGCCGGTGACTCGCTGATCAGCGCGCCGGTGGTGGAATCCCGGGCGCTCGGCGCCACCTGCGGCGGGGTGCGGGTGTGGAGCTTGTATGTCCCCAACGGACGCGCCCTGGCCGACCCGCACTACACCTACAAACTGGAATGGCTTGCCGCCCTGCGCGATACCGCCACCGGTTGGCTGACCGCGGACCCGGAGGCCAAGGTCGCCCTGGTCGGTGACTGGAATATCGCGCCGCGGGACGAAGATGTCTGGTCGATGGATTTCTTCGCGGGCAAAACCCATGTCTCGCAACCGGAACGGGACGCCTTCCAGGCCTTCCTCGACAGCGGTTTCGCCGATGTCATGCGGCCGTTCGCGCCGGGGCCCGGCGTCTACACCTACTGGGATTACACCCAGTTGCGGTTCCCGCGCCGCGAGGGCATGCGCATCGATTTCATCCTCGCCTCCCAGGCACTGGCCGCCAGCACCAAGGACGCCAATGTCGACCGTGAGGAGCGCAAGGGCAAGGGCGCCAGCGACCACGCACCCGTCATCGCGGAGTTCGGGCTGGCCGACGCGTGAGAACTCGGGGCGGCAAGAGGCTCAGGGTGACAAGAGGATTCGCCTCCAGGTAGGCAATTGTTCGGTTGAATCGCCGATCGACTGGCGAAATTCCGTGCAAAATGCCTACCATCCGGCAGCTTCGCTTTATTTCGCGGCACCGCGCATTAGCATGCGGACATGGCGTTCTATCGGCAGGTCGGTTCGGTTCCGCCGAAGCGGCACACCCAGCATCGCGACGAGCAAGGCAACCTCTATTACGAGGAGTTGATGGGCGAGGAGGGGTTCTCCGGGGATTCCTCGCTGCTCTATCACCGCGGCCTGCCGCCCGCCATCGTCGACTCGACGGTGTGGGACCTGCCGGATCAGGGCACCACGCCGAATCATCCACTGCGGCATCGGCATCTGCGGTTGCACGACCTGTTCCCGGGTGACACCGCGGCCGAGACGGACGTGGTGACCGGCCGCCGGCTCATCCTCGGCAACGCGGACGTGCGGATCTCCTATGTGGTCGCGAAGCGGCCGTCGCCGTTGTACCGCAACGCGATCGGCGACGAGCTGGTGTACGTGGAGTCGGGCGAGGCGGTCGTGGAGACGGTCTTCGGCCCGCTGCGGGCTCGTCCGGGCGATCAGGTGCTGATCCCGCGGGCCACCACCCATCGCTGGCTGCCCACCGGCTCGGACCCGTTGCGCGCCTATGCGATCGAAGCCTCCGGCCACATCACGCCACCGAAGCGGTACCTGTCGAAATTCGGTCAGCTGCTGGAACATTCGCCCTACTGCGAGCGGGACCTGCACGGACCCGGCGAACCGCTGCTCGAGACCGGAACCGACGTGGAGGTGCTGGTGAAGCACCGGCCCGGCGGGCAGGTCGCGGGCACCCGGATGATCTACGCCACGCACCCCTTCGATGTCGTCGGCTGGGACGGCTGCCTGTACCCGCTCACCTTCAATATCGCCGATTTCGAGCCGATCACCGGGCGCATCCACCAGCCGCCGCCGGCGCATCAGGCGTTCGAGGGCAACAACTTCGTGGTGTGCAATTTCGTGCCGCGCAAGGTGGATTACCACCCGCTGTCCATCCCGGTGCCGTACTACCACTCCAACGTCGACTCCGACGAGATCATGTTCTACTGCGGTGGAAACTACGAGGCGCGCAAGGGATCCGGGATCGGGCAGGGGTCGGTGTCGGTGCATCCCGGCGGTTACGCGCACGGCCCGCAGCCCGGCGCCTACGAGCGCAGTATCGGGCTGGAGTTCTTCGACGAGCTGGCCGTCATGGTCGACACCTTCCGTCCGCTCGAACTCGGGGAGGGCGCGCTGGCCTGCGAAGACCCGGCTTACGCGTGGACCTGGTCGGGCCGGGGGCCGCAATCATGACGCGGATCGAGGTAGCGCAGGAATCGCAGTTCGGGCCGGACAACCTGCCCTATGGCGTATTCGCATCGAAGCACGGGCCGTATCGCGTAGGTGTCCGGCTGGGCGATTCGGTCATCGATCTCGCTGTGGCACTGGATGATCCGATCTTCGCGGCGGCGAGCCTGAATCCGTTCCTGGCGCAGGGGCCGCAGCGCTGGCGTGAGGTGCGCGAACGGGTGCGGTTGCTCGCCGACAACGAAATCCCGGACGCGGCCGTGCATTCGCTCGTCGACGTCGACATGAAGCTGCCGGTACAGGTCGGCGACTACGTCGACTTCTATGCCAGCATCGATCACGCCACCAATCTGGGCCGGTTGTTCCGGCCGGATTCCGAACCGCTGCTGCCGAATTGGCGGCATCTGCCGGTCGGATATCACGGCCGCGCCGGCACCGTGGTGGTGTCCGGCACCGATATCGTCCGGCCCCGCGGTCAACGCCGGACCGATTCGGGCGCACCGGATTTCGGACCGTCGAAACGCCTGGACATCGAGGCGGAACTGGGCTTCGTCGTCGGCGTGGGCTCCGAGCTGGGGCAGCCCATCGATATCGAGAACTTCGGGGAGCACGTCTTCGGTGTCGCCCTGGTCAACGACTGGTCGGCCCGCGACATCCAGGCCTGGGAGTACCAGCCGCTCGGCCCGTTCCTCGGCAAGTCCTTCGCCACCTCGCTGTCGGCGTGGATAACCCCCATGGCCGCACTGGAATCCGCGCGGATTCCGCTGCCCGTCCAGGAGCCCGCACCGCTGCCCTACCTGCACGCGGCCGACCCGTGGGGCCTGGATATCGCCCTGACCGTGCAATGGGACGGCGCGGAGGTCTCCAACCCGCCGTACTCCCGGATGTACTGGTCACCGGCGCAAATGCTGGCCCACCTCACCGCCAACGGGGCCTCGACCCGCACCGGCGATCTCTACGCGTCGGGCACCATCTCCGGCCCGGAGCCGGACCAGCGCGGTTCTTTCATCGAATTGTCTTGGGGTGGAAGCGAATCCATTCAGGTTAACGGACAGAAGCGCACCTTCCTGGAAGACGGCGACGAAATCGTCATCACCGCGTCGGCGCCCGGCCCGGATGCCGGGCGCATCGGACTCGGCGAGGTCCGCGGTCGCATCCGGGCCGCGCACGACTGAATCGGCTCGCCCGCAACGGCATTGGCCCCGGAATCAGGGGCTGCCGTTGCCGGTAGCGGGGCGGTAGCGTTCGGCGCCGGAAGGGGGGCCGGATCTACCAGAGAGAACGAACTATGAAACGTCGTATCGCCGCCGCAGTCTTCGTGGGTGCACTGCTCGTCCCCGCGCCCGTCGCGGCAACGGCCACCGCCGCCCCCATGCTCGGGTCCTCCGAGATCGGCTGCACCAACGGTCCCTGCCCCTTCGACGCGCTCTTCGATCTGCTCGGCGCGCTCGGCACCGGCTCCGCCAAGGGCGGCAAGCCCGCCGCCTGATCAGGAGGCGCTAGCCGCCCGACCGGCGTCGACGACGGCGACGAACCGGATGAGGTCCCCGATCAGGATGTCGGCCGCGTCCGGGGCGCCGCCGTCGTCGTGGTGGTGCAGCCAGTCGGCGACCAGCTCGAACATGCCGCCGACCGTCGCGAGGGCGAGCGCCAGGCTCGCGCGGTCCGGGTTCGGCTCGTCCGACCACTGCCGTTCCAGGAAAGCGGCAGCCCAGCGCCGGTTGCCGCGGCGCTGTTTCTCCACAGTCGGCGAGATTCCGCCGGCTTCCCCGAAGGTGACCTTGGCCAGCCGGCGGTCGTCGGCGATGGCGTGCACGAATTCCGCCAGCACCGCGGCGATGCGCTCCGGTCGCGGCCGATCGGCGACCGTGGCGGCCACGGCCGCGACCCGATCCTGAATCTGCACCGTCACCTGTTCCAGCAGCGCGATATAGCAGGCTTCCTTGCTGTCGAAATGATCGTAGAAGCCCTTGGTCCCGACGAACGCGTGCTGACAGATCTGCTCGATCGAGGTACCCGAAAAGCTCTGCGCGGCGAACAGTTCGGTGGCGGAATCCAGCAGTTGGCTGCGTCGTTGCGCGCTGCGCTGTTCGGCGTCGAGGCCACGGATCCGGCGCCGCGCCGGGGCCTGGTTACTGGCTGGGGCCGGCCGCGCGGCGGAGTTGCTGCGGGTCATGACTTCGAGATTAGCGGGCCACCTTTCAACAAGGCATCTTGTTCATAATCGGAAGGTCTGTTGTAATCACTCCACGCTGATGAGGAAGAAGGCAGACGTGTCAGTGATCAAAGGAGATCGGACTCGACGCGGCAGCTCGCGCGTCGTCGCGGCCATGATGGGGGTGGCCGTCGCCGTCGCAGCCACGCTGCTCACCGGCGGGGTGACCGCCGCGCCCGCCGCCGCGGTGCCGCCGCCGTCGCAAGACGCGTTCTATCAACCGCCGGCGGGCTTCGAAGCGACCGAACCCGGCACCGTGCTGAAGTCCCGGGAAGTGCGGCTCGCGGTGATCACCGTGCTGCCGCTGAACGTGCGCTCCTGGCAGCTGATGTACCGCACCACCGATCTTTTCGAGCAGCCGACCGTGGCCGTGAGCACGGTGATCCTGCCCGCCGGCGCCGATCCGAACCGGTCCCGGCCGCTGGTCTCGCTGCAGTTCTACTACGACAGCGCCAGTCCCGATTGCGCGCCGTCGTTCGTGCTGCAGCAGGGCGCGGGCCTGCCCGGCCTGGAGGGTATCCACTCGCAGAGTGAACTGATCGCCCTCGCCGCCCTGATCAGTCAGGGCTGGGCCGTCTCCATCCCGGATTACGAAGGGCTGGAAGGACATCTGGCGGTCGCCAAGGAACCCGGCTACATGACCCTGGACGGGATCCGGGCCGCCGAGCGGTTCGAGCCGCTGGGCCTGGACGGGGTGAATACGCCGGTCGCGATGTGGGGCTACTCCGGCGGCGGCATGGGTTCGGGCTGGGCCGCGGAAATGCAGCCGAGCTACGCGCCGGAACTCAACGTGAAGGGAGTCGCGCTCGGCGCCCCCACCTCGGACGTGGTGTCGCTGCTGCACACCAACGGGTCGATGTTCTCCAGCCTGGTCGGCATCGGCATGGCCTCGCTGTCCAAGGCCTACCCCTCCTTCAAAGAGGCCACCTACCGGCACCTGACCCCGGAGGGCCGGGCGTTCCTGGACCGCATCAACTCCCAGTGCCTGCCGCGCAACGCGGTGACCACGATGTTCGTGGATTACCAACGGCTGCTGACGATTCCGATCAAGGACTTCCTGGCGCTGCCGGAGATCAAAGAGGTCTTCGACTCGACGGTGCTCGGCCGCAACACCCCGACCGCGCCGATCTTTCTGTACCAGGGCGTTTTCGACGAAGCGGTGCCGGTGTGGACCAATGACCGGCTGTCCCAGCAGTGGTGTGCCGCAGGCGCTTCCGTGGTCTACAAACGCGACCACCTCAGCGAGCACCTGACCCTGCCCTCGCTCGGCATGGCCGACACGTTCAACTGGCTGAAGTCCCGCCTGGCGCCGAACGCACCCGAGCAGGTGGGCTGCCGCACCGAGAACACGGTGTCCATGCTGGCCGACTTCAACGCGCTGCTCAGCCAGATCGAAATCAACCTGAACGCCACCTTCGGCGCGCTGGGCTTCCCGATCGGCCCGCGCGAACGGTGAACCGGCCCCGTGCCGCCACTGACCCCGACCGGAACCGGACCGGCCGGGGTCAACATTAACGGGTCAGTTCAGCGGCGGCCATCCATCGTTCGCGCCATACGTGAACATCGAAGGTTTCGGGATCGATCATGAGATCATCTCGCTCCGAGACACACCGACAAGCTTTGACGAACTGGACCACCGTCTGGAGCTTAGGAAGTCGGCCAGCATGCACCGCATTCCGCAGCGTGGTGATGCTTACAGCGTCGGCGACGGCGGCCTTCTTGAGAGCATGGTGTAGGCGTTCATAGCTGGGTTCTCCCACAGACTTACGCAGCTCGGCCAAATCGCTAGCTAGCGTTGAGATTTCGGACGGCTGACCCGTCGCCATCGGCTTCTCCTGTTATTAAGGCGTCAGTCCCGCCCGGGGTGTCTACCACGCGGTCCGAAGGGTAGTGGAAAGTCTTAGTTAGAGCAACTATTTTCGAGCAAATGGACACGAATTTCTCGAGTCTCGGCAAATATATACGATCTGAGTCCGTAATCAGCTACTGCGGGGGTATGACCATCGGCAGCTGGTTGAAGCACCAGGCGACTGCGGGGGCAGATTCAACGGCTGCGGGGACCATGGAATCAGATCAGGAAGTCCGAACGGCCATGCCGGATCCACTCATATCGTGGAGATGTCGGATCAGCCAGAGCGGATGTGGTTTTCGATCCGTTATCTTTGACTCCGCCAGCCAGTGAAAAGGCCCCGCTCGCCGTGAGCTTTCCGGCAGTTCCGTCCCAGTAGCGCGCGTCCCGTTCCCAGTGCACGTCAACAAGTAGCTCCAGCATCGCGTTGACACTCAACGACTGCTGCGGATCCTTGTTCCACGAGGCAGTGCGATGCGCGACGGCACCGAGCGCCGAGAACACTGCCGGCGATGCGATTACCGTTGTCGTGCGCCGCTCGAATGCGCTAGCGAACCGTGTCAGGAGCTCGCTGAGGGCCGCTTGGATCTCTGCGAGTGCGATCTCCTCGGTGCAGCCTTCCGGGAGCGCGGGGAGGGGTCCGCTGGTCTTGTCGAATCCGGCCTTGCCGAAAATCATTGTGATCACAAACGATCGCAAGGTCGACAAAGTCATCCATTCGGTGTCGGATGCACCGAGTTGCCGCTGGCGCACAGAAACCAGATCCTTCAGGTTGACAACCTTGGCACCGACCCGCACCTCGATCTTGTCGAGCAGCGCCAATGTGATCCTGGTCGCGACGTTGGCAGAGTCGGAGGCCAACGCGACGGTCTTATTGGGGATTACGCCGAGCAGGTTCCGATCATGAAAAATCTGACGTGCGGCCACGAGATCCATCCCGTGATAGATCTCGACTCCGACCAACCGCCCGTTCGTCTGCTCGCTCGAAATCCCGTACGCGTCAGGATCTTCGCGCAATAGGAAGTGGGCGAGATGCTGAGTCTCAGCATCCACAAGCACGCCGCTGACGTCCCACGGAAGATATGCGATGCTGTCGACTCCGAACGTGCTCGGCAATTGGACAACGTCGAGCGGCCTACGGACCCAGAGGGCGAAAGGAGGGGTGGCCCAGCGCTGGTCACGATCGCCCCGAAGGACTTCTGCCAGGTAGCGCGCATACGCCTTGGCGTTCTCAGCCTTCTTCGTGGACTTGATGTTGCGCTGAACTTCATTGCGGGTCTCCGCCTGATCGCGCTCGTCCTTCGACAGGAAACGGAGCGCCTTGGTGTTCTCAGCTTTGCGCGGGTCCGGCACGATGCGCGCGAGCTGCCCCCACGGCATAGTCGTGAGCAGCCGGCTCGGGCTAAGCTCAAGTACCCGCAAGGGGTCTCCCAGACCGCGATTGATCTCGGTCGCATATTCTGTCGTCTGAATACTCACCAGCTACCCCTGTCGCATCACTGTAGGTTGCGGTCCATCCGCCGCGAGAATACAGAACTGCGGGGCCACTGCCAAGCCAAAATTCAACCCCGCAGTTATTTCCCGAGCTCTAGCTCCTCCTGAAGTTGCGCCTACAGACCGCTGGCCTGCAACAAAGCACACGCCGCGACCGCCAACACGGCCACGCAGACGACTAGCCGCATAGTCTGTCCCCAACCAGTCAGAGCCTGTCGCACTGTCTTCCCGAGCTCCGGCCACATATCTTCGTCCTTTGATCGCGCCTTCAAGGTCGAGAACCAGTGCACCACCATCGAACTCGGAAATCACCGTGGCTGTTTGCTCCTGCGCGAGGTTGCACGTGTTTGAGCGCTTCTGACGGGTTTTGATGACTTCGCCCATGAAAATCCATCAAATTCTGTCGACGCAATCACGCAGGGCCAGCTGCCGGAGGGACAATCTTCGTACTCGCTGCACCCCTGGACTGGGAGCCGGCGAGGCCAGATCTTCGGGCGATTAATTTCCGACGCTCGATCCGTCAGTACCGTTATAGGACACATGCACAAGACCGGGAGGACCCCGTCATGCAGAAAATCGTCACGAACCTCTGGTACGACACCCAGGCCGAAGAGGCCGCCGAGTTCTACTGTTCGCTGTTCCCGGACGCCAAGATCGTCGACGTGCAGCGCTACAGCGAAGCCGGCCCGCGCGAAGCCGGCCTCGTCATGACCGTCGACTTCGAACTCGCCGGCCAGCGCTTCACCGCCATCAACGGCGGCGGCGACTACCACTACACCCACGCCATGTCGCTGCTGGTCAACTGCGACAGCCAGGCCGAGGTCGACCGCCTCTGGGATGCCCTGCTCGCCGACGGCGGCCAGGAAATCGAATGCGGCTGGCTCAACGACAAGTACGGCATCCCCTGGCAGATCTGGCCGGCCGAAGCCAACGAACTCATGACCGGCGACCCGGAAGCCGTCAACCGCGCTATGAAGGCCATGCTCGGCATGCGCAAGCTCGATGTTCAGGCCATGCGCGACGCCTACGAGAACAAGGCCAGCTGAGTCCAGCGCTACTCGGAGGATCGACCCAACGCGGTCGATCCAGATCCTCGCGGGCTTGTGTGGATCGACCGGATTCCGGCATTCGGTGCATGCCGGGTGGTAGCGGACAGGTATGGTCGGGCCGAGAAACAACTGCACACCGAACGGGGGCTCGCACCAGCGGGCTGAGAGGACGGCTAGCCCATTTCAGGGCGTTCAGGGCCGTCGACCGTATGAACCTGACCGGGTAATGCCGGCGTAGGGAGAGATTCACATGGGCAAACAAGCCACGTCCGAAACCGTCGACACCGTCACCACGGGGCCGATCGAAGGCAGCGTCAAGCACTATCTCGAGGTCGACGACCCCGGATCAAGCCCGGGGCAGGCTCTGCGAATTCCGGTGCGGCGCATCAATCTCACCAACGGTGAGCACTTCGATGTGTACGACACCTCCGGGCCGTACACCGACGACAACGCCACCATCGATCTGGAGGCGGGACTCGCGAAGCTGCGTGACACCTGGACCAAGCCCGACGTCGAAGGCCCGCCGACCCAGCTGGCTTGGGCGCGGCAGGGCATCATCACCCCCGAGATGCGCTTTATCGCTGCGCGCGAAGGGGTTTCGGAAGAGATGGTGCGCGAGGAGGTCGCCGCGGGCCGCGCGGTGATCCCGGCCAACCACAACCACCCGGAACTCGAGCCGACGATTATCGGCAAGAAGTTCCTGGTGAAGATCAACGCCAATATCGGCAACTCCGCGGTGTCCTCCTCGATCGCCGAGGAAGTGGAGAAGATGGTGTGGGCGACGCGCTGGGGCGCGGACACCATCATGGATCTGTCCACCGGCAAGAACATTCACGAGACCCGTGAGTGGATCCTGCGCAACTCCCCCGTCCCGGTCGGCACCGTGCCGATCTACCAGGCGCTGGAGAAGGTGAACGGCGATCCGACCCAGCTCACCTGGGAGATCTACCGCGACACCGTGATCGAGCAGGCCGAGCAGGGCGTGGACTACATGACCGTGCACGCCGGCGTGCTGCTGCGCTACGTGCCGCTCACCGCCAAGCGCGTCACCGGCATCGTCTCGCGCGGCGGATCCATCATGGCCGCATGGTGTTTGGCGCATCACCAGGAATCGTTCCTGTACACGCACTTCGAGGAACTCTGCGAGATCCTGGCGCGCTACGACATCACCTTCTCCCTCGGTGACGGCCTGCGTCCCGGCTCCATCGCCGATGCCAACGACGCTGCCCAGTTCGCTGAACTGCGCACCCTCGGCGAGCTCACGAAGATCGCGAAATCCTATGGCGTGCAGGTGATGATCGAAGGCCCCGGCCACGTGCCGATGCACAAGATCGTGGAGAACGTGCGCCTGGAGGAGGAGCTCTGCGAGGAGGCCCCGTTCTACACCCTGGGCCCGCTCGCCACCGATATCGCACCGGCCTACGACCACATCACCTCGGCCATCGGCGCGGCCATCATCGCCCAGGCGGGCACCGCGATGCTCTGCTACGTGACCCCGAAAGAGCATCTGGGACTGCCGAATCGGGACGATGTGAAGGTCGGCGTGATCACCTACAAGATCGCCGCGCACGCCGCCGACCTGGCCAAGGCGCACCCGCACGCGCAGGACCGGGACAACGAATTGTCCAAGGCCCGTTTCGAATTCCGCTGGCGCGACCAGTTCGCGCTGTCGCTGGATCCGGACACCGCGCGCGAGTACCACGACGAGACCATGCCCGCGGAACCCGCCAAGACCGCGCACTTCTGCTCCATGTGCGGACCCAAGTTCTGCTCTATGCGCATCTCCGCCGACGTGCGGGAATACGCTGAGCAGCAAGGACTTACCGACGTCGAGGCCATCGAGGCCGGGATGGCGGAGAAGTCGGCGGAATTCGCCGGCGCGGGCGGCAAGGTGTATCTGCCGATCACGTCTTCCTAGGAATCACGCACCGAAATGCCACCGGAGACGAGTGACGTCTCCGGTGGCATTTCGTCCCCCGGGCGGGAGGTCGGTGGGGCGGCGACGATTCCGAGGGGCGCCGAAACCGTCGCCGCCGTCTGAGGGGTCAGCGGCGACGGGGGCCGTTCTCGTCGGGCCAGTAGTCGCCTTCCCAGCGGCCCTTCACGCCGATCGAGCTGCCCACGAGTTCGTCCATGGGTCGCTTGGCGGGCCGCTTGCCGTTGCCGACCATCGGCTCCACCGCCTGTTTGATGGCGGGGGCCGCGGCGCGGGGCACCGTCTGCTTGATGGGCGTGCTGCGCGGCACCATCCGATCGACGCGTTTGATGACCGGCTTCTCCACGATCCGCTCGGCGACCATGTCGACCTTCTTGGTGACGATCTTCTCCACCAGAACCGGCTTCTGCACAGTCTTTTCGAGCACCTTGCGCACCGGCTTCTGCACGGTCTTCTCCACGATGCGCGGCTTCTCGACCATCTTGGTCACGGTCTTGGTCACCGGCTTCTGGATCACCTTTTCCACGATGCGCGGCTGCTCCACGATCGTGTCGACCTTCCAGTCGACGTTCTTGGTGACGGTCTTCTGCTTGATCCGCGGCTTCTCGACCATCCGGTTGACGATCTTGTCGACCTTCTTCTCGGTGACCTTCTCGACGATGCGCGGCTTCTCGGCTGTCACGTTGACGACCTTCTCCACCGGCACGTGAGTGACCTTCTCGCGGATCTTCGGCTTCTCGACCAGCTTGTCGACCACCCAGTCCACGGTCTTGGTGGTGGTCTTCTGCTTGATGCGCGGCTTCTCCACGATCTTGTCGATCGTGTGCTCGACCGGCCGCGAGATGACCTTCTCCTTAATCCGGGGCTTCTCGACGATCTTGTCGACTTCCCAGTTCACGGTCTTGTTGATGGTGCGGTGCACGACCTTCGGCTTCTCGATCACCTTGTCGACGGTCTTGGTGACCACCTTGGTGACCGGCTTGACCACGACCTTCTCGTGCACCACCGTGCGCGGCACTTTGACGATTTTGATGACCGGCTTGTCCTCGTAGATCTTGACGACCTTCTCCACCGGCCGCCGCACGACCTTGTAGACGATCTTCTCGACCGGGACCTCGACAACCTTCTCGACGATCTTGATGACCGGCTTCTGCACAACCTTCTGGATCACTTTCTGCACGGGCTTCTCGACCACCCGCTCCTTGATCTGCTGCACCGGCACCTCGACGACCTTGTCGACGATCTTCACCACCGGCTTGTGCGTGCGGCGCTCCACGGTGACGTGCTTCTCGATCACCTTGTCCTGGATTTCCACGACCGGCTTCTCGACCATGCGCTGCACCCGGACCGGCTTGCGCTTGATCCGGTCGATGATCTTGGCGACGGGTTGTTCCACGGTGCGCGGGATCTCGACGGTCTGCTTGACGACCCGGTCCACGATCTTGATTTCCGGCTGCGTAATCACGCGCTCGACGGTGACCGGCTTCTTGACCACCTTGTCGACCATCTTCGGCATGGCCTTCTGCACCTTGCGCTGCACGGTGACCGGCTTCGGCACGACCTGGTCGACGATCTTGACCATCGGCTTCTCGATCTTGCGCTGCACGGTGACCAGCTTCGGCACGATCCGGTCGGTCACCTTCGCGACCGGCTTCTCCACCATCCGGGTCACCTTGACCGGCTTCCGCTTGATCCGGTCGACCATCGTGACGACCGGCTTCTCGACCATCCGGGAGACCCGAACCGGCTTGTCGACCACCTTGTCCACGGTGTCGACGACCAACCGCTCCACCAGCCGCTCCATCCGCACCGGCTTGTCGACGATCTTCTCGATCGGACGCTCGACGAGACGCTGCACCATGATGGGCCGATTCACAACCTTGTCGACGACTTTCATCGTGCTCTGCGATTTGGTTGTCTTGCGGTTGGACTTACCGTTCGCACTGCTGGCCATTATGCCTCCAATGGAATTGGTCTTCCGGTCTCCCCATTCGAATTAATCGGCTGGAACCCCTGGCTATTCAACCAGGGTTCAAATGGCGCGCGGAAACAATTCGGTATTATTTGTATTTCGACCGGGCGAATTACATCGTCGAAATTATCAATGGCCGCCGGTGACCCGAAATCCCCGCGGCACCAGCCAGACCGCGACCACGGCCACCACCGCGACGATCGCCGCCGAAATATAGGACGTGATGGTCAGCGCGACATCGAAAGCGTGCCCGGTTTCGGTGAGCACCTGGGAACGCGCGACCGGGTCCAGCTCCGAGGCCACTTCGACCGCGCCGCCGACCGAACCGCGCGCTTCCTCGAGTGCGGCGCCGTGCAGCGGGATCTCGGTCATGTTCTCGCTGAAGATGCGCGCGTGGATACTGCCGAGCAGCGCCACGCCCAAGCCGATGCCCAGCTCGTAGTTGGTTTCCGAGACCGCGCCCGCCTGCCCGGCGCGCTCCGGGGGCACCGCGGAGACCAGGACCGCCGCCGCTGCGGTGACCGCGAGCCCGTCACCCAAGCCGAAGGTAGCCAGAACCAGGGCGATCACCGGATAGGTCGTAGGTTCCGGACTCAACGCCAAACCGAGGAAACCTAGTGCGAGCGCGCCGAGGCCAATGGCGAGTACCCCGCGCACACCTATGCGCTGCATCAGCCACGGCGTGGCCAGCGAGGCGGCCAGCAAGGTGATGGCCGAGGGCATGGTGCGCAAACCGGCCTGCGACGGGGAATAGCCGTGAATGTATTGCAGCCACAGGGAGATCAGGAACAGGGCGGCGCCGATGGCGAGCATGGCCAGCAGGGTGGCCAGGGCGGCGGCCGTGAACGGGCCGTTGCGGAACAGCCGGACATCGAGCAGCGGGTCGGCGGAGCTGAGTTGGCGGCGCGCGAACCAGGCCAAGAAAAGCAGGCCGAGCACGAAGATGCCCCAATCCACACCGCCCGCCGAACCTTTCGCGATGTGTTTGATACCCCAGGCCAAGCCGACAATTCCGGCGATGGACAGCACGGCCGACAGCCAATCCAAAGTGCCCGATTGCGGCGAGCGATATTCCGGCAGCAACCAGACGCCCGCGATAACCGTGACGATCACGACCGGCACATTCAGCCAGAAGGCCGAGGCCCAGCCGAAATCCTCGACGAGCAGGCCGCCGACAATCGGGCCGATGGTGGCGCCCGCACCCGCGACCGCGGCCCAGATGCCGATGGCGAGGGTGCGCTCCTTCGGGTCGGCGAAGATATTGCGGATCAACGAGAGCGTGGAGGGCATCACCATGGCGCCGCCGAGCGCGAGCAGGACGCGGCCCGCGATCAGCTGACCGGAACTCTGCGCGGTGGCCGCCACCACGGAGGCGATGCCGAAAAGAACGAAACCGCTGTTGAACAACAGCTTTCGGCCGACCCGGTCACCGATCGCGCCGGTGGTGATCAGCAGGCCGCCGAGGACCAGGCCGTAGACGTCGATGATCCACAGCTGTTCCAGCTGGCCGACGTGCAGGTCGTCGATCAGGGAAGGCAGGGCGACATTGAGGATGGTGGCGTCCATGGCGACCAACAGCAGGCTCGCGCACAGCACGGCGAGCATCACCCACCGCGTGGGACCGAAGTTGCGCACTGGCAAATCCGCCGTCACGTCGACCCTTCCCTAGCCCGGATGTGTCGGAGCCAGCATTGACCGCGCAGCGGCAAACATCAAGTTACCCACGCGCTAGTGGATGTTCTGCTCGATCAGGCGGTGGGCAGCACGGGTGGTGCGGTCGGTGTCGCCGGTGATCAACCGGTCCTGGATGATGCCGCGCAGACCGGAGATGAGTAGTGTCGCAACGGCTTCCGCATCGGTGACGGAATCGATCCGGCCCAGCGCCTCGGCCAGCGCGGTGACGAACACCGCGATCGCGTCGTGCGCGTACTGCGCGTAGGGGCTGACGGGGGCGCAGGCCGCGCCGAGCACTTGCAGCAGGACCCGGACACTCGTCGAGCCGCGGCCGTGGACGTTGGCCTCGAAGAAGCCGGTCAGCCGCGCCCGGAGCGCCGTGGCGTCGGTTACATCGGCGAACAGGGCCGAGATGTCGGGGCGCTGGGTGGCCAGGGCCTGGACGAGCAGTTCCTCCTTGGTCCCGAAGTAGTGGATGAGCATGCGCGAACTGGTTCCGAGCTCGGCGGCGAGCGGGCGCAGGGAGAGTTCGGCGAGGCCGTGGTCGGCGATGTAGGCGACGACGCCGGCGAGCAGTTCGGCGCGTTTGGCGTGGTCGAGAGGGCGGGCCATGGGTTGACTGTAGCGAGTGCTACAGGTATCCATGTCATCGTGACTGTAACAATCGCTTCAGAAACTCGGAATGTGGTCGTCACCGGTTATGCCGCGACCACCGCTTTGGCCGACGATGCCGAAGCGACATGGGCCGGGCTGCTCGCCGGACGCAGCGGAATCGGCCCGCTACAAGGCGATTTCGTCGACGAGTACGACCTGCCGGTGCGGATCGGCGGCACGCTGACGGCGCACCCCGGCGCCCAGCTGACGCGGATCGAACAGCGCAGGATGTCCTACGTCGAGCAGCTGGCGCTGGTGCTCGGCCGCCAGGTCTGGCAGCACGCCGGTGTGCCCGAGGTCGACGGGGAACGGCTCGCGGTCGCCATCGGCACCGGGCTCGGCGGGGCCGATGCGCTGATCACCGCGGTGGACGCGATGCGGGCGGGCGGCTATCGAAAGGTGTCACCGATGGCCGTGCCGATGGTGATGCCGAATGGTCCGGCCGCCACCGTGGGCCTCGAAATCGGTGCGAAGGCCGGGGTTTTCGCGCCGGTGTCGGCCTGCTCGTCGGGTTCGGAGGCGATCGCGCACGCGTGGCGGCTGATCCGCACCGGCGAGGCCGACGTGGTGGTCACCGGCGGCGTCGAGGGCCACATCGATGCGGTGCCGATCGCGAGCTTCGCCATGATGCGCGCCATGAGCACCCGCAACGACGAGCCGGAACGCGCCTCGCGCCCGTTCGATCGGGATCGCGACGGATTCGTCTTCGGTGAGGCGGGCGCGCTGCTGGTACTGGAATCCGAGGCACACGCGCGGGCCCGCGGCGCCCGGCTGCTCGGCCGGGTGCTGGGCGCGGGCATCACCTCCGACGCCTATCACATCGTGGCCTCCGAACCCGGCGGCAGCGGCGCGGCCCGAGCCATGCGCAAGGCGATACAGACTGCGGGGCTGCGGGTTTCGGATATCCAGCACGTCAACGCGCACGCCACCTCGACCTCGATCGGCGACGCCTCCGAAGCCGACGCCATCACCGCCACCACGCCGCACGCCTCGGTCTACGCGCCGAAATCCGCACTGGGACATTCGATCGGCGCGGTCGGGGCGCTGGAATCGATCCTCACCTTGCTCACGCTGCGCGACGAAATCGTCCCGCCCACACTGAATCTCGACAACCGCGATCCGGAGATCGACCTCGATATCGTCGCGGGCGCGCCACGGCAGCAGCGCATCGACTACGCGGTGAACAACTCCTTCGGCTTCGGCGGGCACAATGTCGCGCTTGCCTTCGGAAAGGCTTGAGTTCAGGCGTAATTCAGGCGCCAGAGCGGGGACACCGGTCCGTGGCCCGCACCCAGGTCATAGGACGCCTCGAGGCAGCGGCGAGTCCACTCCTTGGCGAATTCCACGGCGTCGGGGACGGAGTAGCCGTTGGCGAGGGCGCACGCGATGGACGCGGCCATGGTGTCACCGCCGCCGTGGTCGTTGCCGGTCTCGATACGCGGTGCGGTGAATTCCAGGAACTGCTCGCCGTCGAAGAGCAGGTCGGTGCTGTACTGCGAGGTGCGCAGGTGGCCGCCCTTGACGATGGCCCACTGCGGGCCGAGCGCGTGCAGGGCTTCGGCGGCGCGGCGGGCGGTGGCGTCGTCGACGACGTCGATGCCGGTGAGCAGCCGGACCTCGTCCAGGTTCGGCGTGACCACGGTGGCCAGCGGGAACAGCGTGTACCGCACCGCGTCCAGGGCCGACTCGTGCAGCAGCGGGTCACCGTGCATGGAGGCCGCGACCGGATCGACCACCAGCGGGATGGCGCCGTTGCGGCCGATCCCGACCTCCTGGCACACGCCGGCGACGGCCTCGATGATGGCGGTCGAAGCGAGCATGCCGGTCTTGGCCGCGCCGATGCCGATATCGCCGACCACCGAACGCACCTGGTCGGCCACGATATTCGGCGGGATCTCGTGGAAGCCGCTGACGCCCACCGAGTTCTGCACCGTCACCGCCGCGACGGCGACGCAGGCGTGCACGCCACACAGCGCCATGGTCCGCGAATCGGCTTGGATCCCGGCGCCGCCGCCGGAGTCGGTGCCCGCGATGGTGAGGACTCGAACAGGGGTCTGCCCGTCGGCGGGAATCGGCAGAAGTTTCACATAGGAGACCCTACGACCAGATGCCGTGGCCGACACCCCCGCGCCCCTGGATTTCCGCCGCTTCCTGGCCGGGCGCCAGCGCTTAAATGAAAACGATTATCATTAGTGTATGACTGTTTCCCTCGACACCCGCCTGCCCGTCACCGTGCTGTCCGGCTTCCTCGGCGCGGGCAAGACCACGCTGCTCAATCACATCCTCGCCAACCGGGAGGGACGCCGGGTGGCGGTGATCGTCAACGACATGAGCGAGGTCAACATCGATGCCGCCCTGATCGCCGGACAGGGTCACCTCGACCGGACCGAGGAGAAGCTGGTCGAGCTCACCAATGGCTGCATCTGCTGCACGCTGCGCGAGGACCTGATGGAGGCGGTGGGCAAGCTCGCCCGCGCGGGCCGATTCGATCAGCTGGTCATCGAGTCGACCGGCATCTCCGAGCCGATGCCGGTGGCCGCGACCTTCGACTGGGAATTCGAGGACGGCTTCTCCCTCGGCGATATCGCGCGGCTGGACACCATGGTGACCGTGGTCGACGCGTCCACCTTCCTGGCCGAAGTCGTACGCGGCGAAGCGCTGGCCGACCGCGAGCTGGAGGCGGGCGAGGGCGACGAGCGCACCATCGCGGATCTGCTGGTCGATCAGGTGGAATTCGCCGATGTGCTGCTGATCAGCAAGACCGATCTGGTGAGCGCGAACGCCGCCGGAACCGTGGAAGCCACAGTGCGGCGGCTCAATCCGTGCGCTCGGGTACTGCGGACCAGCAAGGGCGCGGTGGATCTGGCCGAGGTGCTGGAGACCGGCCGCTACAACCCGGTAGTCGCGGCGGAGACCGAAGGCTGGGCCGAAGAGCTTGCGGGCGGGCATGTTCCGGAAACGGAGGAATACGGAATTCGCAGCATCACCTACACCGCTGAGCGTCCGTTCCATCCGCAGCGGCTGGCCACGGCCCTCGAACAGCTGCGGGGAATGTTGCGCAGCAAGGGTTTCTGCTGGATCGCCAGTCGTCCCGACCTTGCTGCGGTGTGGTCGCAGGCCGGGCCGAACCTGACCTTCGAACCCGCCGCCTGGTGGTCGTCTCTCGAAGTGCCCGCAGGACAGGAGATCGTCTTCATCGGCGTAAAACTCGACGGCGACCGCGTCCGCGGATTACTCGACGCGGCCCTGCTGACGGATGCTGAATTCACTGCGGGACCGGGTATCTGGAAGACGCTCCCGGATCCGTTCCCGGCTTGGGGCGAGCTGCACGAGCACGCCTGAAGGTGTGCGTCCCCGGGTGACCCACGCCCTTCCGGGGCGTGGGTCACAGGTGGTCCGTGTGCGGAGGCCGGCCTGGTCATGGCCGTCATGCTCAGTTCGAGATGCTTACGGCGCGGCGCACGTAGGTCGGGTCGGTCAGCTGCTCGAGGTAGAAGGCCGCGATGTCGGCGCGGGCGATCTTCAGTTGCAAGCCCTTCTCGTTCGGACCGAACCCGCGGCGGTAGGCGCCGGTACGAGGCCCGTCGGTGAAGGCGGCGGGCCGCACGATGGTCCAGTCCACGTTGCTGGCCTGCACCAATTCCTCCTGGTGGCCGTGGTCGACGTAGGCCTTGCGCAGCACGATCCCGAAGATGATGTACTTCCACAGGAAGTTCAGGTTCGGGCGGCTGTCGCCGACACCCAGGCTGGACTGCACGATCAGGCGCTTCACCCCGGTCCGGTTCATCGCCTCGATGACCGACTTGGTGCCGCCGAAGCGCACCTGCCCCTTGCGGTCGTCACCGAGCGCGACGATCACCGCGTCCTGCCCGGCGACCGCCCGCTCGACCGAATTCGTGTCGTACACATCGCCTTCCACGATGCGCAACCCCTCGTGCTGCTGGGTGACACCGGCCGCGTTCCGAGTAAACGCGGTGACCTCGTGGCCCTGCGCCAGTGCCTGCTCGACGACGACCCGGCCGACGGTTCCGGTGGCTCCGAAGACTGCGATTCGCATTTCGTTTCTCCTTGTTTTGAAAGCTGGTGTGCTGTTGATGGATTAAGTACATCAGCGGAGAACGAGACGAACCATGGTCCGGAGTCTCGGCTACATAATCGACTGTCTACCGATATTGCGCGAAGAATTCGGTGATCTCGTCGGCCATCAACGCCGGCGCCACATGGTGCAAGTAGTGGGTGAACACGTCGTGCGTCCGCCACGACACGATGTTGCGGTGATCGCGGTCGGCGAAGCGGCGGATGCCGTGGAAATCGCCGGTCGACCCGGACAACGCCAGCGGCACCGTGGTCGGTTCGGCAGGCTGCTCGGCCTGGGCCTTCTCGAAGTAGTGCCGGATCGCCGAGCCCGCGGTGCCGGTGAGCCAGTGGATCGCGATATTGGTGAGCACGAAATCGTCGTCCAGGTCCGGGCCGAGCAGTTGAGTGTTCCACCCGAGCAAGCCGGTCGGGGAATCCATCAGCGCGTGCGCCAGCGTCTGCGGCTGCTGGGACTGCAGGATGTTGAAGCCCATCTTGTTCTTCACGAACCAGTCCAGGGTGGCCAATGACTGCTGTTCGTCGGCGGTGAGGTCGGCCATTTCACTCGGGTCACCCGAGGGGAACGAGTACACCTGCGAAACATGGACGCCGACAACACTTTCCGGAGCCGCGCGGCCGACTTCCGGAGAAATCTGCGCGCCGCCGTCATTGCCGACCGCGCCGTATTTCGCATATCCGAGGCGAGACATCAGTTCGGCCCACGCCTTGCCGATGCGCTGGTCGTTCCAGCCGGATTCGGTTGTCACACCGGAGAATCCGTAACCCGGGACGGACGGGATCACCAGGTCGAACCCGGCGGCGGTCAACGGCTCGATGACGCCGAGGAATTCGACGAAGGTGCCGGGCCAGCCGTGCGTCAGGATCAGCGGAAAGCCGTTGTCCCGCTGCGCCTTCACGTGCACGAAGTGGATGTTCTGACCGTCGATCTCGGTGCTGAACTGCGGGTAGGCGTTCAGCTGCTCCTCGACCTTGCGCCAGTCGAATCCGTCGCGCCAGTAGTTCACCAGGTGCCGCACCCGGTCCACACTCACGCCGTAGGCGTCGCCCGAACCGGGGATCTGGTCGGCCCAGCGGGTGCGCGCCAGCCTGGCCTGCAGGTCGTCGAGGTCGGCCTGGTCGATGGCGATGCGGAAGGGGGTGATGGTGGCGTTCA
This sequence comes from Nocardia sp. XZ_19_385, assembly GCF_015355755.1. Lineage (NCBI taxonomy): Bacteria > Bacillati > Actinomycetota > Actinomycetes > Mycobacteriales > Nocardiaceae > Nocardia > Nocardia sp. XZ_19_385. The sequence goes on from NZ_JACVEE010000002.1 coordinate 646,458, forward strand.
TCGGATTCTCCTTTTGAAACGGAATGTTTCGTTCTGTTTTCAACATAGCAGAACGGATCATTCCGTTTCAAGTGGTAATCTGAAGTCATGCCGAAGACATCCGACTCCCCAGCTCCCAAGGGCCTGCCCGGGCGCAAGGCGCAGGCCGCGCGCAACGACGGGCTCATCCTGGAAGCGGCCCGCGCGGTTTTCCTGGCCGACGCGACCGCCCCGATCGCCGCCGTCGCCACCCAGGCGGGGGTGGGTATCAGTGCGCTCTACCGGCGCTATCCGAGCAAGGACGCGCTGTTGCGCAAGCTCTGCCATGACGGGTTGCGGCGCTACAACGCCGAAGCCGATGCAGCACTGGAGGATTCGGATGGCTGGCAGGGCCTGGTCGGGTTTCTGGAGCGGGTGGTCGACGCCGACGTGCACTCACTGACGGTGCACCTCGCGGGCACCTTCACCCCCGACGAGGAGATGCTGCCCGACGTCATGCACTCCGGTGAAGTGAACGCGGAAATCGTGCGCCGCGCCCACGAGTCGGGCCGCCTGCGGCCCGAGGTCAACGCGCAGGACCTCGGCCTGGTGCTGGAGGCCTGCTCGGCGATCAGCATGCCGGACCAGAAGCGCACCGCACAGCTGCGCCGGCGCACCCTCGCCATGCTCATCGCCGGTATGGCGGTCCCCCGCACCGACAACGAACTTCCAGGTCCGGCGCCTGAGCCCGGTGAATTCGCGTGGCGCTGGCAGCGCGAACGAAACGCCCGCGGACGCATCGTCGAGGCCTGATCCGGGGCCCGAAACTTGTCGGTGGGCAGGTTCATACTGGAGGTGTCACAAACACAGTCGGCCTCGACGAAGCGGCATCGACTCGAACAGCGTCGTTCGAAGTGGTTGTGACAGTGGGGCGTTGAATTACTCGGCCGAGAACGCTTGATGCAGAGGCAGGTCGGCGTTGATGGTGATGCCGTTGAGGCGCGCGTTGGCCTCGGCGAGGGCGGAGATGCTCTCGGCGAGGTAGGCGACGAACTTCTCCACGGGCAGGGCCGGATCCTGCAGGCGGTTCGCGCCGATCCACCAGTCGGTGGCGGAGGCGACGGCGCCGAAGATCGAGTAGGTGACGAGTTCGATACTCGCCACATCGATCCGGTTGTCGAGCAGGCCCGCGAACATCTCGGCGGCGCGCCGGGCCGACTGCCGCGCCGATTGCAGGGCCCGCTCGGATTCATCGGCCTGCTGGGTGAAGTGGCTGTGCAGCATGAACCGGAAGACGTTGGGGTGCTCGGTCACCACCAGCACGTATTCGGCCGCCCCGCGGCGCACCAGGTCGCGCGCCGAATCGTGGGTGAGGTCGATGCTGGCGACGATGCGGTCCCACAGCATGTCGCGGACCCGGTCGACAATGGCGTTGTAGAGGTCGGTCTTGTCCTCGAAATGCCGGTACAGCTTGGGTTTCGCCGCACCGGCTTCCTTGGCGATATCGCCCATGCTGACTTCGGGGCCGAACTCGCCGAGCGCCCGGAAGGCCGCGTCCACGAACTCCGCGCGCACCTTCAGCCGATGTGCCCGCCACCGTTCCGTGCGGGCGTCGACACGCTTGGGCGCCGCCGGGGCGGTACCGATCGCCCGGTCGCTACGCTGCTGCCCGCCGTGTCTCACGAAACCGACCGTACCAACCACAGACTCGGTACCGAGCAGAGTACTACCGCTTCTTCGACGCTGCCTCGATGATTGGATCGGACGGCTTGGCCCGCTTCTCCGCTCGCTTTTCCTTCAGGGACTTCCCGGATTTCTTGGACATGGCGCTGCGCGGAGATTTATCGGACATGTATGTCCTTCGCTTGGAGACCTGAGCGGTCTCGTTGCCCCGACCGTACGCTACGGCGCAGCCCGTGGAAGCCGAAATGGCTGGTCCGACCCCGGATGACGTTGCCGAAACGGCAAGGAAAGTGGCGCGCCGGTGCGGTTCGAGCGCACCATGGCCCGGCACGTGACGAACCCCCGGTGATAGGAGACCCGCATGACCGACAGCACCGCGCCCCAATCCGCGCAGGATTTCTGGGAAGCCTTCTACCAGGAGCGCGAACAGATCTGGACCGGCAACCCCAACCCGTTGCTGGTGCGCGAGGCCGCCGATCTCACCCCGGGCACCGCCCTGGATCTCGGATCCGGCGAAGGCGGCGATGCGATCTGGCTGGCCCAGCGCGGCTGGACCGTCACCGCCGTCGATATCTCCGCGACCGCGCTCGGGCGTGCCGCGGGCCACGCCGAGGCGGCAGGCGTCGGCGAACGCATCACCTGGACGAAACATGATCTGACGCAATCATTTCCGGAAGGAAACTTCGATCTGGTGTCGGCGCAGTTCCTGCATTCGCCGGTCGAGGCGGACGGGGAACGGAATCAGATATTGCAGCGGGCCGCGGCCGAGGCGGTCGCGCCGGGCGGGGTGCTGTTGATCGGCAGCCATGCGGGCTGGGCTTCCAACCAGCACCACAACCACCACCCGGACGTGCACTTCCCGACCATGGACGAGATGCTCGAGGCGATCGCCGCCGCGCCGGGCGAGTGGCAGGTGGAGACCAAGGACGAGGTCGCGCGGGAGTGGACCGCGCCCGACGGCAGCACCGGCGTCCGCACCGACACCGTCCTGCGGATCCGCCGGCTGAGCCGGTAGCAACCGGGTTGGCGGCACGCCCTACGACCTGACCGCGCCGCTGCCACCGGTCGACACGCTCGGGCGTAGTCGATAGCGTGACCCGGGTGAGCGGGGCTGTGAGCGGATTCCTAACTGCCGTCGACGATTTCGAACGCGCTATACGCAGCGGTGTGAGCGCGGACATGGAGGTCGCGGACCAGCGCATGCGGACGGCGTACCAGGGTGCGACACCCGCGGAACTGACGCAGGCGGGAAAGCCCTTGGTCGCCATCCTCAACGAGGTACCGCCGCTGGCCCGCGGCCAGCTCGCGGTCCTCATCGGCGCGTGCGTCGAATCCGGTGCCGACCCGGTAGCTTGCGCCCCGCGCGTGCTGGCGAACCTGGCGAAGAACCTGGCGGCCGCCGCGACCTTCGCGAAGGAGTGGGCGGAGATCATGGAGGAAGACCTGCCCGATCCGGAAGAGGATGTGGAGGTCCCGTTCACCGCGCTGTTCGAGGTGTTCGATCCGTTCGACGTCATCGCCTGGTGGACCCAGCCGGACTGGGAGCGTTCCGCCCTCGCCATGCTGCAACGGCCGGAGGTCCGCAGGCGGCTGGGACCGATCCGCGCCTTGCTGCAGGAGCGGCACGATGCCTTCGCCGAGGTCTCCGGGCGCTGGAACAAATGCCTCGACTACGTGTTGCGAGTCCTGGACGACGAACCGCTGATCGTGCTGCACCGGGAGACCGGCACCGGGTACCGCATGCGAATGTCGGGTATGGGCGACAACTTTCAGTTGCACACCCTGCTCGCCCACGAGCTGATCGGCAGCGGATTTGTCGCGGGTGAGGCGCCGTCGGCCGAGGCGGTCGCGGCGTGCCGGGACGCCGACGGCATGGTCCCGACCTTCGGCTCGTTCAATCTCGTCTCCCCCGAGGGCAATTGGATCTGGAATGAGGGCACGCCCTCGGATATCCCGGTGATCGACGGTGCACGGCTGCTGGTCCTGGATCCGGAGCCGTACCGGCGGCACTGGCCGGCCGGTCGATTCTTTCCTTATATGCCAGGCGATTTGGTGTTCGAGCGAGCCCTGTCAGCCGAAGAGGCCGCGGCGTGGTTCAGCCACGTAAAGCCCGCCGATGCGACCGGAGCTACCGAAAACCCCGCGTGAGATCTCTGAAATTGAATACTGCACAAAAGAATTGGGTAAAGATGACCAGCGTGAACACGATCAAGAGATTGGCCTGCACCACGCTCGGCGCCATTGTCGCCGTGCTGCTCATCGTCGGGTTCGGGGGCATCGCCTCGGCTGAACCCACACCCGCACCCGTCGTCGCGGCAGAACAGGCCGCACCGGTGGCGGTTCCCGTCGCGGCCTGCATGGCGCCGGGTGACAGCGTCCAACTCCGGTCGGCGATCGCCGCCGTGCTCGGCACCACGATCGGCGCGATCGTGGGCCTGCCCATCTTCTTGTTCGGCGCTATTCCCGGCGCGATCATCGGCGGCGTGGTCGGCTTCATGGTCGGCTCGACCTGGTATGCCCTGGACGCCGGTCAGGCGCCGCAGGGCTGCTGACCGGTCCCGGCCGAAATCAGTTGGCGGCGAGCCATTCCGCGTAGGTGGGGCCGCCGAGGGTCGCGTGCGGGGCGGCCAGCAGCGTGCCGTCCTCGAACTGTTCCCGATCCGGGTTGGCCGGGTCGCTGACCTCTTCGACCACGACGTCGAGGCCGCGCGCGGCCGCGAGCAGTGCGGCGGCGCCCGCCATGGTTTCCGGCTGCGGGCCCGCGATTTCCGGCAGCGGGCCGTCGGTGGCTTCCGGGGCCGGATTCACGGCCAGCTCGACCAGCGCCTCGGCGACCGTGCGGGCGGCGACCAGCTGGGTCCGCATCTTCGGCAGACGGGCGACCGCACCCTGGGTGCCCCAGCCGAGCATCACCTCGACCAGTTCGTGGAACTGGGCGGCGCGCAGAATCTGCACCGGCAGCGGGCCTTCCCGCAGCACCTGCTCGTGCACGAGCTTGGCGGCGTTGTAGCCGGCGACGGCCTTGTCGATACCGATGATGGAGACCGCGACCAGTTTCTCGACTCTCGCCTGCTGACCCGCCGTGTGCAGGTTCTTCGCGGAGGCGGTGAAGAACTCGGTGGCGATATCCTTGTCGGCGGACGGGGTGCTGGAGGCGTCGATCACGACCTGCACGCCGTCGAGAGCGTCGGCCAGGCCCGCGCCGGTTTCGATGTCGATGCCGTCGGCCCGGGAAAACGCCACCACCTCATGGCCCTGCTCGGTCAGCACATCCACCACGTGGCGGCCCAGTCGTCCGGTCGCTCCGGCCACCGCGATCTTCTTCGAGTTCGACATGATCTGCTCCATCTGTTCGGCTTTCGCGGTGTTCTTCCGCGTTCACAGAGGAGACGAAACCGGGCTCACAAGTGTGACATCACAGAGAAGGTGCAGGTCAGGACGTCAGCGCGGCGTGCAGGGTGGCCGACCACTGGTCCACGATCTGCTTGCGGCGCGCGGAGTCGTCGGTGAGCACGTCGGCCAGGCCGAGGCCGCGGGCCAGGTCCAGGGTGGCCTGAACCAGGTGGTGCGCGACCGGATCCGAGTCGTCGACGCCGAGCGCCTCCACGGCGCGGCGGTGCGCGATCCGGCCGAACTTGGCTTCCAGCGGGACAATTCGTTCGCGCAGCACCGGATCGGCGGCGGCATGGGTCCACACCTGCAGCGCCGCCTTGAACAGCGGTGTGGTGTAGGAATCGACGAGACCGGCCACCACGGCCTGGGTGCGGGTCGCGCCCTCCGCGACCTCGGCCAGCGCGATCGCCTCGGACTTGGACTGCGCCATCCGGGTGTCGAACATGTACTCCAGCGCACCGGTGATCAGGTCTTCCCGGGTCGGGAAGTGATGCTGGGCCGCGCCCCGCGACACCCCGGCCCGCTCGGCGACCACCGACACGGTGGCGGCTGCCCAGCCACGTTCGGCCAGGCAGTCGATGGTCGCCTCGAGCAGCCGCTGCCGGGTGGCCCGGCTGCGGTCCTGCTTGGGTTCGTGGGGTGTCGCCATGGGCCTTATTGTGCCCAGCTCGGTGGACGGCGCTGCAGGAAGGCCAGCATGCCCTCCTGCACCTCGGGGGTGCCGAAGAAGCTCGCCGAGCGCTTGGCCAGCTCGTCGGCGGAGTCGTCGAACGCCGCGAGGATGCCGCCGTTGACCAGGTTCTTGGCCTCGGCCAAACCCTGCGGCGAGCCCTTGCGGAGTTCACCGCAGAGGCGCGCGACCTCGGCGGCCGGATCCTCGGCGGTGATCGTGACGAGCCCGATCTCCCGGGCCGTCGCCGCGTCGAACTTCTCGCCGGTGAGGTAGTACCGGCTGGCCGCGCGCGGGTCCAGGCGCGGCAGCAGGGTCAGCGAGATCATGAAGGGCGCCATGCCGATTCGCACCTCGGTGAGGGCGAACGAGCTACCCGGACCGGCGACGACGAGGTCGCAGGCGGCGATGATGCCCATGCCGCCGGCGCGGACGTTGCCGTCGATCTGCGCGATCACCGGCTTCGGGATCTCCACCAGGTTGCGCAGCACCCCGATCATGACGCGGGTGCGTTCGTCGGCGGCCGCGGCCGGGTCGGCGTTACTGGCCTCACTGAGGTCCGCGCCCGCACAGAACGTGCTGCCGGTGTGGGCCAGCACGATGCCGCGCACCGCCGGGTCCTCCCAGGCCCGGTCCAGGCCTTGCAGCAGCTCGGCAACGAGCTTGGCGGAGAGGGCATTCCGGTTGTGCGGCGAGTCCAAGGTGAGGACCGCGAAACCATCGCGCAGTTCGTAGCGCACATAGGGTGCGGTATCGCTCATGCCTTCGCCTCGCTGGCGCTCGGCTCCGGCATGCGCGATGCGCGCCGGCACATGATTCGCTTCGCTCATGGCGTCTCCTCAGTAGGACTTCGGCAGGCCCAGCGAGAACTGGGCGACGAAGTTGAGCACCATTTCCCGGCTGACCGGGGCGATCCGGCCGATGCGGGCGGCGGCGAGCATGGCGGCCAGGCCGACGTCGCGGGTCAGGCCGGCGCCGCCGTGGGTCTGGATGGCCTGATCGAGGGCCTTGATATTCGCCTCGGCCGCAGCGTATTTCGCCATGTTCGCGGCTTCGGCCGCGCCCATCTCGTCGCCCGTGTCGTAGAGGGTGGCGGCCTTCTGCATCATCAGCTTGGCCAGTTCCAGTTCGATCTTCACCTGGGCCAGCGGATGCGAAATGCCCTGGTGCGCACCGATCGGCGTCTTCCAGACGGTGCGCTCCTTGGCGTACTCGACCGCGCGATCGATGGCGTAGCGCGCGCCGCCGACCGCCATGGCGGCGCCCATGATGCGCTCCGGGTTGAGACCGGCGAACAGCTGCATGAGCGCGGCGTCCTCGGAACCGACCAGGGCCGACGCGGGCAGCCGGACATCGTCGAGGAACAGCGTGAACTGGTGATCCGGCTCGATGATGTCCATTTCCTGGGCGGTCTTCTGGAAGCCCTCGGCATCGGTCGGCACGATGAACAGCGCCGGCTTGAGCTTGCCGGACTTGTGATCCTCGGTCCGGCCGACGATCAGTACCGCCTCGGCCTGGTCCACGCCGGAGATGAAGATCTTGCGGCCGTTGAGGATCCAGTCGGCACCGTCGCGGCGTGCGGTGGTGGTGATCTGGTGCGAGTTGGACCCGGCGTCGGGTTCGGTGATGCCGAAGACCATCTTGCCGGTGCCGTCGGCGAGTTTGGGCAGCCAGTACGACTTCTGCTCGTCGGTGCCGTACTTGGTGATGATGGTGCCGCAGATGGCCGGGGACACCACCATCAGCAGCAGACCCGCGCCCTGGGCGGAGAGCTCCTCCTGCACCAGCGCCAGCTCGTACATGCCGGCGCCACCGCCGCCGTACTCCTCGGGCAGGTTGACGCCCAGGAAGCCGAGCTTGCCTGCCTCGTCCCACAATTCGTCCAGCGGCTCGCCCTTGCGGGCCTTCGGGAGCACGTAATCGCGGTAGTTGAACTTGGCAGCCAGGGCGGCCACCGCGGCGCGCAGCGCCTTCTGCTCTTCGGTTTCGATGAAACTCATTGCTACTCCTCGACTTCTGCAGGATCTACCACTGCGAGAACGGCTCCGATGTCGACCTGCTGGCCGACGGTGACATTGAGGGCGCTCAGCACGCCGTCGGCGGGGGCGGCGATGGTGTGCTCCATCTTCATCGCCTCCAGCCACAGGATCGGCTGACCTTGGGTGACCTGGCTGCCGACTTCGGCGCCGAGCCGGATCACGCTGCCCGGCATGGGAGCGAGCAGTGAGCCGGTGGCCACCTGGTCGGCCGGGTCGCTGAAACGCGGCAGCTTGCGCACGGCCACCGGGCCCAGGGGTGAATCGACGCAGACGAGATCGCCGTAGCGGGCGATCGTGAATTGCCTTCGCACCGGACCACGTTCGCCGGGGACCGCCAGCACGACGCGGTCCGGAGTGGCCTCCAGCACGGCGAGGCCGTCGTGGCCCTCGACGGTGACGGCGTTGCGGCCGAATCGGTAAGCGACCTCATGGGTTCCGCTGATCCGGCTCTCATAGGACTTGCGCTGCGACTGCGCGGGCAGGTTCCGCCAGCCGCTCGGCAGGCCGCCCACGACCTTCGCGGTTTTCCGGTTCGCCGCAGCGTCGGCGAGCGCGGCGGCCACGATGGACAGTGCCTCGTCGGCTTCGGCGGCCAAAGGCGCTGCGAGCGTGTCCAGGCCGTGCGTCGCGAAGAACGCGGTATCGGTGTCACCGGCCAGGAACGCCGGGTGCCGCAGTACCCGCACCAGCAGATCACGGTTGGTCACCAGGCCGTGGATCTCGGCGCGCTGCAACGCGGCAGCCAGCAATCGTGCTGCCTCGCTGCGGGTTTCGGCGTAGGAAATCACCTTGGCCAGCATCGGGTCGTAGTGCACGCCGACGACCGAGCCGTCAACCACACCCGTGTCCAGGCGCACGCCGGGCCGATCGAGCAGATCGAATTCGGTAGCCACCAGCGGGATATCGAGGCGGTGCACCGGGCCGCTCTGCGGCTGCCAGTCCTGCGCCGGATCCTCGGCGTAGAGCCGGACCTCGATCGAATGTCCGCGCATGACGGGCGGTTCGGCGGCCAGGTGGCCGCCCGCGGCGATATCCAGCTGCAGCCGGACGAGATCCAGGCCGGTGGTGCACTCGGTGACCGGATGCTCCACCTGCAGACGGGTGTTCATCTCCAGGAAGAAGAAGTCACCGGCCTCGTCGGCCAGGAACTCCACGGTGCCCGCGCCGGTGTAGTCGATGGCGCCGGCCGCCAGCCGGGCCGCCTCGAAGAGCCGCTTGCGCATGCCCGGAATCCGTTGCACCAGTGGCGAAGGCGCTTCCTCAACCACCTTCTGATGACGGCGCTGGATGGAACACTCCCGTTCACCGACGGCCCAGATGGTGCCGTGCTCGTCGGCCATCACCTGGACTTCGATATGCCGTCCGGTCTCCAGGTAGCGCTCGCAGAACACGGTCGGATCGCCGAAGGCGGACTCCGCTTCGCGCCGGGCCGCTTCGATCTGCGGTTGCAGGTCGGCGAGCGCACGCACCACCCGCATACCCCGGCCGCCGCCACCGGCCGAGGCCTTGATCAGCACCGGCAGATGCGCATCGGTGACCTCGGCAGGGTCCAATTCGGCCAGCACCGGGACACCGGCGGCGTCCATCAGCTTCTTGGACGCGACCTTGGAGCCCATCTGCTCGATCGCCTCGACCGGCGGGCCGATCCAGATCAGGCCCGCCGCCTGGACGGCCTTCGCGAAATCGGCGTTCTCCGAAAGGAATCCGTAGCCCGGATGGACGGCGTCGGCACCGGCGGCCAGCGCGGCCTCGATGATCAGCTCGCCGCGCAGATAGGTTTCCGCGGGCGTGTTACCCGGAAGACGCACTGCCGCATCGGCTTCGGCGACATGTGGCGCGGCGGCATCCGCGTCGGAGTACACCGCCACGGTGCCGAGCCCCATGCGACGACAGGTGGCGAAGACGCGGCGGGCGATCTCGCCACGGTTGGCAACCAGAACACTGGTGATCGTCATATGCGGCCTCACATCCGGAAGACGCCGAAGCCCTCGGCGCCCTTGATCGGGGCATTGTGGATGGCGGACATCGCCATTCCCAACACCGTGCGGGTATCGCGCGGATCGATCACGCCGTCGTCGTAGAGCCGGCCGGACATGAACATCGGCAGCGATTCGGCCTCGATCTGCGCTTCCACCATGGCGCGCATCCCGGCGTCGGCCTCCTCGTTGAACGGCATGCCCTTCGCCTCGGCGGCGGCGCGGCCGACGATGGAGATGACTCCGGCCAGCTGCGCACCGCCCATGACGGCGGATTTCGCACTGGGCCAGGCGAAGACGAAGCGCGGGTCGTAGGCGCGCCCGCACATGCCGTAGTGCCCGGCGCCGTAGGAGGCGCCCATCAGCAGCGAAATGTGCGGCACCTTCGAGTTCGAGACCGCGTTGATCATCATCGCGCCGTGCTTGATGATGCCCTTCTGCTCGAATTCCTTGCCGACCATGTAGCCGGTGGTGTTGTGCAGGAACAACAGTGGCGTGTTCTTCTGGTTCGCCAGCTGGATGAACTGGGTCGCCTTCTGCGATTCCTCGGAGAACAGCACGCCGCGGGCGTTGGCGAGAATGCCGACCGGGTAGCCGTGCAGTTCCGCCCAGCCGGTGACCAGGCTGCTGCCGTAGAGCGGCTTGAACTCGTCGAAATCGGAGCCGTCGACGACGCGGGCGATGACCTCGCGCGGATCGAACGGGATCTTCAGATCCGACGGGACGATGCCGAGCAGTTCCTCCGGGTCGTACAGCGGCTCGATCACCTCGGTACGCGCCCGCGGGCCCTTCTTCTCCCAGTTCAGGCGCTTGATGATCGAGCGCCCGATCCGGATCGCGTCCTGCTCGTCGGCGGCCAGGTAGTCGGCCAGGCCGGAAACCCGGGCGTGCATATCGGCGCCGCCGAGGGATTCGTCGTCGGACTCCTCACCGGTGGCCATCTTCACCAGCGGCGGACCGCCCAGGAACACCTTGGACCGTTCCTTGATCATCACCGTGTAGTCGGACATGCCGGGGATGTAGGCGCCGCCCGCGGTGGAGTTGCCGAAAACCAGTGCGATAGTGGGAATTCCGGCGGCCGAGAGCCGGGTGAGGTCCCGGAACATGCGCCCGCCGGGCACGAAAACTTCCTTCTGCGTGGGCAAGTCGGCGCCGCCGGATTCGACGAGGCCGATCACCGGCAGCCGGTTCTCCATGGCGATGTCGTTGATGCGCAGGTTCTTGCGCAGCGTCCACGGATTCGACGTGCCACCGCGCACCGTGGGATCGGGCGCCACGATGATGCATTCGACGCCCTCGACCACACCGATGCCCGCGATGACGCTGGCGCCGACGTGGAAGTCGCTGCCCCACGCGGCAAGCGGGCACAGCTCCAGGAACGGCGAGTCCTCGTCGATGAGCAGTTCGATGCGCTCGCGCGCGGTCAGCTTGCCGCGCTTGCGATGCCGGGCCAGCTTGTCCGGGCCGCCGCCCGCGATCGCCTTGTCGAACTCGGCTTCGATCTCGGTGAGCTTGCCGCTCATCGCTTCCGCGGCCGCCGCGTACTCCGGCGACGCGCTGTCGAGTGTGCTGCGCAGTGTGGTCAAGACTGGTACCCCAATCGTTTCGCTGCCAATCCGGTCAGAATTTCGGTGGTGCCGCCGCCGATGCCGATGATCCGGATGTCGCGGTACTGCCGCTCCACCTCGGACTCGCGCATGTAGCCCAGGCCACCGAAGAGCTGCACGGCCTGATTGGCCACCCACTCGCCCGCTTCCACGGCGGTGTTCTTGGCGAAGCACACCTCCGCGATCAGATCCGTCTCACCATTGGCCGCGCGCTCCACCACATTCCGGGTGTAGACGCGGGCCACATCGGTGCGACGGTGCATCTCGGTGACCGTGTTCTGCACGGCCTGCCGGCTGATCAGCGGGCGGCCGAAGGTCTCCCGGTTGCGCACCCACTCGAGGGTGAGATCCAGGCAGCGCTGGGCCTGTGCGTACGCCTGCACGGCCAGCCCGACGCGCTCGCTGACGAAGGCGCCCGCGATCTGGTAGAAGCCCGAGTTCTCCGGTCCGACAAGGTTTTCCACCGGCACCCGGACATCCTGATAGGACAGTTCGGCGGTGTCGGAGGCCAGCCAGCCCATCTTTTCCAGTTTCCGGCTGACCGTGAAACCCGGCGTGCCCTTCTCCACCACCAGCAGCGAGATCCCGCTCGCGCCCGGCCCGCCCGTGCGTACCGCGGTGACCACGAAATCGGCGCGCACGCCGGAGGTGATGTAGGTCTTGGCGCCGTTGACGATGTAGTGGTCGCCGTCGCGGCGGGCCGTCGTGGTCAGGTGCCCCACATCGGAGCCGCCGCCGGGCTCGGTGATCGCCAGCGACCCGATCTTCTCCCCCGCCAGCGTCGGCCGGGCGAAGCGCTCGATCAGATCCTCGTTGCCCGAGGCGATGATGTGCGGCACGGCGATCCCGCAGGTGAACAGCGAGGCGAACAGGCCACCGGAGGCGCCGGCCTGATGGATCTCCTCGCACACGATCATCGCGTCGATACCGTCACCGCCGGAACCGCCGACGGCTTCCGGGAATTGGATGCCCAGCAAGCCGAGCGCCCCGGCCTTCTTGTGCAGCTCGCGCGGGATCTCACCGTCCCGCTCCCAGCCATCGAGATGCGGAAGGATCTCCCGCTCGACGAAACCTCGTACGGTGGCGCGCAATTCGCGCCGCTCGGGTGAATTCCAGGGACTCACAGCAACTCCACGGGGATATCGACATGACGGGAGCGCAGCCATTCGCCGAGCCCCTTGGCCTGCGGATCGAAGCGGGCCTGGTAGGCCACGCCCTTTCCGAGCAGGCCGGAAACAATGAAGTTCACGGCGCGCAGGTTCGGCAGCACATGCCGGGTGACCGGCAGCGGCGCGGTTTCGGGAAGTAGTTCCCGCAGCCGTTCGACAGTCAGGCTGTGCACCAGCCACCGCCACTGCTCATCGGTCCGTACCCAGACACCGATATTGGCGTCGCCGCCCTTGTCGCCGCTGCGCGCCAGCACGATCGTGCCGAGCGGTGCGCGGCGAGTCTCGCTCGCAGGCAAGGTGTCCGGAAGCTCAGGTTCCGGAACTGCCTCCAGCGCACGAATTTCCGTCGCCGGGTCGATCCGGATCCGCGTGCCCGCCGGCAGCACCGCGATATGCGGCACCTCGGCGGCATCGACGAACCCCGGCGTGTACACGCCATACGGCGAGCCGTTGCCCGGCAACGTCGTAAAGCTGCACCCCGGGTAACTCGCCAGCGCCAGCTCGACCGCCACGCTGGAGAACGCCCGCCCGACCTTGTTCGGATCCGGATCCCGCACGACACAGCGCAACAGCGCGCTGGCCTGCTCCTCGGTCTCGGCGTCCGGGCGGTCCAGCCGGGCCAGGGTCCAGTCCAGCTCGGCGGGCCGGACCGGGAGCCAGGATTCCAGCTGTCGTTGCGCCAGTTCGGCTTTCGCCTCGATATCGAGGCCGGTGAGGATGAACTCCATCTCGTTGCGGAACCCGCCGAGAGTATTCAGCGACACCTTCAGTTGCGGCGGCGGGGCCTCGCCGGTCACCCCGCTGATCAGCACCCGATCCCGCGCCTCTTGCGTGAGCTCGATGCTGTCCAGTCGCGTCGTGACGTCGGGCCCCGCGTATCGCGTGCCCTGGATCTCGTACATGAGCTGTGCCTGCACGGTATCCACGGTGACCGCGCCACCTGTGCCGTCGTGCTTGGTGATGACACTGCTGCCGTCGGCGCGGATCTCGGCGATCGGGAAGCCGGGCCGCCCGAGGTCGGCGAGCTCCTGGAAGAAAGCGAAGTTTCCGCCGGTGGCCTGTGTGCCGCATTCGATGACGTGCCCCGCGACCACAGCGCCGGCCAGCTGGTCGTAATCGGTTCGGGCCCAGCCGAAGTGGGCCGCCGCGGGTCCGAGGACCACCGAGGCGTCGGTGACGCGCCCGGTGACCACGATGTCCGCGCCCGCGTTCAGGCACTCCACGATGCCCCAGGCACCGAGGTAGGCGTTCGCGGTCAGCGGCTGACCGAGCCCGAGTTCGCCTGCGCGCCCGAGCAAGTCGTCGCCCTCGACGTGCGCGATCTTCGCGTCCAAGCCCAGATCGGCGGCGACCTTGCGCAGCTTCTCGGCCAGTCCGGCCGGATTCAGCCCGCCGGCGTTGGCGACGATCTGCACATTGCGTTCCAGGGCCAGCTCGAGGCAGTCCTGCACCTGGCGCACGAAAGTCTTGGCATAGCCGAGGTCGGGGTCCTTCATCCGGTCCCGGCCCAGAATCAGCATCGTCAGTTCGGCGAGGTAATCGCCGGTGAGCACGTCGAGCTGTCCGCCCTCGAGCATCTCGCGCATGGCGCCGAGCCGGTCACCGTAGAACCCGGAACAGTTGCCGATCCGGATGACATCCGGGTCCGCGGCCAGATTTCCCATAGCGCCCAGCATCACATCCGATCTAGAAAAAAGCAAGCACGCGTGCTTGTTAAAGATCTATGCAGGTCGGGGCCTAGTTTGCCCAGGGCTACCCCTGCTGAGGACAACCCGGACGAACCCGGCAGAATCAGCACAATGTCGACCGACGTCTCCGTGATCCTGCTGCTCGCCCTGTCCGGGTTTCTGGCCGGCGGGGCCTACTCGCTCTGGAAGACCACGCGCCCGCTGGCCATCGTGCTGGCCGTGTGCGCCGTGCTGGCCGCCGGCGGGGCGATCGCCTGGGGAATCGGCTAACCCTCGGACAGGCGGTAGATACGCAGGTCTTCTGGCACACCGCTGAGCGGCGCCGCGAAGAAACTGCGGCGATAGGGCTTCACCGTGTACCCCAGCTCGGCCAGCGTCTCCGGCTGCACCGACTTCAGGGTGGCCTCCGAGAGCATGGTGTTGCCGTTGCCGCCCGACTCCATCACGCGGGCCGCGATGGTGACATCCACGCCTAACCAGTCGCCGCCGATCTCCCGTGGTGAGCCGGTGTGCAAACCGACCCGCATCTGCGGGCGATAGCCGTGCACGTTCACGTTCTCCAGGTTGCGCTTGGCGTGCGCTGCGGCCCGGACCGCCCGGTCGGCCGAGGTGAACACGGCCATGACGCCGTCGCCCATGCGTTTGACCACGTGACCGCCGCGATCGGCGATCGGTGGCTCGATCGCCTTGGCGACGCCGCGCAGCAGTTCCAGGGTGGCCTCGTCGCCGGCCGAGAGTGACCAGCGGGAGAACGCCACCAGGTCGGTGAACATCACAGTTACTTCCGCGCTACCTTTGCCGCGGCCCACGCGCTCCAGCATCGCCTGCCAGACCTGCAGTGCGCCGAAGCCGATCTCCCGGGCCGCGCTGGGCGTATCGCCGACCAGTTTGTCCGCGGCGCGGGCCACCGCGCGCGGACCGCCGGGGCCCGAAACCGACAGCGGGTCACCGAAAGCCGGGTCACCGGGTAGCTGTTCGCGCGCTTTACGCAGCATCCCGATGAAGTCGGGGCGCTGGTTCGCCGTGGTCATCAGGGCGGACAGCTGTCCGCGCCGGAAGACCGGCCCACCCCGGCGCGGCGGCCGTGGCCCGTCGGACGGTTCGAGCGGTATGACGACTTCAGGCGGAACGCCCCCATTGGCCTCCGGCTCCGGCACGGGTTCGGTACCGCCGGAAGGTGTATCCCTCACGCCCCGAGCGTAGCTCAGGACTTCTGGCGGGGGCAGGTTACTT
Source organism: Nocardia sp. XZ_19_385 (assembly GCF_015355755.1). NCBI lineage: Bacteria > Bacillati > Actinomycetota > Actinomycetes > Mycobacteriales > Nocardiaceae > Nocardia > Nocardia sp. XZ_19_385. The sequence goes on from NZ_JACVEE010000002.1 coordinate 661,874, forward strand.
CTCCCGGTCATCGTGCCACCCCACTATCGCTCGGTGCGGCCACTTCATTGAGCCCGCCGATGGATAACTCGATGATTGCTGTGATTCAGGCTACCGGCGCGGCGACGCGGCAGGGAAGAGATCTGCTTCACAGCGCCCGAATGGTCCGGTAACCGGTCTGAATAGTCCGGAAAGCGCTACGGCCCGGTAACGGACGAATCCGTACCGGGCCGTAGCGACCACATCGTCCACCGGGCAGTGGCAGGCGATGTGCCCGGGGCACGCGGACCTCCCGACAAGGTCGCGGCCCCTACCCGAGTGGCGAGGGAAGGCTACCCGGGTGGTCTTTGCTCAGGCGTCGCGCTTGTTCACCGAGTACAGCGCCGCACCGAAGACGACCGCGACGAACGCGGCGAAGTACAGCAGGCCGCCCCACGGACCCCAGTGGAACTGGCTGACGGTGCTTTCGCCACCCGAGCCGAGGAAGTGATTAGCGTTGGCGAACGGCAGGTACGGCGTCACGTTCTTGGCGACCCACGGGATCGCGCCGAACAGACCCTCGATCAGCAACGGCCACAGGATCAGCAGCGAAATCGCCGCCGCCGACTGGCGCACCAGCGTGCCGATAGCCACCGCGAGCACCACACACAGGAAGCCGTAGATCGGCACCCCGAACAACGGCCGCCACGAATCCATGCCCGAGAGCTCGAGATTCGGAGCCAATTCGGCCCGGGCGATCACCTTGACCAGCACGTAGGCCAGTCCCACCAGCGCGCCGGTAAGCACCGCGCCGTAGACCGCGAGCAACCCGGCCTTGGTGGTGATCACGCGACCGCGATGCGGAGTGGCCTGGAAGGTCGTCCGGATGATCCCGAAGCGGTATTCGTTGGTCACCGCGAGCGCCGCCATGATCATCAGCACCATGACGCCGAAACCGGCGATGCCGCTGGAGGCCATGGCCGGGGTCAAGCTGGGACCCTCGCTGGCGTTCTCGGTGCCGTAGGTGGCATTGGTGATCAGGGTGAACAGCAAGGGCAGGCCCAAGCCGAGCACGATGATGATCGCCGTGCACCACCAGGGTGACCGGGTCGAGGTGAGTTTGATGCGTTCCGCTGTCAACACGCCCATCAGAGCGCACCTCCCATCACTTCGTCCAAGCCGGTGCCGTGATATTCCACCGCGCCGCCGGTCATCCGCATGAACGCCTCCTCCAGCGAAGCCCGCTGCGGCGACAACTCGAACAGCGTGATCTCGTTGGCGGCGGCCAGTTTTCCGACCGCGTCGCTGGTCACGTCGACCGCGATCACCGCGTCGGAGCCGTCCTCACGCACGGTCATCCCGTTGGAGGTGAGCAGGCTGCGCAGCTGATCCAGCTGCGGGCTGCGCACGCGCACCGTCGATTCCGAGGCCTTCTCGATGAATTCCTTGGTGCTGGAATCGGAGATGAGCTGGCCGCGGCCGATGACCACGAGATGCTCGGCGGTCTGCGCCATTTCCGAGAGCAGATGGCTCGACACCAGCACGGTGCGGCCCTCGGTCGCGAGCCGCTGCATGAAGCGGCGGATCCACAGGATGCCCTCCGGATCGAGGCCGTTCACCGGCTCGTCGAACAGCAGCACCTGCGGATCGCCGAGCAGCGCGCCGGCCAAGCCGAGCCGCTGCGACATACCCAGGGAGAATCCGCCCGCGGGTTTGCCTGCGACCTCGGACAGGCCGACCAGCTTCAGTACCTCGTCGACCCGGGAAGCCGGGATGTTGTTGGTCGCGGCCATCCAGCGCAGATGCGAGCGCGCCGAACGATTCGGATGCACCCACTTCGCGTCCAGGAGCGCGCCGACTTCACGCAGTGGCGACTGCAGTTCGTGGTACGGCTTGCCGTTGATCAGCGCCGTCCCCGCGGTGGGCTGGTCCAAGCCCAGAATCATCCGCATAGTGGTGGATTTACCAGCGCCGTTGGGTCCTAGGAAGCCGGTCACCTGTCCTGGCTGGACGGTGAACGAGAGATCCTGAACCGCGACGGTCTGGCCATAGTGCTTGGTCAGGCCCCTCAGTTCGATCATGCCGCCAAGCATTCCGTAAAAACCGCGCGGACGCGTCAGCACAAGGTGCCGAGTCTTCTCATCCTCGAGGATGAGACGTACCCCGAGGTGCGGTTATCGGGATGGGGAGGAAGCCTGAGCCCAGAAGCGCTTCGGGATGCGGCCGGCGAGGCGGGCGCCGTATCCGGCCCGCACCGCGGCGGCCATGGCGGCCGCCATCAGGGCGGGCTGCTGGGCGCGGGTCACCGCGGTGGCGAGCAGAACCGCCGAGCAGCCGAGCTCCATGGCCAGGGCCGCGTCGCTGGCGGTACCGATACCCGCGTCCAGGATGACCGGGACGCCCGCGGCGGCCACGATCATCTCGATATTGTGCGGATTGCCGATGCCCAGGCCGGTGCCGATCGGCGAACCGAGCGGCATGACCGCGACGCAGCCCGCGTCCTCCAGGCGGCGCGCGAGCACCGGGTCGTCGTTGGTGTAGGGCAGCACGTTGAAGCCGTCGTCGACCAATTGCTCCGCGGCGGTGAGCAATTCGATGGGGTCCGGGAGCAGGGTGCGCTCGTCGAAGACCACCTCCAGCTTCACCCAGTTGGTGTCGAGGGCCTCGCGGGCCAGCTGCGCGGTGAGCACGGCCTCGGCGGCGGTGCGGCAGCCCGCGGTGTTCGGCAGCGGCATGATGTCCAGGCGCTTCAGCAGATCGAGCACGCCGGTGCCGCCCGCCGCGTCCACCCGGCGCATGGCCACGGTCGTCAGCTCGGTGCCCGAAGCCAGCAGCGCTTCCTCGAGCACCGACAGGCTTTCCGCGCCACCGGTGCCCATGATCAGGCGCGAGCCGAACTCGCGGTCGGCAATGCGCAACGGCTCCAGGTCAGCCACCTTGCACCGCCGTGAGCACCTCGATGTTCCAGCCGCGGCCGACCGGGTCGTCCCAGCGCGATTTCGGGAAGACAGCGCCGTCGACGGCCAGGGCGACACCCTGGCACGGCAGTTCGAGGCGCTGCAAAAGCTCACGCACCGTGAGTGATTCGGCGAACTCGTGGTCCTGCCCGTTCACGGTGACGCCGATGGGGACCGACGTTGCGGTCATCGAGTACCTCCTGGTGCTGACGAGAGGGGTGACGCGGATGGCGTCGTCGTAAAACGCTGCGGGTCAGCGGATCGCGCTTCCGGCAGCGGAGATCCGGCGAGCTCGCCCAGCACCGCGTCCACGGTGAGCGGGGTGGTAAGCATGCCGTTGCGGCCATGGCCGGTGGCGACCACAATCCGGTCGGTGCGTCTGCCGAGCAGCGGCAGATTGTCCGGGGTGCCGGGCCGGGAGCCCGCGATCGCTTCGGACAGTTCGTATTCGGCGATGCCGGGCAGGATTGCCTCGGCGTCGGCGATCAGGTCACGGACCCCGCCGACGGTCACGGTGGTGTCGAATCCGGCCTCGTATTGTGTTGCGCCGACCACGATTCCGTCGCCGCGCGGCACCAGGTAGACGGGCCGCCCGTGTACTCGGGCGCGGATCACCCGGCGCGGTACCGGCGTCGCGCCCGGCCGGTGCCGCAAGCGCAGGATTTCGCCCTTGACCGGGCGGACCGGCAGGTCCGGCAGGAGCCGGGCCGAAGCCGCGCCCGCGGCCAGCACGATCTGATCGAACTCGAGCTGGTCGAGGTCCTCGACGGCTTCCGCACGCACCTGAACTCCGGCGGCAGCGCAGGCTTTACGCAGACCCTCGAGTAGCCGGCGATTGTCGATGGCGGGTTCTCCGGTGGCGAGCAGTCCGGCGCGGACCGTGCGAGCCAGCGCGGGCTCCAGAGCGCGCACCCCGGCCCGATCCAGCACCCGCAGGTCGTGGCCGTATCCCCCGACCCAGTCGGCGATGGTGCGCAGATCGGCGGCATCGGCGGCATCGAGGGCGACGGTCAGCGTCTCGTCGGCGACGAAGACCTCCACGCCGGTCGCGGTCCGCAGCCGGGCGGCGAAGTCCGGCCACCGCGCCAAGGATGCCGCGCCGAATTCCAGCACTCGCTCCTCACCGGGCCAGCCCTCCGACAGCGGTGCGAGCATGCCACCCGCGACCCAGGACGCTCCGGAACCGATCGCGGGATCGAAAAGGGTGACCGACCAGCCTGCCTCGGCCGCCCGCCAGGCCACTGCCTGCCCGATTGCGCCGCCCCCGACGACGCCCAGCGTGGTCACTGCCATCTGCGATCACCGGCAGCCGGTGAATACAACTCGGAGGCGCCCTGTCGCCGACCCCGCATTTCGTTCACCGCTTTCCTGTGCCTTTTTCAGCCCCCACCCGTTCGCATACCAACGGTAGCGCGGCTACCGTCGGAGTCGTGCAACCCTCCCATCAGAAAAGATCACTTTCCCCCAGGGAACGGCTGGCTACCGCACGGCTGTATCTGTGCACCGACGCACGCCGGGAAAAAGGGGATCTGGCCAAGTTCGCCGACGCGGCGCTGGCGGGCGGAGTCGACATCATCCAGCTCCGGGACAAGGGGTCGCCCGGTGAGGCGAAGTTCGGGCCGCTCGAGGCCAAGGCCGAACTCGGCGCGCTCGCCGAACTGAAGGCCGCCGCCCGGCGCCACGGCGCGCTGTTCGCGGTGAACGACCGCGCCGACATCGCGCTCGCCGCGGGCGCGGACGTGCTGCACCTGGGCCAAGGCGACCTGCCGCCCTGGTACGCGCGCCGGATCCTCGGACCCGACGTGGTGATCGGACGGTCCTCGCACAACCGCGCGCAGGCCGGGCTGGCCGCGATCGACGAGCACATCGACTACTTCTGCACCGGGCCGGTGTGGGCGACGCCGACCAAACCGGGGCGCACGCCGTCGAGCATCGACCTGATCCGGTCCACCGCCGACGCGCATCCGACGCGGCCGTGGTTCGCGATCGGCGGCATCGAGCTCGGGCGCGTGCCGGAAGTGCTGGCCGCGGGAGCCGATCGGATCGTCGTCGTCCGGGCCATCACCGACGCCCGGGATCCGGAAGCCGCTGCCCGGGAACTGAAGGCCGCGTTGCTCGCCAACGCTTAGAAAAATGCGCGAAGGGGTGGCTCAACGCGATCGGGCGGCGGTAGGAAGCTACGCCAGCAACTGACCGCGGGTGAGTGCCAGGACCGCGTTTGCCAGGTGTTCGGCTTCCGACCGCTCCGCCGCGGAATCCGGGATCGCATTGTCGACGATGCGGGCGTGTGTGCCGGGGCCGTCCGGTTCGGCGTGCAGCCAATAGAAGCCCTGGTCGGCGAGGTCGACCGTGCGGGGCAGGGCCGCTGCGACCTGGCGGGCGTCGTCGCTGTCGGGCAGGTCGTCGAGGCAGACGCGCGCGGGGGCGGCGCGCAGAGCCGGCCAGGCGAGGGCGAAACCGGGATGCAGGGGATGTTCGTCCACTTCGGCCTCCGGGACCCAGGCCAAGGCGGTGCTTTCCTTGTTGCGGCTGGTCGGCAAGGTCATGACGGCGTCGGCGACGATCGTCGTGTACGTCCAGCCGCTGGCAGCCGATGCGGTTATGCGTTCACTGCGAACACGCACGTCGGACGGGTTGATACCCGCTTCCTCCCAGGCCTCCCGCACCGCCGCGTGCACCGGCGTCTCATGGCTGTCCCGGGCGCCGCCGGGCAGGGCCCAGGTGCCGCCCTGATGGCTCCACAGCGCGCGATGCTGCAGCAAGACAGCGGAACCGCCGCCGGGCAGCGGGGCGCGCAACAACAATCCGGCGGCGCCGAAACGGCCCCAATGCCGAACGCCGCTCGGGTCCTTGGACCACCCGTCCCCGTCACCACGCATCGCCAACCATCCTCGTCCCGCCGTGGGAGCTGACTGGTTTTCCAGGGGCGTTTCACATCCACGGCACCGGTAAGCCCACAATAAACTGCGACGCAGGCGCACAGGGAGGCGCGGACCCCGGAGGTGAAGATGGCTCGGACCGAGCAGTTGTCCGTGCGCAAGCAGCTCCGCAATGTCCCGGTAGCCAAGGTGCGTGAGCAGCTGGACCCGGCCAATGTGCGGTCCTTCGCCGAATCCTCCCCCGGCCGGCTCATCGCCTTCGGCCTGCTGCTGATCGCGTTGTGCCTGGCGGCCGGGTGGGTCGCCGCGGGCGCGGTCAGCGACCGCCAGCACGCCCTGGACGTCCTGCTCGACGACACCGAACCCAACGCGCATTCCGCGCACCGGCTCTACACCTCGCTCTCGATCGCCGACGCCGCCGCGGCAACCGCGTTCATCGCGGGCGGGGTGGAGCCGGAGGCCGTGCGAGACCGGTACGCCCAGGCCGTCGGCGAGGCCGCCGCGGAACTGGTCACCCAGTCCGGGCAGGCCGTGGACCACAACTCCCCGGACCATCGGCTGCGCACCGGGATCGCCACCGGATTGCCGGTCTACACCGGGGTGATCGAGACCGCGCGCACCAACAACCGCATCGGATATCCGGTCGGTGCGGCGTATTTGAGCGAAGCCTCGAACCAGATGCAGACCACGCTGCTGCCGATGGCGCAGGAACTGCAGGGCCATCGGTCCGACGCGGTCGATGCCGCGCAGAACCACCATGTGCGGCCACCGTGGCTCGCGATCGCGCTGCTGATCGTCACGCTGGGCGCGCTGGGCTGGGTGCAGCGGGACCTGGCGCTGCGCTGGCGGCGCACGTTCAACGCAGGCCTGCTGCTGGCCTGCGGGTCGGTAGTGATTCTGCTGGCCTGGACTGTCATCGCCGGCGCCATCTCCGCCACGGCGGTGATCCAGGGTCGTGACGAGGGCGCCGCGCCCGGATCCCGGCTCACCGAAACCCGGATCCTGGCCCAGCAGGCTCGGTCCGCCGAAACCCTGAAGCTGGTCAACCGCGACGCGACCGGCGACTACGACCGGACCTACAACACCGGCATCGCGCGAATGAACGAACTGCTCGCCGGTTACCCCAAGGACGCGCCCGCCGCCGACCATCTCGTCGAAGCCCGGGCCGCATTGGACCGTTGGCGCGCCGCCCATCAGCGGATGAACGAGACCCTGGACCGCGGTGACTTCACCGGCGCCGCCGTGGTGGCCACCGGGCCCGGCGCCGCGGACGCGGCCGCTCAGGTCGAGGCGCTGGACCGCGCGCTGGAGCTCGGCTTGGACAAGACCCGCAGTACGTTGCGCGGCAACATCTCCCAGGCCGCACGGGTGCTCGACTTCCTGGCGCCCGGCGCCCTGGCGCTGGGCATCGCCGCGGCCGTCTTTGTCGGATTGGGTATCTGGCCACGACTACGGGAGTACCGATGAAAACCCGGCTCGGCCTGCTCGCCGCCCTGCTCTCGGCCACCGCGCTGCTCGGCGGTTGCGTCAGCGACAACGATTCCCGGCCGCCCAGCAAGACCAGCAGCTTCGGCGAGCCGCCGCTACCCGCCAAAGCCGTTCCCGTGCAGACGGATACGCCGGTACGCCCCGAGAACGGCCAGAAGTGCGGTGACCCCACCGCCAGCCTCCGGCCCGACGGCGCCCGCGGCGCGACGCTGGACAAGATCCGCGCCCGCGGCCGCCTGGTCGTCGGATTGGACACCGGCAGCAATCTTTTCAGCTTCCGCGACCCGATCAGCGGCACCATCGTCGGCTTCGACGCCGATATCGCCCGCGAGGTCGCCAAGGATCTGCTCGGCAGCCCCGAGCTCATCGAATACCGCAGCCTCAGCTCCGCCGACCGGGAGCGGGCGCTGCAGGACCACACCGTCGACCTGGTGGTCAAGACCATGACGATCACCTGCGAACGCCGCCAGAAGGTCGACTTCTCCACCACCTACCTGCGGGCCAACCAGCGGGTGCTGACGATGAAGAGCTCGGGCATCACTGGCCTGTCCGACCTGGCGGGCAAGCGGGTGTGCGTGGTCACCGGCACCACCTCGCTGGACCGGATCCGCCGCGAACAGCCCGCCGCCACCATTCTCTCCGTGCCGACCTGGGCCGACTGCCTGGTCGTGCTGCAACAGCGGCAGGTGGACGCGGTCAGCACCGACGACTCCATCCTGGCCGGGCTGGCCGCGCAGGACCCCTACACCGAGGTGGTCGGCGAGAGCATCAGCGTCGAGCCCTACGGGATCGGAATATCCAAGGGGGCAGAGGATCTGGTGCGTTTCGTGAACGGCACCCTGGACCGGGTCCGCGGCGACGGCACCTGGGAGCGGCTCTACCGCCAATGGCTCTCCGGGCTCGGTCCCTCGCCCGGTCCACCGGCCCCGACCTACCAGGACTGAGCCGATGATCGACGACGAGTCCGACAACGAGCGCACCCAGCCGATCTACGCCGGGTTCTGGACGCCACCGCGGCATCCCGAACAGGAGGCGCCGGATCCGGCGGGACCGCCTGAACCCGAAGCGAATTCCGAGCCACAGGGCCATGACCCGGACAGCTTCGAGCCCACCGTCGCGGTGTCGCATGTGCCGCTCACCCCGCAGGAGCCCGAGCTGCCCGGCACCATGGCCGCCGCGATCGCCGCCGCGGATAGCCGGCGGGACTCGGGGGCGGCGACCTCCGCCGGTGCGCATCGCACGTCCGGACGCAGCGTCCGCACAGCCCGGTCCCGATCCTCAGTCCGCAGGCTCGGTGCCGGGCTCGTGCCGATTCCGGACGTACCGCCCGCCGACCCGCTCTCGGCCGTCCTTTCCGATCCCGTTGTCGCCGAGGCGAAGCGCTTCTGCTGGCGCTGTGGAAACCCGGTCGGCCGGGCTACCGGCATCCGCGCGGCCAGCACCACCGGGGTCTGCCAAACCTGCGACGCCCCCTACGATTTCCGGCCCTCGCTGCATCCCGGCGACATGGTTTCCAACCAATACGAGATCCAGGGCTGCCTGGCACATGGCGGTCTCGGCTGGATCTACCTCGCCATCGACCGCAATGTCAGCGACCGCTGGGTGGTGCTCAAAGGCCTGCTGCACGCGGGTGACGCCGAGGCGCAGGCGGTGGCCGTCGCCGAGCGCCAATTCCTCGCCGAGGTCGCGCATCCCAGCATCGTCAAGATCCACAACTTCGTGGAGCATCCGGGCCCGGACGGTGCGTCCATCGGCTACATCGTGATGGAGTACGTGGGCGGGCGGTCGCTGCGCACCATCCTCGACTCCTACGAGCGGCCGCAGCGGATGCCGGTGGCCGAGGCGATCGCCTATGTGCTGGAAGTGCTTCCCGCGCTGGACTATCTGCATTCCATCGGGCTCACCTACAACGATCTGAAACCCGACAACATCATGATCACCGAGGATCAGGTGAAACTGATCGACCTCGGCGCCGTGGCGACCATCGAGGCGTACGGAAACCTGTACGGCACCAGGGGATTCCAGGCGCCGGAGATCGCCAAGACCGGGCCGACGGTGGCCTCCGACATCTACACCGTCGGGCGCACCCTGGCCGTGCTCACCCTGAACATGCCGATGGAGCAGGGCCGCTACGCCGACGGCATCCCGGACCCGGCCGAGCATCCGGTGCTCGCACGCTACGAGTTCTTCCACCGCCTGCTGCTGTGCGCCACCGAACCCGATCCGGCCCACCGGCTGCCCTCCGCCCGGGCCATGTACGCACAGCTGGCCGGTGTGCTGCGGGAAATCCTGGCGCTGGACACCGGCGTGGAACATCCCCAGTTATCCACAGTGTTCAGTCCACAGCGCGCCAGCTTCGGCACCGAGGAGTTGCTCAGCCAGACCGACGCCTATGCCGACGGCATCGGCCGCAGCAAGCTGCTGCAAGCGCGCGATATCGCGGCGGCACTGCCGATTCCGGTGATCGACCCCGCCGACCCCTCGGCGCCGCTGCTGGCCGCGGCCATGCAACCCGACCCGCGCCAAGCGCTGGAGTCGCTGCAGGAGGCGCGGGAGCGAGCCGTGGGCGATCCCGGAAATGCCCCGGAGACATTGGAATTGGAGCTGACACTGGCCGAAGCCCGGGCCCGCCTCGATCTCGGCGAAGCGGCCGCGGTGCGGCATCTGCTGCATCAACTCCCGGCCGCCGACTGGCGCATCGACTGGTATCTCGGGCGCACCGAACTGGTGGAACAGAACTACGAGCAGGCCTTCGGGCACTTCGACGCGGTGCTGCGCCAGCTGCCCGGCGAGATCGCCCCCAAGCTGGCCCTGGCCGCCACCGCCGAACTGGTGCTGCACCACTGGGATTCGACAGATCCGGAGCAGTGGCGCGCCTACGCCGAACGGATGTACGCCACGGTCTGGCGCACCGACCGCGCGGTGGTGAGCGCCGCGTTCGGCCTGGCCCGGCAGCTCGCCGAAGCCGGACGCATCGACGAGGCGGTGCGCGCCCTCGACGAGGTCCCCGCCACCTCACGCGCGTACACGACCGCCCGGATGACCGCTGTGCTGCTGCTGCTCACCGCCGCACCGGTCGCTCAACTCGACGAAGCCACCCTGCACATCGCGGCCTCCCGGGTGCAGGCCGTGCCCACGGGTGAGCGCCGCGCGGTGCAGCTGCGGGTCATGGTGCTCGGCGCCGCCCTGGCCTGGTTGCAGGCGGGCAATCGCCCGCGACTACCCGACGCCACCCTGTTCGGCGCGCCGTTCACCGAACGCGACCTGCGCGACGGCACCGAGGCGGGCCTGCGCACACTGGCCCGCTCCGCGCCGGGCCGCGGCCATCGCTACGCGTTGATCGACCTGGCCAACACCATTCGCGCGAAATCCTGGTTCTGAGAAAGCAAAGCCCGGCCGGGGGAAGGTTCCGGCCGGGCTCGGATCCGGCCGTCTGCAGTCGGCGCCGCGGACACCGGCCACACGCTGCCGCACCGGGGGCAGCCGGGACGGCGGTTCGGGGTGGCGGCGAGGGAGGCGGCTTCCCGAAGACGTGCTGTGGTCGGTACGAGTTCCGGCGGTACCGGGCGAACCTGATCCGCCACTGATCATGCCGTGCGAATCATGAGGATTCCGTGAGGTTTCCTTGGAGTCTCCTGGGAATCCGGCCTAGGCGGTGACCAGGCGATCGGCGGCGCGGGCGATGGCCAGCTCCTCGTTTGTCGGGACGACCAGCACCGCGATACCCGCCCCATCCGGTGAAATACGCCTGGCTGCACGGTCTTTCGCGGTATTTCGGGCCGGATCGACCTGGATGCCGAAGCCCTCCAGACCCGCCAGTGCGTCGGCGCGCACCTGCGGGCTGTTCTCCCCCACCCCGGCGGTGAAGACGATGGCGTCCACCCGGCCCAACTCGATGAGGTACGCGCCGAGGTAGCGCCGCAGCCGGTGGATGTAGACGTCGTAGGCGAGCCGGGCCGCCGCATCGCCACTGTCGATGAGTCGCTGCAGTTCCCGGAAGTCGTTGACCCCGGACAAGCCCTTGATCCCGGAGTTGCGGTTCAGTAACCGGTCGACGCCATCGACATCCAGATTCGCCGAGCGCATCAGGTGCAGCAGGATGCCCGGGTCGATATCGCCGCCGCGGGTGCCCATGACCAGGCCCTCCAGCGGGGTCAGGCCCATGGTGGTGTCGATCGGTTCGCCGCCGCGCACCGCCGACGCGGACGCGCCGTTGCCCAGATGGAACACGATCTGATTCACCTCGCCCGGATCGCGTTCCAGCACCTCGGCCACCCGGCCGGAGACGTACTCGTGCGAGGTGCCGTGGAAGCCGTAGCGCCGGATGCCGTACTCCGCGGCGACTGCGGCGTCGATGGCGTAGGTCTTGGCGGCGTCGGGCAGGCCGTGGAAAAACGCGGTGTCGAAGACCGCGACCTGCGGCACGCCGGGTAGCAGCTCCCGAGTGCTCTCGATGCCGGTGACATTCGCCGGATTGTGCAGCGGCGCGAGCTCGGACAGATCCGCGATGGCCGCGACCACCTCGTCGGTGATCAGCGTCGGCCGGTAGAACACCTCGCCGCCGTGCACCACCCGGTGCCCGACCGCGCGCAGCCCGGCGCCGGCCAGGTCGTAGCCGGTCTCGGCGAACATCTCGAAGACCAGTTGCAGCCCCGCCTTGTGATCGGCGATCGGCCCCTCGTGCTCGACGACCCGATCCCCCGCCTTGTGCTCGATGGCGCCGTTGGCCTCGCCGATCCGCTCGACCAGGCCGGAGGCGGCCACGGCACCCGAATGCGGGTCCACCAGTTGATATTTGATCGAGGACGACCCCGAATTGAGCACCAGCACAAGGTCGTTGGTCTGGCCGGACATCATGCCTCCTGGATGGATTGTCACTGCCCCTGCGCCTGGATCGCGGTAATGGCGACGGTGTTCACGATGTCGGCCACCAGCGCGCCGCGGGACAGATCGTTGACCGGCTTGCGCAGACCCTGCAGCACCGGGCCGATCGCGATGGCGCCCGCGCTGCGCTGCACCGCCTTGTAGGTGTTGTTGCCGGTATTGAGATCCGGGAAGATGAAAACCGTTGCGCGCCCGGCCACCTCGGAATCCGGAAGCTTGGTGTCGGCGACCGTCGGCTCGATCGCCGCGTCGTATTGGATGGGGCCCTCGACCAGCAGCTCCGGCTCGCGCTCGCGGACCAGCTTGGTCCCCACCCGGACCTTGTCCACATCGGCGCCGCTACCGGACTCGCCCGTCGAGTAGGACAGCATGGCGATTCGCGGCTCGATACCGAACTGGGCGGCGGTGCGCGCCGAGGAGATCGCGATGTCGGCGAGCTGCTCCGAGCTCGGATCCGGGACCACCGCGCAGTCGCCGTAGGCCAGCACCCGGTCGGACAGGCACATCAGGAAGACACTCGACACCGTCGAGACGCCGGGCACCGTCTTGATGATCTCGAAGGACGGGCGGATGGTGTGCGCGGTGGTGTGCGCGGCGCCCGAGACCATGCCGTCGGCAATGCCCTTGAACACCATCATGGTTCCGAAGTAGGAGATGTCGGTCATCGTTTCCCGGGCGCGCTCGATGGTCATGCCCTTGTGCTTGCGCAGCTCGGTGTACTCGGCGGCGAAATCCTCCAGGTAGCCGGAGGTGCGCGGGTCCAGTACCTGGGCGTCGCTGATATCGACACCCAGCTCGGTGGCGCGGGCCCGGATGCTGGTCTCGTCGCCGAGGATGACCAGGTCGGCGATCTTGCGCTGCAGCACCCGGCCGGCGGCGCGCAGGATGCGGTCGTCGGAGCCCTCGGGCAGCACGATGCGCTTGCGGTTGCCGCGTGCCCGTTCGATCAGCTGGTACTCGAACATCTGCGGGGTGACGACCGTGGTGCGCTGCACCCTGATGCGCTGCAACAGCTCCGGGGCGTCTACATGGTCTTCCATCAGCGCCAGCGCGGTGTCGACCTTGCGCGGGTTGCCCGCCGACATCCGGCCGCGAGTGTGATGCACGGCGTTGGCGGTGTCGTAGGTGCCCAACCCGGTGGCCAGGATCGGCAGCCGCGGCTTCAGGCCCGCCATCAGCCGCGCCACCGCCGGATGCGGGCGCATGTCGCCGTTCATGATGATGCCCGCCAGCGATGGAAAACCCTCCGCCTCATGGGCATTCACCAGGCTCAGCAGCACCTCGGAGCGGTCGCCCGGCGCGATCACCACGACACCGTCGGACAGGCGCTCGAGGATGTGCTCGGCGGTCATGCCACCGACCATCACCGACAGCGCCTCGCGCTGCAGCAATTCCGGGTCGCCGCTGTACATTTCGCCGTCGATGGCGGTGCACAGTTCCGCCATGGTCGGCGCGATCAGCAGCGGCACCTCCGGCAGCGTCCACGACGGCACGCTGCTGAAACCTTGGAGTGCCGAGGCGATTTCGGCGAGCTGCTCCGGATCGCAGCGGTTGGCCACGATCGCCGCCAATTGCGCGTGCTCGGTGGCAAGTTCGCTGGCACACAATTCCGCGAGCTGACGCACCTCGTCCGGCGTGCGCTCGGACCCGCGCAGCACCAGCAGCACCGGCGCGCCGAGGTTCACCGCGATCCGGGCGTTGAACCGCAGCTCGCTGGGGCTGGCCACATCGGTGTAGTCGGTGCCGACCACGACCACCGCGTCGCACACCTTCGCGACCTCGTGGAAGCGCATCACGATCTCGCTGATCGCGGCGTCGGGATCGGCGTGCACCTGCTCATAGGTGACGCCGACAGCCTGCTCGTAGTCGATATCGGCGGTGCTGTGCTCGAGCAGCAGCTCCAGGATGTAATCCGGCTCGACGGTCGAACGGGTGATCGGCCGGAAGACACCGACCCGGGCGGTGGTGGCGCACAACATCTGCAGCACACCCAGCGCCACCGTCGACTTACCGGTGTCGCCCTCGGGCGAGGCGATGTAGATGGTGGACGCTCGGGGATGGTCGGAGGCGTAGCCGAGGGGGTGGGTGGGCGCAGCAGTGTCGGCCATGATCAGAAGCTTAGTGAATTGACGGCAATTCGAGCCCGTTGCGAGACAGCCATCACCGAACGGGGTAATTCGCCCAGGCCGATATAGTCGCCCCCATGGTTGAGCAGTTTCCGGACCGGCAGTGGGGTTCGCGCACGAATGTCCTTTCCCGAGCCGCGAATCGGTTCGCCGCGACCAAACCGGGATCCTGGTTCATCCGCACGATCACGCCGCTGGACCGTGCCGTGCTGGAACGCACGAACGCGAAGTACACCGTGCTCGGCCCGATCGGCGCGCCCGTCATCCTGCTCACCAGCACCGGCCGGAAATCCGGTCAGCCGCGCACGCAGCCGCTGCTGTACGTGCACGACGGCGATGTCCTCTACGTGATCGGCAGCAATTTCGGCCAGGAGAAGCACCCCGCCTGGACCGCCAATCTGATGACCAACCCGGCGGCCACCGTCGCGATCGCCGGGGAACGTATCCCGGTGACGGCCACGCTCGTTCCCGACGCCGAGAAGGAGCGTGTATTCGCCCGTTTCGTCGAGGTGACGGGCGCCTACGCCGCCTACCGCGATCGCACCAGTCGCGATCTGCGCATTTTCGCTCTGCGCCGGGCCTAGCGCGGGCACGCTGCGCTTGACCTTGACGTAGCGTCAATTTCTATCGTCGAGACATGATCACCGTTCTCGACACCTACCCGGATATACGGCGGATCCTGCGGGCCCCGCTCGCCGAACGCACCGAGCTGCTGCGCGCGATGCTCGAGCCCGTCACGGACATGTACCGCTACTTCCCGGGCGAGGTCGACCTGGTCGCCATGCACCAGATGGCCTCCGGGTTTCCGCTCGACCGCGACGAACAGCGCTGCCTCGACGCCCTGGAGACGCTGGCGCAGGCCGATGCCTGGTCCCGGATCCAGCGCGCCCTGGAAGACGCGCTGACCGCGCAACTGGCCGCGACCCCGGACATCCAGGTCCCCGACATCACCGTGCTGTTCGTGCTCGGCGATCCCGGCGACGCCCACTTCATGGGCCCTTGCCTCGGCATGACCGCCAACGGCAGCATGCCCGGCTTCATCGTCATCACGCTGTGGCCCTTCGCCGAAAATGTGGAGCGGCTGGAAGCCACGGCCGTGCACGAGCTGAACCACAATCTGCGCTACAGCCCGGGCGGTGTGGTGTGGAACCCGATGACCGTCACCGTGGGCGAGCACGTGGTGTCCGAGGGGCTCGCCGACGCGTTCGCCCGCCAGCTCTACGGCGACGAGCTCGGCTACGCCCGCATCGGCGTGCCCGCGCTACGCGATGACGCGGTCTTCGCCAAAGTCCTTACCGGACTGGACATCACCGGCATGCAGAACTTCACCGCCTGGGTGCACGGCGACGCCAGCGCCGAGCGCTACGGCGCGACGCCGGTGGGGTTGCCGACCGGCGCCGGATACGCGGCCGGCAATCGGCTGGTCGACGCGTACCTGGCGGCGACGGGCCGGACGGCCGCACAAGCGCTGCACGCCGACAGCGCCGAAATCATCGCGACGGCCCTGCGGAAATAAGTATTGACAGCATGCTGTCAAACATGACAGGATACTGTCATGACCACGAAGACAGTTCACGCAGCCGTTTACGACACCCTCGCCGACTGGGAGATCGGTGCCGCCACCGCGCACATCAACAACCCGGAATGGCAGGTCGCGCCGGGCACGTTCGAGGTACGCACGGTCGGGCTGACCAAGGATCCGATCACCACCAAGGGCGGGCTGCGGGTCGCGCCGGACGTGGTGCTCGCGGATCTGACGCCCGCCGACAGCGCCATGCTCATCCTCCCGGGCGCCGACACCTGGGTCGGCCCGGAACTGGAGCCGTTCGCGCACAAGGCGCGGGAATTCGTCGAGGCCGGCGTGCCGGTCGCGGCCATCTGCGGCTCCACCTTCGGGCTCGCCAAGGAGGGCCTGCTCGATAGCCGCAAACACACCAGCAACGTCGCGGAATTTCTTGTCTACAGCGGATATTCGGGCGCCGAGCACTACGTCCAGCAGCCCGCGGTGACCGACGACAACGTCATCACGGCCTCGAGCACGGCCCCGTTCGAGTTCGCCCGCGAGGTACTCGGCGCGCTCGGCGTCTACGAACCGCACATCCTCGATGCCTGGTACCGGCTCTTCGCGCACAGCGACCCGGCCGCCTACGTCGAACTCGACACCTACGAGCAGGCAAAATCCCACGCATGATGACTCCGGAACAGGAACTCTTCAGCACGGCGGCGATCACGTCATTTCGGCTGAACGGCCAATTCCTCGCCATCGCCGAGGAATTGGCCGCGCCCGCCGGGCTGACCGCGGCTTGGTGGCAGGTGCTGGGCGCGGTGCTGCGGGAACCGCTACCGGTGTCGGGCATCGCGCGCGCGATGGGCATTACTCGCCAGAGTGTGCAGCGCATCGCGGATCTGCTGGTGGACAAGGGACTTGCCGAATACCGCCCGAACCCGGCGCACCGGCGCGCGAAGCTGGTCGACATCACCGACGCGGGGCGGGCCGCTGTGGAGCGCATCAGCCCACCGCACGCCGTGATCGCGGACCGAGTGGTCGGCGAACTGGGCTACGCGGAATTCGAGCGCACCGTCGCGGCGTTGACCCGGCTCGCGGATGTCCTCGACAAGCTCGCCGAGAAGCCCTAGCTGAACGGCTTGTCGGTCCGGCCGACGAGCTCGGCGACCGACTCCACCACCATGGTCGGGCGGTACGGGAACCCTTCCACCGACGCCCGGGTAGAGATGCCCGTCGTCACCAGGATCGTGCGCATCCCCGCCTCCAGCCCGGCGATCACGTCGGTGTCCATCCGGTCGCCGATCATCACCGTCGACTGGGAGTGTGCGCCGATCCGGCGCAGCGCCGAACGCATCATCAGCGGGTTCGGTTTGCCCACGTAATACGGTTCCTTGCCGGTCGCGCGGGTGATCAGCGCAGCCACCGAGCCGGTCGCCGGTAGCAGGCCGTCACGGGACGGGCCGGTGGCATCCGGATTGGTGGCGATGAACCGGGCGCCCTTCTCCACCAGGCGGATCGCGGTGGTGATCGCCTCGAAGGAGTAGGTGCGGGTCTCGCCGAGCACCACGTAATCGGGGTTGCTGTCGGTGAGCACGTACCCGATCTCATGTAGTGCGGTGGTGAGGCCCGATTCGCCGACCACGTAGGCGGTGCCGTTCGGGCGCTGGTCGTTGAGGAAGGTGGCGGTGGCCAGCGCCGAGGTCCAGATCGCCTCTTCCGGGATGTCCAGGCCGGTGTGGCGCAGCCGGGCCTGCAGGTCGCGCGGGGTGCGGATCGAGTTGTTGGTGAGCACCAGGAACGGCGTGTTGTTCGCGCGCAGTTCGGCCAGGAACTCGTCGGCGCCGGGGATCAGCTGATCCTCGTGCACCAGGACCCCGTCCATGTCGGTCAAGTAGGAGAGGATCGGTTCGTTGTCTGGAGTCACCAGTCAATTATCGGCTACCGACCGCAATCGTGGGTCTGTGGAACCCTACGAACTCCCTTCGAATTCGAGTGATTAGCATCGCGTAGCGATTCGATGAGGGGTGGTGGCCGGGCGACGGGCGGGCCTATCGTCGAAGAAGGTCGGTCGAAAGCGGGGACTCCCGCGCCCGGCCGCAGCAGCGAAGCGACAGGAGTGCGCACATGGGTGATCTCAAGCTGGGATACAAGGCGTCGGCCGAACAGTTCGGGCCGCGCGAACTGGTAGAAATCGCGGTGCTCGCCGAGGAGCACGGCCTCGACAGCGCCACCGTCAGCGACCACTTCCAGCCGTGGCGGCACAAGGGTGGGCACGCGCCGTTCTCGCTGGCCTGGATGGCGGCGGTCGGTGAACGCACCAAGCGCATCCAGCTCGGCACCTCGGTGCTCACCCCGACCTTCCGGTACAACCCGGCGGTGATCGCGCAGGCCTTCGCCACCATGGGCTGCCTGTACCCGGACCGCGTCATGCTCGGTGTGGGCACCGGTGAGGCGCTGAACGAGATCGCCACCGGATACACCGGTGAATGGCCGGAGTTCAAGGAGCGTTTCGGGCGGCTGCGCGAAGCCGTCGACCTGATGCGCGCGCTGTGGACCGGCGACCGCACCGACTTCGACGGCCAGTACTACAAGACCGTCGGCGCCTCCATCTACGACGTGCCCAAGGGCGGCATCCCGATCTACGTCGCCGCCGGCGGCCCGCTGGTCGCCCGGTACGCCGGCCGCGCGGGTGACGGTTTCATCTGCACCTCCGGCAAGGGCATGGACCTCTACACCGAGAAGCTGATGCCCGCCGTCGCCGAAGGCGCCGCCAAGGCCGGCCGCGACGTCGCCACCATCGACCGGATGATCGAGATCAAGATCTCCTACGACACCGATCCCGAACTGGCCCTGGAGAACACGCGCTTCTGGGCCCCGCTCTCGCTGACCCCGGAGCAGAAGCACTCCATCACCGACCCGATCGAAATGGAGACCGCCGCCGACGCGCTGCCGATCGAGCAGATCGCCAAGCGCTGGATCGTCGCCAGCGACCCGGACCAGGCCGTCGACCTGATCAAGCCCTACCTCGACGCGGGCCTGAACCACCTGGTCTTCCACGCCCCCGGCCACGACCAGCGCCGCTTCCTGGACCTGTTCCAGCGCGACCTGGCCCCCCGCCTGCGCGCCCTGGGCTGAGCCCAGCACAAAGAAAAACACCCCCCGGCGCACCGGGGGGTGTTTCGTCTCTGCCGTAGCTCAGCTCAGGGCGTGATCCAGGTCGCCGAGGAGGTCTTCGACGTCCTCGAGGCCGATCGAGATCCGGACCACGCCGTCGGTGAGACCGATAGTGGCGCGGCCCTCGGGGCCCATCGCGCGGTGCGTGGTGGTCGCCGGGTGCGTGATGAGGGTCTTGGAGTCGCCGAGGTTGTTGGAGATGTCGACGATGCGCAAGCGGTTCAGCACCTCGAAGGCACGCTTCTTCGCCTCGTCGGCCGGGGCGTTGAGCTCGAAGGTGACCACGGTGCCGCCCGCGCTCATCTGGCTCTTGGCCAGAGCGTGCTGCGGATGCGATTCCAGGTACGGGTAGCGCACCCAGTTCACCGCCTTGTGCTCGTCCAGGAACTGCGCGACGCGCAAAGCCGAAGCAGCGGAGTGGTTCACCCGCAGCGGCATCGTCTCCAGGCCCTTCAACAAGGTCCAGGCGTTGAACGGGCTCAGCGCCGGACCGGTGTGGCGCATCAGGTTTTTCACCGGGCCGTCGATGTAGTCGTGGTCGCCGAGGATGGCGCCGCCGAGGACGCGGCCCTGGCCGTCGATGTGCTTGGTGCCGGAGTAGACCAGCACGTCGGCGCCGAGGTCGAAGCCGCGCTGCAGCAGCGGGGTGGCGAAGACGTTGTCCAGCACCACTTTCGCGCCCGCCGCATGGGCGAGCTCGGAGACCTTGCGCACGTCGACGAGGGTCTGCATCGGGTTGGCGGGCGTCTCGAAGAACACCGCCTGGGTCGGCACCGACAGCGCCTGCTCCCACTGGTCCAGGTCGTCACCGTCGACGAAGACGGTCTCCACACCCCAGCGCGGCAGGATCTCGTTGCACACCACGAAACAGGAACCGAACAGGCTGCGCGCGGCCACCAGCCGATCGCCGGCGCCCAAAAGCGCGCCGAGCGCGGTGAAGACGGCCGACATGCCGCTCGCGGTCGCGAAACACGCTTCGGCGCCGTCGATCAGCCGCATCCGCTCCTCGAACATGGCCACCGTCGGGTTGCCGTAGCGGGAGTAGACGAAGTGCTCGATCTCGCCGGTGAACGACGCCTCGGCCGCTTCGGCACTCTCGTAGACGAAACCGGAGCTCAGGTACAGCGCCTCGGAGGTTTCCTCGAAACCGCTGCGCCGCAAGCCGCCTCGCACGCCGAGGGTGGCCGGGCCGACGCCTTCGGGCAGCGGCTTGTCGAACGCACCACCAGTGATCATGACTGTTCCTCCACAGAACTCGTGGTCACGACTGCCGCCACGGCAAGCCCTGGGCGCGCCAACCGGCGCCACCGCGGTGACCGTTCGCGTCGAGCGGACCCTCGAAGCCTTCGTCAACGTTGTAGGCCGGCGCGATGCCGAGCTGCGTGGCCACGGTCGCCGCATGCGCGGAGCGCTGGCCGGAGCGGCACAGGAACACCACGGGGGCTTCCGGGGCGCGGCCGTCGAGGGCTTTGCTGAGCTGGTCGGCGAAGGCCTGGTTGCGCGCGCCGGTGCCGTCGACCCATTCGATGAGCACGGTGGGGCGCTCGATCGCGGTGGTGTCGGGTACGCCGACGAAGCGCCATTCGGCTTCGGTGCGCACGTCGATCAGGACGGCTTCGGGGTGCTCGCGCAACAGGTCCCACGCCTGCTGCGGGGTGATGTCGCCGGCGTAAGTCATGTCGATCCTCCTGTGAATCCGCACTTGCCGCATCGGGGTTCGGATGCGTGCCAGGTCGTCACCCGGAGCACCCCACCGCGGAGGAGGGTTGCCGACCAGCGAGCCGGGGCTTGGCGCTGGTGCTCATGACCTGGACTGAGATTGCCTGGACAGGGGCCGGGCTGTCAAACACCGGAATCGGGTCAGTTGCAGACCAGCCATTTGCCGTCGGCGCGGACCAGGTTCCACGTTTCGGTGGTCTCCTTGCCGTCCATGTTGGTGGTGACGGTGGCCTTGGCTTTGTCCCCGTTGACGGACTGCCCCTCGATCCTGGCGACCTCCACCGACTTTCGGCCACCCGCCCCGAACTGCGCGGCCAGCGGCGACTTGGCCTCGTCGAACCCGGCGCACGCGGTGCCCGGCGCGGGCACCTCGTCCTGCTGCGCGCGCCCGCCGACGTAATTGCTGACGGCTGCGGAGATCCGGTCCGATTCTGTGACATTTTTCTCAGCCGGGGACAGCAGCCCGCCCGCGAACACCGCCACCAGCACGATCGCGGTCAGCACCGCGGCGGCGATGAACGGCGTCATGGACCGCTGGTCGGTCTGTTCGACCAGGATCGGTTCGTCCTCTGGCTTGGGCTGCTGCTCGGTCATGGTGTCGATGATCCCTTATCCCTGGTCGGCGGCACCCGTGCAGGCGGTCGGTGGCGTCACCGATAGAATCGCGAGACCGTGGTCTGGGCACCATCACCATGTGGCTGTGCGGCACGGGAGCGACCTGGTGGCTTCGCAGTTACGAGCCAGCAGCACCAGCCGCATCGTCAGGGGCAACCGCAGCGGCAGCTCTACTTAGCCTAGGCTAAGAAGGACGCCATTATTTTTCGACCGAAGGTGCGCGTAAGAGATGACCGAACAGAGTGCAGCCACTCGCCCGCTCCGCATCGCGATCGTGGGCGCAGGACCGGCCGGTATCTACGCCGCCGACGCGTTGATGAAATCCGATGCCGAGGTGAGTATCGACCTGTACGAGCGCATGCCCGCGCCGTTCGGTCTGATCCGCTACGGCGTCGCGCCGGACCATCCGCGCATCAAGGGCATCATCACCGCCCTGCACAAGGTGCTCGACAAAGAGCAGGTCCGCCTACTCGGCAATATCGACTACGGCACCGACATCACCCTCGACGATCTGCGGCGCTTCTACGACGCGGTCATCTTCTCGACCGGCGCCAACGCCGACCGCGCACTCGACATCCCGGGCATCGACCTGGACGGCTCCTACGGCGCCGCGGACTTCGTGTCCTGGTACGACGGCCACCCCGACGTGCCGCGCGAATGGCCGCTGGACGCGGAGAAGGTCGCCGTGCTCGGCGTCGGCAACGTCGCGCTCGACGTGGCGCGCGTGCTCGCCAAGACCGGTGACGAACTGCTGCCGACCGAGATCCCGCCGAACGTCTACCAGGGCCTCAAGAACAACAAGGCCGTCGAGGTGCACGTGTTCGGCCGTCGCGGCCCGGCGCAGGCCAAGTTCACGCCGCTGGAGCTGCGCGAGCTCGACCACTCGCCGACCATCGAGGTCATCGTCGACCCCGAGGACATCGACTACGACGCCGGTTCCGAGGCCGCGCGCCGCCACTCCAAGCAGGTCGACATGGTCGCCAACACCTTGGAGCAGTGGGCGATCCGCGACCAGGGCAGCCGTCCGCACAAGCTGTTCCTGCACTTCTTCGAGTCGCCCGCCGAGGTGCTCGGCGCCGACGGCAAGGTCGTCGGCCTGCGCACCGAGCGCACCCAGCTCGACGGCACCGGAAACGTCAAGGGCACCGGCGTGTTCCGCGAGTGGGATGTGCAGGCGATCTACCGCGCGGTCGGCTACCTCTCGCAGAACATCAACAACCTTCCCTTCGACGAGCAGGCGGGCACCGTGCCGAACGAGGCCGGTCGCGTGCTGGCCGACGAGGATGCCGACGGCGCCGCGCGCTACCTGCCGGCCACCTACGTCACCGGCTGGATCAAGCGCGGCCCGGTCGGCCTGATCGGTCACACCAAGGGCGACGCCAACGAGACCGTGGCCTGCCTGCTCGACGACAGCGCGAACTTCACCCCGGCCCCGGAGCCGGAGCTGGACGCAGTCACCGCGTTCCTCGAGGGCAAGGGCATCCCGTTCACCACCTGGCAGGGCTGGTACCGCCTGGACGCGCACGAGCGCGCCCTGGGCGAGCCGGAGGGCCGCGAGCGGGTCAAGGTCGTCGAGCGCGAGGACATGCTGCGCGCCAGCGAACCCAACAAGGTCTAGCCGGAGCGCCTTCCACGGCAGCGAAAACTCCGTAACTGAGGCATTCTGTACAAGTGTTCGATGCCCATGTCCACATCATCGATCCGCGGTTCCCGCTGATCGAGAACGAGGGCTATCTGCCCGACCCGTACACCATCGCCGATTATCGAAAGCGCATGGCGCGCTTCGATGTCGGCGGTGGGGCGGTGGTCATCGCGTCGTTCCAGAGCACCGACCAATCCTTTATGAAGGCGGCGCTGGCCGAGCTGGGTCCGGGCTGGGTCGGGGTCACGGCGCTGAACCTGGAAGCGTCCGACGACGAGATCATCGAACTGGATCGAATCGGCGTGCGCGCCTTGCGGTTCAACCTCAAGCGCGCCGCCGCCGACATCACCGGCATGACCTTGCAGGCGCTGCGGGCGCACGATCTGGTCGGCTGGCACGTCGAGGTCTACATCGACGGGTCGATGCTGGCCTCCCTGCAGCCGGTGATCTCGAAACTCCCCGCGCTCTCCATCGACCATCTGGGGATGTCCGAGGAGAGCCTGCCGTATCTCCTGGACCTGGTCGACCGCGGAGCCCGGGTCAAGGCAACAGGTTTCGGCCGGGTGGCGATGAATGTCGCCCACGCCATCCGCCGCATCCACGCCGTGAACCCCCAGGCCCTCATGTTCGGCACCGACCTCCCGGGCACCCGCGCCGGCCGCCCCTTCCAGGACTCCGATGTCGACCTGATCTGCGACGTCGTCGGCACCGACATGTTCGCCGTCCTGGAGGACAACGCCCGCGACTTCTACCGCCTCCCGCCGCGCTCCCGCTCGACCCCACCGCTCTCGCACGGCGACCCGCCCACGCTTCCGCTTCGTCGCGAGCACCTCCCCGTCCTCGACCCCAACGCCACCCTGCCGCTGCCCATCATCGAGCGCTAGTCAGGCGACGAAGGCTCCTATGAGCCAGATGCCGGTGGCGAGCAGGGCGCCCAAGAGTTCGATGAGCATGGACAGGCCGACGCCCTTGAGGGCGTGTTTGGTTGTCTGCCAGGCGGGTTCGCCCTGCTTCAGGCGCTGGTATTCGGACAGGTAGACGCCGAGCACGAATCCCACGAACAGTCCGATTATCGGGATGATGAAGAAGCCGGCGATGCCGAGGATCGCGCCGATGAACAGGGCGCGGTTGGAGACGCCCGCTTCCTTCATCTTGCGGCCCGGCCAGGTGTATTTGATGACGCCCGAGAGCACCAGGAAGACCGTGGCGACGGCGAAGATGATCCAGGCGGTGGTGCCGCCGGTCATGATCGCCCAGACCAGGATGGCGGCGAAGATCAGGATGACGCCGGGCAGGATCGGGACGATGATCCCGAGCAAGCCGATCAGAATTGCCAGGCCGACAACGACCTCGCCCCACACACTCACGAGAAATGCCCCTCCGGTCTTGTTCGGTTGCTCGAATTCTCGCCTACTTGCTGGTTGCGTGCACAGCGGAGGTTCCGGAAGCGGGTTCGGGCGTTATTGTCATACTGTCAATACAGCTCCGGTCCGTCCGGAGGACTCTGGATCAACGAAGAACCGAGGTAGGGCGTGAGCACTCCATCCACCGCCAAGCAGGGTCCGCTCGCGGGCATCAAGGTTGTCGAGCTGGCCGGTATCGGGCCGGGACCGCACGCGGCGCTGCTGCTCGCCGACCTCGGTGCCGACGTGGTGCGCGTGCAGCGGCCGAACCTGCTGCCGGGCTTCATGGAGCGTCCGCAGTGGCGTGGCCGCACCATCGTCGAGGCGAACCTGAAGGACCCGGCCGACATCGAGAAGGTGCTCGGGCTGATCGAGAAGGCCGACGTGCTGATCGAAGGCTTCCGCCCCGGTGTCACCGAGCGCATGGGCCTGGGCCCGGACGCGGCGCTGGCCCGCAACCCGCGGCTGGTGTACGGCCGGATGACCGGCTGGGGTCAGGACGGCCCGCTGGCCGACCGCGCCGGCCACGACATCAACTACATCTCGCTCACCGGCGTGCTGAACGCGATCGGCCGCAAGGGTGAGCGCCCGGTGCCGCCGCTGAACATGGTCGGCGACTTCGGCGGCGGCTCGATGTTCCTGGTGTTCGGCGTGCTCGCCGCGCTGGTGGAGCGGCAGAGCTCGGGCAAGGGTCAGGTCATCGACGCCGCCATGATCGATGGCGCGCTGGCCCTTTC
Organism: Nocardia sp. XZ_19_385; assembly: GCF_015355755.1. Lineage (NCBI taxonomy): Bacteria > Bacillati > Actinomycetota > Actinomycetes > Mycobacteriales > Nocardiaceae > Nocardia > Nocardia sp. XZ_19_385. Next base: position 686,963 of record NZ_JACVEE010000002.1, read on the forward strand.
GCACATGATCTGGGGCATGCGCGGCGTGGGCCTGTGGTCCGACGAGCGCGGCACCAACCTGCTCGACACCGGCATGGCGTTCTACGACACCTACGAAACCTCCGACGGCAAGTACATGGCGGTCGGCGCGATCGAGCCGCAGTTCTACGCCGAGCTGCTGCAGGGCCTGGAGATCGATCCCGCGGGCCTGCCGATGCAGATCGACCCGAACGGCCAGGACGAGCTGAAGAAGCTGTTCACCGAGAAGTTCAAGACCAAGACCCGCGACGAGTGGACCGCGATCTTCGACGGCACCGACGCCTGCACCACCCCGGTGCTGACGTTGACCGAGGCCACCGCGAACGAGCACATCGTGGCGCGCACCGGACTCGTGGATATCGACGGTGTCGTCCAGCACGCTCCTGCCCCGCGCTTCTCGCGCACCCCGGCGGCCATCCCCACCCCGCCGCCGAACGAGGCGACCCCGATCGAATCCGTCTGGGCCGACTAGGTCAGTACAGGGTGAGGGACTGCAACGGCTCCGCAGCGCGCGGCGTCAGGGCCTCGTAGGTGGCGGCGATGCCCTTGACCGCCAGCCGCAGGTCCGCCTCCGGGTGGGTGTAGGGCAGGCGGATGAAACGCTCGAAAGCGCCCTGGACGCCGAAACGTGGTCCGGCGGCGAGTAATACGCCGTGGTTGGGCGCGGTGGCGGCGAGCGCTGTCGAGACCGGTGCGGGAAGCTGGGCCCACAGCGACATACCGCCCGCGCCCGGGCTGACCCGCCACTCGGGCAGCTCGTCGGCCAGTGCGGTCATGAGAACCGCACGCTGGGAACGCAATTGGTCGCGGCGGCGGTCCAGAATGACCCCCGCGTTTTCGAGCAGGTGGATGGTGGCCAGCTGATCCATCACCGGCGTACCGAGGTCGACGGTGGAGCGGATGCCGAGCAGCTTGGTGATCAGCGCCTGATTGGTGCGGACCCAGCCGACGCGCAGACCACCCCAGAAGGACTTGGAAGCCGAACCGATGGTGACGATTTCAGCGCCCTTGGCGAACGCGGCCACCGGCGGCGGCATGGGTGCGTCGGTCAGGTTCAGGTCGACCATGGACTCGTCGACCACCACCGTCATCCGCGTCTCGCGGGCGATGGCGGCGAGTTCGGCGCGGCCCGCCTCGTCCAGCAGCAACCCCGTCGGATTATTGAAGTCGGGCACCAGATACGCCAGGGTGGCGGCGGTTTGCCGTGCGGCGCTGCGGATTCCGTCCAGATCCCAGCCACCGCCCGACGAACCGGCCGGCAGCAGCGGCACCGGGATCGGGCGCGCGCCGACATCGCGGATCGCCTCGATCGCGTTCGGATAGGAGGGGTGATCGATGAGCACCCGGGCGGCGGGCGCGGTGAGCACATTGAGCAGCAGACGCAGGCCGTGCTGGGCGCCGAGGGTGATCAGGATCTGGTCCGGCTCGGTGGGCAGGCCGCGCTCGGTGTAGCGGCGGGCCACCACCTCCCGCAGCGCGAGCAGGCCGACCGGGTCCATACCGTGCGTGCCGAGGTACGCCGGAATCCCTTCCAGCGCAGTGGCGTACGCCTCCTGCATCTCCAGCGGGGCGGCCATGGCGGCATAGGTCATGTCGACGGTGGCCAGCTCCGGCTGCGCCATCATGGCCAGAATGCTGCGGGCCGGGCGGGTGCCGTCGTGCGGCACCGCCGGCGGCAGCGCCACCGTGCTGCGTGAGCCCTGCCGGCTGATCAGGTAGCCGTGCTCGCGCAGTAGCGCGTAGGTGGAGGTGATGGTGGTGCGGCTGACCCCGAGGGTGGTGGCCAGATCGCGCTCGCTGGGCAGCGCGACGCCGAGCGGGGCGCGGCCGTCGTGGATGAGCAGCCGGATCCCCTCGGCCAGCGCCAGATATGCCGGGCGGGCCGAGCGGCGGCTGCCCGCCTCGTCGTCTTCGCCCACACTGCGCCAGTTGCCCAGATCCCTGGCCAAACTGCCCGCGCCGATCACTCTCGTAGCCATACAGGCCAGTATTCCTGGATTGGCTCTTTCTTGGCAAGGCCAGTTGCGCGCAAGCTGTCATTTATGACCGGATTAATGACCTTCCTCGCGATGGCTGCCTTCGTCTACGCGATCTATCACTTCGCACCTCCACGTCGGCAGGACCTCTTTCGGCTCGAACGATTCGTCGGGCCCGGACCGCTCTTCGAATCGACTACGGCGCCGGATTATGAAGCTCAGCGCCAATATTCGGATCTGGCTGCGATCTACGGCCGCAGCGATGTGCCGGATGTCGACGCGCCGCCGGTCCCGGAAGCCCCGCGGGTGCTGCGGATGACCAACCCGAATCCGAGCTGCGGTTCGGTCCAGGCCAGTTTTCAGTGACTGGACTGGTCCTTTCGGTGATGTCAGACCAGAGGTGCACACTTAGCCCTATGAGTGCGTCCACTCGACTGCCCGCCGAGGCAGCGCTTTTCGAGACCGCGATCGGCGTCTGCGCGATCGCTTGGAGCGGCGGTGCCGTGATCCGATTCCAACTGCCCGAATCGAGCCCGGCCGCCACCCGCGCGCGAATCACGCGCCGCCGCTCCGCGAGCACCGACGCGATTCCCGAGTCCGAGCCCAGCGGCGCGATCGCCGACGCCGTCGCGGGCATCCGCGCCCACCTGGCCGGCGAACTCGACGACTTGCACTGGATCCCGTTGGACACCAGTGGAATTCCCGATTTCCACCGCGCCGTCTACGACGTCACCCGCGCCATCGCCCCCGGCCACACCCTGACCTACGGCCAGGTCGCCGACCGCATCGGCGCGCCCGGCGCCGCCCAGGCCGTCGGACAAGCCCTGGGCCGCAACCCCATTCCGCTGATCATCCCCTGCCACCGCGTGCTCGCCGCCGACCACGCCCTGCATGGCTTCTCCGCCCCCGGCGGGATCGTCACCAAACAGCGTCTGCTGCAGATCGAACGCACCCCGGGCTTCGGCGAACCCACCCTCTTCTGACTCAGTTCAGTGGATGCCGCTGGTAGAACTCACACGGATCGCCGGTGAGCTGCCCGTCCATGCACGCGAAATACGTCTGAATGCAACTGTTGGTGTCGCAGCCGAGCTCCACCAACTGCTTCTGGATCCGCACATTGCGCTCCTGCTCGGGGCTCAACGTCCGGGAGGCCGGATCCACCGCGGAGGTCAGCGGCACGGTACTGGTCGGCTCCGACCCCTGGTCCGACCCACACCCCGCCAGCAATCCGAGCGCCAGCACCGCCGCACCGACCCGAACCGGCAACCTCAAATCCATCCACAACCTTCCACATCAACAGTTTCGACGGTCTTCCCGGCCACCCGATCCGGGCAGCAACCGGCACACGCGTTTTCGAATTCGGGCAGGTCAATCGGTGCCCGCTTGGGATGGACCGGCAGCGTCACGTCCCAGGGTGCACCGACGGTAACTCACCGCGCGGAAGGTTGCAGACCCGCCCTCTCGTCCAGGGCGACGAGGGCCCAGGGTCACGACCATGCTGGTCACAGGCTCGCGCGCTGGCACAGACAAAGACTGAGCGGAATGCCCGAACTACAGGGCGGTGGCGGCGTAGCCGCCCGCGGCAAGACCGCCGAGTACACCACCGACGGCCGCGGACGGAATGCCGAGGACAGCGGCACCCACGGCGGCACCCACGGCGCCGCCGATCAGGGCGCCCGCACCGGTGCTGGCGGCGGCGATCGGCCAGCCCGCGACGAAGCCGCCGACGATGGCCGGGATCGCACCCGCGCCGGCGGTGGGGACGGCAGCCGCGCCCGAAATGATCGCGGTGGCCGCGGCGGTACCGGCGACGCCGACCGCGAACCCGGCACCGGCGCCGATGCCCGCGCCGATCAGGCCGCCACCGACACCTCCGACCACCGCCATGGGGATGCCGGCGAGGGCGGCGCCGCCGAGCGCGCCGGCGGCGGTGGCCGCGGCGATCTTGTCCGAGCGGCTGGGATTGATGCCGACGGAGCGGCCCTGGGTGGCGACGAAAGCTTCCGATTCCGCCGCTGTGCTGTTCACGCCGTCGAGCACGGCACGCGGGACCTCGTCGGGGACCGTCGTGGTGAAGTCACCGATCCGGAGCATGTTCGGCGGCGGGGCAATCGGCGCAACCGGCTCGACGGGGGTGGGCCAGTGCAGATCGTTGTCGATCGGCGGGGCCGCGGAGGTGTCCGGTGCCGGGCGCACGCGCTGCATGGTCAGGTCGTCATCGGGCCGTGGGGTGTTGCCGGCCAGGGAGTTCTGGCCCTCATCGGCGACGCCGGGCTGGACCGGCGAAGGGGTCGGCTGGGCCGGCGCGCTCGGGGTGGCGATGCCGGGCTGGACCGGCGCGGGGGCAGCGATTGCCGGGGCCGCGCAGGCGAGCGCGATGGCCAAGGGCAGCAGGCCGGCGGTGGGACGGGCGAGACGCCGTGCTGTCGGGTTGTTCATTTCGCTGTACCGACGAGTCACGTCGAACCACCACCATCAGGAATTGAGATCAGGCGGTACGTCCCTGCGTACCGGCGCACGCACGATAACCATTGCTGAACAGTTGCTGTCAAGTCGAGGGAAGCTACCCAGACACCGTCTTTACCAGCATCGATGCGATTCCATCGCTTTCCTCAGGCAGGATCGCCCGCTCGAGTCCGGGATCAACCGATCCACGCCGGTAGCCAGAGAGTGACCAACTCGACGGGCCGGTCTCCGAACACGCCGGAGGCAACACACCGAACAGTCGTTGCGCGTCAATCCGATTCAGGCCGGGGATTCTCCCCGGATGAGGGCGCCCAGCGATTCCCGGTCGGTGACGTCCATCTTGCTGCAGGCCCGGTACAGGTGACCTTCGACGGTGCGCACCGAGACGGTGAGGCGGTCGGCGATCTGCCGGTTGGACAGACCCGCGGCAACCAGGTTCGCGATCTCGCGTTCCCGGACGGTGAGCGGCAGCGGCTGGGCGGCTTGGCGCAGGGACGGGGTGCTGGCGCCACCGCAGGCGGCGGCGAGGCGGTTCGCGGTGGCGGCGGATTCGTGCAACCGGCGGCGATCGCCCGCGCGATCGTGCGCCAGCGCGGCCTGGGCAGCGGCATCGGCGGCCGAGAGCAAAGCCCCGATCTGCTCGAATTCGGCTGCGGCGGCGTCCAATCCAGGCCCGTCGTGGGCGGCCAGGGCGACCGCGTGCCGGGACTGGACCTGGACGAGCCGCCCGTCCACCCGGGCGGCGAGGTCGGCCAGCCGACCGGCAACCGACTGTTCGCCGAAACGAGCCGCGACATGCAGCGCCATCGCCTCGATGGCGTGCTGCTGGGAACGTGCGGCGGCGTCGGCGGCGCTCATGGCCAGCCGGATCGCCGGGGTGACCGCCCCTTCGGCGGCGGCCAGGCAGGCGCGCGCGATTTCCAGCTGCGGGTCGTAGATAGCGACATGCCGGCCACCGCGCCGGGTGGCTTCGGCGATGGTCTCGGCGGCTTCGGTGCTGCGGCCGAGCGCCGAATAAGCTTCGGCCAGGCGGATTCTCGCGGGCGTCATCCAGGCCGCCGCGCCTTCGGCGGCGAGGGCGGCCAGCGCCTGTTCGAGGTGTTCGATGCCGTCGGCGAAACGGCCCTGCGCGACGTCGGCGGTGCCCTGCAGGATCTTCGACATCCCCCAGGCCAGGTACTGACCGGGCGCGGAGTAGCCGAAATAGTTGGCGGCGCAGTGCCTTGCGGCGTCGAGCTCACCGGTGAAGGTCAGTGCGAGCACTTCGGCGTGGGTGGACATGAACCGGTTCAGCCCGTCGATCTCCCCCTCCACCTGATGCCCCCGCGCCACGTACTGCCGTGCGGCTTCGCCCTTACCCATCAACGCCAGCGCGAGCCCACCGCCGAACGCCGCCCACCAAACTGCCCACGGCGGCGCGCTTTTCGCCTGCATGACTGCGTCGGCGTCGGTGATGGCGTCGGCGATCCGGTTCTCGTTCACCGCGCACGCGGAGGCCAGACCGGCGAGGGTGGCCTGGCAACCGGGATGGGTCACCTTGCCGCGCACCAGCGCCAGTACCTCGTCGGCGCGGTCGGCATCACCCATGGCCCACAACAGATTCGAGACCCGGGTGCTGCCCCAGCGCACCAGCTGCACCTCGTTCAACTCGTCCGGATCGAAGCTGGCGAGGGTGCGTTCGGCTTCGATCGGATGGCCCTGCCACAGCAGGGCGCGAGCCAGCAGATCGGCCGCTTCGACGCCGCCGAGCCGTTCCACCGCGGCCCGGGCGAAACGCTCGCCGAGCGGCAGATTCGCGAGCGCGATGGCATCGGCCGCGGCCGCCTCGAACAGTTCCAGATCCGCGGATTTATCGCTGTCCAAAGCCAATTCGGCCAGTCGGATCCGATCGGCGGCGGAATTGATCTTGCGGTCCTTCAACGCGAAGTACAGCTTGCCGCGCAGGCGGCGTGCCGAGGCGATACCGAGCCGGCGCCGGATCACCTCGCCGAAGAGCGGATGGTTGTAGCGCACGATCAACTGATGCGCGTTCTCGACAACCCGGATGACGCCGCGGGTTTCGGCCGACTCGACCGCTTCCTCACCGGCGATACCGGCCAGCACGTCGAGATCGATCGGCTCACAGAAGGTGAGCAACTCCAGCACCCGCAGCACCTCTTCGGGCAGCTGCTCGACCCGATCCTCCAGCAGCGCGGCCAGTTCCGAGGTGACGGCGGCGCGACCGCGCAGCTGCCAGACTCCGTTCACCTGGCGCAGCGTGCCCGCTTCCAGCGCGCCCTCCACCAAATGCCGCAGGAACAAAGCGTTTCCGCCGGAGGACTCCCACATCAGATTGGCGGTGAAGCCTTCCAGCTGCCCGCCGAGCATGGATTCCACTAGGTCGACACTCTGCCGCTGCGTGAACGGGTTCAGGTCGATGCGCAGCAGGTGCCCGTCTTTCCAGAGCGAGGTCACCGCATCCGGTACCGGCACGCCGCTGCGCACGGTCGCGACGATGTGCGCGGCCTTGTCGATGGCCAGTTGCAGCAGCAGTGTCGCCGAAAGCTGGTCCAGCAGATGGGCGTCGTCGACGCCGATGATGGTGTGCCCGTCGGCGAGCAGGGCCTCCCGCGCCGCGGACATGAACGTCACCGGGTCGTGCGCGGTGTAGACGCCGACCATGTGGGCGAACACTCCCAGCGGGATGCTGCGCGCCGACTCCGTCCCCGCGACCCAGCGAATATTGCCGCCCACCGCCGCCGTGGCCTGCCTGGCCAGCGTCGTCTTGCCCACCCCAGCGTCGCCGGTAAGCACCGTACCGACATATCCCGTGCCGGTGAGCGCGGACCGGATCGCCTCGAACTCGGTCTCGCGCTCGATCATCGGCCAATTCCGAGCCATGTACTAACTGTAGTTCTTTACAAGAACATGATCGAACCCAACCGCGAACTCACGTGTGAGACAGCCCTATTGAGAGATTCATACAACCGTGCCAGACACAGGACGAGGGCCCGGCGAACCGCGAGGACAAGGCGTGCCGCCGGTGGTCGATTCTACCCGCCTAGGGGCGGGGCTGGCCGCCATTGAGCGCCTGATTCACCGAATCGACCACTTCGGCGGGAACCTCGGTGGGGACCGGCACTGTCACGTCACCGAACTGCACCGCGTGCGGCTTGGGTTCCGGTGTCGGCTCCGGCTTGGGCGTGGTGCGGGGCGCCCGGGGCGCCGGCTGGGCCTGGGGGTTGGCCGCCTTCAGGTCCGCGGGTTCCTCCGCGCCGGGCGCCGGCTCGGGGGGCGGGGCCTGCGTAGTCACCCCGGGCTGGGCGGGCTGAGCCAAGGCCACACCCGCCAGACCGGTCGCGAGCGCGATCGATACCGCGCCTATCGCGACCCGGAACGTGCTCCGCGAGAACCCATTCCGCAATTTCCGGTTCCGAGCCGACACGTCGACAACACCATCCTTTATTCAAAACCGCTCAGGCACACCGATTCCGATCATGTGCTCGCCACATGCTAACCGGAACCGGGTGCCGCGGCCCAGCAAAAGAGGTACGGAGTGATCAGCCCAGCACGTCGTGCCGGACGATGGTCTGCTCGCGACCCGGTCCGACGCCGATGCAGGAGACCCGCGCGCCCGAAAGCTCTTCCAGCCGAAGCACATACGCCTGCGCGTTGGCCGGCAGCTCCTCGAAGGTCTTGGCGCCGGAGATGTCCTCCCACCAGCCGGGCAGCTCTTCGTAGATGGGCTTGGCGTGGTGGAAATCGGTCTGGGTGGTCGGCATCTGCTCGACCCGCTCACCGTCGATCTCGTAGGCCACGCAGATCGGCACGGTGTCCAGGCCGGACAGCACGTCCAGCTTGGTGAGGAAGTAGTCGGTGACGCCGTTGACGCGGGTGGCGTAGCGGGCGATGACCGCGTCGAACCAGCCACAGCGGCGGGCGCGGCCGGTGGTGACGCCGACCTCGCCGCCGTTCTTGGCCAGGAACTCGCCGAAATTGTCGAACAGCTCGGTCGGGAACGGGCCGGAGCCGACGCGGGTGGTGTAGGCCTTGAGGATGCCGAGCACCGTGGTGATCTTGTTCGGGCCCACGCCCGAACCGACCGCCGCACCGCCCGAGGTCGGGTTGGACGAGGTCACGTACGGGTAGGTGCCGTGATCGACGTCGAGCAGCGTGCCCTGCGAACCCTCCAGCAGCACGGTCTCGCCGCGCTCCAGGGCTTCGTTGAGCTGCAGCCGGGTGTCGGCGATGCGGTGCTTGAAGCCTTCGGCCTTCTCCAGCACCTCGTCCACTACCTGCTGCGGCTCGAGCGCGCGGCGGTTGTAGATCTTGACCAGCACCTGGTTCTTGAATTCCAGTGCGGCCTCGACCTTCTGGGTGAGAATCTTCTCGTCCAGCACGTCGGCCACGCGGACACCGACGCGGGCGACCTTGTCCTGGTAGCAGGGGCCGATACCGCGGCCGGTGGTGCCGATCTTCTTGTTGCCGAGGAAGCGTTCGGTGACCTTATCGATGGCCACGTGGTACGGCATGATCAGGTGCGCGTCGGCCGAGAGCAGCAGGCCGGAGGTGTCCACGCCGCGCTCTTCGAGACCGGCCAGCTCCGCGAGCAGCACGCCGGGATCGACCACCACACCGTTGCCGATGACATTGGTGACACCCGGGGTGAGGATGCCGGAGGGGATCAGGTGCAGGGCGAACTTGTCGCCGTTGGGCAGCACCACGGTATGACCGGCGTTGTTGCCGCCCTGGTAACGGACCACCCACTGCAAGCGGCCACCCAGTAGATCGGTGGCCTTGCCCTTACCTTCGTCGCCCCACTGGGCGCCGATCAGGACGATCGCCGGCATCGTTGTCTCCTACGGTTCGAGGCGCAACACACTCGTGTTGCAGCTACCTGCCCGTCTGGAGGAGGTGGCCGGTAACTTATTTTAGCCGACGCCCTGTGACCAGCCTGGTCGCAGGGCGGGACAAACGAGAATCGGCCGGTATGGTTGGGCGGAATGCGGCCATTGTCGTCCACCCCACGCCGGGTGCGTCGGCCCGGAACGAGGAGGGGTGTACGGCAGTTTGAGTACCCACGTTCTCCGCTGCGACGGCGCACCGGTTCCCATCGCGCTCGCGGCACTGCCCACCACTCCCACCGCCGCTATCCCGGCCACCTCCGTCATCGACGAACTGCTTCCCGTACTCGCCGCCGACAGCCTGCCCCGGCTGATCGTGCTCGGCGAGGACGCCGCGCTGGCCGCGGTCCTGACCCACCTGATGAAGACCGAACGGCTGCACGTCGAGATCGGCTACGTGCCGATCGACAAGACCTACGGTTCGCGCGCCTATCAGACCGGCACCGGCAATGCCGCGGCCAAGCGCGCGATCGACGGCCGGGCTACCGCGACGCCACTGATCCGCGACGACACCGGCACCGTGCTGGTCGGTCGCGCGACCATCACCGGCGTGGACGGCGCGAAACTGGAGGGTGAGGCGTACGTGGACGAGAACCAGCTGTTCTCCGGCATGGTCACCGCCATGCAGATTTCCCCGAGCTTGCACCTGCCCGGCGTGCGGGCCACGGTGAAGCGCGGCCGCTTCAGCAGACGGGTCTGGCTGGAAGGCCGGGCGGCCCAGCTCGGCACCCCCGGCGCGGTGGTCACGCGCGACGGTATCCGTTCCGAGCGGACCGTCCCGCGCTCGAGCTTCTACCGGCATAACGACTCCTGGCTGCTGGTCCGATGACGTACTCCTTCCCGCGCAAGCGGACCGGTGCGGTGCGCCCGAGCCCGGTGTTCCTGGGCGTCGTGGCGCTCGCGATCGCCGGCGGCGTGCTCGCCTGGATCTCGGTCGACGACATCGATTCCAACCTGGCCAAGCTCGGCGTCTTCGTGCTGGTGGTAGCCGGGTGGGTGGTCACGCTCTGCCTGCATGAATTCGCACACGCCTACACCGCGTGGCGGGCCGGTGATCAGGACGTGGAAATGCGCGGCTACCTGACGCTGAATCCGCTGAAGTACTCGCATCCGCTGCTGTCGATCGTGTTGCCGATGGTGTTCATCGCGCTCGGCGGCATCGGCCTGCCCGGCGGCGCGGTGTATGTGCACAGCCACAATTTCAGCCCGCGGATCCAGCGGCTGATCAGCTTCGCGGGCCCCGCGGTCAACCTGGCCTGCGGCATCCTGCTGCTGGCGATCATCCGGATCTTCGGCGACCTGCAGACCCACGCGGTCTTCTGGTTCGGCCTGAGCTTCTTGGCGTTCCTGCAGATCACCGCGTTCGTGCTGAACATCCTGCCGATCCCGGGCCTGGACGGCTACGGCATCCTCGAGCCGTCGCTGAGCTACAAGACCCGCCAGACGCTGGAGCAGTTCAAGCCTTTCGGCATGCTCATCCTGTTCGCGCTGATCTTCACCCCGCAGATCAACCGGGTGTTCTTCGACGCGGTCTACTGGATCTACGAACTGTCCGGGGTGCCCGCGTTCTGGAGCAGCTACGGCTCCAGCCTCACCCGGTTCTGGACCTAGGTCAGTCCTCGGGCGGCACGTAGGGGTGCGGCACGGTTGGCGGGAGCAGCGCGATCGCGGAGATCCGCTGCATACCGCAGGCCTGCATGAGGTCGACCACGATCGAGCGCACCTGCGCGAACACGACATGCGCGGAAAGCCCCGCACCCTGGACCATTTCGGGTTTCGCACCCTTGGCGACCACACGCAGCACCCGCGCGGCCTCGGCCGCATCGGGCTGTTCGCCGGGGTCGGCGAGCATCATCTGGCGCACCACGTCGACGGCTTCGGCCAGCTTGCGCACCTCCTCGACCAGGCGGGAGTCGAGGATCTCGTCGTCACGCACCAGGGTCAGGGAGCGGCGCAACAGGACTCGGGTATTGCGGATCGCGTTGTCCAGCGGGTCGGCGGTGGCGCGGATATTATCCAGGCGGCGGCGTGAATTCCAGTACAGCGGCGAGATCCGGCTGATCTCCCGGCCGCCCTCCAGCGACGAGCGCAGCGAATCGATCTGCGCCTGGGTCGCCCGGGCCGAATCCAGCGCGGACTGGATCTTGTCCTGATCCTGCTCCAGCAGTCCGTCGGCGCACAAGGCCAGCGATTTGCCCATCACCGCACAGACTTCCGCGGCCTGCTCGCGGGCCCGGCGCACCGGGTGCAGCGGGATCGCGGCCACCATCACCACGCCGACCAGGCCGCCGACCAGGGCGTCGATCATGCGCGGGAAACCGGTGCCCGTAGAGGGCGGCATCAGGGTCGCGACCAGTACCGCCGAACTCGCGGCCTGCATCGTGATGATCGAGCCGCCGTCGACGAAGACCGCGAGCGCCATGGCCACGACGACCACCAGCGCGATCTGCCAGATCCCGGTGCCCGCCCGGGAAATGAAGAGGTCACCGATGCCGATGCCGACCGCCACGCCGACCACCAGCTCCACCGAACGGCGTAGTCGGGCGCCGAAGGAGACGCCGATGGAGACCACCGCGGCGGTCGGCGCGAAGAACGGCTGCGGGTGCCCGATGATGTAGTGCGCGACCGACCAGGCCAGCGCGGCGCCGAGCGCGCACTGCACGATCGGCAACCAGGACAGCCGCAGCCGCGCCCAGGACTTGCGCAGCCGATCTGCGCCGGTGGTCCGGGCTACGACAATCCGAGAGTTCGGATCCAGCAACTACTACCCGAGTCCGAGTTCCGCCGCGGCCCGCGGGTCGCAGTCCTCGAGCAGGTCGAGGCAGCGCGCGTATTCCTCGGTCTCACCGATCACCTTGGCCGCGCGGGCCAGTGCGCCGACGCTGCGCAGGAAGCCCTGGTTGGGCTCGTGGCTCCACGGCACCGGGCCGAAACCCTTCCAGCCGTTGCGGCGCAACGAGTCCAGGCCGCGGTGGTAGCCGGTGCGCGCGAACGCGTAGGCGGAGACGATGTCGTGGTTCACCGTGGCGTCCGGGCCGTCCGCGCCACCGCGGGTCAGCGCCGCCTCAGCGAGGTAGGCCCAGGCGATCGAGGCCGCCGGATGGCCGGCCGCGACCTGCACCGGGTCGGCCTTGTTGAGCAGCGCCTCCTCCGCATCCGTGTTTTCCGGGAGGAGTACCGGCTGCGGTCCGAGTAAGTCACCGAAGGAGGTCATGCGGTTCATTCTGCATGTAGGACCGATATGCCCACTAGGCTGGCCGTCGAGTTCCACATGTTCCGCCTGAGCGAGGGGTATTAGGTGTCCGACCCGAACGACGAGAAGAAGCCGGCTCCGGAATCCACCGGTCCGCAGGACGCGAAGGACGCGCGCCCCGACGCCCCCGTGGAACCGCCCGCCGACGCCGACGCCCCCACCGTCAAGCATTCGACCGCCGCCCCGACCGTGTCCATGGCCGCGGCCGCGCCGAAAGATGATCGGCCCGAAGCCGTCAGCTCTCAGGCGAAGACGGTCGAGATCGCGACCGGCGCGTCCAAGAAGAGCGAGTGGAAGACCGAGGAGCCCGCCAAGGGCTCGAAGCCTGCGCAAGCCGATTCTTCGGACGAGTCGAAAGCGCCTGTGGCCGAAGCCGAGCCCGGTGCCGCCGAGACGAAGACAGGGTCCGAAGTCACCAAGCCGGAAACCACGAAGCCGGAGACCACGTCCGAGACCACGGAGTCGAAGACCACGTCCGAGGCCGCCGAGCCGAAGCCCGCGCCCGAAGTCACCGAGCCGAAGCCCGAAGTCACCGAGGCGAAGCCCGCGCCTGAGGACGTCAAGCCGGAGACCGCGCCCGCCGCCGCGGTGCAGGCACCCGCGACCGCCGAAACCGCTGGCGAAGCAACCGAATCCGACGACCAGCCCGCCGGTTCGGACGCGAAGACCGTCGTCATGAAGATCCAGCAGCGCCCGGACAAGTCCGCGTCACCGGCACCCGCCGACAAGGCCCCTGCCGACGACGACGCCGCCGACACCGTCGCGATGCAGAACGACGAGCCGGCCAACGTGCCCCCGCCGCCGCCCGCGCCGAACGTGGCCGGCGCCGACGCCGAGACCGTGGCGATGAAGATCGTCCCGAAGCCGCAGGACGACGCGAAGACCACCGCGATCCCGGTGCAACCCCGCCCGGATCAGCAGGCCACCCAGAAGATCCGCACCGACGCCGCCGCACCGCGCCCGGCCCCGATGACCAAGCCGCCGATGACCCCGCGTCCGGCGCCGGGCCCGAAACAGCCTGGTAAGCAAGGCCCCCCGCAGCAGCAACAGCCGCCGCAGCCGCGCCGGGTGCCGCAGGCCCAGTCGCCCGCGGATGTGCAGATGACGCTGCCGGTGCAGTCGGTGTTCCAGCCCGCGGGCCAGCAACAACAGCGGCCACACCAGCCGCCGCCGATGGCCGCGCCGCAGCGAGTCGAACCGGCCGCCCCCACCGCTACGCCCGATTCCGGGAAGTCCAAGCGCCTGCTGATCGGTGCGGGCGCGGCCGCCGCGGTGGTCATCGCTCTGATCGTGGGCGGGGCCGCCTTCGCCAACCGTTCGGACGGTTCGCCGGAGGCCCAGGTCCGCTCCGCGATCGGCGACTACACCAGCGCGCTGAAGGACGGCGACCTCGCGGCACTGCGCAACAGCACCTGCGGTGCGCTGCACGAGTTCTACGCGAAGCTGCCCGAGGCCGACTTCGCCGGTGTGCACAAGTTGTCGGCGGAGCAGAAGACCATCCCGGTGATCGACGAGGTGGACGCCATTCAGATCACCGACAGCAAGGCGCTGGCCCAGGCCACCGTCTACACCGCGGCCGATCCGTCGAAGAAGTCGGCGCGCACCTTCGACCTGGAGCGCACCGATAGCGGCTGGAAGGTCTGCGATCCCCCGGCCGGCAGCTGAGCGCCGGGCTTCCGTCAAGCAGGGTAAACGCCCTGCTGGCGGAGGCCCAGGTCACCCGTAGCCCGCGTCACACTCACCTGGTCACTGGTCCGATACGCCAGTAACATGGCCCGGATCATGATGAGGCAACAGACGATGGCGCAACCGGAAACCGGGGCCGTCGAGCAGACGACTGGGCTGGCCGGACGACGCTTCCAGGTGCGCGATCACTATGAGGTCGGCCGCGAGAAGGTGCGCGAGTTCGCCCGCGCCGTCCAGAATCATCATGGTGCGCATCAGCGCGAGCCCGACGCCCGCAAGCTCGGTTACGAGGGCCTCATCGCGCCGCCGACCTTCGCCTCGGTGATCGGCATGGCCAGCACCCGCGCACTGCTGGACTCGGTGCTCACCGAATACGACCTCACCCAGGTGCTGCAGACCGATCAGGTCTTCGAGATGCACCGCCCGATCCTCGCGGGTGACCGCGTGCAGACCGAGGTCGTGATCGATTCGCTGCGCCAGTTCGGCGACAACGACTTCATCCACGTGAAGTTCGTGCTGCGCAACCAGCACGGCGAGATCGCTCTGGTCGGCTCCAGCACCATCGTCGCCCGCCGCGGCGCCGATGTGGACCCGAATCTGGTGGATGCCGTGGAGAGCATCTTCATGCACGTCCGGCCCTCCGAGCTGGACGAGAACGGCCCGCTCATCGAGCTACCCCCGGGCGCCGTGCCAGCTGTCCCGGCGCGCGAGCCGGCCCTCGTGCACACCCTCCCCGCGTTCGACGAGCTCACCCCCGGCACCGCGCTACCCTCGGGTTCCGCCCGGCTGACCCGCGGTGACCTGGCCAATTACGCCGGCGTCTCGGGCGATCCGAACCCGATCCATTTCAGCGACCGCGCCGCCGAGCTGGTCGGCCTGCCGACCGTGGTCGCGCACGGCATGCTCACCATGGGCCTGGCCGCCGAATATCTGACCTCCTGGCTGGGCGACCCCACCGCCATCGAGAAGTTCAGCGTGCGGTTCTCCGGGTTCGTCCCGGTCGCCGCGGACGCGGCGACCACCGTCGATTTCAGCGGCAAGATCAAGTCGCTGGATGCCGGAACCCGCAGCGGGACAATCATGCTGAGCGGTTCCGCCGATGGTCGCAAGCTGTTCGGCCGCGCGCTGGCCGAAGTGCGCTTCGCCTGATCGAACCCAGCGCCTAATTCTCGAGCGTCGCCCGCATCAGGTAGACGTTGTAGTCGCTCCAGGTGGAGATGGTGAAGTACAGCTCCCGCCCGGTCGACCACGGATGGATGAATCCGCCGTACAGCTCGGCGTGATCGGCCACCGTCACCATCGGCGTGCCGCCCGACCACTCCCCCTGCGGTGAATTCGCTTCGCGCACAACGATCGCCGCCTGCGCGGTGTCCAGATAGCTCATCTGCCAGACCTTGCGCGCGGCGTCGTAGCGCACCGACAGCTCGGCGGCGGGCGCGTCGACGATCGGCGTCGCAGCGGAACTGCCTACCGCGCGCCACTTTCCGTCACTCCAGTACTGGTAGGCGCTGGTGTTGAGGACCTGATCCTTGGCCACCCGGGCCACCCCGGCCGCGCCGAGCCGGGTGTTGGCGGTGCCGAACATGTAGACATGTTCACCCTGCGGAACCATCGCCGTCACTTGGAAATTCGCGAGTCCGAAGATGTTGTCCCAGCGCGCGTACGGGTCCTTGGTCCAGGTCTGGCCGTGGTCGTCGGAGTAGGCGATGCCGCCATAGTTGGTGAAGAAGGTGCCCGGCACGCTGTTCCAGGTGCGCATCGACATGTAGCTCATGTACTGCCGGTCGCCGAGCGCGAAACCCGAGGTGGGAATGGTGGTTATCTCGACATTGTCGAGTTTGCGGCTGGACAGCACCTCCGCGGCGTGGCAGCGGTCGTCGGTCACCATCGAGTCGTAGGTCACGCCGTCGGACAGGTCCCGGTCGGTGCTGAAGGCCAGCACATTGCTGCGCCAGTCCCCGCCCATGCCGCCCGGCGGATGGAAGCCGCGGCCGACGGTGTCGCCGAAGGCGGTGGCGATCTCCCCGGGCGCGCTCTCCCACATGATGCCCAGGTCGGTGCCGTCGACCTGCCAGCGCTTGTCGGTGCGGTTGACCGAATTCGCACCGGTCAGCTTCGCGATCTCGCGAACCTCGCCGACGCGCGGCGCGGCCCGGCCCGGCGCCTGCGGGGCAGGCTCGGTGGGCGGTTCCACGCGCGGCGGAGCGGGCGGCACCTGGCCCGGATCCGGGCCGGGCCCGGGAACGGCGAAGTAGAAAGGATTGGGGCGCAACAGGATTTCCGGGATACCGAGCCGATTCGCCAGACTCGGCGGCGGCGCCGCGGTATCGGTGAGGTCCGGGCACGGATTCACGCACGGATCGGCGGGCAGCTGCATCCGGGTGCGCACCGGCGTGGGCTCGGGCCCCGGCGGCGGCAGCACCGTGACCACCGGATACGGGATCGGCACCTCGAGGGTCTTGGGGACCAGCCCCTCGTGCACCGGCTCCGGATCGCTCAGGCATGGGCCGACGCCCGGGATCACCTGCGCCGGTTCGGTTTTCGGGGTCGCGACGGCCACCGGATCGACTGAGCTGCACAGCACCGCGGCCCCTGCCGCGGCCAGCAGTTGCCTGGCTTTGGACACAGCGACCGACCCTACCCGGCAGCTCGTCCGATCCCGGTCAGACTTTCCGATCAAGCCGCCATCAGCGCAAATAGCATCAATTCGGAAGTCGGCGCACGATGGAAACCGTGAGTATCACCGTGAATCCTCGCCGCGCGGCCTCGGCCCTCGGCGCCGTGTGCCTGGTCGCCGGATTCGGGCTCGCCCCCGCGGCCGCCATCCTCGGCCCCGTGCCCGCCACCGCGCAGGCCGGCGAGCTGCGCGACCAAGATTTGAGACCGACCGACAAAGACAAACCGAAAAAACAGTTCTACAGCAGCTGCGCCGAAGCCAGGGCCGACGGCAACTGGCAGCTGCGGCGCGGCGAGCCCGGCTACTGGCCCTACCTGGACCGCGACGGCGACGGCATCGCCTGCGAATCCTCGGAACGCTGAGGCGCTCTGACTACGTAATCGCCTGGAACACCAGCACGGTCGCGCCGATCCGGATGACATCGCCGTCAGCGAGCAGCGCGCCGTTATCGATGGCTTCCTCGTTGACGTAGACGCCGTTGGCCGAACCCAGATCCTTGATCAGCAGTCCGGCCCGGCTCGGCATGATGTGCGCGTGATACCGGCTGGCCTTGGGGTCGTCGAGGATCAGATCGTTGTCGGTCATCCGGCCGATGCGCAGCCCGGCCGGCGGGATCACCTGCGCCCGGCCGTCGGGCAGGCGCAGCTGCCCGTTGCGGACCGTGCGCGGCATCTCGGTGACCGTCTCGGTCATGTACTTGTGCAGATCTTCGGTGCGCCGGAACTCGGTGGTGTTCAACGGTTCCTGGCGCAGCACCCGCTGCTCCAGCTCCACCAGCGCCGGTCCCGGATCGATACCCAGTTCCTCGGCGAGCACCTCTTTGACCCTGCGGGCGGCGGCGAGCGCGTCGGCTTGCCGGCCGGACAGGTACAGCGCGGTGACCAGCTGACCCCACAGCGGTTCGCGCAGCGGATGCTCGGCGGTCATGGATCGCAGCTCACCGATCACCGAAGAGTGCCGCCCGCAGGCGATTTCGGCGTCGATGCGCGCCGAGGCGGCGACCAGGCGCTCCTCCTCCATGGCGGTAGCGAAACCGTCGGCGAAACTCAGCCCCGCCAGATCGGCCAGCGCGCGACCGCTCCACTCCTGCAACGCGGTCGTGTAAAGCCGTGCGGCGCCCTCGAAATCACCGACACCGGCGGTCTTGGCCGCAGCCTCCCGGGCGGCTTCGAACCGGCCGATATCGCAGGCTTCCTCGGCGATCTCCAGCCGATAGCCCGAGGACTCCGTGCGCAGCACCGCCGCCGGATCCACACCCGAATTACGCAGCGCCTTACGGATATTCGAGACGAACACCTGCAGGCTCGCGGCGTAGGAGTCGGGCGGATCCTCGTTCCACACCATCTCGGCCAGCACGGCCGAGGACACCGCGCGCCGCCGATTGACGGTCAAGGCCGCCAGCAACGCGCGCGGCTTGGGCCCGCCGACCGCCACCGGTTCACCACCGACGAACAACCGGACGGGCCCGAGCACGCGCACATCCAAACTCATGAACTTCCTATTGCTCCCTCACCGGACCGCTTGCGACTGCTTGCAGGTCGCTCGAAAGAGCCAGCTGAATCCCTTGCCCCCGTGAGGCAAAGGATCAGGCGCTGATCGACCGTCCCGCAGACTTCAGATCATTGCACGCCTCGACGACACGCGCCGCCATGGCCGCTTCCGCCTTCTTCAGGTAGGAGCGCGGATCGTAGACCTTCTTGTTGCCGACCTCGCCGTCGATCTTCAGCACACCGTCGTAGTTGCCGAACATGTGGCCGACCACCGGACGGGTGAAGGCGTATTGGGTATCGGTGTCGACGTTCATCTTCACCACACCGAACCGCAGCGCATCCTCGATCTCGGACTTCAGCGAGCCCGAGCCGCCGTGGAAGACGAAATCGAACGGCTGTGCGTCGCTACCCAGGCCGAGCTTGGCGGCGGCCACGCGCTGACCCTCGGCCAGCACCTCGGGGCGCAGCTTCACGTTGCCCGGCTTGTAGACGCCGTGCACGTTGCCGAAGGTGGCGGCCAGCAGGTACTTGCCGTTCTCGCCGTGGCCCAGCGCGTCGATCGTCTTCTGGAAATCCTCGGGCGAGGTGTAGAGCTTGTCGTTGATCTCGGCCTCGACGCCGTCCTCTTCGCCGCCGACGACGCCGATCTCGACCTCGAGGATGATGTTGGCCGCGTGCGTGGCCTTCAGCAGCTCCTTGGCGATCTCCAGGTTCTCGTCGATCGGGATCGCGGAGCCGTCCCACATATGCGACTGGAACAGCGGGTTCAGGCCGGCGTTGACGCGCTCCTGGGAGATCGCGATCAGCGGGCGCACAAAGCCGTCCAGCTTGTCCTTGGGGCAGTGGTCGGTGTGCAGCGCGATCGTCACGTCGTACTTGGCGGCGATGACGTGCGCGAACTCGGCCAGCGCCACCGAACCGGTGACCATGTCCTTCACACCCAGGCCGGAGCCGAATTCCGCGCCACCGGTGGAGAACTGGATGATGCCGTCGCTGCCGGCATCCGCGAAGCCCTTGATGGCCGCGTTGATCGTCTCCGACGAGGTGCAGTTGATGGCCGGGAAGGCAAAGGAGTTCGCTTTGGCCCGACCGAGCATCTCGGCGTAGACCTCCGGAGTCGCGATGGGCACAGTGACAACCTCCGTATTGTGCGGCAAAAGACAATTCTGTCAGGCACACCCTAAGCCAGGGGGCGATACCCGGTACTGTGGGCCGGGTAATCGGGCTGGCGGCACTCGAACGGTGAAACGTGACGCGCGCCGGCCGACCCCGAACAGGAGGCCGCGTGAATCTGCTGGCAGCGACCGATCTACTGGCAGCGACCGATAAGTCGGTGTGGAGCAACATCCTCGACCCGATGACTCTGCTCACCGAGACCTGGCTGGCGAACGCGGTACTGCCCGCGATCCTGATCATCGTCTTCATCGAGACCGGTCTGCTGTTCCCGATCCTGCCCGGCGACTCCCTGCTGTTCACCGGCGGCATGCTCTCCGCACAGCCCAATCCCCCGGTGTCGATCTGGGTGCTGCTGCCCGCGACCATCCTGGTCGCCTTCCTCGGTGACCAGTGCGGATACTGGATCGGCCGCGGTATCGGCCCGAAGATCTTCCACAAGGAAGACACCCGCTTCTTCAAGAAGCACTACATCACCGATACCCACGACTTCTTCGAGAAGCACGGCCCGAAGACGATCATCCTGGCCCGGTTCGTCCCGATCGTGCGCACCTTCATGCCGGTGCTCGCGGGCGTCTCGCAGATGACCTACCGCAAGTTCGTCGCCTTCGACATCGTGGGCGCGATCCTGTGGGGCGGCGGCGTCACCATCATCGGCTACTTCCTCGGCAACGTGGCGTTCGTCCGCGATCACATCGAGGCGATCTTCCTGCTGATCGTGTTCGTCTCGATCCTGCCCGGCATCATGGCCGTCGTGAACAAGCTGCGTAACCGGGGCAACACCCCGGCCAAGGACATCCTCGACGCCGAGCTCACCGGCACGACAAACGAATCGACCCGCTGAGCCGGTGGCTACGGCGCCTTCACTTCTTGCGGTCGAGCCCCTCGCGGTGGGCTCCTTCGATCCGCTCCTGTCGGCGGGCCCCACGCTCGTCTGGACGGTGGTCCTCACCTTCGTCTTCCTGGAATGCGCACTGATCGTCGGGCTGTTCCTGCCCGGCGACTCGATGCTCATCACGGCGGGCATCGTCATGTCCGCGCACGCCACCGGCGAACCCCAGGTGTGGGCGCTCTCGGTGGGCGCGATGATCGCCGCGATCGCCGGTAACCAGGTCGGGTACGTCATCGGCCAGCGCACGGGCCACCATCTGGTGGCCCGGAAGAACGGCCGCTACATCAACACCCGGAACCTGGCGCGGGTCTCGGACTTGTTGCAGCGCCACGGTTTTCTCGCGGTGCTGGTCTCGCGCTGGATCCCGTGGGTGCGCACGCTGTGCCCGATGGTCGCGGGTGCGGCCGGAATGGATCACCGGAAATACACCGTGGCCAGCACCATCGGCGCGATCATCTGGGCGCCGGTCCTGCTGCTGATCGGCTACTACGCGGGCGGCTGGCTGCAGCGGGTGCCGTGGCTGATGCCCGTGGTGATCGGCACCCTGGTGATCGGGCTGATCATCGGCACCGCACTCGGGATCCGGCACTACCGGCAGGAAATGGCCAAGCCCGCCGAGGATTTCGACGTCGAAACCGCCCCCGCGGAACGCTAAAGTCCGGCCGCGGTGACCTGGTAGGCCGCTTCCATCAGCAGCCAGCCCGACAGCTGCACCGATAGGTCGCGTTCGGGAATCTCCGAGGCGGTCACCGAACCACCGGTGGTGAACAGACCCGCACCGGAACTCCCGCCCGGGACCCGGGCGGGTTTGCACCAATCGGCCCCGAACAGCGGCTCGCCCTCGACCTCGAGGCGATTCGCCCACGCCGCCGCGGCGGATTTCCGGACGATGGTGGCCGCGAGCTGCCGGTCCTCGACCTGTTCGCGGGCGTCACCGGGCAGCATCAGCGCGACCACCGCCAGATACCGGGCCAGGATCCCGTTGAACAAGCCACCGTCGCCGCCACCGCCGCCGTGGATCACGCCGCCGGTGGTCATCCGCGCGTCGACAGCGTGCAGCAGCCGATGCGCGCGCTCGACGTGCCGTGCCTCGCCGGTGTGCACCGCGAGCTCGGCCTCCAGACCCAGCACCACGCCCTGGCAGTAGCTGAAGGTCGGGCGTTCGATCACCCCCGACGGGAGATGGATGCCATCCAGGATCAGACCGGAGTCCGCGTCCCGCAGGTTCTCCTCCAGCCAGTCCGAGATCTCCTGGGCGCGCCCGTACCGGCCGAGCCGGCACAGCGCGATCCCCGCGGGCCCGTTCGCGGGGGCGTTGTAGAAATCCGACCCGATCCGCCACGGAATACCGCCGCCCACCGCCGGATTCCACGAGTCGTAGAGCTTGTTCTCCAGCGCGATCAGTGCGCCGCGCACCTCGGTCATGCCCTGGGTGCGTTCGGCGCGTTCCAGGGCGATGGCCAGCCAAGCCATGTCGTCGTAGTACTTGTTGGTCCAGCCGGTGATGTTGCGAACCCGATGCGAGCGCACCAGCTCGCTGATGCGTTTGCGGCGGGCCGGCGTCGGCACCCGGTTGGCGGCGTCGACCGCGCAGTCGATCAGATGCGCCTGCCACCAGTAATGCCAGTAACCGAAGGTGCGTTCCCGCTTGGTCGCGGGCCAGCCGACGACGCCGAGTTCGGTGCCCGGGAAAGCCCAGAGGGCCCGCAGATGGCGGGAGATGATCGCGGATTCCGCCATATCGGCACGCTCCGACCACAGTTCGGGCGTCGATGCAGCGTCCTGCCCGGTATTCGGGCTTCGCGATGTCATCTCTCAATGGTGCCAGCTCGCAAGCACATTACGTGGCCTATTTGTTATCGGAGCCGCTACCAGGAGGTGGACAAATCGGCGTGCTGCCGGACCCAGGCGTGCATGGCGATACCCGCCGCGACACCGGCGTTGATACTGCGGGTGGATCCGAACTGGGCGATCGAGACGGTCATCGCGGCCGCGTCCTTGGCGTGCTCGGTGACGCCGGGGCCCTCCTGCCCGAACAGCAGCAGGCAGTCGCGCGGCAGGTCGGCGGTTTCCAGCGGCACCGCGCCCGGCACATTGTCCACAGCTACGACGGTCAGCCCGTGCCGTGTGGCGTAGTCGAGCAGTTCGGCCAAGTCGGTGTGATGTTCGAGATGCTGATAGCGGTCGGTCACCATCGCGCCGCGGCGATTCCAGCGGCGGCGGCCGACGATGTGCACCGCGGCCGCGGCGAACGCGTTGGCGGTGCGGACCACGGTGCCGATATTGGCGTCGTGCCCGAAATTCTCGATGGCGACGTGGAACGGGTGCCGGCGCCGGTCGATGTCGGCGACGATGGCCTCGCGAGTCCAGTAGCGGTAGGCGTCGACGACGTTGCGGCGGTCGCCGTGCGCGAGCAGTTCCGGGTCCAGACGCGAGTCGTCCGGCGGCGGAGTGCCGAATTCGTCGGACCACGGCCCGACACCGTGCGGATGCTCGCCCCATTCGGTGGGTCCGGGGATCTGCTCGGCGGTGTCGGGCTGCGGGTGAGTCACTCCGACGATGCTAATTCCAGCGCTGCGACGTCAGTAGCCGGAGCTGGCGCTGAAGACGCCCAGGACGATCGCGAAGATGAAGAACAGGATGCCCAGGGCGATCAGCGCGGAGCCGACGATGCCCAGGATGAAACCGGCCTGCGCCTTGCCGCGGCCACCTATGGCGCCGCCGGAGGCGTCGATCTCGTCCACGGCTTTCTTGCCCATGATCCAGGCGAACGGCGCGCAGAGCCCGCACAGGGTGACGCCGAGGATGCCCAGGATCAGCACCAGGGTCGCCTGCGGATGCTCCTGCTGACCGTAGGGGCTGCCGTACGGCGCGGCGCCGTAGGGCTGCTGACCGTATGGCTGCTGCCCGTAAGGCTGCTGGCCATAGGGCTGCTGACCGTAAGGCTGCTGCTGGGCGTAGGGGTCGGACTGTTGTCCGTACGGCTGCTGTGGTTGCTGCGCGTGCGGATCGGATTGGCCGTACGGCTGCTGGCCGTACGGCTGTTGCCCATAGGGCTGGTCCGGCTGGTCGGACTTGTCCATCGACGGCGGAAAACTCATGAGGAGATGTTAGCCGTCAGCGTTCCGCTTCGGTGGGTCTGCGACATCACAGGGATATGCCGACTGCGATGAACATGGTGAGGAAGAACGCCACGGCGAGGCTGAGCAGGACAGTGGCGATGATGCCGCAGACATAGCCGGCCTGGGCATTACCCCGGCCTCCGAGCGCGCCCCCGGACGCATCGATTTCGTCCATCGCCCGCTTACCCATCACCCACGCGACCGGGCCGAGCACCACCAGCAGCGGGCACGCGACGTAGCTGAGCAGGGCGACGATGCCGAGCGCCATGGCTGTGGTGGCCTGCGGATGATCCGGCGGCCGGACATAAGGTGGGTAACCGTAGTACGGCTCCGGATACGCGTTCACCCCATCGATCGTACGAGGTGTAGCTGGCACCACCATGGTTTCGGCGGACAGCTCCCTCGAAAGCCGTTGCCACACCGACAAGCATGGAATACATGACCGAGACACAGGCCGAACCCACCGTCGTGCTGGACCCGCAGCCGTCCGCGCCGCCGCTGTGGCGCACCGTGCTGAGCGCACCGATCCAGGCGCGGACCTGGAAGGAATTCGCCTATCTGCTGGCGGTTTTCGTGCTCGGGCTGGTGGTCGTCACCTATCTGTTCGTGGGCCTCGGCGGCGGTCTGTTCGTCTCGCTGACGATCATCGGTATTCCGCTCCTGGCGCTTGTGCTCCTGGGCGGCCGCCCCTGGGCTTGGATCTACCGGGGGCTGGCCGAGACCCTGCTCGACACCCCCGTCGAATCGCCGCCGCCGTTCGCGCCGCAACCCGGCGTCTTCGGCTTCCTGAAGAGCGCGTTCACCGATCGGCCGAGCTGGCGGGCGCTGGTGTTCCTGGTGATCCAGGTTCCGCTGGGCATCGTGATCGGCTACCTCGCGCTGGTGGTCGCGGCGATGGTCGTGTTCGTCGCGATCTCCCCGATCATCTGGGGCGTGTTCCGGCCGGTCAACGCCGACGAGAACGGCGTCCCGCGCAATTCGATGATGCAGTTCGGTTCGTTCTACATCGATACCTGGCCCCGGGTGCTGGGTGTCGGTGCGATCGGCGTGCTGCTGTGTTTCGCGCTGCCGTGGCTGCTGCGCGGCATCTGCCTGGTGCATCGGGCGCTGACGATCGCCTTGCTCTCGGCCACCGTCCGCGACAAGCAGCTGGTGGGGTTACGGGCGAGCCGCCGGGCCGCGGTGGACGACGCGGCCGCGACGCTGCGCCGAGTGGAGCGTGACCTGCACGACGGCGCCCAGGCCCGGCTGGTCACTATCGCCATGGCGCTGGGCCGCGCCGAGGAACGCCTGGACGCCGGCGCGGATCCGCGCGATCTCATTGCCAACGCGCACGCCAGCTCCAAGGAAGCACTCACTGAACTGCGCGAGCTGGTGCGCGGAATCCACCCGCCCGCACTGGAATTGGGCCTGGAACCGGCTCTGGAAACACTGACCTCACGCTGCGCCGTGCCGGTGGACCTGCGGGTGACGCTGCCACAGCGCCCCAGCCCGGCCATCGAGGCCATCGCCTACTTCTCGGTCGCCGAACTGCTCACCAATGTGGTGAAGCACGCGCACGCGGATCGGGCCTGGGTATCGGTGGTCCCGCATGACGCGCGCACCATCGCGATCACGGTGCGCGACAACGGAATCGGCGGTGTGCTGCCCCCGGGTGACACGGAAACAGCTGGTGGCAGCGGACTTTCCGGCTTGGCGGCGCGGTCGCGCGCGGTCGACGGAACGCTGACCGTGGACAGCCCGACCGGCGGCCCGACCGTGGTGACGCTGCTGCTACCGAAGGTAGGCCCGTAATGACTACCCCCTTACGCATTGTCATCGCCGAGGACAGCGCGATCCTGCGCGACGGCCTGGCCGGTCTGCTCGCCGAACGCGGGCACGAAGTGGTCGCCATGGTGGGCGACGCGTCCACGCTGAGCGATGTTGTCGGACAGCACAATCCGGACGTTGCCGTGGTCGACGTGCGGATGCCGCCGTCCTTCACCGACGAGGGCCTGCTCGCCGCCATCGAACTGCGCCGCAAGTACCCGATGACCGGGGTACTGGTGTTCTCGCAGTGGATCGAAACCCGCTATGCCACCGAACTTCTCGCGGGCGGCGCGAGCGGTGTCGGCTACCTGCTCAAGGACCGGGTGGCCGACGTGCGCGAGTTCGTCGATGCCCTGCAGCGGGTCGCCACCGGCGGCACCGCCCTGGATCCGGAAGTGGTGAGTCAGCTGATGGGCGCCTCCCGGCAACAGGATTCGCTGGCCCGGCTCACCCCGCGGGAACGCGAAGTCCTCGAACTCATGGCCCAGGGCCTGTCCAACAACGCCATCGCCGAGTCGCTCACCGTCACCGAACGGGCGGTGGAGAAGCACATCGGCAACATCTTCGTGAAACTCGATCTGCCCGTGTCGGATACCCATCACCGGCGAGTGCTCGCCGTGCTGCGCCTGAAGGGCTGACAGCGCTCGGCGTCAGGGTCGCACCGACTTGCTCCGCACGGAGCGAGTCTTACGAGCGACCGTTCGCGGCCCGTCTCGCATCCGAGTAGCCGAAGCGCATGCGCCGAAGGTGCGAGTCTCGGCTGCTCGGATGCGAGACAATAGGGGCCGCGAACCCCCCAGTGCCGCAGGCGCTGGAAAAGGATAGAGCATGGATCACGGGCGCATTCTTCGCACGGTACTCGGCATCACGGCCGGGTACCTGATCCTGCTCGGCCTGTGGCTGGGCTGGCTCATCCACCGTGCCCCGCCCGGCACCGTGCCCTATCAGATCGTGGCCATGGTCGGCCTGTTCGGCTCCTGCCTGGGCTTGGGCATGCTGCTGGCCACCCGCCCCTCCCGCGCCGATCGCGAACTCTGGCAGCACGGCCTGGAAGGCTGGGCCACGGTCAAAGGCCGCCGCGCCCTCGAACGCACCGACCACCACAGCGAAATGACGCAGCTGGAACTGGAACTCACCATCCCGGGGGCCGAAACCTACACCGGCTCGATCACTTTCGACCTCATGCCCGCCGACAGCCCGAAACTGGCGGTCGGCGAGACCATCTCGATCCGGGTCGACCCCACCAACCGGGACCGCATCATCCTCGTACTGTGACCTGGTGGGCCCGCGGATCGGCCAGCAGATACTGCGCGGCCGCGTAGGTCGTCAGGATGACGCCCTCGGTGACATGCCGGGATCGCGCACTGCGCGCGAACAGGCGGCGCAGCACGATCAGGCCGTCGGACACGGTGAACAGTAAAGCGCCGAGCCCCAGGCGGCTGCGCGGGTCCGCGCCGGGGATATTCAGGCCCGCAATGTTTTTCGCGTCGGGAGCCAAACCAGGGTCCGAGGCCAGCACGGCAGCGGTACCGAGCGTCGCACCGTAGGCGGTCAAAGGCGTTGCGACACTGGGCGCTTTGGTCCGCAGCAGCACACTCGCACCGAGCCAGGCCGCGACCCGGGGCAGCGCGATAGCGGGCAACGGCCGCGCACCCTTGCGCAACCACAGCGTCGAATACCCGGTCTGCATCACCGCGAACGACGACGCACCCGCGATCAGGCGGCGATCGTTGTCGGGATCGATCAGCAGGATGTCACCGACCGTGGCCGCCGCCAGCGACCCGAGCAGCACCTTCCGATCGGTGGCCTCGATATCCACGCCGGAGGTCGCCACATCCGCGGCGAGCAACGGCATCATCAGCGGCTTGGCGACCCACTGCAATTTTTCCCTGCCGGTCACCGCGCCATAGACGGTGACCGCCGCGGCCGCGAGAAATCCGGCCCGAAATGCACGCATGGAAACCTCAGAAGCTCGGCTCGGCCGGGGCGGGCGGCAGGATGACGACCTGGCCCGCGTAGCTCAGGCCCGCGCCGAATCCGAGCAGCAGGGCCGTCTGCCCGCCCTTGGCCTTGCCGCTGACCAGCATTTCCTCGATCGCCAGCGGAATGGACGCGGCGGAGGTGTTGCCGGTGTTCTCGATGTCGTTGGCCATCGGGATGTCGTCGGCCAGGCCCAGGTTCTTGCGCATCAACTCGTTGATGCGGGCATTGGCCTGGTGCGGCACGAACACCTCGATGTCTTCCTTGGCGACGCCGGACATCTCCAGCGCCGAGGCCAGCGCGCGCGGCAAAGTGACCGCGGCCCAGCGGAATACGCTCGGCCCCTGCATGCGCAGCGACATCCGGCCGATCGCCTCGAGCTCGGGGTCGGTGCCCTGCAGGGCCTGCGCCTTGTTCATGTACTCCAGGAAGTCGACGTCCTGGGAGATCGCTTCGGCGTGCTCGCCGTCGCTGCCCCACACCGTCGGGGAGATGCCGTTCTCCTCGCTCGGGCCCACGACGACCGCGCCCGCGCCGTCACCGAAGATCATGGCGGTACCGCGGTCGGTCGGATCGAGCCCGACGGTCATCGTTTCCGCGCCGATCACCAGCACGTATTCGGCGGAGCCCGCGCGGATCAGGTCGGCCGCAACGCCGAGGCCGTACCCGAAACCGCCGCAACCCGAGGTCAGGTCGAATGCGGGGACACCGTTGATACCCAGGTCGTGGGCGATGGCGGGAGCGCCGTGCGGGGTGAGCTTGAGCCAGCTCGAGGTGCACAGGATCACCGCGCTGATCTTGGACCGGTCGAGACCGGTGTTGTTCAGCGCGCGCTCACCGGCCGCGGCCGCCATCGAACGCAGCGTCTCGTCGCCGCTGATCCAGCGGCGATTGCGGATACCCGTGCGCTCGAAGATCCACTCTGGAGTGGAATCGAGCACCGCGCACACCTCGTCATTACTGACGATGCGCTGCGGACGGTAGGCCCCGATTCCGAGCATCGCAACGTTCTCGCGATTTTTGTTGACAGCAATGCTCACCATGGGTGACTCACACGACCCTTCACCGGACAACCCTTTAAACCGTGCCCAGGCTAACCCAGGGCAAGGTCTTTCAAACCGAGGATAGATCGATACTCCAGGCCCTCGGCCGCGATCACCTGATCGGCGCCGGTTTCCCGGTCGACAACGGTGGCCACACCGACGACGGTAGCGCCCGCGTCTCGCAGCGCGCGCACTGCGGTCAGGGGCGAGTTGCCGGTGGTGGTCGTGTCCTCGACCACCAGCACGCGTTTGCCCACGATGTCCGGGCCCTCGATCTGGCGCTGCATGCCGTGGGTCTTGGCGGCCTTGCGCACCACGAAGGCGTCGATCGGACGGCCCGCAGAGTGCATGACGGCCATCGCCACCGGGTCCGCGCCCATGGTCAGGCCGCCCACCGCGTCGAAGTCCCAGTCCGCGACCAGTTCCCGCAGCAACCGGCCGATCAGCGGGCCGGCTTCGTGGTGCAGGGTGGCGCGGCGCAGGTCGACGTAGTAGTCGGCCTCCTTGCCGGAGGACAACGTGACCTTGCCGTGCACGACCGCCAGCTCGCGCACCAGCGCGGCCAGCTTGTCGCGATCAAGCAGGGTTGCCTCGCTCATTTTTTGTTATGTCCTTCCGCGTGAATTGAACAGGCCGCGACTCATGCGCACCTGCAGGGCTCGCGGAATCATGCCAGCCGCCGTGGTGAGCACCTTGTACTGCACTCCGGGCACCGACACCACCCGGTCTTTCTCCAGATCGTCCAGAGAACCGTTGACCACTTGCTCGACGGATAGCCACATCGCTTTCGGCGTCGAGGACATCTCGATGCCGGCGCGCTCGTGGAACTCGGTACGCACGAATCCGGGGCAGAGCGCCTGGATCCGTACACCGGTTCCGGCGAGGCCGCCCGCCAAGCCTTCGGTGAAGGATACGACGTAGGCCTTGGAGGCCGAATAGGTCGAGCCCCGTCCGGGTACCAGGCCCGCGACGCTGGCCACGTTCACGATGGAACCCTTGGCCGCGGCGATCATGGCGGGCAGGGCGGCGTGGGTCAGTTGCAGCACCGCGGTGACGTTGACGTCGAGCTGGGACTGTAATTGCTCGTAGGGCAGGGTCCAGAATTCGCCCTTGTGCGCGAATCCGGCGTTGTTGACCAGGAATTCGATGCCCTCGGCGGCCCGGGCCGCGACCCGCGCGCGATCCTTCGCGTCGGACAGATCGGCGCCGAGCACCTCCGAGCGAGTGCCGAATTTGCGCTCCAGCTCCCCGGATAGCGCGGTCAGCCGGTCGATGTCGCGGGCCACCAGCACCAGGTCGCAGCCGAGCGAGGCCAGGCGGGTGGCGTAGCCCTGGCCGATGCCGGAGGTGGGCCCGGTGATCAGGGCGACCGGACGGGTGGCGCCGGGCAGGCGCGCGGAAGCAGCACTTTCGGTCATCACGACCACATTCCAATCAGGGAATTATTTCGGAACCGGACCCTGGTACGGACGGAAGCCAGGGTGAAACGGTCCGCCGGGCTGAGGCGCCTCGTCGCGCCGGGGTTCATCGTCTTCGTCGGCGCGCTCTTCGCGCGCCCGGGAACGAGCATCGGGGACCACGGCCAGCGAGGGCCGGCGCGGAGGCTCCTGGGTGCGGGGCTCCGGTTCGTCGTCGAAGTCGTCGGCGTAGGCCCGCTCTTCGAAATCCTGGTCGTCGAAATCCCGATCGTCCTCGCGTTCCGGCGCACTCGGCGGACGGACGCGCGTCGCACCGGCCGGGGCCTCGAACTCCGGATCCTCGTCCTCGCTCTTGCGCGGCCGCGGGCGGCCCGGATCGTGGCCGGTGGGGTTGGTGCGCGGATCGGCGACCGGCGGCAGCACATGCAGCAGACCGGACAGCCGCAGCACCGCGTCGATCGCGGTCTCCCAATCCTTGGCGGAGGTGCCGATGGACAGCATGCCCAGCGTCCAATTGCCTTCGGACCACAGCATTTGCACCGTGTCGGGCAGCGTCTCGATGAAGGCGACCATCCGCTGATCCACGGCGTGCCTGGCGATTTCGGGGTTGGTGGCGAACACCACTCGATCACCGATCGCGCCGAGCAGCTCCAGATCGGCATCCTTCGGCGGCGACGCCGACTTCAGGCGCATGTCCACATCGATATCGGAACCGATCTGCCGGCGCACCGCGACCAAGGTCGCCGCGTCCTCCAGATCGAACAGAACGAACTTCTCGCCCTTGCGAATTCCGGATACCACGTCCACGGCGGACAGGTAGCCGAGCTTGGCCAGCGCACCGCGCCGCCAGGTGGAAGGCAGCGCCGGTTCTACCGACACATACGTGTAGCCCTGGGCTTTCGCCCAGACCTGGCGTGCGTGACCGGTCCGCTGCCGCTGGACCCGATCGAAATACAGCAGCACGATCGCACCTATCAGTGCGATCGCCGCCAACCCGAACCACAATGCCGTCATCGCCGTCTACCTTAATGGGCGCAGCCCGGCAGAGTTCGTCATTGCGGGCGCGCCGAGCCGAGGACCCTTTCCAGCGACCTGCGAGCAGTCACTGGCGGTATCACCGAGGGCCGCCGGGCAGCGCGGTGCTGATGATGAACTTGGCCAAGATGGACCCGTCCGGATTCTTGTCACCCTGCACCATCACTATGTCACCGACGGGCAGGTCCGACACCTTCGCGCCGGACAGCGAAATCACCTGTGTCATGTCATTGGTGTGCACGGTGACGCTGCCGCCCGAGGCGGAATCCAGGGTGAGCGTGCCGCCGGCGTTCGCGTTGATGGTGCCCATGGTCGCGCCGAGGTTGTCGAACCCGGGCACGCCGGGGATCCCGGTGGTCGTGCTCTGTCCGGACTGCGGGGGCAGCGTGGGCACCGTGTAGACCTGCGGGACCGTGGTGTTCGCCGCGTTGGTCCCCGACCCGGAATCGCGCCCGCCCAGCAGCGCACCCGCCACCACGCCGGCCACCGCGATCAGCGCGATCACACCCAGCGCCAAGGCGATCCAGAGCCCGGTGTTGCGTTTCGGCGGCTGCGGCGGACCGGGCGGCGGCGCATTCGGCGGCATTGCGCCGGGCGGCACCGCACCGGGCGGGACCGGGCGCTGCGCCTGCACGGTCGGATGCGGGTATTGGTTGCCGTAGCCGCCGCTTTCGTAGGCGCCCCACTGGCTTTCGGCCCGCGGGAGTTCCTGGGTCGCGTTCGGCGGTGGCGGCGTCCACGCGCCGTACTGCTCGGTCGACGGGTAGACCGACGGTCCCTGGCCGTACTCGGGTGGCGCCGCCGGCGGACCGAGGTGCTCGGTCGGTGCGTCCTCCGGACGTTGCCCCCAAGGATCCTTCGGGTTCGTCATGACCTCCAGGGTAGGCGCGCGAGGACGGTCCGGCCGTGAGGTCGGACCGCGCTGTCGCTGCTGGATCCCGGCGTTCGCCGGGATGACGGCGTCAGGCCGCCGTCACTTGCCGACGACCAAGGTGTCGCGGTTCTGGTCCAGATCGACCTTGACCGTGTCGCCGTCCAGCACCTCACCGGCCAGCAGTTCTTTGGCGAGGGTGTCGCCGATCGCCTGCTGGATCAGCCGGCGCAGCGGCCGCGCGCCGTAGACCGGGTCGTAGCCGCGCATGGCCAGCCAGAGCTGGGCCGCCTCGCTCACCGCGAGCGTCAACCGGCGCTGCGAGAGCCGCTTCTGCAGCTGCTGCAGCTGGATGTCGACGATGGAGCGCAACTGGTCCTCGTCCAGATGATGGAACATCACCACGTCGTCGAGGCGGTTGATGAACTCCGGCTTGAACGCCGAGCGCACCGCGTTCATCACGAACTCCGGATCGCCGCCCGCCCCGAGGTTCGAGGTCAGGATCAGGATGGTGTTGCGGAAATCGACGGTGCGGCCCTGGCCGTCGGTGAGGCGGCCCTCGTCGAGCACCTGCAGCAGGATGTCGAAGACGTCCGGGTGCGCCTTCTCGATCTCGTCGAACAGGATGACCGAGTACGGCCGGCGCCGAACGGCTTCGGTGAGCTGGCCGCCCTGGTCGTAGCCGACGTATCCGGGCGGGGCGCCGACCAGGCGGGCCACCGCGTGCTTCTCGCTGTACTCGCTCATGTCGATCCGGACCATGGCGCGTTCGTCGTCGAACAGGAAGTCCGCCAACGCCTTTGCCAGCTCGGTCTTACCGACACCGGTCGGTCCGACGAACAGGAACGAGCCGGTGGGGCGATTCGGGTCGGCGACACCGGCCCGGGCGCGACGCACCGCGTCCGACACGGCCTGCACGGCTACGGCCTGGCCGACCACGCGGCGGCCGAGCTCGTCCTCCATCCGCAGCAGCTTCTGGGTCTCGCCCTCGAGCAGTCGACCGGTCGGGACGCCGGTCCAGGCCGACACCACGTCGGCGATATCGTCCGGCCCGACTTCCTCCTTCAGCATGATCTCGCCGTCGCCGGCCGCGGCGGACGCCTTTTCGGCCGCGGCGAGCTTCTTCTCCAGCTCCGGGATCCGGCCGTAGCGCAGTTCGGCGGCCTTGCCCAGATCGCCGTCGCGCTCGGCGCGCTCGGATTCGCCGCGCAGCGACTCCAGCTCTTCCTTGAGGATCCGGACCTGGTCCAGCGCGCCCTTCTCGTTCTGCCAGCGGGTCATCAGCTGGTTCAGTTTTTCCTTGCCGTCGGCGAGTTCGGAGCGCAGTTTCTCCAACCGGATCTTGGAGGCCTCGTCGGTCTCCTTGCTCAGCGCCATCTCCTCGATCTCCAAGCGGCGCACCGAGCGCTCGATCTCGTCGATTTCGACCGGGCGCGAATCGATTTCCATGCGCAGCCGGGAGGCGGCCTCGTCGACCAGGTCGATCGCCTTGTCCGGCAGGAAACGCGCGGTGATGTAGCGATCCGACAGGGTGGCCGCGGCGACCAGCGCGGAGTCGGTGATGCGCACGCCGTGGTGCACCTCGTAGCGCTCCTTGATGCCGCGCAGGATGCCGACGGTGTCCTCCACCGAGGGCTCCCCGACCAGCACCTGCTGGAAGCGGCGCTCCAGGGCGGCGTCCTTCTCGATGTGCTTGCGGTATTCCTCCAGCGTGGTGGCGCCGACCAGGCGCAGCTCGCCACGCGCCAGCATCGGCTTGATCATGTTGCCCGCGTCCATCGCGGATTCGCCGGTGGCACCCGCGCCGACAATGGTGTGTAGCTCGTCGATGAACGTGATGACCTGGCCCGCACTGTTCTTGATGTCCTCGAGCACGGCCTTGAGCCGCTCCTCGAATTCACCGCGGTACTTGGCGCCGGCCACCATGGCGCCCAGGTCGAGCGAGACGACGTTCTTGCCGCGCAACGACTCCGGGACGTCACCGGCCACGATGCGCTGGGCCAGGCCCTCGACGATGGCGGTCTTGCCGACGCCGGGCTCACCGATCAGCACCGGGTTGTTCTTGGTACGTCGGCTCAAAACCTGGATGACACGGCGGATTTCGGAGTCCCGCCCGATGACCGGGTCGAGTTTGCCCTCACGGGCCAGTGCCGTCAGATCGGTGGAGTACTTCTCCAGCGCCTGGTAGCTGCCTTCCGGATCGGGAGTGGTGACCTTCGCGCTGCCGCGCACGGTGGTGAAGGCCTCGCGCAGCGCATCGGCGGTGGCTCCGTACTTTTTCAACAGCATGGTCACATCGGAGTCACCGCTGGCCAGGCCGACCATGACGTGCTCGGTGGAGACGTACTCGTCGCCCATCTCCTTGGACAAATGCTGGGCGGCGGTGATGGCGGCCAGGCATTCGCGCCCGAGCTGCGGGGTGGTGGTGGCGCCGCTCGCGCGCGGCAGCCGATCCACGATGTCCTGGGCCTCGCGCCGGACCGCGGCCGGATCCACTCCGACGGCCTTGAGCAAGGGCGCGGCGATGCCGTCGGTTTGATCCAGCAACGCCACCAGCAAGTGCGCCGGACGAATCTCCGGGTTGCCCGCGGCGGAGGCCGCTTGCAGAGCGGCGGTCAGAGCCGCCTGGGTCTTGGTGGTGGGATTGAACGAGTCCACGGTCACCTTCCTACTGGTCGAGTTGGTTCCACACATCCAACGCCGGAAAGGTTGAGTCTGTTCCGCTCAAGTTTGCAAATTTTCAGCTACCTGCCGGAGGGGCTGCTGACCAGCACCAATCGTCCACGCTACGCCGCACCCGGGTCGAATGCGATGAATCCCGGCGCCGGTGGTGTAGGGATTCATAGGACGGTTCTGATTATTGGTTGATGGGTCATATTCAGCTCGAATCGAGGAGCGGAACGATGCGCGCAGTCGTAATCAATGAGTTCGGAGCAACCCCTGAATTGACCGATATGCCGGTCCCCGAGCCGGGTGCGCGAGCAGTCCGCGTGCAACTCGAGGCCGCCGGCGTCAACCCCTTCGACAGAAAAATCGCCGAGGGCATCCTCGACGGAAAGCTACCGCAGGACTTTCCCCTGATCCTCGGCGTAGACGGGGCGGGCACCGTGGTCGAGACCGGCGCCGAGGTGACCCGCTTCGCGGTCGGCGATCGAGTGGTCGGCAAGTTCCTGGCCGACCGAGCCGGACACGGTTCCTTCGCCGAATACTCGGTCCTATCCGAGGACGCCACCCTGGTCCGGATTCCCGACGGCATCGCCACCATGGCCGCCGCGGCCATCCCGACCGCGGGCGTCACCGCCCAGGATCTGGTGGACGCCGCCAAGATCGAGCCGGACGAGACCGTGCTGATCGTGGGCGCTACCGGGGGCGTGGGCGTCTTCCTGGTGCAGCTGTCCAATCTCGCGGGCGCGCAGGTCATCGCGACCGCGCGCGGTGCGGCGGCCGATCAGATGAACCGGCTCGGGGCAGCGGAGACCATCGACTACACCGAGGGTTCGGTGGCCGAGCAGATGACGGAGCGGTATCCCGACGGCATCGACGTGCTGTTCGATCTGGTCAGCCCGCCCGGGGAGCTAGCCGAGCTGACCGCCCTCGTGCGCGACGGCGGCACCGTCTTCAGCACCATCGGGGCGGCGGACCAGCCCGCGCTGCTGGACCGCGGCATCAAGGGCGGCAACTTCGAATCCAACGGCGCGGCGCCGGAATTGGCGCGACTACTCCGGCGGGTGAGCGACGGTGACGTAGTGATCCCGATCGAGTCCACGGCGCCGCTGGCCCAGGCCGCCACGGTCATCGCCAAGCCCGGCGCACGCGGAAAAACAGTCCTGAGCATCTGACCATCGACCCAAGCGTTCACTTCCCTTCCAGGCCCGCTGACAGCCCGGTTTGCCGACAGATTACGGTTGGGCCCGGTCCTACGCGGCCATACCCTGACGACCTCCGGTTTTTCCTGGATACTGGTGGAAACACGGCCGACGGGTATGTCCCTGGGCAAGACGAGGGAAAGGAAGCTCCACGTCGTGGATGCGCGTTCAGCAGCGCTGGTCCGCGCCAACTTCCGATCGGTGACCGACGCACCGAACGGACCCGAGCGGTTGATCAGCACGTTCTACGGCTTTTTGTTCGCCGAGAACCCCCAGCTCCGAGAGCTGTTCCCACCCGCGATGGATATGCAGGCCAAGCGGGTGTGCACCGCGATCCAGTTCGTGCTCGATCATCTCGAAGACTGGGAGCGGGCACAGACGTTTCTCGAGCAGCTCGCCCGCGACCACCGCAAATACGGCGTCGAGGCATCGCACTACGACGCGGCGGGACACGCGTTGCTGCAGGCGTTCCGGTCCTACAACGGCGCCGGCTGGAATCGCGAGCTGCACGAAGGCTGGCGCGATGTCACCATCCTGATCTCGGCGTCTATGGCCATCGGTACCAATTCCGATAAGTCGCAACCGTTTTGGGAAGCGACGGTGGTCGGGCACCGGCGGGTGCTGGAGGATCTGGCGATCGTGCGGCTGCAGTCCGACACCCCGATCCCCTATCAAGCCGGCCAGTACGTGCCGGTCACGGTGCCGCAGCGGCCGAAGATGTGGCGCTACCTCTCCCCCGCGATTCCGGCGAATCCGTACGGGGAGATCGAATTCCACGTCCGCAAGATCCGCGGCGGGTGGGTCAGCCCGGCCATCGTCAACGAGACGAAGGTCGGGGACCGCTGGCAGATCGCGGCCCCGCTCGGCGGCCTGCACGTGGACCGGGAGAGCGGTCGCGACGTGCTGCTGATCGGCGCGGGCACCGGCATCGCCCCGCTGCGCGCGCAGCTGATCGAGATGGGCCAGCGCGGGGTGAATCCGCGCGTGCACTTCTTCATCGGCGGCCGCTACCCCTGCGACCTGTACGACGTGGAGAACATGTGGCAGCTCTCGCAGAGCAACCCGTGGCTCACCATCGTCCCGGTCTGCGAGCAGAAGACCAACCCGTGGTGGTTCCCCCATCCGCCCGCCGAGGAGCCCTACGGCATGCACCGCCGGCTGACCGGCAACCTCGGTGCGGTGATCGCGAGCTTCGGCGCGTGGGAGGACCGGCAGATCCAGATCGCCGGGTCGGCGCGCATGATCGCCGACACCCGTCGCGCCCTGATCTCGGTCGGCACCCCGGAACACATCATCAGTTCAGACCCCGTGTAAAGCGAGACACCCCTTGGAGATCGATCCCAGCCTCATCGCGCCCCCGGAGTGGCGGGCGACCGTTGTGGGGCATCACCGGTTGCGTCATGACCTGGCGGTGATCCGCCTGATCGGCGAGTTCGTGCCGTTTACCGCGGGGCAGTCGGTGGAGGTCCGGGTGCCGCAGCAGCCGGAGGTACGGCGGCGGTTGTCGCCCGCGCTGCCGCCGTCGCTGGACGGCAAGCTGGAATTCCATGTGCGCACCGTGCCGGGCGGCTGGCTCAGCAGCATCCTGGTCACCGAGACCCAGCCCGGTGACGAATGGCGGATCGCCGCGCCCGCGGGCATGTTTCAGGTGGATCCGGCCGGTGACGAGATCGTCATGATCGCGGGTGGCACCGGTTTGGCGCCGATGCGCTCGCAGATCCTGGAGCTGGCCCGGCATCCGGAACCGCCGCGGACTTATCTGTTCTTCGGCGGTCACAGCCCGCGCGACCTGTACGCGGGGGACATGCTGACCCTGCTCGCCGAGGAATTGCCTTGGCTGACAGTCGTTCCCGTGGTGGACAGCCTGGAGGATCCGGGCTGGGCCGACGACTGGTACGAGCATTCCCGCGTCGATATCGGCTTCGCGCCGGAGGAGCTGTTGCAGGGCACGCTGGCCGAGGTCATCGGCACGCACGGCGCCTTCGACTCGCACCAGGTGCTGGTCTGCGGTTCACCCGCGATGGTGCACGCGACCGTCAGCCGCCTGCTGGAGACCGGCACCCCTCCGGAGCGCATCCAGTTCGAGGGGCTGCAGTAACCGGACCATTCGGTCTCATTTATTACGAAGCGGCTACATCGTGGCCGGGAGTGGGTCGGCTGACGAGAATGGCTGATGGCGACCGACGGGGTCTGCGGAATAGATCGCGCAGGTAGCCGGTTGAGCAGAACTAGATGTTGAGCGCGTCCGACTCAAGTTTAAGTTGACTCCCGGCGCAGCCGAGGGCAGGATTGAGCGGACCACGCTCAGCGTTGCTGGGACCGTGCTCCGCGAATAGGTGCTTGGAGCCGCAACATGTGCGCCCGGCACCCACAAGTAATACGTCAACTAGGAGGAACCACCATGGCTCGTGCGGTCGGAATCGACCTCGGGACCACGAACTCGGTCGTCGCCGTTCTCGAAGGCGGCGAACCGGTTGTCGTCGCGAACTCTGAAGGATCGCGCACCACCCCGTCCGTCGTCGCATTCGCGAAGAACGGTGAGGTTCTGGTCGGCCAGCCCGCCAAGAACCAGGCGGTCACCAACGTCGACCGCACCATCCGCTCGGTCAAGCGCCACATCGGCACCGACTGGACCACCGAGATCGACGGCAAGAAGTACACGCCGCAGGAAATCTCCGCGCGCACGCTGATGAAGCTGAAGCGCGACGCCGAGGCCTACCTCGGTGAGGAGATCACCGACGCGGTCATCACCGTCCCCGCCTACTTCGAGGACGCGCAGCGCCAGGCCACCAAGGAAGCCGGCCAGATCGCGGGCCTGAACGTGCTCCGCATCGTCAACGAGCCGACCGCGGCCGCGCTGGCCTACGGCCTGGACAAGGGCGACAAGGAACAGACCATCCTGGTCTTCGACCTCGGTGGCGGCACCTTCGACGTCTCGCTGCTGGAAATCGGCGAGGGCGTCGTCGAGGTTCGCGCCACCTCCGGCGACAACCACCTCGGTGGTGACGACTGGGACGAGCGCGTCGTCACCTGGCTGGTCGACAAGTTCAAGGCCTCGGCCGGCATCGACCTGACCAAGGACAAGATGGCGCTGCAGCGCCTGCGTGAGGCTGCCGAGAAGGCGAAGATCGAGCTCAGCTCCTCGCAGAGCACGTCGATCAACCTGCCCTACATCACCGTGGACGCGGACAAGAACCCGCTGTTCCTCGACGAGCAGCTGACCCGGGCCGAGTTCCAGAAGATCACCTCCGATCTGCTCGACCGCACCCGTGCGCCGTTCCAGCAGGTCATCAAGGACGCCGGCATCAATGTCGCCGATATCGACCACGTGGTCCTGGTCGGTGGCTCCACCCGTATGCCCGCCGTCTCCGAGCTGGTCAAGGAACTGACCGGTGGCCGGGAGCCGAACAAGGGCGTGAACCCGGACGAGGTCGTCGCCGTCGGCGCCGCGCTGCAGGCCGGTGTGCTCAAGGGTGAGGTCAAGGACGTCCTGCTGCTCGATGTCACCCCGCTGTCGCTGGGTATCGAGACCAAGGGCGGCGTGATGACCAAGCTCATCGAGCGCAACACCACCATCCCGACCAAGCGCTCGGAGACCTTCACCACCGCTGATGACAATCAGCCGTCGGTGCAGATCCAGGTGTTCCAGGGTGAGCGTGAGATCGCCTCGCACAACAAGCTGCTCGGCTCCTTCGAGCTGACCGGCCTGCCGCCCGCCCCGCGTGGCGTGCCGCAGATCGAGGTCACCTTCGACATCGACGCCAACGGCATCGTGCACGTGACCGCGAAGGACAAGGGCACCGGCAAGGAAAACAAGATCAAGATCCAGGACGGCTCCGGCTTGTCCAAGGAAGAGATCGACCGGATGGTCAAGGACGCCGAGGCGCACGCCGCCGAGGACAAGGCCCGCCGCGAGGAGGCCGAGACCCGCAACCAGGCCGAGGGTCTGGTGCACCAGACCGAGAAGTTCATCAAGGA
Source organism: Nocardia sp. XZ_19_385 (assembly GCF_015355755.1). Lineage (NCBI taxonomy): Bacteria > Bacillati > Actinomycetota > Actinomycetes > Mycobacteriales > Nocardiaceae > Nocardia > Nocardia sp. XZ_19_385. Next base: position 726,599 of record NZ_JACVEE010000002.1, read on the forward strand.
CAACGAGGACAAGGTCCCGGCCGAGGTCAAGACCAAGGTCGAGGCGGCCATCGCCGAGGCGAACGAGGCGCTGAAGGGCACCGACATCGCCGCTGTGAAGTCCGCGGTGGAGAAGCTGGCGACCGAGTCGCAGGCGCTGGGCCAGGCGATCTACGAATCGCAGGCCGCCGACGCCGCCGCCTCGGGCAACGGTTCCTCGTCCCAGGCCGATGACGACCAGGTCGTCGACGCCGAGGTCGTGGACGACCCGATCGACACGGAGAAGAAGTGACACCGGATAACTCGGAGCAGGAGCCGGTCACCTTCGTGGACAAGCGGAAGATCGACCCCGAAACGGGTGAGGTGCGGGAACCGGTCGCGGCTGAGGAAGCCGTGGCCGGTAACGGCGCCGAAGCGCCCGAAGCCTCCGAGGAACTCGCCGACCCCATCAGCGTGGAACTCGCCGAGCGCACCGCCGACCTGCAGCGGCTGACCGCGGAGTACGCCAACTACCGGCGCCGCGTCGACCGTGACCGCAAGACCGCGATCGACGGCGCGAAGGCATCGGTGGTCACCGAACTGCTCGGCGTGCTCGACGATCTGGACCGGGCCCGCGCGCACGGCGACTTGGAAGGCCCGCTCAAGGCGGTCGCCGACAAGCTCGCCGGCGCACTGCACAAGCAGGGCCTAGAGGAGTTCGGCGCGGAGGGCGAGCCCTTCGACCCGACCTTGCACGAGGCCGTGCAGCACGAGGGTTCCGGCCACGATCCGGTGATCGGGCTCGTCATGCGCAAGGGCTACCGCTTCGGCGACCGGGTGCTTCGGCACGCGCTCGTCGGGGTAACCGATCCGGTGGACCAGGCCGCAGAGCCGGTAGCAGAGACAGAGGCATCGGATGCTGATGCCGAAGCGAACAACGACTAGTGCGAAAGGAGGAGATGCACAGTGAGCCAACGGGAGTGGATCGAAAAGGACTTCTACAAGGAGCTGGGCGTCTCCTCCAACGCCACGCAGGACGAGATCAAGAAGGCCTATCGCAAGCTGGCTCGTGACCTGCACCCGGACGCCAACCCCGGGGACACCAAGGCCGAAGAGAAGTTCAAGACCGTCAGCGAGGCGCACGCCGTGCTGTCGGATCCGGCCAAGCGCAAGGAGTACGACGACACCCGCAGGCTGTTCGCGGGTGGCGGCTACGGTCGTGGCGGGTTCAATCCCGGTGCGACAGGCGGCTTTTCGCAGGACTTCAATATCGGTGACATCTTCGGCGGCGCCGGTGCGACCGCCGACGGTGGCCTCGGTGACCTGTTCGGTGGCCTGTTCAACCGGGGCAGCCAGCGCACCACCAGCCGCCCGCGGCGTGGGTCCGATGTAGAGACCGAGACGACCCTCGGTTTCCGCGAGGCCGCCCAGGGCGTCACCGTTCCGCTGCGCATGACCAGTCCGTCGCCGTGCACCACGTGTCACGGCAGCGGCGCGAAACCGGGGACCAGTCCCCGGGTCTGCCCGAACTGCAACGGAACCGGCGTCATCAGCCGCAACCAGGGCGCGTTCGGTTTCAGCGAGCCGTGTGACGACTGCCGGGGTTCCGGTTCGATCATCGACGACCCGTGCGTCGACTGCCACGGCAGCGGCATCCAGAACCGCACCCGCACCATCACCGTCCGGATTCCGCCGGGCGTCAGTGACGGGCAGCGGATCCGGTTGGCCGGGCAGGGCGAGGCTGGCCTGCGCGGCGCGCCCTCGGGCGATCTGTTCGTGACGGTGCATGTCAGCCAGGACAAGGTCTTCGGCCGCAACGGCGACGACCTGACCCTGGTCCTGCCGGTCAGTTACAGTGAATTGGTGCTGGGCACAACGGTTTCCGTGCCTACGCTGGAGGGTCGAGTCGGCGTGAAGGTACCGCCGGGTACCGCCGATGGGCGCATCCTGCGGGTACGGGGCCGTGGTGTCCCCAAGCGCGCCGGCGGCGCCGGTGACCTGCTGGTCACCGTCAAGGTCGCGGTGCCACAGAAGCTGGACGACGAAGCCAAAGAGGCGCTCGAGCGCTATCAGGAGGCGGAGAAGACCAGCGGTTTCGATCCACGTGCAGGATGGGCAGGTTCGTAATGTCCCACGATCCGAAGAAAGCGCCGGGCTCGGGTTCCGGGGCGACGTCGCGTACCGAGTTCTTCGTGATCTCGGTGGCGGCCCAGTTGGCGGGCATGCACGCGCAGACGCTGCGCACGTATGACCGCCTGGGTCTGGTGACGCCGCAACGCACTTCGGGCGGCGGTCGGCGCTACTCGTCCCGGGATGTCGAGCTGCTGCGCGAGGTGCAGCGGCTGTCCCAGGACGAGGGCGTCAACCTGGCCGGAATCAAGCGGATCATCGAATTGACCAACCAGGTCGAGGAACTGCAGCAGCGGGTGGGCGAGCTGGCCGCCGAGCTGGAGCGGCTGCGGGCGGGCTATCGGCCCGATTTCACGCCGCCGCAACGCAGTACGGCACTGGTGGTCTGGAAGCCGCGACACCAGCGCTAGCAGCTGGCCAGCAACATTGCGGGGCCTCGGGGCCCGGTTCGCCGAAAGGCGGGCTGGATCCCGGGGTCCGTTTTTGTTGCCGCGAACGGTAGCGGACCGGACGCCAGGTTTGCTGGCGACCACGAAAGTTAGCTGGCGAGCCAGGGTTGCCGGATCATCCGACGGATTCCTCGCCCGCCCAGGTCGCCGGATGCGGATCGGTTGCCGGACAAGGTAACTGGCGATATACGCGCTGTTGCCACATGATCGCTCCCGTGGGCCGATTCGGGCGAATCATGCAAAACGGGCCTTGCGAATTCGATGAAATACTGGCCGATTTCGCCGCTAAACACTGAATACCAGTTGGTTTCCAAGGCTTTTGACATTGCGTACCCTCGTTTTAGTGGAATTACACGCGTGATGTTTAAACGAACGATTCCGTAGCTGGCAAACCTCCCCTACACTCCAATCATCGGCTGCTGACGAGTGACCCGCACTACTTTCACTCGCTGGCACGGGCTGTGTTCGAGCACGGAATGGGGTTGTGACGCATATGGATTCGCGGACTGTCGCTTTGATCAGAACCACGTTCAAGGCGGTTGCTGCGGAGGAAGCCGGGCCCGAGAAACTCGCCCGGTCCTTTTATTCGATCTTGTTCACCGAGTATCCCCAGACTCGCGATTTCTTTCCCGCCGCAATGGATTCCCAGCGCGACCGCCTGGTCCGGGCTATCTCCTACGCCCTGGATCGGCTCGAAGAACCGAACAAACTCCTGCCCTTCCTGGCCCAGCTCGGCCGCGACCACCGCAAATACGGCGTGCAGAACGAGCATTACCAAGCGGTGGCGCATTCGCTGAAGACCGCGATGAGCCGCTTCGCCGGCAACGAGATGTGGACCGACGAGGTGGACCGGGCCTGGGACGAGGGCCTGACCCTGATCGCGGACACCATGATCGGCGCCGCCGCGAAGGAATCCACCCCGGCGGTATGGACCGGCACTGTCCTGGAACGGCGGATGGTGCTGCGCAATCTGGCGGTGGTGCGGCTGCGGCTGGATCAGCCGATCCGCTACGCCGCCGGGCAGTACATCAGTGTGCAGGTCCCGGCGCGGCCGCGGATGTGGCGCTACCTCTCACCGTCGGTCCCCGCGAATGCCAACGGCGAGATCGAATTCCACATCCGCGGCGTGCTCGGCGGGTGGGTGAGCCCGGCCATGGTCAACCAGACGAACGTCGGGGACCAATGGCTGCTCGGCTCACCCCTCGGCGGGCTCGGCATCCCGCGCAACACCAAACGCAAGATGTTGATGATCGGCTGCGGTACCGGCATCGCACCGCTGCGCGCCCAGCTCTTGCAGATGGCCCAGCGCCGCACCAACCCGAAGGTGCACCTGTTCGTCGGCGGGCACCATCCCTGCGATCTCTACGACCTGGAGACGCTGAGCAAGCTCGCCACCGCGAACAAGTGGCTCACCGTCACCCCGGTCGCCGAATACGATGAAAACCCCTGGTGGCACCTGGATTCCGGGGAGCTTGAGCCACCCCTACCCGGCCTCGAACCGCGCATGACCGGGCAGATCGGCCGGGTGGTCGCCAGCTTCGGTCCGTGGGCGGACCGCGATGTCCAGATCGTCGGCTCACCGTCGATGGTGCAGACCACCAAGTTCCGCCTGATGGCGGCCGGTACCCAAACCAAGAACATCCGGCACGACCCCCTGTTCTGACCCTGAGTTCCCTTTGCCCGGACGGTGTCTCGCCGTCCCCGCGAAGGTCGGGATCCAAGCGGGTGACGACTATCCGCAGTCTTGGCGACTGGATCCCGGCCTTCGCCGGGTCGACGAGTCAGGCGATGCGGTCTGGTCGGCAATCTTCGCCAACATGGCCAATACATGAACCCGGAGCAAACAGGGCGGGCGGTCGGAATGTTTATCCGGCACTTCTGACCCGCGTCCGGGCTGAACAGCTGGTCGATCCGGAATACGCACCCACCCCTACGCATTTTGGCGAGGCGCTGCGGCGAATCATCGGGGACAATTGAATCGGCGTTTCGCGGTAACGGCGGTTTGCCAGCAACCGACACAACGGGTGGGTCTTTCCGGACCTGAATTCCGCGGCAGCGGATTGTCAAGACCAGCATTGCCGGGGCATCCGGTTTCGAACGAGGTTCACCAATGACAAAGCATGTGACGCTTGGCAGCACTGGCGCACCGTCGAATTCGGTCGCAGCCGCAATGTGGGGGATCATCGGCGATACCGGGGCCCGGTACTGCTCGACAGCGAGGCCATTACGCGGCCCGGATATGTTGCGCCACTGCGGAACCGGTGACAGAGTCGTTCAAGCGCCGGTAAGCTATGTGCTGGCAAACATGATCGGAGATCCTCGTGCCTGACATCGCCTTCGACACGATGCCGTGTGCGCGAGACATCTTCCGGGAGCTGGATTCCACCGCGGGCCGGCGCAACACCCACGCTCCGGTCGTCCATCTCATCCGCGGCCGCTCCGGCACCGGCAAATCCACCTTGCTCGCGGCGATCCGCACGCGGCTGCACGAGCAGGGAATTCCGCTGTGCGACACCGTGTGCCATCCATGCCCGGAGTCCGATCCGGACGGTCCGCGCCCGGCGCTGCTGATCGACAACGCGCACACCCTGGCCCCGGATGATCTCCAAGCCCTGTCCGACATCATCGAATCCGGTCGCTGCACGATCGTCATCGCGGTGCAGCCGCGGCCACACGATCCACACCTGCGGGCGCTGACCGACGCGGTCTCCCGCCGCGGCCGCGTGCTCGACCTGCGCCCGCTCGGCGTCGCCGACATCGGCCCGTTCGCCCGGGAGCTCGGCATGACGGTGCCGCGGCACGTGGCCCAGCACATTCACCAGCACACCGGCGGTATCCGGGGCGGCGTGGTCACCGCGCTGGCCGCGGCCTGCTCGGCCCGTCTCGACGCCGGCATCCCCGCGGTCGAGGTGGCCGTCACCCATTGGGCGCGGACCCTGCTCGACGATCTGGCGCCGGATCTGCTGGAAACACTGGCCGTCGCGACCACGGGCACCGGCTTGGACTCCAGCGAACTCACCGAGGTACTCGGCGTGGAACCCGCAGCCGCCCAGGCGCTCATCGATAGAGCCCGGGCCACCGCCTTGGTCACCGACGCCGATCTGCTGCTGGCCCCGGCCATCGCCCCGCTACGCACCCTGCTCGGCGATCACCGCTACCTCGCCGTACAGCGCCGCTTGTTCACCGCCCGGCTGGAAGCCGGACTACTACGCGACCACACCGCGTTGCTGCTGGCCGAATCCGGTGTCCGCGACCAGCAACTGGCTGAATTCCTCTGTACCGCAGCCGAACACGCGGGCCGCGAGGCGGTGCGCTACTACGCGGCCGCGGCGGCGGCCGGCGCCGACCCTGATCAGATGGCGCTGCGCTGGGCCGAAGCCGCCGCGCAGACCGGCGACGGCGAGACCGCGATGCGCCTGGCCGAGCCGATGCTCGCCCGATCCGGCATCACCGGGACCGATCTCGCCGATGCCGTGCGGATCTGCGCGGCCGTGCTGACCCGCCGCGGCCTGGTGGGCCGCGCCGCCCAGCTCTACACCTGGCTCGGCCCGGACCGCACCGGCGCGGACTGGGCGGTCGGCGCGACCGTGCACTACCTCGCGGGCAACACCGCGACCGCGGCGAAACTGGCGGAGTCGGCGCCGCAGTGGCCGCCGACCGAGGCCAGCGCCCAGGCCCGGCTCATCGCCGTCGCCCTGGCCGACACCCTCGCCGAATCCGACACCGAAACCCGAACCGCCGCAGCGGTTTCCGCGCTCGTGCAGGCCGCCGACAGCGGCCCGGGCGCGGACGTCTTCCTGCCGTGCACCGCGGTGTCCATCGCGGCCCTGCTCTGCCTGAGCACCGGCGCACCACAGCGCGCCGCCGACGCCTTGCAGCGCGCCACCGCGGGCGGCCTGCGCTGCCATCAACTCCAGGTGCTCTCGGCCTGGACGGCCCTGCTCGACGGCGACGAACAGGGTGCAGCCGCGATCGCCGCCACCTTGAACTGGGACCAACTCGACATCCGCGACCGGCTGCTGGCCCACGGCGTCGTGGTCGGCTTGGCCCGCCGGGCCGGCGATCACGCCGCCCTGACCCGGGCCTGGCAGGCGGCCTGCCCGCTGTTCGACGCGGTCGACGCCGACCTGCTCACCATGCTGCCGATCGGTGAACTGTGGACCGCGGGCGTGCTGCTGCACGAGGAACGCCGCGTCGCCCCGCTCGTCGAGGCCGCGCAGGCGCTGCTGCGCCGCGTTCAGCAGCCGCCCGGCTGGGCCAACATCTTCCACTGGTATGCCGTGCAGGCGGCGATCGCGGCGCACAACCCGGAGCGGCTGCTCGCCGCGGCCCGCCCGCTCGACACCGCCGCCACCGCGGGCGACCGGCACGCGGCCGCGCTCGCGCTGGCCGCCCGCAGCTGGATCTCGGTGCTGCGCAAACAGATCGTGGCCACCCGGGTGGAAGCCGCGGTCACCGGCTTGCGCGGCTTCGGCCTGGCCCGCGAGGCCGCCCAGCTCGCCGCCGCGTCCGCCACGGCCGCCGCGGCCGATGCCGTCACCTCCGCCGCCCTCGGTGAGCTCGCCCGCGCCGCCCGGGCCGAACTGCGCCCGCAGCAGCATTCGCCCGCACCCGCGCCCGCCGCGGGCGACCAGCTCGCGCCGGCCGCCGAGGCCGACGCGGTGCTGAGCGAACGCGAACGCGAGGTCGCCGAGCTGGTGCTGCTCGGCCTCACCTACCGGGAGATCGGAGCACGGCTATACATTTCCGCGAAAACGGTGGAGCATCATGTCGCCCGGATCCGACGCCGGATCGGTGCGACCTCACGCTCGGAGTTATTGTCGATGCTTCGCGCCATGGGGTGTGCAGCTCACCAACAGGGCTCGCTACCCGTGTGAGTTCCGGCGCGGTCGATCTAGATCGAAGCGAGGAAATTGGATGGCCACTGGGGTGGGCCTGCGGATCGCCGAGGACGAGTGCACGGCGGCGATCGTCACCGACGCGGGCGAGCTGCAGTATGTCGTCCGCGAGTCGGTCCTGCACATGGCCGAGGACGGTGACACCGTGCTCGGTGGCCCGCCGCCGGCCGGGAACTCGCATTCCATCAGCGGATTCATCGCCTCGGTCGGTGATCCGAACGGCCTGCCGGTCGACGACGGCGAGGCCTACCGAGCCGAGGACCTGGTCGCGACCGCGCTGTTCTGCCTGATCAACCTGACCGCCGAACACCTCAGCGGCCCCGCCGAGTTCTACGCGACCCATCCGGCGCACTGGCTGACGCAGGACGTCCAGGCACTGCGCGAAGCCCTGGATTACCTGGGCCTACGGTCGGTGGTGCTGGTCAGCGAGGCGGATCTGCCCGCCGTCGACACCGCCGAGCCGAACAAGGCCTTCGCCTACGACGCCGCCCGCGCCGCGCTCGCCGCGGTGCTCGCGACCCCGGCCGGCGCCACACCGCCGGACCCGACCAACGCCGAGAACTCGACCGTGGTCACCGACATCATCCCCACGGTGCCCGCGGCCGCGTCGGCCGCGCAGGCCTACTCCGCGGCCCTGCCCGCCGCGAGTCCGCTGCCCGTGGTCACCCCCACGCCGACCGAGGTGCTCACCGGCGAGCCGGCCGAAACACCCGCCCCCGCCGCGCGCCGCAACCGCATTCCCCTGCTGATCGCCGCCGCGGTGCTGCTCGGGCTGGTGCTGGGCGGCATCGGCGTCGCCGTGCTGTTCCGCGGCACGGACACCACCGAGGTCCCGACGGTCCGCGACGCCAAATCCGATCAGGCCACCGTCACCCCGACGACCGCGCCGCCGCCGGAGCCCATCGCGCCGCCGACCACCGAACCGCCGGTCACCATCACCACGACCGAAGAGCCGGAACCGACGACCACGCCGCCACCGCCGACCACCACGGCCGAGCCCACCACCACCGAACCGCCGACCAGCACGCGCCGGACGACCACCACGCGTCCCGGCTTCGGCAGCCCGCCGGCCTGGGAGCCACCCGAAAACGATTGGACCCCACCGACGATCGTGATACCGGTCCCGAACTGAATCAGTCGATTCAGTAGCGACCAACCCCGGTTTGTGCCCTAAAGTGATCCGCTGATGGGAAGACTGCGCGCCAACGGATCTGGTGCACGGATGTAGCTGGCACACCTGTGCCTACGAAGGGACTTCATGCGCAAGTTGGTGGCGCGTCGCGCCGCGGTCAAGGCAGCCTCGATCGGCATCGCCGCGACCGTTCTCCTCGCCCCCGTCCTCGCCACCACGCCCGCCTCGGCGGAACCGTCGGCACCCGCGCAGTTGACCGTCGAAAGCTTGCCCGCAGAACTCGCCCAGGCCATCGAGCGCGATCTGAAGATCTCCCCGGCGGAGTATTTGGAGCGTGCCGCGAAGGCCCAGCTGCTCAGCACCTACGCTCGCGACTTCCGAGCCGCCCAGCCCGAGACCTACGCCGGCGCCTGGATCGGCCCGGACGGCAAACCCGTTGTGGCCGTGACCTCCCCGGACGCCGCGAAGATCGCGGCGGCCGCCGGCTACCAGACCCGTCTGGCGCCGGTCTCCGCGGCCAAACTGGAGACCTCGCTGACGCAGGTGAACCAGTGGATCGCCACGCTGCCGGTGAGCCTGTCCGACGCGATCAACTCGGTGGCCATCGACTTCTTGAACAGCCAGCTGGTGCTCAGCGTCGCCAACACCACCGTGGGGCACGCGCTGAACCTGCCCACCCTGCTCGCCAACGTGAAGGTCATCCTCTCGCCCGGCGGCGGTGGTCCGGTGGAGCGCCGTCCGATGGGCGGCGACACCTACATCAGCGCGCCGAAGGCGCTCGACGATGCCTCGCTCGAGGGCGTCGACGTCTGCTCGTTCGGCTTCAACAGCACCGACGCCGCCGGCAACGCGCTCAATATCAGTGCGGGCCACTGCAATCCGAACCTCGGCAAGGCCGACGAGAGGGCCACGGTCTACTACCCGAACGTCAAGGACATCCCGAACAGCCCCGAGCTCGGCACCTTCGTCTCGGCCAAGGTGGGCGGCGACAGCGGCCTGGACTACGCGGTGATCCAGCTGACCGATCGCGCGGTGCGCGCCGGCATGGATCAGCCCGCGGTGCGCGGCGCCAACGGCACCACCCTGACCATCACCGGTACCGCCGAGCCGATCACCGGCGCCCCGATCTGCAAGTCCGGCCAGTCCTCCACGTTCACCTGTGGCTTCGTGGTCGCCGACCGGGTCGAGACCCAGCTCTACACCGCCGACGGCGTGAGCCGGATCGTGCGCGGCTTCGCCAGCTCGGCCTGCACCCTGGGCGGTGACAGCGGCGGCGCGATCGTCTCCGGCACGCTGGCGCTCGGCATCACCAGCGGCTCCAACGCCGCCGACGCACCGAACTGCAACGAGGCGAACACCGCGCTCGCGCCCTACGGCGGCACCGCCACGCTGGGCATTCCGATCCGGCCGATTCTGTTCGATATCGAAGCCTCCGCAGGTGGCGGTCTCGGCAGCGGCATCACGGTGCGCACCCGGCCGAACGCCGGATAACCCGCCCAGATCGATAGTTCGGCGAAACAGCATCTTTGGAGTAGTGATACCGGACGGGACCCCATATAGTTTCGGCATGCGTCTGCCACGTCTGGGAAAGTTCCGTTCGAAATCCGCGATCGCCGCTTCGGCGGCGATTCTGCTGTTCGCACCTACCGCGGCAGTGGCGAACGCCGAACCGGAACCGGCCCCGGCGCCCGCACTGCCCGTGGAGCTGATCACCGCCATCGCCCGTGACCTGAAGATCTCGCCGGAGGAATACCTGCGCCGGTCCGATGTGTCCCAGGAGCTCGCGTCCTTCGCGGCCACCGCGCAGCGGCAGTTCCCGGAGGTCTACGGCGGCTCGTGGCTCAACGAGACCGGGCAGGCCGTCGTGGCGCTGACCCAGGGTCCCGGCGCGGACGAGGCCCGCAAGGCCGCCCAGGACGCCGGCTTCGAGGTCCGCACCGTGGCCAAGAGCGAGTCCGCGCTGCGCGGTGAGAAGTCCGCGTTCCAGCGCTGGCTGGACGAGCAGCCCGAGCCGGTCGCCGCCCTGATCCGTGGCGTCGCGATCGACACCGTCAACAACAGCATCGCGGTGCGGGTGGACCAGCCCGGCCTGCCGATGCCGAGCTTCGTCGACCCGTCCCGCGTCCTGGTGATGGCGCCGCCGGTGGCCGCCGAGCAGCTGCCCGAGGCCGCCCCGATCGCGGGCGCGATCGAGCGTGGCTCGCTCACCGGTGGCGACGGTTACGCCTCGGTCGCCGGGCGCACCTCGCTGCGCTGCTCGTTCGGCTTCAACGGCACCCTCGGCGGCAAGCCCGTCAACATCACCGCCGGGCACTGCAACCCCGCCCTCGATCAGCCCACCGCCGTACACGAACTGGTCGGTGACCGGCTGGGTACCAAGCTCGGCGCCTTCCAGAAGTCGGTGCTCGGCAGCCAGGACTACTCCATCCTGCGGGTCGAGGACGAGCAGAAGGGACGCTTCGACAACAGCGGCGTCAAGTCCGGCGGCGCCCCGATCGTGGTCGACGGCGTGGCTGACCCGGTGGTCGGCGCCCCGGTCTGCAAGTCCGGTTCGCGCACCGGGTTCAGCTGCGGCGTGATCAATGCGGTCGACCAGACCGTGCAGGTCGGCGATCGCGAGCTCACCCAGAGCTTCTCGGCCAATATCTGCGCCCTCCCCGGCGACAGCGGCGGCCCGATCGTCAGCGGCCGCCGCGCGCTCGGCATCTCCAGCGCGTCCTCGGTCGCCGACTACCCGGTCTGCGCGATCCCCGAGTTCCTCGGCCTGCTCACCGGGAACGCGCCGCAGCTGTTCGCGCAGCCGCTGAACGTGGTGCTCTCCGACAACCCAGGCCTGCGCGTCAACACCAACTGACACCTGCCCTGTGAAAAGGCCGACAGCCGTGAGCTGTCGGCCTTTTCGCTTTCTCGAGGCACGCTGAAGGTATGTGTTTGGTGTTGCTCGGCTGGCGCGTACATCCGGAATACCGGTTGATCGTCGCGGCCAATCGAGACGAGTTCTATACCCGGCCCGCCGAACCGATGCGCTGGTGGCCGGAGGTCCCCGGCGTCCTGGCCGGCCGGGATCTGGGCGCGCGCGGCGGGATCGGCACCTGGCTCGGGCTCGCCACCGCCGCCGGGCGGTTCGCGGGGGTGACGAATGTGCGCAACCCGAAAGGTGAACGCGCTGACGCTCGTTCCCGCGGGTCACTGCTCATGGACTATCTACGCGGCGACCAAGATCTCCGCGGCCCCGGAAAGTACCTTCACGACGTCGCTGCCGGACCGGACGACTACAACGGGTACCACGTGGTGGCCTCGGATCTCGCGACGCTCTGGTGGCATTCCAACGGCAGGCCCGGGGAGCCGCGGGAATTGGCGCCCGGCTTCCACGGACTTTCCAACGGCCCGTCGCTCGCCTCCGCCGCACCGGGCCCGGCCGCGGAGCTGATCGCACCCGATCCGATCTGGCCGAAAGTGCGCGACGGTGTCGACGGGCTGCGCAAAGTGGTGGAGTCCGAGCCGGCCGCCGTGGACCGGTATTTCGAGGTGCTGGCCGACCGGACCGCGGCGCCCGATGATCAGTTGCCCGACACCGGGATTCCCCGCGACCTGGAGCGGGCGGCCTCGGCTCGGTTCGTCTCGCACCTGGCGCACGGGACCCGCGCGAGCACCGTGCTCCTGATGCGGGAGGACGGGACGTTCGAGATGGCCGAGCGGACCTTCGGCCGGTTGGGCCGGCCGAAGGGGAAGGTGGCGTTCAGCGGAACCGTCGACCTACCGGACTGACCTCCGTGCAAAAGCCGAGTGGCCCGCTCCCAAAGGGGAACGGGCCACTCGGATCACGCTTGTCCGAATTACTACTTCGGCTGGTTCGCGTTCATGTTCTGGTCGCTCCACTTGCTGTTGCCCGGCGCGGCCTGCAGGGTCTCCAGCAGATCCATACCAGCGATCGCCAGTGCGGGGCCACCGATGGCAACCGTGCCGAGGATGCCGCCGATACCGGCACCGGCGACAGCGGCCGGAATGCAGCCGATTCCCAAGAGGGGCAGACCGAGGATGCACCCGATGATGCCGCCGACAACGACACCGACGGCGGTACCGACGAATCCACCGACTGCCGTAGCCAAACCGAACTGGGTGGAGAAGTTGTTCATGGCCCGCTGATCTTCGATCGGCGAGGCCACCGACTTAATGTTGACGGTGTTGGCCACCTGGTTGGCGGGCAGGTTGGCCGGGCGCTCGGTCAGCAGCTCGAGCACCGTGCCGTCTTCCTTCACGACCGGCTTGACCGGAATCTCGATGCCCGCGACGTCGAACTTCATCGGCAGGCTCATCACGAGCGCGCCGGTTTCGTCCTTGATGTTGGCGATCTCGGTGATCTTCGGCTTGTCGGCCGGATCAGCGGCCGGCTCTTCCGTCGTCGAAAGCTCGAACGTTCCCCCTAGGAGCTTCGCGACGACGGTCTTGTCCACCAGCTTCACCGAGTACTTGAGCTCAGCGGGAGCCGGAGCGGCCGGGTCAGCGTGCGTGGTCCCCATACCCACGGTCATCGCACCGATGACCAACGCTGCAGCCGCCGTGGTTCTGCGGAAGTTCATTCAGTTTCCAATCCTTCATCAGAGTCGTCCGCGAGCCAGGCCTTCGTCACGCGAGATCGCTCTTCAACCCGAAAGGCGGTTGGGCCCTTGCGGATTCTCCCCGAGCAGTGTGAAGACAGGCTGATGCAAACAGAACGAGCCGAGCGTAATCGAATCGCAGCAAAGATGCGAGATCCATTACGTAATCAGCACATTCCGGCTACGAGTCAGTACAACGCTGAGTACTAAGCCTGGCCTTACCGCAGGTAGCGCGAAGGCCGCCGTTACGGTGGTGATTCGCCCGGACTCACGAGGGATGGGTACCGATCCGGTGAAATTGCTCACAGGCAATTTGCAGGTCAAGCCCCAGCAAGAGGGGGCACTTCGCAACTGCCGATCGTACAATGAGTCCCATAAGTTACCGGTGGGTAACTTACTGGCGGTTACGATACGAGCCAACTGTGGTCGGCAGTACCACGACAGCTCGTGTTGCCACGAAAGAAAGGTCGCGACATGAATGCCCTGACAGTGACGCTGGGCGTGATTGGGGCGGCGCTCACCCTCCTGTGCTGGGCGTCGTTCATCGACGGCGTCCGGAAGATCGCTCGCACGGTCATGCTGGGCCAGAGCGCACCGGATCGGTGGCGGCCGTTCCTGCCTCGCTTCAAGCAGATGATGGTGGAGTTCCTGGCGCACACGCGCATGAACAAGTTCCGCACCGTCGGCTGGGCGCACTGGCTGGTCATGATCGGCTTCCTCGCCGGCTTCATCCTCTGGTTCGAGGCGTACGGGCAGGCGATCGACCCGCACTTCCACTGGCCGATCATCGGCAACTGGGGCATCTACCACCTGATGGACGAGATCCTCGGCATCGGAACGGTAGTCGGCATCATCACGCTGATCGTCATTCGCCAGCTGAACCATCCTCGGGTGCCGGAACGGCTGTCCCGCTTCAGCGGTTCCAAGTTCGGCCCCGCGTACGTGATCGAATCCATCGTCCTCGTCGAGGGCCTGGGCATGGTCTTCGTGAAGGCCGGCAAGATCGCGACCTACGGCGGATCCCACACCTGGTCGGACTTCTTCACCCAGCAGGTCGCCAAGCTGCTGCCCGCCAGCCCGGTCATGGTGTCGATCTTCGCGCTGATCAAGCTGCTCTCCGGCGCGCTGTTCCTGTTCCTGGTCGGCCGCAACATCACCTGGGGCGTGGCCTGGCACCGCTTCTCGGCCTTCCCGAACATCTACTTCAAGCGCGAGGACGACGGCGGCGTCGCCCTGGGCGCGGTCAAGCCGATGATGTCCAACGGCAAGCTCCTGGACATGGAGAACGTCGACGCCGACAACGACATCATGGGCGCCGGCAAGATCGAGGACTTCTCCTGGAAGGGCATCCTCGACTTCACCACGTGTACCGAATGTGGCCGCTGCCAGTCGCAGTGCCCCGCCTGGAACACCGGTAAGCCGCTGTCGCCGAAACTGCTGATCATGTCGCTGCGTGACCACGGCTACGCCAAGGCCCCGTACCTGCTGGCCGGTGGCCGCAAGGATGCGGGCGGCGACGAGATCGGCCTGGTCGACGCCGAGGGCAAGCCGAACGAGGCTGCGCTGGCCCGCATTTCCGATGCCGCCAAGGCCGAGGCGGAGCGTCCGCTCGTCGGCGGCGAGGATGTCAGCGGCATCATCGATCCCGAGGTGCTGTGGTCGTGCACCACCTGTGGCGCTTGCGTGGAGCAGTGCCCGGTCGATATCGAGCACGTCGACCACATCATCGACATGCGCCGCTACCAGGTGCTGATCGAGTCGGAGTTCCCGTCCGAGCTCGCGGGTCTGTTCAAGAACCTGGAGAACAAGGGCAACCCGTGGGGCCAGAACGCCAAGGACCGGCTCAACTGGATCAACGAGATGGACTTCCAGATCCCGGTTTACGGGAAGGACGCCGACTCGTTCGACGGCTATGAGTACCTGTTCTGGGTCGGTTGCGCCGGCGCCTACGAGGACCGCGCCAAGAAGACCACCAAGGCCGTCGCCGAACTGCTCGCCACCGCGGGCACCAAGTTCATGGTGCTCGGCCAGGGCGAGACCTGCACCGGCGACTCGGCGCGCCGCGCGGGCAACGAGTTCCTGTTCCAGCAGCTGGCGCAGCAGAACATCGAGACCATCAACGAGGTCTTCGACGGCGTCGAGCAGAGCAAGAAGAAGATCGTCGTCACCTGTGCGCACTGCTTCAACGCGCTCAACAACGAGTACCCGCAGATCGGTGGCACCTACGAGGTCGTGCACCACACCCAGCTGCTCAATCGCCTGGTGCGGCAGAAGAAGCTGGTGCCGGTGGCCTCGGTGACCCAGAACGTCACCTACCACGACCCCTGCTACCTGGGCCGGCACAACAAGGTCTACAACGCACCGCGTGAGCTGATGGAAGCCTCGGGTTCGACGCTGATCGAAATGCCGCGGCACGGCGAACGTTCCATGTGCTGTGGCGCCGGTGGCGCGCGCATGTGGATGGAAGAGCAGCTCGGCAAGCGCATCAACATCGACCGGGTAGACGAGGCGCTGTCCACCATCGACTCCTCCCCCGGCGCCGGCACCAAGATCGCGACCGGCTGCCCGTTCTGCCGCGTCATGCTCTCCGACGGCGTTACCGCCCGCCAGGACGACATGGACGCCGCCGACCGCGTGGAGGTCGTGGACGTCTCCCAGCTGATGCTGGACGCGATCACCCGCGTCGACGCCAAGCAGCTCGGCGAGAACCTGGTCGTCATCCAGGAGCCCAAGCAGGCCAAGGCCGAACCCGAGCCTGCCGCAGCCGAACCCGTCGCCGAGAAAGCGGAAGCCCCGGCTGCCGCGACCAAGGCTCCGGCCGGTGGCGGACTCGCCATGAAGGGCCCCGCCAAGGCTCCCGGTGGCGGCGGTCTGGCCATGAAGGGCCCCGCGAAAGCTCCCGGCGGCGGTCTCGGCATGAAGGGCGCCGCCAAGGCCCCGGGCGCCAAGGCCACCGAACCGGCAGCCGACGAGAAGCCCGCGGCCCCGGTCAAGGGTCTCGCCATGAAGGGGCCGGCCAAGGCCCCCGGCAAGGGCCTGGCCATGAAGGGCGCGGCGAAAGCCCCGGGCGCCAAGGATGATTCGGCCCCCGCCGCCGAAACCCCGGCCACTGAGCCCCCTGCGGCTCCGCCGGTCAAGGGTCTCGGCATGAAGGGCGGCGCGAAGGCCCCGGGCGGCGGTCTCGCCATGAAGGGCGCGGCCAAGGCGCCGGGCGCAAAAGCACCCGCCGCCGCTCCGGAACCGGCCGCCGCGGAAACCCCGGCCGCCGAACCGGTTTCGGCCCCGTCCGAAGAGGTCAAGCCGACCGTCGCCCCCAAGGGCCTGGCCATGAAGTCCGGCTTCAAGCGCCCCGGCCCGAAGGCTCCGGGCGCAGCAACCCCGGCGGCCACCCCCGCTGAACCGGCCCCCGGCGAGGAAGCACCGGCCCCCGCCCCCGAGGAGCCGACAGCCGAGGCGGACCAGCCCGCCAACGGCAACGGCACCACCCCGGTGGCCCCGCCGACCGCCAAGCCCGGCGGCCTCGGCTTCAAGTCGGGCGCGAAAGCCCCGGGCCGGAAGAACTGAACAGACAAATAACTCGGCCCGGATCCACCACGGATCCGGGCCGAGTCATTTTCAGTGCTACTCAGTGTCTTTCGGATGCCCTGGCGTACACCGCTCGAGCAGCACCTGCCCGGCGTTACGTCCCCCTCGGGGAGCTGGATTCACGAAGTACCAAAGCCTGCCGCCATCGGTGAACTTGTACTGGTACCGCTGATAGGTCCGACCGCCCAGGGTGCCGTACCGAAGGCTACCTTTGAGCGGATAGAGCCTGCCGGATTCAGCCTCGGGCTCACGTGCCAGCTGATCCCAGGCATCGATAATCGCGTTGCGGGCAGCGGCGAGGCAATCCACCCAACCCTTCTCGGCAGTCCGGGTACCGAAGGTGATCTCGAATTCCGAGCGTTTGAGCGGCCGCGGTACAGCCCTGTTCTTGCTCACTCCACATCCTCCGAGTCTGGATCGGTCGGGTCGTCCTCGAAATATTCCAAGTCTGAGCCATCAACACAGATCCGCGGATCCGCATACGCTGCGGCAGTCTCCTTCCACGCCTCCAGCATTCGGGATGCCGCTCCCATCCGCCCCACCGCGATACCCGCCCGTGCTTCCGCGAGAAACTCGTGGACGAACGTCTCGCGGTCCTCCACCGGAAGGAGCGTGACCCATGGGAACGAAATCGAGAGTCGGCCCACCAACCGCTCCATAAGTCCATCGTCCAAGGCAAGCGTGATCAGCTGAGCCAGGACGGCGAGAATCGCGTCATAGGATTCGTCCGCCGCGGCATCAGATAGCCGAACCGATGGCGCCGACCGGCGGAGGAGAATGACCTCACCCTCCTCCTCCATCTTCTCCATCACGCCATTTGGATCGCGTAGGAACTCGGTCCACGTCGCCGTAACAGTCATGCATAAAACGTATCAGATGTACATCTGATGTCGCCAGGAGTTTTAGGGCAGGCGGAGTTCATCGTGGCCGCCATGGTTCCAGCACTATGGCGGCCGATCCAGCTACGGACGAGTGAGGGCCGCGTAGCGGGCCAAATGGGTGTCGCTGGTGCCGAATTCGGATTCGATGGCGGTGAGGCGTTTGAAGTAGTGGCCGATGGCCAGTTCTTCGGTCATGCCCATGGCGCCGTGTAGTTGGACGGCGTTCTGGCCGATGAAGCGGGCGGCGCGGGCGATGGTGACCTTGGCTGCCGAGACGGACCGGGCGCGGGATGGGGCGCTGCCGTCGAGGGAGTAGACCGCCAGGTAGGTGGCGGCGATGGCTTGTTCGAGTTCCATGTACATGTCGACCATGCGGTGCTGCAGGGCCTGAAAGGTGCTGATGGTGACGCCGAACTGCTGGCGTTGCTTGGTGTACTCGACGGTGTCGGTGAGGACTTTGCTCATGCAGCCGACCGCTTCGGCGCAGATCGCCGCGATCGCCTCGTCCATCGTGGGTTCGATGACTTCCCAGGCCGCGCCCTCGGCGCCGAGCAGCGCGTCGGCCGGGAGCCGGAACTCGGTGAACGTGAGGTCGGCGGCGAGGCGGTCGTCGATGGTGCGGTAGGTATGCACCTCGACGCCCGCAGGTGGATTGACCGCGTCGAACTCAGTGTGGAACAGCGAGATTCCGGCCTGGTCGCGGCGGGCGCCGGAGGTGCGGGCCGCGATGATCAGGTGCGTCGACAACGGCGCGCTGGTCACGACGATCTTGCTGCCGTCGACAATCCAGTCGTCGCCCTCGCGGCGGGCCGTGGCCGAGACGTCGTGCAGGGTCTGGCCCGAGGTCGGCTCCAGGGCCGCGAAGGCGATGCGCGCCGCACCCGAAACTATCTGGCGCAGTATGGAATCAGCCTGCTTGCCGCCGGAGCGGCGGAGCAGTCCCGCCCCGATGACCACGGTGTCGACGAACGGTTCGACGACCAGCGCGCGACCGAGTTCCTCGGCGATGACCATCAATTCGACCGGGCCGCCGCCCATGCCGTCCACGTCCTCGGGCAGGGTCGCGCCGAGAATGCCGAGCTCATCGGCGAATCCGCGCCACACGGCCGGTTGCCAGCCCGCACCGGTCTTCACGGCGCTGCGGCTGCGTTCCAAGTCGTAACGGGCGCTGAGGAATCCGGCGAGCGCGTCGCGCAGAAGTTCCTGCTCCTTGGTGAGTGAGAAGTCCATCAGAGCCCCAATGCTGCTTTGGCGAGGATGTTTCGCTGAATTTCGTTGCTGCCCGCGTAGATCGAGCCCGCGCGGTCGTTGAAGTAGTGCAGCGGCGCGACCGCCTGCCACTCCGCGCCGCTGACGTAACCGTCTGCGGGCGCGGCGTATTCGGTGACCGGGCCGCCGGGCATGGTGGCGTGCGGCTGGTAGACCCGGCCGCGCGGTCCCGCCGCCTCCAGCTTCAGCTCGGTCAGCTGCTGGCTCAGTTCGGTGCCGAGCACCTTGAGCATCGAGGACGCCGGACCGGGATTCTTGCCCTGCGCCATCGCCGAAAGCGTGCGGTACTCCAGGATTTCGAGCACCTCGGTGCGAATCCTGGCCTCGGCCAGCTTCCGCGCGAACGCCGGATCGTCGATCAGCGGATTGCCGTCGGGCCCGGTCTGTTCCGCGGCCGCGGCGGCGACATCCTCGGCCATGACCTGCAGGAACGGCGAGAGGGCCCCGCCTCGCTCGTGGATGAGCAGGTACTTCGCGACCGTCCAGCCCTCGTCGATCCGCCCCAGCACATTGGCTTTCGGCACCCGCACGTTGTCGAAGAAGACCTGGTTCTGCACTTCCTCGCCGGAAGTCATCACCAGCGGCCGGATTTCGATTCCCGGCGTGGTCATATCGATGAGCAGGAAGGTGATGCCCTGCTGCTTCTTACCTCCGCGGGAAGTGCGGACCAGGCAAAAGATCCAGTTCGCCTCGGTCGCGTGCGTCGTCCAGATCTTGCTGCCGGTGCAGATCAGGTCGTCGCCGTCTTCGACGGCCGCCATGCTCAGCGACGCGAGATCCGATCCCGACTCCGGCTCGGAATACCCCTGGCAGAAGAACACTTCCCCGGTGAGGATGCGCGGCAGGAAGTACGCCTTCTGCTCCGCCGTGCCGAACGCGATGATCGCGTGCGCCACCATCCGGATGCCCATCGGCGACAACAGCGGCGCCCCGGCCAGCGTCAGCTCGCGCCCGAAAATGTAGTGCTGCGTCAAGCTCCACGGCTGCCCACCGAACTCGACCGGCCACGCCGGCGCCGCCCACCCTTTCGCGTGCAGGATGTGCTGCCACTCCATGCTCGCTTCATGGTCCGGGTACACACTCGTCGCCAGCCGCCCGGCCCGCCGCAACTCCGGCGTCAGCTTCGCCTCGAGGAAGCTGCGAACCTCATCCCGGAAGGCCAGATCTTCAGCTGACCAGTCGTATTCCATCTGCCCTCCCAGAGGGTTTGCCACACTGCATCATCGCAGGCCAGTACCGGCCCACCAGCCGCCAATGTAAGCCCGCTCACCTCGGAAATCAAACTGATGCCACCCGCCCGCAGTTGACCAGGCGTTCTGCGCGCGCACGGTCAGCAGTCCTCGAAGTAGGCTTTGAGGTAGCCCGCGGATTGGTAGACGTAGTCGTAGGCCCAGCGGGCTACGGACAGGTCGGGTTGCGGGTCCGCGAACAGGAGCTCACCAGGCCAGCATTTCTCCAGGATGTAGCGGGCGCGGGAGATGTGCGGGGTGAAGGTGACGACGATGACGCGGTGCCAATTGTGGGCGCGGGCCAGGCGGGCGAGTTCGCGGCCCTCGCCGCGGGTGGTGCGCGGTTCGGGATCGAAGCAGGTGACGCGGAAGCTGTAGCCGCCGTGGCAGATTCGGTTGATCATGGGGCTGTTGGTGTAGGGATCGGAGAAGACGACCCAGGGGGCGTAGCCGTCGCGGGCCAGGCGCAGGCCCAGTTGTTCGCGGCCGTCGTGCGCGCCGCCGAGGACGAGGATGGCGTCGGCGCGGTCGGGCGGGCCGGTGCGGGGGCTGACGTAGACCGGCCAGAGCGCGGTGACCGCGGTCGCGAGGGTCACGACGAGGCCGAGCAAGAGCAAGGTCGTTCGTTTCCGGCGCACCCCCTCGATGCTAGATCGACGACATAAGCGCAGGTCATAACACCACGCACCACCTGTACACCTGATGTTGCCGCGAGCCTTGCTTCGAGGTCGGGGCGTGGCCATCGTGGGGGATTACCAATCGATCATGCGTTGCACAGTCTTCGGAACCGGGTACCTCGGGGCTACGCACGCGGCGTGCATGGCCGAACTCGGGCATGACGTGATCGGGGTGGATGTCGACCCGGGCAAGGTGGCGAAGCTGTCCGACGGGGTGGTGCCGTTCTACGAGCCCGGACTAGAGGATGTGTTGCGGCGCAACCTCGATGCGGGGCGGCTGCGGTTCACCACCTCCTATGAGGAGGCGGCCGAGCACGCGGCGGTGCATTTCCTCGGCGTCGGTACGCCACAGAAGAAGGGCGAGTACGCCGCGGACCTGAAATACGTGCACGCCGTGGTGGATACGCTCGCTCCGCTGCTGGAGCGCCCCTCGGTGATCGTCGGAAAATCGACAGTGCCGGTGGGAACCGCTGCCGCACTGGGCAATCGGGCGCGTGCGCTGACCTCCACCGCGGTCGAGGTGGCGTGGAACCCGGAGTTCCTGCGGGAGGGATTCGCGGTCCAGGACACGCTGCGCCCGGATCGACTGGTGCTCGGGGTAGATCGGGACCGCGAAAACGCGGCCTGGGTCGAAGAACTCGTGCGCGAGGCCTACGCGGAGCTGATCGAGAACGAGGTCCCGTTCCTGCTGACCGACCTGGCCACCGCCGAATTGGTCAAAGCCTCCGCCAATGCCTTTCTGGCGACCAAGATCTCGTTCATCAACGCGGTCTCGGAGGTCTGCGAGGCCACCGGCGCCGACGTCACCATGCTGGCCGACGCGCTGGGCTACGACGCCCGCATCGGCCGCCGATTCCTCAACGCGGGCCTGGGTTTCGGCGGCGGCTGCCTGCCCAAGGACATCCGCGCGTTCATGGCCCGCTCCGGCGAACTCGGCGCCGACCACGCGGTGGCCTTCCTGCGCGAGGTCGACAATATCAATATGCGCCGCCGCACCAAGGTGGTCGACATGGCCGCCCGCGCCTGCGGCGGTTCGCTGCTCGGCGCGAACGTGGCGGTGCTCGGCGCAGCCTTCAAACCCGAATCCGATGACGTGCGCGACTCCCCCGCCCTGAACGTGGCCGGCATGATCCAGCTGCACGGCGCGGTTGTCACGGTGTACGACCCGAAGGCCGTGGAGAATTCGCGCCGCATCTTCCCCACCCTGAATTACGCCACCTCGGTAGCCGAGGCCTGCGATCGCGCCGATGTGGTTCTGGTGCTTACCGAGTGGGACGAATTCACCGCGCTGCGCCCCGCGGAACTGGACCGGGTGGTGCGGGCGCGGTCCATCATCGACGGCCGGAACTGTCTCAATCGTGCCACTTGGAGAGCGGCCGGATGGGTGTACGCGGGTCTCGGCACACCGTAGAGTTGCACCGACCCCACGCCGCGAGCTCAGCGCCCGGAGGAGGTAGCGCAGCGTAGCGCGGGCACGGGGCGCTTGAGCGGGATCGATCATCGCCGGTAAGGTCCCGTGCAGTCTCCGTCGTCGGCGGCGCGGGCTCGCAGGTCGGGAAGCGTGAAACAAGATGGGCAGCTGATGAGTTCGGTACTGGGAGTTTCGGTGGGGGCCGGCGCAGTTCGTCTGGCGCGCCCGCACGCCGTGAACCCCCATTCGCCCGTCCAGCCCCAGGGCTTCGACCTGCACATGATTCCGGTGCGCGATCAGCACGGGGAAGAACTGGCCGCCGAGGCGGTCGGCGTCACCTTGGAAACCGCGCCCGATATCCGCGCCACCGCCATCGCCTATCGCGGTGAGCAGCAAGCCCGGTCGGTCCGCGCGGCCATGGCGCGCCAGCAGCTCACCGACTACGAGTTGGTCCCCGAGATCTTCGCCACCCTCGAATACGCCATGGCGGCAGGCGAAATCCGCGGCATCAACTCTCTCGTGGTCTACGACCTCGGCAGTTCCGGCCTGACGGTCAGCGTCGTCGACACCCACACCCGCGAGGTCCGCTACACCGAGCGCACCAGCGAAATCAGCGGCGACTACTTGGATTCGCTGATCCGCGAACAGCAGATCGCTTCCGGCCGCATCGCGCATCCGCAGAACCCGGCCGGCTTGGCGGCGCTGGACGCGCTGTGCCGCGAAGCCAAGGAACAGCTTTCGTCCAACACCGCGGTCGCGTTGCCCAGCGAACAGGGCCTGGTCCTGCTCGCCCAGGAGAACTTCGAAGCGCTGATCGTGACGGCCGTGGAGTCGTCGGCCAGGATGGCGCGCGATGTGATCGCCCGCGCCGAGCGCCCGGTGCACGGGGTCCTCGCCATCGGCGGCTGCGCCCGGATCCCGTTGATCGCCAAGGTGCTCGAGCATTGGATCGGCGTGCCGGTCGTCGTCCCGGAGAACCCCGAGACGGTCACCGCCCGCGGCGCCGCCCTGCTGGCCCGTCCGGCCGCCCGTCCCGCCGTCGCGCCCGCGCCGGCGCCCGCCGCGGCGCCGTTCGACGACGACGAGCTGTCGCCCGCCTGGCTCTCGGCCCAGCCGAAGAAGGGCAGGCGCAAGCGCAAGAACGATCTCGCGGACGACGACTGGCTGGGCAGCGACGATCAGGGCCAGGACTGGGGCGCGGCCCCAACGCCCAAGGCCCGCAAGCAGAATTACGACGACCTGCCCGACGCGCTGGCGAGCCGTCCGCGCCGTAAACGCGAGCTCAACGGCGCCGTGCTGACGGTCAGCGCGCTGGTGGTGGTCGCCGCGATCGGCATCGGCCTCGGCTACGGCCAGCAGGTGCTGACCCGGGATTCGAACAGCAGCGAGGGCTCGACTCCGTCGTCCACCTCCAGTGTGCCGCGCACCACGACACTGGAGCCGCAGATCGCGGTGGCCCCCGCGACCACCACCACCGAAACCGAGTCGAAGGTCGCGCCGCCGCAACGCCGCACCACCACCACGCCGCCGCCGCCGACGCCGGGCCCGAATACCTTTACGGTGCCGTTCCTGCCGCCGATCGTGGTGCCGACCATCCCGCCGGAACTCTTCCCGGCCCCGCCGCCGCAGGGATAGCAAAAGCGCCCCTCCTGTCAGCCGACAGCAGGGGCGCTTTCGTAGCGGCTCAGGTCCGGGCGTGCCGCGCGCGGCGTGGAGCGACCGGCGCCTGCGGCCGCTTGTGCCCGAACGGCCGGGCCAGCATCACCGCGATACCCGTGGTCAGGGGCACCGAAAGCGCAAGGGCGATACCGCCGACCGACGACCGCGCGATCTCGATGGCGACCGCGTCGCCGGTGAGCACGTCCCGGATCGACCGCCCCGCCACACTGAACAGCAGCAGCAGCGGCAACGCCCCACCGGCGTAGGCGAGCACCAGGGTGTAGACGGTACTGGCGATGTGATCCCGCCCGACCCGCATCGCGGCGGCGAAAACCTCACGGCGCGACGCTCCTTCATCCAGCGATGCCAGCTCGAACGCCGCCGAGGCCTGGGTGATGGTGACGTCGTTGAGCACACCGAGCGAGCCGATGATGAACCCGGCCAGCAGCAGTCCGGTAATGCTGACGTGCCCGATGTATGTCGCCACGTTGGTGTTCTGCTCTTCGGATAGACCCGTCAGATGTGTGATCTCGATCGCCACCCAGGACAGCACCGCCGCGAGCAGCATCGAGGCCAACGTCCCGAGCAGCGCCGAACTGGTCCGCAACGAAATCCCGTGCGCCAGATAGAGCACCGCGTACAGGATCGCCGCTCCCGCGACCAGCGCGACCGGAATCGCGGGCTTCCCATCGAGAATCGCCGGCAGCATGAACCCCACCAGTACCGCGAACGCGATCACCAGCCCGAGCAGCGCCCGGAACCCGCGCCACCGCGCCACTACGACGATCACCACCACGAATACCAGGAAGATCAGCAGCAGCGGCAGCCCGCGGGAGTAGTCCTCGAACGAGTACAGCGGCGTCCCGTTCGGGTCGGCCTGCCGCACCAGCCGGATCTCGTCTCCGGCCTTCAGTTCGGGTTGTCCTGGCCCGGGCGCGATTTCGAGCAGCGTCTTGCTGCCCTTGTGCGGCCCGGATTCGATGGTGATGAGGCTGCGGTCGCATTGGTAGCTGGTGTTGCGGGGCGCCTCGGGCTTGTCGGCGAACACCTTGCCGATCGACGTGCTGCCGCAGGCGCCTTTGTCCTGGGCCACCACGGTGCCCGCTTCGGTCTGCACCGCGCCGCCGCCCGCGTTCTGCATGGGCAGCGGAATTTCGATGTGCTGCTTGCTCGGCCAGAGGAAGAAGGCGCCGACGACGACAGCGATGCCGATGACGGTGAGTAATCCGATGACCACCCGCGCCGCGGTGGCGCCGATCGCGATCGGCTCGGAATGGTCATGGTGGTGATGATGGTGCTCCGTCACCAGGCGAGCTTAAAGGATTTGATTTTCAAACTCGCGATGGACGCCGCGGCGAAGGTGCGCTGAACTGCGCGAAAGGCTTTCGGGAGGGGGCGGCGGAGAGCAGGGGGATGTCTCCGCCGCCCGCAGGCCGGCGCCCAGGGGGGTAGGCGGCCGAACCCGAGGGCCAGGTTGTCCAGGGGGGGTAGACAACCCGACCAGGCACTTGAAGTGCCGAGAGCCACTGTACACAAAACTGCGAGTTTTACGCTAGTGAGTATTTAAAAGTGGCGTTTATCCAGACGGGTGGTCTGTTTCACCCCCGAGAACAGGGGCTACTGCCGGTAGCTGGCGAGGAAGTTGCCGAACCGCTCGATGGCCACCGCGAGGTCCCGCGCCCACGGCAACGTGACGATCCGCAGATGGTCGTGCTCAGGCCAGTTGAAGCCCGTGCCCTGCACCATCAGGATCTTCTCCTGCAGCAGCAGATCCAGGATCAGCTTCGAATCATCGCGGATCTCATGCACATTCGGATCCAGCCGGGGGAAGGCGTAGAGCGCGCCCTTCGGCTTCACACACGAGACACCGGGGATCATGTTGAGCTTCTCCCAGGCCACATCGCGCTGTTCCAATAGTCGCCCGCCGGGCAGGATCAGATCCTCGATGCTCTGATGCCCGCCGAGCGCCACCTGAATGGCGTGCTGCGCGGGCACATTCGGGCACAGGCGGGTCGAGGCGAGCAGCGAGAGGCCCTCCAGGAAACCGGCGGCGTGATCCTTGGGACCGGTGATGACGACCCAGCCGGACCGGTAGCCCGCCACCCGGTACGCCTTGGACAGACCATTGAAGGTCAGGCACAGCAGATCGGGCGCCAGCGTGGCGAGCGAGATGTGCTTGGCGTCGTCGTAGAGGATCTTGTCGTAGATCTCGTCGGCCAGCAGCAACAGCTGATGCTTGCGCGCGATATCGACCAGCTGCTGCAGCACCTCCGTGGAGTACACCGCGCCGGTCGGGTTGTTCGGGTTGATCACCAGCAGCGCTTTGGTCTTGTCGGTGATCTTCGATTCGATATCGGCGATATCGGGCTGCCAGCCGTTGGACTCGTCACACCGGTAGTGCACCGGGGTGCCGCCGGCCAGGCTGGTCATGGCTGTCCACAGCGGATAGTCGGGCGCCGGGATCAGCACCTCGTCCCCATTGTTCAGCAGCGCCTGCATGGTCATGGTGATCAGCTCGGAGACGCCGTTGCCCAGGAAGACATCGTCGACGTCGAATTCCGGGAACCCCGGGACCAGCTCGTAGCGGGTCACGATGGCGCGGCGGGCGGACAGGATGCCCTTGGACTCCGAGTAGCCCTGCGCGTAGGGCAGCGCGGCGATGATGTCGCGCATGATCACATCGGGCGCCTCGAAACCGAACGGCGCCGGGTTACCGATATTGAGCTTGAGGATGCGGTGCCCCTCGGCCTCCAGCCGTGCCGCATGCGCGTGTACCGGCCCACGAATCTCGTAGAGGACGTTCTGCAGCTTCGTGGACTGCTCCAAAGCACGCGGCGGCTGATGCGGTAGATGACTGGGGCTCACCCGATCAATGGTGCCATCCCCGGCAAGGGATTAATCGTTGGGCCATACGGCTAGTTACCTGGCGGTATGCCCTTCGCCGCCGTCGCGCCGCAGAATTCCTCGATTCGTTCGTCCAGGAAACGCGCCTCCGTCGCGTTGCGGAAGCTGGGTGCGGCCATCCGGCGGCGGACACCCGTGAGCCGGGCCTCCAGCTGCACGATGCGTCTGTCCTCCGATAGCCCGAGCACCGGATGCAGCGCTTCGGCGGCGCCGTCCAGGCTGCCGTTGATCAGGTGTGCTGCCGCGTTGTCCACCCGGGCCAGCGATTCGGCGCCGTAGGAGCGCTTCTCCGAGGGTCCGTTGGCGTAGATCTCGATCGCGCGCCGGGTGGCGGCCAGCGCGGGTTCGGCCTCGCCGAGGTGGATGTAGGTGGCGCCCGCGTAATACTGCGATTTCGCGTCCGGGAAGCCGAAGACGCCGCCGACCTCGTCGTGCAGGTCGTCGGTGGCGGCCATCTCGCGCGCGTCGTCGGCGGCCCGGATACAGCGGTCGGTGTCGGTGGGGCTGCCGATCTTCGACCAGATCCTGGCCTCGATATTGAGCAACCGCACCTTCGCCGTCGCCGACTCCGCGTACTCGTGCCCGCTCTGCGCGAGCAGCACACCGCGGCGCGGACGCTCCGACCAGTATTCGATGAGCGCGTGCATACCGCGAGTCCAGGCCCGTAAACCGTTGTGCCCGCACAGCTCCGCGTACGCCCAGGACGCCCGGATCTGCTCGCCCGCGGCGTCGTAGTAACCCAAATCCGTACTGGCATTGGCGAGCAACCCCGACAGGGTCCCCGCCAGCAGATACAGATGCGACGTGTCGGCGGGGCGCTGATGCCCCTCCAGCAACCGGTACACCCGGCGCCGCACCCGCAACATCTCGACCATCATCGGCACCGGTGGAATGTGCACATAATCGTTCGCGATGCGCGTGACGTCGGCGTCGAGCTGTTCCAAGGTGGTCGCACCCACATTGGTGCTCTCGGCCTGGCCGGCGTGCTCGCTGGCCTCGTGGGCAGCCGCCATGATCAGATCCCTCTCCGAAATCGCTGCTAACGCATCACCTCTCATCGCACCAGCATCTATGAGAGCCAAAAGGTCCGCGTCGCTCGAATAAGTCGCACCGGCCGCGGCGGCCGACGCCTCCACACCAGGCTCACCAGCCCGAGCGGACCTGGGGCCGGGAGTACCCAGGTGCTCGAGCAAATCTGTGAACCGGGCCCGCACCACATCGTCGGACCTCGCCAGGGATGTATCGAGTGCGGCTTGATTGATAGGACGTGGGTGTACCCGGGCGCCGCCCGCCTCCCACTTCGACACCAGACGTTCGTGCACACCGAGATGCGCCGCGAACTCCCGGATACTCATCCGCTTGGCATCGCGAAGGGCACGGGTCTCTCTTCCTGACCACTGCCTGACCACGATGTCATCCCTTCGAACGAACTCTTCCCCAGGGTACGAGGGCTTTGTGTCTACGGCCACAAACAATTCGGTGTCGCTATGACCAGTTTGCGGCCTGCCGGCGAGCAGGGGCAGTGGAAGGGCAGCGGAATGCGGGCGGGAGGGCGTTACGGCATCCGCGTTCCTCAGGCGACCCTTGATGCAGGAGGCAAGGAGTTGGCCGTGAATGTGGACAAACTCAGGACAGTCGACGATTGGGTGGCCTTCTACCGGCACGAGTACGACCTACCGGTGATCGAGCGTGGCGGATTCGCGATGCTGCCCATCAGTAACCGTGTCTGCGTCGTGCACTTGCCCACGGCCCGCGCCGAAAAGGTAAGGGCGGCACTGGAACAGCAAGGGACGAGGGGTCCGATGCTGGCCCGGCAGATCCGTTGGAGTTTCCTGGCCGCGCTCGACAGTCGGCCGGGGGCACAGGTATTGGAGGTACTGAACCGGCTCGATATCGGAATACCCGCGATCGGCAGTGCCGTGATGTTGCCGACCGGTCTCGGCCGCTGGACCCGGGAAGGGTGCTTCTGGGTCAGCCCACCGAGACGCGGCGACACGCTCCCCCCGTTATCCGTCGTCATCACGACGGCGCTGGCGGTGGGAGCGGGTGGCGGGGACTGAAAATTGCGTCGTCGGTCCCCGCCGCCGCCCCGGGTTACCCGCTTGCACCCGGGGCGTTGCTACACCGGCCGGGTCCGCCTCATTCTCCACAGTCGACGAGGCGGACTCGGCCGCACCGGGCGAACTCTCAGGTCGATCGGCATTCGAAATGACCTACTGCACAACCACTTTCAGCGGGCCTCGACCTTGTTGACCACGTCCGCGGACAGCGGGAAATTGAGATAGGACTTCGACGGCGTCGGACCGCGCTGGCCCTGATACTTGGACCCGACCGACGCGCTGCCGTACGGATGCTCGGCCGGGCTGCTCAACCGGATCAGGCACAGCTGCCCGATTTTCATCCCCGGCCACAGCGTGATCGGCAGGTTCGCCACGTTCGACAGTTCCAGCGTGATGTGGCCGCTGAAGCCCGGATCGATGAATCCCGCAGTCGAATGCGTCAGCAGACCGAGCCGCCCCAGACTCGACTTGCCCTCCAGCCGCCCGGCCAAATCATCGGGCAGCGTGCATATCTCGAGGGTGGACCCGAGCACGAACTCACCCGGGTGCAGCACGAACGGCTCCCCCTCGGCGGGCTCCACCAGGCTGGTCAACTCGTCCTGGCGCTGCGCCGGATCGATGTGGGTGTAGCGGGAGTTGTCGAAGACCCGGAACAGCCTGTCCAGCCGCACGTCGATACTCGACGGCTGGATCAGGTTCGCCAGCAACGGTTCGATCCCGAGACGCCCAGCGGCGATCTCCGCACGGATGTCACGATCGGAAAGCAGCACGCCCAGCAGCGTAGTGGTCTTCCGCTGTGCCGTGCCGCGCGGCCGGTGCTCTGCCCGATTTGCCGCGATCCCCCGCCCCCGTGTGTGCGCTAGTCGTTGTTTCTGGCCGCCGGGTCCTTGGCCGCGGCCGACTCGTCGGCGCTGAACACCGGACGATGGTGGGGGCCGCTGTCGTCGCCCGCGGGGAACGCGGTCAGCGGCGCGATTTCATGGCTGAATAGCCCGGGCACATGCCCGTCTTCCGTACTCATCCGTCGAGCCTCCTCCGATAGTGATCGAATAGCCAATCGACGGGCCCAACCGATCCAAACGAACGGGTTAATGGACTTGCCTCCCGCAGCGACCCGTCTGCTAAGCTCACGGACGCACACAGGCACTGCCGATGTAGTTCAATGGTAGAACTTCTGCTTCCCAAGCAGATGGCGCGGGTTCGATTCCCGTCATCGGCTCCACCCGAAAGCCGCTGCCCAGCAGCGGCTTTTGTGCTTTCCTATTCGCTCTGCGCCCAAGCGGCGACGGGCATGCTGAGGTAGATGCCGAAGTTCTCCAGTCCGGTGGCCGACTCCAGGGCCTCGTGCAGATCGTCGACTCGGTCTTGCCGGTTCGCTGCCCGGCTCTCGAACCATTTGGAGCGGATCTCGATTACGGCGTCGAGCCCGCTGCGATCGAACGGGCCGAGCGGGCGGAAACGGATCTCCACGTCACCGGGCTGGAGGTTGCCGTCGTAGGGCTCCTCCGGGCATTCGACGGCGAGCGAGACCAGGTGTGGCAGCTGGTCCGCGAGCTCGAGGAGGGTGGATTCGGGGACGTGGGGCGCGTAGGTCACCTCGACTAGGGGCACCCGTCCAGCCTATCGATGCCAATTTTGTGTCGGTGCCCCTGGTTACAGTCCGGGGGTGGCATCGGAGTATTCGTTTACGGCGGAGTTGTGGGAGCACGACGGGATGGCGTCCTGGCATTTCGTGTCGTTGCCCGAGGAGGTCTCCGATGAGATCGAGGAGTTGTATGCGCACCGGGCCAACGGTTTCGGTGCGGTGAAGGTGAATGTGACCATCGGAGCGAGCCGGTGGACGACGTCCGTCTTTCCGGACAAAGCGCGGCGGACGTATGTGCTGCCGGTGAAGAAGCCGGTCCGGGTCGCCGAGGGGTTGGAGGCCGGGGTTCAGGCGCGGGTCGACATCGTGGTCGCGGCCTAGCGGTTCACAGATCCATGGCCGCGCGCAGTGCGGTGTCGAGGCGTTCGATGTCCTCGGCGGACATCTCGTCGACGCGCTCGGCCAGCCAGTCGCGGTAGATGCGGCCGATATTGCCGGCGTGTACCCAACCGTGGCCGGGGACGGTGACAGCGAGGATGTCCTTCGGGTCCGCGTCGAGGACTTCCGCGGCGATCAGCCAGCGCCTGGTGGATTCGTGGATGCCGTCGCTGCTGATCAGGACGATGGTGCGGCGGCGGGTGGAGCCGTGCGGGTGGTAGGTCCAGAGTTCACCCCTGCGCACGCATCTCCCTCTCGGCGGCAGCCAGTTCCGCCTCGTCGGCCGCGGCTTCGGCGCTCATGTCCATGGCCGGGCCGACGCCGGTGCGCACCGCTTCGCGGCGGGCCGCCTTCGATATCCAGGCCGACGGTGACATTCCGGCGCGGGCCGCCGCCTGTTCGGCGAAGGACCAGGCAGCCTCGTCCAGCGACAGCGTGACCTTACGTGTTGCCATACCATTTATCGTACCGATGAACGGGCATACTGCCAGCGCTTTCCCGGTTGCGACCGGCCCGTTACAGTACTATTGGCCTATTGCCAGTAACAGGATCAGAGGGTCGCGCGCATGACGTTGAATCACCATCGGGCCGGCAAGGGAGAACCGCTGGTTCTGGTGCACGGGGTCGGCAGTCGCTGGCAGGTGTGGGAGCCGATCATCGCCACGCTCGCCGAATCGTTCGAGGTGATCGCGGTGGACCTGCCCGGCTTCGGCGAATCCGCGCCGCTGCCGCGCACGACGGTCGACACGCTCACCGACGCACTCGCGGAGTTCCTGGCCGCCCAGGGGATCGAGCGGCCGCACCTGGCAGGCAACTCGATGGGCGGCCTGATCACCCTGAACCTCGCCGCGCGCGGGCTGGCCCGTTCGGTCACCGCCTACTCCCCGATCGGGTTCTGGGACAAGGCCGGTCGCATCTGGTGCCAGCAGTCGCTGGGCCGGTCGCGCGGGCTACTCGGCCCGCTGGGACCGGTCATACCCAAGATTCTCGGCACCGCCGCGGGCCGGACCGTATTCCTCACCCTGGTCTTCGGCAAGGCCTGGGCGGTGGACGCGCAGACCGCCATCGACACCGCCAACGGCGCGAATGTACTGGGCTTCCAGCCCGCCCTCGACTCGTTCGCCGACGCGCGCCTGCCCGACCTCGCCGCGCTCGCGGAACTACCGGTCACCATCGCGTGGGGCAACCGGGACATCCTGCTCACCTACGCCACGCAGAGCCGGCGCGCTAAAGCCTTGCTGCCCAGCGCGACTCACGTCACCCTGCGCGGCAGCGGGCACACCCCGTTCTACGACGACCCCGCCGCCTGCGCGCGGGTCCTGCTCGACACCGCCACCTAGTCGAAGTTGTCCACAGGTATCCCCACGTCACGGGAGGCCGTGAGGGTTTCCGGCGCCGCGGTCCCGAGCAGGATCCGCACCGCGTTCCGCCAGCGCCACTGCAGGATTCGATTGCGATCCACATCGCCGGTGAGCAGGGCGCGCATCGCGAGACCGGTCATGATCTCGATGGTGAACTCGGTGATCGTCGGAACCCTGGGATCGTCGGGGAATTCGGCACGGAAGACGTCCCGGATGCTGGTGTGCATCAGATCGAACAGCCGGTGCTCCAGCGGCAGGAACGCCGCCAGCAGCTCCGGGTCGGTCCGCGCGCCCACCCAGATCTCCAGTGCGGCAAGGAAAGACGGGCCGCTCAGCATGCGCATGGTCAGTTCGACAGCGATCTCCAGCCGATCGGCGCCCGGTGGGATTGCTTCGAATTCCCTTGTCAGCTGGTCCCATCGACGCGCCGCCAGATGCTCAACGGCGCCCGCGAGCAGGTCGGCCTTGGTCGGGAAGTGATGTTGCAGGGTGCCCCGGGGCACACCGGCCAGCTTCTGTACCGCCAAAGTGGTTGTGCCCGAGTACCCGTCGTCGACGAGGCTCTGCACGGCCGCGTCCAGGAGCCGGGCGCGCATGCGCGCGGTGCGCTGCGCCTGCGTCTCCCGGACGCGCTCGGCCATCGGGGTCAGCGCCCCTGCCACTGCGGTTCGCGCTTCTGCGCGAACGCCAGCGCACCTTCGGCGGCATCCTTGGAAAACAGTGCGGGCAGTGCGATTTCGCCCTGTTTGGCGAACGCCTCATCGGTCTTCCAGTCCGGCGACTCGTCGATGATCCGCTTGCTCGCGGCGACGGCCAGCGGTGCGGCGGCGGCGATCTCGGCGGCCAGGGCCAGCGCACCCGCGAGCGCACCGCCGGGTTCGGTGAGCCGGTTGACCAGACCCAGCTGATACAGCCGCTCGGCGCCGACCCGTCCACCGGTCAGGGCCAGTTCGGCCGCCATGCTGCGCGGCAGCCGCTGGGTCAGGCGCAGCACGCCACCGCCGGCCGCGACCAGCCCACGCTTCACCTCGGGAATACCGAACTGCGCGTTGTCGGCCGCGACGATCAGGTCACCGGACAGGGCGAGCTCGAATCCGCCCGCCAGCGCGAAGCCTTCCACAGCCGAAATCATCGGCTTGACAGGTGGTTTCGCGGCGATTCCGAGCGGCCCGCGCCGCTGCGTCATCGGCATCTCGCCCTTGGACGCCGCAACGAGATCCATTCCGGCACTGAAGGTTCCGCCCGCACCGGTGAGCACCAGCACACGCGCGGAGTCATCGGCTTCGAACTCGTCGATCGCCGTTTCGATGGCCTGGGCAGCGGCCAGATTGATGGAGTTGCGGACCTCGGGGCGGTTGACGGTCAGCACGGTGATCGCGTCGCGCCGTTCGACCAATACCAAGTCGGACATGGGTTTTCCTCTCAGAGCAGGGTGAGCTTGTCGGCGGCGGTGATCTCGGCGGGCGCCCCGATCGGATCGCCGTCGGTGCACGCCGCGACGGTGCCGGCATCCGAGGCCCGCACCAGTATGCGTGCGCCCGCGGGGTTCAGGGCGCTGATCACGACGGCCTCCGGTTCATCGCCGCCGTCGCGACTCTTGCGGTAGGCGACGGTGTAGGTCTCGACGGTCGCGGGCCCGGTGTAACCGGGTGCGACTTCGCGGCGGGCGGCGGGCACCTCGGCCTCGATCGAACGGAACAGTCGCGCAGGCGGTTTCGCGGAGTACACGCCCACGCCATGCTTGGTGATGTACCAGCCGAGTGCGGTGGCGAGCCCGTAGTCGTCCGGGCGCTCGCGCAGCCGTCCGACCATGGTCGCGAGGGAGTGCGTCGTGTAGTTGTTGCCCGCGCCGCCCGCGAAGGTGAGTCCGCCGGTGACCGACAGCGGCCGCGCCGGATCGTCGATCGGCAGACCCAGGGCCTCGGCCGCGACCTGCACCGCGACCGGGAAGCAGGAGTACAGGTCGATCTGCGACACGTCGTCGATGCCGATGCCCGCGTGCCCGAGTGCGGCCTGTCCGGCCGCGGCGATGGCGGGCGAAACGCTCATGTCCGCACGCTCGGTGACGAACCATTCGTCGGTCGCGGTGGCGCCGCCGTGCGGGAAGACCCAGCGGTCCCGCGGCACGCCGGCCGCATCGGCGGCGGCCGCGCTGCAAACGACAAGTCCCGCACCGAGATCCACCGTCAGGTTCGCGATGAGCAACTTCGGGTACGGCGTCGACACCATCCGATTCGCCGCCGACGGGGTCGTCAGTTCCGCCGCGGACTGCGCGGTGGGCATCCACGCGTACGGATTGCGCGCGGCCACCTCGGACAGCCGTGACCACAGCCCGCCGATGCGCGCCCGATGCTCGGCTTCGCTGAGCCCGAGCCGAGCCCGCAGCGCGGTCTCCATCAACGCGTAGAAGTACACCGGCCCCCACAACCCGGCAGCCGTCTCCATATCCGAATTGGGTCCGCGCTCGGATCCGATGATCTCGCCGGTTGTTTCGGCTTGCTCGGGCCAATCCAGCTGCGCGCCAGCCCGTTTAGCGGCATTCCACGAGGAGACCGCCTCCGCTCCGGTGATCAGCGCGACCTCGGACTGCCCGTCGGCGATGGCCTGGGCGACGGTGTTGAGCAGCCGTTGCGGCGCGTCCCCGCCGAAGCGCGCGGATTGCACGGTCCGCTTCGGTGTCGCCCCGAGTTCCGCGGCGACCAGCGCGCCCAAGTCGGCGTAAGGCTTGCTCACCGGAGCGACCGCGGCGATCAGGTCGGCGGACCGCAGCAGGCGATCACCGCTTCCGCTGTCGGCCCCCGCCCGGCGCAAGGATTCGGCGGCGAGCTCGACGGGCCCCGGGAGACCCGGTTCGCCGGCCCGGTGCACGACCTGTCCGGCGCCGACGAGCACCGGTGTCCGCGGGTCCATTCCGGCTGGCAGCATTGTTCCTCCACTCCACTTCCCGTCAGCACTGACGGGAACTGAACTCGATTAGAACAGAGCCGCTCCCGGCCTGGCAATGGTTCCGCCCGAAGAACTGACTGCTGGGTAAGATCCGGGAATGAGCTCCAACGTCACGCTGAGATTCGAAGGCGATCGCGCCTATGTCGCCCTCGATCGACCGGATAAGCACAACGGACTGACCCTCGAGATGCTCGGCGGATTGATCGACGCCGCACATGACATCGCCGCCCGCAAGGGCGTGCGCGCTGTCATCCTGACCGGAAATGGGCCCAGTTTCAGCAGCGGCCTGGACGTCGCGAAGGCCACCAGCGATCCGCTGGCGATCGTGCGCGCCTTCGTCCCGCTTCCGTGGCGCGGCACCAATACTTTTCAGGAGGCCTGCTGGGCCTGGCGCCGCCTGCCGGTGCCGGTGATCGCGGCCGTGCACGGCCGCTGCTTCGGCGGCGGGCTGCAGATCGCACTGGCCGCCGACGTCCGCTTCGCCACCCCGGACGCGGAATTCTCGGTCATGGAGGCCAAGCACGGCCTGGTGCCCGACATGACCGGTGCGGCCTCGCTGTCCCAGCTCATCGGCATCGACAAGGCGCTGATGCTGACGATGACCGCCGATGTCGTGGACGCCGCGTACGCCGAACGCATCGGCCTTATCACCGAGGTCACCGCCGACCCCATGGCGGCCGCCGAGCATCTCGCCGACCGGATCGCGACCCGATCCCCGCACGCGGTGGCCGGCGCCAAGCGCATGTTCGATCGCTCTTGGCAGGCTTCGGCGCGCCGGACCTTCGCCCTGGAACGTGCCACCCAACTTCCGCTCATCCTGCGCCTGGCCCGCGGCGGAGGCAAACAATAAGCGAACAGAGTGATATCAATTTCGCATGACGGTGACGCCCGCCACAATCCGATCCAGCCCGGCTGTTAGCCTTTCGGTCGATCTGCCAGCCAGTCGAGATGTGGCGCGAGACACATAACGAGGTCTGTGTCGGTGCCCGCTTCGGCGTTATCCGGAGGGCTTCACCGACTTGCACAAGACCGCTTCCATCCTGCTGTCCACAGTCGCGGGTGCCACGGCCTTCGTCCTGACAGTCACATCCCCAGCCGCGGCGAACCCGAACGCCATCAACCCGATTCCGGTGCTGAACGGCACCCATGGCCTGCCGCAGCTGCCGGGGCGCAGCAAGGCGGTGTTCCAGGTGACGGGCATGGCCAGCCCCAACAGCACCCACACCTACAACGTGCTGGGCACCGACCTGGGCATCATGTGGGATAACGGCCACGGCGAAATGCTGACCGCCTTCGGCGACACCGCGGGCATCGGTTTCCCGAATCTGCTGTCCGGCAGCACCTGGGCTTGGCGCAGCAATATTCTGGTGCGCAGCCACACCCAGAACCCGGCCAACGGGATCTACTTCGACAGCGTGGTGCGCGATGTCTTCGGGCAGGCGCGTGACCTGATCGCCAGCCCGAAGATCCCGCTGCTGGAGATCAGCCGCATCCCCACCGCGGGCATCGCGGCCCACGGCGCCCAATATATGAGCCTGATGTCGGTGGCGAGCTGGGACGACGTCGGCCAGTGGACCACCAACTTCTCCGGCCTCGCGGTCTCCGGGGACAACGGGGAAACCTGGCTCGAGCTGCCCGGAACCCGGCGGCCGAACGCGGGCGGCCACGCCAACTTCCAGATGAACGCCTTCCTGAAGAACGGCGGCTTCATCTACGAATACGGCACCCCGGACGGGCGCAACAACCCCGCCTTCGTCGCCCGGGTCCCCGAGGAGGCGATGGGCGACCTCGGCGCCCGCGAATACTGGGACGGCGAACAGTGGAAGCGCGGCGACGTGAACGCGGCCGCCCCGATCATGGGCGGCGTCGGCGAACTGTCGGTGATGTGGAACGACTATCTTGGACAGTTCATTTCGCTGACCACCGACCCGTTCAACTCGGTGGTCATGCGCCGCTCGCCGAGCCCGGAGGGCCCGTGGAGCCCGCCGGAGGTGCTCATCGACACCCGTGAACTGCCCACCGCCTACGCGCCGTCGATCTTCCCGTATCAGACCGGGCGCGACCTGTATTACATGACGACGGTGCACAGCCAGTACAACGTCTTGCTGATGCGCACCACGCTCTGAACCAGCGGCACTCGAACCGGCGGTCGTCCCTGGGACGGCCGCCGGTTCCGCGTCAATAGACTCGCACCCATGGAAGCGGCCGATTGGGACGCGCGATACGCGCAGAGTGAGCTGGTCTGGGGTGCGCCGCCGAACAGCACCGTCGTCGAGCACGTGTACGGGCTGGAACGCAGCATCACCCTGCGGCCCGATACCCCGGACGGCGAGGTGCCCGAGCATCCGCGCGCACTGGACCTGGCCTGCGGCGAGGGCCGCAACACCTTGTGGCTGGCGACCCACGGCTGGCAGGTGGACGCGGTCGACTACTCGCAGGTGGGGATCGACAAGGGCCGCACGGTCGCGACCCGGCTGTCGCGGTCGGTGCGTAGCCGGATCAGCTGGCATTGCGCCGACGTCACCGACCTGGCGGGCGCCGGGATCGCCGGGCCCTACGAACTGGTGCTGATGGTCTTCCTGCACCTGCCCGCCGAGCAGCGCCGCGCGGTGGTGCGTGAAGCCGCGAATCTGCTTGCGCCCGAGGGAACTCTGCTCGTGCTGGGTCACGACAGCTTGAATCTCACCGAGGGTTACGGCGGGCCGCAGGACCCGTCGATCCTCTTCACCCCGGACGACATCGCCGCCGACCTCGGGCCCGAAGCGAGCCGAATCCGGGTCCGCCTCGCCGACCGCGTCATGCGCCCCACCGAGGGCCGTGATGCCATCGACGCCCTGGTCGTCGCCACCCGGCCGGTTCCGGAATCCGGCGACGAACAGGGGTAATCAGGCCGAGCAGTTGTCGGTCTCCGGGAGCCGGAGATCTATGAGGTAGCGATCGGCGGCCGTGGTGACGCAGGCGGTGCGGTCGTAGATGCCGTGACCCCAGCCGTCGTAGGTGAGCAGCG
Organism: Nocardia sp. XZ_19_385; assembly: GCF_015355755.1. Classification (NCBI taxonomy): domain Bacteria; kingdom Bacillati; phylum Actinomycetota; class Actinomycetes; order Mycobacteriales; family Nocardiaceae; genus Nocardia; species Nocardia sp. XZ_19_385. The sequence goes on from NZ_JACVEE010000002.1 coordinate 764,776, forward strand.
TGGCGCGCGGCGTCTGGATCGCGACCTGAGTCGCCCACTCATGCGGTGTGGCCGGGTCGTGCCGGGAGTTGATGATCAGGATCGGCGGGCCGTCCTGGATCTGCGGACGGTGCGGCGGATTCTTCGGGGCCACCGGCCAGCCGGAGCAGATACTGCCTGCGCCCCAGGCGAAATGGGCCCGCAGGGTGGGTGCGTTGTCCTGCTGTGCGCGCCACAGCCGCTGCCACTGCTCCTGGTCGGCGATGTCGAACTGCCAGTCGGAGCAGAAGATGATCTGCGGCATGGGCGCGATCTCCCCGGTGCGCCGCGGCGCGGCCGGAAGTTCCGCGACGCCGCGCGGCTGGGCGGCCAGCGCCTGCAGATCCTTCGCCAGTTCGGGCCACTCGGGACGGTAAAGCCGTTGCGTCACTTTGGTACTCAGATCGAGCGGCGTCAGCGGTTTGCCCGCGCTATCACGCAACTCGCCCCGGGTGGCAGCGGCGAACAGCTCGCCGTACAACCCCGGCACATCCTTTCCATGCAGGCTGCACTGCGTTTCGCGGACACACCACGCCACGAATTCGGTGAGAGTGCCCTGGCCCGCGCGGGCCTGGGTCGCCAGGAACTCCGCGCCGCCGAGGCTGTGGTCGTCGACGCTGTCGAGCAACGACGCGCGCAGTTGGCCTGGGAAGAGTTCGGCGTACCGCTGGGCCGGCATAGTGCCGTAGGACCGGCTGTAGAGACTGATCTGCTTCTCCCCCAGCGCTTTCCGCAGTGCCTCGACATCACGTGCGACACTCTCGGCGTCCAGGTGATCCATCAGCGGACCGGTGTGCTCGCGGCAGCTGGCTTCGAGACCCTTTGCGTAGGAACGGGATTCCTCGAGGCGACCGCCACCATCCGGAACCAGATTCGGCCGCCCGGCCACCAAGCCCGCGTCGCAGCGCACCGGATGGCTGCGCTTCACCCCGCGTGGATCGATGCTGACGATGTCGAACCGTGCCCGCAGCTCGGCGGAAAACGTTGTACCGCTGAGGATTTGGTCGACTCCGGAGCTACCGGGCCCGCCGGGCAGGGAAATGAGCGTCCCGACCTTGTCCGCTCCGTCCGCCTTGTCCCGCACCACCGCGACATCGATGGTGTCGCCGCCCTGGTCCGCCCAGTCGATCGGAACCGCCAGCGAGGCACACTCATAGGCGCCGTTCTCCGCACAGGGCAGCCAGGTCAGTGCGGGTTTCGGTGCTGAGTCGGCCGTGCAGGCGGCGAGCGCGGCGGACCCCACCGCTGCCGCCAGCAGCACACCGACGATGTTGCGAGATAACCTCATGCACCGATCTTCGAGCTACCGGCTGACGCGCCACATCACGCCGGCGAGGGAGAGCGGGTCACCCCTCGGTACTACGTCGACCAGCGGCGCAACCACGGCTCGACGGTGGCCTGGATGACATCGAACCCGGTGCGGAACGAGTGCGGCTGACCGGCGATGACCCGCACCTCGGCGGCGTCGGCCGGGTCCGGGATCCCGAACGGGTCGCTACCGCCGTTGATCACCACCACCGGGATGTCCCCGGCCGCCAGCAGCTCCTCGCGCCGGGACTTCTCCGGCTTACCGGGCGGATGCAGGGGAAACGAGAGCGCGATCACCCCGTGCGCCCCGAGCTCGACCGCCGTCCGGCACGCCACCCGGGCCCCATTACTGCGTCCACCCTGGATCAGCGGCACGTTCTTCACCTTCTTGCGCAATGCCGCGACGATCTCCAGCCAGGCCTCGTCCTGCTTGACCGCCGACCCGGGGGCGCGCCGCCCGGCCACGCGGTACGGCTGCGTTACCAGTGCGACGGCCCCACCCAGCGCCAGCGCCGTATCACGCACTGCCAGAATGTCTTTCGCATCGACCCCGCCCCCGGAGCCGTGAGTCAGCAGCAACAGGAAGGCCGGGGAACGCGGCTTGTCGAGCTCGATCTCGGCCGGTCCGGCGCTCGTCTCGATATGCACACCTCACCGTAACCGGTCAGCAATCGGTGAGCTCGAAAGCAACGGCCGACACCTTCCACCAGGCAAAACGGCCCATTACTCGCAACCCCAACCAGGGGCAATGCGCCGCAGTGTCTTTCGCGTCACATTGCGCGCCCGAGCCTTTGCCGCATTGATTACCCGCCGGTAATATGGCACGTAAGTTACCCGCGAGTAGCAAGCTGCATACGGCATGGCTACCCGGAGGCGCACCAAACGGGCGGGAACGGCACACCACCGACCGCACCCGACTCAATGGAGAGTGAGAGACAACATGGGTCACTACAAGAGCAACGTCCGCGACCTGGAATTCAACCTCTTCGAGGTCCTGGGCCTGGGCTCCCTGCTGGACAACGGCGCCTTCGGCGACCTGGACAGCGACACCGTCAAGGAGATGCTCAACGAGGTGCGTCGCCTGGCCGAGGGCCCGCTCGCCGATTCCTTCGTCGACGGTGACCGCAACCCGCCGGTCTTCGACCCCGCCACCCACACCGTCACCCTCCCCGAGTCCTTCAAGAAGTCCTACAAGGCCCTCGAGGATGCCGGCTGGTCCAAGGTTCCGGTCCGCGAGGAGCTCGGCGGCCTGGGCGCGCCTTCCGTCATCGGCTGGGCCCTGGGCGAGATGATCCTGGGCGCCAACCCGCCTGCGCAGATGTACGCCGCGGGCGCCGGCTTCGCCGAGGTCTTCTACAACAACGGCACCGAAGAGCAGAAGAAGTGGGCTTCGATCATCGCGGAGCGCAACTGGGGCGCCACCATGGTGCTGACCGAGCCGGATGCCGGCTCCGACGTCGGCGCCGGCCGCACCAAGGCGGTCAAGCAGGAAGACGGCTCCTGGCACATCGAGGGCGTCAAGCGCTTCATCACCTCGGGTGACTCCGACGACCTGTTCGAGAACATCATGCACCTGGTGCTGGCTCGCCCCGAGGGTGCCGGCCCGGGCACCAAGGGCCTGTCGCTGTTCTACGTGCCGAAGTGGCACTTCGATTTCGACACCGAGACCAAGGGCGACCGCAACGGCGTCTTCGTCACCAATGTCGAGCACAAGATGGGCATCAAGGTCTCGGCCACCTGTGAGGTCACCTTCGGTGGCCACGGCGTGCCCGCCAAGGGCTGGCTGGTCGGTGAGGTGCACAACGGCATCGCGCAGATGTTCGACGTCATCGAGAACGCCCGCATGATGGTCGGCACCAAGGCCATCGCGACCCTGTCCACCGGTTACCTGAACGCACTGGACTACGCCAAGCAGCGCGTCCAGGGTGCGGACCTGACCCAGATGACCGACAAGGCCGCCCCGCGCGTCAGCATCACCCACCACCCGGACGTGCGTCGTTCGCTGGCCATGCAGAAGGCTTACGCCGAGGGCCTGCGCGCGATCTACCTCTACACCGCCGCGCACCAGGACGACAAGATCGCGGAGCTGGTCTCCGGCGCCGACAAGGACACCGCCTTCCGCGTCAACGATCTGCTGCTGCCGATCGTCAAGGGTGTCGGTTCCGAGCGCGCCTACCAGTACCTGACCGAATCGCTGCAGACCTTCGGTGGCTCCGGCTTCCTGCAGGACTACCCGATCGAGCAGTACATCCGCGACGCGAAGATCGACTCGCTGTACGAGGGCACCACCGCGATCCAGGCGCAGGACTTCTTCTTCCGCAAGATCGCCCGTGACCGCGGCGTCGCGCTGGCCCACGTGGCCGGCCAGGTGCAGAAGTTCATCGAGTCCGAAGCCGGCAACGGCCGCCTGAAGGCCGAGCGCAAGCTGCTGGCCACCGCCCTCGAGGACGTGCAGGCCATGGCCGCCACCCTGACCGGGCACCTGATGGGCGCCCAGCAGGATCCGAAGGAGCTCTACAAGGTCGGCCTGGGTTCGGTGCGCTTCCTGATGTCGGTCGGTGACCTGCTCATCGGCTGGCAGCTGCTGCGCGGCGCCGAGGTCGCCATCAAGGCCCTCGACAACGGCTCCGACGAGGCGTTCTACCACGGCAAGGTCGCCACCGCGCAGTTCTTCGCGCGCAACGTCCTGCCGGAGCTCACCTCGACCCGCGCCATCCTGTCGAACCTGGACAACGACATCATGGAGCTGGACGAAGCCGCTTTCTGAGTCCGATCTGAACCACAATCGAATACCGACAGCGCGGCCCGGGTTGATCCCGGGCCGCACTGTTTATGATCGGGCAAACCGCGCGCGCCACAGAAGGGTGAACGTCCGGATGAACCGATCGCTGTCCGCACTGGCTAAAGCCGGTGTATGTGTTGCCGCCCTAACTCTCGTCGTCGCCGGACCCGCGGCGGCCGATCCCAACAACATCAACCCGATCCCGGTGCTGAACGGCTGGGAGGGGCTGCCCAAGCTCCCCGGACCGACGCAGGCCGTCTTCCAGATGACCGGGATGGACAGCCCGAACAAGACCGAGCAGGTCAACATGATCGGGACCGACCTCGGCATCATGTGGGACGACGGCGGCGGCCGGATGATCACCGCGTTCGGCGACAGCGCCGGGCTGGGCATGCCCAACCTGCTCGCGGGCAGCTGGTGGGCGTGGAGCTCGAATATGTTGTTCCGCAGCTCCACCCACGATCCGTCCCAGGGCATCTACTTCGACAGCGTCGTGCCGAATCCGTTGCCGAGCCCCAAGATTCCGGGCATCGAGATCAGTCTCATTCCGACCGCGGGCATTTCGGTGGGCGGTGTGCAGTACATGAGCATGATGTCGGTGCGGGAATGGGCCGACCACGGCAAGTGGCACACCAACTTCTCCACCCTCGCCGTCTCCGGTGACGGCGGGCAGACCTGGGCGCAATTGCCGAACACCCGCCGCGCGAATGTCGACGGTTTCGAGAACTTCCAGCAGAACGCCTTCGTGAAGCGCGACGGATTCGTCTACCGGTACGGCACACCCGCGGGCCGGAACAATCCCGGATTCGTCTCGCGCGCACACGAACCCGATATCGCCAATCTCGATGCCTATGAGTATTGGGACGGCAAGGAATGGCAGCCCGACATCAAGGTCGCCGCACCCATCGTGGGCGGCGTCGCCGAACAGTCGGTGATGTGGAACGAGCACCTGGGTCAATTCGTCATGACGACCACCGACCCGTTCAATTCGGTGGTGCTGCGCACCGCGCCCGCGCCGGAGGGGCCCTGGAGCGAGCCGCGGGTGCTGATAGCGGCGGGTGATCTGCCCTCCGCCTACGCTCCGATGATCTTCCCCTACCAAACCGGTAGCGATCTGTACTTCCTGCTGACCGTGCACAGCCAGTACAACGTGATCCTCATGCGAACCCCGTTGTAATAGCGCTCGGCAACGCGAAAAGCGGCCCGGATTGCTCCGGGCCGCTTTTCTTTACGCGCGAGGGTGTTACTTCTTCGGCGGGATCGGGTCGCCCGAGCCGGTGGAGAGCAGCTTGCCCAGCAGGTCGGCGAAGGTGGCCGAACCGGACGCCGAGCCGGTGTCCTCGGCGACGCCCTTGGGCTTGATCGGGTCGCCGGAACCGGTGGAGAGCAGCTTGTTCAGCAGGGTGGAGAAGTTCGCCGAGCCCGTGGCCGAACCGGAGGTGGTGTCGACCGGGTCAACGACCTCGCCGGCGGTGCTCTTCGGCGGGATCGGGTTGCCGGAGCCGGTGCTCAGCAGCTTGTTCAGCAGGGTGCTGAAGTTCGCGGAGCCGGAAGCCGAACCGGTGGGGGCGGTGGTGTCAGCCGAGGCCATACCGGCACCGGCGAAAAGGAAACCGGCGGTCGCGACGGCGACACCCAGTGCACGGATCTTGCTCATGGATAACTCTTCTTCCCTCATCGAACACAAATCCAACCGCGGCCTGCGGCGGATACCGGCTCTTTCTATCACCCGAATTAGTCAGTTCCCCACGCGTCGGTGAACATCGTGCAAACGATCAGTGGCAAGTTGTTCATCGCGGGTGTGAGGCGAGCGCGGAGCGGGTACCTGGAACGATCCGTCTACCAGGGGGAAAGCCGCGCGGCGCCGAGGTATCGCGCGCAGCGTTCGAGCAACATGAAAAATATGAATCCGAGAGAACAAAATGCCCCACTCCTGGATTGGAGTGGGGCATGAGCGCACGATGCCCGCCCGCAGTGCGGGAGGGCAATTCGCGAAGCAGTTGTTACTTGTCGGTCTTGGTGCCCGAGGAACCGGTGATCGCCTTGGTGATGGCCTCGATGAGCTCCTTGGACGCCGAACCGGTGTCCACCGGCTTGTCCTTGGCCGCTTCCTTCTTGCCCGAGGAGCCGGTGACCAGCTCGGTCAGCAACTTGGCCGAACCGGTGTCCACCGGCTTGTCCTTGGCAGCAGCCACACCAGCGCCGCCGAACAGGATTCCGGCCGTAGCGGCACCGGCGATGACGAACGCGCTGAACTTCTTCATAAAAACGTTTCCCCTCAGAGAGATTCACATATCGGCAGTGAGCTGACTGACGACCACGTCAGTCTTATCACGACTCCTGTAGCGCAATGGAATACAACTACACGGAATGGAATGCCTGCCAATAGCCAACTGTTAACGAGGATTTCATTCCGAAACCTCGAGGTCGTTGTTTCGACCACGAACGGCAACTCGCCCCACTATCGGGCAGGGGAATGTGAAACACGGATGTACCCCTTAGCAGCGGCCGCTAAACCCCGGCAGTCCAGCAATCCTCGCGCACAGCCCACACCCAGGTTGCGGTGAGATCCCCTAAGAAACCGACAATATTGCGGCACTTCGCCCAGCTACCAGCACATTCCGCCAGCCCCCGACTATGGTGCTAGCAACACCGTCATCAGCAATCGGCAAGTTACAGTGAGATATCTTTCACATCGGTGAACCTGTAACATTCAGTGGCAGTTCACGATCGGCGATCCTCGCAACGTAGTAGCTGCTCGATACGCCAGCAATCATTCGATTCGCCTTCGCGATAACCTCGAGCACGGCAACACTATTCGCGCATTCCTTTGCAGCCAGAGGCAGTCATCTCAGGCGATACGTTCCGCGTGGAACAAACAAAGGGGCGCACCCGCCCGGGGTCTGCAATGCCGCGTCGCCGACACATGAAGAGCCCGGATCCATATGGATCCGGGCTCATTCGTGTCGTATCGGCAGACTACTGCTGCGGGTCGATACGGTCGGCGATCTTGTTCAGCTCCAGCTGGTAGTACAGGATGCCGAGGCCGAAGACCAGGTTCAGCAAGAACCCGAACACCGGCTTGCAGGTACCCTCCAGACCTGCGGATTCCTGTGCCTCGCTGATCCGGGTCCCGGTGCGCCAGAAGCTGATCAGCGCCCCGATGCCGGTCCAGCCGAGAAAGATCATCACCAGCAGCGGGCCGGTCGCCGGAGCGTTCTGGTCCCGCTTCAGATCGGCCATCTCACGATGAATCTTGTAGTACCAGACAAAGAAGTAGATCCCCAGCGTGATCAGCGGGAACACCAGCCACGTCAGCAGCGGATTGCGACGCTGAATCGGCGACATGGTTTGCGTAATGGTCATTCAGATCCTGTCATCGTTCAAACAAAACACGGGTCAGCACCCTTGAACGGAACCTCCCCGGGGGCAACGTACCAGCAATGGTGGCCGAAATGCTCTGTGTAATAACAGTTCTCGACCCGGGCGAACACTCGAATTTGTCACCCGCAAGACGAAATCCTCATATCCGGGCCGTGCGTCGTCATCTCAAAGGAACAGGCAGAAGAGCTCGGAGGATGCCGAGGCGGATCCGGTGCCGCCGGAGGAGCAGGGCCGGCCCGGGTCCTTGGTTTCCAGGTAGAGGTTGTAGTTGTAGTCGTTGGTGCCCGGTATGGGGGACGTGGCGCTGCAGCGGTAGCTCTTCACCTCGCCGTGCAGCTGAGCCTTGCCCGCTTGCTCGCACGCGGCTCGGCTGCTGTAGCTGCCGGCGTCGATTGTCTTTGCCGATGCGGTACCCATTCCGATACCGGTGACGGCGGCGGCGAGCATTCCGAGGGCGAGGACGCGTTTCATCAGGTGATCCTTTCGTGCCCGGCCTGGTGGCTGGGCACGGCAGACATTACCGGCTGGCACCGACTGCGCAGGCACTCGAATTCCCTTGTCTACCAGGTGAAATGCTCATTCGCTTCGGTGTCGAAACGAGTCTTGCTATTCGCACTTCACGACTGGGATGGGGTCGTATTTGACGGTGCGGGTGTGGCGGGAGACTTCCTTGCCGGTTTTGCGGTCCTTGATGACGCGGGTGTCGGAGATGGTGAAGCCGGGGGCGCCTTCGGAGGCGATGCAGTCTTTGCCCTTGGGGAGTTTGACGGTGTTGGGTTCGGTGGGCTTGGTTTTCTCGCCGGTGATGGATTCGACTTCGACGGTTTTGGTGCCCCAGAGGCGGACGGTGATGTCGGAGCCGGTGGCGACGGCTTCGATGTAGACGCCGGTGGGGGTGCTGTTGCGGAATTTGAGGTCGATGGCGCCGTCGAAGACGGTGGCTTCGCGGGCGGCGGGGTAGCGCGAGATGTAGTAGCTGTGTTCGGTGTGGCCGGCGTCTTCCATGCCGGCGAAGTAGGCGGCGTTGTAGAGGGTGGTGGCGAATTGGCTGATGCCGCCGCCGACAGCAGTGCTGGGGCGGCCGTGGTCGATGATGCCGGATTCGACGTAACCCTCGGCGGTGCCGCGGGGGCCGGTGAAGTCGTTGAGGGAGAAGACTTCTCCCGGTTTGATGACCGCGCCGTTGACCTTGGCGGCGACGGTGCGGATGTTCACGCCGGAGGGGCCGCTGAAGCCGCCGGTGGTGAACGAGCCCATCGGCTCGACGACCTTGAGGGCGTTGGCAGCGTCGGTGGTGAGCTTGGGCTCGACCTTCTCGTAGATCGCCTGACCGGTGCGTTGCGCGGGTGAAAGCAGCAGGGCCGGAAGCTGATCCAGAGTTTTCTGCCAGTTGACCTTGTTGCCGACGACGGCGGGTACGACGCGTGCGGTGGTGCCGGTGAAGGCGAAGGTGGCGTCCTTCGGTTCGACCTCCGACGGCGCGAGCTGCGGGGCGAGCAGGCCGGTGGCGATGTTCTGGTCGTACTTCGGCGCGAGGCCGCCCTGACCGTCGGGGGCGAAGGACAGGATGGTGGCGATCTGGGCCGGGTCGAGCTTGGCGGTCGCCTCCTTGCCGGTGGCGTCTTTTCCGGTGAAGACCACGTCGGCGGAGACGGCGGGGGTGGCGACCTCGTTCAAGGCTTTGGTGAGCGCCTCCGGCTGAACGGTGACCGGGGCGGGGTGGACCGGGAGATCCAGCGCGGCGCCGAGGACCCAGTTGTCGATCAGGATGGTGCGGGCGGCGGGGGTGTCGAGCTCGCGGCCGGGGACCGGGGGCACGGCGACCGGCTTGGCGTCCTGGAACTCGATGGTGCCTTCGACGGTTGGGCGGTCGTGCACGCGCAGGGCAGTGAGCTGCTGGTCGAGGGCATTTTCGTCGATGCTGCTGGCGACCGGGACGGTGCGCATGGTGAACATCGACGCGAAGCGGGTGAAGGGGTTGAGCGGCTGGCCACCGATGTTGTCCCAGGTGGCGTCCCAGTCGACGTCCAAGCCGGCGGCGCTGGGCTGCAGCGTGGTCTGCACGTCGCCGATGCGGATCGGGAGTTCCTGGCCGGACCGGCCCGCCAGCGCGGCGCGCAGCTTGGCATCGGCCGCGGACTTGTCCATGCCGCCGATGTCGACGCCCGCGACGACGGTGCCACGCGGGACTTCACCCGAGGAACGGACCCAGTCGGTGGCGTAACCGATGATGCCGACCGCGAGCAGGGCGCCCGCGGCGATGCCGACCCGGCGCGCGGCCGGAGTTTTCCACCAGCCACCCGAGCTGGGCTCCGGCCGGCGGCGCTCGGCCTGCACGGGGCGCAGGACCTCGGTGGGCGGGTCCTCGATGCGGTGCTGATCGGAGAATGCGCGCTGATCGTCCCGCGAGACGGTCCGCAGCGGTACCGTCTTCATTGATTCGTTCTGTGACCCACCCGACTGTGCGGCGGCGGCTGTGCGCTTCGCCTCGAGGAGCTCGCGCAGTGTGACCTCGCCCTGCCCTCGACCGCGGTCGTGGCGTCCGGTACTCGACTCGTTCGTCACGAACCGTCCTCCCCGTGTCTCTGAAACAAATAACGGTCAGGTGAAAGGCACTCGCCCGGTGCGAGTCTCCGCCCACGATAGTGGGCCGCACCGACACCGTCCGCACAGCACGGACGAGCAGCTATCCGCCTGCAAAACATACGGAAAGGCTCCGCGCAGTTGCCGGGTCGGGGGTCTGGCAACTACGCGGAGCCGATCTGTTTATCGGCGACCCGCTACGCGTGTTACATCCCGCCTCACCGGGTTTCCGGCACACCTCGCGGGACAATCGGAAACAGACTGGATCGCATCACCGCCGCCGCACACGAGGAGAGGGATGGCATGCAGCTGGGAATGATCGGACTGGGCCGGATGGGCGCGAACATCGTGCGCCGAATCGCCAGGGACGGGCACACCGCCGTCGGCCTCGATCGGCACACCGAGAACATCGAGATGTTGCGGGGTGAGCTAGGTAAGAGCTTCGACGGAACCACCGAACTGACGGAGTTCGTGGCGCAGCTGGAGACGCCGCGGGTGGTGTGGGTGATGATCCCGGCGGGGGCGACCGGGGCGATGGTCGACCAGTTGGCCGCCCTGCTGGAACCCGGTGACATCGTTATCGATGGCGGTAACAGCCGGTACCACGAAGACATCGCGCGGGCGAAAGAATTGCAGCCCAAGGGGATTCACTACGTCGACATCGGAACCTCCGGCGGCGTCTTCGGTTTGGAGCGCGGCTTCTGCCTGATGATCGGCGGAGAGTCCGAGCAGGTGAAATACCTTGACCCGCTGTTGAAGTCGATCGCACCCGGGGTCGACGCGGCGGAGCGGACACCGGGACGCCAGGGCGAGCCGTCGACCTCGGAACAGGGCTACCTGCACTGCGGGCCCGCCGGGGCGGGGCATTTCGTCAAGATGGTGCACAACGGCATCGAGTACGGCGCCATGGCGGCCTACGCCGAGGGCTTGAACATCTTGCACAAAGCCAACATCGGCGCCGAACAGAGCGGCGAGTTCTCCGCGGAGGAGACACCGCTCGACCACCCCGAGCACTACATGTACGACCTCGACATTCCCGAGGTGACCGAGGTGTGGCGGCGCGGGTCGGTGGTCGCCTCCTGGTTGCTGGATCTCACCGCGAGTGCCCTGTACGCCGATCCGACACTGGAAACCTTCAGCGGGCGGGTGTCGGATTCCGGTGAGGGGCGCTGGACCCTGGACGCCGCGGTCGACACCGGAGTGCCCGCGCCGGTGCTGGCGGCCGCCCTGTTCCAGCGGTTCTCTTCGCGCGGTGAAGCGCTCTACGCCGACAAGGCACTTTCGGCGATGCGCAAAGCTTTCGGCGGCCACCACGAACTGCCAGGCAAATAACAGTGTGGCGCGAGGACGCCGGTTCTGTGGGGTTCCGGCCCGGGCGCGTCTGGGACAGAATGGTGCGGGAGAAGTAGTCCGAGGGCCAACGACGGTCCGGATGTGGGGTGAGTCCATGGTGGTCAAACACCTGGTGCGCAACGGTGCGGTCGACATCGCCGTGTACGAGCAGGGGACGCCGGACGGGCCGACCCTGCTGCTGTTGCACGGCTGGCCCGACACCCACCATCTGTGGGACAACGTCGCGCCCGAGTTCCTGGACCGATTCCGGGTGCTGAGCGTGGACAATCGCGGACACGGCGAATCCACCAATCCCCCTGGCTCCCTGGATATCTCCGTGGACAAGCTGGCACAGGACTATGTCGCGGTGATCGAGGAGCTGAGTCCGGACGAACCGGTGCACGTCCTCGCGCACGACTGGGGCAGCGTGGCGATGTGGGAAGTCGTGTGCCGCCCGGATGCCCGGCGGCTGGTCGCCTCGTTCACCTCGGTGTCGGGGCCGAGCCTGGCGCACACCGCGCAGTGGGCCCGCAGCCGGTTGTCGCGCCCGACCCCGCGCAATATCGCGCTGCCGCTCGCCCAGCTCGGTTCGTTCGCCTATTCGACGTTCCTCGCGCTGCCTGCCTTGCCGCACGCCGCGATTCGGCTCGGCATGAGCGAAGAGCGCTGGCGGAACATGCTTTCCAACAGCGAGGGCGCGCAGCCCGACAAGATCCATCTCGCGCCGACCTTCAAGCAGGATATGGCGAACGGATTGCGCATCTATCGCGCAACGTGGTTCGCGAATCCGCTGCGGGCCCGCGACGCACGCACCGAGGTGCCGGTGCAGATCATCATCGGTACCCGGGACCCGGCGGTGCGCCAATCCGCGTACTCCGACGAAGACCAGTGGGCCGAGGAAGTCTGGCTGCGGGTGGTGAAAGGTGGGCACTGGCTGCCGTTCTCGCATCCGGAACTGCTCGCCTCGGCCACCATGGAACTGATCGACGCGACCGCCGGTGCACCACCGGCTCGCAGCCTGCGCCGCGCGCGAATGGGGGCGCACCGCAGGCCTTTCGAGGATCAACTGGTCGTAATCACCGGTGCCGGTAGCGGAATCGGTCGCGAAACCGCACTGGCCTTCGCGCGCGACGGCGCGGAAATCGTTGTCTCCGATATCGACATCGTGGCCGCCGAGGAAACCGTCGCGCTGCTCGCCGCGGAGGGCGGGGTGGGGTACGCCTACCAACTCGACGTCTCCGACGAGAAGGCCGTCGGCAAGCACGCCGAAGAGGTCCTGTTCGAGCACGGGGTCCCCGATGTCCTGGTCAACAACGCGGGCATCGGTCAAGCGGGCCGCTTCCTCGAGACCTCTTCCGAGGACTTCCAGCGCGTCCTCGACGTGAACCTCAATGGCGTCGTGAACGGCTGCCGCGCCTTCGCCGGCGCCATGGCCGAGCGCGGACTCGGCGGCCACATCGTCAACCTGTCGAGCATGGCCGCCTACACACCGCAACGCGGCTTCACCGCCTACTCGACAAGCAAGGCAGCGGTTTTCATGTTCTCCGACTGCCTGCGCACCGAACTGACCAGCAGCGGCATCGGCGTCAGCACCATCTGCCCCGGCATCGTCCACACCAATATCGTGCGCACCACCCGCATGTCCGGCGTCTCCCCGGAAACCGAAGCCCGCATGCAGGAGCGCTACGACCGCCTCTACCGCCTGCGCGGCTACACCCCCGACCGGGTTGCCAAACAGATCGTCCGCGCCGTCCAGAAGAACAAGAAGATCGTCCCCGTAACCCCCGAATCCCGCGCCCAGTACTACCTTTCGCCCCCGCCCTGGTCCGCTTCACCACCGAACGCACCACCCTCATCCGCTGAAACGAGAACGCGCCCCGGAACAAAGGTTCCGGGGCGCGTATTTTCGCTCAGGGCAAGAGCTTTAGCGTTCCAGGATCGCGACGACGCCCTGGCCGCCGGCGGCGCAGATGGAGATCAGGGCGCGGCCGGAGCCCTTCTCCGCCAGCATCTTCGCGGTGGAGGCGACGATGCGGCCGCCGGTCGCCGCGAAGGGGTGGCCGGCGGCGAGGGAGGAGCCGTTGACGTTGAGCTTGGAACGGTCGATGGAGCCGAGGGCGCCGTCGAGGCCGAGGCGCTCCTTGCAGTACTGGTCGGATTCCCAGGCCTGCAGGGTGGCGAGCACGACGGAGGCGAAGGCCTCGTGGATCTCGTAGTAGTCGAAGTCCTGCAGGGTCAGGCCGTTGCGGGCGAGCATGCGCGGGACCGCGTAGGTGGGAGCCATCAGCAGGCCGTCGGGGCCGTGGATGTAGTCGACGGCGGCGACCTCGGAGTCGACCAGGTAGGCCAGGGTCGGGAGGTTGCGCTCGGCGGCCCACTCGTCGCTGGACAGCAGCACCGCGGAGGCGCCGTCGGTGAGCGGGGTGGAGTTGCCGGCCGTCATGGTGGCCTCGCCCGCCTTGACGCCGAAGACCGGCTTCAAAGTGGACAGCTTCTCGATGGTGGAGCCGGGACGCAGGTTGTCGTCGCGGGTCAGACCGAGGAACGGGGTGATCAGGTCGTCGAAGAAACCGCGGTCGTAGGCGGCCGCCATGTTCTTGTGCGACAGGTAGGCCAGTTCGTCCTGGGCCTCGCGGGCGACGCCGAATTCCTTGGCGGTGATGGCGGCGTGCTCACCCATCGAAAGACCGGTGCGCGGTTCGGCATTGCGCGGGATCTCGATGCCGACCATGGACGGACGCAGCTGGCCGACCAGCTTGAGGCGGTCCTTGTTGGACTTGGCGCGGTTGGCGTCGAGCATCCACTCGCGCATGGTGTCGCTGACGCCGATCGGGGCATCCGAGGTGGTGTCGGTGCCGCCGCCGATGCCCGCGTCGATGCGGCCCGCGGAGATCGCGTCGCCGACGGTGACAATGGACTGCAGGCCGGTGCCACAGGCCAGCTGCAGGTCATGGGCCGGGGTGTAGGGGCTCAGCTTGGAACCGAGCACGCTCTCCCGGATCATGCCGTGCTCGCCGACACGCTTGAGCACGGCGCCGCCGACAACCATGCCCAGGCGCTCGCCCTGCAGGTTGAACCGGCCGACCAGACCATCCAGCGCGGCGGTGAACATGTCCTGGTTGGACGCGTGCGCGTAGGCCTTGTCGCTGCGCGCGAACGGAATCCGATTGCCGCCCACGATGGCGACGGGCTTCGGCTGCTTCGCGGGCTTTTTCGCCGAACGGGCTTTGCTAGTCACTCGAGTCTCCACGGTCTCGTCGGATGTCGGGGTAAGGCGCCCCGCCGGTGTTGGTTTACATTAAACTTACTCTGGAGTAAGTTCATTGTCGACACCGTACCCCGTGACGTGCGCAATTCCGCTGGGGGGCACGGCAGTGAACGAGACAAAAACACGACAGAAAAGGTAGGAACAGTGGCCAAGAGTAAGGGTGCCCCCAACCTCTACGGATCGTTCGTACACTCCGCGCCCGGGCAGTTCCTGGCCAGCAAGTTCGGCCTGCCGCAGCCGGAGAACCTGCGCCGCTACAAGGCGGGCGAAGCGCCGCTGAGCGGGCCGGTGCTGATCGGCGGCAAGGGCCGCGTCGCGGAGCCGGTGCGGAACCTGTTGTCCGACTACACCTTCGCCGATTCCCTGAGCCAGGGCACCAAGTACGGCGCGCTGGTCTTCGACGCGACGGGCATCGGGTCCATCGAAGACCTGTCGCAGCTCTACGAGTTCTTCCAGCCGGCCATGCGCAGCCTCGCCGCGTCCGGCCGCATCGTGGTCATCGGCACCACGCCGGAGCTGACCTCGAGCGTGGACGAGCAGATCGCCCAGCGCGCGCTCGAAGGCTTCACCCGTTCGGTCGCCAAGGAACTGCTGCGTGGTTCGACCGCACAGCTGGTGTACCTCTCGCCCGAGGCGTCGGCGGCGGCCACCGGCCTGGAATCGACGCTGCGCTTCCTGCTTTCGGCCAAGTCGGCCTTCGTCGACGGCCAGGTCATCCGGGTCGGTTCCGCCGACTCCGTGGCCCCCGCCAGCTGGGACAAGCCGCTCGCGGGCAAGGTCGCCGTGGTCACCGGCGCCGCCCGCGGCATCGGCGCGACCATCGCCGAGGTCTTCGCCCGCGATGGCGCCACCGTTGTCGTCGCCGACATCCCGGCCGCCGGTGAAGCCCTGTCCGACACCGCCAACAAGGTCGGCGGTACCGCGCTCGCCCTCGACGTCACCTCCGCCGACGCCGCGGAGAAGCTGGCCGAGTTCTGCACCGAGCGATTCGGCGGCATCGACATCGTCGTGCACAACGCCGGCATCACCCGCGACAAGCTGCTCGCCAACATGGACGAGGGCCGCTGGAACTCCGTCATCAACGTGAATCTGGCTGCGCCGCACCGGATCACCGAGGGCCTGGTGGCCCGGGGTGCGCTGAAGGAAGGCGGCCGCGTCATCGACGTGTCCTCCATCGCCGGCATCGCGGGCAACCGCGGCCAGACCAACTACGGCGCCTCCAAGGCCGGTGTCATCGGCATGGTCAACGCCGAAGCGCCGAAGCTGGCCGAGAAGGGCATCACCATCAACGCCGTCGCGCCCGGCTTCATCGAGACCGCGATGACCGCCGCCATCCCGCTCGGCACCCGCGAGGCCGGCCGCCTGATGAGCTCGCTGCTGCAGGGCGGCCAGACCGTCGACGTGGCCGAGACCATCGCCTACTTCGCCAGCCCGGCCTCGAACGCGGTGAGCGGCAACGTGGTTCGCGTCTGCGGTCAGTCGCTGATCGGAGCATGATGACGCAGATGATCACGCTCACCGAACCACCCAAGAACAGCCGCCTTTTCGTGAAGGCCGCGCTGGGAGCCGTTCCGGTGCCGCTGCTTTCGGCGCGCGGGGATAAGCTGCCCGATCGCGTGGTGCGGCTGGAAGGCTTCAAGGTCGATCCCGATCACCTGGCCGCCTACTGCCGGGCCACCGGCCTGCGTTTCGGTGACGAGCTGCCGCTCACCTACCCGTTCGTGCTCAGCTTCCCGCTGGCCATGCAGCTGGTGGTGGCCCGCGACTTCCCGTTCGTCGCGGTCGGTGCGGTGCACGCGGAGAACCTGATCGAGCGCACCCGCGCGATCTCGGTGGCCGAGCCGCTGGACTTCGAAACCCACATCGAGAACCTGCGCGAGCACCCGAAGGGGCTGCTGGTCGACGCCATCACCGAGGTGAAGGTCGGCCGCGAACTGGTGTGGCGGCAGGTCACCACGTTCCTGCACCAGCAGCGGACCTCGCTGTCCGGTGGACCCAGGCCCGAGCCCAAGCCGGACGAGGTGCCGCCGCCGCCGATGCGGCAGTTCCGGGTCGATCAGAAACTGATCAACCGGTACGCGGCCGCCTCGGGCGACCACAACCCGATCCACACTTCCGGGTTGGGTGCCAAGGCTTTCGGGTTCCCGAAGCCGATCGCGCACGGCATGTGGTCGGCCGCCAACATCCTCGCCAACATCGAGGGCCGGGTGCCGGACAAGACGTCCTACGCGGTCAAGTTCGGTAAGCCGATCTTCCTGCCGTCCACGGTGAACGTGTACGCCGACCAGGTCGCGGGCGGCTGGGATCTGGCCATGCGCCATCCCAAGAAGGGCTACCCGCACCTGACGGCCAGCCTGCGCTGAGCTGTTTACAAAAACCGCGCCCCGAGTCGATGACTCGGGGCGCGGTTTCGTTGTCGGTACCCCATCGCGACCTAACAGTCGCAGCAGCACCCGTCACAGCAGCAGCCGTCACCGCAGCAACTGCAGCATTCCCCGCAGGAGGAGCAACCGTCGCAGCAGTTGGCGCAGTTCTCCTTCCACCAGGCCGGTTTCTGTTCCCCGGTGCAGGGATTGCGGTGGTCGGCGCAGAGGGCGTAGCCGGTGCAGTAGTTGCCGAGGATGAGGGCGAGGGATTCGCCGAGGCCCGGTCTGCGGTGCGGCGGACGGAAGGGGCCGTGCGGATGATCGCGGCGTCGCGTACTGCGACGCTCGGCATGCACCGCCCCGTCCGAGCGGGTTGTGTTGCAGGCGTGGACGATCGGCAGTCCGACGCCGGTGCCGAGGCGGCGCAGCAGCGAGGCCAGCGGGTCGAGAAGGATCCAGCGGACGGTGGGGACGTCGGCCAGCTGGGCTGTCGCGACGGCGCGGCGCAGTTCGGAATCCGATTGGCGCAGTAGGTCGTAGGCCTCTGGGAGGGTGGTGCCCGTGGCGGCAAGCGGGTTGAAGCGACCGTGTGCCAGGTCGTCGTCGAAGTCCTCGACGGCGTCGGCGAGGTGGGCGATACGGCCGAAGTGCTTGCCCGCCGCACGCATTGGATCAACATTGTCCGGTTGACCGGCGAGCACCGCGGTGTGGGCGAAGAATTCGGCGGCGCAGATCTGAGTGGGCACGGTCAACGCGTCGAGCGACATCGACCCCTTGGATGCGTGCCGCTCCAGCTCCGACTGCGAACTGATCGCGGCGACAAGCGGTTCGACATCGAGGCCGATACGTTCGGCTTGGCTTCTGGCGCCGTTGGCCCAGCGGGTAGACACCTTCGCCATCGGTCGCCGGGTGAGCAGCGAGCCGTCACGGTCTTCGACGTGATCGCGAATCTTGGCCGAGCCCAACAGCAATGACGCGGTCGAGGCGAGCAGCACCCCCGGCGAATCCGCGGCTGCCACTTCGGCCCGCTGCATACCGCGCAATGCGCACCGCCCCGCCGTGGTGCGCCGCATCGGCTCAGCCAACTGCGCTTCGGTCAGCACGCTCAGCACGATCGCGTCGGTATTGGTTGCGGTGCGGGCCAATTGACCCTGCCCATCGCGCAAGCCCAGACACAGGCCACACATGTGCGCCCGCCACTGCGCCGGATCGATCCCGTACTTCTCGGCGCCGTGCGAACACGGCTTCAACATCCCGAACATTCCGCCCCAATATCCCCGGTCCACCTGACCGGTCCACGCAAGTTGATCTCACGCACCTTTGCAGGACGTTAACGACTCCGCAATCGGAACCCGGAATTTCGGTTATTCGGCCTTCTTGCGGCCCTTGAGGCCGCTCCACGCCAGTTCGTCGAGCAGGTTCACGGCTTCCGCGACCTCGATGCGGCCGCCGGCGACGCGATCGGCGATGGCCTCGCCGGCGCCGATGACCGCTACCGCGACAGCATCGAAGTTGGTGCCGGGGTCGGCGTGCTTGGCGCTGGATTCCAGGAGTTTCGCGGTGAGTTCGATGATGCGCTCGCGGGCGTTCTCGATCTCCGAGGCGAAGGCTTGCTGGCCGATCGCCTGCCGGTAGAGGACCTGCCAGGAGCGGCGGTTGGCGTCGACGAAACCGAGGAAGCCTTCCAACGCCGTGCGAACCTGCTCGTGCGGGGACAGCAGCGGGTTGCCCGCGGGTGCGACCGATTCGATGAAACGCAGGCCCTCGCGCTGGATGCAGGCGCGGAACAGTTCGTCCTTGGAGCCGTAGTACAGGTACAGCATCGGTTTGGAGATCTTCGCCTCGGCCGCGATCGCGTCCATCGAGGTGTCGTGGAAACCTTTGCGCGAGAACACCTCGACGGCGGCGTCGAGCATCTGTTGCTCACGAACCGCCCGGGGAAGTCGCTTCGTTCCGCCCGCCATCCACTGTCTCCTACCGCAAGGTGAAGCCCCTATATTACTCCAAGGTAAGTTCGGTGGGCACGATTTGCTCACCGATCGCCTGTCTTATCTGAGAGCCGGGGTAGACAGCGATCCTACGGCTCGGCGCACCGGGCCGAGGCGGCTTAACACTGCGTTGAGATGCCCTTGTACTTCGCCAGCCGCAGCACCGACGCGTCGACCTGTGCGATCGGCAGCTTCCCGCTCGTCACAGCCTGCTCCAGCTGATCGAGCACCTCGGACACGGCGGCCGTGGTGATCCACAGTGCGTTGTCGGCGCCGGCGGTCAGGGCCGCTTGCACCGCGTCCGCGATGTCCATCCGGGCAGTGATGGCTTTCATACCGCTCAGGTCGTCGGTGAAGATCACGCCGTTGAAGGGCGCCGCGCCGTAGCCGACACCGTTGCGCAACAACGCCATCACCTCGGGGCTGATGCTGGCGGGGACATTCGGGGTGGTCAGGCCGGGAACGTCGAGGTGGCCGACCATGACGGCGGCGCCGGAGTCGGCGAGATCGCGGTAGGGCGCCAGGTCGGCGGCGATCAGGTCGGCCAGCGGCGGAGTGCGGACCGCACCCTGATGCGAATCACCGGAACCGTTGCCGTGACCCGGGAAATGCTTCATGACCGACCCGAGACCGACCTCGTTCATGGCGCGGATGTAGGCGCGGGCGTAGTCGGTGACGACCTGCGGGTCGTCGGAGAAGGAGCGATCGCCGATGACGGCGTCGTCCGGCTCGCTGCTCACATCGACATCGGGGGCGAAGTCGACGGTGATGCCGAGATCCTTGAGCTTGCGGGCCCGGATCAGCGTGGCCTGATAGAACTCCTCCGGCGTCATGGTCGCCGCGGTGACACGGGCCGACGGGGCGGGACCGATCAGGTCCTTGACCCGGGACACGCGGCCACCCTCCTCATCGATGGTCACCATCAGCGGGACCTTCGCGGCCGCCTGCACCTGCGGGACCTGGCCGTTGGCGAGGAACGCCTTGTCGGTGAAACTGCCGACGAAGATGCCGCCGACCTGCTCGGTGCGCACCACGTTCTCCGCATCGGCGGCGCTGCTGACACCGACGGTGAGCAACTGCGCCAGCTTCTCCCGCGGGGTGAACTGGCCGAGATAGACGGCATTGCAGTCGCGTTGCACGGTGGTCGCGGGCGCGGGCGAGCCGGGGGCAGCCGGGTCGGACGACGGCGAACCGGAACTGGAGGAGCCCCCACCGGAGCAGCCGGTGACGACCGAGGTGAGAACCGCGAGCAGGACGAGAGGCGTCTTCCGCATGAGGATTCACGCTAGTGCGCGAAGTCGCGCCCGGCATCCCCGGGTGCACAGCGGCCGCGCGCCGATGCCTGCGGCGGGTGTCCCGGGAGTAACCTTGGGAGGTAGCCGAACCCCGCACCGGGAGGTCGCCGTGCCCTGCGATCTGATGCTCATCGCGTACGACGGATCCGAAAATGCCAAGCGCGCCATCGAATACGCCGGACGCTTCCTCTCGGCGAACCGCGCCGTGGTCCTTACCGCCTGGGAACCGATGGTTCGCCAGGCTGCCAAGCTGTCCGGGTTGTCCGGGGTGATGCAGCCCGAATGGATGCCCGACGACGAGATCGAGGACATCGCCTACGTCGACGCCCGCAACATCAACACCGAGGGTGTGCGATTAGCGAAACTCGCGGGGTTGAACGCGGAGGCGCGGACGGCCGAGTGCAGTACGACGATCTGGAACACGATCGTGGAATGCGCGGACGAGCTGGATGTCGACATCATCGTGGCCGGTACGCGCGGGGCGACCGGGGTCCGTGCGCTGCTGCACAGCAGTGTCGCGGACGCAGTGCTCAAGCACTGCCATCGACCAGTACTGATGGTCCCGCCCGGCAAGGAACCCGCCAAATAGTCGACCGGGCCCGGACCCCGCGACGGTGTTTGCCGCATCGACAGGTTGCAGGGCGCGAGGGCACGATTTGGTAGGCGCCGGTTTGGGCGCACCGAGTCGGGGCTCACGTTGAGACGTGCGTCGCTGGAACGGGATCGATCGTGCGTCCAGAGTTAGGGTCGAAGGACCATGGACGGATTCCTGCTTGCCCAGCCCGATGGCGTTATGCGCACGTCGGGCAGTCGCAGCACCTTCGACGAGGTGGGGGCGGCGGTAGCGGCGCTGCGGAGTCAGGCAGCCGAGCTGATCGTCGGTGCGCTGCCGTTCGATCCAGGTCGGCCCGCGGCGCTGACAGTGCCCGAGCAAGCGGAACACACCGCGGGGCCGTGGCGGCCCGCCGCCGTGCCCGATCTGCCACCGGTGCGGGTGGTCACCGAAATGCCCAGCCCGGCAGAACATATCGCGCGGGTCGCGAAACTTGTCGAGCAGTTGAACGATCCCGGACAACCCCTACGCAAGGTGGTCGCGGCGAGATCCGTTCTAGCGGAAGCCGATAGCGCGCTGGATCCCGAGACGGTCGCGGCGCACCTGCTGACCAGGCATCCGCACGCGAATGTGTTCGCGGTCGACCTGACACCCGCCGGGCGGACCGGTGCGACGCTGATCGGCGCGACCCCGGAAGTGCTTGTCGCCCGGCACGGCAGCACCGTGACGCTGCGGCCACTGGCGGGCACCATGCCGCGCTCGGCCGATCCGGTGGTGGACGCCGCGCGGGCACAGGAGTTGTTGTCCAGCAGCAAGAATCGCGACGAGCACGCCTTCGTCATCGACTGGATCCGCGACATCCTCGCCCCCGTCTGCAGCGAGCTGAACATCCCCGACGGCCCGGAACTGGTGCACACGCACGAGGTTTGGCACCTGGCCACCCCGATCACCGGAACCCTGCGCGATCCCGCAATCACCGCACTCGACTTGGCGGTCATGCTGCACCCGACCCCTGCCGTCTGCGGCACCCCGACAAACCTTGCCCTCGAAGCGATTACCGAAGCCGAAGAGGACCGCGGTTTCTACGGCGGCGCGGTCGGCTGGTGCGACACCCACGGTGACGGCGAATGGGTCGTCGCCATCCGCAGCGCGGAACTGTCCGCCGACGGCCGATTGATCCGGGCTTTCGCCGGCGGCGGCATCGTCGCCGCCTCGGATCCCCGCGCCGAACTCGACGAAACCACCGCCAAACTCCGCACCCTGCTCGGCGGTCTGCACTGCGCACTGCCCGAACACTGAGTTCTAGCGGCCCACTCGATCGGCTGGTCCGTTGCGCGCCATGCGGCGCATCAGCCAGGGGGCGGTTTGCCAGAGCGCGTGGGCGAGCTTGGCGTCGATGCCCACCGAACGCAGAGCCGGGTTGGTGTCGACCGCACGGACGATCGCCGCGGCCACCTTCTCCGGTGCGAGCGCCTTGCGGTATTGCTCGCCCATGCGGGTCCTGGCCGCGGATTCCTGCTCGGCCGAGAGATCGGTAAAACGGGTCGTGCTGGTGATCGGAGTCCGGACCTGGCCGGGGCAGATGACCGTGACGCCCACGCCGTGCGCGGCCAGTTCGCCGCGGAGGGATTCGGAGAACATCACCACGGCGGCTTTCGTCGCTCCGTAGGCCGAGAGCGAGCGGGAAGGCGCGAAGGCGGCCGCGGAGGCGACGTTGACGATGTGGCCGGAGCCGCGCTCGGCCATGGCGGGGGCGAAGACGCGGGCGCCGTGGACGACGCCGAGCAGGTTGACGCCGACGACGCGTTCCCAGTCGTCCGCTGTGGTGGCGAGGAAGGGGCCGGTCATGCCGATGCCCGCGTTGCTGACCAGCACGTCGGGCACGCCGTGGTCACGCAGGACGGTCTGGGCGAGGTCCGCCATCTGGGCCGCGTCGGAGACGTCCACGCGGTAGCCGTCCACTTCCGCGAGGTCGACGCCGATCACGCGGGCGCCGTCGGCGGCGAAGGCGCGGGCGGTGGCCTGGCCGATGCCGCTGGCCGCGCCGGTGACGACCACCAGTCTGTCGCTCATGACCGGGATCATGCCGAGTCCGGCGCCGGCGCGCACGCCGGTGTCCCGCAGGGCGGAAGTTTCGCCGCATTCCGGGCTTTCGCCCTGGTCGAACCGCGGATTGACGGGCTGAGGGTACGAAGTGATCTGGACTACTGCTAAGTTGCTCCGGAATGTGCCTGCATCAATGTATTGGAGTGCCGCGATGAAGTTTGCTGTTCCCGGGGTTGCGAGTGCGGTCGGCGGCGCCGTTTTGGGCCTGCTCGCGGTGTTCGCGATCACCGCCGCAGTGCAGCAGAACACCCGGCCCGAGCTCGACAAGGGCGACCCGGACTCCTCGCTGCTCAACAACGTCGAGTACGGCGCGCGCTGACCTCGTTTTCCGTTTCGGCATGCTCGCGCATCGCCCTGCCCGCGCATGCCTGTAGCTGACCCGGCAGGCCCGGGGGCACGCGTGCGCACACAGCACCGCCGCCCCGGGCCTGACCTCGTATGCCAGTGACTTCCGCGCCGCCAGTCGATCCGATCGGATCCGAGAGCGCGGCGACGGGTGCGCCCGACGCCGCGCCGCTGGGCAAACGCTGGCTCGCCGGAACCGTGGTCGCGGCCTTCCTGCTGACTTTCCTGCAGGCGCCCGGCAGCACAGTCGCCGACACCAAATACGACCTGGCGCAGAATCCGTTCGGGTTCCTGGAGCGCGCCGCCCATCTGTGGAGCAGTCAAGCCCCGATGGGCCAGGTGCAGAACCAGGCCTACGGTTACTTCTTCCCGCATGGCGCCTTCTTTTCCGCCGGGCACGCGCTCGGCCTGCCCGCCTGGGTGACGCAGCGGATCTGGTGGGCGCTGCTGTTGCTCGCCGGGTTCTGGGGCATCGTCCGGCTCTGCGAGACACTCGGCATCGGCAGTCGCGGGTCGCGGGTGATCGCGGCGGCCGCGTTCGCGCTGTCCCCCCGTGTACTGACGACGCTCGGTTCGATTTCCTCCGAGACGCTGCCGATGGTGCTCGCGCCATGGGTGCTGCTCGCACCCGCCGCGCTCGGCACCGCGTACCGGAACCGGAAGCTCGGTGGTGCCCGCAGTCCCGCGGGCAGTGCTTTGGCACTCGCGCTGATGGGCTCGGTCAACGCCGTCGCCACGGTCGCCGCGTTCCTGCCCGCGTTGCTGTGGTGGGGTTCGTATCGGCCGGACCGGCGCTGGTGGCGGTTCACGCTGGCCTGGGTGCCGCTGCTGCTGCTGGCAGTGTTCTGGTGGGCGGTGCCGTTGCTGCTGCTCGGCAAGGTGTCGCCGCCGTTCCTGGATTACATCGAGTCCTCCGGTGTGACGACGCAGTGGGCATCGCTGGGTGAGGTGCTGCGCGGCACCGACAGCTGGACACCGTTCGTCTCGCCGGAGCGCATCGCGGGCGCGGTGCTCGTCACCCAGCCCGCCGCGGTGCTGGCCACCGGGCTGATCGCGGCCGCGGGCATGGCGGGTTTGGCGCTGCGGACGATGCCGTATCGGGGACGGCTCACGCTGATCCTGCTGGTCGGGTTGGCCGGTATCTGCGCCGGATATGTCGGGGAGTTGAGCGGGCCCTTCGCGGAATCGGTGCGCGTCTTCCTGGATTCCGGTGGTGCGCCGCTGCGGAACGTGCACAAGCTGGAGCCGTTGATCCGGTTGCCGCTGGTGCTGGGCCTGGCGCATCTACTGGCCCGGATTCCGCTGCCCGCGTCGGTGCCGATGCCGGTGTGGCGCAATGCTTTCGCCCACCCGGAGCGGGACAGGCGGGTCGCCGTCGCAGCCCTGATCCTGACCGCGTTGGCCTTGTCGACGTCGCTGGCCTGGACCGGGAAGCTGGCGCCGCGCGGCGCCTACGACCAGGTGCCCGCCTACTGGCAGCAGACCGCGGATTGGCTGTCCCGCAATGCTTCCGATACCCGCGCGCTGGTGGTGCCGGGTGCGCCGTTCGGCAGCCAGGTGTGGGGCCTGACCCGCGACGAACCGTTGCAGGCGCTGGCGAGTACGCCGTGGGCGATCCGGGATTCGGTGCCGCTGAACCCGCCGGGCACCATCCGCGCGATGGATTCGGTGCAGCGGCTGATCGCCGACGGGCGGCCCTCGGCCGGGCTGGCGACGACGCTGGCCGATCAGGGCATCGGAGTTCTGGTGCTGCGCAACGATCTCGATCCGGAGTCCTCGCGGTCGACGCGGCCGTTGCTGGCGCATCGGGCGATCGAGGGTTCGCCCGGGCTGACCAAGGTCGCCGAATTCGGTGCGCCCATCAAGGCTTCCGTGATCGCGGACGGGTTGGTGGCGGACGGGGATCTCCGGCCCGCGTATCCGGCGATCGAGATCTACCAGGTTCGAGTGCGCCCGCCGGGGACGCCTGCCCAGGTGCGCAGCGGCACCGGCGCACCGAGTTCGTTCCCCGGCGCCTATACCGTTGGGCTGGGCGATGTTCCAACGGTGCAGGGCGGCCCGGAAGTGCTCGAACGCCTGCGCCGCTCCGGAAATACCGGTGTCCCGAGCCTGCTCGCCGCCGACGCGACCCGCGCCGGACTGCCCCCGGGGCCGGTGACCATCACCGACAGCCCGATGGATCGGGAAACCGACTTCGGCAAGGTCGACAACCACAACTCGGCGTTGCGCGCGCCGACCGACCCGCGGCGCACCCACAACCTGGTGCCCGACTACCCGGTGCCCGGCGCGGAACTGGTGCGCGGCGAATGGTCCGGCGCCACGATCACGGCCTCCAGCGCCGCTGCCGACGCCACTCAGCTCGGCGGCGCGGCCCCCGGCAGCTCCACCGCAGCGGTGGTGGACGGCGATCCCGCCACCTCCTGGATCAGCAGCGGCATCGACAGCGCTGTGGGGCAATGGCTTCGGCTCGACCTGGACAAGCCGATCAAGTCCGCTGGACTGCTCACCCTGACCACCAGCCCGGCCGCCATCGGCGCCCCGGTGAAATGGGTGGAGGTGCGTACCGACAACGGCAGCGTGTCCGCACGTATCACCGAACCCGGTGCGCCGCTCTCGATCTCGCTGCCCGCCGGTCGCACCACCTGGGTCACCGTCACCGCGATTCGCACCGAGAACGGCACCGGTGGTGGGCAATTCGGCATCAGCGAACTCGGTCTCGAGGACTACAGCGTGCGGGATACGCCGGTGCCGGTCGATATCCGGCGCCGCACCGTGCTGCCCCCGCTGGCCACCGGAACCCAGGTGCAGGCCTGGGACCTGGGACAGGAATTCCCCGGGCGCGGCGCGTGTTTCGACTCCCCCGACCGGGTCCGTTGCAGCAAGGCGCTGGCACTGGCCGCCGAGGAACCGGGCACTTTCGAGCGCACATTGCAGGTTCCGGCACCGATGAGCGTCTCCCCCAACCTCACCGTCCGGACCCGGCAGGGACCCGCGCTGGAAGCTCTGCTCACCGACCAGGCCCGTCCGATCGCGCGCGGCCAGGCCGATGTCGGCGATCTGCGTGGTTCGGCGTTCGCCGCGACCGACGGCGATGTGCGCACCGGCTGGACCGCGCCGGAGGACTCGATCCGCGACTTCACCGGCCCCCGGCCGACACTCACCATCGAACTCCCGGAGCCGGCGCTGGTCACCGGGCTGGACCTCACTCCCTCGCTGGGCGGCCTGCCCGCCGCGCCCCTCGCGGTCGCGGTGAACCTCGGCAACGGCCCGCAGGTGCGGGAGTTGAACCCCGACGCCGAACCCGGTGCGGCTTCCAGGATCTCGCTGCACCCCCAGGTGACGGACCGGATCGAGATCACCATCCAGTCCTGGAAGCCGGTGCTGGACAAGACCGCACTCGGTTTCGCCATCACCCAGCCGCCGGGCCTGGCCGAGGTCGAGGTCCTCGGCCCGGACTATCCGGCGCCCGCCCCCGCCGACCGGCCGATCACCATTCCGTGCGCGCTCGGCCCGACGATCAACATCGACGGGCACCTGGTGCGCACCACGGTCACTGCGACGGCGGCGGAATTGCTGTCCGGCGCGCCGGTGCACGCGCAGGTCTGCGACGATGCGGCCGCGGTCGGTGCGTCCGGGGAACTTACCCTGTCGACCGGCCGCGCCGATGTCAGCGTCGGGCCGACCGAGTTGTTCTCGGTCGACCGGCTTCGCTTGAACCGCACCGACTTCCAGCCGACGCCGTCCATCACCCAGGACCGCTTGCTCGTCCTCCCGCTGAGCACCAACGTCGGCTGGCAAGCCACCACCGCCACCGGCCAGCAGCTCACCCCGATCGTGGTCAACGGCTGGCAACAAGCCTGGATCCTGCCCCCGAACGCGGGCGCGATCACCGTCTCCTTCCCGGACGACCGCTGGTACCGCCTCGGCATCTTCGGCGGCCTCCTCCTACTGATTCCCCTTGCCCTGCTGGCAATTCCGCGGCGACGCCGCTTCTCCGCCATGCTCGGTCTTCGAACGCGACCGGAGCCGGGCGCGAGTCCAGCTGCCGCCCAGGGCGATTCCGACCTACCCGAAATCCCTAGGACCTGGGGAAATCGAGTCCTCGGCGCACTCGGAGTAGGCGCGGTAGCCACCGTGATCGCCGGACCGGTCGGCGCGGCCCTCACCACGGCCGGTGTCGCCGCAGCCCGCTTCGCACCGCGCGTCACCTCGAAATACCTTGCGGCAGTCGCGGGTATCGGCACGACGGTTTCCGCCGCCGCCCTGTCCACCGGCCCCTGGCGCGCCCAGGGCGGTTACATGGGCGGATCCCTCTGGGTGCAACTGCCGGCCCTGATCGCCGTGATCGCCGTCGGCATCGCCGCTCTGGTACCCCGGGATCGGTAGCCACCTCGGAACCGGCTCCAGCGTCTCGCCTGAATGGGTGTATGCGAATCGTGCGAATTAGAGACGGATCTGGCCGGAATCGCCAAATTCCGTAGGCGTTTGCACGATTGGCATACATCCGCTTACGGCGCGGGATCCCCCAGCGGCCGGGCGTCCGCCTCGATCGGACTCGACGAGTTTGGATCGGCAGCTTTCGCGCGGTCCCGCCTGCGGGCGAAGCGGCGGGCGGGGTCTTCGATCAACGCGTAGCTGGCCGCGGCGACCGGGAGGGTGATGGCGATGGTGAGGAAGAGGACCCAGCCGAAGTTGCCGCGGAACGGGAGGATGCCGAAGACCGGGAAGACGATGGACAGCACCGCGAGGTGCCAGAGGAAGATGCCGTAGGACCAGCGGCCGATGGTCGCGGCGACGCGCGATTCCAGCCAGCGGTGCCGGCGTTCACCGAGGACCAGCGGGGCGAGCAGGGTGAAGCCGATGATCGTGCCGAGAACCATCTTCGCCACGTATTGCCACGGTTCGGCGCGCGTCAGGCCGGCGGGGCCGCCGAGGTCGGTGGCGGAGAAGAGGAAGGCCGCCAGCGCGATCGCCCACATCAGCGGCTGCTTGCCGAGGATGCGGGCCCAGCGTGCCGTGGGTGAGCTCAGCCGGATGTCGACCAGCTCGGCCAGCACCATGCCGGCGGCGAACCACGGCAGGTAGGCGGGCAGCCAGTTGTCGGCGTTGATCGCGTCCGGGGTCGGCACCGGGATGAAGTTCCAGGTCAGGCAGATCAGCGCGACGCCGATCAGTACCGGCACCCGCCATCGGGCCGTGGCGCCGCGCAGCCACATCACGGCTACCGCGAGCAGTGGCAGCACCAGATAGAACGCCACCTCCACCGACAGGCTCCACATCTGGGTCAGCCCGTCGGTCAGGGTCAGCGGGATGAATACCTGCAGCAGCGCGAGGTTGGAGAACCAGACCCGCCAGCCGGCGGTGTCGGCCGCGCTCGGCAGCAGCAACAACACCGCGACGACCACGGCCCAGTAGGCGGGCAGGATGCGGGCGGCGCGGTGCCGGAAGTAGTAGCCGACCGAGGGAGCGGTGCCGAGTCCGCGGGCGGCCGCCGCATGCGGACGCCACAGCAGGAATCCGGACAGCGCGAAGAACACCGCGACGGCCATATCGAACCGCTCCCACACCCGGCCGAGGACCGGCATCGAGGACGCTCCGGTCTGGAATGCCACGTGCGTGACCAACACGCCGAGGGCCGCCAAACCGCGCATGCCTTCGAGTGCGGGCACGAAGCCGCGCGATCGGACGGGAGTGGGTGCCGTGGCGGCGGACACAGGCGTGGTGGCGGTCATCGCACTCCAGTCTGCCGTATCGATTCCCCAGGTGAGAACCCGTCGTTTCACTTTTCGCGCTACACTCAGCGCGATTTTGGTCGGAAACCTGACTCGGCAGGGCATGGTACTACTCGGTCCTGTTAGTGTCGGGGCTCACGAGTGCCGCGGGCTGCCCGCAGTACGCGGAACGACCTGTGTGTTCTAAGACGAGGAGTGTTTGCATGGCACTGAGTGCCGGAACCAGAAGGACGGTGGCCTGCCTGCTCGTGGGTCTCGGCGCGTTCATGATCGTGTTAGCGCTGATGATCCCGGCTTACACCGTCGGCAAACTGGCGAAAACTCCGCTCGATCTCGAGATCACGACCATCGCCAAGAATGCCCCCGGCTCCGAAAGCCAGGTGCTCGACTCCAAGTCGCTCACCTCGCCGGAGGGTTCGGCCAAGGTCGACAGCAACGTGCCGCTGGTCTCGCAGCGCTTCGTCACCGTCGAAGAGCCGTCCAACGCCACGGAGATGACGATCCAGGCTGGTCAGACGCTGCGTCGCATCGACAAGCAGGGCGACACCGGCCTGCTCACCGCGACCGTCGACCGCGTCACCATCGACCGCAAGACCGGCGAGCCGGTCGCCAAGGAGCCCAACGGCTCCATCGCGGTCACGGTCGACAAGGAAATGAAGAGCGTCGCCGAGCCCGTTCAGCACGTCGGTCTGCAGTACCGCTTCCCGCTCGGCACCGAGAAGAAGAGCTACCCGTACTTCGATCTCAACGCGCGTAAGACCTTCGACATCAACTTCGTCGAAGAGACCGAGATCAACAGCATGAAGGTCTACCACTTCCAGCAGTCGATCCCGGCCACCAACATGTGGGACGTCGTCAAGGCGCCGACCAACAAGCTGGAGCTGCCGGCCGCGAAGTGGGGCGTCGCGGGTGACGGCCCGGTCACCATGACCCGCTTCTACACCAACACCCGCGACCTGTGGGTGGAGCCGGAGACCGGCACCGTGATCAAGGGCGGCGAGCAGATCCACCTGTACTACGCCCGCACCGGCGACAAGCCCGAGGTCACCGCGCTCAAAGGCAACATCGTCTTCGACGAGCCGACCATCGAGTCGCAGATCACGGTCGCCAAGGAGAACATCGACAAGCTGTCGCTGTTCGGCCGGATCATGCCGATCGTGCTCGGCGTGCTCGGCGCCATCCTGCTGATCGTCGGTGTGCTCATCGGCATCCGCGGTGGTTCGGCTCCGGCCGGACGTGGCAACCGGCTCGCGCCGGGCGGCCCGGTCCGCGGTGACGATTCGCCGACCCAGGTGATCGACACACGTAACCTCTGACCTCGTCAGATTCTCGAATTCGGCCCCCCGGCTTCTGCCGGGGGGCCGAATTCTTTTTCCGCACAACGCTTCTCAGCGGTCGGGTGCCGGATTAATGTGCCGGTATGACTGACGCGGATGTGGTGGTGCTGGGTGGTGGGGTCGCCGGGCTGACCACCGCGATAGTGCTCGCCGAACGGGGCGCGCGGGTACGGGTGTGGGCGAAAGAGCTTGCCGCATGGACGACTTCGGCGGTGGCGGGTGCGCTCATCTGGCCGTATCACATCGAGCCCGCCGAGCTGGTGGGTGCGTGGGCGGTCCGGTCGCTGCGGGAGTACGAAGGGCTGGCCGGTAATTCGTCGACCGGAGTGCGGCTGGTGACCGGCGTGCAGGCCGACACACCGCTCGATTTCATGCCGGTCTGGACCGCGGCCCTCGACGGGGCGCGCGAAGCGACCGCGGCCGAACTACCCGCCGGATTCACCCAGGGGCTGCGCGCGACCGTGCCGCTGCTGGATATGCGGGTGCACCTCGACTATTTGACGCGGCGGCTGGCGGCGGCGGGCGGGGTGCTCGAGGAACGCGCCGTCGCCAGGTTCGGGGCGGCGGCCCGGGTGGCGCCGGTGGTCGTGAACTGCACCGGCCTCGGGGCGCGCACCCTGGTGCCGGACCTCTCGGTGCGACCAGTGCGCGGGCAGATCGTGGTCGTCGAAAACCCCGGTCTCACCGAGTGGTTCGCGGTGGCCGGGGCCGAACTGACCTACCTGCTGCCGCGCCCGGGTTACGTAATCCTCGGCGGCACAGCGCAACCCGGCTCGTGGAACCTGATCCCGGACCCGGCGACCGCCCGTGAGATCGTCGCCCGCTGCGCCCGCATCCAGCCGGCGCTCGCCGACGCGCGCATCCTGGAACACCGCGTGGGACTGCGGCCTTCACGGCCGACCGTGCGTGTCGAACGCGAGCAGCTAGACGGTGCGCTGGTGGTGCACAACTACGGCCACGGTGGCGCGGGCGTCACGGTGGCCTGGGGGTGTGCGGAAGCCGCGGCCGCGCTGATCTGAGCTGCGGGACAGGTTATTTCGAGTAGGCGACCGGGTGCCGCGGCTGATACAGCAGCATGGATCCGGAGCCGGGGATACGCATGGTGATGCACAATCCGAAACCCCGATCGACCACCTCGCCGACGAATCTCGCTCCGCGCCCGGCGAGTTCGGCCACCGTCTCCTCGATGTCGTCGCACAGCAGCGAGATCTCATGGTGGGTCGCATCCATCTCGGCCGGATGCACCCCGAGCTCACTCGGCCCGGTACCGAAAATCAGCCAGCCGTCATGGGCGTCGACGTGCGGCCAGCGCAAGACGTCACGAAAGAAGGCGCGGGCGGCATCGGGATCGTCCGCGTAGACGAGGGTGTGCACAGCGGTGATCATCCGAGGATCGTAAACGGCTGCGGCGCAAACACAGTGGTGCCGCGCGCGCTCAATCCGCCGGGGTGTCGGCCGTACGCAGGACCGTTGCGGCCACCACGGCTGTGGTGGTGGCGGCGACGCAGACGCAGATCGTGATGAGGGCGGGGATCGAGTCGGCGAACAGCAGCGTCAGCGTGACTTCGACAGCGAGGCCGACCCAGGCCAGGGCGGCCAGCGAAGTGCGGTCCAGTGCGATAGCGGACAGCACCGCACCCTGCAGCACCGCGAGGATCGCGCCGTGTAGCGCGAACAACCACAGCAGACCCTGGATCGGCGCGTAATCGGAACCCGCGAACAGCGGCGCCAACGGTGCCGCGAGGGCCGCGCCGAGCACCGCGACGATGCCGATTCCGGAGAGCACCGCCAGCGCGTCGCGAATGGCCCGGGCGGAATGGGTGGGCTGCGCCATCCGGGGATAAAGGACCACACCGACGGCTTGCGGCAACCAGAAGGCGATCTTCGTGGCGACGGTGCCGAGGGCGTAGCGGCTGGCGTCGTCGGTGTCGCCGAGGACCATCCGGACCACGATCAGGTCGGCCGACGACAGGGCCATCAGCGCCGCCTGCACCTGCGCGGCCCGGATCACCGGCAGTACACCCACGGTGTGCTCGGCCAGCACCGCCCGGATCTGCGGCGCCCCCGCGACAAAGCGCGCGAACACCGCGGCGGCGGCGAGACCGAGCGCCGCGGCGCCCAACGCGGCCGAGGTGCCGCCACCCAGCACCAGCACCACCAGCGCGGGCGCGACCCGGGCTATCCCCGCGAAACCGAGCACCACCGCCAGCTGCCGGAAACGATTGCTGCCCTGCAGAATTCCCTGCTCACCAGCCAGCAGCACGAGCGCGGGCGCCGCACCGAGAGCGGCGGCGCAGGCGAGCACATTCACGTCCAACGCGAGCGTCACCAGCGGCACCAGCGCCGCGGCGAGCACCGCCACGATCACCGCGCACCGCCACTGCAACCTGCGCAGCGCCGCCACACTCGCCCCGCGCACCAGCTCCCGCGCGACCACGTTCTGCAAGGCCAGCGCCGGCACCGCGCACAGCAGCTGCACCGCCAGCAGACTCGCGAACTCGCTGAACCCGGCCACCCCCAGCCACCGGCTGGCCAGCACCTGCAACAGGTAGCCCGCCACGTTCGCCGTCATCGCCCCCGCCGTCACCAACGTCAGATCCGCGACAACGGGTAGGCGACGAACGGCAGGCACACCCCATCGTCGCACCTCACCGCCGCACCCTCGAACCCCAGCCCACCGTGCGGTCGCTTCGGGGCGCGGTCCAGGGCGCGAGTGCCTAGGGTCGGGGCATGGCTGTCGTACACAACACCACGATGGAACCGACCAAACTGGAGCTTCTGACCCTGTGGCTGCCCCAGCAGGAGTGGTTCCGCGGCACGCGCGCACCGGCGCTGCGCAAGGCCGGCGGATTTCGCCTCGACGACCCGGCCGGCGAGGTCGGCATCGAATTCATGATCGTCCTGGACACATCGGAGTACCCCGGCGTGGCCTACCACGTGCCGATGACCTATCGCGGAGCCCCGCTGCCCGGCGCCGAGCCGGCGCTGATCGGCACCTCCGAACACGGCGTCCTCGGCACCCGCTGGATCTACGACGGGGCGTTCGACGAAGTGCTGGTAGCGCAGGCCCTGGCACTGCTCACCGGAAAGGCGCAAGCCCAGGACCAGAATGCGAGCGATGCCCTCGACCCGACGGTCGAGGTGTCGGCCGCACCTGCCCCCGCGCTGACGGTGCGCGTCGTCCGAACCCCGCAGGACCAGCCCGCATCCGACGCGGTAGGCCACGTCACAGCCCCGTGGAAGGTCCCGGGCGGCACCCAGCACGGCGTGCTCCTGGAGGCGCTGGCCTGAAACGCGCTCGCACCCACAGGCTTCCCGAGTGAATAATGCGGTGGTGCCTCCACACCGCCGCATCTCCGTCGTAGGAACCTCGGGATCCGGCAAGAGCTCACTGGCGCGCCGGATCTCCGAACAACTCGGCATCCCCCACATCGAACTCGACGCGATCCACCACCAGGCCGACTGGACCCCACTGCCCACCGACGAGTTCCAGGCCGCGGTCACCGAGCAGGTCACCCGGCCCGCCTGGGTGGCCGACGGCAACTACCACGGAAAACTCGGCGACCTCGTCTGGCGGCACGCCGACACCGTGCTCTGGTTCGACCTGCCCCGCCCCCAGGTCATGCTGCAGATCATCAAACGAACCGCCGGCCGCATCCTGACCGCCCGCGAACTATGGAACGGCAACCGCGAAAACCCCCGAAACATGTTCTCGCTCAACCCGGAACGCTCGGTGATCATGTGGGCCTGGACCACCCACGCCCGAAACCGCACCCGCTACACCGCGGCCCACGCCAACCCGGCCTACCAGCACCTCGATTTCATCCACATCCGCTCACACCGCGACGCCGAGCATTTCCTGACCAGCCTCACCCAGCCTGTGGACAACGCACCTGCCGAGCCACGAACTGATACGCCGCAGAGCTGATCCGCGTCCACAGGCAGCACAGATCGGATGACACCTCGAGCACCGGTGCCGAGTCTCACCGCGCGTCTGCGGCATAGTGACTTCGGAGCGGCCATCACAGCACCTTGCTGAACCAATGGTCCGCGTAGGGCCCATTGTTATGCGGCTCGGACTCCGCGTAACCGTGCCGGGCGTACAGCGCCCGCGCCTCCACAAGATCATGGCGAGTATCCAGCACGATCCGCCCAGCGCCGAGCGTCCGTGCCGCATCCTCAGCGGCCGCGAGCAACACCGCACCCCCGCCCCGCCCCCGCATATCCACGCGCAGAAACACACGATTCAACTCCGCGGTCGCAGCGTCGAGCAGATGCACACCAACGGTCCCAACCGGCTCGCCCGCATAACACAGAACCAGCAAAACCCCTCCAGGCGAACCGAACTCAGCACCACTCGAGCCCGCGATCCCACGTTCGAGCTCATCAGGAGCCGTCGAACACCCGTCGTGCAGCCAATGCCACCGATCACTGACCTCGGTGTAATAGTCCCGCCACAGCGCGGCCACGACAGCGGAGTCGAACGGCTCGGGCGCGATCGTCCAATACCCCACTGCGCGAGCCTAACTCGGCGTGAACTCGCGCAGCACACACGATTGGATCACATGGCCAGAGCCCTGTTTGCGGCCGAGGCGCAGCATGATCAATTCTGGCGAAGCACCGTCCGGCGTGGCGGTGCCCCATGGTGAAACCACCGGCGGCTGGTCACAGCGTGGGCTGCGCACGACGACGCTCGACTTGCCGCGCGGCACCGAAAGTGGCTCGGCTGGGGTAGCGCCCGCTTTATCCCGCCAGTTCGCGCGCGGCAGAGCTGCTGCGCACGGCCGACGCCCGAATGCTAGACCTGGTGCGACGCACGAATTGGCGCGGCAGCACCAATAGTGCCTCGGCTGGGTAATGCGCGGTTTGCCCCGCCGGTTCGCGCGCGCGTAGCAGAACTGACGTGTGCGGCAAGCGCTCGAGTTGTTCAGGCTGGTGCGGCGCGCAATGCCCGCCAGTTCGCCCGGGTAGCAGAATTGACGTGTGTGTAAACGCTCGAGTGCTCACGCCTGGTAAGCGGTTTGGCAAGTGGAGCGGTTTCGCCCGGTCGGGTTGTGTGGGGGCGCAGAATTCGGGGGCGGTGGTTGGGGTGGGCCCAATTGTGTGCTCGAGGAGTTGGGTGGTGGGGTGTGGCACGTAGGGTGGCGAGCCGTGGGTGACTGGAGCAGGTGGCGGAGGTTGGTGCCGGCTGGGTACAGCGCGGGGTTGGCGCTGCTTATTGCCGGGCCGCTGCTGGGGTCGGGGTATTTGCTTTTGCGGGATGCGGTTAGTACGCCGCGGTCGTATCTGACCGGCTCGGCGCTTGGGCTCGGGGACGCCGCGCCCCGGGCGGTGCCGCAGGATGCGTTGCTCGCGGTCTTGTCGCCGGTTATCGATGGCGGCGTGCTGGTGAAGGCGATTCTGTTGATCGCGTTGTGGGCGGCCGGTTACGGGGCGGCGGTGCTTGCGCGAGAACTGCTGCGGGTTGGTCTCGGGCCGCAGCTGGTTGCCAGCACTGTCGCTCTGTGGAACCCGTACATTGCCGAACGCCTGCTGCAAGGACACTGGAGCCTGCTCGCCGGCTACGCTGCCCTACCCTGGACCGTCCTCGCCGCCTACCGCCTGCGTATTGCCGCCAGCGAGCACCTCCATCGCACCCCGCCTGCCCCCGATGCTGGTCATCCGCCTGGTGCCAAGGGTGAACGGTCTCGGTGGCGCACGAAGGGAACTGGGTCCAGCTGGCCCGCAAATGGAGCCAGGTCTGACCGGCACACCGAGGAAACATCTGGCACCAAGGGGGTTTGGTTGCGCTGGCGCGCAACGGGTTCCGTTGGTGCATGGGGTGCGTTGACCGCGTGTTTCGCGGCCGCGGGGCTCACGCCCACCGGCGGGCTGCTGGCTGGGGCGACCGCACTCGTGGTGCTCGGCCGGAGGCAGATCCCGGGTGCGCTGCTGCTGCTCGCACTGGCCAGTGCGCCGTGGCTGGCCGCGACTGTGCTGTCCGGGGCGGGTGCCGAACCCTCCGACCCGGCGGGAATTGCCGCGTTCGCCGCGCGCGCGGAGCCTGGTCTCGCCACCCTCGGCAGTCTGGCCGGGCTCGGCGGCATCTGGAATGCCGACGCCGTCCCCAACTCCCGCACAACGCTTTTGGCTCTTTTCGGCACCCTCATCCTGCTTGCCATCGTCGCGACCGGCATCCGCGCGGTCGCTTCGCCGATATCTACCAGGGCGGGCAACGCCGGGACGCCCCGCGCGGAGCTCGGGTCGGCATCTACCGCGATCACCGACGTGGACGATCAGGATCGGGCCGAAGGCCCGGCCACCGCTGGTGGCGAACACCCTCGCACAGATCCGAATACCAGCGATGAAGCGATTGGCAATGCCTACGGCGCTAAAGATAAGGGCGGGCAGTCCAGCGCTGATCGGCTTGGCAACGAAGAGGATTCGAGCCGGGTTCGGGTGAGCAGGGCGCTGCTGTTGCTCGCTGGCGTGGCGGTGGTGTTGCCTGCGTTGGCAGCCACCGGGTGGGGCCGGGAGGTTATGGAATGGTTGGTGGTTCAGGTGCCGGGGGCCGGGCTGCTGCGTGACACTCAGAAGTACGTCGCGTTGGCTGTGCCCGCTTATTCGCTTTGTGCTGCTGCCGGGTGCCGGGCGTTCGCTGTTCGATTTGCGGGGAGCAAATCGCACCTCGGCGAATTGTCCACAGGCATCCCCAAGGCTTCCGGTATGGCGGGCGGGACTGGCCGCGCCCAGGCTTCTCCCGCTGGAACAGGCTTGATCGCAACGGTATTCATCGCATTGCTGATTCTGCCGCTGATTGATCTGGCCTGGGGTGTCGGCGGTGCGTTGCGGCCGGTGCACTATCCGGCCGGGTGGCAGCAGGTGGCTGAAAAGATCGATGGGCGGGGGGATGTCGCGGTGTTGCCCGGGGGGATGTTCCGAAAGTTCTCGTATAGCGGGAAGGCGCCGGTGCTGGATCCCGCTCCGCGGATGCTGCCCAATGACGTACTGCAGACGGGTGAATTGCCGGTGCGTGGGGCGGTTGTCTCGGGTGAGGGTATGCGGGCGCATCAGGTGGAAAGCTTGCTGCTGCAAGGCGGTTCGGCGCAGCGGCTGGGCGATTTGGGTGTCGGCTGGGTGCTGGTGGAACGGGCTACACCTGGGTCGCTCGGCGAATCGAAGAACACCCTCGCAGAATTGGAACCGGTTTACTCCGACAGCCAGCTCGCGCTCTACCGAGTGGCGGGGGTTCAGGTCACCGAATCACAAGCGGCACACCGTTTCATCGCGGGGGCCGCGCACATTCTGTGGGCAGCGCTGCTTCTCGGTGGCCTACTCGTAGCAGGTCTGTGGCGGCGCGATTGACACTGACCCGACGGGAGTCAGCCCTCGGTTTCGGTGTGCTTCTCGCGAATCGCGGCCAGGGCCGCCTCGCGCCGCGCCGCTCGACGCTCCTGAGAGACGGTGCTGCGGCGGGACGCCGACTCGGAAGGCTCGTCGTCGTAGTCGAATCGGGGCCCTTCGACGTCGGAGACATCGATCGCGCGGATGCCGTCGATCAGCAGGAGGACGGGCCAAACCAGGATTGCCCAGTACACCGAGAAGTTTTCGGTATCGGTGAAAACCGAGAGGTAGATCAGGAATCCGGCATATCCGAGATACCCGGCCCCGGAGAGCACCTCGATTGTCCGCCGGACGTAACCCAATTCGCGCAGCGATAGCGCGAGCCCGATCAGCACCACTCCGGCGACCACGAGTACTACGACATAGGTGCCGAACACCGAACCCCCAAGAACATCAACGGCCTCACGGCACCGAACCAATCAGCGGTCACGCTAACAGCCGCATCACCTTCCGGCGAGCGGCACAGCACTCGCCTTTGCGTGGAGGCGCTTTCAGAGGTGGTGCTCGGGGGCGGCGACCAAGCCGGAGACCTGTTCACCGCGGGCGGCGGCGGCCAGCACCTCGTACACACCGTTTCCGGTTTGCTCCCAAGAGAATTCGCGGGCGCGGGCGCGCGCCTTCTCGCCCATCACGGTGCGGCCTTCGGCGTCGGAGAGCAGGTCGCCGACGGCTTCGGTGAGATCGGTGACGTCGTCGACGAGCAGGCCGGTGACGCCGTCGACGATGGAGTCGGTGAGGCCGCGGGAGCTGCGGTAGCCGACGGTGGGGACGCCGTGCTGGGCGGCTTCGATGACGGCCAGGCCCCAGCCTTCCTTGCGGGAGGGCAGCACGTGCACCCAGGCGTGGGCGAGGAGTTCGTGTTTACGGCGCTCGTCGACGTGCCCGTGGAAGGTGACGGCGTCGGCGATGCCGAGGGCGTCGGCGTCGGCCTGCAGGTTCTCGGCCCACCAGCCGCCGCCGATGACGTCGAGGTGCAGGCCGGGGATGCTATGGCGCAGGCGAGCGACGGCCTGCAGCGCGTCTTCGATCTGCTTGTGCGGCACCAGCCGGGACAGCACCACGATCCGCGGTTCCGGGGTGCGGGTCTGCGCGGCGCCGGTGGGCGCGCCGGCGGGGACCGGTTCGGCGCCGTTGCGGACCACCGCGATGCGCTCCCGTTCCACGCCCAGGGTCGCGAGCTCTTCCGCCGACGGCAGCGAGACCGTCAGGTACTGGTTGTCGCGGTGCACGCGCGGGGACAGCCGCGATTCGATCCACCACCCGATCCGCCCGACCAGCCGTCCGGCGACCGGCCACTGCTCGCGATGCCCGTGGTGCACGAGGACGACGGCGGGCGCGTCGGCGGCGACGGCCGCGAAGAAGGGAATGCCGTTCTGGGTGTCGATCACCGCGTCCGGCTTCAGACCGCGCAGCGGTCCGACCCCGAGCCGGCCGAGCACGATCGCGGCGAGCGCTCGCGGATAGACGGTGAACCGCCCGCCCGCGCGACTGATCTCGATGCCGTTGATCCGTTCCCGCTTGGCCGCGCCCGGATAGCGGGCGGTCCGCAGGGTGACCTTGACGCCCCGCGCCGCGAGCTGCGCACCGACCTGCTCGAGGTACCGCTCACTGCCGCCGCCCTGCGGGTGCCCTGTGTCACGCCAGCAGAGCAGGAGGACTTCGCGCACGGTGGAGCTTCTCTCGGTCGTCAGGTGCAGGCCGCACAAACGGCCGGGGAACAAGATATCGCGCTACACCATAACTTGCCGCATCCCCATGGCAACCCTCCCACCTGCTCACTCCCCGCACACATTGGCGCTAATGCGTCACGTCCAATTTATTGAAACACTGATATTTCACAGTGAGTCTTCGATAACCTCCCGCCACCCGCCGAACCCGGCGGGCGTGGTCGGGTACCGCACTCGGCATTGATGAGGAGGACACATGAAAGCGATTCGAACGAGAACCGGCGGCAACACCGGAACCGGCAGCGGTGCCGGCGGCGACATGGACGGCCTCCTCGGCCTGATCCTCGCGCTGATCACCTCGTCGACCTCCACCGGCAGCGGCGCCTCCAGCGGCGTCGGCTGATCACCCGCGGGCCCGGCCGCGCGCGGCGACCGGGCCCGCCCCCGATTTGTCATCCTGGTCGAACCCGGGGCGCTGGTGGGTCGCGCCGGTTATGCGAGACTCGCCGTCGTGCCGAAAGCTGACATCACGCCCGCCGCAGTGACGGGACCGCTGCCCGGGTGGCGTCCGACGTCCCGGTTCGCACGGCGGGCGACGCTGCGGCGGTCGTGGGGGTTGCTCAGCAGCTTCCGGTTCGAGCAGAGCGATCCGGCGCTGTTCTATGGCGGGATCGCCTCCGACAGTGCGGCGATGATCGCGGATTTCTATAAGGACGTCACGGGGCGCGACCTCGAAGGCGCGACCGTGCTGGATGTCGGCGGCGGGCCAGGGTATTTCGCCGACGAGTTCGCGCGGACCGGCGCCAGGTATATCCCTGTGGAACCGGATCCGTCGGAGATGCACGCGGCCGGACTTCAGGTGGCGGGCGCCGTGCGCGGTTCCGGGATGGCGCTGCCGTTCCGCGACGACGCGGTGGACATCTGCTTTTCGTCGAATGTCGCTGAGCACGTACCGGATCCGTGGCTGATGGCCGACGAGATGGTGCGCGTCACCAAGCCCGGCGGCTTGATGGTGTTGTCCTACACGGTGTGGCACGGCCCGTTCGGCGGCCACGAGACCGGACCCTGGCACTACCTCGGCGGCGAGTACGCGGCCAAGCGGTATCGCCGGAAGCATGGCCGGGAGCCGAAGAACCGTTTCGGGGAGTCGTTGTTCGCCGTCCGCGCGGAGGACGGAATGCGCTGGGCGTCAAACACTTCCGCCGACGTGCGCGCACTGTTCCCGCGCTACCACCCGAGCTGGGCGTGGTGGCTGGTGCGTGTGCCGCTGATCAGAGAGTTATTGGTGAGCAATCTTGTCGTGGTGGCGACGAAATAGCTCTATCTCTCCAGCCAGCCGCGGCGCCAGCTGCGTCTAGCGCAGGTTCCACCGGAAATCGCTTCGCTCCAAGGGGATTCCTGCATCGCGAGCCCGACGGCCTCCAAGGTCGTGAGCCCGACCTGATCAGCCAGCGATCGGACGAACGCGATCGCCTCCGCGGCTTGCATTGCGGCTGTGGCCTGCTCGATTGTCAGCGTGCGGCCCGGTAAGAAGGACACCACCCAACCACCGCTGCCCACGCTTCTAGCTTGATGTTGAGTCTGGTCGCTGGTCATTACCGAGCGTCCGACTACTTGCACCGCCATAACTCGTCTCCCCTGCATTCGGTTCCGAGAATCGAGCGAGCTGATCAGTAGCTATCAGCATCCTCTCTCCAGCAACAGAACGCAATAGTGCGTTCTCCGAGAAGCGAACCGACAGGTTGGAATTCGTGCACTTCAGAGCGATGAGATGGAAGAAAACTGGAACATGTTACAGACAAGCGGGCGACAAAACTGTAACGTGTTCCCATGCATTACGACAGCTTGTTCATCGGCGGCCGTTGGACCGCGCCAGCCAGTTCCGAGCGCCTCCAGGTCATCTCGCCGGCCACGGTCGAGCCGGTGGGCAGCGTCCCAGTGGTCGAACGCGCCGACGTCGACGCCGCGGTTGCCGCCGCCCGGCAGGCCTTCGATTCCGGGCCCTGGCCACAGACCCCACCGGAGGAGCGCGCACAGGTTCTCACCCGCGCCGCCCGCCTGATCGAGGAGCGATCGGCGGACCTGGTCGCCGCGCTCACCGCGGAAATGGGCGCCCCGCAGATGTTCGCTATGATGCTCAACCAGATTCCGGCGACCGCCGCCCTCGACACCTACGCCGGCCTGGCGAAGTCGTTCCCCTGGACCGAGACTCGCACCGGCATGTTCGGCACCACCCGGGTCTCGCGGGAGCCGCGCGGCGTCGTCGCGGCGGTCACCGCCTGGAATGTGCCGCTGTTCCTCGCCGTCAACAAGCTCGCCCCGGCGCTGCTCGCCGGCTGCACCGTGGTGCTCAAGCCCGCACCGCTGACTCCGTTGACCGCCAACATGATCGCCGACATCTTCACCGACGCCGGCCTGCCCGAGGGCGTGCTCTCGGTCCTGCCCGCCGAGGCCGAGGTGGCCGAGTACCTGGTCTCGCATCCGGACGTGGACAAGGTGACCTTCACCGGCAGCACCGCGGTCGGCCGCAAAATCGGAGCGATCGCCACCGGCCAACTCAAGACGGTCTCACTCGAGCTCGGCGGCAAGTCCGCAGCGATCATCCTGGAGGACGCGGATCTCGCCGCCGCCATTCCGCAGCTCGCCTTCTCCGGCCTGATGAACTCCGGTCAGGGCTGCGTCGCCCAGACCCGGATCCTGGCGCCGCGCAGCCGCTACGACGAGATCGTGAACGCGCTCGTCGAGCACGTGAAGACCATGAAGGCCGGCGACCCCACCGACCCGAGCGTGCAACTGGGCCCGTTGATTTCGGAGGCGCAGCGCGATCGCGTCGAGGGCTACATCGCCAAGGGCAAGGAAGAGGGCGCGCGCCTGGTGCTCGGCGGCGGCCGCCCCGAGGGCGTCGAGCGGGGCTGGTTCGTGGAGCCGACGATCTTCGCCGATGTGGACAACAAGTCCACCATCGCGCAGGAGGAGATCTTCGGACCGGTGCTGGCGGTGATTCCGTACGACACCGAGGAGGAGGCCATCGCGATCGCCAACGACTCGCAGTACGGCCTGGCCGGCTCGGTGTGGACCACCGATATCGAGCACGGCGCCGAGATCGCCGCCAAGGTCCGCACCGGCACCTACGCGATCAACTGGTACGCCTTCGATCCGGGTGCGCCCTTCGGCGGCTACAAGAATTCCGGCATCGGCCGGGAGAACGGCCCGGAGGGCATCGACGCGTTCTGTGAGCAGAAGTCGCTGCTGATGCCCCTCGGCTGGACCGGCTAGTCCGGCATAACCACACGTAGAGCGGGCTGTCCGTCCGGAGTTTGCGCGTCGACGACCTCGACCCGCCAGCCGGGCGGCAGTACCGCCTCCAGCCGTCCCGCGGCGCGGCGTAGCGGCGTGCTCGCGTCGGCGAGGTCCAGACCTGTCACCATCGGGGTCTGCGGGCCGCCGAACTCCAGATCGGTCATGCTCAAACCACCTCTCGATCGGAAGCAGTTCAGCCGATAGCTAACGCTCAGCGTCCGGGCTGGACAGTCGTCGTTGACTGGTCGGCGCAAGCATAGGTCACCGTCGAGCAAACCTCGCACAATAGGCAGACGACCGGAACCGGTATCCCCGGCTGCTCGCAAAGCCGTTGCCCGCCAACAAAAACCGCCCGCACCGTTCGAAAACGGTGCGGGCGGTTGGCATTTCGTTCACATAGCGCAGCAGGCCGGGATCAGCCCAGGCGCTCCTTGAGCGCCTCGAACTGGTCGCGCACGCCGGAGGGCAGCTTGTCGCCGACGAACTCGAACCACTCCTCGATCATCGGGATCTCCTTGCGCCACTCCTCGGCGTTCACCGCGAGCGCCTCGTCCACATCGGCGGTGTCGACGTCCAGGCCCTCGAGGTCGAGGTTGGCGGCATGCGGCACATTGCCGATCGGGGTGGCCTCGGCCTCGGCCGAGCCCTCGATGCGGCCGACGATCCACTCCAGCACGCGGGAGTTCTCGCCGAATCCGGGCCACAGGAAGCGGCCGTCGGCGCCGCGGCGGAACCAGTTGACGTAGAAGATCTTCGGCAGCTTGTCCGCGTCCGCGTTCTTGCCGAGCGAGATCCAGTGGTTCATGTAGTCACCGACGTGGTAGCCCAGGAAGGGCAGCATCGCCATCGGGTCGCGGCGCACGGTGCCGACCTTGCCCTCGGCGGCGGCGGTCTGCTCCGAGGACATGGTGGCGCCCATGAACACGCCGTGCTCCCAGTCGAAGGACTCGGTCACCAGCGGGATGGTGGTCTTGCGGCGGCCGCCGAACAGGATCGCCGAGATCGGCACGCCCTGCGGGTCGTCCCATTCCGGGGCCAGCGTCGGGCACTGCGACATCGGCGTGCAGTAGCGCGAGTTCGGGTGCGCGGCAAGGGTTTCGGTCTCCCGCAGGTACCAGTCGTTGCCCTTCCAGTCGATCAGGTGATCGGGCTCGCCTTCCAGGCCCTCCCACCAG
Organism: Nocardia sp. XZ_19_385; assembly: GCF_015355755.1. Taxonomy (NCBI): domain Bacteria; kingdom Bacillati; phylum Actinomycetota; class Actinomycetes; order Mycobacteriales; family Nocardiaceae; genus Nocardia; species Nocardia sp. XZ_19_385. Next base: position 808,698 of record NZ_JACVEE010000002.1, read on the forward strand.
ATGTCGCCGTTGTCGGTCATCGCGACGTTGGTGTAGACGGTGTTGCCCGCGTCGATGGTGGCCATCGCGTTCGGGTTGGAGGAGTGGTTGGTGCCGGGCGCGACGCCGAAGAAACCGAACTCCGGGTTGACCGCGTACAGGCGGCCGTCCTTGCCGAACCGCATCCAGGCGATGTCGTCGCCCAAGGTCTCCGCGCGCCAGCCGGGAACCGTCGGCTGCAGCATCGCGAGGTTGGTCTTACCGCAGGCCGATGGGAAGGCCGCGGCGATGTAGTAGGCCTTGTTCTCCGGGGAGATCAGCTTGAGGATCAGCATGTGCTCGGCCAGCCAGCCCTCGTCGTGCGCCATCGCCGAGGCGATACGCAGCGAGTAGCACTTCTTGCCGAGCAGGGCGTTGCCGCCGTAACCGGAACCGTAGGACCAGATCTCGCGGTCCTCGGGGAAGTGGGTGATGTACTTGGTGTCGTTGCACGGCCACGGCACGTCGGCCTGGCCCTCGGCCAGCGGCGCGCCGACGGAGTGCAGGCACTTCACGAACGGCTTGTCCGTGCCCAGCTTCTCCAGCGCGGCCGCGCCCATGCGGGTCATCACGCGCATCGACACCACGACGTACTCGGAATCGGTGAGCTCGACGCCCAGTTTGGGATCCTCGGCGCCGAGCGGGCCCATGCAGAACGGCACCACATATAAAGTGCGGCCCTTCATCGAGCCGCGGTACAGCTCGGTCATGGTGGCGCGCATCTCGGCGGGGTCGACCCAGTTGTTGGTCGGGCCGGCGTCGGCTTCGGACTTGGAACAGATGTAGGTGCGGGATTCGACACGCGCCACATCGGAGGGATCGGAGAGGGCCAGGAACGAGTTCGGCTTCTTCTTCTCGTCGAGCTTCTTGAAAGTGCCCGCTGCGACGAGTTGAGCGGTTAGTCGATCCCACTCTTCGTCGGAACCGTCCGCCCAGACCACCCGCTCCGGCTGGGTGAGCTCTGCGACTTCCTGTACCCAGGCGAGCAGTTCGCGGTGCGCGGTAGGCGCGTTGCCGTCGGACAGACCAGGAATGGTCGCTGAGGTCATGAAAACTCTCCTGAGATGGGCGGCTCGAGGCGCTTACGCCCGCCTGGCCGACCATTCGAGCGACCTGCAAGCAGTCGCTACGATAGGCCATTGACCAGCCCGAACGCACCAAGCGCCACCATTGGCGGTGAAGGCTCCCGCTACGACCAGTCGTAAAGCGCGCCCCGGCTGGACGGCGTACAAGGACGAAGCGGACGCCCAGGTTCCTGCCTAGAGGTTAACGCGGTATGACGACCAGTACGGAATCGGGTGCTGTCTTATTACCCACTCTTAGGCCGGATCAACAGGGCTGAGTTGTTGATCCAGCGTGTCGACATCGCGTTTACAGGCGGCGAGTTGCCCTGGCTGCTCGGCGCCCGCACGGCGGATTCTGGCCTCCAATTCGGCCACTCGACGGTCGGTTTCGAGGATACGCGCGGCGCTGGCGCGCACCACCTGGTCGGCCAGTTCGGTCTCCGACTCCACCAGGGCCGTAGCAACCCGCTGTTCCAGTTGCGCTTTGACGTTGACCAGCGCGTCGGCGACCCATTGCCGGACGTGCGCGCGGTCGGCAACCTGGCGGCGGGCCCGCACCACCCACCACGCGACCAGCGCGCCGAGCAGCAGCGTTACCGGAATACTCGCGAAATCCAGGGCCGGCACCAGGGCCAGCGGAGCCACCAGCAGGCGGCCGAGACCGACGCCGGCCGACGCGCCGAGGGCGACCATCAAGTGATCTTCGACACCTCGGTGCCGGGGTTCCGGGTCGGGGCCGACCCGCGGGGCCGGATCGCGGCGCCGGTGCCGGAGGTCGGTAGCACCGTCGAGGCGGTCGGCGAGGACGGCCAGCCTGCGGTCGATCTGCTGGTCCAGGGCCCCGGTCAGCTCGGTTACCGCCTGCTGCAGGCGATCCGGGTAAGCGGTCAGTTCTTTCGGGCGCAGCCGGTCGAGTTCGGCGCGTGCGCCCACGTGTAGCGAACGGACCTGGGAGCCGACCTCGGTCATCAGATCGACCCGGGCCAGGTGCAGCTGTCCACGCAGCGCCGCCATCACACTGGCGCGGCCGCCGTCGCGGCCGGCGAGCAGCGTCGCGCGCTCCTCGCGCCAGCGGTCCACTTCGGTTGCGGCCCGCAGTTTCTCGACCTGGCCGACGATGCGCCGGCGGGTGTCGGTCAGGACGCGGGTGGTGACGGCCGCGAATCGGCCGTCGCCCGGGGTCCCGGTGGCGGCGGAGGTCAGCGCGGTGTGCAGCGCGGTGAGGCCGGAGCGGTCCAGCAGGCTGGCGTCGTCGGTGGCGCGGGCGGCGGCGGCGAGTTTTGCCGACACCGGGAGGATGTCGAGGGCGTCGTAGCCGTGGGCGTTGAGCAGCTCCTGGTTGTGCTGGCGCACCGAACGCCAGTCGCTGTAAGCGTGGATGGCGTTCATGGCGAGCAGGATTCGGATGTCGTCGGCGCGCAGGCGGCGCAGCAGATCGAGGGTGCCGGTGCCGAGGGTGTTGCCCGCGTCGAGCAGGACCAGCACGACCGTGTTCGGCGCCGCGCCCGATGGGGAGGTGTGCTCCACCGCGACGCCCGGATCGGGCATGGGGTCGGTGAGGTCGATGCGGGGTTCGAAGCGCGCCAGTTCGGTGCGCAGCAGCGTGGTGTTGGCGTCATCGGGTCCGATCAGGGTGACGGTCGCCGCCCCGCCCCCCGCACGCATTGCCTTCAACAGCGCCGCGCCTTGCGGATTCCAGCGCGCCACGATCTTCTCGACCTCGGGCGAAATCATCGGGTCGGGCGCTGCCGCAGGCGTTTCCGGACCGGGCGCGGCCGAATCCGGCCGCTCAGAGTCCGGCACTGCTCATTCGCTCCCATAGCCGGACGTACCCGTTGTGCACGCGCAGCGCGGCACGGCGGGCTGCCGGGGACATGTCACTGGAGACGACCGCGCGCCAGCGGGCGGCCCGGTGCAGCGCGTCGTCGGCGTCGGCGGCCGCGGGCGAGGGATAGCCGGCGGCCAGATGCGCGACGGACGGATTGGCCACACCCGCGCACAGGGCGGTCCACATGGCGTCGTCGCTGTCGAGGTAGCCCTCGATCAGGTCGCGGGCCCGGCCGTGCACACCGGGGACCGCGCGGGCCGCGAGCCGTGCGAGTTCGTCGAGCATCTCGCCGCCGCGCAGCGCGGTGACCTGCTCGTAGCGGCGATGCAGCAGGCGATGCAGTGGATCGACACCGCTGACCGCGTGCAGGATCTGGATGACCTGATGTCCGGACAGGCCGGGGTCCCGGCGCAGCGCGCTCAACGCACAGGTGATGCCGTAGAAATCCCAGCGCTCCAGCAGTTGTTCGCGTTCGGCCACATCGGGGCCGAGGGTCGGTGAGGTGAACAGGTCCGAGGACAGCGTCAGCGACGGGTCCCCCGACTCGGCGAGCCGGCGCAGCGTGACCAGCTCGGGTTCGGACACCGCACCGGAGCGGGTGCGCACGGCCAGCGAGGCGACCACCGGCAGCACCACGATCCCCAGTTCCCGGCTGTACTGATCGGCGGCGAATACGGCATCGGCCCAGCGGGTCCCGATGGCGTCGGCCTTGTTCAGCACCACGACGGTGCGTTCCGGCGGCAGCGCGTCCAGGATCCGGCGGTCGGCGGGCAGCGGCGAACCGGACAGCACGTAGACGACGAGGTCGGCGTCGATCACCGGATCAGATTGGCCGGGTTCGTCCACCGGGCCGGTCTCCGCGGCCGACATCAGCGCCAGCGCGTGCAGCACCGTGGTGCGGCCCGCATGCGCGCGCCCGGTGACCTGGATGCGCGGCGGACGGCGCCAGGAGTTCACCGCGACACCGGCCTGATATCCGATCTGGGGATCCGCCCCGGACGCCTGTAACTGGACGAGCAGCTGATCCAGCTGATCGTGTTCCCGGGTCGGCACTCCGCGCTCCCGCGGTTGCCCATTGAATTCGGTCGCTGTCGGCAAGGCTCCATACCCCCTTCTCCCTGCGCGATTCTGTCAGACGCGGCGTCGGCGCACGCGCCGACCACGCCCTTTGGTTCAGCGTTTGGCCAGGTATTTGTTGACCGTGCGGGTGGCCCAGTTGGGCGAGTACTTGCCCGCCGCGGCCAGCAGCTTGGCCTGGACGCCGATCTCGTAGTGCACCTTCGGCAGCCGGCCGCGCTTGCTGACGGCGGCCCAGATACCGCTCGCCACGTCCGCCGCGGTCAGGTGGACGCCGAGGGATTGCGTGGTCCCGGTCTCCACGCCGTCCACCATGGCGGTGGCGACGAACAGCGGCCAGATCGCCAGCACCCGGATGTCGTGGCGTTCCCATTCCAGATCCAGTGCCTCGGTGAGGCTTTTTACCGCGGACTTGGAGGCGCCGTAGCTGCTGAGTTCGGGCTGGCCGTAGATCGCCGAGGCCGAGCACAGGTTCACCACCTGTGCGCCCGGGGTGTCCCGGAGATAAGGGAAGGCGGCGTGCGTGCCGTTGATGACGCCGACGACGTTGACTTCGATGATGGCGCGGTGCACGGCCGGTTCGATGTCTTCGAACGCGCCCGCGCGCAGGATGCCCGCGTTGTTGATCAGGATGTCGAGCCGGCCTGTCGCGTCATGGAATTCGGCGAGGCGCTCGGACCACTGCGTGGCGTTCGTCACATCAAGGACGCCGGTGTGCACCGTGCCACCGGCCTCGGTGAGCTCCGCGGCCAGGCGGGAGAGGCCCACTTCGTCGATGTCGTACGCGCCGACCTGATAGCCCTGCGCAGCGAAAAGCAGTGCCGTGGCCCGCCCGATACCCGCGGCCGCACCGGTGATGAACACCGTCGGTGAGTTCATGGGCGCAGTCTAGTGCCGCCTACCAGTCCTATAACCAGGGTTCACAGACACCTCGCACTCCCATACGCTCGAAGCGAAGATCAGTATGAGTAATGGTGCGTACCAGTCGTTTTCGAACAATATGCACTTTTTGTGCCGCTGGGCGGAACAGACATCGAAGCTGAACCGATAATCAGGAAAGTCCGTCCATCAGGGCGGGCGGGGAGGCTTGTGATGAGCATCGACGCCATTACCGACACCGCGCCACAGCGCATGCGCGAGCACCGGATCAGCGCGACGCCCGCCCGCGGCAACGCCGCCCAGGTCCTGCTGAACTCCGCGCAGATCCTGGTGAATTCCGCCCAGATCCTGCTGAATTCGGCGCAGCTGCTGTCGAGCAAGACCCCGCCGCTGCCCAGCGCGGACCCGTTCCACCGGCCGCCCAAGGGATTCGCGAACCGTCCCGCCGGTACCGTCCTGCGCAGCCGAAAGATCGAACTCGCCCTGTTCGGTGTTGTACCGCAGCAGGTTTCGGCCTGGCAGCTGCTCTACCGCAGCACCGATATGCACGGCGAGCCCGAGGCCGCCGTCACCACGGTGCTGCTGCCCGCGGGCGCGGACCCGGCGGAAAATCGGCCGCTGCTCGCCTTCCAGACCGCGATGGACGCGGTCACCGAGAAGTGCGCACCCTCCTACGCTTTGCGCCGCGGCGCGCGCGCCATCGGCGCGGTCACCCAGTTCGAATGGCTGCTCGTCGCCAACGCGCTGCGCCGCGGCTGGGCGGTGTCGATCGCCGATCACGAAGGGCCGCACGGGAATTTCGGCGCGCCCCGCGAACCCGGCTACCGCGCACTCGACGGTGTCCGCGCCGCCCTGAATTTCGCGCCGCTCGGGCTGCATGCCGGCACCCAGGTCGCGGCCTGGGGTTACTCCGGTGGCGGCATGGCCAGTTCCTGGCTGGCCGAGATGGCGCCGACCTACGCGCCGGAGCTCAATATCGTCGGCGCGGTGCTCGGCGCGCCGGTCGGCGACCCGGGCCAGGTCTTCCTGCGGCTCAACGGAACTCCCTTCGCCGGGCTGCCCGCCGTCGTCATCGCGGCCCTGCACAAGCTCTATCCCGCGCTCGGCGCCGTGGTCCGCGAGGGCCTCACCGCCGACGGGCACAAGTTCGTCGCGCACGCGGAAAGCTCCACCCCCGTCGGCTCGATCGTCGGGCTCGCCAACAAGAAGCTCGGCGACTTCCTCACCGGCGAGCCGCTGGAGCAGATGCTCGACGCCCCCGAGTTCAAAGCCATGTTCGATGATCTGCGTCTGGGCAACTCCACCCCCAGTTGTCCGCTGCTGGTGGTGCAACCGGTGCACGATCAGGTCATCCACATGGATGGCGTAGACGGACAGGTGACGCGTTACCGCGCGGGCGGCGCGAACGTGACCTACGTCCGCGACCGCCTCAGCGAGCACTTCTCCATGCTGGTGCTGCACACCCCGATCAGCCTGGCCTGGCTCGCTGACCGTCTCGCCGGGGAGCCCGCTACCGCTGATACCGACATCACAGTCTGGTCGGTCCTCGCCTCCTCGGCCGGAATACGCGGACTGCTGGAGATGGCATCGACAACAGCTCGCGTCGTGCTGGGTCAGCCGCTCCGCGACCAAACTGGGCATCCGATCTCCATCACGCGTGAACGGGCAGCCTGAAATCGGGCACAGGCAGCCGGAAATGTTGGGCGATGACCGATTTCGCAAGAACATGGGTAACTCACCGGGGACGGGCTGAGGCAACCGATCAGGAAACCGTCGGCCGCCAACGGTGACTTGCCCCGCGCCTGGGTCTGGCCTGAAGACCCGGGGAGGCGGAACTGCGGCGGAGGAGCAGGGCACAATGGACGCGTGAACGACGCCGCCAACCATACTGACGAGTCGGTTCCGGGGCCGTCCACTGCCGCGGTCCCCCTCGACGCCGGACGACGATCCACCACCGGCTCCCGCCTGTACCCCCGGGTCACCAGCTTCCGCTCCCGCCGCGGGGCGCTGACCCCGAACCAGCAGGAGTCCTGGGACCGGATGTGGCCCAAGATCGGCCGCGAGATCGGCGACGAGCTGCTGGACGCCGACGCCTGGTTCGGCCGCTCCGCACCGCTGGTCATCGAGATCGGCTGTGGCACCGGAACCGCCACCGCCGAGATGGCCCAGGCCGAGCCGCACCTGAACCTCATCGGCATCGAGGTGTACAAACCGGGGCTGGCCCAGCTCGTGCAGCGCATCGAGCGCGCGGACATCGACAACATCCGGGTGCTGCGCGGCGACGCCGTCGACGTCCTCGAAAATATGGTTGCGGAGAATTCGCTTACCGGCGTCCGGGTCTTCTTCCCGGACCCGTGGCCGAAGGCCCGCCACCACAAGCGCCGGCTGTTGCAGCCCGCCACGCTTTCCCTCATCGCCAGCCGCCTGCGGCCCGGCGGTGTGTTGCATGTCGCCACCGACCATGCCGACTACGCCGAGTGGATCGCCGCGGTAGGCGCCGGAGAATCCCAGTTCATCGGCCTGAACGAGGCCACCGGCGGCGTCAGCGCGGAGCATCGCGAGACCGCTCCGATCGGGTTCGACCGCCCTGTCACGAAATTCGAAGGCAAGGCACATCGCGCCGGAAGCGCCATCACCGAGTTCATATGGGGCAAGATCGAATGATGATCGCCAGTGAGTTGGCCGCCGAGGTCACCGATGTTGCCGGGGAGGTGCAGGGCCCCGAGGTTCTGAGCGTCTCGACGCCGGACGTACGCCGGGTCCTGCTCGTCTGGGACGCGCCGAATCTCGATATGGGCCTCGGCGCCATCCTCGGCGGAAGACCGACCGCCGCCTATCGCCCCCGCTTCGACGCGCTCGGCCGCTGGCTGCTCGCGCGCACCGCCGAACTCTCGGTCGGCGGCCAGGGCCGGGTGGAACCGGAAGCCACCGTCTTCACCAATATCGCGCCCGGCACCGCCGATGTGGTGCGGCCGTGGGTGGAGGCGCTGCGCAATGTCGGTTACGCGGTCTTCGCCAAGCCGAAGGTCGACGAGGACTCCGATGTCGACGCCGACATGCTGGGCCACATCGAGCTACGCAGTCGCGGCGCCGGACTGGCCGGGATCATGGTCGCCTCCGCGGACGGCCAGGCCTTCCGCGAACCACTGGAAAAACTTGCCGCGCACGGCATCCCCGTACAAGTATTGGGGTTTCGCGAGCACGCGAGTTGGGCCGTCACATCGGATACCCTCGAGTTCATCGATCTCGAGGACATCCCGGGTGTGTTCCGTGAACCATTGCCACGGGTCAGCCTCGAGTCGCTGCCCGACGAGGGTGCTTGGCTGCAGCCGTTCCGGCCGCTGTCGGCACTGCTCACCTCTCGCCCCGCCCAAGGAGTCGCTTAGTGTTCACACGCTGGGGCGATCTGGTCTACCGGCTGCGCTATTCCGTCATCGGGCTGGTCGCGGCCGCCCTGCTTGCGTTGGGCTATTACGGCCTCGGCGTGGCCGACCACCTCAGCTCCAGCGGGTTCGACGATCCGACGTCGCAGTCCACGCAGGCGGCGCTGATCGCTGATGCCTCCTATGGGCGCGATCACTCCGGCGACGTGCTGGTGCTCTACACCGCGCCGGACGGCAAGACCATCGACGATCCGGCGTTCAAGCAGCAGATCGTGGAGAGCCTCAACCGGCTGCCGAAGGAATACCCGGGGCAGATCGCCAAGGTCAACGGCGCCTACTGGCAGACCGAGACCGGTCCGGCTCAGCCCTCGCTGTTCGGGTCCAAGGACAAGAAGTACACCTTCGCGTCGATCGCCATCGTCGGCGACAACGACACCGACATGGTGCGTAACTTCCGGGTCGTCAAGGACAAGTTCGGCGTTCCCGGCATCAATACCGAGGTCGCCGGTCTGCAGGCGGTCGCGGGCACGCTGAACGACACCATCGCGCACGACTCCAAGCGCATGGAGGTGATCGCCTTCCCGGCGGTCGCGTTGCTGCTGTTCTTCATCTTCGGCGGTGTCGTCGCGGCGGCGCTGCCGCTGATCATCGGCGGCCTGACGATCATCGGCGCCAACGGCATCATCATGTTCCTGACGAAGTTCACCCTGGTGAACAACTTCGTCGGGAACATCGTCTCCATGATCGGCCTGGGTCTCGCCATCGACTACGGCCTGTTCATAGTCAGCCGATTCCGCGAGGAACTCGCCGAGGGCTACGACACCAAAGCCGCGGTCCGCCGGACAGTGATGACCGCCGGTCGCACCGTCGTCTTCTCCGCGACCATGATCGTGGCCAGTCTCGCGGGCCTGCTGCTGTTCCCCCAGGGCTTCCTGAAATCGATCGCCTACGGCTCCATCGCCACGGTGACGCTGGCCGCGCTGACCTCGATCACCATCCTGCCCGCGATGCTGGCCATGCTCGGCAAGCGCGTGGACTGGCTCGGGCTCAAATTCATGCGCAAGTCCAAGACCGCCGAAGAAGTGGAGAGCGGTTTCTGGGGCCGGCAGACCCGCTGGGTGATGCAGCATCCGCTCAAGATCGCGGTGCCGATCACCATCATTCTGCTGCTGCTCATCATCCCGGTGAAGAACCTGGCGTTCGGCGGTATCAACGAACGCTATCTGCCGCCGGACAATTCGACCCGCCTCGCGCAGCAGCACTTCGACGAGATCTTCCCGCTGCGCAAGACCGACCCGATCATGCTGGTGTTCGACTCCCCGAACAGCAGCAGCGTCGGCAAGGTGTGGAAGGAAGCCAACGCCGCACCGGGGCTCGCCGGTCAGTTCGATGTGCCTTCGCGCTCCCAGTCGAACCCGGACGTGTACCGGACCACCGCGACACTGGCGGATTCGGAGAACCCCGACCCGACCATCGATTACCTGCGCGGGCTCTCGCTGCCCGATGACGTGCAGATGTATGTCGGCGGCACGCCCGCGATCACCAAGGACAGCATCGAGGCCCTGGTCGACCGCATGCCGATGATGATCGGCCTGGTGTTGCTGGTCACCATGCTGCTGATGTTCCTGACCTTCGGTTCGCTGGTGCTGCCGATCAAGGCCGCGCTGATGAGCGCGCTCGGTCTGGGCTCCACGCTCGGCATCCTGACCTGGATCTTCATCGACGGTCACGGGGCCGGTCTGTTGAACTTCACCCCGCAGCCGATCATGTCGCCGATCCTGGTGCTGATCATCGCTGTGGTGTACGGCCTTTCGGTCGACTACGAGGTCTTCCTGCTGTCGCGCATGGTGGAAGCGCGCGCCCAGGGCGCCTCCACCACCGAGGCGGTGCGCATCGGCACCGCGCAGACCGGCCGCATCATCACCGCCGCCGCGCTGATCCTGCTCGTGGTGGTCGGCGCGTTCGCGTTCTCCGACCTGGTGATGATGAAGTACCTGGCCTACGGCATGGTCGCGGCGCTGTTGATCGACGCCACCATCCTGCGCATGCTGCTGGTGCCGGCGACCATGAAGCTGCTCGGCGACGACTGCTGGTGGGCGCCGAAGTGGATGAAGAAGATCCAGCAGAAGATCGGGTTGGGCGAGCCCATCCTCGACGACGAACGGCCCGGTGGTGGCGAGCTCGTCGACCTGGTGAAGACCACCCCCGTCACCGATCCGGTCACCATGGTGATGCCGGTCCTGGCCGACGGCCAGCGCCCGCCGAAATCCCCGCGCCGTCCGCGCACCGTCGCCGAAATCGAGGCGGAGGCGCCGACACAGCGCCTGGACAAGGTGCCGCCGGTGCAGCCACGGCCGCCCCGGGTGTTGCCGCCCAAGGCCAAGCAAGCCGAACCGCCGCAGCCGATGCCGTCCGCACCGGACCCGACGCGGCCTCGGGTGCTGCCGCCGGTGCCCGCGCCCGAGGTGTCGCGGACCGTGCCGCCCGCACCGGAACCGGTGAATACCGAGCCCTTCACGCCGGAGCCGGAAGAGCATCGGCCGACCCATCATGCGGCTCCCGAGCCCGCTGCCGACGAGCCGCCGGACGACAGCAGCCGCAGCAGCATCGAGAACTGGATGGCGGAGCTGCGGTCCTCGCGTCGCCGTATCGCCGGTTCCGAGCCGGGCCGGCACAGCGGCGGGGATGGGCGCACGGTGAGCGTGAACGAACTGCTGCGCCGCCGCGAGCAGGAGTAAGCGACAAACAGCAGAGGGCCCGTCCTTGATTGGACGGGCCCTCTGCTGTTGCGGGTCAGCGCGATTGCGCGTCGCGAGTGCCTGCTTCGGCGAAGGCGCGGGCGTAGCGGGTTCCTGCCAGCAGGAGCAGTACGCCGACCACCAGGAAGGCGGCGACCCGGACCAGTCCGTCGAGGGTGGCGAGGTCGAACAGGAACAGTTTGGCCAGGGCGGCCGCGGTGAGCAGAAGACCTGATCCCAGCGCGACTTTCGCGACGGCGGCCGAGCCCGAGAGGTTGCGCAGGCCGTACAGCAGGGCTGCGGTGGCCGCGCCCATCCACAGGATGGTGGCGGCGCTGTGGCCGATGAGGAAGCCGTCGGTCGCGCCGGTCGCGATGCCGAGGGAGACCGTCGCGGCGGTGACCGCGTAGAGGCCGGACGCCCCCGCGAAGATCAGCAGCATCGACCGGCCGGTGTCGTCGTTGGTCAAGGTGGGTGTCCGGCGCAGGCCCCACACCGCGACGGCGAGTACGGCCACACCGAGTACCGCGGCCAGGGCCGTCGGGAGATCCAGGTACTGCTCCGCGAGACGTTGTGTCGCAAGCGTTTCCGGATCCACCCGGGACACGAAGGTGAGTGCGCCGAGCAGTGCGAAGGCCCCGCCGATACCCGCGGCGACCCGGTTGCGCTGCTGTCCGGCCACCCCGAGGTAGCCGATGGCGACCAGGAACAAGGCGATCGGGGCGGTCTGCACCCGCGTCGCCTGGACGCAGACTTCGAGCAGGGCGAAGGCGCCGGCTACCGCGGCGGCGATCCCGGTGTGCGCCGGAATCTTGCTTGCCGCACGGAGTTTCGGGATCATCGCCAAGGTGGCGACCGCCGTCAGCACGACCGCCGTGGCACCGGCGATGATCATGCTCGGTCCGCGGTCGAACAGGCCCGCCACCGCCAGCAGGGGAATCGTCGAGATGGCGAAAGCGACTGTGGCAATGAGGTCGCCGGGGCGCTTGCGCACCACCAGGAGGGTTCCCACCAGGCCGATCAGTGCCACCACGATCGCGGCGACGAGCACCCAGTGCACACGGTCCCGCTGCGCGGAATCGAAGCCTGCGATCGCTACGTACAGCAAGGTAGCCAGCACGGCGGGCAGGGTCCGCACCACATGCAGCGCAGGCCAGTCCTTCACCAATTGCACTGGTACGCACGTCAACTGCAGCACGATGAGGAACCCGAGCAGCACCAATTCCGAAGTCACTATGGGGGCGAGCAACGCAGCGCCGGACACGACCAGCACCGCCAAAGCCTGCGCGTTCCAGCGCAGCGCCAGCGCCACACCGCCCGCGGCGATCGCCAGAGCCAGCGCGAGACCACCCACCCGGGGCAGCCATTCGTAGATCGAAGTGACCGCAACGACATCGAGGTACGCACCGGCAAAACCGGTAGCCGCCAATGCAATTCCGCCGACGTGTCCACCGGCCCGGCCGAACACCCGCATACCGACCGCCACCAGCGCCGCGGAGAACACCACCCCCGCAAGCACTCTCGGCACCGGGCCGAAGATCCCGGCCTGCGCGGCAAGCACCAACAGCATCACAACGCCCACCAGCGTGACGCCGACACCGGCGACCGCGAGCAGCCGGCTGATCACGCCCTCGCGCTGCCACCACGGAGTACCCGCCGGTTTACGCACCGGACGAGGCGGGCGCATGCCAGGCGGCATGTGCGGTGCGCCCATTGGGGGAACCGGAGCCCAAGCCCCTTGTTGCGCACCGGACCAGCCGAACGGCGGTTGTGCAGGTCGTGGGCCATACGCCTGCATTCCGACTGCGCCGTGCCGCGGTGCCGCGGTCGATGCGCGCGCCTGCTGCCGCTGCTGCTGTGGCTGCTGCGGCTGCTGCCGAATCTGCTCGGTCGCAAATTTCTGCGGCGGCTGCGGGATCCGCGGCTGTGCACCCGGTGTCGCTGCCTGCGCCCCGACCTCTGCTGCCTGCGTCTCCGTGGCTGCCCCCTGCGTTTCCGGACGCATCGGATCGGAGGTGGGGGTCGCGGATTCCGCCTTGGAGGACTCCGATTCTGTCTGGGGGGACTCTGCCTGGATCGGTGCGGACCCGGGCAGTGGCCGGGCCGTGCTGGCACGCTGTCCCGAAAATGGTTGTGCCTCAGCCACTCCGGCCGCGACCTGGGCGCGCAATACTTCGAGATCCCGGCCGAGATCGCCCATCTGCGCGCCCATCGCGGTGAACTCTCCCGACAGCCGCGCGAGCAGCACCGGATCGATAGCTGTAGTCATGCTTCAATGCTCGACTTCGGCACCGGCCGAAACATGAGTAGAAACCCCCGCCGGGCACTCGATATCTACCCGATTTCCCGAGCTCCCGGTCCTGTCTGACCGACTCCCCCGAGGCCTCAGGGGAGTCGGTCAGCGGTAGGCGTTACGCGGTCGGGGCAGGTAACGCGATCACTCGGTGGACGGCTTCGATGACGGCCGAGCGGGGTGGCATGTGCAGGACGCCCGGGGCGGGTTCGGCGGCCCAGTGCCAGCCGAGGGTGGAGTCGGTGGTGGGTAGGAGGACGTAGCGGCCGCTCGGGACGACGGTGACCTGGTGGGCGGCCAAGTGACTGCGGACGGCGATGTCCACGGGTTTGGCTGGGCTGGGTGGGGTGACCAGGAAGGTCCAGCTGCGGCCGCCGGGGTCGGCGACCACCGGGGTCTGCAGGGTCGGGTCGAGGGCGCCGAGGACCTGGCGGCCCAGGTGCGGTGGCATGACCAGGGCGCCGAGGATGGAGCCGGTGGTGATCATGGGACGGCCCGCGAGGAGTTGCACCGGGAGGCCGAAGCGGCGGCGCAGCAGGTGCGCGACTTCGTGTGGTGAGTGACAGCTTTCGAACATGGTGCTCACCCGTCCCCGAATCCGGTGGCGGCCTCCTCCGGTAAAGCTAACCGTTCGGGGAGACGCTGGGTGTCGCGTGTGAGAGGTGCACCGATCGCGCGGTCGGCGCGAGAAATGGTGTTCGGCATGGTTGTCATTGCCGCCGCCCTTTGCTTTCTCAAAGTTGCAGAAACACAACGGTATTCCGAAGCACGGCCGAACAAGTCGTACGCAATGTCCCACTTTTACCCAGCGCTATCACCTAGCGTCGTACCCTGAAACACAGATGTAACAAAGGAATTGGGTAGATGGACGATTCGTCGATCGGCGTGCGGATCCGGCGCTTCCGCGGCAAGGCGCTCACGCAACGTCAGCTCGCCGACCAGGCCGGGGTCAGCGTCGACCTGGTACGCAAGCTCGAGCAGGGCGGACGGCAGACCGCCTCCATCGCCAGCCTCCAGAAGCTGGCGCGCGCACTGGATGTCGACATCGCCGATCTGATCGGAAAACGCCACGGTGTGCCCTCCAGCAATCCCGACGCCGGCATCGTCGCGATCCGCCGGGCTCTCACGCCGGTCGACGACCTGCTCGGCGAGGTGCCCGAAGAGAACGCCATCACCCTCGAAGAAGCTTCCCGCACAGTCGATTACGCGTGGGGCGCGTACTGGGTGGGCCGCTACGAACTGCTCACCACCATCCTGCCCTCCGGGCTCAGTCAACTGCGCGCCACCGCGCACGCCGCCCGCAACGGCGCCGTCGCACCGGCGAACGAGCAACTGGCCCGGATGTATTGGGTAACCGGCTGCACCCTGGTCCATCTCGGCCAGACCGACCCGGCGTTCCTTGCCATCCGCCAGGCCCTCACCGCTGCAGAACGCGGCTCGGACCCCTTGCTGCTGGCCACGATCCGCGGTTCCGTCGCCTGGCAGCTGCTGGTGCAGGGCCGCTACGACGAGTCCCGCCGCGTCGCCCTGCGCGCCGCCGCCGAACTCGAACCCTCCGGCGAAACCACCCCGGCCCACCTGTCGTCCTACGGCTCCCTGGTTCTGCAAGGCGCGACCGCGGCCGGCCGCGCCCAGAACGTCCCCGAAGCGCTGTCCCTGATCGAAGCCGCGGGCGAGGTAGCCCTGCGCATCGGCAGCGACCGCCGCGACTACGAAACCTATTTCGGCCCTTCCCAAGTCGTCATGCAAACCGTCGACGTCAACGTCTCCTCCGAGCGCTACGCCGAAGCCCTCGCCGCCGCCGACAAAATGCCCGCCACCATCGGCCTCCCCCAAGCCTCCCGCGCCCGCCACCTCGCCGACACCGCCGTCGCCTGGACCCGCACCAACCACCAGCAGCGCGCCCTCGACGCCCTACTCCGCGCCGAACGTGTAGGCGGCCCCGACTGGATCAAATACCAATCCCTCCCCCGCCACATCGTCTCCGAACTCCTCGAGAGCGACCGCCGCACCCCACTGCGCGCCTTCGCCCACCGCCTCGGAGTACACACGTAGGTGATCGCCGCGGGGTCTAGACGATTCGCTGTCTGGACGGCCGCCGTCGATCAGTAGGTGACGTCAGGCAATTCGATATCGATCGGGCACGGACGATCAACTTTGAGACGGTGCCGAAAGACTCCGGTCGGAGCGTAGCCGCCGCCCTCTGGCAGCAGCTCGAAGGTGTAGATCACGATCGCACGTGCCTCGTTTTCCACCCGCCAGAAGCACTTGATGCCCGCCTCGGCGTACTGCGCGGGACGATGTTTCCGATCTTTTGTCTTCGTACCCGGCGATACGACTTCGACCGCCAGGTGGACATCTCCTGGGTGGAAAGTGAGCGAGTCATCCGAAACGGCCGACCGGGACACTACGAGAAGATCCGGTTCGGGGACCGTGTGCCCGAGGTTTATGCCGAGTTCGGTCACTGCCATGAATGGGTCTGAAACTGCCTGGTCTAGCGCGAACCACAGCTTCTTGATGACAAAATTGTGCCACTGGTTGGACGGCGCCATCATCACGACTTCACCGTCCAGCAGTTCGAACCGGCCATCGACAACCTCCATCAGGCGGGGCAGATCACGCGCAGTGAATCCGCCCGATGGAGGCGTCGGCAGCAACACCATTCGGCCCTTAATCGGCCCGTCTAGGTGTTCCGCAGCAGTCATACCCGAAGGCTACCGTCATCGAGCCCGTCGCCGCCATGACCTCGGAGGTCAACTCAGTGGCCCAAGAGTTTGCGCCAGTGGGCGATGAAGGGGTGTTTTGCGGTGACCGAACCGAAGCGGAGTTGGCCGCGGACGACGAGGTGCAGGGGGCCGAGGGGTGGGCCGGTGCGGACCTTGTTGTTGATGCTGGAGCCGACGAGGTCGAGGGCGTTGAGGTCGACGGTGGCTTCGGCGGGGACTATCAGGTTGAGGGAACCGAAGTAGTCGTCGACGTGGAGTTCGACTATCTGGGTGGACATGATGGCCTCGGTGAAATCGAGGGTGATGCCCGAGAACCAGTTGTTCAGGTGCAGGGTGGGTGGGACCTGCCAGGGGCCCTTGCGGGTGACGCCGGACATGCGGCTGCGGATGGCGTTGCCGGGGTTCACGGGCAGCGGCCGCCGGGCCGGTTTGGGGAAAGCTGGTGCGGCGTTGACGAAACGGGTCGGCGGGGCGGCGGGCCGGCCGATCAGGCGGACGCCGGGAAGATCGATGAGGACGGCGTTGAGTTCGCCGCGGGTTTTGGCGGCGAGGGCGGTGTCCATCCGTTCGGTGAACTCGCCGAGGGAGAGCATGCCCAGGCCGACGGCTCGCTGTAGCAGTTCGCCGACATGTTCGCGTTCGGCGTCGGAGACGCGCAGCTCGCGGTCGCCGATCGTGCCGTCCGCACCATTGACTGTTTCCGGGCCACCCATGACATCGAGGGTAGCGAGCCGCGGACGAATCGACATCGGGGAAAACCCGGATCATTCGCTCCGCTCAGGATGACAAATCAGCCGGGCTGCTACTCCAGACCCTGTTCGATGGCGTACCTGGTGAGTTCGACCCGGTTGGCCAGCTGGAGTTTCCGCAGCGTGGCCTGGACGTGGTTCTCCACCGTCCGATGACTCAGCCCGAGCCGGGACGCGATCTGCTTGGCGGACAAGCCCTTTGCCACCATCCGCAGCACCTCGGTCTCACGTTCGGTGAGCGCCGGCCGGTGCGGCTCATCCGGTTCGGCGGGCGCGCTCGCCATCCGCCGGTACTCGCCGAGCACCAACCCCGCCAGCCCCGGCGTGAACACCGGTTGCCCGGCCGCCGTCGCCCGCACCGCATCGATCAACTCGGTCGACGACGCGCTCTTCACCAGATACCCCGAGGCCCCCGCCTTGATCGCCTCGAGCACATCATCACGCTCCGCGGACGCCGACAGCACCAGCACCCGGCTCTGCGGCGACACCCGCAACACCTCGGCCGTGGCCTGCGCCCCGTTCCCGTCGGTCAACTGCATATCCATCAACACCACCGCAGGCTGCACCGCCGCCGCCCGCCGCGTCGCGGCGCCCACCCCATCCGCCGTGGCCGCCACATGGAACCCGGCCTCGGCCAGATCGCGGGAAACACCATCTCGCCACATGGGATGGTCATCCACCACCATCACCGAGATCGCCGCACTGTCGGTCATCGCCTACTCCTATCCCCTCCAGCTGGGCCTCACCCTGATCCTGCCAGACCCCCCACCTGCACCCTCCAAGCTTTGCAGTACCTCAGGGCGAACGCCGAGCGAAGCGAGGCAAGCCCGAAGCAGTGCGGCACCGGGGAAGCGAAGCGCCCCCGGTGCCCATCCGGACTCAGTAGGCGGGACGAAAGCCGAGCGTCAGCGAGGCTTCGTCCCGACTACCCTCGAGAAATCCGGAATTCCCATTCGGTGCCGTCGTCGGCGGCCAGCAGTTCGGCGGTTCCGCCGAGGGTGGCGATGCGCCCGATGATGGAGCGCGAGACCCCCATCCGTCCTTCGGCCGCCGCCTCGGCCAGTCGTCCGGGCGCGATCCCGACCCCGTCGTCGCGCACGCTGACGATCAACTCGTCGCCGGTATCTTCCAGCAGCACATAGGCTTTCGCACCGGGCCCGGCGTGCAGCTCCACATTGGACAGGGCGTTGGCCACCACCGCGGCGATCTCGTTCGCCGCCCACCGGCCGACCAGGACCGGATCACCCGGGGTGGACACGAACACCGTCGGTTTCGCGTGCACGGTCAACAGCGACCGCAGATCCACCTCGGCCCCGCCGGCGTCGCCGCGCGCCCCTTGCTCGGAGATCAGCACCCGCAGCGCCACCTCCTGCTCCCCGGCCCGCTCCGCCAATTCCTCGGTGGGACCGCCGATTTGGGTGCCACGCCGCTTGATGTAGCTGAGCACCTGCAGCACACCGTCGTGCACTTCGCGAGACAGTCGCTCGCGTTCTTCGGCGGCGGCGGTCAACCGCACCGCCTTCTGTAACTGCTCCTGCGCCCGCCGCGCGGTATTGGCCGCCAACCCCAGGGCGAGCCCGACCGAGACCAGCACCGGCAGGGTCGCATCGGTCCACACGTCCTGGCCCCACTGCTCCCGCACGGTGATGATCACGATGGAAATCAGGACGCCGGAGGCGATTCCGAGCACCGGCCCGCGCAGCAGCGCCGCCGAGATCACCGCGTTCGCGGCCCACAGCGTGGTCGGCAGCGTCTGATGCCCGTGGTACCAGTCGTAATCGGCGACCAGCCGGGTGGCGGCGATCAACAGGATCACCACGATGTGGTCGCCGAGCACCACCCACAGCCGCACGCGGGCGACGGTCGCCACCCACCAGTGCGAGAGCAGGAACGCCGAGGCGCCGGACCACACCACCATCAGCGCGATGAACACCCAGCTCAACCGCTGATTGTCGTAGTACTGCACGGACGCGACCTGCTGCCCGATCGCGTACAGCAACGTCACCAACCGGAACGCCTGCACGGCCCGCCACAGCGGCGCGGTCGCCGCCTCGGTCGGGTTCAGTTCAGCGGCGCTCTGTTCAGCGGTCGCGTTCCACGTCATCCGAATCCCCGGTTCGTAGCGGGCTGTCGGCCCGCTCTTCCTCGTTGATGAGTGTGGCGGTCACATCGAATCGGTCCGGGTCGGGCCGGTCCGGGGCGGCCGAATACAGCCGCCCGGAGTCCGGCCTTATGTCTTGGAACGCTTCCTCCGGACTCCCGGCCAGCAGTGACCGGATCGCGGTATTCATCACCGCCACGAACGGCACGGCCAGCAGACCACCCGCGATACCGCCGATCACCACGCCGGCGGTGATCGCCAGCACCACCGCCAGCGGATGGATGCTCACCGCGCGGCCGAGCAGGAGTGGTTGCAGCACATGCCCTTCCAGCTGCATCACCGCGATGATGATGCCGAGCACGATCAGCGCCGTCACCAGGCCCTTGGTCATCAGGGCGATGAACACCGCGACGAACCCGGCCAGGAACGCACCGATGATCGGCACGAACGCGCTGATGAACACCAGCGATGCCAGCGGCAGCGCCAGCGGCACGCCGAGGATCGCCAGGCCCGCGCCGATACCGATGGCGTCGACCGCGGCCACCACCACGGTGGCGCGCACGAACCCGACCAGCGTCCCGAAGCCGAGTTGCCCCGCCACCCGGACCCGTTCCCGGTGCGTCCGCGGCACGATCCGGGTGACGAAATTCCAGATCTGGTCGCCGCCGTACAAGAAGAAGATCAGGATGAACAGCGTCAGGAAGGTGCCGGTCAGGATGTGCCCGATCACCGTCGCGGTGGTCAGCGCCCCGCTGGTGAGGCTGTCCTGATTGGACTGGATCGTCTTGACGATGGTGTCGCCCGCGTTGCGGATCTGCTCGTTGCTCAGGTGCGGCGGCCCGTTGGTCAGCCAGTCCTGCACCTTCTTGATGCTCTGGGTGAATTCGTCGGTCAGCTTCGGCAGGCCCGCGACGAACTGCTCCACCACGAAGGTCATGATTCCCGCGACCACACCGAGCGACCCGATCAGCGCGACGAACACGCCCAGCGCGCGTGGCACGCCGAGCCGCTGCAGCCAATCGACCAGCGGCGCCAGCAAACCCGCCGCGAGCAGCGCGATGGCCAGCGGAATTATCACGGTCGCGAGCCGCTGCACGATCGCCGCGAGCACCCAGAGCGCCGCGGTGATCACCAGCAACCGCCAGGCCCACTCCGCCGACTGCCGGACCAGCGGATGCACCGCGTCGGCGGCGGTCGCGCGCGACGACGAGGCTGGGGTCTGCTTCTGGTCCGTCACCGCACCGAGCCTAATGGGAGCAGCCGACTCGAGCGGGTGTCCACATGATCGAAACGATAGATTGGTGGACGTGTCGGCGCCCCTGCGCCGCGAGCTCGGCGCCGGGAGGAGGTAGCGCAGCGTGACCATGGACAGCGTCGCGAACGGCGCGAATCCCGCACTGCAAGCGGTCAAGCAGACCATGCGAACACGCTGGCCGCTGTACCTGGCCTCGATGCTGCTGGCCAACGCCTTCGGCGCGGTGCTGGTCTGGGCGTTCATCCAGTACGGTCTGCCGGTTCCCGAAGGCGAGCCGACCGGCGTCCGGCGCACCGGCCTGCTCGTGCCCGGCCTGGTGTTCATCACCGGTGGCATGCTCAGCCTCCTGGCGTCCGCGCTGATGCTGCGCCCGGTGATGCGCTGGCAGGTGCGTGGCGGCCCGCCGAGCCGCCAGGAGCAGATGGCCGCGCTGCACGCGCCGCTGCGGCAGGCGATCGTGCATCTGGCGCTGTGGCTGATCTGCGGCGCGGTACTGGCCACCTTGATCATTTCGAAGTCGCCCGAGCTGGCGGGCGCGGTGATCGTCACCCTGTGTATGGCCGCCACCATCGTGTTCGGCTTCACCTACATGCTCGGCGAACGGATCCTGCGCCCGGTCGCGGCACAGGCGCTCACCGAGGGCACCTTCGACCACACGCTGACCCCGGGTGTCGGCACCCGGATGGCGATGACCTGGGGCATGGGCACTTTCGCGCCGACCATCGCGATCGTGCTGCTGTGCGTCACCCAGATCACCTCGGACGTGAAGTTCTCGGCGCAGTCGCTGGCCATCTCGATCCTGCTGCTCTCGGGCGTGGTGATCATGCAGGCGCTGGCGTTGTCCATGCTGACCGGTTCCAGCATCACCGACCCGGTGCGCCAGCTGTCCCAAGCCATCAACAGGGTGCAGGAGGGCGCGCGCGACGTGCAGGTGGAGGTCTTCGACGGCTCCGAGATCGGCCTGCTGCAGGTCGGTTTCAACCGGATGATGGAGGAGGCCGCCAAACGCCGGCAGTTGCAGGAGCTGTTCGGCCAGCACGTCGGCGAGGAAGTGGCGCAGCGCGCCCTGGATTACGGCACCGAGCTCGGCGGTGAGACCAGGTTCGTCGCGGTGCTCTTCGTCGATATGGTCGGGTCCACCGCGACGGCCGCCGAGCGCCCGCCGACCGAGGTGGTGAGCCTGCTCAACGAATTCTTCCGGATCGTCGTCGACGTGATCGACCGGCATCACGGGTTCGTCAACAAGTTCGTCGGCGATGCCGCGCTGGCCATTTTCGGCGCGCCGCTGGATCGTCCCGACGCGCCGACCGCGGCCTTGGCCGCCGCCCGCGAACTGCGCGAAGCACTCCGCGAGGTCCCCGGACTCGATATCGGTATCGGCGTTTCCGCCGGGCTCGCGGTCGCGGGAAATATCGGCGCGGCGAATCGTTTCGAATACACCGTGATCGGCGATCCGGTCAATGAGGCTTCACGACTGACCGAACTGGCCAAAGACCAACCCGGCCGAGTGCTCACTTCGGGCAGCGCGCTGTATTTCGCCGATGAAAGTGAGCAGGACTTTTGGGTCTCCGGCGACGAAGTGCAGCTGCGCGGGCGACGCCGGAAAACGCGTCTTGCCTGGCCGAAAGAGTCCGACCTGCCGAACGCCGATGCAGACAGCGAAAAGGCCGGTTCGTTAGGCTGACTTCGTGAATCAGCCCGCTGCTCCCCCGAGACGTGGCAGATTCAGTGGCAGATTCAGATGGCTTAAATGGGCGCTCGGGCTCGCTCTGGTCGCCGTGCTGGTCGCCGAAGCCGTGTATCTATGGCCGCGGCTACACGAATCCTGGCAAAGTCTCAGCGAAATCCATTGGGGCTGGTTCGTCCTCTGTATCGCATTGCAAACAGTTTCCATGAGCGGATTCGGCCGGCTGCAGAAACAATTACTTCGCGCCGGCGGAGTGCAGGTCTCGCAGCGCCGCTCGGTCGCCGTTGTCTACGGCGCCACCGCCATGTCGGTGACATTGCCCGCTGGCCAGGTCTTTTCCACAGCCTTCACGTATCGGCAGATGCGCCGCTGGGGCGCCAGCCCGATCGTTGCCTCGTGGCAATTGGTGATCTCCGGAGTCGTCGCAACCGCTGGTCTGGCGCTGCTCGGCGTGGGCGGCGCGCTCCTGGTCGGCAACACCATCGGCCCGTTCAAGCTGATCCTCTCACTCGCCGGTGTGGTCGCGCTGATCTGGGCGGGCAACTACGTCGCGAAACACCCGGGCGGACTGGAAGCAGTACTACGTCGGCTACTCGGCATCGCAAACCGGTTACGCAAGCGTCCGGCAGATCAGGGCATGGACAAGGTCAGTGAGGTTCTGGGTCAGCTGGAATCGGTGGACCTGCGTAAACGCGACGGTATGTGGGTCGGGGTCTGGGCGCTGACGCACCGGCTCGCGGACGTGGCCTGTCTCGGCGCGGCCTGCTACGCGGTCGGCGCCGACCCCCGCTGGGCCGGACTGCTGCTCGCGTTCACCGCCGGAAAAGCCGTGGGCTCCATTCCCTTCGCGCCCGGCGGCATCGTCTACGTCGACGCGACCCTGATCTACAGCCTCACCGTCGCCGCGGGCCTGCCCGCCGCGCAAGCTGTCGCCGCCGCCTTCGTCTACCGCCTCGTCAGCTTCATCTTGGTCGCGATCGCCGGCTGGATCGTGTTCGCGTTCCTGTTCCGCACCCCGCAGGCCGACGACGCCGAGTTCGAGAAGGAATTCGAGCAGCGCCGCCTTCAATGACCGTGAAGGGGCCCACTACCCTGGCGCGGGTGAAGAAACTGGTGCCATTGGTGGTTGATCTACTGCTGGTGATCCTGTTCTGTGTCATCGGGCGGCGCAGCCACGACGAGGCGGTCCTGACCGGCCTGCTGAAGACGTTGTGGCCGTTCGCGATCGGACTGGCGATCGGGTGGGCGGTGGCTTACGTCGTGGCCGGCCGGATCCTGGACGGCGCCCGATTCGACGGAACCGCGCTGTGGCCCACCGGAATCCTGGTGTGGCTGGGGACGCTCGGCGGCGGCATGCTGCTGCGGGTGATCGGCGGGCAGGGCACGGCGCTCAGTTTCGTCATCGTCGCGGCCACCGTGCTCGCGCTGTTCCTGCTCGGCTGGCGCGCGGCCGTCCGCGCGTTGAACTGACTCAGGCTTCGGGCGAGGCCAGCGACTGCAACATGCGGGCGGCCATCTTCGCCGTCATATCCCCGCTGTCCACGTTGTTGATGTGGACGGCGAAGGCCAGGTCACCCATGGTCGCGATGAGCCAGCCGTCCGAGCCCGCCCGCACCGCGTAGCCCGTGACATCGTGATACGCCCGCAGACTCGCCATCTCGGGCGCCCCGGCGCCGTCGCGCAACATGGTGCGCAGCCGATCGGCGATGGGCCCGTGCAGCGGTTCGAGTTTCGCGTCGGTGGCGCTGGGCTTACCGGACTCGATCATCGGCGCGGGCACCTCCCCGCGCGCGATCGCGGCCGCGGCGATCGCCATGCCGAACGGGCTGGCCAGCACCGCGTCCGAGCCGCCGCCCTGCTTGACCTGTTCGGCGCTGCGGCCCGCGATAGCCAAACGCCCGGTGACCTCGTCCAGACCGGGCACCTGATAGTCGATACCGATACCCAACCGGCTCGCCGCCTCGGCCGCTTCCGGCACCGTGATGTCCTGCGGCGCCTTGTTCTTGCTCACCGCGGCGATGGCCCGGAACAGTTCGATGTTGCCGCCGACCGGGTACAGCCCGGTGAACGCGACCGGCCCGTGCGCGCTGGCCTGGCTGTTCTGCGCGACCGCGACCACCGCGCCGCTGGACGGCTGGATCGCCACGATCGACGCGGGCGCGCCCACGCTGACCACCGCGTCCTCGGCCGCGCGCTGTAACCGCTGATCCATGGTCGAGGCGATGTCCGGGCCGGGCGGGCCCTGCACCCCGGCCACCTGGGTCACGAACTTGCCGTCCTGCTCGAAGATCTGCACGCCCCAGCCGGAGTGCTGTTCCTGGCTGTCCTGCTGCACCTTGCGCAGCGCGTCCAGCATGGGCGACCAGACTCGGCGGTCGGAGGAGATGAGCCGCTGCTGCTTCTCCATCACCACCCCGGGGATCGGCGCCATCCGCGGTTCCAGGATCTCGAAGTCGGGCTCGCGCAAGTTCACCGCGACGACGGGCTTGCCCTGCGAGGACGAGAGCTGCTGCAGCAGAGAGTCACCGGTGATCAGCGGCGCGACCGGTTCGATGGCCTTGGCCAGCGCATGCGCCGAGGCGGGCGGGTCGGTCATCTTGGCCGGGTCGAGCTTGATGACGTTGATCGGCTGCTCGTGCATGAGCGGCGCGCCGACCAGGTCGAGGACCTTGGGCGCGGGCGCCGGGTGGGTGCGCGTCAGTTTCACGGTGCGGTTGTTCTGCAGCTGCGGCATGACCAGGCTGGGTTCCCAGGAGATCCGCCAGCCGATGGCGAGCTTGCGCACGGTGCCCTGCAGGCTGTACTTCCAGTCCTTCTTGTCCCCGAAGTTCCAATTGGCGTCCAGGCTGAAAATGCCCTCGCTGGAACCCAGGTTGATGAACTGGGACTTCGCGTAGTCGGCCTTGCCCGGCTGCAGCCCCTCGAACATTTGCTTCAGCGTTGCCGAAGCGGCCGTGGGGTAGGAGGTGAGTTGCGCTGCCTTGCTGTAGTTCTGGTCGTCGAGCAGGTCGGTGAAGCGGTCGACAACGGCCTCGGGTTCGTTCGGCGTCTGCTCTTCAGCGCACGAGACCGTGCCCAGTACTACAGCCGCCACCCCCGCGAGTGCCAATGCGCCCCGGACGCGAAAGCGGCGGGATCCCCACACATCCATGTCGCCCACTCTTCACTCTTGTCACTCCAGTAACAAGATCACCGTACCTGACAGAAACTTGCCGGCGCCCGCCTGGCGACTGCCGGACGTTACCCACGCTCAGCATCCAATTGTGCCCGAATTCTCGGTTCGGATGGGCCGATCATGAACGGTGTCCAGTCACAAGGCGATAACTGGCGCCGCCACGGTACCGGCCGGAACGCGAAGTCTAGCGGTTCGAGAGAACCTCGGCGTTTCGGTCTGGCCGGGGCGACTGCCCCTATGTGTACCCCCCTCGAAACCTGTTCACCGGAAGCAGAACCCGATGCCTGGATTGCGACGTAATGTTGTAATCAATGAAACACTTCAGCGCTGAAGGCCTTCCGACAGCGCCCGGTCAGAAGAAGGTGACTCCCCATGCGGCACGAACACCGGGGACGTGGTTTCGGTAAGCCCGGCGGTTGGCAGCAGGCCGATCTCCCCGACCCAGCGGACGTTCCGGACTGGTTCGCCGGTCGTTTGCCCAGTGACTGGTTCACCGGGCCGCCCGTCATCGAGATCGATCGGGACGAAATTGTGGTGATCGGCGAGCTGCCGATGCCGAAGGTCGAGAAGACCACGCTCACGAAGGATTCGGAGGTGGACGCGGAGGCGCCTGCCGACGAGGTTCCGCAGGCCACCAAGGAAGGGGCCATCTCGCGGTTCCGGGAATCGACCCGGCCGGCGCGGATGCAGATCGCCGGCGAGGCGCAGCACCGCTACGGGCGCAATGTGGCGTGGGGCGTTTCGGTCGACGGCGAGCGGTTCACCTTCACCAACATGTCGGTGCCCGTGATGACGCGGCTGCGTCAGCCCGAACGCAAGGTGCTGGACACCCTCGTCGACTCCGGAGTGGCCCGGTCCCGCTCCGACGCGCTGGCCTGGACGGTGAAACTCGCGGGCAAGCACGCCGAGGAATGGCTCGAGGAATTGCGCTCGGCCATGCGCAAGGTCGACGACCTGCGCGCGGAGGGTCCGCAGGGCCTCTGAACTAGGGTGAGGCGTATGCCTTCCGACGGTCCGATCCTGGTGCTCAACGGTCCGAACCTGAACATGCTCGGCACCCGCCAGCCCGAGGTGTACGGTGCGGCCACGCTCGACGACGTGGTCGCACTGTGCGAGCAGACGGCGGCGCGGTTCGGGCGGCAGGTCGTCGCGTTCCAATCCAATTCCGAAGGCGCGCTGATCGATCGGATCCACCAGGCCCGGGGCGCGGAATCCGCGATCGTGATCAATCCGGGCGGGCTCACCCACACCTCGGTCGCATTGCGCGACGCGCTGGTGATTCCGGAGGTGCCGATCGTGGAGGTGCACATCAGCAATGTGCACGCGCGCGAGGAGTTCCGGCACCACTCCTTCGTCTCGCCGATCGCGACCGCGGTCATCGCGGGCATGGGCATCCAGGGGTACGCGGCGGCCATCGAATTCCTCGCCACCCGGGCTTGACCCGAGCGGCCCTCGCCCTGCTCAGCTGATCCGGAAGACCGGGAATCCCGGTGCGATGGCGGCCAATTCGGCATCCGTCGCGTCCTTGGTGATGCCCTCGAAGAACCGGCCGACCTCCCAGCCCCACTTCTTCAGGTACATGCGCAACAGCGGCACCTTGTCGGTGTCGGGGACCTCGGTGGCGGTGAACGCCTCGGTCTTGCGGCCCAGGCGCAGCTCGCCGTCGCCGGCGACGCGCAGGTTCTTCACCCACTGCGTCTGCCCCCGCGGCGCGACCAGGTAGCGCGCGCCGTCGGTGTCGACCATCAGGTTCACCATGGTGGTCCGCCATTCCCCGCTCTTGCGGCCGCGGACGGCGAGCTCACGCGAATTCATGATGCTGATACCGAGTTTCGGCAGCAGGTTGAAGAACCGGTTCATCATCGGCTCGAGGCCGGTGGGGGCGATGTAGCGGGTGCTGGCGTTCATCTCGACTCCTATTTGTGAGCACTGCTCTCTGTTGTGAACAGTGTTCCACGGAGTCGCCATTGCAGTCAAGAGCAGTGCTCTCGCTTTCTTCGAAGGCGCTGGTCACAGTGCATTGTGGCGGCGAAATGTAGTAGCTATGCTACGAATAATCATCAACCCACAACAGGGAGGGACGCTATGACCGTGGGTGAGGGCGTAGTGCTGGATGTCGAACGGCTGCGCATGCGATACGGCAGCACCGATGTCTTGCATGAGGTGACCTTCCAAGCGCGCCGGGGGGAGGTGGTGATCCTGCTCGGCCCGAACGGGGCGGGCAAGACCACCACGATCGAGATCCTGGAAGGGTTCCGGATGCGGTCGGCGGGGCGGGTTTCGGTGCTCGGCGTCGACCCCGCCGACGGTGACGAGCGGTGGCGGGCGCGCGTCGGCGTCGTCCTGCAATCCTGGCGGGACCACGGCAAATGGCGGGTACGCGAACTGCTCGACAATCTCGGGTCGTTCTACCTGCCCTACAGCACCGAAGAAGTCCGAAGGCCCTGGGACACAGACGAACTCCTGAAACTGGTCGGGCTCACCGATCAGGCCGGAGCCAAGATCAAGACGCTCTCCGGCGGCCAGCGCCGCCGCCTCGACGTCGCCATCGGCATCGTCGGCCGCCCCGAAGTGCTGTTCCTGGACGAGCCCACCGCCGGCTTCGACCCGGAGGCCCGCCGCGAATTCCACGACCTGATCCACCGTCTCGCCGACGACCAGCAGACCACCGTGCTGCTCACCACCCACGATCTGGACGAGGCCGAGAAGCTGGCCGACAAGATCCTGATCCTGGCGGGCGGCCGCATCATCGCCGACGGCACGGCCGACGAGCTATCCCGCCGCATCGCGGGCGAAGCCGAAATCCGCTGGACCCGCGGCGGTCAGCGTTTCGTGCACACCACCACCGAGTCCACCGAGTATGTCTACGAGTTGTTCAAACAGCACGGCGACGAGATCGGCGAGTTGGAGGTGCGGCGCGCCTCGCTCGAGGACACCTATATGACACTGGTGCGGCGGTTCGAATCCGGCGAATTCGAGACCGAGGTACACACCCTGGAGGAGGTAAAACGATGAACGCCACCATGGTCGCGGTCCGCGCGGGCGGTCGTCGCGCCGCGGTCGAGACACGGAACCTGTTCACCAACGTCGAAGACCTGATCGGCCTGATCTTCTTCCCGGCCCTCACTCTGATCGCGCTGTACTTCATGCGGAACGGGTCGTTCGAGGCCACCGGGCTGAAACTCGGCGCTCTGGCACTGCCGAGCGTGGCCGGTTCCCTCATCGCGTTCAACGGGTTCTACGGCATCGCCAACTACCTGCTGCTGGACCGCGAGGACGGAACCTTGCTGCGCGCCAAGGCGATTCCGAACGGCATGGTCGGCTATCTGATCGGCAAGCTCGCCGCCACCGCGGCCATGGTGCTCGCACAGGTGGCCGGGGTGCTCGGCATCGGCCTGGTGGTCGTCGGCGGTATCTCGCTGGACAGCCTGGGCCGCTGGCTCACCCTGATCTGGGTGATCGCCCTCGGCCTGCTCGCGGTGTTGCCGGCCGGGGCGATCATCGGTTCCTTCTTCGAAAGCGCGACCGGCATGTTCTTCCTGTCCATGCCGCTGATGGGGCTGGTCGGGATCTCGGGGATCTTCTACCCGATCACCGCCCTGCCCGGCTGGTTGCAGGGCGTGGCCCAGGTGTTCCCGATCTACTGGCTCGGCCTCGGTATGCGCTCGGCGCTGCTGCCCGCCGACGCCGCCGCCATCGAGATCAATCAGTCCTGGCGGCATCTGGAAACCGCTGCCGTGCTGGGAGTTTGGGCAGCCCTCGGGCTGCTGATCGCCCCGATCGTGTTGCGCCGCATGGCCCGCCGCGAATCGGGTTCCGTGGTGGCCGAGCGCCGGCAGAAAGCGATGCAGCGTGCCTACTGAAGTCATCTACAACCGGATCGCGATGCTGCGCGCCGAGCGCGGGATCTCCCGGCGCGAACTGGCCGACGCGCTCGGCGTGCACTATCAGACGGTCGGCTATCTGGAGCGGGGTGAGTACAGCCCCAGCCTGCACCTGGCGCTGCGCATCGCGTCCTACTTCGAGGTGACGGTGGAGGTCATCTTCTCCACCAACCCATTCCCGCGCCTCGGGTCGGCCACCGAATCAGCTTGAGGCGCGCGGATTTCGGATCAGGTCGTAGGTGGGGACCGCTTGGCCGGAGGCTTCGCTGGCGGCGATTGCCCTGTGCCAGAAGGTCTTCACGACTTCTGTGAGGGAGGTGTCGATGCCCGCCGCGGTGCCGGTCGCGATGACGTGCTCGGCACCCGCGGCCATCATGCGCAGGGCGGCCAGGTCACCCCAGCCGCCGGCCTGGGCAGCTGCGGCCATGCCCGCGTAGAAGTCGTCCGCTCCGTTCAATGCCCGCTGGGCGTAGGGCAGGAAGCGGGCGATGTCTTCTCCGGAGCCGTCGATGGTGGCCAGAGCCTGTTCGAAACCGAGGAGCCAGGGCAGGAAGACGGTCAGCACCGCCTGGTAGTAGAGCTGGGCGAGACCGTCTTCGGTGCCCAGGTATTCCTGGGAACCGATGGGGCGCAGCAGATCTCGATGCTTGTCGAATACCTCCCGGGGGCCGCTGTAGAAGAGATAGGACGAGGGCAGGGCCAAGCCGTCGCTCTGCGCCATGACGCCGCCGCAGAGGAACTCGGCGCCGTGCGAGCGGACCCAGGCCGCGCCCGCGCGGGTGGCGGCCGGGGAATCGGAGGACAGATTGACGATCACCTTGCCCGCCAAATGCGCCGCGGCCGGGGCGAGCACGTCGTACATGGCCGCGTAATGGGTCAGGCTGAGAACGGTCACCTCGGACGCGGCCAGCGCCTCGGCGACCGTCTCGACCCGGCGCGCACCGAATTCGACCATGGCTTCGGCCTTTTCGGCGGTGCGGTTCCAGACGGTCACCTCGACACCGGCGGTGCGCAACTCCTTGACCATCGCCTGGCCCATCGGGCCCAGGCCGATCAGAGAGATCGCGCGAGTCATGCCGTACGACCGCCCAGCAGTTGGTAGATCGACACCGGCTTGCCGGTTTCCTCGGTAGCGGTAACCGCCTTGCGCCACAACGCCTGTGCGGCGTTGGAGAACACCGGGTCGACGCCGACCTCCGTGCTGGCATCGATGATGTGCTGAGCGCCCGCGTCCATCATCTTGAACGAGGCCAAGTCGCCCCAGCCGCCCGTCTTCACCGCGTCCACCGAGACCTCCATGAAGTGCGGGTAGGCCGCGCTGGAACGCTGCGCGAAGGGCAGGAACTGCTCGATGTCGTGGCCGGCGTTGGCGATGGTCGCCAGCGCCTGGTCGAAGGCGATCAGCCAGGGGTGGAAGGTGATCAGCAGCGCCTGGTAGAAGACCTGGGCCAGGCCGTCGTCGAGGCCGAGGTACTCCTGCGGGCTCAGCGGACGCAGCAGCGCGGCGTGTGCGTCGAAAACGTCCTTCGGGCCACTGTAGAAGATGTACGCCGCGGGATGATCGATCACATCACCGGCGGACATCACCCCGCCGGAAATGAATTCCGCGCCGTGCGACCGAACCCAGGCCCCACCTTCTCGCGCCTTTTCCGGGGAATCCGAGGAGAGGTTGGCGATCACCTTGCCGGGCAAGTGATCCAGTGCCTGGCCGAATACGTCGTACATGGCGGCGTAGTGGGTGAGGCTCAGGACCGTGACCTCGTTGGCGTCCAGCGCTTCGGCGACGGTCGCCGCCCGCTTGGCACCCAAGGCGACCATGGCGTCGACCTTGCCGGTGCTGCGATTCCACACCGTCACCTCGACCCCGGCCTTCAAGAAGGCCTGGACCATGGCCTGGCCCATCGGGCCGAGCCCGACTACGGAAACGGAGCGTGTGGTGGTCTGCTCGGACATTGTGTGTCCCCTTCGGTTGTTCGCTGGATTGCTTGAACCGATGGTTATCCGCGCAGGTAGAGTCGACAAGACCGCACGTCGAGGTAGGGCTACTAACCTCGAGGTAGGCAATCAGGTCAGGAGGACGCGATGACGACGAACGGTGACGCGGATCACGACGTGTGCGGCATGACAGTCGCCATCGATGTGGTCGGCGGCAAATGGAAACTGCACCTGATGTGGGTCCTGGGCATGGGTCCCCAGCGCTTCGGTGAGATCCGCCGCCTCCTCGAAGGCGTCAGCGAAAAGGTCCTCGCCGAAAACCTCCGCCAGCTCGAAGCCAGCGGCGTCCTCCACCGCGAAGTCTTCGCCGAAGTCCCACCCCGCGTGGAGTATTCCCTCACCGAACTCGGCGAATCACTGCGAGTAGCCCTGCTCCCCCTCGAGATGTGGGGCGACAAGAACCGCCGCGAACTCCTCGGCAACATGCTCGCCTCCGCGAGCTGACATCCGAAGTCCCCTCAGGGAATTGATACCCAGGTGTCCACAGGGCTGAAATGTGGTACCACCGGTTGATGGGATGTCGTATGAGCGAACTTGTTCTGGACTGCACCGATGCTGAAGAGCTGGCGCGGTTTTGGTGCGAGGTTCTCGGATACACCGTGCTCGATCGGGATGACGAGGGGGGCATCGAGATCGGGCCGGCCGCCGGGTTCGGCGGGTTGCAGCCGACCATCATTCTCAGTCCAGGTATGGAGCCGAGGCGGGAGAAGTCGCGGCTGCACTGGGATGTGAGCCCCACCGGGGTCGATCAGGAGACGGAGCTGAAGCGGCTGCTCGGACTCGGGGCTCGGCAGGTCGATATCGGCCAGGGTGATGTGTCCTGGCATGTGCTGGCCGACCCCGAAGGCAACGAGTTCTGTTTGCTGCGGTCGCCGATCCCGGCTTAAGCCGGGAGGTGCTCGGTGGCTATCTGCTCGCCGACTTTCTGGAGCAGCGGGCCCGCGTTGGACATGGACTGGGCCGGGTCCGGTTCGAGGTCGGCGAGGGCGTAGCAGGCTGCGAAGCCGGCGGAGCGGATTTCGTCGGCGGCGAGAGTGGTACGGCCGACGGCGGCGACAGCCGGGACGCCGGCGGCCTGGGCTACCGAGCAGACACCGATCGGAGCTTTGCCGTGCAAGCTCTGGGAGTCGAGTGAGCCTTCACCGGTGATGACGAGGGTGGCGTCGCCGACCAGGGTGCGGAAATCGAGGAGGTCGAGGATGACCTCGATGCCGCTGTGCACCTGCGCGCCGAGCACTGCCAGAGCGCCGAATCCGGTGCCGCCGGCAGCGCCGGCGCCGGGGAGATCGGCGAAGTCGGGGCCGACCAGGCGGGACCAATTCGCCAGGGCCGCTTCGAGGATCGGCAGGTCGCCGGCGGTGGCGCCCTTCTGCGGGCCGTAGACGGCCGTCGCGCCGGTCGGGCCGAGCAGCGGGTTGTCGACGTCGCAGGCGAGCGTGAAACGCGCCGCGGCGATATGGGAATCGAGACCGGAGCGATCGAATTCGGTGGCGTAGGCCAGAGCTGCGCCGCCGAGCGCTAATTCGCGCCCTTCGGCGTCGAGGATGCGGGCGCCGAGGGCTTGCAGCATGCCCGCGCCGCCGTCGGTGGAGGCGCTGCCGCCGAGGCCGATGATCACTTCGGTCGCGCCGCGAGCGAGGGCGTGCGCGATGACGACGCCCAGGCCGTAGGTGCTCGCGCCGAGCGGGTCCGGATCATCCCCGGGGAGTTTCACCAAGCCGACCACGGCGGCCAGTTCGACCACGGCGATCGCGTCCCGCATCGCGTACGCCGTGGGTTCGGGGTCGCCGGTGGGGCCCGGCGCGGTCAGCTCCACCCGCTCCCAGCCGGCGGCGACGAACGCGTCCACGGTGCCGTCGCCGCCGTCGGCGACCAGCAACTGGGTGATCTCCGCGTCCGGGCGGGCGTGTGCGATGCCCGCGGCGAGAGCCGCCGCTGCCTCGCGGGCAGTCAGCGAGCCCTTGAACTTGTCCGGGGCCACCACAACTCGAGGGGAGGTCTCACGTGCCATAACCACATTCTGTAGGCCGATCCCCGGATTCCGACCACCCCCGAGACCAGAAACACCTACTTCTTTCGGCGCGGCCCTAGCTCAGGGTTTGGGCAGCGGGGCCTGGTCAGCGGCGGTGATGGTGGCCTGACCGGTGCGCAGGTAGGTCATGACCGCGTCGTCGAGGACGGTGTTGCCCCGGCCGAAGGTGCCGTGGTCGCCGCCTTCGACGGTGACCAGCGCACCGTTCAGCGCCCGCGCCAGAGCGGGACCGCCTTCGTATTTGGTCAGGGCATCGTGGCGGCTCTGCAGCAGCAGTGGTTTGGTGCGCAGGTCGGCGCCGGTCAGCGCCACCGGTTTCGCGACCGGCTCCCAGGCCCCGCAGGCCGCGCCGGAACGGACCATATCGGCGCGCGCGTCCATGGCGTTGCCGCCGGTGGCGATGGTGCCGACCGCGGCGGCGAGGAGTTCGGGTTTACCGGGGACCGCGTTCTCGTTGCAGGTGATCGCCGCGAAAACGAAGCGTCCGGTGGGATTGGTGGCGGTGATCCCTTCCAGCGCCAGCAGGCGGGCGACGTTGGCCGGGTCGGTGCTGGCCTCGGACATGGCGCGGGCGAAGGTGGGCCAGAACGTCCGGGTGTAGGTGGCGACGGCGGTGGCGCCGACCATCGGGGTCTGCGCGGACGCACCGCCGGAAAGCAGTGTGCGGACCAGGTTTTGGACCTTGCCCGCCTGCTCCATCGTCAGATTGACGCCGTCGCGGGCGATTTCGGCGAGCGGCGCGGGCAGCTCACGCGGGAGGTCGGAGACGCCGGCGGGCGGCGGGGTGAGGTTGGCGTACCAGCCGCCGCCCTGCGCGGAAACCAGCCGCACCCAGTTCTCGTAGACCTGGAAAGGCGTGTCACCCAGGTGGTATTCGCTGTTGTGCTCGGCGATCCAGGTGAACAGGTCGTCGAGGCGCTGCTTGCCCGCGACCTGCTGCTGGGCGAATTCCTCGGTCCACACCCAGTCCGGATGCACGTTGGAGTCCAGGATCATTCGATCCACGCGTTGCGGGAACAGCGAGGCGTAGACCGCTCCGAGGTAGGTGCCGTAGGAGACGCCGAGATAGTTGATCTTCTCGATTCCCAGTGCGGCGCGCACGGATTCGAGGTCGCGGGCGGTGTTCTCGGTGGTGATGGTGTCGAGGTAACCGGGCTGCGCGGCATCGCAGGCCTTCTTGACCTCGTCCCGAGATCCACTGTTGAGCGAAACCTGTTCGCTCTCTGCGATTTCGCCCGCGCTCTGGCAGGTCAGCGGTGTGGCCCAGCGCAATCCGCGCGGCTGCACGGCGATCCGGTCGTAGTCGGTGGCCAGCGCGGCGGGCAGGGTGGTGACACGTTTGCCCCAGTAGTCCAGGGCGTCCGCGCCGGGACCGCCCGGGTTGGCGAAAATGACGCCGCGGCGGGCGCCGGTGGCCGCGATCCGGCTGACGGTCAGGTCGATCCGCGGGCTGCCGGGCTTCGAGTAATCCATCGGCACGCTGATCACGGCACACTGCACGCCACGATCGGCGGTCACCGAATCCGCTGGGCAGGCACCGAATTCGAGGCCGGGGGCAGCTTGCGCGGGGACGGTGACGAGCGCTGCACCGAGCAGACCGGCAGCGGCCATCAGGCCCACTACCCGCGGGGTGAACCGCACCGCTGAATTCCGCATGATCTCGTACCTCCGCCGGACGGCCGCTGCCGATTGAGCGAATGGCGCGACCAAGAGCATTCTGCTCACCGGTGCGCCGGTAGACAAGTCAGGGCGGATCATTTCACACCTACGCCACCAATACGCGTTGCGAAGCATCGCGAATGGGCCGCTCCAGAGTAACGTCGAACTATGTCGACAGAGGTGCGCAACAACACCCACCTGGAACGCTTCGAGATCTCCGTCGACGGCACCCTCGCCGGCTGGGCCGAATACCAGGACACCGCTTCCGAGCGCGCGTTCGTGAACACCGAAATCCAGCCGCAGTACGAGGGCCACGGCTACGCGAAGTCACTGGTCGATGTCGCGCTGCGCACCAGCAGAGCAGAGGGTTTCGGCATTCTGCCGATGTGCCCGATGGTGCGCAACTACGTGGAAACCCATCCCGAGTATGTCGCTTCCGTGCCCGCGTGGGCCCGGCCGCGCATGGGCCTGCCTCAGTAATTCGCTACCGCACCGTCGAGCGCTTGCTGCAGGTCGGTGCGGACCCGCCGCGCGATTTCGGCAGGTTTGGCGGGCAGGTCGAAGATCGGGTTGCCGAAATAGAAGCTGGCCGACTTCGCCTCCTCCTTGGTCGGCTCGACCGTCGGATCCACGCGCGGCCCATAACTGAGCCCGAGACTGATCAACACCGGTGCCGCGCCGAGCTTGTGCGACCGGAACGCGATGTGCCCCACCCCGCTTCCGACCGCCTGCACCTGCGCCGGGTCGACCTCGTTGCAGGTGCCCTCGGGGAAAATCGCCAGATGCTCGCCGCGCGCCAGCCGTTGCGCGCAGATATCCATCATCTGCTGCCCGGCGGCGTTGACCGCGCGCAAACCGTGGTCCTTGCCGCGGAATACCGGAATTCCGCCCATCATGTCGACTTTGCGCCGCTGCTCGGCTTCGAGGAAGAGTTCGTCCTTGGCGAGCACGCGCACCCTGCCGATGATCGGACGCAACGCGCTACGCCACGCCGCGGCCGCCACGGTATACGGATCGTTCTGCGAGAGATGGTTGATCGCGATCAGCATCGGGCGGCCCGATTTCACCAGCGCCCGCACCTGGTCACGGGCGTGCGGCGCATAACTGATCCGCGGGTGATAGCGCCGGCCGAGTAGGGCGTACGCCGCCATGGCTTTCAGCCGATTCTGCCGATGGTGCAGATAGAAGTCATAAACAGCATCGCTATTTTCCAGAATGACCTCAGGCGGTTCCATAGGGCGACTCTACTGGCGACCGAAACGCCGGGGCTCCAGACCAGTGCGGATCGGGGTGACAGCTGCGAGAATGTGCGGGTGGCACGCGGAGACGATCCGGACGAGCGGAGAACGCACGGCGGCGGTGACCGCCGCCGGCGCGATTTCCGGCACAGCGAGCAATTGGTACGGGCGGGCACCCTGTTGGTGTCCGCGACCGACCTGGTCGAGCCCACCTTCCGGCGCACCGTCGTGTACATCATCGAGCACAACGACGGCGGCAGTCTGGGTGTGGTGCTGAATCGGCCGAGCGAGACCGCGGTGCGTGATGTCCTGCCACATTGGGCCGCCACCACCGCCGCACCGCACAACCTGTTCATCGGCGGGCCGGTGAAACGCGATGCCGCACTATGTCTCGGCACGCTCAGAGTCGGGGCGTCCATCGCGGGGGTGGCGGGCTTACGCCGCGTCGACGGGCGGGTGGTGCTCGTCGATCTCGATTCCGATCCGCGTCTCGTCGCGCCCCTGCTGGAAGGCGTACGGATTTTCGCGGGCTACGCGGGCTGGACTTTCGGGCAGCTGGAGGGCGAGCTACAGAACAACGATTGGATCGTGTTATCCGCCTTGCCTTCTGATCCGATCAGCACCGGCCGCCCCGACCTGTGGGCACACGTGCTGCGTCGCCAGCCGCTGCCCTTGGCGCTGCTGGCGACGCATCCGATCGAGCTGGAACGTAATTAGCGACCCTGCTTGCGGAACACCGACTTCGACCAGAAGTAGCCGACGGCGGCGATCACCACGCACCAGACGATCGAGATGATGCCGCTGCTGCCGATCTCGCTGCCCATCAGTAGACCGCGGACCGTCTCGGTGAACGGGGTGAACGGCTGGTACTCGGCGAACTGCCGCAGGCCGACCGGCATCGTGTCGGTGGGCACCAGGCCGCTACCGATGAAAGGCAGCATGATGATCGGGAACGGCATATTGCTGGCGCCTTCGGGATTCGGCGCGAGCAGGCCGAGCGCGACCGACAGCCAGCTGAGCGCGAACACGATCAGGCCGATCAGGCCCACCGCGGCCACCCACTCCACCGGGTTCGCGTCGGGGCGGAATCCGGCGATGAAGGCCACGCCGAGCATGGCCCCGAGGCCGAGGATCGACTGGATGATCGTGCCCATCACATGCCCGGTCAGCACCGACGACGGTGAAATCGCCATGGTGCGGAACCGATTCACGATGCCCTTGGTGGTATCGGTGTTCACCGATACCGCGACCGAGGCGGTCAGGTAGGCCGGCAGCAGGAGCAGCATGCCGGGCGTCAGGTAGTCGATGTAGTTGCCGCCGCCGGTACCGACCTCCAGCGCCCCGCCCATGACGAAGTTGAACACCAGCAGCAGCACGATCGGCATGAAGATGACGGCGAACGTCATCGACGGATAGGCCTTGGCGTGCATCAGATTCCGGCGCAGCATGGTCATCGAATCGGCGAACGCCGTGGACCGTGCGGTGCTCCGGCGCGCGACCGGCGCGGTGATCGTGGTCATCGCACAGTCTCCTTTTCAACAGTGGAATGTCCGGTGAGAGTGAGGAATACGTCGTCGAGGGTGGGCGTCTGCACGGCCAGGCCCTCGACCTCGATCTGCTCATAGTCGAGGCGATCCAGTACGGCGCGCAGCGATTTCACGCCACCGTCGCTGGGCACGGCCAGGATGAAGTCCTCGGTGTCGTCGTCGAGATCCGGGGCGCTGGTACCGAGAGCCGCGGCGGCCGCGGCCAGTGCGTTCCGGTCGGCGAACTCGAGGCGGACATGGCCGCCGGGCACGAGCCGCTTCAGTTCTGCCGCAGTGCCTTCCGCGACGATGTGCCCGTGGTCTAGGACCGCGATGCGGTCGGCCAGCTGATCGGCCTCCTCCAGGTACTGGGTGGTGAGGAAGACCGTCACGCTGTAGTCGTCGACGAGACCGCGGATGATCTCCCACATGGACCGGCGACTCCGCGGGTCCAGGCCGGTGGTCGGTTCGTCGAGGAAGATGATGCGCGGGTCGCCGACCAGGGTCATGGCCAGATCGAGGCGCCGGGTCATACCGCCCGAGTAGGTGGACGCGGGCTTGTCGGCCGCTTCGACCAGGTCGAACCGTTCCAGCAACTCGGCGGCCAGTTTGCGAGTTTCCTTGCGCGGCAGATGGTGCAGATCTCCCATCAGCATCAGGTTCTGCCGTCCGGTGAGCAATTCGTCGACGGCCGCGAACTGGCCGGTGACGCCGATCGCCTCGCGGATCGCGTGGTCTTCGTGGTCCAGGTCGTGCCCGGCGACCCGGACCTCGCCGGCGTCGCGGGCGATCAGAGTGCTCAGGATCTGCACGGTGGTGGTCTTGCCGGCGCCGTTCGGGCCGAGCAGCGAGTAGATGGTGCCCTCGGGGACGACGATGTCGATCCCGTCGAGAACCACCTTGTCGCCGTAGGACTTTCGCAGGCCCTGCGCGGAAATCGCAGGCAAGCGATGACCGTTCGTCATGGGTGTTCCTTTCCGAATTATTCATTAGTACATGCGAATGCGCGCATGCTTTAGCCGCACCGCTCCCGTCCAGCGGTGCGGTGTTTTCGTTTTCGGTGGCCGGAGCCTTAGATGTCGAGTTCCTCGATCGGCGGGCGTTCCGCGATGTCGACCACCCGGCTGTACAGCTTGTCCGGGAGGTACTCCTTCAACTCTTCGATCGAATCGACGATCACCAGTTTGAAGTCGCCCCAGTCCGGATCGCCGACGCCGAGCGTGCGGCGCCAGTTGGTGAGGTCCTTGATCCAGTTGCCGGATTCGCCGCCCGCCGGATACTCGGACCAGTCAGCGATGTGCGCGTGCATCACGAATTTGCCCTTGCGGCTGCGATACACCCGATAATGACTCTGCAGGTTCTCGACCCAGTCCCGCGTTTCCCCGAGCAGCGCGCCGGAGAACCGGACCTGCCGGACCCCGCCGTGGCCGACCTCGAGCACTACTTCCTCGTAGCCCTCTTGCCGGCCCTCTTCGAGTTCGATGAACCGGCGCAGCGCCGTGGTCACTGCGCCCGACAGATTGCCACCGACCAATTCCTGCGCCCGTGCGAACAGCGGCAGGTCATCGTCGGAAACGTAGATAGTCTTGTTGGGCATGAGAACTACTATACGTAGATGTATACGTACATGCAAGCGCTAGCCGAGACGAGGCCATCAGCAGCCTCCACCACCACCGCCACAGCCTCCGCCGCCACCACCACAGCTGCTTCCACCGCCGCCGCAGCTGCTTCCGCCACCGCCGGAATCGGAGAAGAAGAAGCCGCCGCTGCTACCGCTTGCCGCGCCCCAGGAACCCGAGCGCTGGCGGCGGCTACCGGCGCGCGCGGCGGCGGAGAACAGCAGGATGGCCACGATCAGGCAGATCAGTCCGCTGATCGGGTGCCCGCCGACGAAGGCGAAGAACGAGGCGAAGCCGAAGAGAACTCCGAAGATCGAGAACGTCATTATTTCCTCCCCGAGAGAAAGGGCCTCCCCCAGAAGGCCGTTGCCGCCACGCTACGGGACGGCCCCCCGCGCATGCACTACCTTTTGGTCATTGTTGCTAAAACTTCATCCGGCGCTCAGTCACTGCTCGAACTGGAGCTGCCGCCACCACAGCTGCTGGAGCTGGAGCTGGAACTAGAACTGCTGCTGGAACTATCGCTGTAGCTACTACTCGAGCTGCCGCCGCCGTAGCTCGAGCCGCCGCCGCACCCGCTGTCGCCGCCGTAGTAGTAGGACTCACCGCCGTAACCGCCTGCGCTCCACGGGTCCGAATATCCGCCGCCCCCGTGATATCCGTAGCCACGGTGATATCCGTAGCCACCGGACCGTCCGCGCGACCGTCGGCTGCGACCACGGCGAGGCGGCGGGCGGTGATACGGCGGGCGGTGATACGACGGTGGCCCGGTGCGGCCGATGGCCTCGGCGAGGACCCGCATCAGCACCACGACAGCTGCGCACATCAGACCGAATACCAGATAGGTCAGTGCGGTTCCAGGCTCCCAGGTAATGAGAGCCACGAAGACAATCAGGAACGAGATAATCGCCACGAACGCTGCGAGCACCGCAATGAGCGTCAGCGCTACACCGGCCAAACCTCTGACTGCGCGCATTGGCCACCTCCTTGCTACCCGGCCTCCGAACGGAGGCTGTGAGGTGAAGGTAGGCAGGCAGGCCTATCGGCCGCTGAAGAAAATCTTGTCAGTTCGACGGTGCGCAGGTATCGCGCAGCGAGCACGAACCGCACGACGAACCACAGCCGGACTGCACCGGAACCAGGCTCGCGATCGCCTTGTCGGCGGCGATGGCGCCGCCACCGAGGGTGAACAGGGCGACGGCCGCGCTGACCAGGGCGACGATCAGACCGACCACGACACCGGCCTGGGACGCGATCAGACCACCGGCGAACAACAGCGCACCGGCCGCCACCGAGGTGGGCGCGGCAACGCGGTTCGCGATGCGGAAGGTCTCATCGGTGCTGAGGGCGGACTCGGTGTGCACGCCGACGAAGCGGTTGCGGGGCAGCCGGCCGGTCAGTCCGAGCACGCCGGTTGCGATGGCGACGAGGGCCAGCACGAACAGGGCGAGAGCTACGACGAACACCCGGCCAGGGTATCGCACGTCGTCGCCGGACCTGTTTTTCGGTCCTGCGCGCCGCAGGCTCTACCCTGATGGGCATGCAGGACATGCAGGACAACCGTGTCAACGACAGCGATGTACCCGAGCAGCGGTACAGCGCCGATCTCGCGGGCCGCATCGAACGCCGGTGGCAGCAGAACTGGGTGGAGCGCGGCACCTTCCACGCGCCCAACCCGACCGGGCCGCTGTCCGGCGAAACGCCCGCCGACAAGCTGTTCGTCCAGGACATGTTCCCGTACCCGTCGGGCGCGGGCCTGCACGTCGGGCATCCGCTCGGCTACATCGCCACCGACGTGTTCGCGCGCTACCACCGCATGCAGGGCCGCAACGTGCTGCACGCGCTGGGTTACGACGCGTTCGGCCTGCCCGCCGAGCAGTACGCGGTGCAGACCGGCGCGCATCCGCGCGACACCACCATGTCCAACATCTCCACCATGCAGCGGCAGCTGGACCGGCTGGGCCTGGGCCACGACCGCCGGCGCTCGTTCGCGACCACCGACCCCGAGTACTACAAGTGGACGCAGTGGATCTTCCTGCGCATCTACAACGCCTGGTACGACCAGGAAGCCGACCGGGCCCGCCCGATCGCGGAGCTGGAAGCCCAATTCGTCAGTGGCGCACGGCCCGCCCCGGAAGGCCAGGCCTGGGCGAGCATGTCCCCGGCCGAGCGTTCCGCGCTGATCGACTCCTATCGCCTGGTCTACCAAACCGATTCGGTCGTGAACTGGTGCCCGGGCCTGGGCACGGTGCTGTCCAATGAAGAGGTCACCGCCGACGGCCGCAGCGAGCGCGGCAACTTCCCGGTGTTCCGTAAGCGCCTGTGGCAGTGGATGATGCGGATCACCGCCTACTCCGACCGCCTGGTCGACGACCTGGACCTGCTGGACTGGCCGGACAACGTGAAGTCCATGCAGCGCAACTGGATCGGGCGTTCGCGCGGCGCGCAGGTGAAGTTCGATTCGGCGGCCGGTCCGATCGAGGTGTTCACGACTCGCCCCGACACCCTGTTCGGCGCCACCTACATGGTGCTGGCGCCCGAGCACGAACTGGTCGACCGGCTGGTCACCGCCGCCTACCCCGAGGGCACCGACCCGCGCTGGACCAAC
This sequence comes from Nocardia sp. XZ_19_385, assembly GCF_015355755.1. Lineage (NCBI taxonomy): Bacteria > Bacillati > Actinomycetota > Actinomycetes > Mycobacteriales > Nocardiaceae > Nocardia > Nocardia sp. XZ_19_385. The sequence continues at coordinate 850,232 of NZ_JACVEE010000002.1, forward strand.
GCGAGCACAACCCCCGCGGAAGCCGTTGCGGCCTACCGCAAGTCGATCGCGGCCAAGTCGGATCTGGAGCGCCAGGAGAACAAGGATAAGACCGGCGTCTTCCTGGGCGCGTACGCGGTGAATCCCGCCAACGGCGCGCAAGTGCCGGTGTTCATCGCCGACTACGTGCTCAGCGGCTACGGCACCGGCGCCATCATGGCGGTGCCCGGGCACGACCACCGCGACTGGGATTTCGCGACCGCCTTCGGCCTGCCGATCGTGGAGGTCATCGCCGGCGGCGACGTGCACGAGGCGGCGTACTCCGGCGACGGCAAGCTGGTGAATTCCAGCTACCTGGACGGACTTTCGGTCGAGGAAGCCAAGGCGACGATCATCGCCCGGCTGGAAGCCGACGGCCACGGCCAGGGCACCGTGCAGTACAAGCTGCGCGACTGGCTGTTCGCCCGGCAGCGCTACTGGGGCGAGCCGTTCCCGATCGTCTACGACGAGACCGGCGCCGCGCACGCGCTGCCGGAATCCATGCTGCCGGTGGAACTTCCGGAGATGGAGGATTTCGCACCGGTCACCTTCGACGCCGACGACGCGAACTCCGAGCCGTCCCCGCCGCTGGCCAAGGCCACCGACTGGGTCAACGTCGAACTGGATCTGGGCGACGGCCCGAAGATGTACCGGCGCGACACCAATGTCATGCCGAACTGGGCGGGCAGCTCCTGGTACCAGCTGCGCTACACCGACCCGACCAACTCGGAAGCGTTCTGCGCCAAGGAGAACGAGTCGTACTGGGTGGGCCCGCGCCCGGCCGAGCACGGCCCGAACGACCCGGGTGGTGTCGACCTGTACGTCGGCGGCGTCGAGCACGCGGTGCTGCACCTGCTGTACGCGCGGTTCTGGCAGAAAGTGCTGTTCGACCTGGGTGACGTCAGCGGCCGCGAGCCGTACCGGCGCCTGTTCAACCAGGGCTACATCCAGGCCTTCGCCTACACCGACGCCCGCGGCGCCTACGTGCCCGCCGCCGAAGTGACCGAGCGCGACGGCAAGTTCTTCTGGAACGACAACGAGGTGTTCCAGGAGTACGGCAAGATCGGCAAGTCGCTGAAGAACGCCATCTCCCCCGACGAGATGTGCGATCTGTACGGCGCCGACACCTTCCGCTTCTACGAGATGTCGATGGGCCCGCTGGACACCTCACGCCCCTGGGCCACCAAGGACGTCGTCGGCGCGCACCGCTTCCTGCAGCGCGTCTGGCGACTGGTGGTGGACGAGGAGACCGGCGCGATCCGCGTCACCGAGGACGATCCGTCGAACGAGACCGCGCGCCTGCTGCACAAGACGATCGCCGGTGTGGACGAGGATTACGCGGCGCTGCGCGACAACACCGCGGGCGCCAAGCTGATCGAGCTGACCAACCACCTCACCAAGAATTATCCCCAGGGCGCACCCCGCCACGTGGTGGAATCCCTGATCCTGATGCTGGCCCCGCTGTCCCCGCACATCGCCGAGGAACTGTGGGAGCGCCTGGGCCACCCGGAGTCGCTGGCGCACGGCCCCTTCCCGGTCGCCGACCCGGCCATGCTGGTCGACGAGACGGTGGAGTACCCGATCCAGGTCAACGGCAAGGTCCGCAGCCGCATCCAGGTCCCCGCCGACGCCGACAACGCGACCATCGAGGCGGCCGCCCTGGCCGACGAGAAAATCGCGGCCCTGCTCAACGGCGCCGCCCCGCGCAAGCTGATCGTCGTCCCCGGGCGCCTGATCAATATCGTGGCGTAGCGGTTATCACCGGCGCTTCCTGCTCGGAAGCGCCGGTACCGCCCCGCTACGCTTGTTCCAGTACCTCGAAGGGGATCGTCGCTTCGAGGGGCTCATCCAGTAGCAGAACGCGGCGGTGGACGTCGTGTGCCCGGTAGCGACGGCCGGACCAATCGAGTCGGTACTCCTCGATCTCCTCGATCCGCTGTTCCTTTTGGTCCAGCCGGACGATGAGATAGCACGGAATGCCAGCCGTCGCATATTGGATTCGCTTATCGGTGATGTCGACATCAATGGTCGATTCGGAGGTCACTTCGACGACCAGGAGGATGTGGTCGCGCACCGAGTTCAGGTCGTATGGCTCGCAGTCGCGGATCCAGATGTCGGGATAGCGGATGTTCAACTTTCGGTCCGCGGCGGCCGAATCCGCGTCAGCGAACCGAGCGGCTACATCGGAGTCCACCACCAAGCACGGCCCGCCGGGGCGTCGGGCCGCCTCCAGCAATCCCGCCATCCGTCGCACCACTCGGCTGTGCAGGGGACTCTGAGCCATCATCCGCACGACGCGCCCATCGACGATCTCGATGTCACCGAGGCCGTCCGCACGCCCTTCGGCGAACTCCTCGGCTGTCAAACGCAGTTCGGGTTGCTCGTCAGGAGCGCTCATGCCGCCATCATTGCAGGCGCACCCAGACCAGGCTATCCAGGAGTTCATGCCGCCGCCGCTGCGCATCCGCTGCGGCGAGCTCGGACTGAAGCTGCCGCACGACGGCCTCAGTGCTGTAGGTGGCGCTAATTCGGCGGGAGCAGCACGTCGTTCAGGGTGACCATCGACAGGTTGCGTTCCTTGATGATGTCGACGAGCTGGCCGTAGCAGTGGGTGACGGCGGGGGCGTTGGCGTGGCCGATGATGATGGTTTGCGGGTTGAAGTATTTATGGGCGCATTCGATCAGGTAGTCCTCGGTGATGACGCCCGAGTCGGACAGGGAGCCGTACCACATGGTGGGGACGGTGTAGCCGAGGTCGGCGGCGATGCGGTCGACGGTGCCGTTGTGGCGGCCGAACGGGGGGCGGTAGTACGGCGTGCCGTCGGTGCCGAAGTTGTTGTGCAGGTAGGTTTTCGCGGTCTCCAGCTGGTAAGCGACGGTCGAGCCGGAGATGGCCGTGAGGTCGGCGTGGCTCCAGGTGTGGTTGGCCAGCTGGATCTGGCCGGAATCCACCAAGGGGCGCAAGGCAGCTCGGTGGATCGACCACGAGTCGTAGTGCGCGGTAACGAAGAAGGTGAAGCGGGCGCCGGTGTCCTTGGCGAACTGGATGTAGGCGCCGACCACCTCGGGACTGGCGCCGTCGTCCACGGTGAGGGCCAGGCTGGAACCCGGTCCGGGCAGGGCGGTGATGGTCTGCGCCGGGATCGGGGTCTTCGGGCCGCCGGGTGGCGGCGGGAGCCGGGGCGTGGGCGGCAGCGGGTTCGGCAGCTTCGGCACGTCGGCGACCGACCTGGCCTCCAAAGGCTCACCCTCGGCCTTGGTGCAGGCGGTCAGCGCCACCGCCGTGCCGGCGGCGAGCATTGTCAGCAACTGTCGTCTGTCCACGGTTCCACAACCTCGGCTGTAGTCGGCTTACTTCGACCGACGGCACTTTAACCAGCAAAGGTGTCGCGCGGCTGTATCCACGCCGAAATCCGGTCAGCTATAGGGGCGCAGCACGATCTCGGTGGGGTGCGCGTCGCGCGGGGTGTCGAGGGCGTTGCGCACCGTCCACGCCACCGTCTGCGGGGTGAGGAATTCCTCGGGCTGGTACTCGCGGCCCTCGCCCGCGATGATCGCGCGCTGCATATCGGTGTCGATGCGGCCCGGGTGGATCGAGGTCACTCGCAGCTGCGGCTCCTCTAGACGCAGCGCGTCGCCGAAGGCCTTGAGCCCGAACTTGCTCGCCGCGTACGACGCCCAGCCCGCGTTGGCGCGCAAACCGGCACCCGAATTGATCAGCACCACATGGCCGTTCGCCCGGCGCAGCGCGGGCAGCAGCAGCCGGGTCAGCTCGGCGACCGCAATCACATTGGCTTCCAACGTATTCCGCCACTGCTCCACCGATGACTCGGCGATCGTGCCGATATCGGCGACACCGGCGTTGTGAACAAGCACATCAAGACGCTCGATCCGCGAAACCGCTTCGGCCACAGCGGGATAGTCGGTCAGCGACACGGGCCAGCCGGTGGCGTCCGGCAATTCGGCCAGGATCGGCTGCAAGGAATCGGCGGTCCGGGCGCCGAGCAGCAGCTCATAGGCCGGTGCGAGTTCTCTGGCGATGGCGGCGCCGAGCCCGCGGCTGGCGCCGGTGATCAGTGCGGTCGGCTTCGGGAGGCTGGTCACGGCGGTGGTCATGGGGCCCCACCGTAGTAGCTCTGCACAAACCGGGTGGTAACCCGTAGCGCCCGGGACCGGACCGTCGATGCACGCATGTGAGATCAGCCGCACATTTGCCGGTCAGCCGGGGGCCGCAGGACAACTCCGGCCGGGCATATCTGCGCGTGGCACCGCAGAATAGGGGGATGGCTCATCCGGGTTTCACTCCCACCCAGCTCGCGGCCCGCGCCGCCTACCTGCTGCGGGGCAACGACCTGGGCACCATGACCAGCGCCGCGCCCCGCCTCTACCCGCACATGTGGAGCTGGGACGCCGCCTTCGTCGCGGTCGGTCTCGCGCCGCTCAGTGTGGAACGCGCCGTCATCGAGCTCGACACCCTGCTCTCGGCGCAGTGGAAGAACGGGATGATCCCGCACATCGTCTTCGCCAACGGCGTCGACGGCTACTTTCCCGGCCCGGCCCGCTGGGAGTGCCGCAAACTCGCGGCGAACGCGCCCGACGGCCCGGACACCTCCGGCATCACGCAGCCGCCGGTGCACGCCATCGCGGTGCAGCGCATCCTCGATCATTCGCGCCGGCACGGCCGCAGCACCCGCGCGGTCGCCGAGGAATTCCTGAACCGGCGCTGGCCGGATCTGGTGCGCTGGCATCGCTGGCTCGCCCATGCCCGGGACCCGAAGGAGACCGGCCGGATCACGCTGTATCACGGCTGGGAGTCCGGGATGGACAACTCCCCGCGCTGGGATCGGGCCTACGAGAACGTGATTCCGGGTGTGCTGCCGCCATATCAGCGCGCCGACACCGCGATCGTCCCGGACCCCACTCAGCGCCCCAGTGACCGCGAATACGACCGCTACCTGTGGCTGGTCGAGCAGATGCGCCGGGCCGGCTACGACGACTACCAGCTCACCTCGACCATGAGCTTCGCGGTGGAGGACGTGTTCGTCACAGCGATCTTCGCGCTGGCCTGTGAGGTGCTGGCCCATATCGGCGAGGAGTACAAGCAGCCTCTCGCCGACGTGCGCGACCTGCATACCTGGGCCGAACGGTTCCGCGCGGGCGTCGTCGAGACCACCGATGCTCGCACCGGCATGGCCCGTGACTTCGATGTGCGGTTGCAGCGCCCGATCGTCACCGAGACCCTGGCCGTGTTCGCGCCGCTGATCAGCGGCGGTCTCCCCCGCGACGCCGAACGCAGCCTGCTGCGCCTGTTCGAGGGCCCGAGCTACTGCGGCCACCCGGACCTCCGCTACGCGCTGCCCCCGTCGACCTCGCCGGTGTCGAAGGATTTCCGGCCACGCGAATACTGGCGCGGACCGGTGTGGCCGGTGATGAGCTGGCTGTTCTCCTGGGCGTTCGCCCGCCGCGGCTGGGCGGAACGGGCGTTCATGCTGCGCGCCGAGGGCTTGCGCCAGGCCAGCGACGGCAGCTTCGCCGAGTACTACGAGCCGTTCACCGGCGAACCGCTGGGCAGCATGCAGCAGTCGTGGACCGCGGCGTCGGTGCTGGACTGGCTGGGGTAACCCGGAGTTCCACGGCGGTCGGATATTCCGGTCATACACTCCCGCTATGGACAAGCGGTCGAAAAGATTCATCCTGTCCGTGCCCCTGGCGGCAGTGCTCGGCTTCGGGCTGCTGCAAATACCCTCCGCGACCGCGAAACCCCAGGCCGCCCAGGTTTACAGCGGCTATTCGGCCCAACCGGCCGACGAGGCGCCGATCAAATCCGTCACCGCCCGCTGGACCCAGCCGGCCATCTCGTGCAACGCGTTCGCCAGCCTCACCGGCGGGCTGGAAAACATGATCGGCACTGGTTCCGCCCTGATCCAGACACCGGGCATGCTGGCCAACCCGCTGGGCCTGGTTGTCACCCAGTTCGTCCCGCACATGAGTTACTGGGTCGGCCTGGTGGGCGGCGAAGGTCGTGACATGACGTTGATCCAGACCGGCACCTCCGCCGCCTGTGTGCTGGGCGTCGTCGAATACGGGGGCTTCTTCGAGGCGCCCTCGCTGCGGAATCAGAAGTCGCCCGAGGCCTGGACCGATCCGGGGGTCGCACCGGGTGATGTCATGCGGGCCACCGTCACCTGGGACGGCGCCGACAGCTACCGCCTGGTTCTGGAGAACACCACCGCCGGCTGGTCCAAAGAGGACACCATGGAGCTGGCGGGCATCACCCCGCAACTCGCGCTCGCGGTCGGCGAGACGATCCCCTGCAACTCGCCGGATTTCACGCCCGTCGAGTTCACCGAGGTCACCGCCGATGGAAAGCCGTTCGGCGACTACGAGGTTCGCTCCTGGAGCATCAGCCCCTGCACCCCGATCGCGCCGGGCCCGTTGGAAGGCGAATCGTTCACGATCACGCAGCCGGAAGGTGTGGTGAGCGACACCCGCCCGAACGGTAGTTAGAGCAGATAGCTATCGTGGAGCGTCATGGATACCAGGCGCTCCAGGTGGATGGTGTTACTGATCGCGTTGGCGGGCATCCTCACCGCGGCTCCGGCCGCCGCTGCGCCGCAGGGACCGGATGTGTCGTCTTGGCAGCATCCCAACAAGATGTTGATCGACTGGTTCGCGGTCCGGCACGCGGGCTATGAGTTCGCCATGGTCAAGGCGACCGAGGGCCTGCACTACATGAATCCGCATTTCGTCCCCGACAGCGTGATCATGCGGATGGCCGGAGTCGCCCGGGGCACTTACCATTACGCGCGCCCCCAGCTGCCGCCGGAAGCGCAGGCCGTGCTGTATTCGACCGTGGTGCTGGGCCAGAACGGGCCGCTGGACCTGCCGCCCGTGCTCGACCTCGAGGACAGCGGCGGCCTGGCCCCGGACCAGCTGATCGATTGGACGCAGCGCTATCTGAACACGGTGCAGGCCATGACCGGACGGGTGCCGATCATCTACACCTATCCGAACTTCTGGAAAACGGCCATGGCCAACACGAATCAGTTCACCCGGTACCCGCTGTGGATCGCCGACTACCGCGGCAACTCCGAACCCGAGGTGCCCGGCGGGTGGCCTGCCTGGACGTTCTGGCAGACCACCGACAGCGGCACCATCCCGGGCATTCCCGCCCAGGTCGATCTCAACGTATACAGCGGGGCCCAAGGCGATTTCGCGCGCTTCGCCAATATGTGAATCAGACGCCGATGCGGGCGCCGCCCTTCTTCCACACCGCGACCACGGACGAACGCGGCTGGGCGGCGCCACCATCGGGCCAGTGCGACAGCGGGTTCTCCGGGGTGGCGTCGTCGGCCTCGCCCGGATGCTGCACGCACACCATGACCCGCTGCTCGGTGACGATCGGGCCGCAGGTCTCGCCGCCGCGCGGCACTGTCAGGAACTGTTTGGTCTCACCACGATTCGGGCCGTCGAGCACCACCGAGAACAGGCCGTCGTTGGACTTGAGGGCGTTGCCGTCGGTGGAGATCCACAGGTTGCCGTACGGGTCGAAGGCCAGGTTGTCCGGGCAGGAGATCGGGCTGACCTTGGTCTTGTCGAAACCGGCGTAGTAGGTGTCGGCGGCGGCCGGGTCACCGCAGACCAGCAGCAGCGACCAGGTGAACTCGGTGCCGGTGTGCTTGTCGTCGATCTCGAGGATCTGGCCGTTCTTGTTCAGCTTGCGCGGATTCGCCTCGTCCACACCGGCTTTGCCCTCGGCGCCGCGGTTGTCGTTGTTGGTCAGCGCGACATACACCTTGCCGGTGTAGGGATTGGCCTCGAAATCCTCGGGGCGATCCATCTTGGTGGCGCCGACCTTGTCCGCGGCCAGGCGGGTGAACACCGCGACCTCGGCCGCCGACATGCCCTCGACCAGCGACTTGCCCGTGCCGTCGCCGGTCGACTCCAGCAGCGGAATCCACTGGCCCTTACCGGTGAAACCCTGGTCCGACGGCTTGGCGCCGGTGCCGTCGATTTTGTCGGCGTGGTCGCCGGTCAGCTTCGCGACGTAGAGCGTGCCCTCGGACAGGATCTTCATGTTCTCGCGCCGGCTGGACGCGCTGGTGCCGGACTGCATCTTGCGCTTGGAGACGAATTTGTACATGTAGTCGAACTTTTCGTCGTCGCCGGTGTAGGCGACGACGTCACCGTTCGCGGTGACGTAGATGTTGGCGCCCTCGTGCTTGAGGCGGCCCATCGCGGAATGCTTGAGCGGCACCGAGTTCGGGTCCCACGGGTCGACCTCGACGACGTAGCCGAACCGGTTCGCCTCGAACGGTTCCTTCTCCAGGTCGAAGCGCTTGTCGGCGGTCTCCCAGCCGTTGGCGGTCTTGCCCGCGGCGAAACCGTAGCGCTTGGTGCGGGTATTGCCGATCTTGTCGCCGTTGGCGAAGTAGCCGTTGAAGTTCTCTTCACCGGAAAGCACGGTGCCCCAAGGGGTCACGCCGCCCGCGCAGTTGGCGAAGGTGCCCAGGATCTTGGTACCGGTCGGATCGGCGGAGGTGGTGACGAACGCGCTGCCCGCGGCCGGGCCGGTCAGCTTGAACTCGCTGGTCGCGGTGATGCGGCGGTTGTACTTGCCGAACACCGGAGTCAGCTTGCCGGTGCCGGATTCGCCCTTGACCTCGACGACCGACAGACCGTGCGCCGCCATGGTGATGGCGATCTGCTCGGGGGTCGGGGCGTCCTTGTTGTAGCCGCGGAACATGTGCGGGCCGGTGGTGTACTCGTGATTGACGACCAACAGATAGGAGTTGGCCTGGCCCTCGATGGGCATCAGGGCCGCGAAGTCGCTGTTGTAGCCGAACTGCTTGGCCTGCGCCGCGGCGGACTGCTTGTCGAAGTCGAACGCGGGCGCGTCGGCGAAAATCGGGTCGCCCCAGCGGATTACGACACCCTGCTCGTAGCCCTCGGGGATGACGACCGCGTCTTCCTTGTTCGGGGCGACGGCGGTGAAGGCGGTGCCGGTGCCGGGCGTACCCGCGGCCTTGGCCACCGGGGTCGGCGCGTCGGTGGGCGTGTCGGCGCCACAGGCGGCCAGGGCGCTGCCGGCGCCGACCGCGAGCACGGCGGCCGCGCCACCCTTGATCAGGCCGCGGCGGTTCAGCGAGGCGACGAGGTCACCGAAGTACTCGCCCCCGGAGGTGTTGGGCACCTCGTGGAAGCAGGCATTGCCACACTTGTATTCACAGGTCACGGCGGCACGCGACGACTGGCCGTCGTGCTTGACGAAGAGGGCTAGCGGTTTCACGGTAACTCCTGAACTCGGGCTGTCGAGGCGCACGCTAAACCGCGGAAACCAGCCCAAGGAAACGCGAAGGTGAACGGCCGACCAATTAGGTAACCCTCAGTTTGCTGCGGAAATGACGAATCCCGGTGCGGGCCAGCTGTACTGGCGAACACCGGGATTATGGGACTTCGGAGCGGATTTCGCGGGGGCTTCACGCGTTGACCGGCAGCGACAGGACGACCTCCTTCTCGTTCCCGGGCAGGTAGTGCACCTGCACGATCCGGCCGACCTGCACGCCGCCGACCATGGCGGGCGGCAGGAACTTCTCCGCCTGCGTGCCGAAGGTGCTGCCGTCGGGGCGGGTCACGACCAGCCCGAGCTCGATGCGCGAGTGCCCGTCGCGAATCTCCCCCGGCACCGACAGCGACTGCACGACCGCCTGCGCCTGCACACCGCGGGCGGCGATATCCAGCTTGGCCGGGGTGGTGAAGCCCTTGCGGATCATGGACTGGTTCATCGCCCGCTGTGCCTCGGTGGCGTCACCGGACATGTCGACCTCGACCTTGCCGGGGCGCTCCGGCAGATACCGCACCGGCAGCACCACGCCCGGGCGGAGCAGGGCCAGCTCGGTGAGCGGCACGATCATGCGTGCGGTGGCGTCGAAGACCTTGCCGTCCACGCCTTCCACGCTGAAGTCGACCCGCACCTGTGGCTGATCGTTGACGGTGACGCCGGTGTGGTGGAACGACTTCACGGTGCCGATGCCGAGCAGGCCGTGGCGGAATTCGGAGCTGTTGTTGCCGGTGAAGGCCTGCAAGATGCCCTCGCCGGTGAAGGCGAACACGATGGGGACGATGGTCAGCGCGATGATCGGCAGTGCCATCTGCGGCCCGACCCAGGGCATGGCGAACGGGTCGGAGGTGTCGGCCATCAGGCCGTGGAACAGGTAGTAGCCGATGGCGAAGGCGCCGAAGACGAGGGCGGCGGTGCGGGCTTTGGTGCGCATGGTGGTCTCCTGGAGGTGTTGCCCCGCGCTCCCGCATCGGTTGCGGGAGCGCGGGATTCGGATGGTTGGGTGATCAGCCGACGATGGTCGAGCACGCGAAGGTGATGTCGAACTTCGCGGCGGGCGCACCGGCCATCGGGTTGGTCATATCCGGGACCCCGACGCCCTCGCCGGTCACCTTGTAGGTGTTGCCGTCCTTGACGAGCTTGGCCGAGCCGCCGGGCTGGCCGTTGCCGTAGCCGACCGCGTAGGGCAGGCCGTTCGAGCCGCCCTTGCTGCCCGCGATACCGACGGCCTGCACGGTGTCACCGCTGATGGTGGCGCTGACGGTGAGCTGGCCGTGGGCGGCGTTGTTGTTATCGGTCAGCGCGAGGGCGAGGATGCCGCCCTGCTTGGCGCAGGTGGTGTCGAAGCTGGCCGTGAGCGCCTTGCCGTCGACCGAGGCGGCGGACTTGCCCGCCGGAGCGGGGGCCGGGGCCGCGGAGGTGGCGGGCTTGTCGGCGGGGGCGGGGTTGCTGCTCTTCGCGTCGTCGCCACAGGCGGTGAGGCCCAGGGCGAGGGCGGAGGTGGCGGCGATGACAGCGGCGGCGGTCTTGATGTTCATGGTTTCTTCCTTTGTGTTTCGTGTGGTCCGGCCCTTGTCGGTGCCGTTGAAAGAAAGGTAGAAACGATTCGCGCCCTACCGATCCCAGGTTTGCGCCGTCCGGAATCCGGAAAACTCCGTTAACCTGGTCGAATGCGACGACCGCGCGCCATGGTGCTGGATGAGGTGTGGCGCGAGCTCGACGGTGTCGAAGCGCTCAGCGGGCCCCAGGGTGGGCCGTTGCGGCGCACGGTGAAGCTGCTGCTGGACCCGCTGGTGATCCGGCCGGTGCAGAATCCGAGTTGCGCGGGGCCGCTGGTCACCGCGGACGGCGCGACACTGCTCGCGACCCGGGTGCACGCGAGCGCGGACGTGCTGCGGGCGACCGCGGCCTGGTTCACGGTGCTCAAGCAGGTGCGACGGGCGCTGCGGATCACCGAGGGGCATCCCCAAGATCTGTACTTCCAGCGGTGTTTCGAGCTGGCGACCACCTCCGGGCTCCCGAATCCGTTGCGGGACCGGGGTATTGCCGAGGCGGCGTTGCGGGAGATCCATGAGTTCACCGCCGGGCGGACCACGCAGGCCTTGAAGGCGCACCTCGGCGATGCCGGGCGGGCCGCCGATCTCGCTCAGCTCGTCGATGTCGCTTGGCGGCGCAGACCGTCCGGTGCGGCCCCGGCTGTGGACCATGCGCGTTCTCTCGACGCGCTGCTGGAAGAAGCCGCGGGTGCGCGGGTCGGGACCGGCAATGGCAAGGGGCAGTATCTGTTCGACAGCCTGATCGCGGCGCATGCGGGGGCGCATTCCGGAATCACACTGTGGCACACCGCAACTCGTGCTCACCGGTTCGGACTCACGACGCAATCGCTGCCCCAGGCGCCCGAGATCGGTTCCTCGGCTTCGACATCCGCCCTCGGGCTGCCGTTGGACCGGACCATCTACGAGCGGGTCTTCACCGTTTTACAGGCCTCTACCGAACGGGCCGAGCTGCCCGAGATCCCGGAGCTGGTCACCTCCGAAGTCACGCGCAGTTGTGCACCATGGGCCTTGCTGGACGAGTCGCTGCGAGTCGCCGCGGCGGCGGGAGCCACGCTGGCGGTGGGGTTTTCGCCGATCAATGCGCCCGCCGGGAATCGGCTGCGGCAGCTGGGGACCGATGTGGAGGAATCGACACCACTGCGTTTGATCAACGGGCGCTGGCGGCGCGAATCCTATGTACTGCAAGCCCGCCGGCTCGTTGTCGATCCCGCGGCGGAATTGTCGTCGTCGAATCCGCTGGACGCCATCGCCGCCGAGCTGCGCACACCGTGGCAGCCATACCTGCGCCGACTATGGGTGCGACTGCACGGCCGGGATGTCCGCGAGTTCCCGGTGTTCGATCCGGATGAGCTGTGGGATCTGCTCGACGGAGTGGCGCGCTCGGTCATCCTGGACCACCGCGCCCGGGTGAAGAAGGCGCTCAGCGCCAGTTCCTTTGCCGCCGAGGTCGATTCGCTCGAATCGAGGGTGAGCTGATGACCGAGGTCTCGCTGTTCCGTTCCGGTGACCTGCTGGGCATCGTGCCGCCGGGAGCGCCCACCGTGCTCGACGGTGCGCCGGACAACGACGTGATGGTGCTCGAAGTCCTCGGCGGTCACCTGACCTGGAGTGTGCTGTCCGGACAGGCGATCCCCGCCGCGGTGATCGATGATCTCGATGCCGCTCAAGAGTGGATCTGGGCCGTCTACGGCGAACCTGTCGCGCTGGCCGTCGCCGACTACCCGGGCGGGCGGCCCACTTTCCCGGCCCGTCCGGAACTTCCACGCCTGATCACGCATGCCTGGCGGCTCGGCTTCGCGCACTGGGCGGCCCGTTGGTGGCCCGCCTCCACTCTCGATGGCATCGCCGCCCTCGATCCGGGGGTGCTCGAGGAGGAGATCGCCGAGCTGACCGAGCAGTGCGAGATGATCGTCGACGGAGCCGACGCGGGAGTGCCGTTCATTCCGCCGATGTCGTCGAATATCGCTGTGCGCCAGTCGGATTACGCTCTCGCAGCGGGCGGTGACGCGCGGTCGAACGTGCTGACCCTGGATCGCGGTGTCGGCGGCTGGGACTGGCGGGGCTGCCCGCCAGGGCTGCTCGACGCCTCCGAACAGGCGGTGTCCTGGGAGCTGGCTCGCGACGCCGGGCTCACCATCGCCCGGGTCAGCGTGGTGGCCGCACCCCAGCTCACCGGGCCGGTCCCGGGGCATCTGCGGCCCCGGGCGCGGATCGCCGAGGCCGCCGAGATCGAACTCGAACTGGCCGGGGACAGCTGGGTCGGGCAGACGGCCGTCGCCGGTGAGGACGCGGTGACGGTGGAGGTCTATGTGCCCGGGATCGGGGTGCCGGAGTACGAAGACCGTGGCGGGCCGGAAACCCGCAGGCGGATACGGGAATTCGCGACGACCCGTTTGCGCCGCGCTGCCGGACCGGTCACCGACGCGTTCGACGCGCCCCTGCGAGCCGAGATCGCCGCCGCGGCTGAAGATTCGGACTTCTGATGGACCGCACGAGAGCCTTACCGGAGCTGTGATGGATCAGGGAACCCCTCCAGACGACGGACGCGAAGTGTTGCTCGCCGGGGCCGAGGCCTACCAGCGCGGGGAAGTTGCTGAGGCGCTGCGGATCTTCTCCGAAGCGGTGCAGACCACCACCGGCGCGCTGCGGGTCAGCGCGCTGATCAACGCCGCAAGCATGGCCGACGAACTCGGCGACCATGCCACCGCGCTGACATGGTTTCGCGAAGCGCTGGCCGAGGTCCCCGATGGCGCGATCGAAAAGCGTTGCAGCGCACTGGTAAATGTCTCGCAGGCGCTGCAACACCTCGGCGAGCTGGACGAGGCGCAGGCCGCGCTGGAGCAGGCCCGGGGATTGCTCGCCGACAGCGGCGAGGAACTCGGCATGCTGCGCGTCGCGTGCCTGCTGTCCCTCGGTGCCGTCGCCTTCCACCGCGGCCAATGGACCCGCACCATCGAGATCGCTACCGAATCCCTGGACGCCGCCGTCCGTTACGCCCCGCATTTGGCCGGTCATCCACTGATGAGCCTGGCGGGCGCCTACTTCGAAACCGGCCGCCGCGATCTGGCCCTCGACTTCACCCAGCAGGCCCTAGCCGCCTTCGAATCCGCGGGCGACATCAACGCCGTCGCTGAGACCCGGCAGAACCTCGCCACCATGCATATTCGCTTGAATCAGCATGACGAGGCCGAACCGTTGTTGCGGGCCAGCCAGGATTATTTCGAGCAGGCCGGGCTGGGCCACCGTGCCGGGATCGGCCTCAAAACCCTCGGCTTCCTCGCCGAAAGCCGTGACGATCTGGCGCAAGCGGATGACCTCTACGGCCGCGCCTTCGAGTATTTCCGCGACTCCGGCGCCGTCCTGGACGCGGCCGACGTCCAGGTCCGCCTGGCCACTGTCGCCTACGCCAACGCCCGGATCGACGAGGGCGAAGCACTCCTGGCCGCCGCTTACGCCGCCTACGCCGAGCGCGGTCTCGGATTGCACTGCGCCCAAATCGATTACTGGCACGCACTGCTGCTGGAGTCGATCATCGACGACGTCGCGGACCCTGCCCCGGCACTGGCGGTCGCCACCGACCTCGCCATCACCTCGGCTCTCGCCATCGACGCCGTCCGGCACACCTTCCCGAACGGTACCCAGCGCCAGCAGTGGAACACCCAAATCGCCGACCCCGCACTGCGATTGGCCTTCCGGTTCGCCTATCTCAGTGGTGACGGACAGCTTCTCGCCGACCTCATCGAGACCCAATGCGCCGGGGCCACTTTGCAAACCAAAAGGACTGATTCCGCCACTACCAGGCAGTTTCCGATCGAATTCCTCGACCCTGGCGACCCCACACCGGAAAGCACCACACCGATCGATACCGATCCCGGCCATCCGGGCACGCTCTCGGCCGGATCCCGGACGGCAACCACGTCCGGCACCCCCTCCGTCCAAGCCGGTGCTTTACCAGCAGGTGCCCCGGGTCCTCCGGCGGCGACCTTGCGTCTGGCCTCGGCTCTGGCCGATGTCGCTGCGGGCGAGGGACTTCCGGTTTCCCTACCGCCGCGCCTCGTCATCGAGCCGGACGGACACGTCGCGCTCGCCGCCTACATCACGGCCGCTGAACAGCGTTACGGCCGACCGGTTCGCGACCGCCGGAGGGTATCGGCATGATCCACCTACTGGTATTCACGTCGTGGCGATTCACTCCGGTCAGTCGGGACGAACGCCAACAGGTCCGAAGCGTGGCAGTCAGCGCTGATCAGACAGCTCGGTCACGAGCGGCTGGTGCTTCAGCCAGGCTGTGCGGATCTGGCCGACAGGTGGCCTCCGCATGACGCGCTCGTCCGAGCAACCGACCGTGCTGATCCGGATGGCCGACGCCGGGGATCTCTATATGTCATGGCGGTGGGTCGGCAACGTCGCGCCGGGTGGTGTGAGCATGCTGCCCGGTCCGGCTATCGATGAAGTGGTGGACAGGCTCGTCGGAGAGCTGCCCATTCCGGGCGCTCCGGATGGTCTCGAACGTGCGCTCACCACTGGTGCATTCGCGACGCCGGATGCGGAATATCTACTGGCGCGGGATCTTTCGCGAGCGTTGGTCCCCTCCGGGTTGGCGAGCCAGTTGGCGCAAATGCACGGGCAGGGCATCCGTCCGCTGATCCGTCTCCAACCCTCGCCTCGGCTGGCGCAGGTCCCCTGGGAAATTCTCGCCCCCGCCCCCGATTTGCGCCTCCTCGACCTGGCTGACCTGAGCCTGCTGGCTCCCGCCAGCATCGTCGGCGCGCCCGGCCGAACGGTGCGCCGCTGGGCCGAGCAGCAGCAACTACCCGTGGTCGCGATCCTCGACCCGCGTATTCCCGGCTTCCGCGCCGATTCGGCTCTCGGGTCGGTGCTCGGCCGCATGGACACACCGTCACCACTAACTGAGCGCATCGCCGACTACGTTGCACAGCAACGATTCACACCCGAAGTCCCGAGCCCCTTCGACGCGTTTCGCCGCACCCACGTCGACCGCGACTGGCTCAGCACCGCACTGCGCAAAGGCGCGAGCCGGCTGCTGTACGTCGGCCATGTCACCGCCGCCGCGCCGGAATCCGGACAGAGCGAGAACGCCGAACTCCACCTCGCCTGCGGTGCGGAAACCACCGGCTTCGCGGCGGCCAACCGCACCCATCGGCCGTTGTCCGCCAAGGACTTTCTGCTCGGTACACACACCATCAGTTCCGAACCCACTGCGGGCAGCGAGCTTTGGCCGATTCCCAGCCGGGTCGCTCTGATCGCCTGCGAAAGCGGCGGTGACCTGCGGTTCACCGAGGCCCTCGGCCTGACCGCCGCGATGATCGCCGGTGGCGCCGAGCTCGTCACCGCCACCCGCTGGCCACTGCCCACCGATCTCGCGTTCCAGCGCTTCGCCGGAACCGACGTTCGCCCCCTGCTGGACACGATCTGCGCCGTCGATGCCGCGCACGAACAGCCCGATCCTGTTGTCGCCCTGATTGATTGGCAACGCGACCGACTCAAATCCTGGCGCAACGGTGGCGCGATCGCACACTCCCCGATCCTGTGGAGCGCACTCGCCACGATCAGTACCTAGCGCGGACATAGGTAATGCCTGCCGAAAAGTACTTATAGACGACTGATTCGGTACCCCCTCCTCGAGCCATAACGTAGTTCTCGTAAGCAACACAAACCGAGAAACACCAGCTCAAAGCCCTTGGAGGACATCATGAACGACATCGTCGCCGCCTACCTGGAAGCCTGGAACACCACCGACGCCGCGGCCCGCACCGCCGCCGTCGCCCGGGTCTTCACCGCGGACGCCACCTACGTCGACCCGATGGTCGATGTCGCCGGCCACGCCGGTCTGGAAGCCGTCATCGCCGGTGTGCAAGCCCAGTTCCCGGGCTGGACCTTCCGCCTCGGCGGCCCCGTCGACGCGCACCACGACCAGGTCCGCTTCACCTGGGATCTCGGCCCCGCCGACGGCCCCGCCATCGTCATCGGCTTCGACGTCGCGATCATCACCGACGGCAAGATCGCCAAGGTCTACGGCTTCCTGGACAAGGTCCCCGCCGCCGCCTGACCACCGGCGAAAAACCCTCCCCCCATTGCTTTTACGAGAAAGAGCCCCACCATGAGCACCACCGCCGCCACCCCCACCATGCTGTCCACCCTGATGGCCCCCGGCCCCAAACTCCTGCGCCTCTCGCTCCGCCTGGACGCGGTCGTCACCGGCGTCAACGGCGTCGCCTACCTCGCCCTCGCCGCCCCCTTGGAGTCCCTGCTCGGCCTGGACCGCAGCATCGGCATCCCGATCGGCATCTTCCTCACCCTCTACGGCATCACCGTCGCCCTCATCGGAACCCCCGCCAACCCCAACACCTCCGCCGCCCGCGGCGTCGCCACCCTCAACGCCGCCTGGGTCGCCCTGAGCCTGATCGCCCTGTTCATCGGAGCCCTAGACCTCAACCTCGTCGGCTCCATCTGGACCGTCATGCAAGCCGGCACCGTCGGCGCCTTCGCCGCCCTGCAATACATGGGAATCCGCAAGGCCTCCTGACCCGAAAGAACCCCTCGCCCAACGCGGCACCGGCCCCCGGTGCCGCGTTAGCGCGTTTCAGTGGTCGTCGTAGTGGTCGCCGTGGGCGGCGTGGCGGTGGCCGTCGTGCAGGTAGTCGACGTGGTCGCCGTGGTCGACGGAGTCGTGGCCGCAATCGGGGCCGTGGACGTGGGTGTGGTTGTCGCAGGGCTGGTGGCCGGCGGGTTCGCACTCGTCGTAGTGGCCGTCGTGGGCGCGGTGCAGGTGGCCGTCGTGGGCGTAGTCGATGTGGTCGCCGTGCGGGACCGGGGTGTGGCCGCAATCGGGGCCGTGGACGTGGTCGTGGGCGGTGTGCTCGAGGTGTGCTGTGGTCATCAGAATTTCCCTCTTCTCGTTAAGTGAATCGGTGGCTCTGGTTACCCGAAACATATTAGTGAGTGCGCATCATTGCAAGTAGCTCAGGATGTGCTAACCAATCGCGATCAGCGATTCCGATAGGCCGTGCCTTTTCGACCGAATTATCGGTTTTGCCTGCCTATCGGCCTTCCGTGACGGTGGCCTGCTCCAGCGGGTCGATCGGCCGGCCCACCTTCGGCCGGGCCTCGCGCATGCGGCGGTCGAGGTAGTTCACCAGGTGCGTCAGCGGGATGGTGAGCATCAGGTAGACCAGGCCCGCGGCGACCAGGGGCGAGAGATTTCCGGTCTGCGCGTTGAGATCTCGGCCGACGGCGAACAGTTCGCGTTGCGTGGCGAGCAGGCCGAGGAAGTAGATCAGTGAGGAGTCCTTGATGAGTGCGATGAACTGATTCATCAAGGCGGGCAGCACTTTCCGAACACCCTGCGGGATGACGATCAACCGCATCGACTGCCGGTAGCTGAGGCCCAGCGCGGCCGCCGCCTCGCGCTGCCCGGTGTCCACCGCCTGGATGCCGGAGCGGAAGATCTCGCCGATATAGGCCGAGGCCAGCAAGGCCAGGGCGAGCGCGCCGAGCCAATACGGGTTGTTGCCGGTGACATTGCGCGCCACCGGGCCGAGGCCCAGGCCGATCAACAGGATGATCACGACGGCGGGCAGGCCGCGGAACACGTCGGTGTAGATCCGGGCCGGCCAGCGCAGCCAGCGCGTGCGGGAGATGCCCGCGACGGCGAGCAGCATGCCGAGCACCGTGCCGAGGATGCCCGAAACCAGCGCCAGGATAAGGGTATTCGGCAAGCCGGTCTTGATCAGATCGGGAAAGGCCTTGCGGTACAACGACCAATCGAAGAACGTCTCGCGCAACTGTTGCAGCGTCGACTTCGGTGCGGCCTGCTCGGGCTGCTTGTCTCCGGCATGTTCGGCGGCGACGGCCGCGAAGTCCGGCAGCTGCGGCATCGGCGCGGCCTTGGATCCCGGCTTCCAGCCCGGCGGGAATTGCCGCGGTACCCAGTCGGAGTAGAGCTTGGCGTAGGTGCCGTCCGCGATCACCGCGTCCAGGCCGCTGTTGAGCGCGTTGATCAGCGGCTGATTGCTCTTGCCGACCGCCCACGCCGCGAAATTGTCCAGGCTGTAGGCATTTTGGACGACGGCGGTGCCGTCACCGGGCTTGATCGCGCCGTCGGCCTGCGCGGACGGGGCGACCCAGGCATCGACCTGGCCGGACTTCAGATTCGCGTAGGCGGTGTTGTAGTCGGGGAACTTCACCGGATCCAGGTGCAGAGTGTTGACGACGTAATCGTCCTGCACGGTGCCTTGGACGACGGCGATCCTGCTGCCCGCGTTCAGATCCGAGAATGTCTTGACTCCGCTGCTGTCGCGCACCACCAGCGCGAAATAGCCGAAGTCGTAGCCGTTGGTGAACCCGACGAGGTCACGCCGCGCCGCGGTCGTGGTGATGTTCGAGGAGCCGACATCGAACCGCTTACCCGCCACCTGCGCCAGCAGACCGGCGAACTCGGTGCCCGAGAACTGCACGCGCAGCCCGATTTTCGCGGCGACGGCCTCCAGCAGTTGATTGTCGAACCCGGTGAACCGGCCGCTGGAATTCACGCAGATGCTGGGCGGCGCGTCCGAGAGGGTGCCGACGCTGAGCACGCCCGGCGTGATCAAGCCCAGCTTGCCGAGGTCGATCGCGTCCAACGGCTCGGACGACTCGGTCGTGTACTTGTCCGGCCCGGCCGCCTCGGACGAGGCGAGGTTCTGCGGGGCGGCGGAGGCAGCACTCAGCCCGGGCGGGGAGCACAGGTCCCGGGTGGAGTCGCCGCCGGATGCGCACCCCGTCGCCAGGACACCGACGGCGAGCAACATCACGGCGATCAACGCACGAAACCGCACGAAAAGCAGGCTGGCCATGACCGACAACCCTATCGGCGGCCAACGCGAATACCCAGTTACCTGAGTGAGGGTTGCGCCACGCGATCAGGCCAGGCCGGTGACAGCGTCGGGGTTCACCTCGTCGCGCCACCGGATGGCGGCCTCCACTTCGGACAGGTCGTAGTCGGGACCGTTCACCGCCACCGTGAACAGGGTGACCCCGGCGGCATGCAACCCGCTCGCGTCGGCCGTGCCCTGCCACTCCACCGAGCGCTCGATCTCGGCCTGCTCGCGCCCGACGACGGCGCAGTGCTCACCGAGGATGCCGTTCTTGCGGGCCAGCACCTCCACGTCGGCGAAGGTGTGCCAGATATCGGCGTACTCGGCGACCAGCCGCAGCGTCTTCTTCTCACCGCCGCCACCGATCAGGATCGGGATCTCCCGCGTCGGCGCCGGGTTCAGCTGCTTCAAGCGCGCGTCGATCCGCGCCATCGATTCCTTCAACAGCGCCAAACGCGTTCCGGGCGTGCCGAACTCGTACCCGTACTGCTCGTAGTCCTTCTTGAACCAGCCCGCGCCGATGCCGAGGATCAACCGGCCGTCACTGACGTGATCGACGGTGCGCGCCATGTCGGCCAGCAGATCCGGATTGCGGTAGCCGCCGCCGGTGACCAGCGCGCCGATCTCCACCCGCTCGGTCTGCTCGGCCCAGGCGCCCAGCATCGTCCAGCATTCGAAATGCGCGCCGTCCGGGTCGCCGTAGAGCGGATAGAAATGATCCCAGTTGAAGACGATGTCGACGCCGAGGTCTTCCGCGCGCAGCACCGCGTCGCGGATCAGGCCGTATTTGGGGGAATGCTGCGGTTGCAACTGGATACCGATACGCACCGGTCTGCTCACTCGAGGCTCCTCACGTAGTTCCCCGAACGAGGCTACCGATCTCCGGTGAACCTTGTAGAGTCCTGGCCACCCTGTACTCGGATCGTCCGGCACGTTCCTGCCGGTGAATGGGATGGTTTCGTCATGGCAACAGTGACCTTCGACAGTGCGACCCGGCTCTACCCGGGCTCGAACAAACCGGCCGTCGACCAGTTGAATCTGGAGATCGCCGACGGTGAATTCCTGGTTCTGGTCGGCCCTTCCGGCTGCGGAAAATCGACCTCGCTGCGCATGCTCGCCGGCCTCGAGGAGGTCAACGGCGGGCGCATCCTGATCGGCGCAAACGATGTCACGCACGCCGAGCCCAAGGAACGCGACATCGCGATGGTGTTCCAGAACTACGCGCTCTACCCGCATATGACGGTCGCCGAGAACATGGGCTTCGCGCTCAAACTCGCCAAGGTCGCCAAGGCGGAGAAGGACCAGCGCGTCCTGGAGGCCGCCAAGCTGCTGGACCTGGAGCCGTACCTGGACCGCAAGCCCAAGGCTCTCTCCGGTGGCCAGCGCCAGCGCGTGGCGATGGGCCGCGCGATCGTGCGCTCCCCGCAGGTCTTCCTGATGGACGAGCCGCTGTCGAACCTGGACGCGAAACTGCGGGTGCAGACCCGTACCCAGATCGCGCAGCTGCAACGCCGCCTCGGCACCACCACCGTCTACGTCACCCACGATCAGGTCGAGGCCATGACCATGGGCGACCGGGTCGCGGTGCTCAAAGACGGCCTGCTGCAGCAGTGCGCCACCCCGCGTGACCTGTACCAGGATCCGGTCAACGCCTTCGTCGCCGGATTCATGGGCTCGCCCGCCATGAACATGTTCACGCTGCCGGTGGACAACGGCACCGTGTCGGTGGGCGGGCACGCGCTGGCGGTCCCGCGCTCGGTGGTCGACGGGGCCGAGGGCTCGGTGGTCGTCGGCATCCGCCCCGAGCACCTGGAGATCGGCGGCGGGCTCGACAAGGGCATCGAGATGGAGGTCGACGTGGTCGAGGAACTCGGCTCCGACGCCTACATCTACGGCCGCACCGTCGCGAATGGCGCCACCAACGGCGCCGGGGAAATCATTGTGGCGCGGGCAGATTGGCGTAACCCGCCGGCCAAGGGCACCCGGCTGAAGCTGGCCACCGCCGCGGAGCACACCTACTTCTTCTCCGCCAACGATGGCCGCCGCCTGAACTGAGCTGTTCGAGCACCCCGCCCGAGCGGCCGGGCGGGGTGCTTCACACCGCGATGAACATCGAGATCGACGCCAGCACCAGCAGCACCGACGCGCCCGCCCAGACCAGGCTGGATCGGCCGCGTTCGCGCGCCATCCGCCCCATGACCCGGGGCACACCCAGGATGAGCCCCATCACGACCCAGCAGACCGCCAGTGCCGCAAGAACTTCCGCGATCGCGACGCCGCCCTGGAAGTAGGTGACGATCAGCGCGAAGGTGGCGTACAGGACGGCGCCGCCGCCGAGAATGGCCGCGAACGTGTACAGCAGCTTGCTCACCTTCGCGTCCCAGGACCTCGGCCGCCGCTCCGGCTGGTACTGATACGGCATACCTCCATCATGTCGCCGCTCGACCGGTTCCGGGTCGGGATCGGGGACGGAGTAGCGGCGGGTGGTCCGGTACGGATCGGGCATGCCTTCATCATGGCAATGCCCGAACGGTCCCGGCACGGGGAAAATTACTCAGGTGCGCAACGTCACGGTGTTCAGCTGTCCCCTCGTCGCTTACGCCGGGCGCGCACCCAGTCGTCGTTGACCCGCACGCCCAACTCCTCCAGCTCGATTTCCCGGCCCCCGGCGCTGCGGATCTCCACCCGCACCGGAGATCCTGTGGCAGCCTCGACGAGTTCCAAAGGGGCGGGTCCGGGTTGGAGGTACGCGTCGCCCCACTGCATCAGCGCCAGCACCGCCGGGAGCAGGTCGCGCCCCATCGCGGTGAGCACGTATTCGTTCCGGGTGCGCTTGCCTTCTTCCTGGTAGGGCTGCTTTTCGAGCAGGCCCGCGGCGGTGAGTTTGCGGAGTTGCGCGGCGGCGGCCGCGTCGGTGATGCCGATGCGGGCGGCGAAACCGTCGAAGCGGCGGGTGCCGTAGTAGGCCTCGCGCAGGATGAGGACGGCCGAGCGGGTGCCGACGATGTCGAGCGCTTTCGCGATCGAGCATTCGCTGGGTTGCCACGAACTCAGGTCGGCCAAGCGCCCTTCCATTACTGCTGCCATGACGCACATCATAGCGAAGCTGACTTGTGTCAACTATGGCCAGGCGTACGCTGGCTATTGAAAGATAGAGTCAGCTCTGGAAGGACAGCACCATGAGAGACGCGGTGATCGTCGAGGCGGTACGCACCCCGATCGGCAAAGGCAAGCCGAACGGCGCACTCCACGACGTGCACGCGGTGGACCTGCTCGCGCACAGCCTGCGCGCGGTAGTGGACCGCAGCGGGATCGATCCCGCGCTGATCGACGACGTGATCGCCGGCATCGTCACCCAGGTCGGCGAACAGGGCTCGAACATGGCCCGGCGGGCGGCACTGGCCGCGGGCTACCCCGAATCGGTGCCCGCCACCACGGTGGATCGCCAGTGCGGCAGCAGCCAGCAGGCCATCCACTTCGCCGCCCAGGGCGTCATCTCCGGGGCCTACGACATCGTGGTCGCCGCGGGCGTGGAGTCGATGGGCCGAATCCCCATGGGCGCCAATCTGGTCGGGTCCGCGGATCCCAGTGGCGTCGGTTTCGCCGCACGGCACCCGGAAGGCCTTGTACCCCAGGGCATCAGCGCCGAACTGATCGCCGCCCGCTGGGGGCTGACCCGCACCCAACTCGACGAGTTCGCGCTCGCGAGCCACGAAAAGGCCGCGCTGGCAACGAAGAACGGCTCGTTCGCGGCCCAGCTGGCCCCGATCAACGGCCTCGAAACCGACGAGGGCATCCGCGTCGGCAGCACCCTGGAGACCCTGGGCAAGCTGCGCCCCGCCTACTTCGACGAGGTCATGGCCGCCCGCTTCCCGGAAATCGGCTGGCAGATCACCGCGGCGTCGGCCAGTCAGGTCAGCGACGGCAGCGCCGCGACGCTGATCATGACCAGCGAACGCGCCCGGGAACTGGGGCTGAAGCCGCTGGCCCGCCTGCACAGCTTCGCCGTCGCCGGGGATGACCCGCTGCTCATGCTGACCGCCGTCATCCCGGCCACCCGAAAGGTGTTGCAGCGTGCGGGTCTTCAGCTCTCCGACATCGACCTGGTGGAAATCAACGAGGCATTCTCCCCAGTGGTGCTGGCCTGGGCGCAGGACACCGGCGCCGATCTCGCCCGCGTGAACGTCAACGGCGGCGCCATCGCCATCGGCCACCCGCTGGGCGCGTCGGGCGCACGTCTCGCCACCACCCTCGTCCATGCCATGCAAGAACGCGGCGCTCGCTACGGTCTGCAAACCATGTGCGAGGCAGGCGGTTTGGCCAACGCCACCATCTACGAACGCCTCTGAATTGTGGAAGCGGCACCCACCGCGCGGGTGCCGCTTCTTCCTCACCCGAAGGCCGGAACGAGTTGGCGGACGAGTTCGCCGAACACGTAGCAGGCGACCAGTGCGGCCAGACCGATCAGCGGCCGCCACCACAGTGTGCGCTGGTCGAGCGCCGCGAGCAGCAGCTGCCAGAACCCGAGCAGCAACGCGACCAGACTGCCCAGCATGCCGATCCCGGCGGTGATCGCGTACCCGCCGCCCTCCGGAACCACGTCGGCTACGACATCCGGTGCGAGCGCCGCGAACACGGCAACGGCCAGGAACAGCACCGCGCCGCTCACCGCATCCCAGACTCGGAAGTACATGTCAGCTCCCGAAAACGGCAAGGAAGGCGATGGTCCCGCCCGCACCGAACGCGGCGGCCATGAACAGGTGCGTCCGAGCGGGAGCGCCTCGCGGCCCCGGCTTGCGGTGCCAGAGCCCGTCCAGAATGCCGACGAGCGACCACACCAGCGCGGCCCCGATACCCAGCCAGCTCACACCCATCCCCAAGCCGACGAACAACGCGCTGTTCGCATCCTCGCCGAGGTAGCCGAAGAGCGCGAAGCCGATCGTCAACCATGCGGCAATCCCACCCAGCGCCAGCGTTCCCGCGTACTGCACGGTCGCGGCGACAGCCTCCCGCGGAAACCGATCTCCCCTTGTCATGCCCCAAGACTGTGCCGCGCGCCTTGCAACCGCCTCACCAGAACCTTATCGGCGGGCGCGGGTACCGGGCACGGTCGTAGGGTGGCGGGGATGACTGCCGAGAATGCACCCGTTGTCTACGCGATTCCGATGCGCACCCGGTTTCGCGGAATCACCGTGCGGGAAGGGATGTTGATCCCGGGCCCGCTCGGCTGGGGTGAGTTCTGCCCGTTCCCGGAGTACGACGATCGCGAGGCGGCCGGGTGGCTGGCGACGGCGATCGAGCAGAGCACCACGGGCTGGCCGGAGCCCGTGCGGGACCGGATTCCGATCAATTGCACTGTGCCCGCAGTGGATCCGGAACGCGCGCATCGAATCGTCGCCACGTCGGGCTGCCGGACCGCGAAGGTGAAGGTCGCCGATCACCCTGATTCGCTGGCCGAGGACCTGGCGCGAGTCGAGGCAGTCCGGGACGCGCTGGGGCCCAGCGGGGCAATTCGGGTGGATGCCAATGCGGTGTGGGATGTGGATACCGCGATTTCCAACATCGCCGAGATCGACCGGGCAGCAGGCGGTTTGGAGTATGTCGAGCAGCCGTGCCGCACGATCGAGGAGTTGGCGGCGGTGCGCCGCAAGGTCGACGTGCGGATCGCCGCGGACGAATCCATTCGCCGCGCCGAAGACCCGATGCGGGTCGCGGTGGCCGGCGCCGCCGACATCGCGGTCCTCAAGTGCACGCCACTCGGTGGTGTGCGCCGGGCCTTGCAGGTCGCCGAGGCGGCCGGGTTGCCGTGTGTGGTGTCCTCGGCGCTGGAAACCAGCGTCGGCCTGTCCGCCCAGCTCGCGCTGGCGGGGGCACTCCCCGAACTCGACTTCGCCTGTGGCCTGGGCACTACTTCCCTGTTCGAGGGCGACGTCGTAGCTGATTCCTTGCGTCCGGTCGACGGATACCTCGCGGTGCCACGCACCCCACCGACGCCGGATCCCGAACTCATCGCCCGCTATCGGCATCCGGACCCAGCGCGAATCGCCTGGTGGCATGACCGTTTCCAGCGCGTCCAGGCGCGGATCTAGTTCAAGCGGGCGCCGCAGTTCAGCAATGTGGCGCGGAGTAACAGGGCGGCTTCCGGCCCGATGATCCCGTCCACCAATTCCAGATACCGCGAACAGAATTCGGGTCCGTGCGCCGCTTCGGAGACCGGGCCCAGATGGTGGGCGATCTCGTGCAGCACCACGAGTTCACGTAAAGCCCACGCGGTCCCGCCGGTATGCAGAGGTACCGCCAGGACCGCGTCGGCCGCCTCGTAGTGGGCAGCGGTCGCTCCGGCACGCGACCGGACCCGCACCGGGACCGAGGCCCTATCCCATTGCGCCCGTACCCAATTGAGCGCGAGCACCTTGTCAGCATAAGCCTGCACCGAGGACACCGAGGCGAAACGCCGTTCGATCGGGAGAGTGATCTGGGAACCGTAGAGGTCGACGGTGCGACTGCCGTACTCGTCGGCGCGGTCGAATACTCCGCGCACCAATTGTTCGGCGTCATAGACCTTGGCCCGCTGGCTGTCACGCACGCTCATCGCCCAGATCCCCCGCGTCTATCCGTCCGTCAATTGTCCACGAGCGGCGCCCAATTCGGGCGAGGTGCCCAGGCGCGCCGCTTTGCCCGCGCGATCACCGGCCCGCCGGGCCGCCGCGGAATGCCCGGCCGAAGCCTGCGGCCCGCGCCAGGTGCCGCGCGCCTCGGAGGTTTGCTGATAGAAGTCGACCAGCTCGATTTCCTTGTTGCGCAGGGCCAATGCGGTGCCACCGGCCGATTCCGACGGCGCCACCGCCTCGGTCTCGACCTCCTGCTTCACCGCCGCCAGCCGCTTTCCGACCCGCGCCGCGAACGCCATCTGAAAATTCAACCGCGCGGTCACCGGGGCGACCGGCGCCTGCACGCGGCGCTGCACTGTTCTGCCCCACCGCTTTTCGGCGACCACCTTCTCCACCGTCGCGGTTTTGTACGCGCCGGATTTGATGTAGTGATCCGAAGCCCGCACCATCTGGATCAGCAGACTTGTATACAGGGCTTCACAGGTGTCGATATCGGAATCGAATCCGTAGGCGTAAACCTGCGTCGAAGTCCGCGCAACATCACAGCGCACATCATTGGCATGCGCGATCGCGACGAACAACTGCACATAGGTGCGCAGCCCTTTCTTTCCCGCCTCCCCGATCGGAATGACCCGCTGTATCGGCGTCGGCCTGCGCTCCCGCCCGTGCACATGCGCCCGCGCCACCGCGAGATCGATGGAGGACCGGGTCGCCAGCCGCTGCGCCGCGGCCAGGAAGGCTTCGGCCTCGTGCTCGTTGTCGGTGGATTCGGCTTGCCGCAGCAATCCCCCGATCCGCGTGAGCATCCGGTCGGGAACCCCATTCGGCGCAGTCATCGCCAGCCATCGTAGGAGAGACACGCGCGACGCCGTCCGGTGAGTACGAAACCGGCACAATGGGGACGGCTTCCACGCGCACCATGTATCTTGCCTTGTGCAGCGGCAGTCTGTGCCGCCGCTCACGATCAACTCTGGAGTGAACGCGATGGCTTTGAAGAAGGTGTCGGCCCTACGTACCTCGCTCGTGCCGCGGGCCGCGCTGGCGGTCACCGCATGCGCGCTGCTCACAGGGGCGTTCACGAGTGCCTGCTCCAGCGACAGTGGCACGAACCCGACCAGCCAGAACCTCACCGGTCGCGGCCCCATCACCTATGTCGAGGGCAAGGACACCACCGACACCGGTGTGGTCAAGCAGCTCATCGAGCGCTGGAACGCCTCGCACCCGGCCGAGCAGGTGACGTTCAAGGAACAGTCGAACGATGCCTCGCAGCAGTACGACGACCTGGTCGAGCACATGCGTTCCAAGTCCGCCGACTACGACGTGGTCGCCCTGGATGTGCCGTGGACCGCGGAGTTCGCCGCGAAGGGCTACCTGCAGCCGCTGAAGGACACCTTCTCCGTCGATACCTCGGCGCTGCTGTCCCCGCCGGTGGCCAGTGCGACCTACAACAACACCCTCTACGCCGCGCCGCGTAACACCAACGGCGGCTTGCTGTTCTACCGCACCGACCTGGTGCAGACTCCGCCGAAGACCTGGACCGACCTGCTCGGCCAGTGCGCGGTCGCCAAGGCGCAGAACATCGGCTGCTACGCGGGCCAGTTCGCGACCTACGAGGGCTTGACCGTGAACACCTCCGAGGTGATCAACGGCTTCGGCGGCACCTTCGTCGGCCCGGACGGCAAGACCCCGACGGTGAACAGCCCGCAGGCGCGCAAGGGCCTGACCACGCTGGTGGACGCCTACAAGAACGGTGACATCCCCAAAGAGGCCATCACCTTCAAGGAGCCCGAGTCGGCCAACGCCTTCCAGTCCGGCAAGCTGATGTTCCTGCGCGGCTGGCCGTCCACCTTCGGTGACCTCGGCTCCGAGGGCTCCTCGGTGAAGGACAAGTTCTCCGTGGCCCCGCTGCCCGGCGAGAACGGAGTCGGCGCCTCCACCCTCGGCGGTTACAACGCGGCGATCAGTGCGTTCTCCAAGAACAAGGCCACCGCGCTGGACTTCCTGCGCTACCTGATCAGCGAAGAGGCCCAGCAACTGGTGGGCGCGAGCGGTCTGCCGTCGGTGCGCGCCTCGATGTACGACGACCCGGCGCTGATCGCGAAGATGCCGTACCTGCCTGCCCTCAAGGACTCGATCGCCAGCGCGGTGCCGCGCCCGGTCACCCCGTTCTACCCGGCGGTCTCCAAGGCCATCCAGGACAACGCCGCCGCAGCGCTGCGCGGTGAGAAGTCCGTGGACGACGCGATCGTCGGCATGCAGAAGGGCATCGAGTCGGCCGGCTCGTAGGCGGACCCGACCCAAACCGTAGGAGAGAGATAACGGTGTCGGATCCTTCTGGAACGGCTACAAAGAAACGTTTCAGCTTCCGCGAGAGCGGCAAGCCGTGGCTGTTCGTCGCACCGGTGCTCATCGCACTGGTCGTGGTCATCGGATATCCGGTGTTCCGCGCGATCTACATGTCGTTCCAGAAGGACGCGGGCCTGGACCCGGCGACCGGCATGTTCACCGAAGGCGGCAGCGCCGGGTTCGCCAACTACACGCACTGGCTGTTGCAGCAGTGCACGTTGCCGACCGGCGAGACGGTGGCCTGCCCGACCGGCAACCTCGGTTCGCAGTTCTGGCTGGCCATCGGCGTCACCCTGTTCTTCACCGTGGTCACCGTCGCGCTGGAGGCCACCATCGGCCTCGGCATGGCGATGGTGATGGGCAAGAGCTTCGCCGGCCGCTCGCTGCTGCGGGCGGCGGTGCTGATCCCCTGGGCCATCCCGACCGCCGTCACGGCGCGGTTGTGGGAGTTCATGTTCCAGTACGACGGCGTGGTGAACCGGGTGCTCGGCACCCACATTCTGTGGACCACCGATCCGTGGGCCTCACGGTTCGCGGTGATCGCCGCCGACGTGTGGAAGACGACGCCGTTCATGGCCCTGCTGCTGCTGGCCGGTCTGCAGGTCATCCCCGGTGACGTGTACGAGGCCGCGAAGGTCGACGGCGCGGCGGCCTGGCAGCGGTTCACTCAGATCACGCTGCCGCTGCTCAAGCCCGCGCTGCTGGTGGCGATCCTGTTCCGCACCATGGACGCGCTGCGCATGTTCGACCTGCCCGCCATCATGACCCAGGGCAACCCGAACACCCGGACCGCGTCGATCCTGGTGGTCGACCAGTTCCGGCAGGGTCCCAACAGTGCCGCGGCGCTGTCCACCATCACCTTCCTGCTCATCTTCGCGGTCGCGTTCCTGCTCGTGAAGGTGCTGGGCGCCAACGCCGTTCGCACTCAGGAAGCCCAGCGAGAAGGGGCGGTGCGCTGATGTCCGTCGCGACGAAAACCCCGGCGGTGCAGTCGGTCCCGTGGACCAAACGGCTCAAATCGGCCCGGCTCTACTTCGGCGTGCTGATCATCCTGGTGTGGGGGCTGGCCCCGTTCTACTGGATGATGGTCACCGCGTTCCGCGATCCGGAATACACCTTCGAGAACACTCCGTGGCCGACGCATCTGACCATGGAGAACTTCCGCAACGCCTTCGACACCAGCCGCGGCAACGACTTCGGTAAGGCGCTGGTCAACAGCCTGATCATCGGCTCGATCACCACCGTGCTGGCGTTGGTCATCGGCATCTTCGCCGCCTACGCGCTGGCGCGGCTGACCTTCCGCGGTAAGTACCTGGTGTCCGGGCTGATCCTGTCCGCGTCGATGTTCCCGGTGGTCGTGCTGGTGACGCCGCTGTTCCAGTTCTTCACCAATATCGGCTGGATCGGCGAATACCAGGCGATGATCATCCCGAATATCTCGTTCGTGCTGCCGTTGACGGTCTACATCCTGGCGTCGTTCTTCACCGAGCTCCCGTGGGAACTCGAAGAAGCCGCGCGCATCGACGGCGCAAACAAGATGCAGGCGTTCCGGCTGGTGATGCTGCCGCTGGCCGCGCCCGCGGTGTTCACCACCGCGATCCTGGCGTTCATCGCCGCGGTCAACGAATACCTGCTGGCGCGTTTGCTTTCCAGCGGTTCGACCGAACCGGTGACCGTCGCGATCGCGCGCTTCTCCGGCAACAACCCGCTGGTACCGCCCTACGCCGCGATCATGGCCGCGGGCACCATCGTCACCATTCCGCTGGTGATCATGGTCCTGATCTTCCAGCGTCGCATCATCTCCGGCCTGACCGCCGGTGGCGTCAAGAGCTAGGAACTGAGTGCCGGGGTGCGGTGATAGCATCCCGGCACATCCTGGGCGCGATAATCTCGAAGCGTCAGGTGTGCTTTACCGATCGTTGCTGTGGCACAAAAGGTGAGTTCGACCGACGCTCCGGGAGGAGATGATCGTGCGCTCGTTGTTCGGCAAACGAAGAGGCCGGGAGAAACCGGCCGCGTCCTATCCCTCCCTCGCGGGCTGGGACGAGCCGACACTGCCACCGACCCCGCCGGTGAAGTCCGCGCCCCGCCCGGCCAAGAAACGTCCGGCCCCGAATTCCGAGCGGCCCACACGCTCCCGCGCCGAACGTGCCCGAAGACTGGGGCTCGCGCTGTTCATCCTCTTCGTCGGCGTGCCCGCGCTGCTGTCGGGCCTGGCCTATTGGAGCGCCGAGATCCCCGACCCGTCCGCGGTGCAGACCAACCAGATCGCCACCATCCTGGCCTCGGACAGCAGCACGGTCATCTCCAAAGTCGTTCCCCCGGACGGTAATCGGATCCCCGTCCCGCTCGCCGAGGTGCCGCAGCACGTGCGCGACGCGGTGCTCGCCGCCGAGGACCGCAGCTTCTATACC
This sequence comes from Nocardia sp. XZ_19_385, assembly GCF_015355755.1. NCBI lineage: Bacteria > Bacillati > Actinomycetota > Actinomycetes > Mycobacteriales > Nocardiaceae > Nocardia > Nocardia sp. XZ_19_385. Next base: position 881,393 of record NZ_JACVEE010000002.1, read on the forward strand.
AACGCCGGCTATTCCACCTCCGGCTTCCTGCGCGCCAGCCGCGACAATCTGCTCGGCCGGGAGAACGCCGGCGGCGGCTCCACCATCACCCAGCAGTACGTGAAGAACGCCTTCCTCGGTTCCGAACGCACCGTGAGCCGCAAGATGCGCGAGCTGATCATCGCCGCGAAGATGTCCCGGCAGTGGAGCAAGGACGACATCCTCGCCGCCTACCTCAACACCGTCTACTACGGCCGCGGCGCCTACGGGATCGCCGCCGCGTCCAAGGCCTACTTCGGCAAAGACCCCGTGCACCTGTCGCTGGCCGAGGGCGCGATGCTGGCCGCCGTGCTGCGCACCCCCTCGCTGCTGGACCCGGAAACCCATCTGCCGCAGCTGAAAGCGCGCTGGCAGTACGTGCTCGACGGAATGATCGAGATGGACGTGCTCGCCCCCGGCGACCGCGACGCCACCCGCTTCCCCGACATCCTCCCGATCGCCGAGATGACCAGCGAGAACGAGGCGCGCGGGCCCGAGGGCCTGATCCGCACCCAGGTGCTGCGCGAACTGCGCGCCTCGGGCATCAGCGAACGTGACCTGAACACCGGCGCGCTGCAGATCACCACCACCATCGATACCCGAGCCCAGCAGGCCGCGCTCGGCGCGATCGGTGACCGGCTCGGCGGGCAGCCGCCCGAACTGCGCGGCGCCGTGGTGTCGATCGATCCGCGCTCGGGTGCGGTGCGCGCCTACTACGGCGGCACCGACGGCATCGGCTACGACTTCGCCCAGGCCCCGCTCCAAACCGGTTCGGCGTTCAAGGTTTTCGCGGCGATCGCGGCCCAGCAGCAGAGCATTCCGCTGCACCGGGTGATGGACAGTTCGCCGGTCAGCGATCGCGGCACCAAGATCACCAATGTGGACGGGGAGACCTGCGGCAAGTGCAGTCTCGCCGAGGCGCTGAAGCGCTCGCTGAACACCAGCTATTACCGGTTGGCCATGACCATGTTCAACGGGCCGGGAGCCATCGCCGACGCGGCGCACCAGGCCGGTATCCCGGAGGAGATCCCCGGTGTGGCGGGCAAGACGCTCACCGAGGACGGCGGCCGCCCGCTCAACGGAATCGTGCTGGGCCAGTACCTGGTTCGCCCGATCGACATGGCCTCGGCCTACGCCACCATCGCGGCCGGCGGCGTCTACCACCAGCCGTACTTCGTGCAGCGCGTGGTCACCGGCGACGGGCGCGTGCTGCTCGACCGCGGCGCCCCCGAAGCCCGTGTCGGACAGCAACTCCCGGAGGGCGAGCAGCGCATCCCGCGCACCATCGCCGAGAACACGATCGCCGCCATGGCGCCGATCGCCGCCTACTCCAACGGCCACAGCCTCGCCGAGGGCCGCCCGTCCGGCGCCAAGACCGGCACCACCCAGCTCGGCGAGAGCAAGTGGAACAAGGACGCGTGGATGATCGGCTTCACACCGTCGCTGTCCACCGCGGTCTGGATCGGCACCGAGCAGTCCCAGCCCATCCGGACGGCCCGCGGCGCCGACATCTACGGTTCCGGTCTGCCCGCCGACATCTGGAAGCAGGTGATGGACGGCGCACTGGCCGGCACCCCGGTGGAACAGTTCCCCGAACCGGCCGCTCCGGCCACCGCGCAGGGCCTCATTCCGGGCAAGCCGTCCGGGGGGCCATACGACATTCTCAATCCGCAGAATCAGTCGCCGCAGCAGGAGCGGGAGCCGGTCATCGTGTTCCCGCCCGGGCCCGGCCCCGCGGAGGTGGAGATTTTCCCCGGTTTCAGCATCCCGGTGCCCAGGTGACAGCCACTTCACAGGCAGTCTTGTCGATCTTGTGACCTACCACGCCCCACAGGAACACATGACGTGGCAGCATCGTTTGCCAGAGTGAGAGCGAAGGTGACGCCGCAGCCATGATGCGGAAGGATAGGCGCGCGAGCGACGAACAGCGGCGCGAACGATGAGCCAGGAAGGCCCGGAGGTAACGAGGCCTCCGGAGCGCCGCCGAAACAGACTAGACATAGGGGCAACGCCGGTGGATTTCAATGTCGTTGACCGTCCCGAGACGCTGGTGGCGGGAACAGTACTTCGCAGCCCGGCGCTCGCGGTCGAAGGGCCGCGCCGCGTCAAGGTCGAAGAAGCGTGGAAGCGCACCATGGCGCGCACGCTGCCCGGACCCCCGACCACCGCATACGTCGACCACGCGCCGGAGATCAACTCGTATCTGACCCATATCGTCGGCTACCGCTGCAAGAACCTCGACGATCTGCAGGCCGGCGACGTGCTCGCCCGGGTTCCGGCCGGCCGGTTCGCCCGGTTCACCGCCAGTGGCGACAACCTCGGCGACACCGTCGTCAGTATCTGGCGGGCGGTGTGGGACGCCGAGGCGGCGGGCAAGTTCGTGCGCTCCTACACCGGCGACTTGGAGCATTATCCGGATTCGCGCACGGCCGAGGTGTTCGTGGCGCTGGCAGACGACCAGGGCGAGGGGTAGAACCGTGGACTTCGAGATTGTCACCTTGGACGAGAGCCTGGTCGCCGGCCTGACCATCCCGCTGGCCGGGCGCGAAGTGACCAACCGCGATCTGGACCTGGTGAACTTCACCTGGGACCGCTACCTCGCCAGAGAGAAGGCGGTGCCGCGCATGGCCGCCTACATCGGCCAGAACGATCACGCCGTCGCCGTCCTCGGCTACGAGGTGCGCGGCATGGACGACGTGGACGCGGGCGACGTACTCACCCGCATCCCCACCGGGCGCTACGCCAAATTCGTTGTCTCCGACAAGCCTTACGACCTGCTGCGCACCGCGTGGGCGCAGGTCGCGAAAGCCGAAGCGGCGGGCAAGATTACGCGATCGCACCGAGCGGAGCTGGAGCGCTACATCGGGCCGACGTCGGTCGAGGTGTACGTCTCGCTCGACTGAGCAGCACTGAAACAGAACCGGCCGAAGGCATTTCGCCTCCGGCCGGTTTCGTTCGTACTGCGCTGTTTACTCGGCGCCGATGATGAACGCTTCCAGCTGCTCGCGCGCGACGTCGTCGGCGAGCTGCTTCGGCGGGGACTTCATCAGGTAGGCCGAGGCCGGGATGACCGGGCCGCCGATGCCGCGGTCCAGGGCGATCTTCGCGGCGCGCACCGCGTCGATGATGATGCCCGCGGAGTTCGGCGAATCCCACACCTCGAGCTTGTACTCCAGGTTCAGCGGCACGTCACCGAAGGCGCGGCCTTCCAGGCGCACGTAGGCCCACTTGCGGTCATCGAGCCAGCCGACGTGATCGGACGGGCCGATGTGCACGTCGTTGGCGCCCATTTCCTTCTTCAGGTTGCTGGTGACGGCCTGGGTCTTGGAGATCTTCTTGGACTCCAGGCGCTCACGCTCGAGCATGTTCTTGAAGTCCATGTTGCCGCCGACGTTGAGCTGCATGGTGCGGTCCAGCTGCACGCCGCGGTCCTCGAACAGCTTGGCCATCACGCGGTGCGTGATGGTCGCGCCGACCTGCGACTTGATGTCGTCGCCGACGATCGGGACGCCGGCGTCGGTGAACTTCTGCGCCCACACCGGGTCGGAGGCGATGAACACCGGCAGCGCGTTGACGAAGGCGACGCCCGCGTCGATGCAGCACTGGGCGTAGAACTTGTCGGCCTCTTCCGAACCCACGGGCAGGTAGGAGACGAGGACGTCGACCTGTGCGTCCTTGAGGACCTTGACGACGTCGACCGGCTCGGCCTCGGACAGCTCGATGGTCTCGGCGTAGTACTTGCCGATACCGTCCAGCGTCGGACCGCGCTGCACGACCACGTCGGTCGGCGGCACGTCGGAGATCTTGATGGTGTTGTTCTCGCTCGCGAAGATGGCGTCCGCCAGGTCGAAGCCGACCTTCTTGGCGTCGACGTCGAACGCGGCGACGAACTTCACGTCGCGGACGTGGTACTGGCCGAACTTGACGTGCATCAGACCGGGGACGGTGGCGTTCTCATCCGCGTCCTTGTAGTACTGCACGCCCTGGACCAAGGAGGAGGCGCAGTTGCCAACGCCCACAATGGCCACGCGAACCTGTTTCTGACCTTCACTACTCATGGCCGGTGTTTCCCTCTTTCTGTGGTGCCGCGTTCGTCGATTGCTCCGCCGCAATCAACTCGTTGAGCCAGCGCACTTCGCGCTCGCTTGATTCCAGACCGAGCTGGTGGAGCTGCCGGGTATAGCGATCCAGCGAGCCGCTGGCCTTCTTGATCGCTTCCCGCAGACTCTCTCGGCGTTCCTCGACCTGCCTGCGCCGGCCCTCGAGAATGCGCATCCGCGCCTCGGCGGGGGTGCGGTTGAAGAAGGCGAGGTGGACGCCGAAGCCGTCATCGGTGTAGTTCTGCGGGCCGGTGTCGGCGAGCAGTTCGGTGAACCGTTCCCGCCCCTGCGGTGTCAGTTGATAGACCCGTCGCGCGCGGCGCATCGTGACGCCCGCGACGTTCTCCTCGTCGATCAACCCGTCGGCCTGCATGCGCCGCAGCGCCGGATAGAGCGACCCATAGGAGAAGGCCCGAAACGGCCCGAGCAGACCGGTGAGCCGCTTGCGCAGCTCGTAGCCGTGCATGGGCGCCTCGAGGAGCAGCCCGAGAATTGCCAGCTCGAGCATCGGGCTTCACCCCCTGACGTGTAGACAGACCTAACCAACAGATGCGATTGCCTACTATATCGCGCCGATATAGTTGCGCGCACCTCCGGGCTACGGCTCACTCTGGCCAGGGCAGCACTCTGGGTTCACCAGTACTCTGGGGTCCGTGCTTATTCAGCGGCAGGTGGTCGACTACGCGCTCCGGCGCCGGTCACTGCTGGCTGACGTGTATGCGGGCCGGGTCGGTGTCGCCGAGGTATGTGATGCAAATCCCTACCTCCTGCGTGCGGCCAAGTTCCACGGCCGGGGGAGCGAGGTTACGTGCCCTATCTGCAGGAAAGAACAGCTGACACTCGTATCCTGGGTCTACGGCGACGAGCTCGGACCGGCAGCCGGGTCCGCTCGTACCCCCGAGGAGCTGGCGCGTCTCGCCGAGACGCGCTCGGAATTCTCGGTTCATGTCGTCGAGGTATGCCGGACCTGTAGCTGGAATCATCTGGTGCAGTCCTATGTGCTCGGAACGGCTCCGGCTCCCACGCGGCGCCGCGCGAACCGGCGTACTGCCGCCGAATGAACTAACGCCCGCAACGCAGTCCGATACGAGTTATGGAGATCTTGTCAGTGAATTCGCCTTACGAGACTTCCCCCTACGGCGATGAACCGCACGGCGGCCGTCCACAGCGAGGTTCACATCCGGGCCCGAACTCACCCGAGCGACGCCAGGGCCCCCCACCCGGTTTCCGTCCGCTGCCCCCGCCGGGCCAGCGGCAGCCGCAGCCCCTGCAGGGCGGGCCGCGTGGCCCGCAGCCGCCCCGGCAGGGTCCGCCGCCGCAAGGTCGCCCGCCCCAGGGTCGCCCGCCCCAAGGCCGCCCGCCGGAGGGTCGTCCGCCGCAGGGCGCTCCCAATCCGCAAGCCACGCAGAAGCTTCCGCAGCCGGGCCGTCCGGGCTCGCTGAGCGAGGCTGTGGCCGAACGCAATCGGCGTCCCGAGGCGGGCGCCGCCGGCCGTGCCGCGTCCGCTTCACGTCCGGTGACCGCGCCGCGCCCCGCGACCGAGCGTCCCGGTGTCGAACGCACCGGCCGCGAGAATCGTCCAGGTGTCGAACGCACGGCTCGCAACGGCCGCCCGAACGGCCCCACTTCCGGCGAGCGCCGGGTGACCGCGGGCGGTCCGCCCTCCGGTCCGCCGCCGCGCCGCGGTGGTCGCGGCGGTGACGGTGGCGACGACGGCCCCGGCAAGCGCCGTCCCGAACAGCGCAAGCGGTCGCCATGGAAGATCGTGCGCCGCAGCATGTATGTCCTGATGGCGCTGGCCATCGTGGTGCCGAGCACCGCGTTCCTGATCGCCTACTCCGCGGTGTCGGTGCCCAAGCCCGGCGACCTGAAGAACAACCAGGTCGCCTACATCTACGGCAACGACGGCGAGACCGTGCTCAGCAAGGTCGTGCCGCCGGAGGGCAACCGCACCGACGTCACCATCGACCAGATCCCGCCGCATGTGCGCAACGCGGTGATCGCCGCCGAGGACCGCGACTTCTACACCAACCCCGGCTTCTCCATCTCCGGCTTCGCCCGTGCCGCCCGCGACAACCTCATGGGCAAGGAGAGCGCGGGCGGTGGCTCGACCATCACCCAGCAGTACGTGAAGAACGCGATGGTCGGTGACGAACGCTCCTACACCCGTAAGCTGCGCGAACTCGTCATCTCGGCGAAGATGGCGCGGCAGTGGAGCAAGGACGAGATCCTCACCGCCTACCTGAACACCATCTACTTCGGTCGCGGCGCCTACGGCATCGATGCGGCGGCCAAGGCCTACTTCGGTAAGCCGGTGCAGGAACTGAGCGTCTCCGAGGGCGCGGTGCTCGCGGGCACCATCCAGTTGCCGTCGGCGCTGGATCCGGAGAAGAACCCCGAGGGTTCGAAGTCGCGCTGGAATTACGTTCTCGACGGCATGGTCGAGATGGGCAACCTGAAGAGCGCTGACCGGCAGGGCACGCAGTACCCGACGGTCGTGCCGCTGGCCACGGTCCGGGACAAGTCCCAGGACTCCGGGCCCGAGGGCCTGGTCAAGGCGCAGGTGCTCAAGGAGCTCGCGGCCGCCGGCATCAGTGAGCACGAGCTCAACACCGAGGGCCTGAAGATCACCACCACGATCGACCCGAAGATGCAGCAGGCCGCGGTGGATGCCGCGACCAAGAAGATGCAGGGCGAACCCGAGAACCTGCGGACCGCGGTGGTGTCCATCGATCCGCGCAGCGGTGCGGTGAAGGCCTACTACGGCGGCACCGACGGCCAGGGCTACGACTTCGCCAACGCGGGTCTGCAGACCGGTTCGTCGTTCAAGGTGGTCGGCCTGGCCGCGAACCTGGAGCAGGGCATCCCGCTCTCGCAGATGTACGACAGCTCCCCGCTGACCGTGAACGGCATCAAGATCACGAACGTGGAAGGCGAAGGGTGCGGCACCTGCACCATCGCCGAGGCACTCAAGCGGTCGCTGAACACCAGCTTCTACCGGATGCAGCTCGACATGGGCAACGGCCCGAAGAAGATCGCGGACATGGGCCACAAGCTCGGCATCCCCGAGTCCATTCCCGGCGTCTCGAAGACGCTGAGCGAGCCCGACGGCTCGGGCCCGAACAACGGCATCGTGCTCGGCCAGTACCAGGCCCGTCCGCTCGATATGGCTTCGGTCTACGCGACTTTGGCTGCCTCGGGCGTCTATCACGCACCGCATTTCGTGACCAAGGTGGTCAGCGCCGACGGTGACGTCCTGCTCGATCGCGGCGAGGTCGCCGGCGAGCAGCGGGTCTCGGCTGCCGTGGCCGACAACGCCACCGCGGCGATGAAGCCGATCGCGGCCTGGTCGCGCAACCACAACCTGGCCAACGGCCGGGAGTCGGCGTCCAAGACCGGTACCGCCCAGCTCGGCGACACCGGCCAGAACAAGGACGCCTGGATGGTCGGCTACACCCCGTCGCTGTCGACGGCGGTCTGGGTCGGCACCGAGCAGGGTGATCCGCTGAAGAACTACCAGGGCGGCATGATCTACGGTTCCGGCCTGCCCTCCGACATCTGGAAGGCCACCATGGACGGCGCCCTCACGGGCACCACCAACGAGACCTTCCCGAAGCCGGCCCCGATCAAGGGCCAGGCGGGTGTCCCGGAGTGGTCCGCGCCCTACACCGCGCCGTCCACCACCCAGCAGCAGTTCGTGCCGCCGGTGATCGTCCCGAGTCAGGTGGAAATCCTGCCCGGCATCACCATCCCGGTGCCCGGTGTTCAGCAGCCGCCGCAACAACAGCAGCAACAGCAGACGCCGGAGACTCCGGACGCCGGGCCGCTGCCCGGTCAGCCGGTCGCGCCGACCGACGGGTCACAACCAACCACTACGAACTCGAACCGTCCCAATAACAACGGAAATGGGAACGGGAATGGGAACGGGACACAACCGACAACCCGGCAACGGTAGGCGGGCCGAGGTTGTCGGCGGGTGTCTTCTGATGCGCCTGTAACCTCGGATGCCGTGGATCAGCAACTGACGGACGCGCGGGCGAATGGGAGTGTGACGCCGCGGTCCAGTGGGGGGCAGGGGCTCGTCGAGGTGGAGAACAACGGTGCGCGGTATGTGTCGGCCGGACCGCTGGCGCGGGATCTGCGGTCGGCCGACGCCCGGGATCGGCCGAGCCGCAACGACACTTCGACGGCGCAGCTGTCCACCGTCGTGGGTGGACCGGTCGGTGATCACGCGCTGATCGGGCGGGCCCGGTTCTGGACGCCCATGCGGGTGCTGTTCCTGTTCACCGTGATCTTCCTGGCGTTCGGGTGGGCGGCGAAGTCGCCGTGCATCCAGCAGACGACCGCCGCCGATGGCCGGCCGATGCTGGACTGGAACAACGGCCGCCAGTACACCGCCATGTGCTACTCGGACACCGTGCCGCTCTACGGCGCGGAACGGCTGGACGAGGGCGCGTTCCCGTACAAGAAGTGGTGGACCGAGGAGACGCCCGACGGCGGCGTCGAGACCCGGTACATGGAGTACCCGGTGCTGTCGGGGCTGTATCAGTACCTCGGGATGCAGATCGCCAAATCCTGGGACGCGTCGCCGTTGCCGGGGGCGCTGCAGGTCGTCATCTACTTCAACGTGATCGCCTTCGGGCTGGCGCTGGCCTGGCTGGTCACGGTCTGGGCGTCGGCGACATTGGCCGGGCGGCGGGTCTGGGATGTCGCGCTGATCGCCTGTTCCCCACTGGTGATCGTGCACGCGTTCACCAATTTCGACGCGCTCGCAACGGCTTTCGCGGCGACCGGCCTGCTGGCCTGGGCGCGCCGGCGACCGATGCTCGCGGGCGTGCTGCTCGGGCTCGGCGGTGCGGCGAAGCTGTATCCGCTGCTGTTGCTCGGCCCGATCGTGGTGCTGTGCCTGCGCGTGGATCCGCTGCATCGGATGCCGAGCGCGCAGCTGGGGCTGCGCCTGCGGGATATCGACAGCGGTGCGGCGGCACTGGCCTGGATTCGTGAAACGCCCTCCCGCGTCCAGCTTTTGAGTCTGCGCCCGCTCGGCGCGGCAGCTGCGGCGGTGGGTGCGGCGCTGAGCACCTGGCTGCTGGTGAACCTGCCGATCGCGCTGCTGTTCCCGGAGGGGTGGCGAGAGTTCTTCCGGCTCAACACCACCCGGCACGCCGATCCGGACTCGATCTACAACGTGATCACCTCGTTCACGGGGTGGACCGGACTCGACGGCGAACTCGAACACGGCCAGGCGCCCTCCGTCCTGAACACGGTGTCGCTGCTGCTGTTCGTCGGCGCCTGCCTGCTCATCGCCTATGTCGCGCTGACCGCGCCGAAGCGGCCACGCTTGGCGCAGCTGTGCTTCCTGGTGGTCGCGGCGTTCCTGCTGACCAACAAGGTGTGGAGCCCGCAGTACTCGCTGTGGCTGGTGCCGCTGGCCGTGCTGGCGCTGCCACATCGCCGAATCCTGCTGGCCTGGATGACGATCGACGCCCTGGTGTGGGTGCCGCGGATGTTCTACTACCTCGGGCTGGACCGAAAAGGCTTGCCGGAGGAGTGGTTCACCGGCACCGTGCTGCTCCGCGACATCGCCGTGGTGGGGTTGTGCGCGCTGATCGTCTGGCAGATCTACCGGCCCGAGCACGACCTGGTGCGCCGCGATTTCGTGGACGACCCGGTCGGCGGCATCGTCGATCGTGCGGGCGATCCCCTGCTCCCCTGGCTGCCGGAGTGGTTGCGGCCGTGGGATTCCGTGCGCAACCACCATCCGGCGCGGCCGGAGCGGGCCGGCCGCTAGTCGACGCGCAGTAGCCGGGCCTGCCGGTGCGGGTCGGGTGGGAGCAGGTCGAGTTCGAGATGCCAGGCGCTGCCGGTCCACGGATCGAACATGGGGGTGTCGGTCAGGGTCGGCAGGTGCCGGCAGGCCTGGGAGAGCACGGCGATGGTCTCGTCTTCGGAGTCGGATTCGTCGGTGCCGACGATCATGATGGACAACCCGATCAGGTCCCCGCGCAGCATGAGCGCGCCGATGCGCTGGGCGTCGATGGGCTGGTAGCCGTGCGGGAAGTCCGCGGCGAGCAGCACCCGATGCTCGGTCGGCGGGGTGAAATTGCCGCTGCCGTACGCCATTTCGGCGAGTTCGGCCTGGTCGGCGAGGGCCTTGATGCGGGCCGAGATCTCGCTGTGGTCGGTGACCACCGGCCCGTTCAGCAGCGGGAGCAGCGGCGCGATCAAGCCGGTGAACGCGCCGGACAGGTCGATCACGTCGAGGCGGCAGCGCCGGGTGGGGTCGGCGGCGCGCAAGCGGGCCAGCAGCGCGCCGACCACCGGGACGACGGCCGCGGAGTGCTCGGTGTCGATCCACAGCGGCCGGGTCAGCGGCACCGGGACGCAATACGGAATCCGCAGTGGCCCACGCTCATCGGCGTACAACTCGCCGAGGCGGATGCCGTCGGACTTGGCGGCCGGGCGATCCCAGGCGGCCGAATCCCAGGACGCGAGCGCGGGCGGCAGCTGCTGGTCGGCGTCGGCGAGTTCCCGGACGAGGTGTTCGCTGTCGCGCCGATAGTTCGCCTCCGCGGTGGCGATCAGATCGTCGTAGCGCTGGTGGGCCGATTGCCGAGCCGCCTCGCCGGCGGGACTGTTGCGAGTGGCCGGATCGGAGACGGCCGCGGACAGCTCCTCGTCCAGCCGATCGGTGGCGTAGTCCCGCGCGGAGATGAGAGCGGCGGCCGAGCGGGCGGCGTCCTCGAAAATCATCCACAGGCGTTCCACACCGTGTGACATCTCCAGCGGTGCGCCGCCCGCCGACTGCGGGCCGGTGATGGCGCCCTGGTCGTCACCGTGCGGGGTGGCGGCTGTCGCGGACTGCACGTGTGAGTCCGGGCCGGGGTGATCCACCTCGACGCCGTGCGCGGTGAGCAGCACCGCCAGGCCACCCGAATAGCCCTGACCGACGGCGCGCACCTTCCACGCCGCACCCCGCCGGTAGACCTCGAGGCAGATCAGCGCCGTCTCCCCCGCCAGCGGCGTGACCGCGAATTCCGCTGTCACCGTGCCGTTTTCCGCCAGCGCCGTCGTCACCGGACCGAGCCCGCCCAGCGGAGCGGGATCGGCGCTGACCACCAGCAGCACCGCCTTGGCGTCGGCGCGCACCTGCGACAGCGTGACCGTCACCTCGTCGCTGGTGAGCTCCACGCCCGCCGTGGCGGTCTGGTTGTAGAAGACGAAGTCGCCGGTGTCGAACACCCGCAAGTTGTCCGCCACCACCAGCGCGGAAACATCCAGTGCCGCCGAGGCTTTGGCGCTGAACCTGATGACATCGCTGGTCAACGGGGTGTTCTGACCGGCTTTGAGCTGAATCACGTGATCTGCCCTGCTGTTTCTTTGAAATACACCCAGTGCGACGAGGCGGCTAGTTCGCCGACAAGAACCGGCCGAGCTGCGGAATCGCCTCACCCGGATGCTTGGCCTGGAAGCCCTCGCCGAGCGCCTGCATCTTCCAGTCGGCGCCGACCCGATACACCTTGGCCATCGCCATCCCGGTGAACGCCATGCCACCGGCCAGGGTGTAGCGCGCCAGTTCGGCGTTGTTGGTGCCGTCGATCAAACGGCAGAACGCGTTCTGCACCTGCTCGAAGGTGTGGCCCTTGTAGGAGGTCACGACGAAGACGAGCGTGCTGATGTGCGCGGGGATGCGGGTCAAATCGACCAGGATCATCTCGTCGTCGCCCTCACCCTCACCGGTGAGGTTGTCGCCCTGGTGCCGGACCGAGCCGTCCTTGGACGAAAGCTGGCCGTAGTAGGCGTAATCCGCGGGGTTGGCGTCGGCGAACATGATCACCGACGCGTCCAGGTCGATGTCGACGGTGCGGTTGCCGAACATGCCGCGGGTCTGCACCGGATCCCAGCCCAGGCCCATCTTGACGAAAGTGAGTGCCGCGCCGCCTTCCTTGCGCAGCGTGACCTTCTGACCCTTCGTCAGGCTGACCGGCCGGTCCTTGCTCAGGCTGACCTCACCGGCGGGCTGCGGCGCGGCCTGCTGGGCCGGCGGCGGGTAGCTCTGGGCGGGCGGCGGCGCGTACTGCTGCTGGGGCGGCTGCTGCGGCGGGTAGCTCGGCGGGCTGACCGGAGGCGGCGGCGGACTGGCCTGGGCAGCCGACGCAGAATCCTCGACGGTGACGCCGTGATCGGTGACCAGCGCGGCGAAACCACCGGCGTAACCCTGCCCGACCGCGCGCACCTTCCAGGAACCCTGCCGCCGGTACAGCTCCAGTGCGATCACGATGGACTCGCTCTGCAACCCGGTGATCTGATACTCGAACAACCGGTTACCGCTGGAATCCGACACGATCGCCGTCGGCGGGGCGAACCGGCCGAAATTACTGGAGGCGTCGTCCAGGGTGATCACGGCGCGGATCTGGTCGATATCCTGCGGCACCGAATTCAGCGACACCGCAAGCGAAGCGGGCTGACCGCTGGGCGCGGGCTGCAGGTTCACCCCGGGACCACTGGGTTGATTGAAGAATACGAAGTCCGCGTCCGTGCGAACCTTGCCGCGTTCGGTCACCAGCAGCGCGGACAGGTCCGCGGGCGCTGCGAGCTGGACGGAGATCACCACATCGTTGGTGGCCAGGGGACCGTTCTGACCCTTGGCAAGTGTTGCGGACAAGGTAGACCCTTCGCTTGTCGGTGCATTCGATAGTCACTCTACGAGAAATGTGGTGGTCCCCGCCGGAGCAAACGCGTTAACGGGTGACCTGTGGATAGACGATCTCGGACTGCGGCCGTTAGGGTGACGGCCGAAGCGGTCGGAAGGCAGGCAGGCACTCTCCACATGGCGCAACTCTTAGAGCAATCCAAAAAGGTCGTCGAGGCCCAACTCAACGGCACCACCATTCGCGCGATCTCGGGCTCGATGATCGCCTATGAGGGCAACGTGCAGTTCAAATCCGCCGGTTTCGGCGGTGGCGACGGCGTCCTCGCCGGGATGAAGCGCCGCGCCACCGGCGAGAAGCTCTCGCTGATGGAATGCCAGGGCCACGGCCGGGTCTTCTTCGCGGTGAACGGCCAGGACGTCACCGTGGTGAACCTCAACAACGAGACGTTGCAGGTGGAATCGCAGCAGCTGCTCGCCTTCGCCGGGAATCTGCGCACCGATGTGCGATTCGCCGGGGTGAGCGGCGCGTCGAGCGGGCAGGGCCTGTTCACCACCACCGTCACCGGGCAGGGGCAGGTCGCGCTGCTGTCGGCGGGCGGTCCGCTGATCCATCTCGAGGTGTCGCCGCAGTATCCGCTGATCGTCGACCCGGACGCGTTCGTCGCCGCGCAGGGCAATGTGCAGTCCTCGTTCATCACCGATATGTCCTGGCGCACCGTCGTCGGCCAGGATGCGGGCGAGGCGTTCCAGATCCGCTGGGACGGCCAGGGCGTGGTTTTGATCCAGCCGGCGGAACGGTAAGGGACGCAACGATGTTCGAGAAGGTCAACAGCAAGGTCGTCAAGGTCAACGTCGGGATGGCGGGCGGCGTGGCCGCCCGTAACGGCGCGATGCTGTACTACACCGGCGATGTCTCCTTCGCGCCGCACCAGATTCCGGGCGCCCAGCAGATGGGCGGCGGCGGCCTGATGCGCATGGCCGGCCGGATGATGGCCGGTGAGCACCAGCGCACCATGCTCGCGCAGGGCACTGGCGAGGTGCACTACGGATTCGCCGGGCTGGAAGTCCAGGTGGTGCAGATGCAGCCGGGCGCGGTGCTGCGGGTCGAGGCCTCGCGCCTGCTCGCCAACACCGCCGCACTGCAGAGTTCGGTTGTCTCGGTGATGAGTTCGGGTGGCGGCGGCGGCGGTGGCGGCGGCCTGATGGGCGCGCTGCGCGGCGCCGCGACCGGCGCGCTCACCGGGCAGGGCATGTTCACCACCCAGCTGTCCGGACAGGGCGCGGCGGTGCTGCTCGCACACGGTGGATTCCTGGAACTGCAAGTGGGCGGGCCGAATCCGGTCGTGGTCGACCCGCAGGCGTTCATCGCCGCCTACGGCAATGTGCAGACCGAGTTGAAGTCGGCGGCGAGCTGGCGCGACGCGGTGGGCAAGGGGTCCGGCGAGGCGATGCAATTGCATTGCGTCGGACAAGGTGTCGTGTACGTGCAGGCCTCCGAGGAGAAGTTGTAAAACCATGGCTCAAGTGTTCAATCCCATGAATCTCGGTGAGAGCGACAATATCCCGGGAAACGACTACGCCTACTGCATCGACCTGACCAAGCCGTGGTTCACGCGCAAGGGCGCGATGATCGCCTACTACGGGCAGATCCAGTTCCAGATGCTCACCCACGGCCTGCAGGGCGGGCTGATGCACATGGTGTCGCAGCAGTTCTCCGCGCCGCTGTTCACCGGTGACTACGTGGTCGCCGAGGGGCACGGGAAGCTGATCATCGGCGACCGCGGCTACAACATCAACTCCTATGACCTCGAGGACGGCAACCTCACCGTCCGCGCCGCCAACCTGCTCGCCTTCGAGCCGGGGCTGTCGCTGAATCAGTCCATCGTGCCGGGCTTTCTGACCCTGATCGGCACCGGGAAGTTCCTCGCGTCCTCCAACGGTCCGGTCATGTTCGCCGAACCGCCGCTGCGGGTGGACCCGGAATCGCTGGTCGGCTGGGCGGATTGCCCGTCGCCGAGTCACCACTACGACCAGCGCTGGATCACCAGCTTCCTGGCGGCGGGTGCGGCCCGGATGGGCGCGACCTCCGGCGAGGAGCGTCAGTTCGACTTCACCGGCGCGGGCACGGTGCTGATCCAGTCCAGCGAGAAGGTGATGAACGACGCGATGCTCGTGCGCACCATCGAGGGGCAGTTGCAGAGCGGTATCGGTCCGAGCGGGCTGCAGCGGTTGCAGGCCACGATCATGCAGCAGTTGCAGGGGCAGCAGCAGTACTAATCCTCGAGTCTCACCCACCGAGACTTTTGGTCAGTTGCCCATTACGGCTGTTAGCGTGTGGCGCGTGTCACCGAAGTTCCTGCGTCGAGCGGCCTTTGCCGCTGCCGCCCTTGCCACCGCTTTCGTTGTTCCGGCGAGCGCGGGCGCGGGACCGATCCCCTCGGTTCCGCCGCTCGACGTGCCGGAATTCCTCGGGGACCCGGCTACCGCCGACCCGATCACGGGCATTCCGCCGATCCCGCGTAATCCGTTCCTGGCGCCGAACGGGAACGCGGGCATCCACAACGACGGCTGGATGAGCGACACCTACACCCGCCCGGGCCCGATCGGCGTCGGCACCAAGGTGAATTCGCTGTTCCTGGCCAGCGAATGCGGCTCGGTCGCCTTCGATCGCGCCGGCCGCATCATCGCCACCTGTATCGGCGCGCAGCCGGGCGTGTACTTGATCGATCCACAGTCACTACAGGTGCGGGGCAAATACGCACTGCCCGGCAAGAATCCCGCCGACATCATCAAGCCGGGCTTCTTCACCAACTTCGGCGGCGGCGCCTACTTCTTCGTCGACAACCAGGACCGTGCCGTCGTCGGCACGGCCACCGGCCACATCTTGGTCCTCGCGGAAAACCCCGGCGCCGACGGCTTCACCCTGGTGCGCGACTACGACCTGAATACCGTGCTGCGCCCCGGCGAGACCCTGAACTCGGCGCTGCCCGACTCCAACGGCCTGCTCTGGTTCGTCGCCAAGGCCAACGGCGTGGTCGGCACCCTCGACCTGGAAACCGGTGCGACACAGGTGATCCGGCTCGGCAACGGCGCCCAGGGCCAGATCCAGAATTCCTTCGCGGTCGGCTCCTCCGGGGATGTCTACATCGCCACCAACCGTGAACTGTTGCGCATGGACGCGGGCCCGGGCAAGACGCCCGCGGTCACCTGGCGCGTCACCTACGCCAACGGCGGGCAGCACAAGTCCGGCCAGGTCGACGACGGCACCGGTACGACTCCCACGGTCCTGCCCGGCGGGTTCGTCGCCATCACCGACAACTCCGATCCGATGAACGTCGTCGTCTACCGCACGGCCGCGAACGCCGCGCAACGCCAGGTCTGCAGCGTCCCGGTGTTCACCAAAGGGGCCAGCAGCACCGAGAATTCACTCATCGGGGCGGGCCGCTCCCTGATCGTGGAAAACAACTACGGCTACACCGGACCCGACGCGACCATGCTCGGCGCGACCACCACACCCGGTTTCGCCCGCGTCGACATCGACGACGACGGCAACGGCTGCCACCTGGCGTGGACCAACACCACCGAGGCCGCGCCCTCGGTCGTCCCGAAGCTGTCGCTGGCCACCGGCCTGATCTACACCTACACCAAGGGCACGCAGGCCACCGATCCCTGGTACTGGACGACCCTGGACTTCCGCACCGGCGAACTCGTGTGGAAGCGCCTGTCCGGCAGCGGAGTCGGCTTCAACAACAACTACGCGGGCATCGCGCTGGGCCCGGACGGGACCGCCTACCTGGGCACGCTCGGCGGACTGGTCTCACTGCGCGACGGGCGCTGACTGCCCCCAATTCCGGGGATGGAATCGGGCGCTCACGACGCTAAGGTGAGAGCCGATCTGATCATCGGACCAGATTTCTATCGGCTGTATGAAGAATGAGGGGCGTGGATGTCGCACCACCGGGCCAAGCGGATCGCGCTGGCGGCACTACTAGGCGCGGTCGCGCTCGGAGTCGGGGTCGCGCCGGCCACGGCGGATCCGGTCGTGACCAACCCCGGAGTGATCAAGCCCGCGATCAAGTCCGCGGACGGGTCCTATGTCGACAAGATCGCGACCAAGGACAGCCGCAATGTGCGGATGCAGATTTTCTCCACAGCCATGAACAAGAACGTCTCGGTGGATGTGCTGCGGCCCGCCGACACCTCGGTGCCGCGCCCGACGCTGTACCTGTTCAACGGCGCCGGCGGCGGCATGGACGACGCCTCCTGGAAGCGCAATACCGATGCGCTGGAGTTCCTGGCGGAGAAGAACATCAATGTGGTGCAGGTCGTCGGTGGCGCGTGGAGTTTCTACACCGACTGGATCGCGGCCGACCCGGTGCTGGGTGTGAACAAATGGCAGACCTTCGTCACCGAGGAAATGCCCGCGCTGATCGACGCGGCGCTGGGCACCAACGGCGTCAATGCCGTTGCGGCGCTGTCCATGACGGGCACCTCGGTGCTGAACTTCGCGATCCAGAAGCCGGGCCTGTTCCGCAGCGTCGCCACCTACAGCGGCATCGCGCAGGTCAGTGACCCGATCGGCCAGCAGATGGTGAAGCTGACCGTGGAAACCTGGGGCGGCGGCGACACCAAGAACATGTGGGGCGCCTTCGACAACCCGCTGTGGGCCGCCAACGATCCGATGGTCAACGCCGAAAAGCTGCGCGGCACCCATCTGTTCTTCTCCACCGGCAACGGCATCCCGGGCGAGTACGACCAGCCGGGCGGCAAGTTCCGGATGGAAGCGCCCGAGGAAACTCCGAAAACCGTTGCGCTGGGCGGCATCATCGAAGCGGGCGTGAACTGGTCCAACCAGAACATGAACAACCGCCTCAACCAGCTCGGCATCCCCGCGACCTTCGTCTACCGCAACAGCGGCACGCACTCCTGGGGTTACTGGCAGGACGACCTGAAGTCGTCCTGGCCCACCCTGGAAAAGGGCCTGTTCAGCGCCCCGTAATTGGCTGAATCCCCGCCGGGGCCGGAGATTCCTGGATCAGCCAGTTGATGATCTCCTCCCCGGCGAGGATGCCGGAGGCCTGGGTGATCGTCAGGTTCGGGCTGGTCCAGTTCAGCTGTTCCAGTTCGCCGTGGCGCGGGCGGATGGCCGAGTCGGCGGCGCGCAGCATTTCGGCGTCCAGCGCGCCGTCGCCCGCCGCGAGAGTTGTCGCGCCCTCGACCAGTTCGCCGGATTCGGTGAGCCGGCGACGGACCTCGGCGACCGCGCGACTCTTGCACACCGCCTGCGGCATCGCATAGATCTTGCGCCCCTGCTGCGAGGCGGACCAGCCGTGGGCGCGGCACCAGCCATCCCAGTCGGCAAGGAACCCTTCGGGCACCAGCTTGGGCCGAACCACCAAGTAGCAGAACAGGTCATCGGCTTCCCGGAACTTGGTAACCCAGGAATCGTCGATGCGAGAACGCAGTTCGGCGGTGACCTCGGACAGGGTGGCACCGTTGGTGCGGACCTTGGTGTCGATATCGATCCGCCAGCGCAGGTCCGGTACCCCGTCGACGAGAATATTGCCGCCGTTGCTGGTGATGGCGTAACGCCAAGGCGCACCGGGAAGTTTGATGCGTTCGAACTGCTTGATGGTGCGGGTGGTCGTCGGAATGACGGCTGCCGGTTCGGTCAGCGACTGCATCCGCAGCGCCGCGGCGGTGGTCATGAACGACAGCGGGTCACCGTCCAGATGCTCCACACAGACGGTCGGCACATCGGTGCCGGCGGCAATCGCGTTGCGCGAGTAGATCATGGTGCGATCCAGGTCGGTAGCTACCAGGGTCTGTCTTCGGGGTCTGCTGAAAAGCATTACTTGCGCACTTCCTTGATCAATCCCATGCACGAATAGGCAAGGTCGGGAACCACTTCCACCGGCACACCGCGCGCCGCGGCGAGCAGGCGCAGGTGCGCGTGCTCGGGAGCGTCGGCCTCCCGGACCAGTACCAGCCACGGCACCCGCCGCAGCAGCACCCGGGTCGTCTCGCCCACACCGGGTTTCACGAAATTCACACTGGTGATGCCGTATTCGGCCTGCACCTTTTCCACCGAGACCCAGCCGGACCAAGTGGGTGTGCGGTCGCTCGCCTGGACCGTGGCCACCGAAGCGGGCACCCGATCACGGACGGTTCCGAAGGCCGCGCTGACGAGGTCGAGCAGTCGGCCCGACACATCGTCGGCGGCCAGATCCCGATAGAACTTGGCGCCGTGGAAATCACCGGGACCGATCAGGGTGTCGTTCAGTACGGTGCGCGAAACCAGGCCGGACACCGTCGAATTCAGGCAGGCCGAGGCGATGAGGAAGTCGTCGCGGGTGCCGTAGGTGCGCACGCAGTGGCCCGGGTCGGCGAGCACGGCCAGTTCACCGTTGAAGCGCGCGCCGCCGGCGGCGTGATAGGCGTCCAGTGCTTCGTTCAGCTCGTGCGTGATCGCGCCCTTGCCGGTCCAGCCGTCCACGAAGACGATGGTCGACGGATCATGGTGCCGGGCAAGGTAATCCAGCGCGACGGCATCGATGCCTCGACCGCGCACGATCGATACCGCGTAATGCGGGACATCCAGACTCGGCAGATCCGCGCCGCGACCGGACTTCAGCCAGCGCTTCATCAGGATGCCGACCGGGGTGCCCGCGCGCGCCAGCGAGACCAGCACGATGTCGTTGCCGCGTTCGGCGACAACGAGTTCCGAGACCGTCGCCACCGCGAGGGCCAAGCGTTCGGCACTCTCCTCGAGCACCTGGTCGAACAGCTCACGATAGGCGGCGTCCGGCTGGAACTCGATCGGCAGCGACTCCGCGTAATGCGCCTCGCCCGCCTGGATACGCTGCTCTCGCTCGGCCACATCGGCCTCGAGGTCTGCCTCGGAGAGATCCTTCAGCAGCCACGAAACCTCATCGGCCGCATACGATCCGAACTCCGGGCCATGTAATGGAGTAGGGAGTTCCAGCCCCGGTCTCGAAGGGGTCTGCGGTTGAGTCACGGCTAGTCCTTCATCATCCAGGCCCGCGTCGTGGCTGCCAGGTTGTTCGTTGATCCGATCCGGGCCGTCGCCGTTGTCGGCCGGTCGGGTGGGTGCTGCGGTTGTGCGCTCGTCGCGCAACTGGCGCGGGTCGGCGCCCGGCAGCACGGCGACGACCACATCGGCTCCGGACGCGGTGAGCACGTCGACCAGGCCGCCCTCGGCGACGAGTTCGGTGGTGTCGGCGGGCTTGTCGAGGACCACGACCAGCACGGCATCGGCGGTGGCCGACACCGTTTCAGGGCCCCCGGTCAGTGCTCGGAGTTCGGCGTCGAGGTCCGCACTCCACTGCGCGTTGTAGAGGAAGCGCGGCGCTTCGGCGTCGGGTTCTGGTGCGGTGAAACGGAATCCGCGCCGTAGCGGGTAACCGGGCTCATCCAGCACATAGGCAGGAGAGCGGGTAGTCGTCTGGAATCGGGTGGGAATCCCCGATTCGGCCAGGGACGCCGCCAGCCGCAGCGGCAAGTACATCAGCTCTTCGTGGCCGAGCAGGATTGCCGGTCGACCGGGAGCCTGCGCGGCCAGCTGCGCACGCAACCTCGAGGTGGCGGCAGTGACAGCGGCATCGAAGGCCGCGGTGTCGGAATCCAGGATCCCGTGCCGACCGCCCTCGGGAACCGAAGATGGCCAGGGCAATTCGAGGCGGGTGAACGATCCCCGTTGCTCGGCAACGGGATTCAACTCGGGTTCGGGTAGCGCGGTGACCGCGTCGATCAGCCCCTCGGGCAGCATGGTGCGGCCGGAGGCCAGGCAGACGGTGTCGATGCGCGCGCCCAGATCGGCGGCCGCTTTTTCGAATGCCTCGTAGTCGGCCTCGGTGCGCATGTCGACCAGCGAGGCCAGCACGTAGTGCGAGCGCGGGGCGAAGGCATGCAGTGCCCGCACCGCATCGATTGCGGTTGCCCCGGTGGATATCTCGTCGTCCACCAGCACCAGAGGCTGGTCGTTCATGAAGATTCCGGCGGGCATCGGCTGTAGTAGGTGCGAGGTGGCGTGCGAGTGCCCCTCCTCGAAACCGGTGAGTGTTTCCGCTTCGGCCACATCGCGCCGGGTGGAGTGCAGGTAGCAGCCGGCGCCGATGCGCGCGGCGACGATATGACCAAGACCCGTTGCGGTTTCGGCGAATCCGAGGACGACCACGTCCTGCTCCCCTACCGCGGCGCGGACGAGGTCGCCCAGCCGGTCGCCGGCGGCGAGCACTACGTGCGGGTCGGTCGGCAGATGCTTGCCGAGCACCGTCGAGACCAGCAGGTGCGCCCGCCGCGGATTACGCCGCAGCCCGGGCTCGATCAGCGCCGGAATCGACAACTCGTCGGCGGCCCCACGCAGGTGCTGTAGTTCGATCCCGAGTTCTCTGGTGGCCCAAGGTAGCCCGCTCATACCTTCACCAGCGCCGTCAGCAGATCCACGAAGGACACACCCTTGTTCGCCACTCCGAACACCCGGGCGCGCAACAGCGTCTGGTGCGCCCAGCTGCGGTGCGGGCGCATCTCGTTCATCTTGTTGCGGTACTCCGAGGCCGCGACCCCGCCGACCTCGACCTGCAAGATGTCGAGTGCGTCGGAGTACTCCTCGTGGGTCACCACCGACAGGGCGTGCACCGCGGCCACATGCGATGGATGGATGACTGTCTTGCCCTGCATCCCGTTGGCTCGGTCCAGCGTGATCTCCCGCAGTAAGCCGTCCAGGTCCCGGCTGACCAGGTACTGCCGGAACGGCACCGCGTCGGATTCCTCGAACGGCGCGCTGCGCAGCAGCGGCCGGAACATGCGCTCGTGGTCGGCGAAGTACTCCCACACCGGCCCGGTGATGACGAAGCCGGTGCCGTCGGCGCGGCCCAGGTAGTTGACGATGTCGGCGATCACGTCCGCGACCACCCGCACGTCGTAGATGGTGAGGTCGCGGTCGCGGCGGATGCCGAAGGTCGAGCACATGTCGGTGGCGCCGACCCGCACCGCGAGCACCCGCTCCCGGTGTTCGGCCAGCAGCGCGGCGATCTCGGTGAGCTCCTGGTCCCGAGTCTGCCGGTGCACCAGCGCTTTCGACTCCAGCACCGGCATGCCGTACACCGGCCGCTGCAGCCGTTCGGCCGCGCCCTCCAGGGCGTCGAGGTATTTCGCGCCGGTGGAGCTGTCGAACTTGGGGAACACGAATCCGGTCAGCACCGCGGCGCCCGCCCCGAGCTGGTCGGCGATCTCGTTGACGGTGTCGGCGTCGCGCACCCGCACGAACACCAGCGGATTCGGCTCCGGGCTCCCGGCCAGCACATCCAGAGCGGCGACCGCCTGCTGCTTGGCGAGTTCCACCTCGTCGTCGGCGACCGCGTCTTCCAGATCGATCACCATCGAACAGACCCCGCGCTTGGCGCGTTTACGAATCGTCTCCGCCAGGTCCGGCCGCGTCGCGGGCGCGTAAAGCGTTGCGCCCAAAGCGATTGCGAGTAACTCCCGATCCGTGCTGTCGCCGAAGGGCTCCGGCTGCCGATGAAATAGATGTCGTACATCCGGTCCGTGCAGCTGCCGAAAATGGCGCAGCGGCAAACGCTTCCGCAGGTTTACTTCCTGCTGGACGGCGATGCCCACGGTCATCGGTGCCCCATCCCCAACCTCATTCTCGTTGTCGTCCTGCTTGTTTTCTCATTCGATCCACCACACCGGCTATGAATGCGGTGACGGCATCGAGTTCCGTCACATAGGCCCAGTAATCGGGGTGCCGCCCCGTAAGTGATTCGGTTATTCGGTCGATCCGGTCCACCTGCGCGTCGAGCACAGATCCCCACTCGGCGACGAGCCCGCGGCTCACCGCGAGCATTTGCGCGTCCCGTAGCCGGAAGCGTACGGCCTTCACCTTGTCTTGCGGATCCGCTCGGACCGCACGCAGCAGGGCGAGGCGTTTCGTGACGGCATCGACCTGGCGTTCGGCTTCGGCGAGATTGCCCCGCGCGGCAGAGGTCAGTTCAAGGGCTAACTCCGGGTTGTTCTCGGCCATTGCCGCCCGCGCCTTCTCCAAGGCGGCAGCGGCAGCGTCCATGTCTCGCTGGCTCTCGCGCCCATTGTTCGCTAGATCCGCCGAACTTGCAGCATTGAACTCGCGCAGCAACGACGAGAACGCGGGATCCAGTCGTTCCGCGCGCGTCTGGACCGCCGACAACCTGGTATTCACCGAGGTGATAGCGGTGCGCGCGGCGCCGAGCCGAGATGGGGCCTGCGCCAACGCATCTGCCAATTCGCCGGTAACTGTCTCCAGCCGGGTGGCGGCCGCACGTACTTTCGAGGCCGCGCCGCGCCCGGTGCCGCCGGACTCCAGCTCGGCCGCCTCCAATGTGATGAGAGCCTCATCGACGGCGGCCGCCCGGGCCTGCACCGACGGATACCCCGCGAACTCGCTGCCGGCGACCTCACCACGCACTTTCGCGGCGGTGAGCTTGACCTGCTGCGCCAGCTGCGGCACCGACCCGAGCACCGTGACCGCGTGTTCGAGCTGGGATTGATGCCCGCGATAG
Organism: Nocardia sp. XZ_19_385; assembly: GCF_015355755.1. Classification (NCBI taxonomy): domain Bacteria; kingdom Bacillati; phylum Actinomycetota; class Actinomycetes; order Mycobacteriales; family Nocardiaceae; genus Nocardia; species Nocardia sp. XZ_19_385. Next base: position 904,723 of record NZ_JACVEE010000002.1, read on the forward strand.
AACTCGTCCACCCCGCGGGCCGCCTCGATCAGCTGCCTGGTGACCGTGTCCGCCCGCTGCTGCCCCTGCGGGAACGCCGTCTTCTCGCGCTCGGCGGTGTCGAGTTCCTCGGTCAAGCTCAGATACGCACCGGCGGCCTCGTAGCACCGGGCGCGCACCGGCTCCCACGCCGCCGCGTGCCCCCGCTCCGGGTAAACCTGCTCGGACGCGTGCACCGCCGCATCGGCCGCGCTCTGCCGCCGATCCATGTCGAGGAACGCTTCCGCCAGCCGCGCCCGGGCGGCCTCGATCCATTCGTTGCTCTCGGATGGCCGGAACCAACCACGCCTACGGCCTGCCACGCCCCGATGGTATGCGGTGTATGGGAGCGCCCGCCTTATCCAGTTCCTACGCAAGTCTGCGGAAACCTACTACTGTCGATGGCGTACCCGGCTATTCGGACATGCTGGGAACCACTAGACGGACTATTGAAAGGGATTCCCGCATGGGTGTCAGTTTGTCCAAGGGCGGCAATGTCTCGCTGAGCAAGGCTGCGCCGGGCCTCACCAAGGTGGCCGTCGGCCTCGGTTGGGACCTGCGGTCCACCACCGGCACCGACTTCGACCTCGACGCGAGCGCCATCGCGACCGGCGCGGACAAGAAGGTCCTTTCGGACCAGCACTTCGTCTTCTTCAACAACCTGAAGTCGCCCGAGGGCGCCATCGAGCACGCGGGCGACAACAAGACCGGTGAAGGTGAGGGCGACGACGAGGTCATCAACGTCGACCTGGCCGGCACCCCGCCGACCATCGAGTCCATCTTCTTCCCGGTCTCGATCTACGACGCGGAGACCCGCCAGCAGTCCTTCGGTCAGGTCCGCAACGCCTACATCCGCGTCGTGAACCGCGACAGCGGTGAGGAGCTCGCCCGCTACGACCTCTCCGAGGACGCCTCCACCGAGACCGCCATGGTCTTCGGCGAGCTGTACCGCAACGGCGCCGAGTGGAAGTTCCGCGCGATCGGCCAGGGCTACGCCGCCGGCCTCGCGGGCATCGCCCGCGATTACGGCGTCAACGTCTAAAGACGACGCGAACGAAGAGGGGGCTCGCCGCCGGGCCCCCTTCTCGTATGCGCGGGCGACCTCTTGGAGAGTGCACCGCAATTGGGGGATGGCAGGCGGCGGCAGCCGCTGGGGCGGGTAAATCCAGCGGGGCGGCAGTTGGACATCCAGCGCGTCAGCGACCACGCTGAAATAGAACCCAGTACTCGATTCTCATCAGACATAACACGAAAGGTCCCCCAGTGGTCCTGCGCATCTATGGACTCTCCATCGCCGTAACGGTGGTATCGCTGATAGCGGCCTTCCTCTACGGCGGTGTCGAGGCATTCCTCCTCTGCGCCATCCTCGGCATTCTCGAGGTGTCGCTGTCCTTCGACAATGCCGTGATCAACGCCACCATCCTCGAGCGGATGAGCGAGTTCTGGCAGAAGATCTTCCTTACCATCGGCGTCGTCATCGCCGTGTTCGGTATGCGCCTGGTGTTCCCGCTCGCGATCGTGTGGGTTACCGCCGGCCTGACTCCGGTCAAGGCCTTCGACCTGGCGATGAACGTGCCCTCCGCGGAGGAGCAAGCGGCCGGCGTCAAGTCCTACGAGACCCTGCTCACCGAGGCGCACCCCTCGATCGCCGCGTTCGGCGGCATGTTCCTGCTGATGCTGTTCTTGAACTTCATCTTCGACGAGCGGGAAATCACCTGGCTGAGCTGGCTGGAGAAGCCGCTGGCCAAGGTCGGCAAGCTGGATATGGTCTCGGTCGTCGTGGCCGGCATCGCGCTGATCCTGACCGCCGAATTCCTCACCGCCGACAAGGACCGCTCCACCGTCCTGCTCGCGGGCCTGCTCGGCATGGTCGTCTACATCGCGGTCGACGGACTCGGATCCCTGTTCCACACCGAGCAACTGGTCGAGGAGCACGAGCACAGCGGGCCGTCCACCCTGGTCAAGGCCACCGGTAAGGCCGCGTTCTTCCTGTTCCTGTACCTGGAAGTGCTCGACGCCTCGTTCTCCTTCGACGGTGTCATCGGCGCCTTCGCCATCACCTCCGACCCGATCATCATCGCGCTGGGCCTGGGCCTGATCGGCGCCATGTTCGTCCGGTCCATCACGGTGTACCTGGTGCGCAAGGGCACGCTGGGCGAGTACGTCTACCTGGAGCACGGCGCGCACTGGGCCATCGGCGCCCTGGCGGTCATCCTGTTCATCTCGATCAAGGTGCACGTGCCCGAGCTCGTCACCGGCCTCATCGGTATCGCCCTGATCGGTGCGGCGTTCGTTACCAGCATCATTCGCAACAAGCGCAATGGCGGGGACGACGCCCCCGAGGTCGAGCTGGAGAAGTCGGCGACCCCGGTCGGCTGATTCCGGCCTGAAAGACGCAGCGGCCCCTCCCTTCCGGGAGGGGCCGCTTTCGTTGCGCTGACCTCACAACATCCGATAGGGCCGGTGCGCTGCCTTGGCGCGGCGCACCGACATCCGGTGCCAGACGGCCTGCTGGAACGCCAGCGTGGCCCAGCCCGCCAGCGCCATGCCGGTCAGGTTCACCGCCAATTGCAGGGTGGAGCCCCAGACCGCCTCGCCCACACCGAAAACCGCGCCCAGCGCGATATTGCCGGACGCGGGCACCGTGGTCACCGAGATGAAGACACCGGCCATGCCGGTCGCTTTCGCGGAGGTCAGGGCAAGGACACCGGCCATGGCGGCGACCACCGCGACGATGAACGACCACTTGTCCGGGGTGTAGATGAACGCGGTGCTCGGTCGCGGCCCGATGACGTCATCGATGGTGATCCAGCCCAATCCGCGCCCGATCAACACCAGCACGAACGTCACGGCGATCGAGACCGCGAAACCGATCAGCAGGGTTCGCAAAGCCAGCCCGAAAAGCGTGAATCGCCTGCGTACCAGGGCAACTCCGAGCGCGGCGATGGCGCCGAATTCCGGACCGAGCACCATCGCGCCGATCAACAGCACCTGCGAATCCAGGATGATGGCGATCGAGGCGATCACCGTCGCCAGCGTCATGAAACTCAGGTAGGTCCAGTTCAGCTCGGTTTCCTCGTACGAGCGCTGCGCCACATCCGCCCAGACCACCGCGTCGGCACTACTGCCCGGGGTGCGCACCTCGGCGTCGAAACCGCTGCGGGAGAGCCAGGTTCGCACCGCGTCGACCTCGATGGTGCCCTGGCGGTGCACGCCGAGTTCGCGCAATCGGGTGATCACATCGTTGCCGGCTTCCCTGGCGACGTCGGCGAGCACCAGATCACCTGGCGGCTTCACCGACGCACCCCGGAGCACCGACAGCCCGGTCACGGCGTCGTCCTCGTCGAAAATCTTGATCACGTCGTCGGTCATCGCGGTCGGCGCATTGACCCGGATGTGCAGCATTCACACAGTGTGCCGCGAGTTCCCGTGCGGCACCGGCTAGACAGCGGGCACCAGCGTGCCGGGCTCGTAGCGCGGAACCGCCGGCGGCTCCGGCCGGACGCCGCGCAGACCGGCCCGCAGGAACAGGAAGAACAGCACGCCCAGCAGGATCGCGCGCCCCCACACGCCGAACTGCACGACGCTCTCCGAGATCTCCACCCAGCGGCCGGTGGCGAGCGCGTGGAAGTAGCGGAACACGCCGATGCCGATCGCCGCGTCGGCCATCAGGTAGGCGCCGATCACCGGCCACGGCACCTCGAGCAGCACCAGGAACGGGATCAGCCACAGGGTGTACTGCGGCGAATGGACCTTGTGCAGCAACATGAATCCACACAGCATGGCTCCGCTGACGCCGACCCAGGGGTACACACCGGTCGCCTTATAACGCTTCCAGCCGATCCACAGCGCCAGCGCGAACGCGGCGAGCATCAGCACCGGCGAGGCGGAGGACACCAGCTGCTGGAACGAGACCTCACTCGCGTAGTCCGCGCCGAACAGCCTGCGCAGGCCCCAGTACCAAATGGAGTTGGTGGTGATATCGGCCGTGCGCATCTGCTGGAAGGTGATCGACGCGCGCCAGCCCTCGTAACCGAGCAGCACGAACGGCAGGTTCACGGCGACGACCGTCCCTACCGCCGCACCCAAAGTCAGCGACGCGCCGCGGACGTCCAGGCCCCGGCCCTTGCGCTCGCTGGTCAGCACGAAGGCCAGCAGCGGCAGTAAGAAGATCCCGGGATAGAGCTTCAGACAGAATCCGAGCCCGAGCAGTATCGCGGCCAGCACCCCGCGGGTGCGCACCGAATACCTGGTCAACGTCATCACATACACCGCGGCGACGGCCGTGCACACCACCGGTAGCTCCCAGTTGTGGAAGCCGTAGAGCACCAGCGGCGGACCAGCCGCCCACAGCAGCGCGGTGCGCCCGGCCAGCAGCACCAGCAGCACCGCGGTCAGCAGTGCGAAGGGAGCCAGCAGCAAGGCCGAGTTCCGCAGGAATTCGGCGTCGTTGTCGGCGCCGAACCCGCCCAGCCACATCAGCAGGCCACTGAGCACCGGATATTCGACCGCACCCCCGGTCAGCGACCCATCGAGGGTGATGCCGCCGTGAATATAGGGGAAAACGTGCTGATCGATGTCGCGGCCCAGCCAGAGGAACTGGATATCGGAATAGCAGACGTCGGAATCCTTGACCACGTCGAAGGCCACGCTGCGACCGTCGCTGTAGAACGGCGCGCCCGCGCATCGCGCCTTGTTCGCATAGGCAAGCGCCAAGGTCATCGCGCAGAGCAGCATCGTCACTGTGACCATGGCCATACGGCGCGACGGCCCTTGAAAACGCCTGGCCATCGCCGCTCGCAGCGAAACCAAGTCGCTGTGAGCAGGGCCGGTCGACATGCGAACCACCCTAGGTGGCTCCGGCCGGGAACGCTCCTATTCACAGACCCACTAGATCGATTTCAAGGTTGACCTGGGCTTCATGTAGCCTTGTCGGGTTGCTGACGCAACGACCCTCCTGCCACGGAACGTCCGTGGCCGACTTAGCCCACAGGAGGTGATTGGTCCGTGCGTCATTACGAAGTGATGGTTATCCTCGACCCGAGCCTGGACGAGCGCACTGTTAGTCCGACACTGGACAACATGCTGAACGTCGTCAAGACCGAAGGCGGCAAGGTCGACAAGGTCGACATCTGGGGCCGTCGCCGGCTCGCCTACGAAATCTCCAAGCAGGCCGAAGGCATCTACGCGGTGGTCGAGCTGACCGCCACCCCCGCCACGGTGAGCGAACTCGACCGCCAGCTCGGCCTCAACGAAACGGTGCTGCGCACCAAGGTTCTGCGCCACGGCAAGTGAGGCCCTCGCACGCGTCGGTGCCTATCTCTAGGCTCTAGCGCAACAGCGAGTGCAAGGCGGACTGCACACCGAGCAGGAGGAACCACATGGCAGGCGACACGGTCATCACCGTCATCGGAAACTTGACGGCTGACCCCGAGCTTCGATTCACGCCCGCGGGGGCGGCGGTGGCTAATTTCACCGTCGCGTCGACTCCCCGTGTGTTCGACCGTAATTCGAATGAGTGGAAAGACGGCGAAGCGCTTTTTCTGCGCTGCAACATCTGGCGCGAAGCTGCGGAAAATGTCGCCGAATCGCTGACCCGAGGCTCGCGAGTAATCGTGAGCGGACGACTGAAGCAGCGCTCCTACGAAACCCGCGAGGGTGAGAAGCGCACGGTCGTCGAACTCGAGGTCGACGAGGTCGGTCCCTCGCTGCGTTACGCCACCGCGAAGGTCAACAAGGCCAATCGCGGCGGTGGTGGCGGCGGAGGCGGCTTCGGCGGCGGCAGTGGCAGTGGCGGTAGCGGCGGTAACAACTTCGCCGCGTCCTCCTCCGGTTCCGGTGGTGGCGGCGGTCGTTCCGGCGGCGCCGAGGACGACCCCTGGGGCAGTGCGCCCGCGGCCGGCTCCTTCGGGGGCGGCGGCCGCGTAGATGACGAACCGCCGTTCTAAGAACGGCAAACCTGGGCTTCGGGCCCGATAACCAACGGAGTAAAAACCATGCCTAAAGCGCCCGCGCGCGAAAAGGTGCTGAAGAAGAAGGCTTGCGCTTTTTGCAAGGAAGCCAAGTCCGGCACCGTCAATATCGATTACAAAGACACCACGCTGCTGCGTAAGTACGTCAGTGATCGCGGCAAGATCCGCGCTCGCCGGGTCACCGGTAACTGCGTGCAGCACCAGCGCGATGTCGCCGTTGCCGTCAAGAACAGCCGTGAGGTGGCCCTGCTGCCTTACGTCTCCACGGCTCGCTGAGAAAGGGAAGCATCGCAATGAAGCTCATTCTTACTGCTGATGTGGACAACCTCGGTGCGCCCGGTGACACGGTCGAGGTCAAGGACGGCTACGGCCGTAACTTCCTGCTGCCCCGCGGCCTGGCCATCGCGGCCAGCCGTGGCGCCGAGAAGCAGGTTGCCGGCATCCGCCGGGCGCAGGACGCCCGTAAGGTCCGCGACCTGGATCACGCCAACGAGCTGAAGCAGGCCATCGAAGGCCTGGAGTCGGTCTCGCTGAGCGTGAAGACTGCCGGCACCGGCAAGCTCTTCGGTTCGGTGACCCAGGCGGATGTCGCCGCGGCCATCAAGACCGCGGGCGGCCCCGTTGTCGACAAGCGCAGCATCGAGCTGCCGAAGTCGCACATCAAGACCGTTGGCAAGCACGGCGTCGTGGTGCACCTGCACCCCGATGTGGTTGCCAAGTTCGACCTGCAGGTCGCGGCCAACTGATTTCAGTTCGAAGACCACCCTCGTGTTCGCGCGAGGGTGGTCTTCGGCTGCGCGGCGCCGGTGGAATTCATCGATAGCCGCGTGTTTGCCATTCCCCGAGGGTGACGCCCGGGTGTATCCGTGGCGAATTTCTGACCCCGGCTCTACCACCGGTTATTCGGCCTGTGGATTACTAGGAAAGCGACCGATCGCAATGTGAGGCGCGGCAGCCTTCTCCACATCCGCCGTTTACCCAACACGCCCGGTTGTTCATCTCGACCGACACGCCGTTACTTTGTTAATCCACACGCCGATAGATCGGGAAATCCCTGTCCATCTGCACGTTTCTGCGGTGTGACCTGGGTTTTCCCCAAGTAGTCCACAGCGGCTGCACACGGCTGGGTGAACACTCCCCAAGTTATCCACAGTTGTGTACACAGGGCGGTTTGGCGACCCGCCGCGCGGTCGCCTAGGTTCATCCCAGCACCGGGAACGAAGATCGGGTTCGACCGTGCCGCAACGGTTTGCTGGCGTCCCACCCAAGGGTGTCGGCGAAAGTGCCTGGTGGCGTGGGTCGCCCGGCGAACGTGTCGGTACCCGGGAGTAGAACAACTCATCGATAGTGTGATCCCGGTCGAGGGGACGAGAGGACGGTCGAGTCTGGTGGCAGTCGTCGATGACCGCGGGCACACCTCGGAGTTCCCGCCCGAACCCCCCGGCGAGGATTTCGGTCGCCAGCCCCCGCACGACATGGCGGCCGAACAGTCCGTTCTCGGCGGCATGCTGCTGTCCAAGGACGCCATCGCCGACGTCGTCGAGGTGCTGCGCCCCGGAGATTTCTACCGCCCCGCGCACCAAGCCATCTACGACACCATCCTCGATCTCTACGGCCGCGGCGAACCCGCCGACCCGGTTACCGTCTCGGCCGGTCTCGACCGCCGCGGCGAGCTCAAACGCATCGGCGGCCCGCCCTACCTGGTCACCCTCACCCAGACCGTCCCCACCGCCGCCAATGCCGGCTTCTACGCCGAAATCGTGTCCGAGAAGTCGATCCTGCGCCGCCTCGTCGAGGCCGGCACCCGCATCGTCCAATACGGCTACGCCGGCGCCGACGGCCAGGACATCGCCGAAGTCGTCGACCGCGCCCAAGCCGAGGTCTACGAGGTCACCGAACGCCGAACCACCGAAGACTTCGTGCCCCTGGAAGAACTCCTCCAGCCCACGATGGACGAAATCGACTCCATCGCCTCCCGCGGCGGCATCTCCCTCGGCGTCCCCACCGGCTTCACCGAACTCGACGAAATCACCAACGGCCTGCACCCCGGCCAGATGATCATCGTCGCGGCCCGACCCGGTGTCGGTAAGGCCCTGGCACTCGATACCCCCCTGCCGACACCCACCGGCTGGACCACGATGGGCGAGGTCCGCGTCGGCGACGAACTCCTCGACGCGCACGGCCGCCCCACCCGCGTCCTCGCCGCCACCGAGGTCCTCAGCGGCCGTCCATGCTACGAGGTCGAATTCTCCGACGGGACCGTGCTTGTCGCCGATGAGCAGCATCAATGGCTCACGGAGACACGGAGCTCCCGGCGCTCGGCGCAACAAGCCGCGACGGGGTACAAGCGCTACCGCAACCAGCGCACGTTCGCGGAAGTTCGTACCACCGGGGAGATCGCGCGGACAGTACGGTGCGATACCGCTGACCGCAGGCTGAACCATTCGGTCACCAACACGAAACCGCTGAAGCTGCCTGCCCGCTCGTTCTTGATCCCGCCGTACACCCTCGGCGCCTGGCTCGGCGACGGGACTTCGGCGGCCGCACAGATAACCTCGGCGGACCCCGAGATCATTGCCCGCATCGAGGCGGAGGGAATCGTCGCGGTTCCCTCGCAGTCCGCGGCACTGCGCTATTACTTGCAGCTGCCCGCCGACGAGCCCGTCGAAGCGCGTGAATGCGTAGTGTGCGGTACGGAATTCGTCCCGTTCACCAGCGAGGTTCGCACCTGCGGCAGGTCCTGCGGCGGCAAAGCGCGATTCCTTTCGGCGCCTGTCCCCGCGCCGACTTGCCCGGCTTGCGGTGGGCCGTCGATCGGGCTCCGGCTATGCCAGTCGTGCCGGAACAGTGTCGGCAGTGTCCAGGCCCGGCTGCGGACAATCGGGGTCCTAAACAACAAGCACATCCCCACGAAGTATCTGCGATCGTCGGAAGCGCAGCGTCGTGCGCTGCTAGCGGGTCTGCTCGACACCGACGGCACTGTGACACACGGCGGGTCAGTCCAGTTCGCGGTGACTGACAAGCGGCTCTTCCAGGATGTTTGCGAATTGATCGTCAGCCTGGGGTATCGCTGCGGCGTCTCGACCAAACGCGTCCGGGGACGCTCCGAGAACTCTTCGACCGCGTACACCGTCACCTTCGCGACGGATGATGAAGTATTCGGCCTGTACCGAAAGGCGCTGCTGCACAAGGAACGCCGAGCCAGCAAGAACACAGCGCGTTCCGGGTCTCGGTATATCGTCGACGTCCGCAAGATCGACACCGTGCCCGTTCGCTGCGTCGAGGTCGACAACGATGACCACCTGTACCTGGCAGGCCGCTCGATGGTCCCGACCCACAACTCCACGCTCGGCATGGACTTCATGCGCAGCTGCTCCATCAAGCACGGTCTTGCCAGCGTTATTTTCTCCTTGGAGATGAGCCGCACCGAAATCGTCATGCGCCTGCTTTCCGCCGAGGCGAAAATCAAACTCGGTGATATGCGTTCCGGGCGAATGAGTGATGACGACTGGACGAAACTGGCTCGCCGGATGAGCGAGATCAGTGAAGCGCCATTGTTCGTCGATGATTCACCGAACCTGACGATGATGGAGATCCGGGCGAAGGCGCGGCGGCTGAAGCAGCGGCATGACCTGAAGCTTGTTGTTGTGGACTACCTCCAGCTGATGTCGTCCGGTAAGAAAGTCGAGTCTCGGCAGCAGGAAGTCTCGGAATTCTCGCGACACCTGAAGCTGCTGGCGAAGGAACTCGAAGTTCCGGTTATCGCGATCTCCCAGCTGAACCGTGGTCCGGAACAGCGAACCGACAAGCGGCCCATGGTCTCCGACCTTCGCGAGTCCGGCTCGCTGGAACAGGACGCGGATATGGTCATCCTGCTGCACCGTCCGGACGCCTTCGAACGCGACGACCCCCGTGGCGGCGAGGCCGACCTGATCCTCGGCAAGCACCGTAACGGTCCCACCGCCACGATTACTGTTGCGCACCAGCTGCATTTGAGCCGGTTCGTGGATATGGCCCGCGGCTGATCGTTGCTGCTGTCGCGTCGCTCTGCTTGCGGACGCTGTCGCAGGAGGGTGCCCGTGATCTCGGAACGCACGAGCACGCCGATGTGACCCTGGATTGCATCGCGATGGGCCGCAGCATGCCCGCGTGGGAGGCCGGTGATCACGGCGCGATTCGAAAGACGTTGGCCACCAGCGTCGATCGCCTCGCCAACGCCGGAGCCGAATTCTTCGTCTGCCCCGACAACACCGCGCATATGGCGCTGGAGTCCGACGGTGATGACCTGGCTCTGCCGGGTCTGCACATCGCTGAGATCCCGGACTCCGACGAGCGCCGCCTGATCGACGACATCATCTTCACCGAACTGTGCGAAGGAGTGTTCACGGCCGCATCCCGGCAGCGCTACCTCGATATCATCAACCGGCTGCAGGGTCTGGGCTGTGACGCTGTCGCCTTGGTTTGTACCGAGATCCCGCTGTTGGTGACGCCGGACGTATCCCCTTTGCCCACACTGGATTCCACTCGCCTGGTTGCTGCGGCCGCCCACCAGGTCGCCAACGGGGCGCGCCCGTTTCCGACCTGGTATGGCGGCGCTATCGACTGAGGTCGCTGTCCGCCAACGATTTCGACACGCCATGACACGCCGCCCAACTCCCCTACAGCTGTTGTCCGCCGCTCCCTACGAAGGCGTGCAGGCCGCGGCGATGGAGACGCTGTTCTCGTACAGGTGGTGCCGGGTGATGCGGCCGTTCTCGACGGTTAGGCGCAGTGCGAAGGGGCCCTGGAAGGGCTTGCCGGTGGCGCGGACTGTGCCGGAGAGGTGACCGAAGAGGACGGCGTCTGTGCCGTCGACGAGGACGGTGTCGATGGCGGCCTGGGCGTCTTCCGGGACGATGTGGGCCATCAGTTCGTCGAATTGGGCGGCGCATTCGGCGGCGGTGCGGCGCGGTCTGATCCACGGGACGCCGGGGTTCTCGGCGAGTTGCCAGTCGACCTCGTCGGCGAACAAGGTGGTGAGTTTCGCGGTGTCGGCGTTGGCGCGGGCGGCGAGAAAGGCGTTGACGGTGGTTCGGGTGGCTTCTGCGGTGGTGCCGGTCATGTGTCCCTCCTACGGGCATCGCACGATTGCTGGCCCGCACGACATTTGCATGTCGGCGGGCCTCGCGTCGATTACCTCGGAGGTAAGGGCGGCTGCTCGATCACCGCGCCGGTGGGCAGTCTCAGCTGTGCAGCGGGAAGTTGGCGCGGATGACGTTGTGCGGGTCGCGGGCGGTTTTGATCTGCTGTAGCCGCGCCAGGGTTTCCGGGTCGAAGGCCGCTGACGCCGACTCGCCGCCGGCGAGGAAGGTGTAGGGCTTGGATCCGGTGATGTGCGGGCCGAGGGCGTCGAGGATATCGGCGAACCGGGTCCGGATGTCGCCGAGCAGATGCGGAAGGCCGAGGCCCAGCAGGTAAAGCGCGTACGGCTCGGTGACGGGGCCGCGGGCGCCACCTTCGGGGCGGGATTCGGCGAGAGCGCCGCCGAGGCCGCGGAGCTGGATGTTGAGCAGCGGCGCGACCGGGGCCTCGATGAGGGTTTTGAGCACTGCGTCATCGAGATCGGTGAGCAGTTCGCCGCGGGACAGCGACGGGCTCGGGTCGGTGGGTTCCGCGGTGATCTGGCCGATCTGGGCCGGGGTCAGCGCGCCTCGGGTGTCGGCGAGGATGCCCTCGATGCTGTCGAGACGGGCGGTCAGCGCACGGCCCTCTTCCGGCTCGCCGAGGTAGGCGAAGTCGATGGCGACCGTCGGTGCGGCGCCGGGGATCTGGTAGCGCTGCAACCAGACCGACAGTTCCCGGGGTGCGTCGGCGGTGAGCTCGGTGAAGAGGTCGAATGCCTCGCGGGTGCGGTCGGCGGACCACATGACGCGGCCGCCGTACAGACGCGGCAGCGGGAACAGGTCGAACTCGATCTCGGTGACGATCGCGAAATCGCCGCCGCCGCCGCGCAGTGCCCAGAACAGCTCCGGATCGGAGTCGGCGGTGATCCGGCCGCGCCGGCCGTCGGCGTCGACGATCTCGAAAGCGCGCACCGCGTCCGCGGCCCAGCCGTATTTGCGTGCGAACCAGCCGAATCCGCCGCCGAGGGTGTATCCGGTGACGCCGACTACGGGATTGCTACCGGCTAGCCCGGTCAGCCCGTGTGCGGCGGCCGCAGTCTGCACGGCGCCCCATTGCACGCCGGTGCCGACTCGGGCCACCCGTCGCTCGGCATCGATCTCGAGGCGGGCCAGAGCGCTGGTGTGGATGAGGATCGCTTCGTCGATACCGCCGGTCGCGCCGTGGCCCGTCGTCTGTGTCACCACTTGCCGGCCCGCGTTGCTCGCGTATTTCAGCACGTCCGCGGCATCCTGGGCGTCGGCTACCGCGACGACGGCCGAAACCGGCTGTGCCACCGCCAGATTCCACGGCTGCACCGCCTGCTCGAATCCCGTGTCGCCCGGCAGCAGAACGCTCCCACGGACCACGCTGCGCAGATCCTCGATACCCATTGCTCTGTCCTCGCTTGTTGCTGTGGCGTTGTAGGTTGCTGCATGGTTGACGATGCAGGGCAGGAAAGTGTGACATACGGGCGAAACCGGACACCCGGTGCCGAATCCTCGTCAACCGCGAAGCCCCTTCCCTAGCCATCCGATAGCTGCCGATTGTGCGGCGATCACGATGCCATCCACAGATTGGATGACTTCAAAACTGATCGCGCACAATGACTATCGCTGAACTGGGCATTCGACGGCCGACCCTTCCAGTTGGTAGCTAAACCGTCCACCCTTTACGATTCGCACTGGGAGTTGCTGCGTGTTGTGAGGTGGCCGCCGAAGGGCGGTCATCGGATGAATGAGAAACGGGTTATGGGGTCGGGGACGAAGTTGCGCCGTGAGCAAATGAGCGGCGTTCCGCCAGAGCCCACGGCGGCCAACGCACCCTGCTGCTCGAATCCATTGCCGCACAGCCACAAACACCCTTCGGGCCAGACTGCGATTCCCGGTTCGGCCGAGGGGGAACCTTTGTCCACATGGACCACTAATGGTTGACGCGGATACGCACAGGTTCGTGTTGTCTACACCGCCGGTTGTCTACTCCGCCGGCACAGCCCCGAACACTTCGTTGATCAGGCGCTGGGTTGCGGCCTGGAACTCGCCCGCCAGGGACAGGTCGGCGTCGTCGACGTAGTTCAGGGTGGCGGTCATGGTTTTGCGGCCGTCGCGGGTGGCGTACATCAGGGCGCCGTGGCCGCCGTGGCCACCGTTGTGGGTGATGACGGTGCCGCTGGCGGTTTCCTGGACGAATACGCCCAGGCCGTACGGGATCTTGGCGTGCGGGGTGAACATTTCCTCGAGCAGCGCCGGCGGCACCAGCTTGCCGCCCACCAGTGCGGAGACGAAGGTGTGCAGGTCCGCGGTGGTCGAGATCATGTCGCCGCCGCCGGAAATCCAGGACGGGTTCTGGCTGGTGACATCGACGATCTGCTCGATACCCGCGGCGTCGGTGTAGCGGTAGAAGGCGTGGGCGTGCGGCTCCGGGATCTCCGTGGCGGTCTCCGGGACCACGGTGCCCGCGAGTCCGAGGGGGCCCAGGATCAGCCGCCGCATCTCCTGCGCCAGCGATCGGCCGCTGACCTGCTCGACGAGCAGGCGAGCCAGCACGTAGTTGGTGTTGGCGTAGCTCCAATCCGTGCCCGGCTCGAAGCGGGCGGGCTTGGACAAGGCGAAGCGGACCAGTTCCTGCGGCTGGTAGGTCTTGAAGCGGTTGTCCACCCAGGCCTGACCCGACCAGTCGATCCCCGGCGCGGTCGTGCCGTCCTCGAAGACCTCGCCGGTGAAGTTGAAGACACCGCTGGTGTGCTGCAACACCATCCGCACCGTGATCCGGGGATCGAGCTCGAACTCGGGCAGGTATTCGACGATCGGGGTATCCAGGACGATCTTGCCTTCGGCCACCAGCTGCAGCACCACCGTCGCGATGAAAGTTTTGGTGTTGCTGCCGATCCGGATGTGCCCGTCGACCGGCGGCACGTCAGGCTTGCCGAGCTCGGCGACACCGGCGCTGCCGGCCCACTCGCCGAGTTCGTCGTTGATCCGCAGCGACAATCCGGTGAAGCCGGTGCCGACGAGCTCCTCGATGGTCTGCTGCAGTTCCGGGCCGTTCTGGGTGGTGACGGTGCTGTCCTGGGCGTTCATGGTGGTTGCTCCTCGACTGTGTTCCGATCTCGTTCTGCGAGAAACATCCACCCTGACCCCGGGTCAACCTCAACAGTGATCTGGCTCACACAGCTGTCACAACCTCTGGGCATCCGGTGTCTTCATGCCCGAACGCCTGAAACAGAGGAGAGACACCATGAGCGGCAAGATCGATGTGGTTGTGATCGGCGGCGGGTACGCCGGAGTCATGGCGGCCAACCGCCTCACCCAGCGCGACGACGTGACCGTGACGCTGATCAACCCGCGGGCGACCTTCGTCGAGCGAATCCGGTTGCACCAGTTGGTGAGTGGAACGCACAGCGCGGTCGCCGAGTACAGCAAGGTGCTGAACGAGCGGGTGCGGCTGGTGGTCGACACCGTCACGCGGATCGATGCGGCCGGACGCTCGGTGACATTGCAGGACGGCGGCACGCTCGGCTACGACTACCTGGTCTACGCGGTCGGCAGCGGCACTGCCGATCCGGGCGTGCCCGGTGCGGCCGAATTCGCTTACCCACTGGGTAGTTTCGAGCAGGCCGAGCGTTTGCGCACGGCACTGGACGCCGCACCGGCGCAGGCCGCGGTGACCGTGGTCGGGGCCGGGCCGTCCGGTATCGAGACGGCCGCGGAGCTGGCCGAGCAGGGCCGCACGGTGACGCTGGTGTGTGGCGGAGTGCTCGGGCCCTACCTGCACCCGCGCGGCCGGCGCACGATCGCCAAGCGGATGGCCAAGCTCGGGGTGACCGTGCTCGAAGGCGGCGGCGCGAAGGTGACCGGCGTGACGCGCGCTGCCGTGCGGCTGGCCGACGGCCGTGAACTGCCGAGCGCGGTGACCATCTGGACCGCGGGCTTCGGCGTGCCGGACCTGGCGCAGCGCAGCGGCCTGAGCACCGACGCGGCGGGCCGTCTGCGCACAGACGAGACGCTGACCAGCATCGACGACGAGCGCATCATCGCCGCCGGCGATTCGGCGGCGCCCTCGGATCTGCCGTTCCGGATGGGCTGCCAGTCCGCGGTGCAGACCGGACCGCAGGCCGCCGAGACAGTGCTGAGCCGGATCGCGGGCGACGAGCCGTCGACCATCGACGTCGGTTTCGCGGGGCAGTGCATCAGCCTGGGCCGGCGGGCGGGCATCTTCCAGTTCTCGTCCAAGGACGACCAGGCGAACAAGCACTACCTCGGCGGTCGTCCCGGCGCGCTGCTGAAGGAGACGGTCTGCTGGAGCACCGTCTGGCAGCTGAGCTACGAGGCCCGCAAGCCCGGTGCGCGCACCTGGTGGTCGAAGGACGAGAAGCGGCAGGAGCTGCTGCAGGCCGCGCGCGCCGAAGCGCCGGTCACCCGCTGAATCCGAGCATCGTGAATCGAGGAAAAGCCATGTCCGAGAACATCTCCGTGGTTGTGATCGGCGGCGGATACGCCGGCGTCCTGGCCGCCAACCGCCTCACCCAGCGCGACAACGTCGCCGTGACGCTGATCAACCCGCGCTCGGATTTCGTCGAGCGCATCCGGCTGCACCAGCTGGTGGGCGGGTCCGACGACGCGGTCGTCGACTTCAAAGATTTACTGTCCGAACGCATTCGACTGGTCGTCGACACCGTGACCGACATCGACGCGGCGGGCCGCACCGTGACGCTGGCGACCGGCGACACCCTGCGCTACGACTACCTGATCTACGCGGTCGGCAGCGGCAGCGCCGACCCACAGGTGCCGGGGGCGGCCGAATTCGCCTACCCCATAGCCAGTTTCGAGGAGGCGCAGCGCTTGCGTCCGGCCGTCGAAGCCTTGTCGGCCGCGGGCGTGGTGACCGTGGTCGGATCCGGCCCCACCGGCATCGAGACCGCCGCCGAATTGGCCGAACAGGGGCGCCAGGTGACCCTGGTGTGCGGCACCATCCTCGGCCCCTACCTGCACCCGCGCGGCCGCCGCTCGGTCACCAAACGGCTGACCGCACTCGGAGTACGAATCCTGGAAGGCTCCGACGCGAAGGTGACCGCCGTGACCCGCGATTCGGTGCGACTCGGCGACGGCCGCGCACTGCCGAGCGCGCTGACCATCTGGACCGCCGGCTTCGGCGTGCCGGATCTGGCGCGGCGCAGCGGCCTGAGCACCGACACCCTGGGACGTCTGCTCACCGACGAAACCCTGACCAGCCTCGACGACGAGCGCATCCTCGCGGCGGGTGATTCGGCGGCACCCTCGAACCTGCCGTTCCGGATGAGCTGCCAGGCCGCCACGCGAATCGGCGCGCACGCCGCCGACACCGTGCTGCACCGCATCGCGAACGAGCAACCCGCACCCATCAACCTGGGCTTCATCGGCCAGTGCATCAGCCTGGGCCGCCGCGCCGGCATCTTCCAGTTCTCGTCCAAGGACGACACCGCGAAGCGCTGGTACCTCGGCGGCGGCGTGGCCGCGAAGGTCAGAGGCAACCAAACCCGGCTCGCTGACCTGGGTCAAGGACGACAACCGTCGTCGGCTGGTGCAGGCCAACGGTTCCCCGGCAGCCCGGGTTGAGCAGGGCGTAGCACACAATCCGTAACACCCGCGTGTCCTGAGACGACAGCATCCGTGACACATGGCCCGTCGGGGGGCCTGTCCATTTCTTCTTGTCGCTTCATGAAATTGGGGATCAGGACATGGCTCTTCGCGAGTTCTTTGCGCGCCACCGCATCGGTGTGGGCGTTGCCGCACCAGCAGTGCTCGGCGTGACGGCATTGGTTGCCGCCTCGTTCGCGCTGACATCCACACCGGAGACCCGGGATACGCGGCTGACCAGCTCGGTTACCGAGTGCCACGACATGGTGACCATCTCGGTCGCCGGTCGTAACGACACTCCGAATCCGCAGACCACCGCGATGCTGCTCGACGCCAACGGCAACCCGTTGCCGGCCGCGCTGTCGGGCGACCACCGCAGTGAGTGGGTGGATCCGGTGGTCAACGCACCGGCCGGACAAGTCGACCCGGGCTCGTATCGCGCGGTGTATGTCGCGTATCCGGCGAACATGTCCAGCTATGAGGACTCGGTGAACGCCGGTGTAGCGAACACCAAGCAAGTCATGCGGGAGATCGCCCAGGCGTGCCCCGACACCCGCTTCTCCATCGTCGGTTACAGCGAGGGCGCGGATGTCGTGCGCCGGGTCGCGATGGAGGTCGGCAACCAGGAGGCCGACAAGGACGGCAAGTACGGGATCGTCAACCCGGACGACGTGGTCGGCGTGGTCATCCTGGCCGACCCGGGCCGCTCGGCCGGCGACGGCACCTTCATCGGCGCCAAGGATCCGAACAACCCGGACAACTTCGACCAGAAGTACAACGGCAAGCCGATCTCGGGCCAGGGCGTCATGCAAGGCACCGGCGGCGGCTTCGGCAAGCTGAACGGCAAAATCGCCTCGTTCTGTTCCGAGGGTGACCTGACTTGTGCCGCACCGCAGAACATTTCGCTGCTGCAGCTGGCCGCCAACGTCGGTCGGCAGATCAATGTGGACAACCTGGAACGGGACGGGCTGACCCCGGCGACCGGCCAGAATGTCGCCGAGGTGCTGGGCCGGATCGCGATGACGGCGTTCGCCGATATCGCGGCGCAGCCGAACTGGATGGCGAGCGACGAGACGTTCCTGACTGTGCTGCTGCGGGTTTCGGATCCGGCCTACAAGCCGGGGACGCACACCCCCAAGGCGACACCGGTGAAGTCGGAGATCTCGACCGACGAGATGTCGCCGCTGGCTTACCTGCCGCAGAAGGTGCTCAACGAGATCATCGGCCTGATCGTGACCAACCAGAACACGATCCCCGTCGTCATGAGCGACCCGTACAAGCTCACCCTCGGCCCGAACCACACCGGTCATCACTTCGACTACTGGAAGAACGCTGATCCGCAGAACGGCAAGCCGCTGACCTCCGCCGAGTACGCGGCCGCGTGGCTGACGCACCTGGCGAAGCAGGCGCAGGCCGGTGAGCCGGTGGACAAGACGGCCACGCCGAAGACCGAGGACGTCCAGGCGATGTACAAGGCGGTCGACGAGTCGAAGGCGCCGAAGACCACCACCCCGGCGGCGACCTCGACCAGCACCACGACGACGACCACGAAGTCCGATGCGGCCGTAGCGTCGACGACCCAGGCGCCGACCACCACGTCGTCCGGGACCTCGAGCTCGACCACCGCGCCGAGCTCCACCACCACGGCCCCGACGACCACCGAGGCTCCCAAGCCGACGACCGTCGCGCCGACCACCACCGCGGCGCCGACCACCACGGTCGCGCCCACCACTACGACGACCACGGAATCGGCCGCGCCGACCACCACCGAGTCGAAGTAGCAACCACCGCACGACAACGAACCGGCCGGATGCCTATCCGGCCGGTTCGTTTTGCGTTCGGTGTCACGCGGTGACCGAGCTCATCTCCGGGCCGGTTTCCGCACCCTGGGCGCGCCGCCTCCCGAGCGCGGCCCGATTCCGCGTTGCAATGACCCTGACCTGCGGAAATTGGGGCATGGCGTCAAGTCCCGAAACAGCTACGCTGCGTTGACTTCTGCTTCACGATAGGGACATCGATGCTGGAACGGCTGGAACTGGAGGCGTTTCTGACGCTCGCCGAGGAACTGCACTTCGGCCGCACCGCCGAACGGCTGCATGTGACGACGAGCCGGGTCAGCCAGACCATTCGCCAGCTCGAACGCCGGATCGGCGCACCGCTGTTCGAACGCTCCAGCCGCAGGGTCGTGCTGACGGTCGTCGGCAAGCAGTTGCGGGATGAGCTGCGGCCCGCCTATGACCAGATCGCGGCCGGGGTGGCGGCCGCCAGCAGCGGGAACCTGCTCATCCGGACGCTCACGGTCGGCTTCTCCGCGCCCTGGTGCGGAAACCTGATCATCAAGTCCGCCAAGGTCTTCCGGGACCGCTACCCCGGCAGCGTGGTGACCGTCGAGGAGATCCAGCTGACCGACCCGCTCGGCCGGATGCGTTCTGGCGCAGTCGATTTGCAGCTGACCGAGTTCCCGATCTCGGAACCCGACATCAGCACCGGGCCGATCATCTTCTCCGAACCCCGCAGCCTGATGGTGCCCGCGGACCATCCGTTCGCGAGCCGGGACTCGGTATCGCTGGAGGATCTCGCCGACACCACGCTGATCACCATCAACAGCGAAGCCGTCCCACGCTATTGGATGGACTACTACTTTCCGCGCCGCACCCCGTCCGGCCGCCCGATCCCGCAGGGGCCCGCGGCGGTGTACTGGCCGGAGGTGCTGGTGCATGTCAGCCAGGGGGCCGGCGTCAGCACGGTCTCGGCGGCCGCCGAACAGTTCCACACCCGCCCGGGCATGGCCTTCGTCCCCTTCCGCGACGCCCCGCCGATCGACTACGGCCTGATGTGGCCCACCGCGCATAAGAACCCGCTGGTCCGCCCCTTCATCGAAACCATCAGGGAGCTGGCCGATTCGGCCTGAGCCACGCCGCCGCAGGCCCCCGGAATTCACTGTGTCGGATCATCGGATCTTTGGTTAGGCTGCGGGGTGGATCGCAGAGGAGAAAGCCGATGACCAGGCGTGGATGGGTGCTGTTTCTCGCGATGGGGGCCATCTGGGGTGTCCCGTACGCGATGATCCGGATCGCGGTCGAGGATTTCGATCCGTTCGTGGTGGCGTTCGCGCGCACGCTGATCGGCGGGCTGATCTTGCTGCCGATCGCGCTGTATACGAAAGCGCTGATGCCGGTGCTGCGGCGGTGGAAACCGTTGCTGGCCTACACCCTGGTGGAAATCACCGGGCCCTGGTTCCTGATCGGCTACGCGGAGACCACGCTGAACAGCTCCACCGTGGGGCTGCTGATCGCGGCGGTGCCGTTGATCGCGGTGGTGATGGTGGCCACCATGGGGCACGAAACCTTCGATAGGCGAAGGGTTCTCGGGCTGATCGTCGGCTTCGGCGGGGTCGCCACCCTGGTCGGTCTCGATGTCGATCTGTCCAACCCGGCGGCGATCGGCGCGATCGGACTGACCGCCATCGGTTACGCGCTCGGGCCGATCATCATCACCCGCTCGCTGGCCGATCTGCCGCCGATGGGCGTGGTCACCGCGTCGCTGATCCTGGCCGCGATCATCTACGCGCCGATGGCGGCGCTGCGCTGGCCCGATCACTACCCCGCCGACGCCAGCTGGTCGGTGCTGGGCCTGGCAGTCCTCTGCACATCGCTGGCGTTCCTCGTATTCTTCGCCCTGATCAGCGAAGTCGGCCCGTCCCGCGCCACCGTGATCACCTACATCAACCCGGCCGTCGCGATCCTGCTCGGTGTCACCGCGCTGAACGAACCGCTGACCGCAGGCATGGCCATCGGCTTTCCGCTGGTCATCCTCGGTTCGATTCTCGGCACCGCCCGCTCGCGCGGCGCCGAACCCAAGACCGAAGCCCCGGTGGCGGTCCCGTGTGCCGATGTGCCGGTACCGCCCGGCGCCTATGATGAGCGCCGATGAACGATATCGCCGCGATCGGTGCGGCCTATGACGAAATCGCCGAGCTCTACGACGAACTGGTGCGGCAGCCGCTCTACGGCACACCGTTCGACGACGCGATGCTGGCCGCCTTCGCCGCGCTGGTCGGCTCCGGCGGCGCGGTCGCCGATATCGGTTGCGGTCAGGGCCGCATCGCCGCGCAACTGGCCGAATCGGGCCTGGACGTGCGCGGAATCGACCTCTCCCGACGCCTGCTCGCCATGGCGCGCACCGAATTCCCGCACCTGCGTTTCGACGAAGGCAGCATGGAGGAACTCGACTTCGGTGCTGCCACCCTCGACGGCCTCGTCGCCTGGTATTCGATGATCCATCTGCCGCCCGAGCGGATTCCCGGGGTGTTGGCCGAGTTTCATCGGGTACTCCGAACGGGAGGGCACGCCTTGTTCGCCTTCCAGGCGACGGACGGTTGTGAAGTGGTGGAACCGTTCGATCACAAGGTGATTCGCGCGTACCGCTGGTCGCCGGAACGGCTTGCCGAGCTGTTGCGCGAGAGCGGGTTCGAGGTACTCGCGCGGATGGTCCGGGAACCCGGACCCGGCGAGCGGTTCGAGCAGGCTTACGTGTTGTGCTGCAAGCCACGATAATTCGCCGTACACGAGGCCTACCGGCCGGGTAACTTTGGACTATCGCTCGTCCGACAACGTGGTCGATCCGTCACAAGACTTCACCACTGTCGTCAGGGGGCGACGCTCCATGGAGTTACTCTCACCGATCGATGCCATTTTCCTGCTCGCCGAATCCCGGGAACACCCGATGCACGTGGGCGGCCTGCAACTCTTCGAGGCGCCCGAGGACGCCGGGCCCGATTTCGCCCGGTCCGTCTACGAAAAAGTGCTGGCGCAACAGACGATCAGCCCCACCTTCCGGAAGCGGCCGGCCACCTGGCTCGGAGCACCGCAGCTGGGCTGGTCCGAAGATCCCGACGTCGAACTCGACTATCACGTAAGACGTTCCGCGCTACCCAGCCCCGGCACGTTCGCACAGCTGCTGGATCTGGCCTCCCGACTACACGGGCAGCTGCTGGACCGGCATCGTCCGCTGTGGGAGATCCGCGTGGTCGAAGGGCTGAACGACGGCCGGTTCGCTCTGTACACGAAAATGCACCACGCACTCATCGACGGCGTCGCCGCGCAGCGTCTGATGCAACGCACCCTCACCAGCGATCCAGCCGCGCGCGAAGTCCGTGTGCCCTGGAATCTGCCGAAGCGCCAGCGTGATCCGAAGCCCGAAAGCTCGCGGCTCGGCGACGGTGCACGAAACCTGATGTCCGCCGCCAGCTTCGGCCCCAAGCTCGCGCGCGCCGCCCGCTCGGCGCTGCTGGAGCAGCAGTTGACCCTGCCGTTCGAAGCGCCGCGCACCATGCTCAATGTGCCGATCGGCGGCGCGCGCACCGTCGCGGTGCGGTCCTGGCCGCTGGAGCGGATCAAGCAGGTGAAGAAGGCGAGCGGAAAGACCATCAACGATGTGGTGCTGGCCATGTCCTCCGGTGCGCTGCGCAGCTACCTGCTGGAACGAGACGCGTTGCCGGACAAGCCTTTGATCGCCATGGTGCCGATGAACCTGCGCGGCGAGGACGACACCGACACCAGCGGCAACAAGGTCTGCGCCGCGCTGTGCAACCTGGGCACCGACGTCGTCGACCCGCTGGCCCGGCTGGCGGTGATCAGCGAATCGATGCACGACGTCAAGAACGTCTACCGGCAACTGTCCAGCACCCAGTCGATGGCGCTGTCCGCGCTGACGCTCAGCCCGATCGCGATGTCGCTGCTGCCCGCCCTGGTGCAGCGGACCTCGCCGGCGTTCAACGTTGTCATCTCGAATGTGCCGGGTGCGCGCGAACCGATGTATTTCAACGGCGCGCGGCTCGACGCCAGCTATCCGATGTCGATCCCGTTCGACGGGCAGGCCATGAACATCACCCTGACCACCACCGCCGAGAACCTGGACTTCGGTCTGGTCGGGTGCCGGCGCAGCGTGCCGGATATGCACCGGATTCTGGATCACCTGGAAAACGCACTGTCCGAGCTCGAAGACGCGATCTAGCACCGACACCCGAGAATCGGCTGGCCAGAGCCGCGAACGACTGCCAGGATGGCCTGGTGAGCGGTGATGTGCGGGTGTGTTTCGTCGGGGATTCCTTCGTGGCCGGAGTCGGCGATCCGCTGCTGCTGGGCTGGGCGGGCCGGCTCGGGCAGCGTGCGGTCGCCGACGGTGTCCAGCTCACCGCCTACAACCTGGGGGTGCGCCGCCAGACCTCGGCGGATGTGCTGAGCCGGTTCGGCGCCGAATGCGAGCAGCGACTGCTCGCCGGGACCGATGCGCGCGTGGTGGTGTCGTTCGGGGTGAACGACACCACCCACGAGAACGGCGGGCCGCGGGTCGATCCGGAAGGGTCGGCGGTCAACCTCACGAAACTGCTCGAGCAGGCGGCCGCACAAGCGTGGCAGGTGTTGATGGTCGCGCCGCCGCCGATCAGCGACGCCGAGCAGAACGCGCGGACCGCCGAGCTCGATGAGCGGTTCGCGGAGATCTGCGCGTCGGCCGAGGTGCCGTATATCCAGGTCCATCAGGCACTTCTGGGCAGCGAAGTGTGGATGCGTGAGGTGCGCGACGGGGATGGGGCGCATCCCGGTGCCGCGGGGTATGACGTCCTCGCCGCCCTGGTGTTGCCCCATTGGCGGGAGTGGCTGTCGCGCTAGTTCACGCTGTCGCGGACTCCGTTGTCGTCGCCTTGCCATTACTGCGCCCGGATACCAAAACGGCTTGCAGTGAGGTGTATTCGTAGTCGTCCAGCGGGAATCGCTGGTTGCCGCGGCGCGCTTCGAAGAATCCCGATGGCCGGATATATGTGCTGTCGCCCTGCGAGTTTCGGTAATAGGTCGGCACGTGCGCGTTGAGTTCGGCCAGGTAATAGCGCAGGAACGCCGCCCTGCGGTGAATGCGCTGATGGTAGGCATCGTGCACGGATTGGCGCACCTCCACCCTGGTCGCCTGACGACGGCGGGCTTCGGTGATGGCACGCACCGCGTGGTCCGCCGTCATTTCGACGAAGGCGTGCCAGCCGCTACCGGTCCACGAGTACGGCCCGACCAGCATCCAGCGGTTGGGCAGCCGCGGTAGCGCGACGCTCTGGTAAGCCTGGAGTCCTTGTTCGTTGTAGAACGCACTGAGATCGAAGCCGTTGGTGCCCACGATCATTCCGGGCCGATAGGTCTCCGGGTCGCAGAAGACCTCGTATCCGGTGGCGAGCACGATCATGTCGAACTCGTGCCGGGTGCCGTCGCCGGTTTCGATTCCGGTCGCGGTGATCGCCCGGATCGGGTCGGTGACCAGCGCGACATTGTCCCGGTTGAAAGCGAAGGTGAACCCGGACATGGTGGGGCGCTTGGCAATCGGACCGTAGTTCGGGGTGAGCGCCGCCGCCGTTTCCGGATCCCGCACCACCCGTCGCAGGTAGCGCCGGTACGCACCGATCGCGACATTGTCGAGGGTGCGCAGCGCGGGACGCACCAGCCACATCGGCGCGGTCACCCCCGCCCGCAACACCAGATCCACCGCGACCAGCACCCCGCCGTGAATCCCGGCCTGTACTCCCGGAATTCGGAGCATCGACTGCACGGCAGCGGGCACCTGCGCATCGGGCTTGGGCAACGACCACACCGGCGTGCGCTGGAAGACCGTCAGACTCGCGATCGAACGCGCCAGCGCGGGCACGATCTGCACCGAGCTGGCCCCGGTCCCGATCACCGCGACCCGCTTGCCGCGATAGTCGTAGTCGTCATCCCAATCGCTGGGCCGCTGCAGCTTGCCGTGGTAGTCCAGCAGCCCCGGAATGCCCGGATCCGCTTTGGGGTTCACGAACGCGCCGACCGCACTGATCACGTATCGCGCGGTGACCTCCCCGCCGCCGGCGAGATGCAAACGCCAGACATGCCGGTTCTCGTCCCATTCCTGGCGCGTCACCTCGGTGCCGAAGCGCAGGTGCGGATACAAACCGAACCGCCGCGCCACCTCGACGTGGTACGCCTTCACCTCGGCCCCGCGCGGAAAAACCCGGCTCCAGTCCGCTTTTCGCGCGAACGAATACTGATAGGCGAGCGCCGGGATATCGACACTGAGCCCGGGGTAATGGTTTTCGTGCCAGCTGCCGCCGACGTCATCGGCGCGCTCCAGAATCACGAAGTCGTCCAGCCCGGCGCGGATCAGCTTCACCCCCGCCGCGATCCCGCCGGGTCCCGCTCCGATGACGACGATCTCGTGGTCGTAGAGCTTCGTCATCGCTGCGCTCCTACAGTTTTCAGCTGTACCGGCGCGGCGGCCGTAGCCGGTCGCGCCGTGAAGGAGTAGTGGCTGAACGGGAAGTACTTATTGCCCAGCCACATCTCGAAGTGCGTGCTCGGCCGGATCGGCGCCGGATCACCCTGATAGTTCACGTAATAGGTGTTGGAGTCCGCGCACGCGTCCGACAGCCACATCGTCTGCGCACCCCGCTTCTGGCACTTCCGGAAGTAGGCGTCGTGCGGTTCCTGTTTGATCTCCACCGCCGTGGCCCCGCGGCGGCCCGCCTCCTTGATCGCCCGGGCCGCATGCCGGCTGGTGCACTCGATCATCGCGAGATACGAGCCTGCCGCGAACCCGTACGGCCCGGTGATCAGGAACATATTCGGGAATCGCGGCACGCTGACGCCCTGATAGGCCTGGTAGCGCTCGCGATCCCAGAACTCCCCCAGCTCCACGCCGTCCCGCCCGACCAGCGGATAGGGCGGGGTGAATCCCTTCTCCATGACCCGGAATCCGGTGGCGCACACCAGCACATCGATCTTGCGGAGCTTCCCGTCCGCGGTCACCACCCCGGTTTTGGTGATCTTCTGGATCGGGTCGGTCACCAGCTCGACATGCTCTTCGGTGAAGGTCCGCAGATACCGGTTGGACACCGAGGGCCGCTTACACCCGGGCGCATAGTCGGGCGTCAATTGTGCTGCCAGCGCGTCATTTCCGGGCAATTGTGCCTTGTAGAGCGCGCCGCCGCCGCGCTGCGCCAGTTTCACGACGCCCGGGATATAGCTGTGGAACACTCCGACACCGGAGATGCCGAAGTCGATGCCCAGGGTCACCGCGGCGCGGATCACCCGGCGCAGCGGACCCACATTGACCATGATGTTCTTGGCCAGTTCGGGGATCGGGAAATCGGCCTTCGGCACCACCCAAATCGGCCTGCGCTGGAACACCGTCAGCCGGGAGGCGACGTCGGCCAGCTCCGGAATCAATTGCAGCGCGGTCGCACCCGTCCCGATCACCGCGATCTGTTTACCCCGGTAGTCGTAGTCGTGGTCCCAGTCGGCGGTGTGCACGACTTTCCCCGCGAACTTGCCGATGCCCTCGATCTCGGGCAGCTTGGGGACCTCCAGCCCGCCGACCGCACCGACCACGAACCGCGAGGTGACTACCTCCCCGGTGTCGGTGCGCCCGCGCCACAGGTGCTGCTGCTCGTCCCATTCGCCGCCGACCACCTTGGTGTTCAACCGGATTCGGGAACGCAGCCCGTAGGCGTCGACCACCTGATCGGCATACGCCTTCACCTCCGCGCCCGGCGCGAACATCCGCGACCACTGCTTGGGCGGCTCATAGGAGAAGCTGTAGTAGACCGACGGAATGTCCACGGCCACACCGGGATAGGTGTTGGCATGCCAGGTGCCGCCGATATCGCTGTTCTTGTCGACGATGAGGAAATTGTGGATACCGGCCTTGCGCAGTTCCACCCCCATGCCGATGCCGCCGAAACCCGCCCCGATCACCACGACGTCGTAGTCGGGCCGTTCGCCCGACGCCGGTCGCTCCGCGCGCTGCAGTGCAGTCGACATGGTTACCTCCGTTGGTAGTCCACTATCGACGGTAGCACTGTCTGGGACGGATGGGAATCACCCGATTCGGCGGACCTCGGCCTGCTCCCGCCGCTCCCGCACACCGGCCAAATCGACAGGGCCGCTGGGCTTCCGTGGCTGCGCCTCCAGTGCTTCCTCCAGCTTCGGTAGCCAGCGCACGATCTCGTCTCGATACGGCCCTTCGGTTTCCAGCTGCGACAGCGTCCCGATCAAGGTCAGCGCCGACCGGGCGAACGGCGTGAAATAGGCGGGCATGGTCAATTGCCTTGTCACATTCGACAATTCGAGTTTCGTCGTCCGCTGGACCTGGGTGCGCAGCCACGGGGTGGTCAGTCGATATCTGGAACGACGAAAAGGCTCACTGGCGGCCTGCACCGTCTTGAACAACGCGTCGATATCGAAAACCCGGCTCGATTCCACGAATCCGTGCCGGCGCGCGGCCAGCTCCAGATCTTTCGGCCCGCCTTTGAAAATCGCGGTGCAGTAATCCAACGCGAGCTCGTCGAAACCCGCGGGCGGCCACGGGCAGCAGGCGCCGAAATCGACGATGCCGAGCCGTCCGTCGGGCAGCACCCGGAAATTCCCGGGGTGCGGATCGGCATAGAGCAGTCCGTCGCGAGCCCACCCGGACAACACGAAACGCAGCATGAGCATGCCCAGCCGATCCCGTTCGTCCTGGCTGCCGTTCGCGAGCACCCGGGTCAGCGGCGTGCCGTCGAGCCATTCGGTGATCAGCACATCGCCGCGCTGCGCCACCACATTCGGGATGCAGAAATCGGGATCGTCGGCATAGGCGGCGGCGAACGCACGCTGATGCTCGGCCTCGGCGGCGTAATCGAGTTCGGCCCGCACGCCGTCGCAGATCGCCTCGGTCACGCCCTTCACGTCGGCGCCGGAGAGAAACACCGTGGCCAGCATGGAAATACGGCGCAACTGCACCAGATCGCCTTCGATCGCGGCCCGCGCACCGGGGTACATGATCTTTACCGCGACCCGGCGGCCGTCCTGCCACACCGCGCGATGCACCTGCCCGATGGACGCGGCGGCGGCGCGGCGATCGTCGAATTCCTGGAAATGCCAGCGCCAATCCGCGCCCAGGTGCTCGGCCATGGTCGCGTGCACCATCGCCGGCAGCATGGCCGGGGCCGAATCCTGCAGCTGGCTCAGCGCGACTGTGTACGGCTCGGCCACCTCGCGCGGCAACGCCAGACCATAGATCGCCAGCAGCTGCCCGAGTTTGGCCGCACACCCCTTCAGCTCACCCAATACCTCGAAGATGTGCTGGGCCGTGCGCAATTGGATGTCGCGATTGATCTCGCTCGACGAACGCCCGAGCACCCGCTTACCGACCCCCGCGGCCTGCCGCCCCGCGTACGCCACCGGCAACGCCGCCAGTTTGGCACTGCGCACCGAGCTCCGTACCGGCGGCTTCTTTCCAGAACCCAGCCCAGTCATGAATCACCTCACACTCTGCGCTGACCAGTGTTACCGCAGGTGCGGTATGGCACAAGAGGGCCTAGACTGTCTGGGATAATTGGCCCAGACTTGAGAGGTGGCATCGATGGGATCCCAAACGGTAGTCGCCGACGTTGCCGACGAATTGGCGCGCCGGGTTGCCGCAGGGGAATATCAGCCAGGGGATTTGATGCCCTCGGTCCGCCAGGTCGCCGAGGAATTCCAGATGAACCGCGCGACCGCGCAGCTGACTCTCGGGCGGCTGGAGTCCTACGGTTTCGTCGAAGCACGCCGGGGCAAGGGGTTCACCATTCGTGACGTCCGGGAGGCGGGCGGCATCGATGTGTACCGGCATCTGTTTCGTTTTTCCAGTCCCGAGGTCGCGATCGACATGTTCCGCGACATCGTGGAAGTCGAACGCGGGATCGTGATGGAGGCGCTGCTCGCTTACACCGGCAGCGCGCAGGAGATCGAATCGGCGGAATTGAAATCGGCCGTCGACGAGATGGAAGCGCTGGCGCGCCTCGAAGTTCCGGATTTCCACCGGATTCTCGATATCGAACTCACGCTGGTGCGCACCCTGCTGACCAGTATCGGTTCGAGCATGCAGCGCGCGATCCTGAATTCCATCGGCGACATGGTGCTCGAAGTACCCGAAGCCATCGAAGCTTTCTTCGCCGGCGCCGCGGACCTGCATGTGCTGGTATGGCGGGCGCTGATCGCGGTGTGGGAATCCGGGTCGGGGCCCTCGGAGGCGCAACTGGCGCTGTTCGAGGACCTGTTCGGGATGTACCACGAGAAGGTCGTCGCGCGCTTCAACGAGCTCGTCGGCGCCGTCGGCGAAGCGGAAGAGGCGCACGCGGCCACCGCGTAGGGGAACGCCAGGTTGACCGACTGTCTGGGACGCCATACCGTGGGGTGACGGCCGAACAAGGGAGTTCACCATGGCAGGCAGCAGACGCACCGGTTTTGCGCGATCGGCGAAGCTCGCGAGCCTGCCCATGGGCATCATGGCCCGCCGGGTCACCGCGACCGGCAAGGCACTGGTCACCGGCGCCTCCCGCGGCGACCTCGACGACGCGCTGATCGAGAAAGCCGCCGACGAGGTCTTCGCTGTGCTCGGTGAACTCAAGGGCGGCGCGATGAAGCTCGGGCAGGCGCTCAGCGTCGCGGAGGCGAGTATTCCGCCGCGCTTCGCCGACCGCTACCGCACCGCGCTGGTCAAACTGCAGTCGCAGGCGCCGCCGATGTCCACCCGATCGGTGCACCGCATGCTCACCGAACAGCTCGGAACCCGTTGGCGGGACCGGTTTTCCGTGTTCGACGACGAGCCGGTCGCCGCGGCCAGCATCGGCCAGGTGCACCGCGCTGTCTGGCACGACGGACGCACCGTCGCGGTGAAAGTGCAGTATCCGGGCGCGGATACCGCGCTGCTGTCGGATCTGAAGATGCTTCAGATGTTCTCCGGCGCCTTCACCAAGCTGATGCCGGGCGCGGACGCCAAGGGCCTGATCGACGAGTTCATCGCCCGCACCGCCGATGAGCTGGACTACCGCATCGAATCCGCGCATCAACGGCGCTTCGCCCTGGCCTTCGACGGTGACCCGCGATTCTTCGTGCCGAAGGTGATCGCGAGCGCCCCGAAAGTGCTTGTCACCCAATGGCTGGAAGCCACCCCGCTGGCGCAGATCATCACCGGCGGTTCGAAAGCGCAGCGCGACAGCGCCGGACTGCTGCTGGCCGAATTCGGCCTGAGTTCACCGGCGCGCGTCGGCTACCTGCACTGTGATCCCCATCCCGGCAATTTCCAGCTGCTCGATGACGGCCGGTTGGGCGTCATCGACTTCGGTGCGTCCATCGCACTGCCGCAGGGCATTCCCGCAGTCATCGGAGAACTGGCCCGGCACGCCGTCGCCGAGGACTACCTCGCGGCGGCGAAGACATTGCAGGACAACGGATTCCTGCGCCCGGGCCAGCAGCTGGAGATCGAACCGATCCAACGCCTGGTCGCACCGATCGTCGCCCAGATCGACGGCGACAACCTGCACATCAGCCGAAAACTGTTGCAGGGTCACACCGCTCGCGCACTGGACGTGAAGAACATGTCGATGAACAACGCGATGGCGATCAAGGCGCCCGCGCAGTGGCCCGAATTGGCCATGCTCGGAAGGACATTCGCCGGGGTTGTCGGTGTCTGCGCGCAGCTGGACGCGGAAGGTCCTTTCCTCGGCCTGGTGCAACGATGGCTGCCCGGCTACGCCGCCGATGGGGCCGCGGCCTAGGAGCGACCGGCGGGCAGGAAAGTGTCCAGCAGCGTGCTGATTCGCGGTCGCTGATCCCCGACCAGACCCGAGCCGACCAGCACACCCAGGGCGATGGACAGCACGGTGAGCAGCGCCGAGACGATCACATGCAGCCCATTGGGATCGGACTGCCCGATCAGGTCCGAAACCCCGGTCAGCCCGATCCCGCCGGGCACCAGCATCCAGAACGCGGGCAGGAACGCGACCTGCGACGGCGGCGCGTTCTTGCGGCGCTGCACCAGGTAGGCGGCCGGGACCGCGATCAGCCCGCCGAGGAAAGCACCCAGCACCTGTCCGGAGAAGTGCCCGCCCAGCGCCTGCGCCGCGTAGGTCACATAGAGCACGATCAGCAACCAGCCCAGGGATTTCGGCGGCGCGCTGGCCCGCCAGGAATGCCCGATGCCGATCAGCAGCACGCCCAGGAACGGCGCCCACCAGCCCAGCTGATCGACCCCGCTGGATTCCGGGACCGGGTGCCGCCCAAGCCCTTCCAGCCCGATCAGCAGTCCGAAGGACAACAGCAGCAGCACATTCATGCCGTAGATGAGCCGGCTCGCCCCGGCCACCATGGACCCGGTGGCCAATTCGATGGTGCCGTTGGTGAGCATGGCCCCGGGCAGCATGGTGGCGACCGCCGGGATCAGCAGCTGGCTGGGATGCCCGCCGGACAGCTGCGCCGGGAACCGGAACGCCACCCACGAAACCAGCGCCGCGGCGGTGACCGGCAGCGCCAGTGACAGCAGCGGGATCCGGTGCGCGAGCCACACCAGCACGCCGACCAGCCCGCCGAGCACGCAGTAGCCGACGAGCGCGTGCGCGGCCGGGTTGAGCATCAGCCCCAGCCCGACGGTGAGCACCACCTGCCCGAGCATGGTCAGCAGCACCGGGTTGCGCGGTTCCGAGTCGAAGATGCCTTGCAACGACCTGGTTACCTCGGTGGGCGGCGGCAGCTCCGCCTTCACCCGATCCAACAGCCGGTACAGCGCCGCGATCTGGTCCAGCCGCAGGGTATCCACGGAGGCGCTCAGGATGTCGACCGCGGAACCGTTCGCGTCCTGGATCCGCACGAAGACCCCGGTCGGCAGGACGAAGAAATGCACGCCCTGCGCGCCGTAGCGGTGGGCCAGTTCGTCCAGCATCGACTGCACTCGGTTAGTGGTCTCACCAGCCCCGATCAGGGCGACACCGAGCCAGCGCAGCAGATCGAGCAGGTCCGCCGACACCGGTGGCTCCGCGAGCGGAGACGGCTTGGGCGGCAACGGCGCCCGCGCCGCGTCCCAGTGCCGCAACAGGAAATCGGCAAGGTCCCCGAACCGCCCGTCGACCCACGACCTCACCCGTCCCGAGTGCACGCTGCCCGCTCACCTCCCTGCCGTTACCGGTTTCGGGCAAGCCTATGGCAACCATCGGTGCCGGACTTCGAACTGCGCTACGGCCTTACAGCGCGTCGTTGAGCTTGTTCAACCGGTCGCAGGCGTCGACGTACTCCTGGATCAGGCGCGCGACCACATCGGCGGAACGCTCGACCTTGTTCATCATGCCGACGACCTGGCCGACCGGATTGAAGTTCACGTCCTTGGCCTGCTCGGGGTAGCGATGCCCGCGCTTGACACCATCGATCGCCACCATCATCTGCAACGGCATGCCCAGCGGCTTCGGGTTCTCCGGCGCCTCCCAGGCTTCGGTCCAGTCGTTCTTGAGCATGCGGGCCGGCTTACCGGTCCAGGCGCGGGAGCGCACGGTGTCGTTGCTGGAGGCCTCGAGATAGCTCTGCATCTGGGCAGGCGGCACATTGGCCTCCTCGACCGTGAGCCAGATGGAACCGGTCCACACGCCGGCCGCGCCCATCGCCATCGCGGCGGCGACCTGGCGGCCGTTGCCGACACCGCCCGCGGCGAGCAGCGGCAGCTCGCCGATCGCGTCGACCACCTGCGGCCACAACACCATCGAGGAGACCTCACCGGTGTGCCCGCCGCCCTCGGTGCCCTGGCAGACGACGAAGTCCAGGCCCGCCGCCTTGTGGTTGAGCGCGTGCTTGACCGAACCGCACAGCGCGCCGATCAAGCGGCCGGAGTCCTGGATCTGCTTGATCACGTCGTCGGGCGGGGTGCCCAGCGCGTTCGCGACCAGCTTCGCCTTGGGATGCTTGAGGATGACTTCGATCTGCGGCGCGACGGTAGTCGCGGTCCAGCCGAGCAGCTGGGTGACCTGCTCCTCCTCGGGCAGATGCGGCACGCCGTGGTCGTTGAGCAGTTTCTCGGCGAAATCCCGGTGGCCCTGCGGAACCAGTTCCGCCAGTTTGGCTTCCAGTTCCTCGGGGCTCAGGCCCTCGACGCCCTTACCCTCGTACTTGGACGGGATCACCAAGTCGACGCCGTAGACGCCGGTGACGTGCTCGTCCAGCCAGGCCAGCTCGACCTCGAGCTGTTCGGCGGTGAAGCCCACCGCGCCGAGCACGCCGATGCCACCGGCATTGCTGACCGCGGCGGCTACGTCGCGGCAGTGAGTGAAGGCGAAGATGGGGAACTCGATCCCCAGCCGGTCGCAGATTTCGGTACGCATGGCGTGCTGGTCTCCCTCGCGGAACTGGTTACAGTTTTGCTGCGGCCCGCAACGCTCGAAACTGCCGCATACCGCGAGTATCGCCGTGGCGCGGCAGCGGCAGCATCGACTGGCGGGTGCACCATGAATTGACAGTAACACGTTCTAGTTTTGTCGGTACAGCCTCAATTTCTCCTTAACCGGGACGCCGAATCCGGCACCGACCCAATAGGATCGCGATGTTCGTTTGGGAGGGAGTGACCTTGACCGGCGTTATGGAAAGTCCGTCGACCACGCTGCCCGGCTGGTTCACCGAGCTGTTCGCGCATCGGCGGTGGGTCCGCCGCGCCACGCCGTTTCCGCACGTCTATGTCCGCGATGTGTTCGTCGACGAGTTCTATCAGCGGCTCTCGGCCGAATACCAGCGCGTGCGCCGCGAACGGCCGGCGGAATTCCACGAGGTCAACGAGAACTACAGCGCCGACTCGATCTCGCTGAACAAGCTGCGGAGTGGGCCGCTGGCGCTGTTCACCTCCCGGGAATGGCACGACCTGATCGCGGGTGTCGCCGGCGTGCCCGGGACCGGCGACATCGAGGGGGGCGTGCACCACCACCCGCCGGAGAGCCCGCGCGGCTGGCCGCACAGCGACCTCGCGCCCGCCTGGTTCCCCGGCGAACCGCCCGCGCCGGATGAGACCCGGCTCCCCGACAACACCGTCGACATCCAGAACGGTGAACGCGAACCCGATGTCGCCGCCCGCGAATTGGTGCGCGGCGTGGCGATCATGTTCTACCTCGCCAACGAGCCGAATTGGAACGCCGGCGACGGCGGCGAGACCGCGCTGTTCGCGCATGTGCACGGCCGTCACGATCCGGAGCCCGACCTGCTGGTGCCGCCGCTGAACAACTCCATGGTGATCTTCGAGTGCACGCCGCGGTCCTGGCACACCTTCGCGGGCAACAACGTCCACGATCGCAACTGCGTGGTGATGTGGCTGCACCGGCCGAAGTCCGAGGCCGTCCGGCGCTGGGGAGAGAACCACATTGTCGAGTGGTGAACGCCGCGTCTGCCTGCTCACCGGCGCGGGCGGTCAGCTCGGCGACGAATTCTGCCGCCGCCTCTATACCGAATACGACATCGTCGCGGTACATCGCGAGCGGGTGCCCTCGGCGCCCTCCCAGCACGAATGGTTCATCGACCCGTTCCAGCCGGACGGCGCTGTGCCGGAGAACGATTCGCGCGTCCATCTGATCAGGGCCGACCTGACGGAGCCGGGCGAGGTGGAGCGGGTCGTGGACCTGGCGCTGGCCCGGTTCGGCCAGGTGGACCTGCTGGTCAACAACGCGGTGCACATTCCCACCCATCTCTACGGGCTCGTCGACGGCGACGCCGCACTCGACGATTTCGATCGCACCTTCCGCACCAACGTCGGTGTGCCCCTGCGCCTTTCAACCCGCCTAGCGCAGCGCAGCTGGCTGCACGACCGCGCCGGGAACCAGACCTGGAACCGCAATATCGTCAATGTCTCCTGCGTCTACGGCACCGAGGTCTTCCCCGGCGGGCAGGCGCTGCACGCGGCGTCCAAGGCCGCGCTGAACCATCTGACCCGGCATATGGCCGCCGAGTTCACCGAATTCGGGATCCGCGTGAATGCCATCACGCCCAACAGTTTTCCGGGTGTCGTGCCGATCGAGAACGTGCTGCGCGCCATCTTCGAACTCGACAACGGCGATATGACCGGCGGCGTCTTCGACGTCGATTTCGAATCCGGGGAACCGCCGGCGGGCAGGCACGCCCTGCCCGCCTGACGGCGCGTCAGCGCTGGTAGCTCACCCCGGTCAGCTGCTCGGACAGGTCCCAGAGCTGCTCGGCGAAAGCGGGATCCACCGCCTGCTTGACGCTCGGCGGCTCTTCCTTGAACCGGTGGAAGTACTTGCCGTTGATCGCCGCGGCATCCGGAGTGGTCACCAGGTGCACCATCGGTTCGGCGCCCTTCTCGGGCCGGATGAAGAACGGCCGCGACAGCGGCGAGCGGATGAGCGCGCCGACCCCGAACGGAATGTTGTCGTACACATTGGTGGCGACCGCACCCGGATGGAACGCGGCGGTGACCAGCGCGGTGCTCGCGGTGCGGCGCGCCAGCTCCCGGGTGAACACGATATTGGCCAGCTTGGAGCCGGCGTAGGAGCCGAGCATCGAGAACGAGCCGGTGGGCGCGTTCGCGGTGTCCAGGTTCAGTTTCGCGGTCCGATAGGTCACGCTCGAGGTGTTGATGACCCGCGGCTGCGGAGCGGCTTGCAGGCGTTCCAGCAGGAGCGCGGTCAGCAGGAAGCCGCCGAGATGGTTGACCTGGAAGGTCCGTTCGTTACCGTCGGCGGTGACGGCGCGTTCGGCCCAGGAGCCGCCCGCGTTATTGACCAGGACGTCGATCTGGGGAAAACGCCCCAGCAGTTGATCGGCGAGCTTGCGCACGTCGTCGAGCCGGGCGAAATCCGCGAGAAAATGCGCCGCACCGATCTTGTCGGCGACCTGCGCGGTCCGCTCCGGATTGCGCCCGACGACCGCGACCGTCGCACCGCGCTCGGCCAGCCGCTCGGCCGCCACCGCGCCGATCCCGTTGCTGGCGCCGGTGATGACCACCGTCTTGCCCTGTAAGTCCTTGTCCTGCACTGCCATAACTTCCTCCCTGGATTGCCTACCCTCCCTGATCGTCGATGGTAAGGAAGAGTTCTTCAAGGGCGCATACCCGCGGTCGCGCCGAAGATGTCTCCCGGACTGCGACCGGCGGGTGCGGTTCTGGCAGGCTGATCACCGCGCGGACGTCGGCGTGTTGGCGCCGAACGTCCCGGCGGGCTGCTGCATACTCACCACGGGGTGGCCCGCCACTCAGCGCAGGATGCAGCTCAACTCGATCCGAAAGTGCCGATACGACATGCGAGTCGACGGGCGGGACATCCCGGTCACGGGCAGCCTGCTGCAGCCCCTGACCAGGCGGACCACCGACATAGTTCGCGTCGTGCTGGCCGCCGCCTGGCTGGGCATCATCATCGCCGCGTCGGTGATCACCCGCCCGGAATGGCTGGCGCTGGAAAGCTCCGTCTCCGATATCGTCAGCTTCCTGACGCCGGATCAGTCGAATTTGGTCTATCTCGTCTACGGCGTGCTGATCCTGATCCTGCCGTTCGCGATCCTGGTCGAGTTGATCATCGGCAGACAGTGGAAGCTGCTGGCCGGATACGCGGCCGCGGCGCTACTGGCCGGGTTGCTGCTCTCGATTACCGGCACCGGATTGTCCGCGCCGCAATGGCATCTGCAGGTGCCGGATCGCCTGGACACCTTCCTGTCCCAATTCCTCGACGACCCGCGCTGGATCGCCATGATCGCCGCGGTGCTCACGGTGTCGAGCCCGTGGCTGCCGCGGACACCGCGGCGCTGGCTGTGGTTCCTGCTGCTGTTGTTCGCACCGATCCACCTGGTGCTCTCGACCGTGGTGCCCGCCCGAGCCATGCTCGGGCTGGCGGTCGGCTGGCTCGTCGGCGCCGTCCTGGTGTGGCTGGTCGGCACGCCGGCGTTGGAGGTGCCACTGGACGCCGCCGTGCGGGTGCTGGCCAAGCGCGGGCACACCGTCACCGCGTTCCGGGTGGTGCGCCCGGCCGGGCCCGGTCCCCTGGTACTGGCCGCCGCCACCGTCGGCGACGAAGGTGACCTGAATGTCGAGCTGTACGGCAAGGATCAGCGCAGTCACGGCGCGATCCGAATGCTGTTCCGGTGGCTGACCATCCGGCGCGGCGAAACCGCGGCCCTGCACGGGTCCATGCATCGCGCCGTCGAGCATCGCGCGCTGATGGCCGTCGCGGTCGGCGATCTGGGCCTGGCCGCCCAGGACACCATCGCGGTCGCTGCGCTCGATCGCGGCTGGATGCTGTACGCGCACACCATCCCCCGCGGCAAGCCGCTGAGCGAACTGACCGCCGAGGACCTGCCCAGTGTGTGGAGATCGCTGCAGGGCCTGCACAGTGGCCAGGTGTCGCACGGCGACCTGCGGCCCGAAGAGGTCCGGCTCGCTGACGACGGCATCACCCGCTTCGCCGGTTTCGGCAATGCCGAGTTCGGCGCCTCCGAGGTGCAGCAGAAATCGGATATCGCCCAGCTGCTGGTGCTCAGCTCCGCGGTCTTCGGCAAGGAAACCGCGGTGCGGGCGGCGATCGACGCGCTCGGCGAGGAGCCGGTGCTGACCGCCTCACCGCGACTCACCAAGTCCGCCATGCCCTCCGGGATCCGCAAGTCGATCCCCGAGTGGAAGTCCGTACTCGCCGGGACCCGGGACGAGGTGCGCGAGCAAACCGGCAAGGACAAGATCGAAGCCGATCAGATCACCCGGTTCAGCCGCAAGCAGATCATTCAGCTGGCACTGCTGATCGGCCTGGTCTATGTCGCGTATCCGTTCATCAGCCAGGTGCCGACCTTCTTCACCCAGTTGAAAACGGCGAACTGGTGGTGGGCACTGGCCGGGCTGGGTGTCTCGCTGCTGACCTATATCGGTGCGGCGGCGGCACTCTGGGCCTGCGCTTCCGGGCTGGCGTCGTTCCCGAACCTGGTGATCATGCAGATCGCCAACACCTTCGCCGCCACCACCACGCCGGCGCGCGTCGGCGGCCTCGCGCTCAGTGTGCGGTTCCTGCAGAAGAGCGGGCTCGGGGCGGTGCGCGCGACCGCGGCGGTGGCCTTGCAGCAGGCCGTGCAGATCATCACCCACCTCTCGCTGCTGCTGTTGTTCAGCGTGGTGGCGGGCACCTCGACGAATCTCTCGCATTTCGTACCCGACGCGACCGTGCTGTATCTGGCCGCCGGTGTCGGCGTCGGCGTCATCGGGACCTTCATGTTCGTCCCCAAACTGCGCCGCTGGCTCAACAATTCGGTGCGCCCGCAGTTGCAGGAGGTACTGGGCGAACTCGGTGATCTGGCCCGCGACCCGAGGCGGTTCGCCATCATCGTGCTCGGCTCGGCCGCCATCACCCTCGGCATGGCCGGCGCGCTGTGGGCCAGCGTTCAGGCCTTCGGCGGCGGCGCCAACTTCGTCACCGTCACCATTGTCACCATGATCGGCGGCACCCTCGCCTCGGCCGCGCCCACCCCCGGCGGCGTCGGCGCGGTCGAGGCCGCCCTGATCGGCGGCCTCGCCGCGTTCGGCCTGCCTCCGGCCATCGCCGTCCCCAGCGTCCTGCTCTATCGCGTCCTGACCTGCTGGCTGCCGGTCTTCTGCGGTTGGTTCACCATGCGCTGGATGACGTCACGCAACCTGATCTAGTCCGGTTTGACGGCGAGCAGGGCACCGGTGATCGGCCGTACCGCGGTGAACTCGATGTCCCGGAAGCCGGTCTGCCGCAGCAGGTCCCGGTAGCGGCGGATGTCGACCGCGGCCACCGGATCGGCGTCCGGGCCGATCGCGGCGTGATCGTGGGTCTTGCGCCCGGCCGAGCGGCCCATCGCGCGGATCAGTGCCGGCAGGACGAGGCCGCGCGGATGGGTGTCGGCGAGCAGGATTCGGCCGCCGGGCCGCAGCACCCGAAACATCTGGGCCACCGCGGCGGGCCGATGCGCTTCCGGGATGTGATGCATGACGAAGGTGCAGGTCAGCACGTCGAGACTGGCATCGGGCAGTGGGAGTTGCTGGGCCGGAGCGAGTTCGAAGGTGCAGTTGGGCAGGTGCGCGGAGTGAGTGGTCGAGTAGGCGATCATCTCCGGGGAAGGATCTACGCCGGTCACCGATCCTTCGGCACCGGTGCGCTGGGCGAGGTGACGTACCAGATCGCCCGGCCCGCAACCGATGTCGGCCACACGGTTGCCCGGCCGTACACCGCTCAGGACCGCCAATTTACGGTTGAGCGAGGTGCTGCGGCCGAGCATGAACACCGAGCGGAAGATCAGGTAGCTGCGCGGATTGGTGAGCAGGATGCCGACCTCGTCGGCAGGGTTCGCGGAGTGCGTCGTGGATTCGTTCATAGCTTTATGGTCAGCGGGTAAGGCGGTATCTACCAGGAACAATGCGCGGCAAACAGTTCGTTTCCGGACACCTTGCCGGGTATTGTCCGGCTTCGGGAGACGATATGAACGAGAGCGCGGATCGCCGCGTCCGCCGGACCAGGCAGCTGCTGCACCGGGCGTTGATCGAGCTGATGCTCGAGCGCGGGTACGACCGAATCACGGTGCGCGACATCCTCGAACGCGCCGATGTCGGACGATCCACGTTCTACGCGCACTTCCGCGACAAAGACGATCTACTGGTGGTGAGCAGCACCGAGTTCCTGCGAACGGCCCTGAGTGCGGCCGAACGCAGTGCGCCGCATGCCGATTGGGCACCGCCGGAGTCCGATCCGCTCGCGCCGATGTACACCATCTTCTGGCTGACCGCCGAATACTCCGATGTGTACCGAGCCTGGCTGGGCCGCAAGAGCAGCGGCGAGCTGTTGCGCGCCTACCAGGCGGTGCTGGCCG
This sequence comes from Nocardia sp. XZ_19_385, assembly GCF_015355755.1. Taxonomy (NCBI): domain Bacteria; kingdom Bacillati; phylum Actinomycetota; class Actinomycetes; order Mycobacteriales; family Nocardiaceae; genus Nocardia; species Nocardia sp. XZ_19_385. The sequence goes on from NZ_JACVEE010000002.1 coordinate 944,116, forward strand.
AGATACTCAGCGAACGACTGGCGGATCGCCTCGATCTGGACAAGGCCGAGCTGGCCGCCACGGTGACGTTCCTGTCCTGGGGCGTGGTCGGGCTGCTCGGGGCGATCGCGCAAGACGATCCGCCGACTCCCCCGCGCGAGGCGTACCGGCGCCTGAATCAGCTGGTCGAACCCGGGCTTCGCGCCCAGCTGCGCTGAACTCAGCGGCGGCGCAACAACTCCAGCGCCACCGCCGAGGTGAGACTGCCCGCGGTGACCAGCTCCAGGTTGGCCAGGGACGCGGCGTGCGCCTCCGAGGTGGCGGCGGTGACGCAGTCGGTGACGACGTGCACGGTGAACCCGAGATCGGTGCCGTGGCGCGCCGTCTGCTCGACCGTGAGATTGGTGGCCACGCCGGTCAGAAAAAGAGTGTCGACCTCGTGTTCGGTGAGCCATTCGACGATCTTGCTACCGGCCAGACCGGACAGCTTCTGGTTTTCGAAGGCCACCGTGTACCGCCCGGCCATCTCCGGAATAGTCTGCGCCCCAGCCGATCCCGGGCGGAAATCGGTCTGCCCGGCCGCGACCGAGCGCATGAAACCGGTGTTGCGGACCAGCTCGCCCTCCCCGATCGGGATGGTGAAGCGAGTGAACACCACCGGCACCCCGGCATCGAGGGCGCCCGCGTGGAAGCCGACGGCCCGGCGCACCACCCCGCTGCGTGCGACGGGGGCCGCCAGCATCGGCCCGAAGAAGCCCTCGGGCCGAATCACATTCACCTGCCAGTGCAGTCCGAGCACGGCGGCGCGGATGCGGGGAGTAGCCATGGGCCGATCATGAAGCATCCGCACCGGCGGCGCACGGTTCAGGCCGAATAATCCTTGCGGAGCTGTACTTTGACTACCTTGCCGCTGGCGTTGCGGGGCAGTTCCGGGATCACGACCAGGTCTTTCGGGTGCTTGTAGCGGGCCAGGTTCTCGTTGAGGAACGGTTCCAGTTCCGCGATGGTCAGCTCCGCCGCGGGGTCGGTGAGCGCGACCACCGCGACCGGCACCTCGCCCCATTTCTCGTGCGCGCGCCCGATCACCGCGGCCTCGCGGATCTTCGGGTGCGCGAACAGCACGTTCTCCACCTCGGCGCAGTAGATGTTCTCACCGCCGGAGATGATCATGTCCTTCTTGCGATCGACGACGTAGACGAAACCGTCCGCGTCCTGACGCACCAGGTCACCGGAGTGGAACCACCCGCCCGCGAAGGCCTCCGCCGTCGCTTCCGGCTTGTTCCAGTAGCCCTGCATGAGAGTCGGTCCGCGGTAGACGATTTCGCCGATCTCGCCGGGCGCGACATCGTTCATCTCGTCGTCGACGATCCGGGTCTGGATGGTGGGGATGGGCTTGCCGACCGAGCCTAGCTTCGTGATCGCGTCCTTGCCCTCCAGAACGCAGGTGATGGGCGACATCTCGGTCTGCCCGAACACCGCGACGTTCTGCGCCTCCGGGAAGCAGTCGGCCATGGCCTGCAGCACGGTGTCCGAGGCGGGCGCCGCGCCCCAGCTCAGCATCTTCAGCGCCAGCTTGCGCTGCTTGACGGTCGGCTCGTCGCAGATCAGCTGCCACTGCGCGGGCACGCAGAACGCCGTGGTGGCCCCTTCGCGTTCCACCGCGTCCAGGTATTCGGTCGCGTCGAAGGCGCCCAGCGGATGCAGGATGGTCTTGCCGCCGAGCATGAAATACGGTGCGAGACTGCCCAATCCGGCGATGTGAAACAGCGGCGAGGTACAGAAGCCGACCGAGTCGGGCGTGATCTCCATGGCCCGGATACAGGTCAGCGCCTGGGCGTTCATGTTCGCGTGCGAGAGCACCGCGCCCTTGGGGCTGCCGGTGGTGCCCGAGGTGTACATGATCAGGCTCGGGGTGTCTTCGGGAATGTCGAGCGGGGTGTGCGCCGCGCCGCCCTCTTCGAGCAGCTCATCGAAGCCCAGTACGCCCTCGCCGGACTTGCCGTTGATGACGACGCAGGTCGCCAGCGTGGGCGCCTGCGCCTGCACCGCGGTGGCCAGCGGCTGCAGCACCGTGTCGGTGACGATCGCCTTCGCGCCACTGTCGCCGACGATGTAGGCGACCTCGGGCGGGGTGAGCCGGAAGTTCACCGGCACCGCGATCGCGCCGAGCGCGTTGATGCCGAACACGGCCTCCAGGTATTCGGGGTAGTTCAGCGCCAGCAACAGCACCCGGTCCCCGAAGCCGACGCCGCGGCGGGCCAGCGCGTCGGCGAACTTCTGCGACCGCTCGTGCAGCTGCGCCCAGGTGGTGTCCTGCCCCCGGAACCGCAGCGCGACCGCGGCGGGGCGCATCAGCGCGTGCGTCGCGAGCTGGTTGTTCCAGTGGTTGCGCCGCGAACGAATCGGCTCGTCGAGCGCTTGGGCACCGTTGGTCATGAGTTGAGCTCCTCGCCGGCGGCCCACACCGTCGGGGCCGACTGAGACGAGAATAACAACTAACTTAATTCAGCGGCAAGAGCGAATCTATGTGCGGGAAATCCAGGTAGTCGATCGTTTTATAGCGAATCACGGCTCACTTCCTGCTTGTATACCAAGCGACTCTCGTGTCACCATCAAGGCCGAAGTCCGACAGACATACAGGAGAGCGTCGATGCTGCGTACCAGGTTCACCGAGACCTTCGGGGTGGAGCACCCGATCGTGCAGGGCGGCATGATGTGGGTCGGCCGCGCCGAACTCGTCGCCGCCGTCGCGAACGCCGGCGGCCTCGGTTTCATCACCGCGCTCACCCAGCCCACCCCCGAGGACCTGCGCAAGGAAATCGCGCGCACCCGGGAACTCACCGACAAGCCGTTCGGCGTGAACGTCACCATCCTGCCGTCGATCAACCCGCCGCCGTACGCCGAATACGTGCAGGCCATCATCGACAGCGGCATCAAGATCGTGGAAACCGCGGGCAGCAACCCGGAGCCGTTCCTGCCGTACTACCGCGAAGCGGGGATCAAGGTGCTACACAAGTGCACCAGCGTCCGGCACGCCCTCAAGGCGCAGAAGATCGGCGTCGACGGCGTCAGCATCGACGGCTTCGAATGCGCCGGCCACCCCGGCGAGGACGACATCCCGGGGCTCATCCTGATCCCCGCCGCGGCCCGCGCGCTGGACATCCCGATGGTCGCCTCCGGTGGCATCGCCGACGCCCGCGGCCTGGTCGCGGCGCTCGCGCTCGGCGCCGACGGTGTGAATATGGGCACTCGCTTCCTGTGCACCCAGGAGTCCTCGATCGATCAGAAGGTCAAGGAACAAATCGTCGCCAACAGCGAGCTCGACACCCAGCTCATCTTCCGCACCATGCGCAATACCGCTCGGGTCGCGGACAACGAGATCAGCCGCAAGGTCGTCGAGATCGAGAAGTCCGGCGGCACCTTCGACGATGTCCGGGAACTGGTTTCCGGTGCGCGCGGCCGTCGCGTCTTCGAGGACGGCGACCTCGACGCCGGTATCTGGTCGGCCGGCCTGGCGCAGGGTCTCATCCACGACATCCCCACCTGTGCCGAGCTCATCGAGCGGATGGTCACCGAGGCGGAAGCCCTCATCAAGGCGCGCCTGGCCGACTTCGTCGCCTGACGACTGCCGAATGAATCTTTCAGTACGAAGCTGCCATTGAGCCCCGACCAGGTCTTACATACCGATCGGTATGCGTTATTTGGACAAATCGGATGTCTCGGTAAAGATCTCGGCCGGGTCGGGATTTCTTCTGCAGTGGGAGTACTGAATGTCATTGTCGCGCAAAGCAGCCCTGGTTGCGGTCGCCACGATCGCGCTGGCTACGGCCGGGGCCGGTGCGGCACAGGCCGAGCCGGGGCCGGACGGGAGTTTGTACGGCTCGTTCGCGTTGAACGAGCGGAACGGCGACTCCGGATGGGGCGCGAACTACCCGGACTGGGCGGCGTCGGATGCCAGGGCGCTGGAGGAGTGCGGCAGCGCCGACTGCGTCATCGTCGTGCGCTTCCAGGACGAGTGTGCCGCTATCGCGGTGAATTCCGACAACGAGTGGATCGAGGGCTACGGCCCCACCCTTCGGCTCGCCGAACTGACCGCGATCCGCAATCTCGGGCCGCTCGATCCGCCGTTCCCGAACTTCGGTAGCGCGGCGCCCAAGACCGCCGAGATCCTGATCTCGGCGTGCGCCAACTGACGAACCGATAGGCAGGACAGGGGTGTTCGCGCTGCGGCGCGGGCACCCCTTCGCGCTGGATGCGGCGGAAAATCCTTCGACCGCGGGAACGGTGCGGACGTAGGCTGGCGCGATCTTCTGGAGGGGATGTCCATGTCTACTTTGTCCGTCACTGTCGAAAAGCTGGTTGTCCACCCGCATGCCAATGCCGACCGGCTCGAGCTGGCCCAGGTCGGGTTGTATCGCGCCGTGGTCGCCAAAGGGGAGTTCGCGACCGGCGATTACGCGCTGTACATCCCGGAGCAGGCGATCCTGCCCGAGGCGCTGATCGAGGAGCTCGGGCTGACCGGGAAACTGGCGGGCGCACAACGCAATCGGGTGAAGACGGTGCGGCTGCGCGGTGAGGTGTCGCAGGGCATCGTGTGCCGGCCCGCGGCACTGGACGGCGTCGATCTGGCCCGGGCCGAGGCCGAGCGGACGGACTTCGCCGAGTTGCTCGGGGTCATCAAGTGGGTGCCGCCGATTCCGGTCGCCATGTCCGGGCAGGTGGAGTCCGCCCCGGAGCTGATCCGGTGGATCGATGTGGAAAACATCAAGCGGTACCCGGGGATCTTCGAACCGGGCGAAGCGGTGGTCGCCACCGAGAAGATCCACGGCAGCGCCTGCCTCATGACCTACCTCCGCGCAGGCGACCGAGTTCAGGTGTCCTCCAAGGGCGTCGGTGGCCAGTCGCTGGCGCTGGTGGCTGCCGAGGGCAACCTGTACTGGCGCGCGGTGCACCGGCACGGCTTGCTCGAAGCGGCTCGGAAGCTCAGTGCCGCAATGGGTCTCGCGCGGGTCGCGTTCTTCGGCGAGGTGTACGGCCAGGGCGTGCAGGACCTGCACTACGGCGCTGCCGCCGCGCACGACGAGACCCTCGGCTATGCGCTGTTCGACATCGCGATCGATCCGGAACCGGAACCGGTGCGGTGGCTCAGCCATGCCGAAATCGATGCCGCACTAGGCGATCTCGGCATCTCGGTGCCCCGCGTACCGGTGCTGTACGAGGGCCCGTACGACGCCGAGGTCCTGCTCGAACTCGCCGAGGGCAAGGAAGCCGTCACCGGTACCGGTGCGAACATCCGGGAGGGCCTGGTGGTCCGGCCCGCCGTCGAGCGGTACGCACCGATCCTGGCCGGCCGCGCCATCGGGAAGATCGTGTCCAACGCGTACCTGCTCCGTGACGGCGGCACCGAATACGAGTGACGAACCCCGGGGTCAGTGGGTCCGCGCCCACTGCTCCGGGTCGGGGCTGCCCGCGGCAATCCAGTGCCGGTGCTCGGTGGCCGCCACCTCGTAGGCGGATTCGAAAATCGTGCCGCTGCGCCGGGTCAGCGCCTCACCCAGGAACGCGCCGGGATCTATCCAGACCGGCAACGGCGGAACTTCGACCACCGGATGGGCCGGTGCGCCGGGCGCGACGATCGGTGTCGCATACACCCAGTTACCGTCCAGGTTGCTGGCGAAGATGTGCCCGACACCGCGGGCGAACCGCTCGAACAGGCTGTATTGCGCCACCGTCGGCGCCAATCCACCGGTCGGGAAGTGGCGCAGCAGCGCCTGTTCCAAAATCGGCAGCCGGTCCGGCCCCCAGGGTCGCGCACCGAGTTCCGGCACCTCGTCGAGGGCCAGTCGCTCCAGGTCCTCGTCCATCGCGGCGAGCCACGTGGTGAACTCCGGGTCACGCTGGCGCAGGGCATGCTGACGCAGTTCCTGCGGGCTGTATGCGACGAACTCTCCCAAATCCGGCTCCTTCGGGCGGGTGGCAGTCAGCACGGATTCTTCCCCGGGTGGCCGCCGGAACCCGGCAAGCACGGTCAGCGGCTGTGTCGGCGTCGTGTGCTGTGTCACTCCGCATCACATCGTCGCGCGCTGTCTCGTCCAAGGGGTACAAGCGACGAACAGGAGATGGGACGATGCGAGTTCTTCTTGCCGGTGCGACCGGAGCGATCGGGCAGCCACTGATCGCGGCGCTGACCGGACGCGGTCACCAGGTGCTGGCGCTGGCGCGCAAGCCCGAAAGCCACGGACTGATCCGGGAATTGGGCGGCGAGCCGGTGACCGCCGACGTGATGGATCGGGACGGATTGTTGCGGGCGGTGCGGGGACTCCGTGCCGATGCCGTGCTGCACGAAGCGACAGCCCTGAAGGGCGTAGGCCGCAAGCTGACCGCCGACGACCCGACAAACGCGTTGCGGGACAGGGGAACCGCGCACCTATTGGCGGCGGCAGAGGTGGTCGGCGCACACCGGTTCATCACCCAGTCCCTGATCACCGGGTACGGATACTTCGATCACGGGGACAAGCGGCTCACCGAGGACGACCCCTTCGGTGTAGAAACCGGCAGCTACGCCGACCCGGTGCTCGCGGGCTGCCGCGCCACCGAAGAGCAGGTGTTCGCGGCCGAGATCGAGGGAATCGCGTTGCGCTACGGCCTCTTCTACGGCCCGCGGGCATTCAGTGACATGTTCGCCGACCTGATGCGCAAGCGCACCCCGGTCATTCCGATGGGCGGCGGCGGGTTCGCCAGCTGGGTCCACATCGCCGACGCGGTCGAGGCGACCGTCGCCGCGCTCGAAAACGGGCGCGGCGGACAGGCTTACAACATCGTCGACGACGTGCCGATCACCTGGCGGCAGTTCGTGGACGCGGTCGCCGCCGCGCACCACACACCGCGCGCACTGGCCATGCCCACCTGGCTGATCCGGCTGACGGTGCCCTACCTGGCCTGCCTCATGTCCGACACCTCGATGCGGGTGTCGGCCGAAAAGGCCCGGCGCGAGCTGGATTGGACGCCGATCCATCGCTCGGTGCCCGCGGGCCTCGGGGTCGCGGCGCGCAGTTAATTCTTGGCGGCGCGCGCGGTGACGGCGGCCAGGTCGTGGCCCGCGATCACCTCGATGCCGGGCGGTAGCGCGTGCAGCCGGTGGATGGTGGCGAACGCCGCGTCCCGGTTGTTGTCGAAGAGCAGACCCGGCATCGGGGCCTTCTCTCGCAGCAGTTCGATCTGCAGTTTGCTCCAGACGGAGTCACCGGCCAGCAGCACCCGGGTCCCATCGTCCACAGCGAGCAGGACTCCGATGCTGCCGGGCGTATGGCCGGAAAGATCCACCAGCACAACGGATCCGTCGCCGAACAGATCTTTGCTGCGCGCGAAGGTGAGCACCGGCGGGCCGTCCAGCTCGAACAGGTCGAAGGTGCGTTCGCGCAGCGGGCCACGCGCTACCCCGATCGGCGCGTGCGGCCCACCCAGTGCCCAATCGTGCTCCACCGCAGGAAGTTTCATCGGCACCGAGGCCGGCAAGTCGAGCAAGCCGGAAACGTGGTCCCAGTGCAGATGGGTCGGGATCACGAAATCGATGTCACCGCCCGCGATATCGCGCGCGGCGAGCGCGTCGGCCAGACCCAGCACCGGCTTGTCCGGCGCCACCAGCAGCTGAATCGGGAACGGCATTTCCGGGATCACCCGGTCGTGCACACCCGAACACAGCGCCGGATCGACCAGAAACCGGGCTCGAGGGTGCTCGATCAGGAACGCGGCCATGGTCAGCGGCAGTTCCCGCAGGCTCCGCACTCCTTCGGCAACAATCGTTTCCGGTGCCGACATGGTCGCCTGGTTGAGCACGGTGAGCCGGACGGTATTGGTCGCAGGCGGCGCATCGGCCGAGGTCAGGCCGGCCAGCAACGCAGTGTCGGGTTGCCGCGGCCGCAACAGTCGCCCCGGTGTCGCCGCCAGCGCCGCACAGCAGCGCAGCACGGTCGACAGGGTTGGTGTCCGCCCGGCTCTGGAACCATCGGAATCTGGCACGCTTGTCACCGTAGGTGATCTAGGTGAATCCGGAGAACTATTCGGCCCGGCCCAGCAGCCGATCTGTTTCGCGGCGCTCACGTTTGGTGGGCCGGCCCGAGCCGCGGTCGCGCACCGGCAGACTCGCGAGCACTTCCTTCGGCGGCGGGGGCGGGCTGCGATCGATCAGGCACTGCGCGGCGACCGGAGGACCGACGCGCTTGGTGACAATGCGCTCCACGATCACGATGCGTTCGAGACCGCCGCCGCGGATCCGGATCTCATCACCGAGTTTCACGGTTTGGGCGGGCTTCGCCGTGGCGCCGTTGACGCGGACGTGACCGCCCCGGCACGCCTCGGCGGCGGCTGAACGGGTCTTGAAAAGACGCACCGCCCAGGTCCACGCGTCGACGCGGGCCTGGACGGGAGCAATCCGTTCGGTAGGGGGCACCCCTACAAATTAAACGACGCGGCGTGCCGTGACGACCTGGTCGGGCCGCAGCTGGGTGTAGGACACCGGGGTGCCGGACTGGACCGCGTTGAGCAGCTTGCCGTCGCCGGCGTAGATGCCGACGTGGCCGCCGCCGTTGGTGATGACGATGTCGCCGGGCTGTAGGTTCTTGAAGGCCACCGGCGCGCCGACGTGCGACTGCTCGAAGCTGGTGCGCGGCAGTTCGATTCCGGCCTGCTTGTAGGCCCACTGGACCAGACCCGAGCAGTCGAAGTTGTACGGGCCCGAGGCACCCCAGGAGTACGCGGCGCCGACCTTGGTCTTGGCGGCGTCCAGCGCGATGTCGGCCGGGGAGGAGGACGGGGCATCCCACGGGAGGGCCATGCCCGGATCGGGCAGGGTGCCGAGAGAGGACGGCGGAACCGAGGACAGCGCCTGACCCAGCTGCTTGCCGAGATCCTGGGCCTGCGCCTCGAACTCTTGCGGCACCGGGACATCGAAGTCGCCGATACCGGGGACGTTGATCGTCGCGGCCTGCGCCTGAATGGCGGGCATCGCGCCGGTCGTAGCAATTGCGCCCATGACGATGGCGCCCTTTACGGACTTCGGAACCCGAGATTCCCGCTGCAAGCTGTGTCTACCCACCGAGCTGAGTCTCCGTTTCATACTCCACCACCAACCGGGGACACGAGGCCCCGACGACCGATCGGTGGTGACTTCGTGGCGCCGCTTCTCTTACGAGCGACAGACTCCACTAAGTCACGAGAAGATTACGGTGCATACCCAATGTTGTCCAGCGCACACCTGCGCATGTTCTTGTGCGACAGCAAAACCCCAGGACGGGACGCTGCCAGCGGCAGCGTTATGGGGGTTACAACTCGATATCGCCGGGCAACTCACGCCGTTACCTGTTCCGCTCGGCCAGCGCGCGTTCGAGTTCGGCGATCCGGCGGCGGGCTTCGGCCAAGCCGACTTCGAGCTTGCCCAATGCCATCACCAACGGTCCGACCGCTAGATCCGCCACCAATTGCGGATCGTCGTATCCCTGCTCGATCGCGACCAGGATGTTGGATCGGATCAGCTCCGCCTGGGTGGCCCCTGCGGGCACATGCCAGGACTCGACTACCTCGGCAGTCGTATGGGGAACGGTTTCCTCGGACACCGCCCCAGGTTAGTAGCATCGCGCAGCGATTCAATGGGGGGCGGTGGTCGGGCGACGGGTGGGCAAGACTTCCGTGGCAATGGCAAGGACAAAATTGTCGCGTCTAGGAGAGTTCGTAGATTGCCTGAGAGAAAACGGACTTCAAGCGCTACGGTGTCAGAGTATGGACCCCGTGCGGAATCCGTATGCTCCCGGAGCCGGCCAGCGCCCACCCGAACTGGCCGGGCGCGATAAGCAACTCACCGCTTTCGACATCGTGCTGGAACGCATCGCGCGCGGTCGCCCGGAACGCAGCGTCATGCTCACCGGATTGCGCGGCGTCGGAAAAACGGTGCTGCTCAACCAGCTTCGCTCCGCCGCCATCAATCGCAGTTGGGGCACCGGCAAAATCGAGGCCCGCCCCGATCAGGAACTGCGCCGCCCGCTCTCCTCCGCGCTGCACATGGCGACTCGCGCGGTCGCGATGGCGCACCGCAATCCGGAGCGCGTCGACGACTTCCTCGGCATCCTCAAGGCTTTCGCGCTACGTTCCACCGCCGACAAGGGCATGCGGGACCGCTGGCAGCCCGGTATCGACGTCCCGGCAATCTCCGGCCGCGCCGATTCCGGCGATATCGAGATCGACCTGGTGGAGCTGCTCAAGGAAGCGGCGGCCCTGGCCAGCGATATCGGCGTCGGTATCGCGATCTTCATCGACGAGATGCAGGATCTGGGCCCCGCCGACATCTCCGCCATCTGCGGCGCCTGCCACGAATTGAGCCAGGACGCCGCGCCTTTGATCGTGGTCGGCGCCGGGCTCCCGCACCTGCCCGCGGTGCTCTCGGCGTCGAAGAGCTACTCCGAGCGCCTGTTCAGCTATCACCGAATCGACCGCCTGGACCGGGAATCCGCGGATCAGGCCCTGATCGCGCCGGCCCAGCGCGAGGAGGTGAAATTCACCGACGAAGCCCTGGACGCGTTGTACCAGAGAGCCGATGGCTATCCGTACTTCGTGCAGGCCTACGGCAAGGCGGCCTGGGATCAGGCGCCGGAGAGCCCGATCTCCGCCGAGGACGTCGAGGTGGCCGCGCCGACCGCGGAGGAGGAGCTGGCCGTGGGCTTCTTCGGCTCACGCTACGAGCGCGCGACACCGGCCGAGCGCGAGTACATGCGCGCCATGGCCGATCTGGCGGGCGACGACGGCCCGGTGGCGACCTCGGCGGTGGCGCAGGAGCTGGGCCGCAAACCCGCCTCCCTGTCCCCCGCGCGCGACGGTTTGATCAAGAAGGGCCTGATCTACTCGGCCGAGCGCGGCACCATCGGCTTCACCGTTCCGCACTTCGGGCGTTATCTGCGCAGCGTCTGATCCGCACCGGATATCGCACCCTTCAAGATCTTTCGGCCATATGCCTACCGGCGGGTAACCATAGTTCCTACACTCGGATGTGACGCTGATCACCTCCGAAGGAGGACATCATGGCGACCACCGCCAAAGTCGACGCCACCGAAGAACAGTCCCGCGCGCTCGTCGAGGAATCTCGCGAAACCAGCTGGGCCAAACCCTCGTTCGCGAAGGAGATGTTTCTCGGACGATTCCGGCTCGACCTCATCCACCCCTATCCCCAGCCCGACGCCGAAGACGCCGCGCGCACCGCGGCCTACCTGGCCCGGCTGCGCCCGTTCTGCGAAAGCATCGACGGCGCCGCGATCGAAGCATCGGCCCGCATCCCGGACGAGGTGGTCAAAGGCCTGGCCGAACTCGGCTGCTTCGGCCTGAAGATCCCGGAATCCTATGGCGGACAGGGACTTTCCCAGGTCGGCTACAACCGTGCGCTGATGCTGGTCGGTTCGGCCCATGCCAGCCTGGGCGTGCTGCTCTCGGCGCACCAGTCCATCGGCGTACCCGAACCGCTCAAGCTGGCCGGCACCGATGAGCAGAAGGCCGAGTTCCTCCCCCGCTGCGCCGCCGGCGCGGTGAGCGCGTTCCTGCTCACCGAACCCGATGTCGGCTCCGACCCGGCCCGCATGGCCAGCACCGCGACGCCGACCGAGGACGGCGAGGCCTACGTGCTCAACGGCGTCAAGCTGTGGACCACCAATGGCGTTGTCGCGGAACTGCTCGTGGTGATGGCGCGGGTGCCCAAGAGCGAAGGCCATCGCGGCGGCATCTCCGCGTTCGTGGTGGAGGCGGACTCCCCCGGCATCACCGTGGAGCGGCGCAACGCGTTCATGGGGCTACGCGGCATCGAGAACGGCGTCACCCGGATGCACGACGTCCGGGTGCCCAAGCGCAACCTCATCGGACGCGAGGGCGACGGCCTGAAGATCGCGCTCACCACCCTGAACGCGGGCCGCCTGGCGATTCCCGCGCTGTGCACGGCCTCGGCGAAGTGGTCGCTGAAGATCGCCCGCGAGTGGAGCGGTGCGCGCGTGCAGTGGGGCCGGCCGGTCGGCGAGCACGCGGCGGTCGGCGAGAAGATCGCCTTCATCGCCGCCACCACCTACGCCCTCGAAGCGGCCCTGGACCTTTCGGCCACCATGTGCGACGAGGCCCGCAACGACATCCGCATCGAAGCCGCGCTGGCCAAGCTGTGGGCCAGCGAAATGAGTTGTGCCATCGCCGATGAGCTCGTCCAGATCCGCGGCGGACGCGGTTACGAGACGGCCGCGTCGCTGGCCGCACGCGGTGAAAGAGCCGTCGCCGCCGAGCAATTGGTGCGCGATCTGCGGATCAATCGCATCTTCGAAGGCTCCAGCGAGATCATGAAGCTGCTCATCGCCCGCGAGATGGCCGACGCGCACATGTCCGCCGCCGGCGCGCTGGTGGACCGCAATGCCGAGTTCAAGGACAAGGCGAAAGCCGCCGTGGGCGCTACCGGCTTCTACGCCAAGTGGTTCCCGCAGCTCGCGGTCGGCACCGGCACGGTGCCCGCCACCTACGCCGAATTCGGCGCGCTGGCAAAGCATCTGCGCTTCATCGAACGCAACTCGCGCAAGCAGGCGCGTTCGCTGATGTACGCCATGGGCCGGTGGCAAGCGAATCTGGAGTACCGGCAGAACTTCCTGGGCCGCATCGTCGATATCGGCGCCGAACTGTTCGCCATGTCGGCCGCGGTGGTGCGGGCGCACGCGCTGCGCGACGCACCGGAGGGCAAGGCCGCCGCGGAGCTCGCCGACGCCTTCTGCCAGCAGTCCCGGGTCCGGGTGCGCAAGCTGTTCGGCGCGCTCTGGGACAACACCGACGACGAGGATCGCGCCGTCACCCGTGGCGTGCTCGACGGCCGCTACACCTGGCTGGAGGGCGGCGTCTTCGATCCGAGCGAAGGCACCGGACCGTGGATCTCGGAGTGGCAGATGGGCGCGTCCACCGAACCCAACCTGCTCAATCCGTTCCTGCCTTCCACCCGCACGACGACCACTTGAGCCGGTCGATCGGCAAGTATTCGAACGTATTGGATATTTGCTAGATAACTGAAGACTCTCGATACAAGGGCTCTCGCCATTCGCCGCGAGGGCCCTTGTCATCTTCGATAACAATATCTAGGACTCTCTACGGCATTTCCGAGATCGCTTGATAGACAGATGTTTCCGATCGATCATGAAGATCTAGCCATATCTAGGGCCTGACCTACGGCTTCCTAGATTCTCCGATGTCGATCTACCGCGTCAGTTACACAACGCGTACATAACGGCAGGTATGAAGAGCTAACGGGGCGGCAATGTATATCGACAACCGGGCAAGAAGCTCCGACTGGGTCGACGCACCACAGGAGAAGTCATGTCCACCCCCATCGCCCGGGTGGCCGCCGATTACGACGGCCATCGTGTCACGGTATCGGCCGACGACGGTGTCCCGATCGCGGTGCGAACCTTCGGCGCCGACACCGCCCCACTCACCGTGGTTTTCGTGCACGGACACTGCCTGCGCACCGACTCCTGGTCCTACCTGCGCGATCAACTGCTGAGCCGGTGGACTTCGGACACCCGGATGGTCTTCTACGACCATCGCGGGCACGGCGAATCCGGGGTAGCTCCGCCCTCGACCTACACCATCGATCACCTCAGCCAGGATCTCGACGCGGTGCTGCGGGCGGTCGCCTCGGCCGGCCCGGTCGTCCTGGTCGGGCACTCGATGGGCGCGATGGTGTGCCTCGCCTATGCCCGCCTGTTTCCCGAGGCGATCGGCACCCGCGTGGTCGGCGTCGGCCTGATCGCCGGCGCCGCCAACGGCATCACCGAGGTGGGCCTGGGCCGTTTCCTGCACCGGTACGCGGTGAACTCGCTACAGACCGCGGTGGTGCGCGCGCCCCGGGTGATGCAGGCCTCGAAGCGGTTCTCCCGCCGGATCTTCGAGCCGATCATCCGGGAGGCGCAATTCGGCACCAAGAAGGTGAACCCGCGCATGGTCGCGGTCGCCACCGCCATGCTGAACGACACGCCGCTGCTCACCATGTCCAGCTTCCTCGGCTCGCTGATCGCCTTCGACGAGACCGCGTCACTGCACCATCTGGGGAACATCCCCGCGCTGGTGCTGGCCGGTTCGCACGACATCGTGGTGCCGTTCGTGCACTCGGTGGTGCTGGCCTCGCAGCTGAGCAGCTCGGAGCTGGTACGGGTGGAGGGCGCCGGGCACAGCGTCATCCTGGAGCGCGCCGAAGAGGTGGCGCTGCAGATCGTCGCGCTGGTCAACCGGGTGTGCGCGACGATCGGCGAGCACGGACCGGAGCCGGAGTTCGCGGCGGCCAGCTGAGCCCACCTGCCCCCGTCATCCCGGCGGAGGCCGGGGTCCATCGCTTGGCGGAAGCTATGACAACTCCCTGAAGAGTCTGGGCAACACTCGGGCTATCCACCAGAGTTCTGGTTCCGACGAGCCAGATCGGCAATCGTCACGTACTGTGTTGTAGATCACGATGTGTGGTGGGTCACAGGGTTGTCGAGCCTCATCGCGATCGATGACCTGCCAGCGAACACAGGAGGAAACGATGACAGCCAGCGAAATCGCGGAACTCCGCTATGCGGTGGGCCAGCTCCGGCAATCCATCAGCGCACTGCGCTCGCACTACGGCGACGCCAACACCGTGCGCCGGCTGGAGAACGATCTCGAACGGCTCGTCATCGACGCCGAGGACTTCGAGCAGGCCCCGCCGCCCGAGATCACCCGCCGCCCGGGTGAAACCATCTACGTCCCGGACAGCAAGTCCGACGAGGCGGCGTGGATGGGCGCACAAGACGAGGGCCTGGGCTTCCACTCCCGTCCTCGCACCAAATAACAGTTCCTCGAACGTCCCGGCGCGCAAGCAGCCGGGACGTTCGGCGTATCAGGCTCGGTGGCGGCCGAAACGTCTTGATGGGCGGGAGCCGTGGAAGCGGGCGCCGCGTGGGGCCTCGACGACCGGGGCTTCGCGGGCGGATTCGAAGATCGCGGCGATTCCGTGGTCTGGGCCGAGGGCGATGGCTTCCAGGGCGTAGCGGCCGTCGTTGCGCGCTAGTTCGTGCAGCATCGTCGTCATGATGCGCAGGCCGGTCGCGCCGACGGGGTGGCCGAGCGCGAGGGCGGAACCGTTGACGTTCAGGCGGGTCTGCGGATCCAGGTCCCATTCCCGGGCCAGCGCGAGCACTTCGACCGCGAAGGCTTCGTTGATCTCGACCAGGTCCATGTCGTCGAGGGTGAGGCCGGTGCGGGCCAGCAGTTTGGTGACCGCGGGTGCGGCGCCGAGATTCGCTGCGGCGGAATCGGTTCCAGCTACCGCCCAGCCCGCCAGGTAGGCGATCGGCCGCAGGCCCAGTTCCTCCAGCCGGTCCTCGGCCACCACCAGGCAGCCGGCGGCGCCGTGCCGGTGCGAGCTCATATTGGCCATGGTCACCACGCCGTCCGGCAGCACCGGGTCCAGCATGCCGAGGGTCTGCGCCGAGATCTCCTCGATGACGCCTTCGTCCCGGAGGATCCGGTGCATCGCGGAATCGGTCAGCGGATCGATGCCGCCGGTGCGATCGGCCGCCGGACCGACCGCGACCATCTCGGCCGCGAAAATGCCTTGCCGCCAGGCCCGAGCGGCCTTGCGGTGGCTGGCCGCGGTGAACTCGTCGGCCTCGATGCGGCCGATGCCGTAGCGCTGCGCCACGACTTCGGCATTGACCAGCGCCCGCTGATCCGGCGCGGCCGGGCGCGGCGTGGACTCCACGCCGGCGGCGGCCACCACGTCGGCGGCGCCGGTCTGCACCATCATCGCCGCGGTGATCACCGCTTGCAGTCCGCTGCCGCAGCGGCGGTCGGTGCCGAAGCCGGGCAATGCCAGTCCGGCGGGTACTCCCCCGCCGGCCATCGCGACGTCTTCGATGCACCGGGGGTCGACGCCGGATCGTTCGACGACCCGGTCCAGGATCGCGGCGGCCAGTCCGTCCGGTGTCAGTGCGGACAGCGCGCCGCCGTGGACTCCACTCGGGGTGCGGACCGGCGCCACAATCGCGGCTCTTCTCATCGGGTCAGCACAGCACAGCCATGTTGCGACCGTGTGAAGTTCAAGGCCGTACGGTTTGGTTTCGGGTGCTGTGACATGAATCCTGTTCTGTTCGAACGGAGTTCGACGAGTGCTACTTTTCGGTTGGTGTCATACCAACACAAGATCAGTTGTGGCGCAGATCATATGGGTCAGCTTTGCCAGGACCCCGCTCACGCGATAGCTGACGTGTCGTATGGTGCTCAGCATCACATTCGATCGCGGAGGTATCGAATGACCATCCGTAGAGCAGATCAGCGAGGCATCCAGCTGTGAGTGCCGCACCGACATCCACTCCCGAAACCGGCACCGGCGTCTTCGCCAAGACCCGGGCCCGGATAACCGAGCGCACGCTGCGCACCGACAAGTGGTGGGTTCCACCGCTGATCACGGTGCTGGGCCTGAGCGCGTTCATCATCTACGCGACGGTGAGATCCTATGTGCGAACGGCCTATTGGGTGGAGGACTACCACTACCTGACGCCGTTCTACTCCCCCTGCGTAAGCACCAGCTGCGTCGAGGGCGCGCGGCACTTCGGCGCCTGGTTCGGGGAGATCCCGGCCATCCTGCCGCTGGGCTTCCTGGTACTGCCGTTCCTGCTGGGCTTCCGGTTGACCTGCTACTACTACCGCAAGGCCTACTACCGCGCGGTGTGGTTCTCCCCGCCCGCCTGCGCCGTCGCCGAGCCGCATGCCAAGTACACCGGCGAGACCAAGCTGCCGCTGATCATCCAGAACGTGCATCGCTACTTCTTCTATGTGGCAGTGCTGGTTTCGCTGATCAACACCTACGACGCGATCTCCGCGTTCCACGGCAAGGGCGGCGGCTTCGGCTTCGGGCTCGGCAATATCGTGCTGCTGGGCAACGTGATCCTGCTCTGGGCCTACACGCTGTCGTGCCACTCCTGCCGGCATATCGCGGGCGGACGGCTCAAGCACTTCTCCGCGAATCCGGTGCGGTACTGGCTCTGGACCCAGATCTCCAAGCTCAACACCCGGCACATGCAGCTGGCCTGGGTCACCCTCGGCACCCTCGTGTTCACCGATTTCTACGTCATGTTGGTGGCCAGCGGCACCATCTCGGATCTGCGGTTCATCAACTAGAGCTGAATCAGCCTCGACCCCAGGAGTATTCGCACCCATGCCAGAACTCGAGCGGCACAAATACGACGTCGTCGTGATCGGTGCCGGCGGCGCCGGTCTGCGCGCGGTGATCGAAGCCAGGGAACAAGGCCACTCCGTCGCGGTGGTGTGCAAGTCGTTGTTCGGCAAGGCACACACCGTGATGGCCGAGGGTGGCTGCGCGGCCTCGATGGGCAATGCCAACGAGAAGGACAACTGGCAGACCCATTTCAAAGACACCATGCGCGGCGGCAAGTTCCTCAACAACTGGCGCATGGCCGAACTGCACGCACAGGAGGCGCCGGACCGGGTCTGGGAACTGGAAACCTATGGGGCGCTGTTCGATCGGACCAAAGACGGCCGGATCAGCCAGCGCAACTTCGGCGGCCACACCTACCCGCGGCTGGCGCACGTCGGCGACCGCACCGGCCTCGAGATCATCCGCACCATGCAGCAGAAGATCGTGTCGCTGCAGCAGGAGGATTTCGCGGCGACCGGTGACTACGAGGCGCGGATCAAGGTCTTCTCCGAGTGCGCCATCACCGAGCTGCTCAAGGACGGCGACAAGATCTCCGGCGCCTTCGGCTACTGGCGTGAGACCGGCGGATTGATCCTTTTCGAAACGCCCGCAGTGGTTTTGGCGACCGGCGGCATCGGCAAGTCCTACAAGACCACCTCGAACTCCTGGGAATACACCGGCGACGGGCACGCGCTCGCGCTGCGCGCCGGGGCGACGCTGATCAACATGGAGTTCCTGCAGTTCCATCCCACCGGCATGGTCTGGCCGCCCAGCGTAAAGGGCATCCTGGTCACCGAGGGTGTGCGCGGTGACGGAGGGGTGCTGAAGAACTCCGAGGGCAAGCGGTTCATGTTCGACTACATTCCGCCGGTCTTCAAAGGGCAGTACGCCGAAACCGAGGAAGAAGCCGATCAGTGGTTGCGCGACAACGATTCCGCGCGCCGAACCCCCGATCTACTCCCCCGCGACGAGGTCGCGCGCGCCATCAACTCCGAGGTGAAGGCGGGGCGCGGCACCAAGAACGGCGGTGTCTTCCTCGATATCGCCTCGCGGCTGCCCGCCGAGGAGATCCGGCGCCGGCTCCCGTCCATGCATCATCAGTTCAAAGAGCTGGCGGATGTGGACATTACGAAGGAGCCGATGGAGGTCGGCCCGACCTGTCACTACGTGATGGGCGGCATCGAGGTGGATCCGGACACCGGAGCCGCCACTGTCCCAGGGCTTTTCGCGGCCGGTGAATGTTCCGGCGGCATGCACGGCTCGAACCGGCTGGGCGGCAACTCGCTGTCGGATCTGCTGGTCTTCGGCAGACGCGCCGGGCTCGGCGCCGCGAGCTACGTGGAGCAGTTGGCCGCGCGGCCCACGGTCACCGACGAGGACGTCGCGGCCGCGTCGGAAGCCGCTGTGGCGCCGTTCGAGCTGCCGGAGGAGGGTGGCGGGGAAAACCCCTACACCCTGCACTCCGATCTGCAAGAAGCGATGAACGACCTGGTCGGCATCATCCGCAAGGAACACGAACTGCAGCAGGCCATCGACCGCCTCGCGGCGCTGCGGGAGCGCTTCGACAGCGTGGTCGTCGAAGGAACGCGGCCGTTCAACCCCGGCTGGCATCTCGCGCTCGATCTGCGAAACATGCTGCTGGTCAGCGAATGTGTCGCGCAGGCAGCGCTGTTGCGCACCGAGAGTCGCGGCGGTCACACCCGCGACGACTTCCCGTCGATGGATCCGGCCTGGCGCAACAAGCTGCTGGTCTGCTCCATCGATCCGAACGACGCAAACGCCCCGGTGCCGGCCGTCCGGGTGACGCCGGCGGATCAGACGCCGATGCGGGGCGATCTGCTCGAACTGTTCGATGTGGCCGAACTCGAAAAGTACTACCGCCCGGACGAACTCCCGGGCCAACCGGCTACTGCCACGGAAGGTGAGGCCTAGCCATGGGATACGACGCGAAGTTCCGCGTATGGCGCGGCGACGATACGGGCGGCGCGCTGGAGGATTTCACCGTAGAGGTGAACGAGGGCGAGGTGGTGCTCGACATCATCCATCGCCTGCAGGCCACGCAGGCGCCCGATCTGGCCGTCCGCTGGAATTGCAAAGCGGGCAAGTGTGGTTCGTGTTCGGCGGAGGTGAACGGCAAGCCGCGGCTGCTCTGCATGACGCGCATGTCGACCTTCGGCGCGGACGAATTGATCACCGTGACACCGATGCGCACCTTCCCCGTGATCCGCGATCTGGTCACCGATGTGTCTTTCAATTACGTAAAGGCAAGGGAAATCCCGTCTTTCACGCCACCGGCAGATCTCAAACCGGGCGACTACCGGATGCAGCAGGTGGACGTGGAACGCTCGCAGGAGTTCCGCAAGTGCATCGAATGCTTCCTGTGCCAGGACACCTGTCACGTGGTGCGTGATCACGAGGAGAACAAGGAGTCCTTCGCCGGCCCGCGTTTCCTCATGCGGATCGCGGAGCTGGAAATGCATCCACTGGATGTGGCGGACCGCCGCGATTTGGCGCAGGAGGAGCACGGGCTCGGGCTGTGCAATATCACCAAGTGCTGCTCCGAGGTGTGCCCGGAACATATCAAGATCACCGATAACGCGCTGATTCCGATGAAGGAGCGCGTGGTGGACCGGAAGTACGATCCGCTGGTGTGGCTGGGTAACAAGCTTTTCCGGCGCTAGAACGGGAAACCGGCCGGGTGGATCACCCGGCCGGTTCGCGCACCCAATTCACAATGTAGCGATGACACCGAGGGCAACGACCCACACCAGCACACCGACGAACAGCGCCGACAGCAGTGAGCCGGACAAGATGTACACGCCGATCGCCGAGACGCCGAATAGCAGCGCCACGATCAGCCATTCCACCCAATCGCCCGGACGTAATTTCCGATACCGGGGATGGGTGTTCTTCAACCCACGGTCCACATGAATATAGCTACCCCGCTGTTAGGCGAGGTAAACAAACCGGTGATAGCACACGGTGCGTTCCGTGATCAAATCACTGCGGCCGATCGAACTCGCCGTCCTGCACACCTGCGGTGAATGCGGTCCATTCCGCAGGTGTGAATATCAAAACCCCACTGTCCGGGTCATTTCCGTTGCGCAGCGCCACGTATCCATCGGCCAGGAGCGCGACCTCGACGCCGTTGCCGGTCGGTCCACCGGTCGCCCGCCAGTTGGCGCCGGCTAAATCGACGTTCCCCTTCATGTCACGAACTCCTTCGCTACCTGCCGCAACAGGTTTCGGCTCGGTTGCACGTCCAGCGACGCGCGCTGCAGACTTTCGTGCGCCCGCAGGTACCGCTCGACATCGGCCGGGCGCTCCAGATACAGATCGCCGGTGAAACCCTCCACATAGACCACCGGCGGTTCCACCGGATGTCCCTTGCTGTCGGTCCCGAAGTGCAGGACGGTGAACGGCCCCGTCGCGTCGCCGAGGGGAATTCCGGCCGCGAACGGCAGAATACGCAGCGTCACATTCGGTTTGGTGCTGATATCGGCGAGGTGCCGCAATTGCGCCGCCATCACTTTCACGTCACCGACGACGCGGCGCAGCACCGATTCGTGCAGGACCACGTCGACCGCCGCGGGCGCGGTTTTCCGGGAGGTCAGGGCTTGACGCTGCTGGCGCAGCTGCACCCGCCGCTCGAGTTCGTCCTCGGAGGCCTCCGGATAGCCGAGCCGGTTCAGCGCCCGGGCATAGTCGGCGGTCTGCAGCTGGCCCAGGACGAGCTCGGATCGGTAGGAGGTGAGCCGGTGCGCGGACGCCTCCAAACCCACATAGACATCGAAATTCTCGGGAATCAGATCACCGTAGGCATGCCACCAGCTCTTCACCGCCGCCTGCTGGGCCAGGCCCTTGAGGGCTTCGGCCAGATCGCCGGGGATACCGTAGATGCGGCACAGCTCCTGGATGTCGATGGTCCGGATCCGGTCGGCCTGACCTTTTTCCATGCGCTGCAACGTGCTTGCGCCCCACTCCATCAACCGGGACGCCTCCGCGATGGTCAGCCCGGCCTGCGTGCGCCAATCGCGCAGATAGCGGCCGAGCTGGCGCCGGGGCAGCGTCGACGACCCGCCCTCCGCGCTCGCGGACCCGCGGTCGGTATCGCTGTCGGTCGCGGAAACTCTTGCCATACTCGCAGACACGGCACGCTCCGTTCAGTGCTCCGGCTCACCCGGTGAAGTACCTGGTCCGCCGCTCGGCTCGGCGCCCGGCACTTCACTTGGGCAATAGGCTCTTTGGGGGCAACAGCACTTCTCATCCAATATGGAGAATCTTCCTCTCCCCGATGGACTTCGTGCTGGGAATTCGCGCGAAATCTTCCGGCATCCGGCAAGTCCGTTGCTCGACGCCGCATCCGGTGGTGTGCTGAGAGTGTGCCCGGAGCCTTCCAGGCCCGGCCCCTCCCCGCTGCGAAAGCTCCGGGCACATCACAGGAATCGCACGCAGGAACGAGGAGTCATGGCCGTTGATGATCGATGCCCGGACCAGTCCCGCCGTGAGCGCTGGATGGTTCCCCCACGACACGCGCGTCGGCACGCTGGGCCGTGGACGATCGAAGCGGTAGAGGTAACTGGTGGAATGCCGGTACCCGGCTCCCGGGAAAGGATGGAGGTCGCGCCATGCAATTGACCAACCTGAACATGCATGTTGCCGCACTGCTCGCCTGCGGGACCGATCCCGGCCCGATGACGACCGAACAGGCGCATGCGGCAATGCAATTGCACCTCGACTGCACCGTGGACCGGTGCCGGGTGCGCCGCCGCGCGCGGGCGACACTGGTCGAAGCGGGCAAGTGTGTGCTGGACGAGCGGGCGCTGCGAACGTAAGCGGCCCCGCCGAGGGTGGCGCGCGGCCGCGACTGGGGAAGGTCGCGGCAGCGCGTCCCGTCGTCCCGGCTAGTGCCAGGAGTGATCGGTGAGTGGAGTGCGCGGGCCGAATTTGGGTTTGTGCGCGAAGCCGCTGATCTCCAGCAGGCGGACCGCCCGATACCGGTGCGGGCGAAGGGGTTCCAAGTAGTCGACCATCTCGTCGTCCTCGATCGGGCGGCCGAGCAGGGTCCAGCCCACGATCGCGGCGAGGTGGAAATCGCCCACCGAGAGGGCGTCCGCGTCACCGAAGGCGCGCTGGCCGATTTCGGCGGCGGTCCAGATACCGATGCCCGGGATGGTGCGCAGCAGGCGCGCGGCTTCGGCAGGGTCCTGAATCGCGGTGCGCTCCAATGATTCCGCGAGCCGGGCGGCGCGGACGATGGTCTGGGAGCGTTGCGGGCCGACATTAGCGCGGTGGTAGGTCCACGAGGGGATCCGCCGCCAGGTGTCGGCATCCGGGGGCAGGGTGAGGCCGGCCGGGGCGGGGCCGGGTGCCGGCGTACCGAATCTCCGGACCAGGCTGCGCCACGAGGCGAACGCGGATTGGGTATGCACCTTCTGTTCCAGGACGGCGGGCACGAGCGCCTCGAAGACCAAGCCGGTGCGCAGCATGCGCAGGCCGGGGAAGCGGCGGTGCGCCTCGACCAGCTTCGGGTGGTCCGGGGTGAAAGCGGAGACGTCCTCGTCGAGGCAGAGCATGTGCTCGAGCCGGTCCAAGAATTCGGCGGCGCCCGGACCCCAGGCGCGGGCCCGCACCGAATGCCGATCGGATTGGGCGAGGCGATAGGTCACCGGGCCGGACGGCATCCGCGAGGCATGCCAGTGCGTGCCGTCCGCGGCATCGATGTGGCAAGGATCACCCATGCCCCGGCGCAAGGGGGCAATAGTGTGGGCGAGATCGACCGGGCGGTCCGAGGTCACCGTCCGGACCAGGCCGGATTCGGCAACAGCCGCCTGTTCACGCACCGCACCATTCTGCCCGTCGCGCGCCGCGATATCCGCACCGGGCTAACAGGAGAATTGCCGGTGGCGATAACGATCTTGTTCCGCAAAGCTTTTGCCAGTCGTCACGCTCGGAGGAAATATTTCATGGTCACCAACCTGCTCAACGCGCTGCTCAATTTCTGGGGCGCCATTTCCCCCGGCAGCTCGGGCTACTCCATCCCGCCCGGCACCCTGCCCTTCGGCAGCTGAAGGTCGCGTGAGCTCGCCGCTGCGTGCGGCGAGCTCAGTCGTCCAGCAGGTACTGGGCCAAGTGCACGCCCTTACGTCCCGCCAGTTGCTCGGCTTGGGTACGGCACGAGAAGCCGTCGGCGAGCAGCGTCGCATCCTGCTCCTCGCGTAGGGCAGGCAGCAGGCCGTTCTCGGCGACCTGCACCGAAACGTCGTAGTGCCCCTGCTGCATGCCGAAATTGCCTGCGAGACCGCAGCATCCGGCGATCTCCCGCACTCGCACGCCCATCCTGGCCAGTAGTTGCCGGTCGGCGTCGAAGCCCAGCACGGCGTGCTGATGGCAGTGCGGCTGCACCACCACCTCCGCACCCTCTTTGCGCGCGGGCCGCCAGTTGGGTTGTGCCGCAAGAAACTCCGCGAGGGTACGGACGGCTGCGGCGGTCCGCGCCGCACGCGGGTCGTCGGGCAGCAGCTCCGGTAGATCGGCCCGCAGCACCGCGGTGCAGGACGGCTCCAAGCCGACCACGATCCCGCCCCCTCGCACGTGCTCGTCGAGCTCGTCCAACGTTGCTCGCAACCGCGCTCGCGCCGCATCCAGCTGGCCCGTACTTATCCACGTCAGTCCACAGCACACCCGGCGCTGTGGAATTCGGACCCGATAGCCGAGCGATCGCAGCAATCGAATTGCCGTAAGTGCGATTTCGGGGTCGAAAGCATTGGTGAAGGTGTCGATCCAGAGCAGGACTTCCGGTTGTTCCACGGATTCGGAACCGGAGGCCTCGATCACCCGCGCGTGCCACCGGCGTTTGCGCAGTAGGCGGCGGTTTGCGGGATCTAGGACCTCCGGGGCCCAGCTACTTTCGCGCAGTTGGCGTCGCAGGCTGCGGTCTGCGAGACGGGGGACTGCGCGCCGGGGGTCGATTCCCGCGGCGCGCAGACCGATTCGGCGGAGCCATTCGATGTTCGCCGCGGCGTTGGCGGTGCGCGGCATCCGGGTTGCCAGGGCGAGCCAGCGGGGGAGCCAGCCGAGGGTGTAGTGGTCGACGGGGCGGAGGCGACGGCGGTACCGGCGGTGCAGGGCTTCGGATTTGTAGGTGGCGAGGTCAACGCCGGCGGGGCAGTCGGAGCGACAGGCCTTGCAGGACAAGCAAAGGTCGAGGGATTCGGCGACGGCGGGGGAGTCCCACGGGAGGGCGCCGCGGACAACCTCTTGGAGGACGCGGGCCCGGCCGCGGGTGCTGTCCTTTTCGTCGGCGGTCGCGAGATAGGACGGGCACATGAAGCCGCCGGAGGGGCCGGTGTCGGCTCGGCACTTTCCGACGCCGACACAGCGGTGGACGGCGGTGGCGAGGTCGCCGTCGTCGTGCGGGAAAGCGAAACCGTTGGTGGCGGCGACTATTGGTAGCGCCGTAGCTCGCAGGTCGGTGTCGATCGGCTGGGGATTCACCAGGACACCGGGGTTGAGGACGTGATCCGGGTCGAAAAGTGCTTTGTACTCCGCGAATACGTCGAGGACTGCTCGGGAGTACATGATCGGCAGGAGTTCTGATCGGGCGCGGCCGTCACCGTGTTCGCCGGAGAGGGAGCCACCGTAGCGGACCACCAGTTCGGCGGCATCGAAAAGAAATGCCCGGAAGCGTTGTGGCGCATCTTTGATCGGCAGATCCAGGCGCACGTGGATACAGCCGTCACCGATGTGGCCGTAGAGCAGGCCGTCGACGTCGTGGTCGCGGGTGAGGTCGGCGAAGTCGCGCAGGTACGCGCCGAGGTGCTCGGGCGGGACCGCGGCGTCTTCCCAGCCAGGCCAAGCCGGTTTCCCGTCGGGTGTCCGACCGGCCAGACCGGCGCCGTCGGCTCGGATACGCCAAAGTGCCGCTGCTTCAGCAGGTTCGGTGACGATACGAGCGTCGAGCGCGCTGGCGGTTTTGCACAGGCCCACGGCGGCGTCCCACGCTCCTTGGGGACTGTCACCCGCGGTTTCCACGAACAGCCACCCGCCGCCGCGCGGTAGCTCCGGGACTGTCCCCCGGTGTGCACGCACGATATCGACCAGACGCGAATCGATTCCTTCGACAGCGATCGGGGTGCAGCGCATAACGGCCGCGACATCGTCTGCGGCGCTGGCCATGTCGTCGTAACCGAGCACTGTCAGTACGGTCGCCTCGGGCAGGGCAACCAAGTCGACGGTGGCATCGAGGAGTAGTCCACAGGTGCCCTCGGTACCGACGAACGCTTTCGCTACCGCCGAACCACGTTCCGGCAGCAGATGTTCCAGCCCGTACCCGGAGGCTTGCCGGTCGAACCGTCCGAGATCGGTCCGCAGCACGGCGAGGTTCGCCCTGGTGAATTCCGGCAGCCCTGGCACGACAGCCAGGTCGTTGCCCAGGCTCCGCTCGACCCCGTGCCCGTCGAGTATCCGCAGTTCCCGCACGTTGTCCGAGGTCCGCCCCCAGGCCACGGCCCGCGGTCCGCAGGCATTGTTCCCGATCATCCCCCCGAGCGTGCACCGATCCTGCGTCGACGGATCCGGTCCGAATCGCAACCCGTGCCCCCGCGCCTGCCGCTGCAACTCCGACAGCACCACCCCGGGTTGCACCCGCGCCACCCGCTGTTCCAGATCCAGCTCCAGCACCTGATTCATGTACCGGCTGAAATCCAGCACGATCCCTTCCCCGATCGCATTGCCGGCCACCGAGGTCCCGCCCCCACGCGCCGTCACCGAAAGCCCATTACCCCTGGCGAATTCGAGCACCCCCGCCACGTCTTCATCGCCGCGCGGAAAGACGACCGCCGCAGGCAGCACCCGATAGTTCGAGGCGTCGGACGAGTACTCCGCACGTCGCCGCGGCGACAGATCGACCGCGCAGCTGACCCGCTCGCGCAACGCCTCCACCACCCGATCCTCGCTCACCCCGCCAGCCTATGCCCGCGCCTGAACACCCCGGGGCACCTGCGCGTCACCGGGGGTATGGCGGCAGCCGTCGTGAGTGGTAGCGGCAGAGCCTCCCTTGGTTTTCGAGGCGGCGTTAGGTTCGGAAGGACGGTGTGGCCGGGGAATGGCTTGATCTGAACAAATGTTGAGGTTCTAGTGTCGGGGGTACCGGCTTGAATGGGCTGGGAGTGAGAGGGAGTGCGAGCGTGAATATCGAATCGGTGGCGTACAGCCAGATGTATCGGCGGATGAACGCGCCCGATGAGCAGCGTCCGTTCAGCATGGCGACGGCCAAGCGGATCCTGCGGTTCGCGCAGCCGCATCGGGCGCGGATCGCGGTGTTCCTGGTGTTCAGCGTGGTGTCGGCGTTGCTGGCGGTGGCCACTCCGGTGCTGGCCGGGCGGGTCGTCAACAACATTGTCGGCGGCGCGGCGGCGCGGGTGGTCGTCATCCTCGCGCTGGTCATCGGTGTGATCGCGCTCCTCGATGCCGCGCTCGGGGTCGGTACGCGGTGGTTGTCGTCGCGGATCGGTGAGGGCTTGATCCTGGATCTGCGTACCGCGGTGTTCGACCATGTGCAGAAGATGCCGATCGCGTTCTTCACCCGGACTCGCACAGGTGCGCTGGTCAGCCGCTTGAACAATGATGTGATCGGGGCGCAGCGGGCGTTCAGCGACACCCTGTCCGGCGTGGTCGCGAACCTGGTGACGCTGCTGCTCACACTCGGCGTGATGCTCACCATTTCGTGGCGGATCACCCTGCTCGCGCTGGTGCTGCTGCCGGTGTTCGTGATCCCGGCCCGGCGGATGGGCAATCGGCTCGCCACGCTGCAGCGGGAGGCGGCGAAGCTGAACGCGGCGATGAGTACGCAGATGACGGAGCGGTTCTCCGCGCCGGGCGCCACCCTGGTGAAGCTGTTCGGCCGGCCGGTGCAGGAATCGGATGAGTTCGCGCTGCGGGCGCGCCGGGTCCGCGATATCGGGGTGCGCACGGCGATGCTGCAGACGGTATTCGTCACCTCGCTCACCTTGGTGTCGGCGCTGGCACTCGCCCTGGTCTACGGCCTCGGTGGCTGGTACGCCCTGCGCGGGCAGTTGGATGCCGGTGCGGTCGTTGCCCTTTCACTGCTGCTGACCAGGCTGTACACCCCGCTGACCGCGCTGGCCAGCGCCCGCATGGAGATCATGGCCGCGCTGGTGAGCTTCGAGCGGGTCTTCGAGGTGCTGGATCTGAAGCCGTTGATCGAGGACGCGCCCGGTGCGGTGCCGGTGCCCGCGGGTCCGGTCGCGGTGGAGTTGGACGGCGTCACCTTCGGCTACCCGTCCGCCGACAAGGTATCGCTGGCCTCGCTGGAAGAAGTCGCTACGCTGGACACCCGGGGTGGGGTGGATGTGCTCCACAATGTGTCGCTGCGAGCCGAGCCCGGCCAGCTGGTCGCATTGGTCGGTTCCTCGGGAGCCGGTAAATCGACTGTGGCCCAACTGGTTTCCCGGCTCTACGACGTGGACAGCGGCGCGGTGCGCCTGAACGGCACCGATGTGCGGGAGCTGAGCACCGAGTCGTTGCGCGACACCGTCGGCCTGGTCACCCAGGACGGCCATCTCTTCCACGATTCGATCCGCTCGAACCTGCTGCTGGCCCGCCCGGAAGCCACCGAAGCGCAGCTGTGGGATGCCCTGGAGCGCGCCCGCCTGGGCGACCTGGTGGCCTCGTTGCAGGACGGCCTGGACACCGTGGTCGGCGAACGCGGCTACCGCCTCTCCGGCGGCGAACGCCAACGTCTCACCATCGCCCGCCTGCTGCTCAAGCAGCCCCGGGTGGTCATCCTCGACGAGGCCACCGCCTCCCTGGATTCCACCTCGGAAGCCGCTGTCCAGGAAGCGCTTTCCGAAGCGCTCGAAGGCCGCACCGCCCTGGTGATCGCGCACCGCCTCT
Source organism: Nocardia sp. XZ_19_385 (assembly GCF_015355755.1). Taxonomy (NCBI): domain Bacteria; kingdom Bacillati; phylum Actinomycetota; class Actinomycetes; order Mycobacteriales; family Nocardiaceae; genus Nocardia; species Nocardia sp. XZ_19_385. Next base: position 972,239 of record NZ_JACVEE010000002.1, read on the forward strand.
CCACCATCCGCGCCGCCGACCTCATCCTCGTCCTGGAAGACGGCCGCATCATGGAACGCGGCACCCACACCCAGCTCCTGGCCGCCGAAGGCCGCTACGCCGAGCTGTACCGCACCCAATTCGCCGACGACACAGTCGAAGTCGCCGCCTGACCAAATCCGCAGTTCCACGACCCCACCCGTGCCACCGCACAGGTGGGGCGCGGCTGTCGGCGACTCAGGCGTTGCGGCGGGGGTCGAGCCCGTCGAGGAGCCGCTCCAGCCCATAGGTGAACTTGCGGGTGCGGACTTCGGCCGGGTCCTGGTTCCAGCTTTCGGTGGCGAGATCGGCGGTGAGGCGGGGGAATTCGGCGGCGGCCTGTTCGACGGCGGGGCGCAGCCCGGCCACCAATTCGGCTTCGGTCTGGCCGGACCGGGCGATGGTGGTGAGCCAGGCGGCTTCGCTGACGCTGCCGCCGACGACGTAGGAGCTCAGTGCGCTGATGGCGTCGCCGACTTCATCAGCGGCGAAACCGCCGGCTTGGAACAGGGCGATCATGCGGTCGGTCATCCGAGTGACGTTGGGGCCCAGGTGTGACAGACCGACCTGACTCAGGGTGATGGCCATCCAGGGGTGACGCAGGATCATGGCGCGCATGTTGCCAGCGAATTGGACGGTGGCGGTGCGCCATTCGGCTGGGGAGTCGATGCCCGGGATGGCGATCTCGCCGTAGACCTCGTCCACCACCAGTTCGATCAGTTCGTCGCGGTTGGCGACATGGCGGTACAGGGACGTGGCCCCGGCGTTGAGGCGGGCACCGAGCTGGCGCATGGTCAGGGCATCCATGCCCTCGGCGTCCAGCAGGGCGATGGCCTCCGCGACGATGTGCTCGCGGGTGAGCGCGGGTTGATCCCGGCCTTTGCGCGGGCGCGTCCACACCGATCCGACCTGCGGCTTCTCGCTGGGCATAAGGCTTCCTTTCGTTTCCGCCAGCCTAGCGCACCATGTTCGCACTTGCGAACGCCATGAATTGATGCGTACAGTGTTCGCAACACGCAAACAGCGTACGCAACACAGCGAGAGAAGAGTTTCCGATGGACGCGATCGACACCCGCAACCCGAAGCGCTGGTGGATCCTGGTGGTGCTGTGCCTGAGCACCCTGGTCCTGGTCATCGACAATTTCGTGCTGGCGGTGGCGGTGCCGTCGCTGGCCGAGGACCTCGGCGCGAGCGCTCAGGACATTCAGTGGATCCTGGATTCCTACATCCTGGTGTTCGCCGGCCTGCTGCTCACCGCGGGCAGCCTGGCCGACCGGTACGGCCGGCGGCGGGTGATGATCATCGGCCTGGCCCTGTTCGGGTTGGCCTCACTCGGCGCGACGCTGGCCGACAGCTCGGTCGAGATGATCGTGGCCCGCACCGTGATGGGCATCGGTGGCGCGCTGGTGCTGCCGAGCACGCTGTCCATCCTGATCACCGTTTTCGACGACGAGGAACGGCGTAAGGCGATGGGCGCGTGGAGCGCCGCGTCGGTGCTCGGCCTGATCGGGGGTCCGGTGCTCGGCGGCGTGCTGATCGCGCACTTCTGGTGGGGCGCGGCGTTCTTGATCAACATTCCGGTGGCGATCGTGGCCATCATCGCGGCGCTGGTGCTGATGCCGGAATCGAAGGGTCCGCAGACCAAGCCCGACGTGCCCGGGGCCGTCCTGTCCATGATCGGTATGACCGCCCTGGTCTGGACCATTATCGAATTCCCCAAGGGCGGCTTCGATCACGCCTCCACTTTGATCACCCTCACCATCGCCGTCGTCAGCCTGGTGTCGTTCATCGTCTGGGAGAAGCGCGTCGCCGAACCGATGGTGCCGCTGAACCTGTTCCGGGACCGCGACTTCGCCGGCGGTAGCCTCTCGCTCACCCTGGTGCAGGTCGCCAACGGCGGCATTCTGCTGGTGCTGACCCAGTACCTGCAGTTCGTGCTCGGCTACTCGCCCACCCAGGCCGGTATGGCGCTCATCCCGATGCTGCTGGCCTCTATCGTCTGCAACGGTATCGGCGCCGGCCTGGGCACCAAGGTCGGCAACCGCGCCCTCGCCGTCACCGGCATGCTGATCACCACCGCCGGCCTGGGCCTGCTGTCGAACCTGCAGGCGGACAGCGGATTCACCACTGTCGCCATCGCCCTGGTCGTGCTCGGCGCCGGTGCCGGATTCGCCCAGCCCGCCGCCATCGCCGCCCTGATGAGCGCGGTCCCGGAGGAGCAGGCGGGTGCGGGTTCCGCACTGAACGACACCATCCAGCAGGCCGGCGCCGCTCTCGGTATCGCGGTCCTCGGCTCCATCCTGTCCACCGGCTTCACCAACGCCATGCCCGACGACGCACCCGAAGCCGCCCGCCACTCCATCGGCGACGCCTTCGCGGTCGCCGCCGCCACCGGCGACTCCACGCTGATCAACACCGCCCGAGAGGCTTTCGCCACCGGCATGACCGCCAGCTTCCTCGTCGGCGGCGTGGGCGTCCTGGCCGCCGCGATCGTTGCCCTGTTCGTCATGCGGCCCAACAAGACCGCACCGGAAACGGTCGAGAAAACCGCAGAGCTCGCAATTGCCAGGTAGCACAAACGAATACAAGAAGCCCGGCCGGTTCGGACCCCCCGAACCGGCCGGGTTTCTTGTATACCCCCGGGTTGCAACCCCCCTTCGGCTGCAACTCGGGGCCAGCGTGGATCCCCACTCGGGCCGGTACGCGCATCGGCCAATCATCAACGGATGCAACGGATTTTCTCCCGATCGGCGCGGGCCCCCACGCTGCCTCCAAAACATAGTACTCAGAATTGAGTACCGCAATCGCTGGCGGTCACCGCGCGCATGTAATATCCGGAACCGACGAACCGAGGACGGAGGCGACGGGAGATTCACTGAACGCCGAAGAACAGAAGCGACTGGATTACGCTGTCGCTCAGGCGATTCGGGATCTTCGCCGCGCGAAGGGGAAAGAACGGGAGCCGATCTACACGGCGGTCGAGATCAAGCGCGCCACCTGGGATCGGATCGAACGAGGCCAGGCGCACCCCAAACCAGGCCAGCTCTGGGCCATCGCCCGCGCACTCGAGACCACCGTCGAGGAAATCTATGCGCTGGCCTTCGATTTGATAGCCGCCGACGGTGCGAAGCCCGAGGGGATCGGGGATCGTGCCGTGCGAATCTACGGCGGAATGCTCGGGCTACCGAAGCCGCCTACCTAGAATCGCGGGCGTGATGTTCGAAGCAACGGGGTGGGCGATCGTCTTGGCGGTTGTGACGGCATATCGGCTGCGGTGGTGGCGGTCAGCACCTGAATCCAGGTTTTTCACAACAGCTTTCGCTATCTTGAGCGCCGCCTACATCCTGGCGATACCCCCGGTGGTGAACCGGGTCAACCACATCTCACTGGAGCTGATCGGTAGCGCGACCGCGCTGCTTGCCTCTGTCCTGCTGGCGACCATCTCGTTCTGTGCGTTCACGGTGATCGCGTTGCAGATTCTCACCGATTCCCGGCGGCTCGACCGCTATGTCGGCGCCCTGTGGATCGTGGGGGCGACGGTGCTCGTCGGATCCTGGAGCCTGAGTGACATCAGACATTCGCCGACCCTGAATACGTTGTCCGTCACTGATCTTCCCGGTGAGATCTTCGCCCTGACCTACTCCGTGCTCATGATCGTGACCGGTCTGACGTCGTTGGTGGCCACCTAGGCCTCGCTGCGGAGAAAGGGCATGTGGCCCCGGCTTCGACGGGCAACCTGGGCCCTGCTGGTCGCGGCGTTCTGCACAACCGGACTGTCGATCTCGCTGTTGATTGCCGCACTGTGGTTGAACCTGTCGGCAGCGGACGCGCAGTTCCTCGAACGGTTGTGGTGGGCCCCGCTGGTCCTTGCCCTCGCAGTCGCTGGACTGTAACCGCGGCCGGAGGTCAGAAGGCGCCCGCGACAGCCAGAACAGTTCGGCCGGAATGGGATCCGGATTGGATGGCGCGCAGAACCTCGGGGGCCTCGGTGACGGGGGCGAGGTTCTCGATGGCGGAAAGATGCTGGGGTTTCAGTTCTTTGCCGAGGCGGGTCCAGAGGTCACGGCGCTGGTCGATGGGGAAGTGGGCGGAGTCGATGCCGAAGAGGGCGACGCCGCGCAGGATGAAGGGCATGACGGTGGTGGGGAGGTCGGCGCCGCCGGTGAGGCCGCTGACCGCGACGGTGCCGCCGTAGGCGATGCAGCTGAGGACGTAGGCGAGAGACTTTCCGCCGACGCTGTCGACGGCCGCGGACCAGCGGGCCTTGGACAGGGGGCGAAGTTTCGCGTCCGGGTCTTCGGGGAGGCGGCCGATGACCTCGGTGGCGCCGAGTGCGGAAAACAGTTCTGCCGCATCCTTTTTGCCGGTGGAGGCGACCACCTCGAAACCGAGGCCGGCAAGGATGTCGACCGCGACACTGCCCACTCCGCCCGTCGCGCCGGTGACCAGCACCGAGCCATCGGAGGGGGTGAGTCCGCGGTTCAGCAGTTCCTGCACGCTCATGGCCGCGGTGAAGCCCGCGGTGCCCAGGGCGGCGGCCTCGCGGGGGGACAAGCCCTCCAGCTTCACCACCCACTCGGCCGGGACGCGGGCGTACTCGGCGAAACCGCCGTGGTGCGAGACCCCGATGTCGTAGCCGTGCGCCACCACCAGATCGCCGGGGACGAAGTGGTCGTCCTCGGAGCTGACGACCTCACCGGTGAGGTCGATGCCCGGCACTATCGGGTACTCGCGGACCACGCCGCCACCCGCGGTGACGGCCAGACCGTCCTTGAAGTTCGCACTCGAATAGTGCACTTTGATCAGCACGGTGCCCGGGCCGAGGAATTCCTCGCCGACCTTCTGCCGCGTCAATTCGATGCCGTTATCCGACCGGTGCGCCACCATCGCCCAGAACTCCATGGCCTCGAGCATACGAGTGCCGCCGGTGTAGTGGTGGGATTCCACAGGTGGAGAAGAGCATCCGGGAAACCTAGTGTGGTCGCATGACGCACCAAGATCCTGCGGACCACGTCTCTGCCGCGGAAATCGAAATGCGTTGGGTCGACGCGTGGAATCAGCTCTCCGACATCGGAACCGACACCTGCCTACTACCCGACGGATCCTGGGTGGACGTCGACACAGGCAAGGGATTTCTGCAGGACAGCGCGTACGCCGGGTGGCAGTTGGCGGTGACCGCCGCGGACTTTGCCGGTAGACCCGTCGCCGTCGTACATCGCTGGCGATAACCGCTATTCGGGCAGGAGTTCGAGGCGGACGCCGAGCAGACGGACCGGGCGCTCCAGCTCGAAGCGGTCCAGAATGCGCACGGCGGTGTCTACGATGACGGCCACGTCGCCGGTCGGTTCGGGCAGTTTCGTTTGTTTGCTGCGGGTATAGAAAGTGTTGCTGCGCACCGTGACCGAGACCCGGAACGGGGTGCGGCCCGCGGCGGCCATTTCCTCGGCGACCTCGGTGGCGAGGCGGGCGACCTGGGCTTCGATGTCGGCACGCTCGGTCAAATCCTGCGCGAAGGTCTCGGATTTGCTGCGGCCCACGGGGACTCGCGGCTCGGTGACCACATCGGTGTCGCCCTTACCCCTGCCGAGCACCCACAGGTAGGGCCCGGTGTTCGGGCCGAACTCGGCGGCCAGGCGCTGCCGGTCGGCGGCCATCAGATCGCCGACGGTTTCGATGCCCAGCTCGGACATGCGGGCGGCGATCCGTTTCCCGACACCCCACAGTGCCGAGGTCGGGCGGTGCGCCATCACCTCGGTCCAATTGGCGGCGGTGAGGCGGAACATGCCGGTACCGTCGCCCGCCGCCGGCGCATCGGATTTGCTCACGGATTTGGCGAAACCGGTGGCGAGTTTGGCGGTGAGCTTGTTGTCGCCGATCCCGACACCGCAGGTGAGCTCCAACTCGGCGATGGCGCTGCGGATTTCGGTGGCGAGCCGCTCCGGATCATCGGTATCGGCGGCGACGAAGGCCTCATCCCACCCCCACACCTCGACCCGGCCGGGGAAGGTACGCAGCAGCGACATCACCTCCTCGGAGGCTTCCTCGTAGGTCACCATGTCCAGCGGCAGGAAGACACCGTCGGGGCATTTGCGCTGCGCCGAGCGCAACGCCATCCCCGCGTGCACCCCGTAGGCCCGGGCCGGATAGGACGCGCAGGTGACCACCTTGCGCGGCTCGCTGGGATCACCGTTGCCGCCGACGATGACCGGCTGACCGCGCAGTTCCGGATGACGGCGGAACTCCACCGCCGCCTGGAACTGGTCGAGATCGACATGCAGCAGCCATCTGGCCATATGTCTGTCTTACCCCATCGCACCGACAAGCAGGGGCAAATGTCCAGCTCACGCGCGATACCGAGACACGCGTCGTAGGATTCGGTGGAGCCGAGCGAGGGAGGGCTCGATGACGGAATCGGCCGACAATGCACTACCGGTACCCGCTGTGCGGGTCGGTGACCCGGAACGCGCGCTCGCCGCACGGCAGCTGCAGGTCGCGGTCGGCGAGGGCCGGCTCGACCTGATCGAACTGGACCGGCGGCTGGCGCAGGTCTACGCGGCGCGGACCAAGGACGAGTTGGTCGCGGTGACCGCGGATCTGCCCGGGATGGCCGCGCCGCCGATCGAGTTGCGCACCAAGAGCGGATCGCGGGACAAGCGGGGCCGCTGGGTGGTCCCGACGAGCATCACCCTCGAATGCGGTTCGGGCGATATCCACCTCGACTTCACCGAAGCAGTGTGCGTCCACCAGGAGGTGAACCCGCACGTCGCTATCGGTTCTGGTTCGCTGGAACTGGTGCTGCCTTATGGCTGGGGCATCGACTTCGATCAGGTCACGGTGGATAGCGGCCACATGACGAGCAAGCTGCGGGTACCGCACCTGACCGGCGCACCGCTGCTGCGCTTCGACGGCCGCGTGAAGTCCGGCTACATCGAGGCCCGCAATCCGCGCCGGAACTTCTGGACCTGGCTCCGCCGCCGACCCTACTGAGCCCGCGGAAACACCCGCAGCCCTTGCGCATGTCCGCAAAACAGAATTTAATTCTGGATATGAAGATTCGAGATCGGTTGCTGCTGGCGGCCGAGCGGCAGTTCGCCGAGCACGGCACGCTCGATGCGACGCTGACGCAGATCCGCGATGCCGCGGGGGCCAGCGTCGGGGCGCTCTATCACCACTTCCCGGACAAGGCCGAGCTGTACCGCCAGGTGTGGGCGCACGCGCTGGCCGACTATCAGGAGCACTTCTGGGTCGCGGTGGGGCAGAGCACCGACGCACAGGAAGGGGTCACCGCGGGCGTGCGCGAGCATCTGCGGTGGGTCACCGAAAACCAGTACCGGGCAAAGGTTCTCGCCTCATCCCGGCCGCCCGGCATGCGCGACAGCGACAGCAACCGGGAATTCTTCGTCAACGTGTACCGCTGGTGGCGCACCCATGCCCGCTACGGCGCGGTCCGCGACCTGGAATTCGACCTCGTCTACGCGCTGTGGCTCGGCCCGGCGCAGGAGTACGCACGCCAATGGCTCGGCGGCGATATGCGCACCGCGCCCAAGGATGTCGGCAAAGAACTGGCCGACGCCGCCTGGGTAGCGCTCCGCGCTGACGACCGCTGACCCCGCCCGACGCCACCGAGGAGCTTCCCGATGACCGACTCGATCACCTTGAATCACGAACTCGCCCAGCAGGTTCTGGCCGCCCAGCCCTTCGCCCAACTAGTAGGCACCGAGGTCACCGCCTTCGGCGACGGGGCCGCCACCCTGATCATCCCGATCCGGCCGGAGCTCGGCCAGCAGTTCGGTTTCGTGCACGGGGGAGTGCTGTCCTACGCCGCCGACAACGCCCTGACCTTCGCGGCCGGCACTGTGCTCGGCGCGAATGTCCTGACCGGCGGTTTCACCATCACCTACTTGCGCCCGGCATCCGGCACGCGGCTGCGCGCCGAAGCCAAGGTCACCGGCGCCACCCGCCGCCAGGCGGTCGTCAGCTGCGAAATCTATGCCGAGACAGACGATTCCGAGCCGGTGCTGTGCGCCGTGGCGCAGGGCACTACCCGCTCGGTCGAGCGCACCCTCGACGGCAACTGAAACGAAACCGGGCCGGGCACGGAGGATTCCGTGCCCGGCCCGGTTCGGCTATCTCAGGCGGTCGCGGCGAACTTCGGGGCAGTCAGCGACGCTTCGCGCACCGGTTCGATGGCGTAGGCCAGGATGTCGGCCACGTCGGCGACGGGGCGAACATCCAGGGCGGCAAGGACTTCGGCCGGGACGTCATCCAGGTCCGGTTCGTTGCGGGCCGGGATGAAGACCGTCTTCAGACCGTTGCGCTGCGCGGCCATCAGCTTCTGCTTGACGCCGCCGATCGGCAGGACCCGCCCGTTCAGCGTGACCTCACCGGTCATGCCCACATCCGCGCGCACCTGACGCCCCAGCGCCAGCGACACCAGCGCCGTCACCATGGTGACGCCCGCCGACGGACCGTCCTTCGGCACCGCGCCCGCCGGGAAGTGGATGTGGATATTGCGGTCCAGCACCTTCGGTTCGATGCCGATCTCCTCCAGGTGCGAGCGCACGTAGGTGAGGGCGATCGACGCCGACTCCTTCATGACGTCGCCGAGCTGCCCGGTCAGGGTGAGCGCACGCTCGCCCTCGGCGGCGTTGGCCTCGATGTAGAGGACATCGCCACCCATGCCGGTCACCGCCAAACCTGTTGCGACACCGGGGACCGCGGTGCGTTCCATCCCGTCCGGGGTGAAGCGCGGGCGACCCAGGTAGTCCTTCAGGTCATCGAGATCGATGGTCAGAGCCGTTGCGCCCGAACCGGTGTCGTAGCCCAGTTCGGTGTCGTAACCCAGGCTCGGCGCCGAGGCGAGCCGAGTCGCGGCCTTGCGCAAGGCTTTCGCGACCAACCGCTCCATCTGCCGGACACCCGCTTCCCGGGTGTAGTTCGCCGCGATCTCCCGCAGCGCCGCCTCGCTGATCGAAACCTCCTCGGCGGTCAGCGCGTTGCGCTCCAACTGCCGCGGCACCAGGAAGTCGCGGGCGATGGCGACCTTGTCCTCCTCGGTGTACCCGTCGACGGTGATCAGCTCCATCCGGTCCAGCAGCGGGCCGGGGATGGACTCCACCACGTTCGCGGTGGCGATGAACAGCACGTCGGACAGGTCGAGATCCAGATCCAGGTAGTGATCGCGGAAGGTGTGGTTCTGCGCGGGGTCGAGCACCTCGAGCAGCGCCGCCGCCGGATCACCGCGGAAGTCCGCGCCGACCTTGTCGATCTCGTCCAGCAGCACAACGGGATTCATCGATCCCGCTTCCTTCATGGCGCGCACGATCCGGCCGGGCAGCGCACCCACGTAGGTGCGCCGGTGGCCGCGGATCTCGGCCTCGTCGCGCACGCCGCCCAGGGCGACGCGGACGAACTTGCGGCCCAGGGACCGGGCGACGGATTCACCGAGCGAGGTCTTGCCGACGCCGGGCGGACCGGCGAGCACCAGCACCGCGCCGGAGCCGCGGCCACCGACCACTTCGAGTCCGCGCTGGGCGCGGCGGGCACGCACGGCCAGGTACTCGACCATGCGGTCCTTGACCTCGTCCAGCCCGTGGTGATCGGCGTCCAATACCGCGCGCGCCGCCGAAATATCGGTGCTGTCCTCGGTTCTCACCGTCCACGGCAGTTCCAGGACGGTGTCCAGCCAGGTGCGGATCCACCCGGTTTCCGGGCTCTGATCACTGGACCGCTCCAACCGGCTCACCTCGCGCAACGCCGCTTCCCGCACCTCGGCGGGCAGGTCGGCCTGCTCGACGCGGGTCCGGTAGTCGTCGGCGCCGTCGGGTTCGTCCTCGCCGAGTTCCTTGCGAATCGCGTTGAGCTGCTGGCGCAGCAGGAATTCGCGCTGGGTCTTCTCGAGGTTCTCGCGCACCTCGTCACTGATCTTCTCGGTGACCTCGGCCTCGGCGATGTGCGCCTTGGTCCAGTCGATCAGCGTGGTCAAACGCGCTGCGATATCCGGGGTTTCGAGTAGTTCCCGCTTCTGGTCGGCAGTCAGGTAGGAGGCGTAGCCGGCCGTGTCGGCGATCGCGGAGGGATCGTCGAGCTGATTGACGGCGTCGATGATCTGCCAGGCCTCGCGCCGCTGCAGCACCGAGACGACGAGCTTCTTGTATTCGGCCGCAAGCTCTTTGGTGCGTCCGTCGGCCACACCGGACTCGACCGGTTCGGCCTCGACCCACAGCGCGGCGCCCGGCCCGGTGACCCCGTGACCGATCTTGGCCCGCCGTTCGGCCTTCAGGACCGCGGCGGGCGCGCCACCGCGCATCCGCCCGACCTGCTCGATGGTGGCGACCACACCGTAGGAGGCGTAGCCGTTGTCCAGCCGGGGTGCGACGAGTACCTGATCCGTCTTGGCAGCCTGCGCGGCATCGATCGCGGCCTGCGCGGATTCGTCGAGTTCGATGGGCACGACCATGCCCGGCAGCACGATCGGATCGGTGAGGAACAGCACCGGCAGGTTCTGAGGTGTAGTCACGTCTTCGACCCTTCTGAAAGTTGAGCGATGCCCAGTCAACCCCGCCCGTTCCGGGTTTGTTCCAGATCCGTGCCCACGTTCGCTGTCGGCGAATACGCGCTGGCAGCCGCGCCGCGTCGCTCACCGGAATGGTCGTCCGGCTGCCCTATCGTTGGGCCGACTGAGCCGCAGGTGATGGCCAGTTTCTTCGGTTACTTGACGCGATAGAGGCCGAGCGGAGCGTTGGATATGAGTGGCGTGCCACACGATGATTGGGATCCGGATCCCGCCTGGCGGAATCCCGCGGTGCGGATGGCGGATGTCCTGCAGAGCCCGCCGCCGCGGCGCGTCGACTGGAGAGTCGCCGCTGTCGTCCTCGTGGTGCTGGCCGCGCTCATCGCCGTTCCCGCGATCCTGGCCCTCGTCGTCCCGGACCGGGAAACCCCGCAGAGCGCGGGTTCGGTCATCGAGCTGTCCGCGGCGGGCACCGAACCCGACACCGTCAACTTCGCCGGCGTCGACGGCTGGGACCGCCGCGCGACCGGCGACGGCTCCGCCGCCCTGCTGACCAGAGACGATTCGGTCCTCGCCGTGAACGTCGTCAACGGCGTGACCGACTTCGGCGCAGCGGCCGACTGGCGGCTGAAGGTGCTGGGCGTCGAGGGCTTCCCCGCCGAATGGGACCGGGACTGGGAGCTGTGGAACCGGCACGGATTCGCCGGACCGGTCTGCCGCGGCACCGAGGCCAAGGGCGTCTGCGCCATCCTCGGCAACAAGAATCTCGTGGTGACGCTGGTGCTGCACGGCGACGACGCGACACTGGATCAGCTGGACCAGATCGTCGACACGCTCCAGGTCGAGCAGTGATCAGATCCCCGGTGTTCTGGGTCTACTGCGCGGCGCTGCTCGCGGGCGGACTCGGCCTGCTCTACCAGTTGCTGCCGGTGCTGCTCCTGACCTGGCGCGACAGCCTCGCCGGCGCGCCGTTCGTGCTCGCCGGCCTCGTCGTCTTCGGCGGGCTGATCCTGCACCTGGACCGGCTGCGGGCACATCGCTGGATCATCGGACCCCTGGTCCTGGGCTTTCTCTGGGGCGCACTGGCCGGACCGGGCGTCGCCATGTGGGCCAACGACCACAACCTCGAGGTCATCAAGAACCTGGCCGGTGACGCGTTCGCCATCAACTGGCAGGCCGCGATCTCCGCGCCGATCGTCGAGGAGGCGATCAAGGGCCTGGGTGTCTTCGTGGTCGCCTGGCTGTGCCGGTCGCGGCTGTGGCGGCCCATCCACGGCCTGCTGCTCGGCGGATTCACCGGACTCGGTTTCCAGGTCGTGGAGAACGCCACCTACGAGGCCAACGCCGGACTGAACGCGGCTCAGCCCACGGCCGCCGACGCGATCCTGGTGGGCGCGCTGCGGTTCGTCACCGGGATCACCTCGCACTGGATGCTCACCGCGCTCGCCGGCATCGGCATCGTGCAGGCCGTCGCACGCTCGGATTGGCCGATGGCCAAACGGGTCCGGGTGTTCGTGCAGTTCTATCTGCTCGGCGTCCTGTTCCACTTCCTGTGGGATTCGCCGCAGCCGGACGACGGTCTGGCGCTCGTCATCGTGGGGCTGCGGATGGTTGCGGCGGTGCTGATCTTCGCGCTGATCTACACGGCGGTGCTGCGGGGCGAGCGGCGCTGGTTCCGTTCCACCATCTCCGCCGCCGTCGAGCGGGGGATCGCTCCGGCCGAGGAACCCGCCATGCTGATCACCCGGCGCACCCGCCGGATGGCCCGCCAGGCCACCCGGCACAGCCTCGGTCCGGGCGGTCCCACCATGCGCGACCTGCGGCGGCGGCAGCGCCGGCTGATCGACTGGGTGCAGGGCTTCGGCACCTATCTGCACCAGCCCGCCCGCGTTGACACCCCTGTGAACGCAATGAGACTGTTGGGGCCTTAACTTCTCAGGTCAGGCTCTAGGGGGATCCCACGATGGCGACACTCGCCTCCGGCGTGTTCATCGACTGGGAGCAGCTGACCGGCCAGTCCAAGTTCGTGGTCGAACTGATCACGTTCCCGATCTTCAGCGCGCTGGCCGGCTGGCTCACCAACTGGACCGGCGTGCTGATGCTGTTCTGGCCAGTGCAGTTCCGCGGTATCCGGATTCCGGGCCTGCATCTGCTGTATCCGTATTTCCCGCGCCGGGTCCAGGTGCTGCCCACCTTCTCCGGTGACGGGCGGCGGCTCGGCTTCCAGGGCTTCATTCCGGCGCGGGCGGAGAAGATGGCCAGTATCTGCGTCGACAAAGCGCTGATGCGGATCGGCAGCCCCCGCGACTTCATCCACGAGCTCGACCTCGACGGCATCGCCGACTACATCGCCGAACTGGCCCGCGCCCAGGTGAAACCGATCGTCGACGAGATCATGTACCGGGAGAACCCGGAGTTGTGGCGGTCGGTGCCGCGGCAGGTCAAGCAGGTGATCTACCAGCGCATCGACAAGGAACTGCCGGCGCTGTGCGAGCGTGCCTTCGAAACCCTCGGCGACAACATCGATCAGCTCATCGATATCAAGAGCTTCGTCATCCGGTACCTGCAGGACAACCCGTACATCCTCAAGGACCTGACCACCACCATCGCGGCCCCGGAACTGAAGTTCATGGTGCGGATCGGCCTGCTCGGCGGGCCGTTCGGCCTATTGATGGCGCTGTATCTGCATGTGCACCAGCAGATTCCGATCATCGGCTGGCTGCCCGCGTGGGTGATCGTGCTGGCCGGCGCGGCGGCGATCGGTGTGACTGTCAATGTCATCGCGGTCAAAATGGTGTTCGAGCCGGGCGATCCACAGCCGCGCTACAAGTACCTGTGGCGGCAGGCGCTGCTGGCCAAGCGGCAGCCGCAGGCGGCGACGGATCTCGCGCACATCCTGGCCTATCAGGTATTGACGCTGCCGAATCTGGCGAGCGAACTACTCGATGGCCCCAACGGCGACAAGACCCGGCAGCTGATCGAGCGCCTGGTCGCCGATGAGATCCACCGGCAGCTGGGCCCGACCACGTCGATGGTGCGGGCCGCGTTCGGTAAGCGGCAGTTCGACAATCTGAAGGTCGGCGCGGCCGGGGCGGCGGTGGGCCTGGCACCGAGCATGATCGCCGACGAGGAGTTCTCCCGCGAGCAGGCAAAGAAGATCGATGAGTTCGCCGCGCGCAAGCTGCAGCAGCTGAGCCCGGGGGAGTTCATGGAGATGTTCTACGCCTCGGTCGAGCAGGACGCGTGGCTGTTGTATCTGCACGGTGCGCTGCTCGGGCTGGTGGTGGGTGCGGCGCACCTGGTGCTGTTCGGTTGGTGACCGCGCGATAAACAAGCACGCGTGCTTGCATTTTTCCGACCCCGCTGCGATGCTGAGCGGCATGGCTGACCTAGAGGCGCTGCTCGGCGATTTCGCCGCGGAATGCGCGGACCTGGAATCGCTGGTTGCCCCGCTGGCCCCGGCGGATTGGGCGCGGCTCACGCCCGCCGAGGGGTGGACCGTCGCGCACCAGATCGGCCACCTCGCCTGGACCGACGAGGTCGCCACCATCGCCGCCGCCGATGCCGAACGCTTCATGGCCCTGGTCGCCGAGGCCGGGCCGAAGGCGCTCACCTTCGTCGACGAAGCGGCAGCGGAAGCCGCCACGGCGCCGCCCGCGGAGCTGCTGGATCGGTGGCAGCGCGGCCGCACCGGGCTGATCGACGCGCTGCGCGCGGTGCCCGCCGGAACCAAGCTGCCCTGGTTCGGCCCGCCGATGAGCGCGGCCTCGATGATCACCGCCCGCATCATGGAGACCTGGGCCCACGGCCAAGACGTCGCGGACGCCCTCGGCGCCACCCGCGCGCCGGCCGCGCGGCTGCGCAATATCGCCCACATCGGGGTCCGGACCAGGAACTTCGCCTATCAGGTGCGCGGCGAGAATCCGCCCGCGGAGGAGTTCCGGGTGGAGCTGAGCGCGCCCGACGGTTCGGTGTGGACCTGGGGCCCGGCGGACGCGGAGCAGCGAATCACGGGCTCGGCCTTGGACTTCTGCCTGCTGGTGACACAGCGCCGTCATCGTGACGATCTGGCGCTGGAGACGAAGGGTGCGGACGCCACGCATTGGCTGACCATCGCGCAGGCCTTCGCCGGACCCACCGGCGAAGGACGAAAAGCGGGTCAGTTCAGCTGAAACGGGTAACCGGCCGGACGCGAAGTCCGGCCGGAGCCACCCGGCCCCCGATCCGAGAATTCGGGAGCCGGCGAGCATCACACTTGGGTGCGCCGTTCGTGTCGGCCGGACGCCGTTGGCCGGGTGTCTCGATGTGGCAGTCGAGGATGACGCTCGCCGACTACCCCCCTATTTACCCGTAAGACGCCTTCCAGAAACATGCCGGTGTCATCTACCCGCATTCGCAGAGTTCACACTTGCGCACCGCGCGTTGTGATCCTGCTCGCACGTACGCGCGGGCGTCGCACCCGGGGCCGTAATCTGGACGGGCGTACGGCTTTCAACGATGCGGGCCGTCGTCAGGGGAGATAAGGGGCGCCCAGGGAAGGGGAAGCATCGTGCACGCACACAATCCTGCCCAGGTCATCCGGCATATCGCCATCGTGCTCGCCGGTGCCGCAAGTATCGGGTTCACCGGCGCCGCAGGCGCTTACATCATGAGCCAGATGACCGATATCCAGCGTTCGGAGTCAGCGCCGCCCGCCCCGGCGCTCGAGCCCGGCGAATCCACCTCGGACGAGCCCGGATTCGATCCGGCCGTCGGCAAAGTGCTGTTGACCAGCGAGCACACCCCACTGCCCGCGCATTTCCGGACACCCACTGCCGTACCGGAACAGGTTGTCCCGCAGGTCGTTTCGACCGTGCCGGGCACACCGCCTGGGCTGGCCGGGACGCTGCATCTGGGCGATACCGCCTACGTCGGCGCGCACGTCGCGCCGGTCCGCACCAATACCTTCGCAATCACCCTCGATACCAACGTGTTCTCGACGCTGTCGAACATCCTGCTGTCCGAACCGGTCCGCGAGGGCCTCGGCGCACAGGACGAACTGCCCGGCGTCACGCGCCTGCGCACCGAACTCGACACCCGCTCCGGCGTCACCCTGGTCTTCTCCGACCCGGCACTCGGCGAGCACGCGATCCAGTTGAACCGCAGCCCCGCACCGGCGTCCACGCCTGGCACCATTACCGTGTGACGACCTCCACTCCGTACGACTTCTGCGTGCTCGGCGGCGGCATCGTCGGCGTCGCCACCGCAGACGAAATCCTGCGTCGTTATCCCGGATCCAGCCTGGTCCTGCTGGAGAAATCCCAGGCCCTGGCCACCCACCAGACCGGGCACAACAGTGGTGTCATCCATTCCGGCATCTACTACGAGCCGGGCAGCCTGAAGGCCGAACTGTGCCGCCGCGGCGCACAGTGGACCAAGGAATTCGCGGCCGCGCAGGGCATTCCGTTCGAAGTCTGCGGAAAACTGCTGGTAGCCACCGATTCCGGGGAGTATCGGCGCATGCTGGCCCTGCACGAGCGGTCGGTCAGCAACGGTGTCGAAGTCGAGCTGCTGGATGCCGCCGAGCTGCGCCGCCGCGAACCCCGGGTCACCGGCACCGGCGCCCTGTTCGTCCCGGGCACTGGCATCATCGACTTCACGAAAGTTGTTGTCGCACTCGCTGATTCGGTACGCCGAGCGGGCGGGGAAATTGTGCTCGGTGCGGAGGTCACGGCCCTCACCGAAACCGGCGATACGGTCACCGCGACCGGCCCGGCCGGTTCCTGGACCGCCCGGCAGCTGGTCGTTTGCGCGGGCCTGCAAGCGGATCGCATGGCCCGGCTCGCGGGCCTGCCCACCGATTTTCGCATCGTGCCCTTCCGAGGCGAGTACTACCAGCTGCCACCGGAACGAAAAGGCCTGGTGCGCACCCTGATCTATCCGGTGCCCGATCCGAGCCTCCCGTTCCTCGGCGTCCATCTGAGCCCGACCATCGACGGCTCCCTGACCGTCGGCCCGAACGCGGTGCTCGGTCTCGCCCGCGAGGGCTACCGCAAAGGCAGCGTCGACCTGCGCGACGCCCGCGAGGTCCTCGGCTACCGCGGCCTGCACCACGTCGCGCGAAACCACCTGAGAACCGGTGTGCGGGAACTGCGCAACTCCCTGTTCAAGCGCGGCTATCTGGCGGAATGCCGTCGCTACTGCCCGGAATTGACGCTCGCCGACCTGCAGCCGAAAGAGGCGGGCATCCGCGCCCAAGCGGTGCTGCGCGACGGAACCCTGGTGCACGACTTCATGATCGAACGCACGCCGCGCATGGTGCACGTCCTCAACGCACCCTCACCCGCCGCCACCTCGGCCATGCCGATCGCCGCCCACATCGTCGATTTGCTGCGCAGCTGAAGTTTCGCGGGGATTCCCGGATAAGCCTTAATAAAGAGGAGAGCTGTAGTACTTTTAGCGCAGCCGTGGATCGCCGCCGGAAATCGGGCAGGGAGGGCCGCATGGGCCACATCAAGTACGCGAGCGATGTCGGCGCTCCAGTTGAGGCGGCGTTCAGTTACACCGACAACTACGTCTTCGTTCCGGACTGGATGTTCGCCGTCGGCGCGTTCGAACCGATCGGCGAGATGGACCACGGCCTCGGCGCCCGGTACGCCGCCACCGCCCGGATCGCGATCTGGCGACCTGTTCTGGACTGCGAAATCACCGAGTACCGCCGCAATGTGGTGATCGGCTATACCCTGCGTGGTCCGCTTTCCGGGACGCTGACCTTGCGCTTCGATCCGCTCGGCTACGGGCGTGCGGTGCTCACCTCCGAAGCGGAGTACTCTGCTCCGCGAGGATTCACCGGCCGCGTATGCGCCCGCCTGGTGGATTCCGCGGTGCGCTCGGCGCTACGCCGCACCGAGTCGCAATTGCGAAGGGAGATAGAGGAATTCCACGGTACCGATCTTGTCGGCCGGATTGCGTAGGGTGCCAGCCATGATCATCGTGAGCACCGACGGATCCTGCCTCCGCAACCCCGGCGGCGCCATCGGCTGGGCTTGGGTCAATCACCAGGGGGGATCCAACAATGGGGGAGGCGCGTCCGGTACCAACCAGATCGCCGAGCTGCGGGCGGTGTACGAGGCGATCATCGCGCACCCGGGAGCCGAGCCGCTGCTCATCGAGAGCGACTCGCTCTACGCCATCAAATGCTCCTCGGAGTGGATCAACGGCTGGCGGATCAACGGCTGGCGCACCGCCAGCGGCGGCGCGGTGAAGAACGTCGAGATCATCAAGCAGATCGATCGGGCCATCGCCACCCGTCCCGGACCGGTGCGGTTCCGCTGGGTGCGCGGGCACGTGGGGAATTACTTCAATGAAAAGGCTGACGTGCTGGCTGGGGAAGCAGCACGGAAGGCGGCAGCGGCAGGGCCTAGCACCGACACGGCGCTGCCAGTAGATAAGCCGGTGGCCGAGAAGGCACCGGCGGCGCCCGCGAAGCCGACTCCGGCACCGACCCCGGAGAAGGCGTCCGCGCCTGCGGCTGCTCAGACCTTGACCCTGTTCTGAGCAGCCAAAAGAGCCTCCGGCTCAGTGGTACTGGGACCCACTGCGCCGGAGGCTCTTTCTTTGCCCTGGGGGGCTAGTTACCCGGCTTCGGCTCACCGCTCGGCGCCGGGGCGGGGGTGTTCGCCTGCGGCGCGGGGTTCGTCGCGCCCGGCAGCGCGGAGCCCGCGCCCTTGAGCATCGGCGAATCCAGCTTGCTCACCTTCCACTTGCCGTCGGTGTACTGCAGATCCGCGACGATCGCGACGTACTGCCGATCGGGAGTGGCCTGGGTGAAGTTGGTGCGGTAGTTGGCCAGCGTGACCAGCACCTTGGCCTGGCTGGTGTCGCCGGACTGGTAGCCGCACTCGACGTTGTCGGTCCAGGACTTCACCTGCGCCTGCACCATGGCGTCGCTCAGCGCCTTGCTGGCGTCGTCGAATTCCTTGAGGAACTCGCCGGTGGCGCCGTCCTTGACCTTGCTGAAGTAGGCGGGGAGGTCCTTGGAGAAGTCATAGGTCGAGACGTCGCGGCCGAAGGCGCAGGCAGTCTTGGTGGCGGAGTCGATGGCGGCCAGCTCGTCGCTCTTCTTGCTGGCCTGCATGTAGAACAGGGTCACGGCGGTGGCCGCCGCGACGAGCAGGATGCCGGCGGCGAAAGCGGCGATGATCGGCACCAGGTTCGAGGAGCGACCCCCGGAACCGGCGGGGGAGTCCGCGGCCTTCGGAACGTCGGCTTTGGCGTCCTTCTTGGCCAGGTCCGGCTTCGCCGTCACCGCGGCGGTCTCGGCCTTGACCGTCTTATCGGCCTCGGCCTTGTCCGTAGCCTCGATCTTCTCGGTGACCTCGGCGTCTTTGTTGGTGTCGGCGTCGTCCTTGGACATCGATACAACCTGCACTTTCCCGGCGCCCGGGGGCGCCGATCGGCTAGCGGCTCACCTGGGCGAACCGTACGCGTTGCTGCGAGTATGCCCCGTCCAGTGGGAGTGCCCTCGGACGGGGTGTGACTCATGCCTGCGCCTCGCTGACGCTCGGCTTCGGCATGTGTCAGGCACGCTGTGACATGGTTCGCTCACTTCGTTCGCTCACCGCACCGGCGGCAACGTCCGTTCGTTCGGATCGGCGTTCGGCGGCATCTGCGCGCCGTTGTTCGGCACGTCTGGACGCGGCGCATTGGCCGCGCCCCGGATCTGCTGGCCCGGAGGCGGATTCACGCAGTAGTTCCACTTGGGCATGGTGTTGTCCGACACGACCTCGTTACGGATCATCGGGGTGTCGTAGTAGCAGGTCGGGCGGGGCCAGACATCGAGGATGGTGTGGAATTCACCATCGTGGGCGGGCACGCCGAGCGCGTCCAGTCCCAGCGCCAGCGACGGGAACAACGCCCGCAGCGCCGGCTTGCGCAACTGCGCGGCCTTGGTGATAGCCACGAAGTTGGCGGCCAGGCTGGTGATCGGATCGGCCGTCCGGTCCAGCACCGCGCCCAGGCTGGAGAACTGTCCCGGGGCCTGATCCAGGATCGCCTGCAGCTCCGCGTTGGCGTTGTTGAACTGGTTGAACAGCACACCGGAATTCGCGGTCAGGGTCGCCAGGTCGGGCTGAGCGTGCGAGGTGGTCTCGGTGATGGTCTGCAGGTTCGCGATCAGGTTGGTGGTCTGCGGCAGCAGATTATCCAGGCCGTAGGAGGCCAGGCTGATGCCGTTGACCAGGCCGCGCAGCTGATCCGGGCCACCGCTGAGCGCGATATCCAGCTCGGACAGGATGACGGCGAACTTGTCCGGGTCGACCTGCGAGATCAGGGCGGTGGTGTTGTCGAGCACCGACCAGACCGGAGTCGGGGTCTTGATCCGCGAGGCATCGAAGTCGACCACCGAGCCGTCACGCAGGAACGGGCCCTGCTCACCCTCCGGCCGGAAATCGATGTACTGCTCACCCACGCCGGACAGCGCCTGCACCGAGATCAGGGTGTCCTGCGGGATCCGGTAATCGGAATCGATCTCGGCGGTCGCGGCGATGGCCTGACCCCGATTGGTCAACTGGATGGACTTGACCTTGCCGACCCGGTAGCCACGCAGGGTCACATCGTTGCCGGGCTGCAAGCCGCCGGAGCGGTCCAGATTGACCGTGACCGAGTAGGTCTCCTGCAGCGGATTGACCCGCATGATGCTGATCAACAGGTAGGTGGCGCCGACGATCAGCACCAGGACCAGCCCCGCGTTGGACAGGAACAGCTTGCTTCGGAGCACGTTTCCGACTCTGTTCATCGCTGGCCCCCCTCCACCCGGTTCTGAATCACCTGCAGTACCTGAAGGAAGCTGCCCGTGAAGTCGGACAGATCGTTCAGGTCGAACATCTTGCTGTTCGCCGGGTCGGTCAGCAGACCGACATCGAACATGGTCAGGGTGGCGTAGGTGGCCAAGCCCTTGCCCTTGAAGCTGGCGTCGGCCTTCGGCCGGATCTCGTGCAGCTGGTCGAGCGCGTACCCGAACTTGTCGCCGGTCGCGGCCAGCGCGTCCATCAGGTTGCGCAGATTCACCAGCAGGTCGCCCAGCTGATCACCGGTGGTGTTCGAGAAGTCCCCGAGCGCCGCGCTGGTGGTCGCCACCTTGGTGAGCAGATCCCCGAGCGCCCGGTTGTTCTCCGCGACCGCGCCGATCATCGGCGGCAGGGTGTCGGCGACCTCACCGAGTTCGTTGCGCCGGACCTCGATGGTGGTGGCCAGCGTGCTGAAGTTCCCGAGCACGTTGTCGATGTGCTGGGTGTTGGCGTTGAGACTGCCGACAACACCGGTCATTTCCTTGATCAGATGCGCGAGTTGGTCGCCGCGGCCGCCGACGATGGAGTCCAGCTCCGAGGTCAGCCGGCTCAGGCTGGCGATGCCGCCGCCGTTGAACAGCATGGAGACCGAGAGCAACAGCTCTTCGACGGTGGCGCCGGCCGAGGTCACATCCAGCGGCAACGTGTCGCCGTCCTGGAGCATCTGCACGCCGGGATCGGTCTTCGGCTTGGAGACCGCGACGAAGACATCGCCGAGCGGGGTCGCCTGCCGCAGTTCCGCCGTACTGCCCTTGGGCAATTCGATGTCCTTGCGGATGGTCAGGTCGACGACGGCCTGGAAGTTCTTGGTCTTGATGTTGGAGACCACGCCGACATCGGAACCACCGATCTTCACCTTGGCCTGATCGGGCAGATTCAGCGCGTTCTCGAAGACCGCGTGCAGGATGTAGGTGTCGTCGCCGGGGCCCGGCTTGGGCAGCGGCAACTCCTCGACGGTGAACCCGCAACCGGAGCTGACCCCGATGGCCGCCACCCCCGCCAGTGCCACAATCGCTTTACGAGCCTTGCTCATTCGGTTCGTCATTTCGTCAGTCCGAGCAGTGCGGCGGTCAGACCGTAGTCCGGCCCGAAGTCCTGCATGTTGCCGGTGCGGCAGCCGTCGGCCCGCATCTGGATCCGCTCACAGAACACGCTGACGATCTCGCCGCTGAGCGCGGTGCCGATGACGCCGTGCAGCCGGATGAACTGCTTGTCGCGGTTCACCACGCGGTCCATGTTCTGCAGCAGCATCGGTGCCGTGTCGACGATCTCGGTGAGGCCGTAGGCGTTCGCGCGCAGCTGGTCGGTCACGGTGGTCAAGCCGGTGAGCGTGCCCGACAGCTTGTCCTCGTACTGCACGAACACCGAGCTGGTGTTGGCCAGGAAGTCGTTGATCTGCTGCAGCGTCGCTTGCAGACCGGGTGCCTGCTCGGCCAGCAAGCCGGTCATCTGAGTCATCCGGTTGCTGAAATCGCGCACCGATTGGTCGTTTTCGGCCAGCATCGTGGTCAGCTCGTTGAGCTTGATGATGATGTTGGAGACCGCGTCCTTGTTGTCGACGCCGACCTTCAACGCGCCGGACAGCGCGTTGAGGGTGTCGCGCATCTTCTCGCCGTTGCCGTTCACCATCGGGTACAGCACCCGGCCGGAGAGCGCGCCGATGCCCTCCTGGCCTTCCTGCGGCTTGAGCGCCGCCGCGAACTGGTCGATGGTCTTGATCATCGTGTCCAGTTCGACCGGAGTGCGGGTGCGCTGCAACGGCAGGTGCTCGCCGTCCTTCAGCGCGTCGCCGCCGGTGTAGACCGGGGTCAGCTCGATGTGCCGGTCGGTGACGATGGACGGCGAGATGATCGCGGCGATCGCCTCTTTGGGGATCTTGGTGTCGTTGTCGATGGACATGTGCACCTCGACGAAGGTGCCCTTGGGCACGATCTTGTCGACCTTGCCCACCTGCAACCCGAGCACCGTGATCGGGTTGCCCTCGTACATACCGGCGATGTTCTCGAAGTCGGCGGTGATGCGCGTGGTGGTGCCGAGCGCGTTGTTCACCGAGCTCGGCAAGATCGAGCAGCTGCCGATGGCCAGCGCGGTCGCGCCCAGTAAGACTGAGCGACGGAGCTTCTGATTCCTCAACAGGGTCCTCACGTTCATCACTGGCACCCCTCGATCACGGACACCCGGCACAGCCAGTTGTCGGGGAACAGCCACGGCAGGCCGACTTCGGCGTAGTTGCCGTTGCTGCCCCAGGCGTTGGCCAGGTAGCGCACCGAGGTCGGCGCGATGGACAGCAGCCGGTCCAGGTTGTCCTTGTTCTTCTGCAGGCCCTCGGCCACGGTGTTGAGCTGGTCCAGCGTGGGCCCGAGCTGACCGTCGTTCTCGGCGCCGAGCTCCTGCAGCTGGCGGGTCAGCGTGGCCACGTTGTCGAGCAGCTGACGCAGCAGACCCTGGCGTTCCATCACCCGGTTGGCGATCGCCTCACCCTGGGTGATGATCAGCAGCACGCTGTTGCGGTTGTCGGCGAGCAGCTGGGTGACCTTGTTCAGGTCCTTGAGCAGGCCGTCCACCTCGGTCTTGCGCTTGTCCATGACCTTGGCCAGCGCACCGACCGAGTCGAGCGCCTGGGCCATCAGCTCCGGGTTGCTGAGTTCCTGGTTGATCAGGTTCAGCGACTCGTTGAGCTTCTGCGTGTCGAGCGCCTCGAACTTCGGCGTGCCGATCTGCACCACGTCCGCGAGGTTGTACGGAACGTCGGTGTTGGACTTCGGGATTCGCTTGCCGGGCAGGCCGGAGCCGTCGCCCGGTTCCAGGTCGACATAGCGAGCGCCGAGCAGCGTGGCCATCTTGATGGACGCGCGCGCGTCCGGGCCCAGCTTCAGGTCGCTGTTGACGTTCAGCTCCAGCAGGACGTGATCGCCCTCGATCTTCGCCCCGGCCACGGTGCCCACCGGCACGCCGGCGACGTCCACCTTGTCGCCGACGCGGATGCCGGCGGCCTGGGCGAATTCCGCCTTCACCGTCTGGTCGCCGACCCCGAGGAGCCGGAACACGCTGGAGACCACCAGCAGCACCACGACGACGGCAGCACCGAGGATGCCGAGCCAGAAGTAGCGGTTGTTGTCGAATCTGCGCTTGAGTTTGGTCATCATGGCCTGCACACCGCCGAGTGAGTTTTGCCGCCGAGTCCGGTCCGCTCGATAAAACCGCGCGGGAACAACACCCCGTACAGCGAGATATCCAGATGGCAGAGATAGGCGTTGGCGAAGGTGCCTTCGGAGGTGAAGACACCCGCGTTGGCGAGGACGGCGGGCAAATCGACCGCCGCCTGATCGAGCTGCGCGCCCGTGGCGATCAACAGGGTCAGTGCCGAGCGCGTGGAGTTCTGCGCCTCTTGGATCTTCGGCTGCACCTTGCCGATCATGTCGACCAGCGAGCTGGTCGCGTCCGCGATCGCCACCGTCGAGGTCTGCAGCGACTGGCCCTGTTCGTACAACCCGCCGATCAGTGACCGGGTCTGGGTCACCAGGGTCTCCAATTCATCACCTCGCTTGGCCAGCCCCTGCATCACGCCGGACAGGTTCACGATCACGTCGGTGAGGATGACGTCGCGGCGCTGGAAGTCCGAGGCCAAGGCCGCGGCCTGGGCGACGAACGCGCTCAACGAGACGCCGTCACCCTGCAGCGCCTGGATGAAGGTCTCCGACAGGCGGTTCACCTGGTCGGGCTGCAGCACCTGGAACAGCGGCTGGAAACCGTTGAGCAGCGCCGACACGTCGAAGGACGGTTCGGTGTGCTCCAGCGGAATGGTCGCCTTGTTCTTCAGCGGCTGCGGCGACGAGGATTGGCCCGGGGCCAGCGCGACGTAGCGCTGGCCGATCAGGTTCTGGTAGCGGACCAGCGCTTTGGTGTCGTCGTAGACCGTCTGGTCGGCCTGGACGATGAAGGTCACCTTGGCATTGTTCTTCGAGTCCAGCTCGATCTTCTCGATCTTGCCGACACGCACACCCGCCATCCGGACGTCATCGCCCTCGCGCAGACCGAGCACGTCGCTGAAGACGGCCGAGTAGGTCCTGGTGTCGCCGGGCACGATGCGCGCCAAGGTGTTCCAGACGACCACGGTCACCAGGATCGAGACGATCGCGAAGAGACCGAAGCCGATCAGTGGTTTCTTGATACTCACCGGCTACCCCCACTTGGAGTCACTTGCAGGGTTCCGTTCCTCATGATCGTGCTCAGCAACAACACTTCCGACGCCGTCGGCTTGCGACCGAGCAGCTGCGTCATCGCGTCCTCGCCTTGGTAGGAGATGGGCGCGGCGGCCGGCTTGACCTCCGGCTGTTCCGCCGGAGCGGCGGGGGCCGCGGGCGCCGGCTCGCCGCCGAGCAGACCCGGCAGCCACGGGAACAGACCCTCCAGCGGAGTGCCGGCGAACGGCTTGGTCGGATCCTGTGCGGTCGGCGCGGGCGCACCTTCGGTGGTCAGGCCCGGGATCATCGGCAGACCCGGGATCGGCAGCAACGCGGGCAAGCCGATGGACGAGTCCAGCCTGCGTGGCTTCAGATTCTCCGGCAGCGGCGGCAGGATCGCCTCCGCCGGCGCGGTGGCGCAGCTCGGTCCGGCCAGCTCGTCGTAGCGCGGGCAGTCCGCGGCGGTCCACGGCTTGTACGGAGTGAAGGTCAGTCCGAGGTTCCACACCATCTGCTTCTGCGGACCCCAGGTGAAGACGGTGTTCAGCTTGGCCGTCGAATTGCCCAGGTTCACGATCGCCTGGGTGACGGACTGCGGATCCGCGGCCAGCGCGCCGAAGGTGTCACTGGTGCCGGCCGTGAGCTGCTTGCCCACATCGGGATTGCGCGCGAACAGATCGTTCACCTTGTCCACGGTGGAGCTGGTGCCGGTGATCAGCTCGACCAGCTGGGCGCGGCGATCGGCGATGGTGCGCGCGGTCTGCACCGAGCTGTTCACCACGTCGAGCAGTTCCGGCGCGGACTGGTTCAGCGCGTGCAGCGAGCCCGCGAAGTCACCCAGCATCACACCGAGATCCGGGATCGACTGGTCCACCGACAGCAGCCAGCGATCCAGCCGCTCGACGGTGGAGCCGGGCATCCGGCCGCTGCCGTCCAGCGCCTGCGACAGCGTGCCGAGCACGCGGCCGAACTGCACCGGGTCGATCTTGTCGAGTACCTTCTCGACCGAGGTCAGGGTGTCCTGCAACGCGATGGTGCCCTGGCTGCGATCCTCCTCGATCACCGCGCCCTCGCGCAGGAACTGATCGGACGGACCGTTGAAGACCAGCTCGACCGAGGTGACAGCGAACAGGTTGGACGGCACCACACGCGCGGTGACATTGGACGGAACGCCCTTGGCCAGATCGGGTTTCATCTCGATCCGGACGTTCTGCGTTTCGCCCCGGGCCGCGACGTCGACGTCCTTGACGGCGCCCACCAGCACGCCGCGGAACTTCACATCCGCCTTGGCCGGGAGTCCGTCGCCGGTGGTGGTCAACTGCGCGACCACATTCACCTTCGGCACGAAATAGCCGCGGTAGCGAGCCATCAGGAAGCCCATGATCAGCGCGAAGACGATAAGTCCCGCCACACCGGCCACCATCAGCTGCCGCATCGTGGGCCCGCGCCCACTCGGATCAATGATCATCTCGCCCTACCCCGATATCCGGATTCCAGCGTCGGTACCCCAGATCGCCAGCGTCATGAACAGGTCCGCGAAGACGACCAGGATGATGCACATCTTGATCGCCCGGCCGGCCGCGACACCGACGCCTTCCGGGCCACCCGAGGCGAAAAAGCCGTAGTAGCACTGGATGAACGTGGTGATCGCGACGAACAGGATCGCTTTCGCCAGTGAGTAGATCACGTCCGTGGGTATCAGGAACTGATAGAAGTAGTGCGCGTACGTTCCGCTGGCGGTGCCGCCGATCATCTGCACGGTGAGCGAGCAGGAGATGTAGGCGACGGCCAGGCCCAGGCAGTACAGCGGGATGATGGCCACGATCGCGGCGAACATCCGGGTACTCACCAAGTACGGAAGCGGGCGGATCGCAATGGATTCCAGCGCGTCGATCTCCTCGGAGATCCGCATCGCGCCCAGTTGCGCGGTGAACCGGCACCCGGCCTGCGCGGCGAATGCCAGGGAGGCCAGCAGCGGTCCGAGTTCACGCGTGGTGGCGAAGGCCGAGATGGCGCCGGTGATCGGGCTCAGACCCAGCAGGTTCAGCGAGGTATGGCCTTGGATGGCGACCGTCATACCGCCGAACGCGCTCAGGATGACGACGACGCCGATGGTGCCGCCGCCGACCACCAGATTGCCGTTGCCCCAGGTGACGTCGGAGAGCAGGCGCCACACTTCCTTGGGGTAGTGCTTGAGCGCCAACGGGATCGAGCCGACCGACCGCAGGAAGAAGAAGACCTGGTGACCCAGGCGCGCGAGCAGGTCGACCGGAGCTTGCCCGGCACGCCTGAGTTGCTGAAGGGGCCGCAGCAGTGGCGGCACATAAGTTGAGGACACCGGCTCAGACCACCTGTGGGGGGAAGAGAGTGTTGTAGATCTGGGTGATGATGAGATTCACCCCGAACAACATGATTGCGGAGGAAACCACCGCCGAGTTCACCGAATTGGCGACACCGCCAGGTCCGCCGCGCGTATTGAGCCCGGTGTCGCAGGCGATGATCGCCGCGAGCAGGCCGAAGATCAGCGACTTCAGCAGCGCGACGAACAAATCGAAGGTGACGGCGAACGAGGAGAAGGTGCCGATGTAAGAGCCGGGGGTGCCGTTCTGGGCGAAGATATTGAAGATGTAGCCGGTCAGGAAGCCGACGAAAACCACGAAGCCGCAGAGCAACACGCTGACCAGCATGGCGGCGCCGAGCCGAGGGGCGACCAGGCGGCGCATCGGGTCCACGCCCATCACCTTCATGGCGTCGATCTCTTCACGAATGGTGCGCGAGCCGAGGTCGGCGCAGATCGCCGAACCGACCGCGCCGGCGATCATGATCGAGGTGACCAGCGGCGCGCCCTGCTGAATGATGCCCAGGCCGTTGGCCGCGCCGATGAACGAGGTGGCGCCGACCTGGCCGGCGACCGCGCCGACCTGGATCGAGACGATCACGCCGATCGGGATGGCTACCAACAGCGTTGGCGCCGCGGCCACATTGGACATGAAGGCGCACTGGCGGACGAATTCGTTGAAGGGGAAGCGGCGCCGGAAGATCGAGACGAAAAGCTCTGCGACAGCCGCGATTCCCATGAGGATCTGGCGGCCGAAGGTCTCCAGCGACTTCTTCGGATGATCTTCCCAGTAACCCCTCGTCCAATCGACCGCATCACTGAACCGTGACCTCGGTGGGCTCTTGGTCGACTGCACTCGCTATCCCCTCTCGACGCCAGGTTGGACAACCCCGACGACTGTTTGCTTGACGCACCTTACTACGGAGTAGTGCAGAACACACCATGGTCATGTGATTGCAGTCATAGATTGATGTCACTGCTTGGGAAAAGGCCAGGGATAGGCGTCCATCATTTGGGATGTGCCCCAAAAAGCCAGGCCAAGTTCTAGAACCCGTTACAGTTAACCTGCGGTGTTACCGCCTGGTGGGGAGTATCTCGGGGTAATTACCAGGAAAACATTCATCTAAAAAACGACTGTTTTCGAATGCCAATTGCACAATCGGATGCCGTCCCCGAAATACAAATCTCACGACCGTTCAAACGGTTTCAATAGGGCCTCGCTATCAGCGACACCCACCCCTACATGACGCGCCCGAGACCGAATACTGACACGATGGGTGCGACAGATTGATATCGTGCGGGCTTCCGACGTCTGGAGGGACATGTTCAGCAAACTCGCCAAGGTGGCGCACGCTGCCTTCGCCGTAGCCCTGGGTGCGGCGCTGCTCGGGACGGGCGCTGGAGCCGCGCAAGCCGCGCCCGCCCCGCCGGTCCTGGGTGGTGGCTCCGGGATCATCATCGACAACCAATTCGAATGCACCGTCACCACAGTCGGTTACGACAATGCGGACCGGCTCGTCGGGCTCACCGCCGGCCACTGCGGCGAGGCGGGTGCGCAGGTCTACGCCGAGTCCGACCGCGACGCGGGCGTGATCGGCAGATTCGTCTACTCCAACCACGACCTCGACTACGCGGTCATCCAGTTCGAGCCGGGCCGGATCGTGCCGGTGAACCGGATCGGCGGCGTCACCATCACGGGAATCGGTGCACCGCCGTCGTTCCCGCAGATCGTCTGCAAGGAAGGCCGGACCACCGGCAATACCTGCGGTCTGGCGTGGGGTGACGTGTTCGACAGCAAGATCGAGACCTGGTCCCAGATGTGTGTCGTGGAAGGCGATTCCGGTGCGCCGGTGGTCGTCGGCTCGACGCTGGTCGGCATGGTGAACGCCTACCTCGCCCTGGCCTGCTTCGGTCCCGAGGTCGGCACCAACATGAACGTGATCATGGATGACATCAACGCCCGTGGCGGCGTCGGAGCTGGTTACCGGCCTATCTAGGACGGACAACTCGAGGATGGGCGGGCGCACAGGCGCCCGCCCATCGTCGTTTCCGGGCAGCGGATCTCAGGCCCCCGACAGCGATCGGCGCGGGGCGACCGCCGGGCCGGAGATCGCGCACTGCGGGACGCAGTCGATGCGGTCCGGCTCCGGCGCCTTACGCAGCTGCACCGGCGGTTTGCGCTCCGGACGCAAGAGCACCGCCGCCAGCAGCGCTCCGGCCACCAGCAGCCCCACACAGATCCACATCGCGGTAGCGAAGCCGCGGTCGAACTCGGTTGCGTCGGACAGGGATCCGGAGATGCCCGCCAGGCCGGGCAGCGCGGCCACCGCGAGCAGCTGGGCGGTGCGGGCGACGGCGTTGTTGACGCCGGAGGCGACACCGGCCTCGCTGGCCGGCACCGCGCCGAGCACGGCCCCGGTGAGCGGGGCGACCAGCACCGCCAACCCGAGCCCGAAGACGAACACGCCGGGCAGCACATCGGTGAGGTAGACGGTGTCGGGGCCGATGCGCAGCAACAGGATCAGGCCCGCGGCGGCGAGCAGCGGACCGAGCGTCATCGGGAGGCGGGCGCCGTGCACCTGCGCCCAGCGGCCGGCCGGCGCCGACAGCACCAGCATGATCAGCGTGATCGGGACCGTGGCCACCCCCGACATCAGCGGCGAATAGCCCGCCACCAGTTGCAGTTCCAGCACGAGCAGGAAGAACACGCCGCCGAGTGCCGCGTACACCGCCAGGGTGACCAGGTTCGCCGCGGTGAAGACCCGGGAGCGGAACAGCGCCGGCAGCACCAGCGGATGATCGCTGCGCAGTTCGATCACCACGAAGGCGGCCAGCAGCAGCAGACCACCGGCGATGAGCAGCGCGTTGGTCTCGATCAAGCCGAAGGTGAGCGCACCGAGCGCGAGCGCGACCACTACCGCGCCCGGAACATCCAGGCGGGCAACGGCGTCCGGATCCCGGCTCTCCGGCACGTGGCGCAGCGCCACCAGCACGACCACCAGCACCAGCGGCACATTGAGGAAGAAGATGGACCGCCAGCCCACCACGTCGATGAGCCAGCCGCCGAGGAACGGGCCGAGCGCGCCCGCGACGCCGCCGAACCCGGACCACAGCCCGATCGCGGCGCCCTGGTCGCGGTTGTCGATGGAGGAGGAGATCAGCGCTAGGCTGCCCGGGGTGAGCATCGCGCCCGCGATGCCCTGCAGGACGCGCGCGGCCACGAGCATCTCGATATTCATCGCGGCGCCGCAGAGCACCGAGGCGATCGCGAAACCGATGGCGCCCCAGATGAAGACCTTGCGCCGGCCGAGCCGGTCACCGAGCGAGCCGCCGAGCAGGATGAACGCCGCCAGGGTGAGCGTGTACCCGTTCAAGGTCCACTGCAGGCCCGCCACATCGGTGTCCAGATCCGCGCCGATGCGGGGCAGCGCGATGTTGACGACCGTCGCGTCCAGCGAGGCCACCGACGAACCGAGAATCGTCGCGAGCAGGATCCAGCGGCCGTTGGCCGACTGCAAGCGGGGCAACTCCGAGAGGGTGCTCACCGATACAAGGTAGCTACCCGCACCGACAGCGCGGGGCTACATGTCCGAGACGCACACCACGAATTTGCGTTCCTTGTAGGTGAATCCGGAGCCCGTGCCGCAGGACGCCACCTCGGCGGTGTTCTGTTTGATGCTGACCACCTTCACGCCCTCGGCGGCGGTGGTGTCGGTGCAGTCGACGCGCTTGGGGTCCTCACCGCCGACGTCCATGCAGTCGCCGACCACCCAGTCGATGTCCAGGCACAGCGCTCCGGTCTGCACGCCGTTGCGCTTCTCGGCGTAATAGCTGTCGCGATCGCTGACACACTGCGAGGTGTTGGGCACCTTGCCGATGATCTTGTAGTTCGAAGTCTTACTGCCGCAGGCGACCTTCTCGATCTTCGGGTCGTTGCTGGCGCCGCCGAGGCTGACGCAGTCGCCGACGGCCGCGTCGAAGTCGATGTCACCACCCTGGTCCGGGGTGGTCGGGCTACCGGATTTGCTCGTGCTCGACCTGGGGCTCGAACTCGGTTTCGCCGTCGAGGTTTTCGTGGTGCTGGTCTCCACCGCGTCGACGGTTCCGTCCCCGGCCGGCCTGGCCTGACCCGGAATGGTTTCCCCGCACGCGACCAGGGCCAGCACGGCCACCACAGCACTGATGCCGAGCGCGAGTCGCTCGAGTTGACCTGACACGTACAGTCCTCCCGAGCTGCCCGCCGAAATAACACGCCATGCTTACATAATCGCCGCCCGTGCGTCGACTCGTAACAAGGCGCCGGCGCCACTGCCGCGCCGTGCCGGGGACCAGTAGAAACACGATTCTTTCAACTTTGCCCACTAGGGTGGGGTGACCGGTGGAGGGAAAGGGGCAGTCCGTGAAGCTGATCAGCGCGCTCGGTGTGGCGTCCGCTGCGGCCGGAGCCTCGTTCCTGTTGCCCGGCCCGGCCACCGCCACCGATGTGCACTGCGCGTCCGACAGTGGCGTCGACATCACCGTCATCGATGGGCGCACCGCCTGTCGCGCGGTCACCGACGCGATCGGGCAGGCGCGGGCCGCCGGTTTCGACGGCGTCGGCTACGCCAATGCCACCCTCGGCGCGGTCGCGCTCGGCATCGGCGCGGCCGGTGGGGTCGGCGCCAGCGAAGGCACGGGCGGCATGCCGATCGCCATCGGCCTGGGGCCGGACGCGATCGCACTCACCACGCTCTCCGGCGAGGGGCCGGCGAGCGACACTCTCGGCATCTCGATCGCGGTGAACGGATCGCGGGCTCAGGTCAGCACCGCCGAGAACACGGTGGTGTGCCTCGGGTCGGGGGCCTTCGCGTGGAACTCGGCCACCGGGGCGAGCTGCCTGGCGACACCGTTCGGGCTGCGCGCCTAGAACGGCGTGATCTTCATCACGAACCGGTTTGGTGGCTACCAAAACCGTACGGACGGACGCGATTCGATCCCGCCCGGGACTCGCCGGGGTGACCGGCACCTTTAGTCAATGTTGGTGACCCTCAACAACTTCTGTGTCGTAGGACACACCGGCCGGTCGGCCCGTATCAATCCCGAAACGCGCTGGCTTCCGGTCGCGCCCGGCGGGTAGGAAGGACGGACGGGGTCGGGTCAGTTCTATTTATTTCTTGGAATGGATGAGGTACCTATGCATGCCGGTTCGCACAACAGGTCGCTGCCGAGATCGCAATCCCGGCTCTCCCGTCGGCTCCGGCAGGGCGTCCTATTGTCTGCGGCCATCGCGGCGGCCGGTGCCCTGATCGTCGCTCCGGCTCAGGCCGAGCCGCTGATCCCCGGGTTCCCCGGGCTGGGCTCCTCGGCCACCGATCCGGCCCCGAAGGTCACCTTCGCGCCGCCGAGCATCAATATCGCCGACGGCGACACGGTCGGCGTCGCGCAGCCGATCATCATCAACTTCAAGGACCCGATCGCCGAGGGCGACCGCGCGGCCGTGGAGAAGGTCATCAAGGTGACCTCGTCCAAGACCGCGCCCGGCCACTTCACCTGGTGGGGCGACAAGCAGGTGCGTTTCCGGCCGAACGATTTCTGGCCGGACAACACCGACGTGACCGTGGAGGCGGGCGAGACCCGCAGCGCCTTCAAGATCGGTGACGCGGTGATCGCCACCGCCGACGACGCCAGCCACACCATGACCATCACCCGCAACGGTGAGGTCGTGAAGACCATGCCGATCTCGATGGGCAAGCCCAAGCACGAGACCCCCAACGGCATCTACATCGTCGGCGAGCAGCTGAAGAAGATGACGATGGACTCCTCCACCTACGGTGTGCCGATCACCGATCCCGAGGGCTACAAGGTCGAGGTCGAGTACGCCACCCGGATCTCCAACAGCGGTATCTTCGTGCACGCCGCGCCGTGGTCGGTCGCACAGCAAGGTGTTTCGAACGCCAGCCACGGCTGCCTGAACGTGAGCACCGACAACGGTCGCTGGTTCTTCGAGAACGTGAAGAAGGGCGATCCGGTGATCGTGCAGAACACCACCGGCGGAACCCTCAACGCGCGTGACGGTTTGGGCGACTGGAACTGACCGCGTCCTAGCTGAACGAAGAAGGGCCACCGGATTCCGGTGGCCCTTCGGCGTTCCCGGAACTAAATGATCAATTACGCGAATCCGCTGACCGGTTTGTCTGGTCCTTGGTTCACTTGCGCGCATGCGCGGAGTGTTCAGCTCGACGCCCGACGGCGTTAACTCTCTATTTGCTGTGCGCCGCAAAGCTTCCGCGGTGCGATCCAGACCCGAGCGTGTACTCCCGCAACCCCGAGGTAAGGGGTGGCGCGGGCGGCCGTGGCAGGACTACGCACTGTTCTTCGTGCTGGTAGCCCCGAACCTGGCGCTGCTCACGCTGTTCACATACCGGCCGCTGATCGACAACATCCGGCTCTCCTTCACCGACTTCAATATCTCCGACCAGTTCGTCACCTACATCGGCTTCGAGAACTACACGGAGTGGTTCGGCCGCGACGACTCCTGGCAGATCGTTTCCAACACCCTCATCTTCACCGTGGCCGCCGTGGTCGGATCCATGGTGCTGGGCCTGGCGCTGGCGCTGCTGCTGGACCGGAAGCTGTTCGGCCGCAATGTGGTCCGCTCCGCGGTATTCGCGCCGTTCGTCATCTCCGGCGCCGCGATCGGCGTCGCCTTCCAGTTCGTCTTCGATCCCAGCTTCGGGTTGATCCAGGATGTGCTGCACAAGCTGGGCGTGGCGCAGGTGCCCGATTTCTACCAGGACCCCGAGTGGGCTCTGTTCATGGTGACGGTCACCTATATCTGGAAGAACCTGGGCTACGCCTTCGTCATCTATCTGGCCGCGCTGCAGGGGGTCCGGGCCGAACTGATGGAAGCGGCCGAGATCGACGGAGCCAGCCGGTGGACGACATTCACCAAAGTGCTGCTGCCGCAGCTGCGCCCGACGACATTCTTCCTGTCCATCACGGTGCTGCTGAACTCGCTGCAAGTCTTCGACATCATCAATGTGATGACGCGCGGCGGGCCGCTCGGCACCAGCACCTCCACCATGGTCTACCAGGTGTATCAGGAGACGTTCGTGAACTTCCGCGCCGGTTACGGCGCCACCGTCGCCACCATCATGTTCCTGGTGCTACTGCTGGTGACCCTCTTTCAGGTGCGCGTCATGGATGGGGGTGAGCAGTGAAAACGACTGCTGTCGAAACGATTTCGTACCGTCGCCAGCAGCGGCTGGCGACGTTGCTCGGCTACGCCGCCATGGTGTGCGTGCTGATCATCGTGGGTGTGCCCCTGTTCTGGATCTTCATCACCTCGTTCAAGGAACGCCCGGACATCTACACCCAGCCCGCCGTCTATTGGCCGCACACCTGGCGTCCGCAGAACTACAGCGACGCGACGACGACGCTGCCGTACTGGACCTTCCTCCGGAACTCGCTGATCGTCACCGGCGTCATCGCGGTGGTGAAATTCGTGCTCGGGGTGCTCAGCGCGTATGGCCTGGTCTTCCTGCGCTTCCCCGGCAAGACGTTCGTCTTCCTGGTCATCATCGCCGCGCTCATGGTGCCCAACCAGATCACCGTCATCTCCAACTACGCGCTGATCGCCCAGCTCGGCTGGCGAAATACTTTCCAGGGCATCATCGTTCCGCTCTGCGGCGTCGCCTTCGGCACCTTCCTCATGCGCAATCACTTCCTGTCGCTGCCCTCGGAAGTGATCGAGGCGGCGCGCATGGACGGCGCCGGCTGGTGGCGGCTGTTGACCCGGGTGGTGCTGCCCATGTCGGGTCCGACCATGGTGGCGTTCGCGGTGGTCACGCTCGTCAACGAATGGAATGAGTACCTCTGGCCGTTCCTCATGGCCGACAGCACCGAGGTCGCCACGCTGCCGGTGGGTCTGACGCTCTTGCAGAACACCGAGAACACCTCCGTCACCAACTGGGGACCGGTCATGTCGGGGACGCTGCTCACCATGCTGCCGATTCTCATCGTGTTCCTGCTACTGCAACGCCACATGATCAAAGGCCTCACCTCTGGTGCGGTCAAGGGCTGAAAACAGGAGATCCCAATGCCCCCTTCACAATTCCCCCATCTGTCCAGACGCGGGTTCATCGGCCTGGCCGGCGCGGCCGCCGCCGGCATCGCCCTCACCGCGTGCGCGGGCGGAGGCGGCGGCAAACAGGGCGGGGATGGCAAGACCATCAACTGGTGGTCGAATCACCCGGGCACCTCGAAGGATTACGAGCTCGAGCTGATCAACCGCTTCCAGGCCAAGTTCCCCGATTTGAAGGTGAACCTGGTCGACGCGGGCAAGAACTACGAGGAGGTGTCGCAGAAGTTCAACGCGGCGCTCTCCGGTGGTGACCTGCCGGATGTCGTTGTGCTGTCGGATGTCTGGTGGTTCAACTACGCGCTCAACGGCACCATCGAACCGCTGGACGGGCACTTCGGCGAGGCCGGGGTGAAGCTCGACGACTACGTCGACGCGCTCGCCGCGGACTACCTGTTCAACGGCAAGCATTACGCGCTGCCCTACGCCCGCTCGACGCCGCTGTTCTACTACAACAAGGACGTCTGGTCGAAAGCCGGTCTGCCCGACCGCGGCCCGGAAAGCTGGCAGGAATTCGACGAGTGGGGCCCGAGAATCCAGTCCATCGTCGGCGACGGCAAGCTGGCGCACGGCTGGGGTGACGCGAAAAACTACTTCGCGTGGACCTTCCAAGGACCGAATTGGACCTTCGGTGGCGCGTACTCCGACAAGTGGACTTTGAAGTTCACCGACCCCAACACCATCAAGGCCGGACAGTTCCTGCGGGATATGGTCCACACCAAGAAGTACGCGGGTGTGAAGCCGGCGATCGCGACGGACTTCGGTGCGGGCGTCATCGCCTCCACCATCGCCTCGACCGGCGACCTGCGGGGTATCACGAAGAACTCCGAAGGCAAGCTGGAATTCGGCACCGCGTTCCTGCCGCATCCCAGCGGACCCGGTGTCACCACCGGCGGTGCGGGTCTGGCGATCCCGGCGCGCATCTCCGATGAGCGGAAGGTCAACGCGCTCAAGTTCATCGAGTTCATCACCAACGCCGCGAACACCGCGTACTTCTCGCAGAACACCGGGTACATGCCGGTGCGGAAATCGGCGGTCAACGATCCGAGCGAGCAGGAGTTCTTGACCAAGAACCCCAAGGCCAAGGTCGCCATCGACCAGCTGGCGCTGACCAAATCGCAGGACTACGCCCGTGTCTTCGTCCCCGGCGGTGACCAGATCATCGGCACGGGCCTGGAGCAGATCGCGCTCCAGAACGCCGATCCGGCGACCGCGTTCGCCGGGGTGCAGAGCCAGCTGCAAGCGATCATCGACCGGCAGATCACCCCGAAACTGCCCAAGTAACAACGCGTTAGGAGACGGACAGCATGGCTACAGTGCACTTCGACGGGGTGACGCACCAGTATCCCGGTGCGCCGAGCCCTGCTGTCGACAAACTCGAACTCGACATCGCCGACGGGGAATTCATCGTCCTCGTCGGCCCGTCGGGGTGTGGCAAATCCACCAGTCTGCGCATGCTCGCAGGGCTGGAATCGGTCGAGCAGGGGCGCATCCTGATCGGCGGTAAAGACGTCACGGGGCTGCCCCCTCGGGCCCGTGACGTCGCCATGGTGTTCCAGTCCTACGCGCTCTACCCGAACATGACGGTCGCGGAGAACATGGGCTTCGCGCTGCGCAATATGGGAATGAGCAAGTCCGACACCAAGGTTCGGGTGGTCGAGGCCGCGAAGATGCTGGAGCTCGAAACCCTGCTGGACCGCAAGCCCGCGAAACTCTCGGGCGGCCAGCGCCAGCGCGTCGCCATGGGCCGCGCCATCGTCCGCCGCCCCCAGGTCTTCTGCATGGACGAGCCGCTGTCCAACCTGGACGCCAAACTCCGGGTCAGCACCCGCTCGCAGATCGCGGCCCTGCAGAAACGCTTGGGCACCACCACCGTCTACGTGACCCACGACCAGGTCGAGGCCATGACGATGGGGCACCGCGTCGCGGTGATGCTCGACGGCAAACTGCAGCAGATCGCCGCGCCGCGCGAGCTCTACGACAACCCGCTGAACACCTTCGTCGCGGGCTTCATCGGTTCCCCGGGCATGAACCTGCTCGAAGCTCCCGTCGAAGACGGCCGCGCCGTCCTCAACGATCTGCGGATCCCGGTGCCCAACAACAGCTCCCGGTCCCGCATCATCGTCGGCATCCGCCCGGAATCCTGGGAGGTCACCACCGATCCGGACAACAGCCTGGCCGTCGACGCCGAGCTACTCGAGGAACTCGGCGCCGAGTCGTTCGTCTACAGCCACCCGATCACCGAGCAGTGGTCCAGCCGCTCCGGCAAGGTCGTGGCCCGCGTCGACCGGCACTTCCAGATCTCGCTCGGCGATCGCCTGCGGCTGCGCCCCAAGCTGAACGAGATCTTCTTCTTCGACGCCGACACCGAGCAGCGCCTGCGCTGACTCACTCCGGCGGCTTCAGCTTCGCGTGCATCAGGTAGACGTTGTAGCTGTCCCAGGCCGACACCATGAAGTAGAGGTCCTCGGTGGTGGACCAGGGATGGATGAAGCCGCCGTAGGACTTCGGATAGTCGGCGGTGGAGACCAGCGGTGCCGCTTCGGTCCAAATGCCCTGGGGCGTAGCGGAATTCCGGACTACGATCGAGGCCTTGCCCGGATCCAGGTAGACCATCTGCCACTGCTCCGCGGCCGCGTCGTAGCGCACCGAGATCTCACTGGCGAGGCCGAGAACCACCGGGGAGGCGTCGTTCTCGGCGGCCGGCGCCCAGTTGCCGTCGACCCAGTACTGATAGGCCGACTTGTTGAGAACCTCGGCCTTGGCGACGCGGGCCAGCGCGATCATGCCGACGCGGCCGTTCGGTGTGCCGAACATGTAGACGTAGTCGCCCTGCGGAACCATCGCGGCGACCTGGAACCGGCCGCGGCCGAACACGTTGTCCCACTTGGCATGCTGGTCCTTGACCCAGGTGTTGCCGCCGTCGTCGGAGTAGGCGATGCCGCCGTAGTTGGTGGACCACAGGCCGGGGATGCGGCTCCAGCGGTTCACCGACATGTAGCTCATGTACTGGCGATCGCCCAGGGCGAAGCCCGAGGTCGGGATGACCGTGGTCTCCCAGTTCTTGACCTTGCGGCTGGACAGGAATTCGGCCGCGTGGCAGCGGCTGTCCTGCACGAAGGTGTCGATGGTCAGGCCGTCGGCGAGATCGCGGTCGGTGCTGAATCCGAGCACGTTGCTGCGCCAGTCCGGGCCGCCCGCGCCGCCGGTGACCCAGCCGTCGCCGAAGGTGTCGCCGAAGACCACGGCGACCTCACCCGGCTTGGTCTCCCACATCAGGCCGAGGTCGGTGCCGTCGACCTGCCAGCGCATGTCGGTGCGGTTGATCGAGCCGCGGCCGGTGACCTGGTTGACCAACTCCACCTGCTCGACCCGCGGCGCGGCGACGGGTTCGGCCACCGGGCCGGGTTCGATGGGATGCACCACCCGCGCCGGGGCGGGTTGCGCTTCTACCTGCTCGCCGGGGACCTCCCGCTCGTACGGGATCGGAATGGGTTCGATTTCCGGTTTGATCTCGAGCCGGGGCAACTCGAACTTGCCCGAGCCGGAATTCGAGCCGGAACCTGAGCTCGACCCGGTATCCGGGGTCTCCGGGGACTCCGGTTCCGTCGATTCCTCGGGCTTGGGCGTATCCCGGATATCCGGGCACGGGTTGCGGCACGGATCCGCGGGCAGTCGCTCCTGTTCGACCCGGGTGTTGTCCTGTGGCGGATCAGGCACCGGCACCGGCGTGAACTCGGGGACGATGATCGGAATCTCGATCTTCGGCGGAATATGGACCGGCGGTGGCGGCGGCAGGCTCGGATCGGGCAGGCGCAAGAGCGGATCGAAGCCGATCTCACCGCACAGATTGACCGGCGGCGGCGCCCAGGGATGCGATTCGGCCTGGGCGGGCGGCGGCATGCAGAGCAGTCCGGTGAGGACGACTCCGAAGACGACTGGAGCATCCAGCTTCTCCGGCAGCAATCCCATGATCTGTTGACTCCCTGTCGATTCGGATCGAAACCGGAAGGTCAACTTACCGGAGCGCGCCCGGAGCTGTGGGAAGCCGGGCGGTCGGAATACATTCGATATGGAACCGAATTCCGCGGGGCTGCGTCCAAGTGGATATGAGCGATATCGAATACGTCTTCGGGACGGGTGCCGGCGAAGTCCATGTGTGGTCCTCACCGGCCGATCTGGAATTGGCCCGCACCGGCACGGTCGACGCGGTGCAGTTGGATTTCGACGGTGACGGCCTGTTCGACGACGCGCTGTGGGACACCCACGGCGCCGGTGTCGCCGACGTGGCCGCGCTCGACCTGAACGACGACGGCGTGCTCGACCACTTCTACACCGACCCGTCCGGCCTGGGCACCTGGAATCACCTGGTCACCGGCTTCGACTCGGCCAACGAACCACTGGAGTGGACCATCCGGCCGGAACCGGAGCCCGCACTCGAACCCGCGCCGGACAATGTCATGACCGCCGATCTCGCGCAGGTGCTCGCGGAATATCCGGTGCTGCCTCATGATTCGCTGCGCACGCCGCGCGATTTCGAGCTCCTGGATCAGACCGAGGCATCCTGGCCGAATGAATGACGAGCGCGCCGGGCATTGAGCACAATTGCCACAATTCCGGCGAAATACACTGCGGCACCGGTGAGTACCACCGGCAGCGATCGGCCGTCGGCCGGAATCACCAGCGCCGCAACGGCAATCGCCAGCACGAAGGCGATATTGAAGACGGTGTCCTGTAGCGCGAATACCTGCCCGCGCCGCGCGTCATCGATATCGATCTGCATCGTCGCGTCACCGGTCAGCTTGATCGTCTGCCCGGCCAATCCGAACAGGAACGCACCCACCAGCAGCAGATAATGCGCGTATTCGGCGACGGGCCCGGCCTGCGCCACCGCGATCGGCGTCACCAGCGTCAACTGCACCAGCGTCGCGGTCAGCATCCCAGCCACCACCGTGCGCGGCCGCCCGAGCCGCGGAATCAGCAGCGGCGCGACGACCGCCGCCACCAGCATGCCCGCCGCGGCCGCCGCGATCGCGACACCGAACCCGAGCAGCCCACTGGCCAATCCGGACCCACCGGCCACCGGGGTCTCACGCAAGACCAGCACCATGATCAATGTGTTGGTGCCGAACACGATTCGATGCGCGCCGATACCGATCATCGCGGTGGTCACCTGCGCCGAATGCCACACCGCGACCGCACCGGTGCGCAGCCCTGTCGCGATCGCGTGCAGCGCGCTCCCGTGGCCCGCGGCGCCGTCCTCGGGCCCGAGCACCCGCGCCCGGAACCCGGTGGCGAGCACCGCGCCGGCCACCGACCCGGCGGCACTCACCCCGACCGCCACCGCCGACGCGAAATCGCCCGCGCCGAGCACGCCGATGATCGCCACCGACGCCGCCGCACCCACCCCGGCGCACGCCGATGCCACCGTCGCGAGCACCGAGTTCATCGGCACCAGCCACTGCTGCGCCAGCACCCGCGGCAGCGCCGCCGACACCCCGGCCAGCACGAACCGGCTGATCCCGACCACCGCCAGTGCGCCGAGCAGCAGCGGTGTCTCGCCGACCCCCGCGAGCAGTCCGAGCGCGACCGCGCCGATCAGCACCGCCCGTAAGACATTGGCCACCAACAGCACCGCGCGCCGGTCCCAGCGATCCAGCAGCGCGCCCGCATACGGCCCGATCAGCGAATACGGCAGCAGCAGCACCGCGAAACCGGCGGCGATCGCGAGCGGATCGGTCTGCCGCTCCGGATTGAACAGGATCGCCCCGGAGAGCGCCGCCTGGAACATCCCGTCGCCGAACTGTCCGGTGAACCGCACGATCGACAGGCGCAGCACGCCCGGACTGTCGCGCAGCGCGGTACGCAACGGCACCGACTCGGGCGGGGCGGAGGCTGTCGACATCGTGCTGATTGTGCCGGGTGGCCGATGAGCGCGGCCGGTCAGGCCGGATGCGGCTGATCCAGCGAATCGACCAGGGCCCGGATGGTCTCGCGGGTATCGGGCGTGAAGGGCAGCACCTCGAGGGCGCCCGCGTCGATCCAGGCGTGCGCGTCGTGCTCGCCGGGGGCCAGTTCCACCCGGCCGGGCTCCGCTTCGACGATGTAGGAGAATTTGCGGACTTTGGCCTTGGTGCGGGTGGCGTAGTCGACGCCGCCGAGGAATTCCAGGATGCCGCGCGCCCGCAGCCCGGTCTCCTCGTGCAATTCCCGCTCGACACATTCGGCGAAGGTCTCCCCGGACTCGACGCCGCCGCCGGGTAGCTCGTACATCCCGCCGTAATAGGCGTCCGGCACCCGGCGCACCACCAGCAGTTTGCGGTCCTGGAAGACCGCGACGCCGACCACGAAGTCGGTGATGCCCTCGGCCCGCGCGGCGGCGCGCAGATCTCGCTCGATGCGCTCGAGCGTCTCTGGACGCATCGTGGATCACCTCCGGTTCCGTTGCCGCGCAGATATTTTGCGTACCCTACTGGGCCATTTGCCCCGTTCCCCAGCCTGGCCGGTACTCCTCACCTGGCGTTCACCCGAAAGTCGCTGGGTAAAATGCCGAGTGCAGGACAATTTACTCGGAATTCGGGGTACCCCGTCGGAGGTGCTCCCACCCTGAAACGCAGGTCGGAGAAGGAGGGACCTTATCTATGTCCACGCTCGCGACTCCCCACGTCGACATCCACCGCGGCGGCGACCGTATGAAGACCCGGATATCGTGGCTGGACTCGAAGCACTCCTTCTCCTTCGGTGAGCACTACGACCCCGAGAACACCCACCACGGGTTGCTGCTGGTCAACAACGAAGATGTCGTGCTGCCCGGGCAAGGATTCGAGACCCACCCGCACCGCGACATGGAGATAGTGACCTGGGTGCTAGGCGGCAGCCTGGTGCATCAGGATTCGCTTGGCCACAGCGGTGTCATCTATCCGGGCCTGGCGCAGCGGATGAGCGCGGGCGCGGGGATCCTGCATTCGGAGAAGAACGACTCCTGGCGGCTCTCCGATGCCGCCGCCGCGCACGAAGACCCGGTGCATTTCGTCCAGATGTGGGTGGTGCCGGACGAGCCCGGCCTGACCCCCGGCTATCAGCAGCTCGAAATCGACGACGAACTAGCCGGCGGTGGCCTGGTGACGGTGGCCTCGGGCCTGCCGCGTTATCGCGATCGCACCGCCATCGCCATCAACAGCAGCCACTCGGCGTTTCATGTGGCGCGGATGCTCGGCGCGGAGGGCGCGCCGCAGGTCATCGACCTACCCGACGCGCCGTATCTGCATGTGTTCGTCGCGCGCGGTGAAGTGGAGATGGAAGGCGTGGGCCCGCTGTACGGGGGCGATGCCGTGCGGCTCACCAGATCCGGCGGTCAGCGCGTCACCGCCCACGCGCCCGCGGAAATCCTCATCTGGGAGATGCACGCGCGCCTGGGCGGGCAGTAGCTCATTCTCGCGCGGGTTCTTTGATGCGGGCCGAGCAGGCGCGAGTCGCCGCCACCACATCACCGAGCAACGGACGGAAGTCGCGCTGCGGCGGGTCGATCCACACCCGGTAGCCGCCTTCCTCGTCGGCGGGGGAGGGCAGCACCAATCTGCTGCCCGGCAGCGCGACCGACGCGCACACCCGGAACAGATCCGAGAACAGCGCCATATCCAGATACGAGTTATCGGTCGGCCCGGTCAGAAACGTCCACCGGCCTGAACGCGGATGCGCGATGACCGGCCCGCTGCTCGCCTGCCCGAGCGCCAGCAGCGCCCGCACCCGCTCGCCGAGCGTGGCGGGCATGACGACCGCGCCAACCGCGCCCACCTCCAGCATG
Source organism: Nocardia sp. XZ_19_385 (assembly GCF_015355755.1). Taxonomy (NCBI): domain Bacteria; kingdom Bacillati; phylum Actinomycetota; class Actinomycetes; order Mycobacteriales; family Nocardiaceae; genus Nocardia; species Nocardia sp. XZ_19_385. The sequence continues at coordinate 1,015,042 of NZ_JACVEE010000002.1, forward strand.
ATTCGGCCGAGCGCCGGATCGACCACCCCGTATAGCCCATGCTCCTTGCGATATCGGCGGCACCGGGCGAGGGCATCCTGGGTCGCCGCGAAAGCTTCAGGACTCCCGGGATCTCTGCGGGACGTACTCATACGAACCTCGCCTCGATGCATCGATGGATCGATATGACGGGTGAGCTGACCAGCTTGGATGCGACAGTAGCCCGGCCAAACTGGGTTGACAATAGTCACACGCAGGGGAATCGCCCGGGCGTAGCATCGCCAGTCATGGCACCCGTTTCGCCTACCGTCGCGCGTTGGGAACTGGTGTTGCGGCTGCGGGAACTACGGGAACAGCGTGGCTTCGACTCCGCGACCTTCGCCAAACGCGTCGGCTTCACCGCCGCCAACTGGTCACATGTGGAAAAGGGCCGCCGCGTCCTCACCGTGAACACCATCGGCCCGGTGCTCGAACTGCTCGAGGTCGACGCCGAAGAACGCGCGGAACTGCTCGCGCTCTTGGAGGCCAGCAAGCAGCGCGGCTGGTGGACCAAGTCCTCGGCCCTGCTCGGCCCGGAACTGCAACGCCTCTACGGCATGGAATTCGGCGCGCAGAGCATCCGTAGCTACGACAGCCTGATCGTGCCCGGTCTGCTGCAGACCGAGGACTACGCCCGCGCGCTGATCAGTGCCGACGTGATGATCCGGCCGGTGCAGGTGGAACAGCTGGTGGGGATCCGGATGCGGCGGCAGGAACGACTATTCGGGCCGGGCCCGGTGGAGCTGACGGCGGTCATCGGGGAAGCCGCACTGCGTCAGCAGACCGGCGGGCCGCAGGTGCTGCGCGGGCAGTTGAGCCACCTGTCCGATCTGCTGGAGAAGCACGACCACATCGAGGTGCGGGTGATCCCGTTCACCGCCACCGCGGGCGCGATCCTCGGCGGCTCCAGTTTCCATCTGATCGACTTCGCCGGCCAGCAGCTCCCGACCTTCGGCTGGGCCGAGAGCGCGGTCTTCGGCGGCGCCGTCGAAGATCCGGACATGGTGCGCGATCTCGGCTTCGCCTACGTCCGCGCGCTCGGCCAATCTCTTTCTCGTGACGGATCATTGGCGCTGATCAGAGCCTATGACAAAGTGTAAAATCCTGCGCATGGCCACCACCGCAAGCCCAAGGCCGGATCACACCGGCTGGTTCACATCGTCTCGATCCAACAACGGCAATCAATGCGTAGAGGTCCGGTTCGATGGTGATGCGGTGCTCATCCGTGACAGCAAATACCGCCGCAACCCGGCCAACCGCCTTGCCGAAGAGCCCATCATCACGGTCACCGAGAGCCAATGGAATTCGTTCCTGAAGCTCCTCAACAGTGGGCGAGCACACGCTCAGTTGCTCGTGCACACCTCCGCCGACGGCAGCGCGACGTTGCGCCACCGCGACATCACCCTCACCTACACCCCTGACGAATGGACCGCCTTCCGGGCGGGCGCCCGCGACGGGGAATTCGACCGCACCCTGCAAACCCGCTAGATCCCTTACCTCGGCTGCGAAGCCGTTCTCACCCGCTGTGCTGGTCGCGGGTAGTTGTTGTCTGGTTGCTTGCTGCCCGGATGCTTTCCGCCCCACCGAGCACTCCGGCGCGACGGCATACTGGAGACCGTGACTTCCGAACTGACGAGCCCCTCCGGTATCGATCTGTCTCACCTGAATGACGCCGTGCGGGTGCAGGACGACCTGTTCGCGCATGTCAACGGCAAATGGCTGGACACCTACGAGATTCCCGCCGACCGGTCGGTCGACGGCGCCTTCCGCGCGCTCTACGACCAGGCCGAGCTGGACGTGCAGGCAATCATCCAGAATGCGGCCGCCGAACAGGCCGAGGCGGGCACCGATGCCCGCAAGATCGGCGATCTGTACTCCAGCTTCATGGACACCGAGACCGTCACCGCGGCCGGGCTGGCCCCGATCGCCGACGAACTCGCCGCGGTCCAAGCGGTCGGCGAGCGCTCCGATTTCGCGGCGCTGCTCGGTCGACTGCAGCGCACCGGCGTCGGTGGCGCGATCGCCTTCTACGTCGACACCGACGACAAGAACTCCAATCGATATCTGGCGCACACCAGCCAGGCCGGCATCGGCCTGCCCGACGAGTCCTACTACCGCCAGGACGACTTCGCCGAGATCCGCGCCAAGTACATCGCGCACATCGGGCGGATGTTCGCGCTCGCGGCCACCGATCCGCGGATCGGGGCGCTGCTGCCGCAGGATCTGGACGCCATCGGGGAACGCGTCTTCGAACTGGAGAAGAAACTCGCGGCCGGGCACTGGGACGTGGTGAAGCGGCGCGACGCCGAATTGAGCTACAACCTCACCACTTTCGCCGAGCTCACCGCGGCGAACCCCGAGTTCGACTGGGCGGCCTGGACTTCCGCGCTCGGCGCGGGCGTCGAAAAATCCGGACCCGAACTGTTCGCCGAGGTGGTCGTGCGGCAGCCCGAGTTCCTGCGCACCTTCGCCGAGACCTGGGCGTCGGAATCCCTCGACGACTGGAAGGCCTGGACCGCGTGGCGGATCATCCGCTCGCGCGCCGCCTACCTGACCGACGAACTGGTCGAGGAGAGCTTCGACTTCAACGGCCGGACCTTGAGCGGCCAGCCGGAGAACCGGGAACGCTGGAAGCGCGGCGTGTCCCTGGTCGAGGCGCTGCTCGGTGAGGCGGTCGGCAAACTGTATGTGGCCCAGCACTTCCCGCCGGATGCCAAGGCCCGCATGGTGGAGCTGGTGGCCAACCTGCAGGAGGCCTACCGGCGCAATATCTCCCAGCTGGACTGGATGAGCCCGGAGACCCGGCAGGCCGCGCTGGCCAAGCTGGAGAAGTTCACTCCGAAGATCGGCTACCCCGACAACTGGCGTGATTACTCCGCGGTCGAGATCGATCCGGCCGACCTGGTCGGCAACTACCGGCGCGGTTACGCCGCCGACCACGACCGCGACCTGAACAAGCTCGGTGGCCCGGTGGACCGCAGCGAATGGTTCATGACCCCGCAGACGGTGAACGCCTACTACAACCCGGGCATGAACGAAATCGTCTTCCCGGCCGCCATTCTGCAGCCGCCGTTCTTCGACATGAATGCCGACGACGCCGCGAATTACGGCGGTATCGGTGCGGTGATCGGCCACGAGATCGGACACGGTTTCGACGATCAGGGCGCGAAGTACGACGGTGACGGCAATATGGTCGACTGGTGGACCGATGACGACCGGGCCGAATTCGGTAAGCGCACAACGGCTCTGATCGAGCAGTACAACGCCTTGTCGCCGCAGGAGCTCGCCGACGACCACAAGGTCAACGGCGCGTTCACCGTCGGCGAGAACATCGGCGACCTGGGCGGGCTCTCGATCGCCCTGGAGGCCTACCGGATCTCGCTGGAGGGCGCCGAACCTCCGGTGCTCGACGGCCTCACCGGCTTGCAGCGTGTCTTCTACGGCTGGGCGCAGGTCTGGCGCACCAAGGCGCGCAGCGAAGAGGCCATCCGCCGGCTTTCCATCGACCCGCACTCGCCGCCGGAATTCCGATGCAACGCCGTCGTCCGCAATGTGGACAGTTTCTACGAGGCTTTCGACGTCAAGCCGGGCGACGCGCTGTACATGGAACCCGCTGAGCGCGTGAAGATCTGGTAGTAATCACGACCCTTACCGCCTGCAATTTGTTCACTCTGGGCTGACAGTTCCGCGGCGAAATTCCCTGCCGTGGAACGTATGGTCGGCCGTGTACCGGAAGACAGCGGACTCCCGCTCTACACGGTCGACCCCCAGGGAGAAGCTCATGGCGAGCGGTTTGTTCTACAGCGGACCGGATCTCGGCACCCTGCACCGCGAGTACGCCGCCAACGGCCGCCTGGACGACTCGGCTCAGCTCAACAGCTCGCACGGCATCGTCATCGCGGCCCCCGCGGCCAAGGTCTGGCAGTTGCTCGTCGACGTCGCCAACTGGCCCAACTGGTACCCCGGCTTCCAACTGAAGACGCTGACCGAGGTGACTCCCGGCGGCACCTTCGAGTGGACCCTCGGCAACGGCGTCGTCAACTCCACCTTCGCCGTGGTCACCCCCGAGCGCGAACTCACCTGGTCCGGAAAAGCAATGTGGCTCAAGGCCGTCGACCGCCACGTCCTCGAACCTGTCGACGCGAACAACACCCGCGTCACCGTCTCGGAATCCATGAGCGGCGTCCTCATCCCGTTGATCTACAGCACCGCCAAGATCCAGAAAGTCCAGGAGACCCGCCTGCAAGCTCTCAAAGCAGCCGCCGAGAAGTCCTGACCTTCCGGTCAGCGGTCCGGGCGGAAGCGAATGATTCGACCCGGGCGGGCCTGCGCGATCGCGTCGATGTCGGCGGACACGACGACTGCGAGAACTGGGTAACCGCCGGTGATCGGGTGGTCGGCCAGAAAGACGACCGGTTGTCCACTCGGCGGCACCTGGATCGAGCCGAGCGCCATGCCCTCGGTCGGTAGCTCACCGGATGCTTTGCGCGCCAAGGGCGGACCGGTGCGGCGATCCAGCCGGGCGCCCACGCGGTCGGTATCGGCGGAGACCGTCCACTCGCCGAGGAACAAGGCAGCGGGGTCGGTGAACCAGTCGTCGCGAGGCCCGAGCACGACCCGGACCTCGAGGGCGGCCGCCGTGGGTGCGGCCACCGGCGCCACGTCGACGATCGGCAGGGTGTCCGGCGCCGGGCCGATCGGCAGGCGGTCGCCGGGGCGCAGTGGTTCCGGGCCGATGCCGGACAGGGTGTCACGGCTGCGGGATCCGAGGACCGGGGCGAGGTCGATGCCACCGCGGATCGCGACATAGCTGCGCAGGCCGGTGCCGGCGAGGCCGAGCCGAAGTGTTTGTCCCGCTCGCAGTTCCAGCACGCTGGCGGGACCGACGGGGGTGCCGTCGACGGTGGCGGGCGCGGGTGCGCCGGTGACCGCCACGGTGTGATGGCGGTCGACCCGCAGCGTCAGCCCGCCGAGCAGTGCTTCGATCGCCGCGAAGTTCTCCGGGTTGCCGACCAGGCGGTTGGCCAGGCGGAAGGAGCCGCGGTCGGCCGCGCCCGCCACGCCGACGCCGGAGCCGAACCAACCCGGGCGGCCCAGGTCCTGCACCGTGGCCAGGGGACCGACGGCATCGATGAGAATCATGCGTCCGCCTCGACGAAGCGCACGGCGGACCCGGCCTGGATCAGGGCCGGCGGATCGCGATCGACATCCCACATGCGTAAGTCGGTGTGGCCGATGAGTCGCCAGCCGCCGGGCGTACTGCGCGGATATACGGCCGTGTAGCCGCCCGCGAGCGCCACCGCACCGGCCGGGATGGCGGTTCGCGCCTGGTCTCGGCGGGGGACGGTGAGGCGATGGTCGGCGGATTCGAGATAGCCGAAGCCCGGGGCGAAGCCGACGAATCCGCAGTGCCAGGTCGTCGAGGTGTGGGCGGCGACCACTTCCGCGGTGCTCAGGTTCAGCAGCCGCGCGACGTCGTCCAAGTCGACTCCGTCATAGCGAACCGGAATCACCAAAGGCTCGGGAAAGTCGTTGCGCGACAGTGTTCCACGGGAAACATCATCGGCGGCCTCCTCGAGCAGCTCGCCCAGGGCGCGGCGGACTCGCTCCGCGTCGTTCGGCGAATCCAAGGTCACCAGAAGGGTTTCCGCAGCAGGCAGGACATCCTCTACGCCCGGGACATCTCGGTTCCGCAGGGCGGCAGCCAGATCGGCGATCCCGCCGGTCGGTGCCACCAGCAGGGCGCGATCACCGGCGGCACGGATCACCTCGGTCATGCGAACGACTCCAGGGCTAGACCCAGTTCCGTCAGCCGGGTGCGGATCCGGCGCGCCATCTCGACAGCGGCGGGCGAGTCACCGTGCACACAGATACTCGCCGACGTGACGGCCACCTGGCCACCGTCCACCGTGCTCGCGGCGCCGGTGGTGGCGATCGAAACCGCCTGCGCGACAGCCGCGTCCGCGGACAAGACCGCACCGGCGGCGGAGCGGGGCGCCAGCGCGCCGTCGGGGAGATAGGCCCGATCGGCGAACGCTTCGCCGACGAACCGCAGTTTCGCCGCCGCGGCCGCCTGCTCCAGCAGCGTGCCCGCCGGCCCGAGCAGCACGAGCTCCGCATCGTATGTCGTCATCGCCTCGACTATGGCGTCGGCGAGCCCCTGATCCTGTGCCGCCGAATGGTAGAGCGCACCATGCGGTTTCACGTATCGCACCCGGTCACCGGCCGCGCGTGCGAAAGCGTCCAGCGCGCCGATTTGATAGAGCACCTCGTCGCGGAGTTCGGCGGGCGGCACCGCGAGCGCGCGCCTGCCGAAACCCACCAGATCCCGATATCCGACATGCGCACCGATCCGCACCCCTTTGCCGACGGCCAGCGCACAGGTGCGGCGCATGATCGACGGATCACCCGCATGGAACCCGCAGGCGATATTCGCGCTGGTGACGATGTCGAGCATGGCCACGTCGTCACCCATCGCCCAGGGGCCGAAGCCTTCGCCGAGATCACTGTTGAGGTCGAGGGGCTGGTCCATGCCTAATTTTCCCACGCCGCTGGGCGTTTCCGGGCCCCGCCGGTACGCTCGGACCAATCATGGCCACGTATTTCGATCCGAAGTCATGGTCGCCGCTGCGGGCCGTCGAAGCCGGTAAGCGCCTGTTCGACCAGTCGTGGATAGACCAGTGGGTTTCGGTCACCACGTCCTGGGTCGACCCGGTGGCCGACCTGGGCGCGGGCACCGTCACCGCCCTCATGCCGGACGTGCTGATGACCATGCTCAGCGAAGGCATCCTGAGCCGGTTCGGCGGCCAGGAGATCAACGCCACCCTGCTCGGCCACGAGCTGCACGCCACCTTGCAGGTCCTCAAGGTCCGGCGCCGGGGCGCGCACTTCCAGACCAAAACCGTGCTGTCCCGGGTGCTCTGGGACAAGCACTCGATCGAATCGGTCACCCTGATCGCCCACGGCGTCCGGCTGATCCCCGGCGTGCCGACCAGGGTCCGCGCCCAGCACTTCGACCTGGACGGCACCGTCACCACCGAGGCCCTGGTCGGCTGGCTCAACGAGCGCGGATTCGACTGGGAACTGAGCGTGCACGACAGCGGCCTCATCCAGGCCAGACACCGCAAGCACAAACTCGTCGCGCTGGTCGACGCGGCCGTCGAGAACAACCTGCTGACCGTGCGGATCGAGAAGGCCACCTGGTGGGGGATGCGACTACCGCGCAACCTGATCACCGCGCCGGCGATTCTGATGGACGGCCTGCCGAATCACGCCCGCATCGTGCACGCCACCCGCGACGGCGACCTGGTCCGCTTCCGCGTCGACCTACCGGAGATGACGGGCTCGTTCGACCTCGCTCAAATCCGCTCGGCCATCGTCACCGGCACCACCCTGATCATCTTCTGATCGGTTTCAGGCCTGCGTCTTCCACCATTCGAGCAGCGCGGCCTCGGCCTCGTCCCGGCTCATCGGCCCGCGATCCAGGCGCAATTCCTTCAGATACGACCACGCCTTACCGACCTGCGGGCCCGGTCGCAGCCCGAGCAGTTCCATGATCGCGTTGCCGTCCAGATCGGGCCGGACCTTCGCCAGGTCCTCCTCCTCCTGCAACCGCTCGATCCGGACTTCCAGATCGTCATAGGTGGCCCGCAGCGCGGCAGCCCGCCGCTTGTTCCGCGTGGTGCAGTCGGCCCGCACCAGCTTGTGCAGCCGCGGCAGCAGCTCGTCGGCATCGGTGACGTAGCGGCGCACCGCCGAATCCGTCCACTGCCCCTTGCCGTAGCCGTGGAACCGCAGGTGCAGGAACACCAGCCGCGCCACCTCCTCGGTGAACTGCTTCGGATACTTCAACGCCCGCAACCGCTTACGCACCATCTTCGCCCCGACCACCTCGTGGTGGTGGAAGCTCACCCCGCCGCCGGGCTCGTTGCGCTTGGTGTCGGGCTTGCCGATGTCGTGCAGCAGCGCCGCCCACCGCAGCACCAGATCCGGATCGCCGTCCTCCAGGTCGATCGCCTGCTGCAACACCGTCAGCGAATGCCAGTACACGTCCTTGTGCTGGTGATGCTCGTCGATCTCCAGCTTCATCGCCGGCACCTCCGGCAGCACCCGCTGCGCCAGCCCGGTCTCGCACATGATGTTGATGCCGTCGATCGGATGCGCACCGCCGATCAGCTTGTCCAGCTCGGTCCGCACCCGTTCCGCGGTGATCCGATCGATCTGCTCGGACATCGCGGTGATCGCGGTGCCGACCCGCGGATGCAGTTCGAACCCGAGCTGCGCGACGAACCGGGCCGCGCGCAGCATCCGCAGCGGATCGTCGTTGAACGAATCCTCGGGCGCCGCAGGCGTATCCAGCATTCCTTCGAGCAGCGCGTCCATGCCGCCGAGCGGATCGAGGAAGTCCAGCGATCCGTCCGCCCCGATCTTGACCGCCATGGCGTTCACGGTGAAATCACGCCGCACCAGATCGGCCTCGAGCGTGTCACCGAAGGTCACCTCGGGGTTGCGCGAAACCCGGTCGTAGCTGTCACTCCGGAAGGTGGTGATCTCCAGCTGCTGACCGCCCTTGGACGCACTGACCGTCCCGAACGCCAAGCCGCCGGTATCCCACAGGTGATCAGCCCACCCCCGCATGAGCTCCAGCACCACATCGGGCCGCGCGTCGGTCGTGAAATCCAGATCGGTCCCGAGCCGCCCGAGCACCGCGTCCCGCACGCTGCCGCCGACCAGATAGAGGTCATGGCCGCGGGCCGCGAACAGCGCCCCGAGCGGCGTCAGCACCTCCGACAACCCCCCAAGGGTGACCGCGGCCGCAGCCAGCAACCGGGTACGTCGATCTACTGCTGCATCCTCGGACTTGGGCGAAACCACGAAACGGCAGCTTACCGACCTTCCGCACCAGCTCCTAAGCGCGAGGATCACGGTCTCCGACTCAGGCGTACCGAACCCACCGTCTAAGCTTGCTGAGTGTCTCCGGCCGATCGTGCGAACAGTCGACGCCGCCAGCCTCGGCGCCGCGGTTCGGCCCCCAACGCTGCGCCGAAGCCGCGCATGCGCACCGTGCGGGAAACTTCCGCCGGTGGCCTGGTCGTCGACGGGCTCGACGGTCCGGGCGAAAAGCGCAGTGCCGCACTGATCGGGCGCACCGATCGTCGTGGTCGTTTGCTGTGGTCGCTACCCAAAGGCCATATCGAAGAGGGCGAAACGCCCGAGCAAACCGCGATTCGTGAGGTGGCCGAGGAGACCGGAATCAATGGTGTCGTGGTCGCCGAACTGGGCAGTATCGATTACTGGTTCGTGACCGAGGGCCGCCGGGTACACAAGACCGTGCATCATTATCTCCTGCGGTCGGTCGGCGGTGAGCTGTCCGACGCCGATGTGGAAGTCACCCAGGTCGCCTGGGTTCCGTTGAGCGAGCTGCATTCCCGGCTCGCGTACGCGGACGAACGGCGACTGGCCGAGGTGGCGAACAAGCTGATCGACCGGATGGAGACCGGCAAGCGATGACGCAAGGACTCTGCCGGATCATCGTGGCGGTCCTGACCCTGATCGGTTCGATGCTCGCGGTGCCGGTGCTGGCCGGTGCGCAGCCCACCGGGTCGAACAATGCGTCCACCCCGAAATTCCTGAAGCTGTCGCTGGATTCGGTGTCGCCGTCGACGGTGACGACCACCAGCGAGCCGCGCCTGACGGTGTCGGGCACGGTCACCAATATCGGCGACCGGGTGGTCGACGACATCAGTGTCCGGATCCAGCGCGCCGCCGCGGTGACCACACCCAGTGACCTGCGGTACGCGTTGCGCTTGGACCAGATCAACTACGAGGTGACCGGCCCGTTCGAGGACGTGGCCGAGCGGCTCAGTCCGGGGCAGCGCAAACAGTTCACGCTGAGTATCGACCTGCGGGGGAGTGGCGAAGCCTCGCTCGGGTTGACGCAGGCCGGTATCTATCCGTTGTTGCTGAATGTCAACGGGGAACCGGCCTACGGCAGTCAGGCGCGTCTGGATGACGCCCGGTTCCTGCTGCCGGTGCTCGGTTTACCGCCCACTCCCGAGGAGCCCGCCGCACCGGCCCCGCCGGATGTCCCGGTGGCGACCACCCTGATCTGGCCCCTGGCCGACCGTCCGCGCATGGTGGCGGGCGTCCCCGGCACCGTGGACGGCAAAGCCGAACTGACCGACGACGAACTGGCCGCTTCGCTCGCGAAGGGCGGGCGGCTGGAGCAGTTGCTGGCCGCGCTGGAAACCGCGATCGGCAACAGCGGCCGCAACAACCCGGCTTCCGCGATCTGTGTCGCCGTCGATCCCGATCTGCTGCTCACCGCGCAGGCCATGACCAAGGGCTACCGGGTGCTGGCCAGCCCCTCGGATCCGGACGGCCAGACCCGCGCGGGCGCCGGCGCCGAGGCGGCGCAGGCCTGGCTGGACCGGTTGCGCACGGTCGCCGCCTCGACCTGCACGGTGGCGCTGCCGTTCGCGCAGGTCGACGTGTCCGCGCTGGCGGCGGTGAACGACCCGGACCTGTCCGCGCGCGCGTTGAACGCGCCCGCCGATATCGTCGACACCCTCCTCACCACCAAGTCCGTGCGCGGCGTCAGCCTGCCCGATTCCGGCAGCATCGATTCCGGTGCGGGAATGCTGTTGCGCAGCCACGGTTTCGAGACCGCGGTGCTCGCCGATACGGCGGCGGTCCCGGTCGGCACGGCGGGCGCCAGCGATCTTCCGCAGACCGCCGCCACCACCTCCCGGACGGCGCTGCCGGAGCCCGCCGCACCCGACATGGTCCGAATACCCGGGATCACCGCGCCCCAGGACGACCCCGCCCCGGCCGAATCCGCCACGCCCGCAACGCCGTCGAGTACACCGACCGCCACCTCGGCGGCTCCCACCACGACCACGACACCCACCCCGTCGACGCCGGCGGCCCCGCCCGCCGACCCCGCGCTGCACGTCGCGCCCTTCGACATCTGGTCGGCGACAGCACTGGCCGCGGTCGGCTCCAACCCGCCGACCCCGTCCTACACCCCGAGCCGGGTCCGCTACGACGTCACCAACGATTCCCGCACGGCCCGCCTGCAGGACGCGCTCGGCGCGATCACCTGGACCGCGCTCAATCCCCTGGCGGGCCGCCCGCGTTCGCAGCTGCTCATGCCCCCGCAGCAGTGGGGCGCCAACAAGGACGAGGCGTCGGCGCTGCTCAAGCAGCTGGACCTGCTGATGCGCAACAACCTCGCGACCCCGCGCCCGTTCACCGAATTGCTCGCCGAACCGCCCGACCCGCAGCCCTACGAGCTGGACTATCTGGGCCAGGCCGCACGCGACGCGGTGCCGAGCCGGTTCGTGCCCCCGGCGCGGGACCAGAATGCCCGGATCACCGACCTGCTGAACGCGTTGGTCGAGGTTCCCGAATCCCAGCCGACGCCACGGGATTTCCTCACCCCCTTGCGCGACGACCTGATCCGGGTGCTGACCCTCTCGGATCGCCGCACCGGAAACTCCGCCCAGCCGGACACTTTCGCGCAGCGCCGCCAGGATCAGACCACCCGCGAGCTGGACAGTCTCTACAACTCGGTGACGGTGCTGCCGCCGGGCGGCGTCTACACCCTGGCCTCCGAACAGAGCCCGTTGCTGCTGGTAGCGCGCAACAATCTGCCGGTCTCGATCCGCATCCGATTCCGGATCGAGGCACCGGCCGAGACGAATATCACCGATATCGGCGAACAGCAGTTGCCGCCCAACGGAACCCGCTCGTTCCAGGTCCCGACCGAGATCGACGACAGCCGTAACCTGGTCGTTCCCATTTCCATTACCACACCCGACGGCGTCCCCCTGGGTCATCCGACCTCGGTCTCCGTGCGCTCGAACGCCTACGGTCAGGCGTTGGCGATAATTACCGCATGTGCTGGATTGCTGTTGTTCCTGCTTGCCGGGCGCCGGTTGTGGCACCGGTTCCGGGGAGAGCCCGATCCGGCCGACGAAGGGTTCGATCCGGGCACCCGGCGCCGCGTCAACCGCTACCTGCGGGCACGGAAACGGGTACTGCGTGACGAGAGTTGAGCCGACCCTTCCACAGGTGTGCACAATGGGGGAGAGCTCGATGGGTGTCGGTGTTTTGGTGACAAATGGCGAAACGCCGAAAGCTCGAGCAAGCCGGATGCACAGGTCCGGCTCGGTACAGGAGGCATGATGAGCGACGATGATTTGTCCGCTCATCCCCCTCGACCGGAGGAAAGACCTGACGGGCCGCCCGCCCGCCGGGCCCCTGCGGCACCGTGGGAACGGCGACTACAGCAGTCCGAGCCGCAAGAAGAGCCGGGCATGACGCACCGCGATCCGTATGGTGTGCCGCCGCGTCGGCCGCAGGTCAGCCGCCCCGTTCCGCCGCCGCAAGGCAGACCGGTGCCCCCGCCGCCCGGCCGCCCCGGCCCCGATCCACGTCAACCGGCGCCGCGTCCGCATCCAGGGCAGCAGTCCTACCCGCCGCCGCCCGCCCCGCGCGATCGGCAGCAGCCTCCGCCCGGCCGGCCCAGACCACCGATGCCGCCCGGCCGGCCCGACCCACGTCAGCAGCCCCAGCCTGGTCATCCGCATCCGGATCAGCCCACCAGGCGGCTCGCCGCACCCCCGAACTACCCACCGCCGCAACCGAACCCGGCGCCCGCGCATCCGGCCCACCAGCAGCGCCGGCCGGAACGCCCGGACCCGGTGCGGCGCCCGCGCACCCAGGAGTGGCCGGTCGCCACCAAGGAACCGGAAGCGGAACCCAAGGAAAGCGCCGGCGGACGGCTGCTCCGCAACTCCGGTTCGATGGCGGTCGCGACACTGATCAGCCGCATCACCGGCTTCGGCAAGGTACTGATGCTGGCGGCCGTGCTCGGCCCGGAGATCGCCTCCGCGTTCACCTCCGCGAGCCTGATCCCGAACATGATCGCCGAGCTGGTACTCGGCGCGGTGCTCGGCGCGATCGTGGTTCCGACGCTGGTGCGCGCCGAACAGGAAGATCCCGACCGCGGCGCGGCCTTCACCAGACGACTCATCACCGCCGCGTTCGCGGTCCTGCTGACCGCCACGGTGCTGACCACCGCGCTCGCCCCGATCCTCGCGACCCATGTCTTCGTGGCCTCCGACGGCAAGGTCAACACCGCACTCACCACCGCGCTGACCTTCTTGTTGCTGCCCGCGATCCTCTTCTACGGCATGTCCGCGCTGCTCACGGCGATCCTGAACACCAGGGAGAACTTCAAGCCCGGCGCCTGGGCGCCGGTGCTGAACAACGTGGTGGTGCTCGCCGTGCTCGCGCTCTACGCGCTGACACCCGGTGAGATCACGCTGAACCCGGTGCGGATGAGCGATCCGAAACTGCTGGTGCTCGGTGTCGGCGTCACCCTCGGTGTGGTCGTCCAGGCACTGAGCCTGCTGCCCGCGATTCGCCGCGAGGGCATCGATCTGCGCCCGCTGTGGGGCCTGGACGATCGGCTCCGGCAGTTCGGCACGATGGGCGCGGCGATCATCCTGTACGTGGCGATCAGCCAGGTCGGCATGATCTTCGCCAACCATGTGTCCTCCGAGGCGGACGCCGCCGGCCCGGCCATTTACTCCTATACCTGGCTGCTGCTCCAATTGCCGTACGGCGTCCTGGTTGTCACGCTGCTGACCGCGATCATGCCGCGGCTGAGCCGCAACGCCGCCGCCGACGACACCCCCGCGGTGGTCGACGATCTGTCGGTCGCCACCCGCTTGAGCATGATCGCGCTGCTGCCGGTGGTCACCTTCTTCACCCTGGCGGGCCCGCAGATCGGTGAGGCGCTGTTCGGGTACGCGCGCTTCTCCGGCGACGCCCAACGGCTCGGCACGGCGCTGGCCTGGTCGGCGTTCACGCTGATCCCGTACTCGCTGGTGCTGATTCACCTGCGCGTGTTCTACGCCCGGCATCAGGCCTGGACCCCGACCTGGATCATCCTCGGCATCACCGGCGTGAAGATCGTGCTCTCCGCGCTGGCGCCGATGATCGCGCGCACCCCCGATCAGGTCGTGATCGTGCTCGGCGCGGTGAACGGCATCAGCTTCGCGGTCGGCGCCGGCATCGGCGGTTACCTGCTGCATCGCAGTCTCGGCGATCTGCGCATGGCCAATGTCGGGCGCACCATCACCCGCGTGGTGCTGGCCTCGATCGCGGGCGGTGCGGTGATGCTCATCGTCGACACCGTGCTCGGGCTGGACCGGCTCTCGAACTCCTTCGGCGGACCCGGCTCGCTGATCCGGGTGGCGATCGACGGCATCGTGCTGCTCGCCGTGGCGTTCGGTTTGATGCGACTCGCCGGTGTTCCTGAAATCGTTGCAATTACGGTCGCGGTGTCGCGGCGGCTGGGTATCACGCCCCCCGCGCCCGATCTGGATCTCGACACCCCGGTCGAGGACGAGTACGCCACGCAGGTGTTCCGCAGGCCGGACCCGTACGGTTACTCCGGATTCGACCCGTACATGGACGCACAAACCATGGTGCTGCCCGTCATCCGAGACGTGGCTGTTGACCGCACCAGCAGGGGCGAGTTCCCGTACCCTGTTCGGCAGAGAAGCACAAGTGGCGAATTCGCCGGCACCTCGATAAATCAGGGCGAAGGAGGACCGAGGGTGAGCGACGACGCGGCGGTGGGCGGCGTCCCGTCCGCCCCTGAAACAGCGGCGGCCACAGCCGGCGGTTTGGAGACCGACATCGAACACCCCACTCCGGATCCCGCGCCCGGGCGGCGCGACAACGACGGCCCCGCGCCTCGCGATCCGATGTATGACACCGGGATGATCCCGATCCCGCCGTTGCAGGCGCCGCCCCCGGGCGTCGATCCGGGTGCCCGCCGGGGCCCGCGCGGTCCCAAGCTGATGGCGGGCGCCTCGGTGGCCGGTGGCCGCTACCGGCTGCTCGCCCCGCACGGTGGCGCCCGCGGCCTGAAGTTCTGGCAGGCCCTCGACATCAAACTCGACCGCGAGGTCGCGCTGACCTTCGTCGACGCCGATCAGAAGTCCGGCGAGAACTCCGGACACGATGGCCCGCAGGCGATCCTGTCGCGCACACTGCGCCTGGGCCGGATCAGTTCGCCCGGTCTGGCCCGCGTCCTCGACGTGGTGCGCGGCAGCTCCGGCGGCATCGTGGTCGCCGAGTGGACGCCCGGTCGTTCGCTGCGGGAGATGGCCGAAACCGTGCCGTCCCCGATCGGTGCGGCCCGCGCCATCCGGGCGCTCGCCTCGGCCGCCGAACTGGCGCACCGCGGCGGCGGCTCGCTGTCCATCGATAACCCGGATCGCGTCCGGATCAGCGCGACCGGTGACGCCGTGCTCGCCTTCCCGGGCACCCTGTCCGATTCCGACGCACAGTCCGACGTGCGCGGCCTCGGCGCCATGCTCTACGCGCTGATCACCGCGCGCTGGCCGATCCGCGCCGGCGGCATGACCGGTGCCGCGGCCACCGTCGGCGGTCTGCGCCTGGCCGATTTCGGCCCGGACGGCACCCCCGTGGAGCCGCGCCAGATCCGGCCCGAGGTGCCCTTCGAGATCTCCGCGGTCGCCGTGCGCTCGCTGGAATCGAACAAGGGTGTGCGCACCGCCGCCACCGTCCAGCACGTGCTGGAGCAGGCGTCGGTCGTCGATCAGAAGACCGATTTCATCCCGGTGCTGAGATTGGGTCAGCGCCAGAACGCGCAGGCCGCGGCCGTCGTCGACGAATCGCTGGCCGACCCGGAACTGCTCGCGCAGGAACGGGAACGCTCGCAGCGGATGATGTGGATCATGGTCGGCCTGGGCATCCTGGCCGCGCTGGTGGTCGGCATCATCATCTGGTGGATGGTCAGCCTGTTCGCGCCGACCGCCTCCGATCAGCCGCTCAACGAGCAGCGCAATATCGGCCTGACCACCGAGTCGACGGCGGCGCCGACACAGGCCTCCGGTAGCCCGGCGGCGCCGAGTGCCGCCGCGCCCGCCGGTGTGCCGGTGCCGGTGGCCAAGGTCGAGGTGTTCTCCCCGGAGGGCACCCCCGACAACGCGGGGACCGTGAGCGCGGTGCTGGACCACAATCCCGGCACCGTCTGGAAGACGGATCAGTACTTCCAGCAGTTCCCCGCCCTGAAGAAGGGCATCGGGCTCCTAGCCACGCTCCCGAGCCCGGCGAAGCTGACCAACGTGTCGATCACTTCGCCGAGCCCGGGCACGTCGGTGGAGATAAGAACCTCGCCCACCGATTCGCCGACGCTGGATCAGACCCAGCTGATCGGCTCGGCACGACTAGGGGAGGGCGTCACCGAGATCTCGGTGCGCGCCGACCAACCCGCCCGCTATGTGCTCGTCTGGGTCACCGGCCTCGGCAATTCCGGTGGTCAGTTCCAAACCGCGATCGCCGACCTCCGCTTCGACGCCGCCCGGTAGATATCGAAGCTCCGCACGTGTCCAATCCGTGCCACCCTCGCACGCACGTGTCCAATCCGTGCGGCTCCCAAGTACCCGACGTGGCCGGTCACCCGGTTATGATCGCTACGCGCTCTCTGTGGGGAGCTTTTTCCCGGGAGCGTCTCGATCCTGGATGCCGCGGGAAATAGATGGTGACGGCCGGCCTGGCTGTCGCTTGCGAGCGCCGTCGGAGGGGTTTGGCTTTGTCCGAATTGAACGGGGGTTCCCGCGGGGGCCCTTCAGGTCCGGTCGCCTTCCGCGCCCGGCCGTTCGCACCGGACGAGTTCTCCGATATCGAGCTGCTGCGGGCGCATGCGCGCGGGCAGCGTCACGCCTTCTCCGAATTGGTGCGCCGGCACAACGACCACCTGTGGCAGACCGCCGTGCGCACCTCCTACACCCGCGAGGACGCCGCCGACTCGCTCCAGGACGCGCTGCTGGCGGCGCATCGCACCGCCGCGTCGTTCCGCGGGGAGTCCGAGGTACGCAGCTGGCTGCACCGCATCGTGGTCAATGCCTGCCTGGACCGCATCCGGCGCAACAAGGCCCGCCGCGCGCTCTCGCTGAGTCCGGAGAACGTGCCCGAACCCCTCGACGACCGGGACGCCTTCGCCGAGATGGAGATGTCGATGGTGGTCGAACGCGCCCTGTTCGCGCTGCCGCCGGACCAGCGCACCGCCCTGGTCGCGGTGGAGATGGAGGGGTATAGCGTGGCCGACGCGGCCGCGCTGCTGGGCGTACCGGAGGGCACGATCAAGAGTCGCTGTGCCCGAGGTCGGCAACGTTTGCAAGAACGTCTGGAATTTCTGCGAGATCCACGGAACCGGAAGTAGCCGGGATGCGTCATTAATAGTGACGAACAACCCAGCGATGTACTACACGGCAGCAATACGAGACCACTGGAGGTGCGATGGCGACACGGTCCGATCCGCAGCCTCCGTTCTCGCCGGAGCTGCTCGCCGACCTGCACGCGGACAATCTGACGCCCGAAGTCAGCGCCGAGCTGTGGCCCGTCGTCCGCAAGGATCCGGAGGCCCGCAGCTACCTGAACTCGCTCGACGAGGTGAACGCCGCCCTGCGCGCCCTGGCCGGTAGCGACCGCGCCCCCGAACCGATGCCCGCCGACGTGGCGGCCCGGCTGGAGTCCTTCGCCGAGGAGCTCGAGTCCGCCGAGGAACCGGCAGCGCCGGCGGAACGCCCCGATGCGCCGATCTCGCTGGCCGAGCGCCGAGGCCGGCGTTTGCGCTGGCTCGCGGCGGCCGCCGCGGGCGTCGTACTGCTCACCGGGGCGGGTTTCGCGATCCAGCTCTTCCGTGACGCCGCGACCACCCCCGGCACTCCGACTGCCCAGCCGCCGACCTCCGCGCCCGTCGACGACGATGTGTTCCCCGCCTCCGTCGCCCTGGCCGCCCTGGGCCGCTTCGAGGTGACCGGCGCCCTCGCCGACCGCCCCACCCTCTCCGCTTGCGTCGCCGCGGCCGGCCTGGGCGATCGAAAGCTGCTGGGCTCCACCGACATGCGATTCAAGGGCGCCGAGGCGGTCCTGATCCTGCTGAGCGGCCCGGACGGGCGCAAGATCACCGCCTTGGTCGTCGGGACCAACTGCACACCGGGCGATCCGCAGGTGAAGAACGTCACCGACATCGGTTAGGGCCGCGGGACGGGTAAATTCCCCCGGGAACAACGGACATTAGGCTGTTGTTGACCGAACCGTCCCACGTTTTCTTCTCGGAAGGGCCCCATGACAACGCCAGTTCGCGACCTGATCATCGTCGGCTCCGGACCGGCCGGATACACGGCCGCCGTGTACGCGGCCCGCGCCGAACTCCAGCCGCTGCTCTTCGAGGGCACCCAGTTCGGTGGCGCCCTGATGACCACCACCGAGGTGGAGAACTTCCCCGGCTTCCGCGAGGGCATCATGGGCCCGGACCTGATGGACGAAATGCGGGAGCAGGCCAAGCGTTTCGGCGCCGACGTCCGCACCGAGGACGTCGACGCGATCGACCTGGCCGGCCCGATCAAGACCGTCACCGTCGGCGACGAGACCTACCAGGCCTACGCGATCATCCTCGCCATGGGTTCGGCGGCCCGCTACCTCGGCGTGCCGGGGGAGCAGGACCTGCTGGGCCGCGGCGTCAGCGCCTGCGCCACCTGCGACGGCTTCTTCTTCCGTGGCCAGGACATCGTGGTGGTCGGCGGCGGCGACTCGGCGATGGAGGAAGCGACCTTCCTCACCAAGTTCGCCAACAAGGTCACCATCGTGCACCGCCGCGAGGAGTTCCGCGCCTCGCGGATCATGCTGGAGCGCGCCAAGGCCAACGAGAAGATCGAGTTCCGGCTCAACGCCGAGGTCCTCCAGGTGCACGGCACCGACAAGGTGACCTCGCTGACCCTGCGCGACACCAAGACCGGCGAAACCTCCGAGCTGGATGCGACCGGCCTGTTCGTGGCGATCGGCCACGACCCGCGCAGCGAGCTGGTCAAGGGCCAGGTGGAGCTGGACGCCGAGGGCTACGTGCAGGTGCAGCACCCCGGCACCGCCACCACGGTGCCCGGCGTGTTCGCCGCGGGCGACCTGGTCGACCACACCTACCGCCAGGCCATCACCGCGGCCGGCACCGGCTGCCGTGCCGCGATCGACGCCGAGCGCTGGCTGGCCGAGCAGGGTGACATCACCAGCAACACGCTCGATCACGCGGGCAAGCCCGTCGCGGCGAACTAGACCTCCCCATTTCCCGATTCAAGGAGATATCCATGTCCGCAAACACGGTCACCGTCACCGACAAGGACTTCGCCGATACGGTGCTGCTCAGCGAGAAGCCCGTGCTGGTCGACTTCTGGGCCACCTGGTGCGGCCCCTGCAAGATGGTCGCGCCGGTGCTGGAGGAGATCGCGGGCACACACTCCGACAAGCTGACCATCGCCAAGGTGGACGTGGACGCCAACCCGGAGACCGCCAAGGAGTACAAGATCCTGTCGATCCCGACCATGGTGCTCTTCGAGAAGGGCAAGCCGGTCAAGCAGATCGTCGGTGCCAAGGGCAAGGCGGCGCTGCTGCGCGAGCTCGAAGGCATCATCTGACCCGGGAAATCCCCTAACGAACCCCGTAGTCCGACTGCGGGGTTCGATCAGGTAATCTCCCCGTTTAATCCCCCAGAGCCCGGTGCTGTAATTCGCGGTGTCATTAGGACATCGCGGCCCCACGACGCGCCGTAGGATGCCCTGGACCCCGTGAATTGCCGAATTCCGGGCCAGGTCTGAGACAATCGACGCGAGCACAGCTCCGGTCGTGCGCAGGGTGTTAGACCCTCGCATGAGTGGGTACCCGGGTTGACGGAAGGAAAGGGCTCTCACGCATGCACCGACTTCGTCACGGCGATACCGGTCCAGCCGTCGCAGAGGTTCGGAGCACCCTGGCAAGTCTCGGATTTCTACACGGGCACATCGCAGGCACCGGTTCCGCGGACCCACGCGAATACTGGAAAGACACCGAAGCGGTGTTCGACAACCAGGTCGATTCCGGCGTCCGCGCGTTCCAGCAACATCGTGGCCTGCTGGTCGACGGCGTCGTGGGCCCCGCGACCTATCGCGCGCTCAAGGAAGCCTCCTACCGGCTGGGCTCCCGGACTCTCATCTATCAGCTGGCCGCACCGCTGTACGGCGACGATGTCGCAACCCTGCAACGTCGCCTGCAGGACCTCGGCTTCTATGTGCATCGCGTCGACGGCTACTTCGGCAAGGAAACACACGACGGGCTGACCGCGTTCCAGCGCGAGATCGGGTTGTCCGCCGACGGCATCTGCGGCCCGGAAACGCTCCGCTCGCTGGAACTGCTCGGCGCCCGCGTCACCGGCGGCAACCCGCACCGGATCACCGAGGAAGAAGTCGTGCACCGGGCCGGCCCGCAGCTGACCGGTAAGCGGATCGTCATCGATCCGGGTCTCGGTGGTCCCGACAAGGGTCACCCCGTGGCCACCGAATACGGCGACGTGTACGAATCGGAGATCCTCTGGGATCTCGCGAGCCGCTTGGAAGGCCGGATGGCCGCCACCGGCATGGAGACATTCCTGTCCCGGCCGTGGGGCGCCAACCCCACCGATGCCGAGCGCGCGGAAACCTCGAACGGCTTCGACGCCGATCTGATGATCTCACTGCGCTGCGCGACCAACCCGAGCCCGGCCGCCAACGGCGTGGCGGGCTTCCACTTCGGCAACTCGCACGGCTCGGTGTCGATGATCGGCCAGGTGCTGGCCGATTTCATCCAGCGCGAGGTGGTGGCCCGAACCTCGTTGCAGGACTGCCGGACCCACTCCCGCACCTGGGATCTGCTGCGGCTCACCAAGATGCCGACGGTGCAGATCGACATCGGTTATCTGACAAACGATTACGACGCGTCGGTACTCACCAATCCGCGCATGCGTGATGTCATCGCCGAGGCCATCCTGATCTCGGTGAAGCGGCTGTATCTGCTCGGCCAGGACGACCAGCCCACCGGCACATACACTTTCGCCGAGCTGCTCGCCGAAGAACTGGCGGCCGCCGACCGGGCCTGAGCGCCCTCGGCCCCGACAACTGACGAAAGAGCCCCTGCCGGATGATCCGGACAGGGGCTCTTCGCTGTCGGTACTAGGCGGCGCCGATGCGGAACGGCACGGTGAGCTCCGCGGCCGCCAGCAGCTGATCGAGCGCGCGTTCCACGTCTTCCTTCCAGCCGTGATCGGAGTTCAACTCCAACCGCAGGCGCGGGAACTTGTGATGCGCCGCGACCACCTCGAACCCGGCGTCCTCCAGGAAGTCGGCGTCGATCATGCAGGTCTCCGGCGAGCAGTCGGCGGCCGGGTTCTCCCGCACTGGGGCGCCGATCCGCTCCATCAGCATCATCGAACCGACCGAACGATCGGACATGGCCTGGGTGGCCGGGCCGTTGCGGATACCGAACACTTCCAGTGCCCGCACACCACGACGCACCAGATCGGCCACCACCGCCTGCAGCAGCCGGTGCGGTACATCGGAGTCGGAATAGCGGAATTCGGTCCGCAGCGTGGTCAATAGGACCGCGTCCGGGCTCACGGGGGAGGTGGGGAACAAGGCGGCGCGCGGAACGTCGCTCGGCGGCGAATACAACGCACATCCCGCGACCTTGCCGTCGACCGCGGCGACCTGACCGCACGAGCCCCACTCCAGCAGGACCGTGGACAGCCAGGCTTCCTTTTCGAAGACCGGGTCGCTGAATGCGCGGGAATCCGCGGCGACGGCGGGATCCATCTCCCAGAAAACGCAGCGCCTGGCGTGTGCCGGGAGCTTATCGAGTTCTCCGAGGGAAAGTGCTGTGACGCTGGTCGACACCGCTCTGCTCAGCCTCCAGCTGTCCGATTCATCCATGCGTTCGCGCACGCCGCTTTGTTGCCATTGCTCGCCCGCAAGAATAAGCGATCAAAGGGAACCCGCCTCACTCCACTCGCCGCTAGTGACTGCTTGCAGGTCACTCGAAAGGGTCTGTGCTGTTGTCAGTGCGCCCGTTCGGACCGGCAGAACCGAGCGCTGAAATGCGCCGTCACAGTGACGTTTCGGCGTCAAGTGCGGGGTTGCCGGGTTTCCGGGGCGATTTTCGTCACTAGCCGAGCTGTTCGGCCTGCATCATTCCGACGATGCGCTCGAGATCCTCGACGGAACCGAACTCGACGACAATCTTGCCTTTGCGCTTACCTAGGCTCACCGTCACCCGAGTGTCGAAGGATTCCGACAACCGCTCGGCGACATCCTGCAGACCCGGCATATGGATCGGCTTGCGGCGCGGAACCGGGGGAGTGGCAGCGTTCTCCGGATCGCGATTCGCGAGCGTCACCGCCTCTTCGGTGGCGCGCACCGATAGGCCCTCGGCGACGATCCGCGCGGCGAGCACTTCCTGCGCGTCGGCGCCGGCCTCGAGCCCGAGCAGAGCACGCGCGTGCCCGGCGGACAACACACCCGCGGCAACCCGGCGCTGCACCGGGATCGGCAGCTTCAGCAACCGGATCATGTTCGTGACCACCGGCCGGGAACGGCCGATGCGCGACGCCAACTCCTCATGGGTGACGTCGAATTCCTCGAGCAGCTGCTGATAGGCCGCCGCCTCTTCCAGCGGATTCAGCTGCACCCGGTGGATGTTCTCCAGCAGGGCGTCGCGCAGCATCGCCTCATCGGCGGTCTCGCGGACGATGGCCGGAATGCTCTCCAGCCCCGCCTCCTGGCAGGCCCGCCAGCGCCGCTCGCCCATGACGAGCTGGAAGCGATCGACGCCCGGTTCCACCCGGCGCACCACGATCGGCTGCATGAGGCCGAACTCTTTGATGGAGTGCACCAGCTCCGCGAGCGCCTCCTCCTCGAAGACGTGGCGCGGCTGCTTCGGGTTCGGCTCGATCTGCGCCGGCGGGATCTCGCGGTAGGTCGCGCCCGCCAGGTTCAGATCGGCGTCGTCGTCGGTGGGATCGGGGACCCGATGTAGGTAGGCCGAGGCAGGCTGCGGGCCGATGGGATCGACACCGATCACCACGTTGGCCGCGGCGCTGCCCATTCCCGGCGCGATGCCATGGGTAGCACCCATGGCCGCCGGATTGGCCGCCGGCCCCGTCGGGATCAATGCGGCCAGGCCGCGCCCCAGCCCACCCTTCTTCGCCTGACTCATCGGCTTACCGATCCCTTCTCGTCGCCAGCAGACCGAGCATTCTCACGCCGCGCCGCCAGTAGCGGCCTTCGTCATCGCCCGCTGCGCCATTTCCCGACCCGCGTCGAGGTAGCTCATCGCACCCCGGGAGCCTGGATCATAATCGAGCACCGTCATGCCGTATCCCGGTGCCTCCGAGACCTTTACGCTGCGGGGGATCACCGAGCGCAGTACCGCGTCGCCGAAGTGGGCGCGGACCTCGTCGGCGACCTGGTCGGCCAGCTTGGTGCGGCCGTCGTACATCGTGAGGATCACGGTGGACACGTGCAGGTGCGGATTCAGATGCGCCTGCACCAGACCGATATTGCGGAGCAGCTGCCCGACACCCTCCAGCGCGTAGTACTCGCACTGGATCGGAATCAGCACCTCCTTCGCCGCGACGAGCGCGTTGACGGTGAGCAAACCGAGCGAAGGCGGGCAGTCGATCATCACGTAATCGATGTCGTAGCCGGCGATGTTCGCCTGCTCGATCGCTGCCTTGAGTCGGCCTTCGCGGGCCACCATGGAGACCAGTTCGATCTCGGCGCCGGCCAGATCGATGGTGGCGGGGATGCACAGCAGCCGCTCGTTGTGCGGACTCTGCTGGATCGCCTCTTTCACCGAGACCTCACCGATGAGGAGCTCGTAGCTGGAGGGCACACCCGAATGATGCTCGATACCGAGGGCGGTGCTGGCGTTGCCCTGCGGATCGAGATCGATCACGAGAACGGTCATCCCCTGATGCGCCAGGGCCGCGGCGAGATTCACCGTCGTTGTCGTCTTACCGACGCCGCCCTTCTGATTGGCGATGGTGATGATGCGTTGCTCGTGCGGTTTCGGCACAGTCACCTTTCCTGGATGCAATATCTGGCTGGCGCGCTGGGCTTCGGCCGCGATCGGGGTCTCGCTAGGGGAGATGTGCCCGAACGGTGTGCTCCCGAAGGCTTCCTGGTCGAGGTTGCTGGAGTCCAGCATCCCCGGCACGCGCGACGTCGTTTCCCGTGAAACATTCTTCGCCGGACCGCTCGACATAACAGCTCCTAACCGAGAACTTCAGATCACGCACCATCGGCCGAACGCCGATGCATGTGACTTCAAAACAGCTGAGTCGGATTGAACATCGAGCGGAGTCATCCCGCGTACCAATATTCCTTCGCGGCAACAACGCTCACGCCCGACGTGACATAGCTTGCCAGCACTGAGCGGGATTAGAAAGCTGAATCGCGGTGCGGCGCAGAGGACAAGCGAATTGACCGGTACCGCCCTTGCCGAACGGCCTGAACTTTCGCATGTTTCACATGAAACAGCGCACTCCGGTGTACGACACTGAGTGACGATGTTTCATGTGAAACAAGCGGCGCGGGTGCGGATCCGCTCAGTCGCGTGACTTCTTGCCGCGCACCGCACGACGTGTAGTCCGCTCGGCCCGGGGGAGTAGTTCCGCACTGATCACCAGAGTCGGCGTGGCAACCAGACCCGCGCCGCACTCGAGGACCTGAGCATTGCTCGCCCCGGCGCGCGCCAGTGCCTGGCCGTCGCGCTCCAGTTCCTCTGCCGCGCTGACGCCCTTCAGCGCGAGCATCCGCCCGTGATCACGGAGCAGGGGGAGGGACCACTGCGCCAGCTTCGCCAGCGGCGCGACCGCACGCGAGGTGACGATGTCCGCGCCACCCGCTTCCTTCAGCACACCGGACTGCTCGGCGCGCCCGCGCACCACGGTGATGTCGAGCCCGGCGGCTTCGATGAACTCGCTCAGAAAGATGGTGCGGCGCAACAGCGGCTCCACCAACGTGATCCGGAGATCCGGTCGCGCGATGCCGAGCGGGATCCCGGGCAGTCCCGCGCCGCTGCCGATGTCCACCACCGTGGCGCCCTCGGGGATCAGCTCGCCGAGCACCGCACAGTTGAGGATGTGCCGATCCCATAGCCGCGGCACCTCACGCGGACCGATCAGCCCGCGCTCCACGCCGGCGCCGGCGAGCGCCGCACAGTACATCCGCGCGATATCCAACCGGTCGCCGAAAACCGTGGCGGCTTCGGCGGGCGGTTCCAACTCGGTTGGCAGGGGAGTGCTTTCACCGAGATCCCGTTCCACGTGAAACATCCTTCCGCGTTCGATAGGTCAACAGTATTGAACCGGACACCGAGCACTGCACCCGGGACATGGAGAAGGCCTCCGGTCCGGAAACCAGAGGCCCTGTCCAAAACGTCAGGGTGACGAAACGTTCCGTCCCCCAACCCCACCCAAGAATCAGGCGGGAA
This sequence comes from Nocardia sp. XZ_19_385, assembly GCF_015355755.1. NCBI lineage: Bacteria > Bacillati > Actinomycetota > Actinomycetes > Mycobacteriales > Nocardiaceae > Nocardia > Nocardia sp. XZ_19_385. Next base: position 1,040,440 of record NZ_JACVEE010000002.1, read on the forward strand.
CGACCACCACATGGCGATTCGGCTCCACGCCTTCGCTCTCGCTCTCGACGCCGTCGACGGCGGCGACCGCGTCGTGCACGATCTTCCGCTCGAACGGAGTCATCGCCGCCAGCGCTTCGGGCGCACCCGATTCCAGCACCCGCTGCGCCGCGGCGGTACCGAGCTCGCTCAGTTCCTCACGGCGCTTGGCCCGCCAGCCGGCCACATCCAACATCAGCCGGCTACGCACACCGGTCGCCTGCTGCACCGCGAGGCGAGTCAGCTCCTGCAGCGCGTCGAGCACCTCGCCATTACGGCCGACCAGCTTCGAGAGATCCCGGCCGCCATCAATACTCACCACCGCGCGATCGCCTTCGACGTCCAGATCGATATCGCCGTCGAAATCCAGCACATCGAGCAACTGCTCGAGGTAGTCGCCCGCGATTTCGCCCTCTTCGATCAGGGCTTCCTCGGAGTCGGTCGCGACTTCAGCTGGTTCCGTTTCGGCGCTCACCATCGTCGTCGCCACTGTGGCGTCCCCTCCGTCGGTCTCAACAGTCATTTGGTTTTCCTTCATCTGCTCGCCGCGACCGCCTGGCCATCGCCGCCGGGTGGTACGCGATCAAGGGGTTGCTGCTCAGTGCGAGCGGGCGTGTCAGCGCCGCCGCTTCTGGTTGGCTCGACCGCGGTTCGGACGCTTCTGGCCGCCACCCGAACGACGCTGGGCCGAGCTCTTGGGCTTGGCGGCACCGGTGCCGTTCGACGAAACCGTGTCCACCACATCCTCGACCACGTCCATCGCATCGGCGTCGGTCGACTGCTTCTTCCGGACGTTCACCGGCTTGGCGCCCGGCTTCGGCGCGTTCTGCGCACGCTGCTCGAGCTTCTGCTGCTTCTTCTCTTCTTCTTCCTTCTCCATACGGCCGAAGACGAGGTGCTGCTGCCCGTAGGTCCAGATGTTGTTCGCGACCCAGTACAGCAGGATGGCGATCGGCAGGAACGGGCCACCGACGAGCACGCCGAGCGGGAACACCCACAGCGCGAGCTTGTTCATCATCGCGGCCTGCGGGTTGGCCGCGGCCTCCGCACTCTGGCGGGCCACCGAGGCGCGCGCGTTGAAGTGCGTCGCCAGACCGGCGATGATCATCAGCGGGATCGCGACGGCGCCGATGGCGACCCTGGAGGGCAGTTGGCCATCGATCGCGAACGCCTGCAGCTCGCTCACCGGGGTGGTGATGAAGGCCGAGATGGGCGCACCGAAGAGACGAGCGCTCAGGAACGACTGCACATCGGCGGCGTTGAAGACGTAGTTCGGGGTGTTGGCGTTGTCCTGGATGCTCATGCCGAGCTGACCGAAACCGTGGCCGGTCCGGTTGAACGACCGCAGCACATGGAACAGACCGAGGAACACCGGCACCTGCGCCAAGATGGGCAGGCAGCCCATCAGCGGGTTGAAGCCGTGATCCTTCTGGAGCTTCTGCATCTCCAGCGCCATCTTCTGGCGGTCGTTCTTGTATTTCTTCTGCAGCTCCTTGATTTGGGGCTGCAGCTCCTGCATCTGCTTGGTCGTGCGGACCTGCTTCACAAACGGCTTGTAGAGCACGACGCGAAGCGTGAAGACAAGGAAGACCACCGCCAGCGCCCAGGCGATACCGCTGTCCTTGCCCAGGCCGGGGATGGCCGCGAAGACTCGATGCCAGAACCAGAGGATCCAGGACACCGGGTAATAAATGAAGTCGAGCACGGCTCTATGCACTCCCGTCGTTCGGTTCGCCGATCACCGCGGGCGGTGATCCTTTACAAGCGTGTGGCGCCGCTGCGTCGTCGGAGGACGTGGCAGTGTCGGCAGCGGCCCCATCCCGGGCACGCGTGCGGCGCTCCGGAACGGGGTCCCACCCACCAGGGTGCCAGGGCGCACATTTGAGCAGTCGCACGACCGTCAGTCCGAGCCCGACGAACAGGCCCCGGGTGCGTAGCGCGGTGACGGCGTACTCGCTACAGGTTGGTGTGAAGCGGCACACCGGCATTCGAGTGGGGGAGACGTAGGTCCGGTACAGCTCGATCAAGAAGATCAACAAGCGAGCCGGCAGCCGCACGAGGCTTCTCACGACGACCGGGCCCCATCGAGTTTGCGCAACGCGCCCCGGAGCTGACGGAGTAGCTCGTCCGAGCTGGCGTCGGCGGCGCCGGGCAGCGCACGGATCACGATATCGGCCTCGGCGGGTAGATCGTGGATCACCTTGCCGCACATATGACGCAGGCGGCGGGCCACACGGTGTCGAATCACCGCGGAGCCCACCGCCTTGCTGACAATCAATCCGAATCGCGGACCGCCCACGCGGACCAGCGCACCCGCCGGAGCCTTCAGCCCCGGAGATGCTGCGCCGTCAGGTGAACTCGTGCCCACGATTCCGTCATACCCGCGAACGTGCACGTGTACGACCAGATCTCGCCTCCCGATTCGCTGGCCGCGGCGCACCGTCCGGGAGAAGTCGGCACGATGATGCAACCGATACGGCTCAGGCAACACCCGAGCGTCCGAATGCGAGGATCAGGCAGTCAGGGTCTTGCGACCCTTGCCGCGACGCGCGGCAACGATGGCGCGGCCCGCACGGGTCCGCATCCGGAGACGGAAGCCGTGGACGCGCGCCCGACGACGGTTGTTCGGCTGGAACGTCCGCTTGCCCTTGGCCACGGTCAACACTCCTCGAGTTTGTGGGCGCCAGGCGGCGCCCGATAGCTGGTCGGTAAAACGTATTCTGCGCGATGCTGAGCCACACAAAGCATTGCAAGTCTGGTCATCATCGATGCGCGTCGGTCCTGGCGCACAGGGTCGGTAACGACCTCAACGCGGTCAGCACAGGACCGCCACCGCACCAAGGGGTGACTGTACGAGGGTACTTACCCCCTAGATGTGGGTCAAACTCAGCCCCCACGAAGCCGGTCGTCGGACCAGGTCAACCTATGAACAGGGCTGTGGACTCCCTGCTCACCTATCAACACCCCTAGCCGCGGGGATGTGCGCGGCGCCCCGGCGGTAGCCAGTCGATAGCTGAATATCGGCAGGTGAGAGCGACACACCGGCCGAGCTGAAGCGTATTTCACATGTCCCCAGGGTTTTCCACATCTGTGGATAATTGTGTGGAAACACCCCTCCGGTGGCATATTCGTAGGCCGACGGCTGCCCTTCGCCGCTACCTTAGATGCCCGCATGCCCCGGTCGTCTGCGCCTATCGACAAATCTACTGGGGAGGACACTGCATGGACGACGAGCAGAACGTGTTGGCCACTGTGTGGCCCGAGGTGATCGCTGAGCTCACCACCGGCTCGCCCGACGGCGCCATCCCCCCGGTGACCAGAGCACAGCAGGCCTGGCTGAAGCTGGTCAAGCCGATCACCGTGGCGCAGGGCTTCGCTCTGCTCTCGGTGCCCTCGTCGCTGGCCCAGGAAGCCATCGAACGCGATCTGCGCGAACCGATCCTGCGTTCCCTGGGTCGCCGCCTCGGCCCCCAGGTCGAAGGGCTCGGCGTGCGGATCGCCGCACCGCCCCAGTCGCCCAGCGACCGGTCGGCGGCCAATCCGCGGCACGCGCGGATGACCAGCCGGCCCGAACGCCGGGAACCCCGCCGCGCCCCCGCGCCGGACTATTCGGCGCGTGGCGACTACGGCCAGCCCCAGCGCTACGGCGCGACCACCGACTACGACTCCGCACCCGACTATCAGCAGGGTGGCGGTGACTACGCCCCGGCCGCGGACTACCAGCCCGCCCCGAATTACGAGCCCGACTATCAGCCGCAGCCGGAGTACGAACCGATGCCGGAATACGGTCCGGCCAACGACTACTACTCGGGGCAGGACTACCCGGCCCCGGTCTCGGCGCCGGCCGCGCCGGCGCCCGAGCCGGCCGCCCGGCCGAATGGTCAGTCCACGCGCCGCGAGTCCGGGCCGCCCGGACAGGAGTCGTTGTTCACCCCCGAGCCGGTCCCGATGCGTGGTCCCGGCCGCGATCCGGGCGGTCGGTCGTCGCACCACGACGAGCCCGAGCCGGTGATCGCCGCCGTCCATCAGCCGGTCCGGGAACATCCCGGCCGGGAGCATCCGAGCCGGGAACACCAGCCGCGGGAGCACCAGGCGCGGGAACACCCCGGCCGGGAGCACCAGCCCCGCGAACAACAGCCGGCCCGCGACAGCAGGCCCGCGCATCCCGATCACGAGGACGACGACGAGCCGATCGTCAGCGCCCGCAACTCCTGGCCGACCTACTTCACCAAAACTCAGGAGACGCCGGCGCCGAGCTCCTCGGCCAGCCTGAACGCCAAGTACACCTTCGAGACCTTCGTCATCGGTGCGTCCAACCGGTTCGCGCACGCCGCCGCGGTCGCCATCGCGGAGGCGCCCGCGCGTGCCTACAATCCGCTGTTCGTCTGGGGCGCTTCGGGTTTGGGCAAGACGCACCTGCTGCACGCGGCCGGGCACTATGCCCAGCGGCTGTTCCCGGGCATGCGGGTGAAGTACGTCTCGACCGAGGAATTCACCAACGACTTCATCAACTCGCTGCGTGACGATCGGAAGGTGGCGTTCAAGCGCCGCTACCGCGAGACCGACATCCTGCTGGTCGACGACATCCAGTTCATCGAGGGCAAGGAAGGCATCCAGGAGGAGTTCTTCCACACCTTCAACACCCTGCACAACGCCAACAAACAGATCGTGGTGTCCTCGGACCGGCCGCCCAAGCAGCTGGCGACGCTGGAGGAACGGCTGCGGACCAGGTTCGAGTGGGGCCTGATCACCGATGTGCAGCCGCCGGAGCTGGAGACCCGGATCGCGATCCTGCGCAAGAAGGCGCGCATGGACCGGCTCGACGTGCCGCACGACGTGATGGAGCTGATCGCCAGCCGGGTGGAACGCAATATCCGGGAGCTGGAGGGCGCGCTGATCCGCGTCACCGCGTTCGCCTCGCTGAACGGGCAGCCGCTGGATCTGCCGCTGGCCGAGGTGGTGCTGCGCGATCTGATGCCGGAAACCGCGGCGCTGGAGATCAACGCGGCCACGATCATGGCGGTGACCGCGGAGTACTTCAACACCACGCTGGAGGAGCTGACCGGTCCCGGCAAGGCCCGGCCGCTAGCGCAAGCCCGCCAGATCGCGATGTATCTATGCCGCGAGCTCACCGATCTGTCGCTGCCGAAGATCGGCCAGGCGTTCGGCCGAGACCACACCACGGTCATGTACGCGGAGAAAAAAGTGCGCAAGGAGATGACCGAACGCCGCCGCGTGTACGACCAGGTTCAAGAACTCACAGCCCGAATCAAACAACGCTCCCGATAACGTTATCCACACCTGTGCACCGCCCTGAACTGGGGCGGTGCATTTTTTTGCCTGTGGATTCCTCGAGGAATTCCTGTTAAGTCCTCGAGGAATCCTCGAGGTTGTGCACCGATTCGCACACACCCTGTGGAGGCCGCCTGGGAGCCGCCACTCACAGGCAGTTGTCCCCATCGCTAACAGCCGCAGCTACCCACAGGCACTGACCAGGCAGACAGTCGGTTAACGCCTGTGGATTCCTCGAGGAGTCCCTGTTAAGTCCTCGAGGAATCCTCGAGTTGTGCACCTGTTCCTGCACACGTGTGCACAAACGCCGGTTTACGGTGGAACAACTCGAGGAGCACTCGAGGATGAATGCGGGACAACTTTCCGGCGTCCACAGACACCCCCGGTTCATCCTCGAGTCATCCGCCGGCCATCCCCACGGCACCATGCATCGCTACCTGCTAAAACAGGCGCAGTCCACAGATTCCACAGTGCCTACTACTACTTCAGTTCTCTCAATTAGAGAGATCTCTTCAAAACAGGGTGTGTGGAAAGTCCGTCGAGGAGGGTCACGCACCGAGCCACTCGCCGAAGAGCGCATCGAGGGCAGGAGCCAGGCACCGATCGACGCATCGGCAAGTTCGGCTGACTCGATCGACGCGATACCCGGAACTCGCTCGTTCACACACATCCCGGCACTCACTGGTGCATGCACCGGAGGGTCGGGCTAGGTTCATCCGGACTTCCCGAGTACGGTTTGTTCTCGGTCGCCCATGCCAGACTTTCGAGGGGCGGCCGATCCAGTACCCTCTTACGACGTTCGGCCCCGCACACGGATCACGGCAGTATCGACTCCAAGACTGGGAGAGGACAGATCGGGCGATGGAAAGCATGAAGTTTCGGGTCGCCCGTGAGGATTTCGCGGAATCCGTTGCCTGGGTCGCACGCAGCCTCCCCTCCCGGCCTCCGGTGCCCGTCCTGGGCGGTGTGCTGCTGGTAGCCAACGAGGACGGCCTGACGGTCTCCGGCTTCGACTACGAGGTGTCCGCGCAGATGCGCGTCGCCGCCGAGGTCGCCGGTCCCGGTGAGGTTCTCGTCTCCGGCCGCCTGCTGGCCGACATCACCAAGGCGCTGTCCAACAAGCCGGTCGATGTCTCCGTCGACGGCACCCGGGTCCTGATCAGCTGCGGCAGCGCCAAGTTCTCCCTGCCCACCATGCCGGTCGAGGACTATCCCCAGCTTCCCGAAGTTCCGCAGATGACCGGTGAACTCGGTGTGGATGTTTTCGCCGAGGCGGTCGGCCAGGTCGCCGTCGCCGCCGGCCGCGACGACACGCTGCCCATGCTCACCGGTATCCGCGTCGAGATCGAGGGCTCCAAGGTCGTTCTCGCGGCCACCGACCGGTTCCGCCTCGCGGTGCGCCACATCGAGTGGAAGCCGGAGAAGTCCGATATCGAGACCGCGGTGCTGATTCCGGCCAAGACGCTCTCCGAGGCCGCCAAGACCCTCGGTGCCTCCGATGCCCCCGTGCAGCTGTCCCTGGGCACAGGAGCGGGCGCGGATGGCCTGCTGGGCATCGTGAACGCCGGTCGCCGCACCACCACGCGCCTGCTCGATGCCGAGTTCCCCAAGTTCCGCCAGTTGCTCCCCAAGGAGCACACTTCCATTGCCACGCTGTCGGTCTCGGCGCTGTCCGAAGCCATCAAGCGTGTCGCGCTGGTGGCCGAGCGCGGGGCCCAGGTGCGCCTGGAGTTCTCCAGCGAGGGTCTGCTGCTGTCGGCGGGTGGCGACGACGCCGGCCGCGCCGAGGAGTGGCTGGAGGCCGATTTCCGCGGCGAACCGCTGACCATCGCGTTCAACCCCGGCTATCTCGTCGACGGTCTCTCGGCGCTGCACTCGGATCGGGTCACCTTCGGGTTCACCACGCCGAGCCGCCCCGCGGTGCTGCTGCCGGTCGGCGAGGTCGAGCCCGAAGTGCTCGACTCCGGTGCCTTCGCCGCGCTGCCGAGCCCCTACATCTACCTGTTGATGCCGGTCCGGCTGCCGGGCTGATCCCCAGGGGTGCAAACGTCTGTGCATAACCGGGTGCAACCCGGTCCAATCGTCGTGGGGACGGGTTCTTCCGCAGGTCAGAATGGGTTAACGATGTTCATCCGGGCGCTGTCACTGCGTGATTTCCGGTCCTGGGAACAGGCCGAGCTGGAATTATCCCCAGGCCGCACCGTCTTCTTGGGGTCGAATGGCAACGGCAAGACGAACCTGGTCGAGGCGATCGGTTACCTGGCGACACTCGCCTCCCATCGGGTCGCCGCCGATGCGCCGATGATCCGCATAGGCGCCCCGAAGGCCCGAGTCGGCGCCACCGTGGTCAACACCGGCCGGGAATTGCGCATCGATGTCGAACTGAACGCCGGCGCGGCCAACAAGGCACAGATCAACCGATCGCCGGTGCGCCGGCCACGCGAGATTCTCGGCATTCTGCAGACGGTGTTGTTCGCGCCGGAGGATTTGTCGCTGGTCCGCGGCGATCCGGGGGAGCGGCGGCGCTTCCTCGACGAGTTGTGCACAGCTCGGCTCCCACGGCTCGCCGCGGTACGGGCGGACTACGACCGGGTGCTGCGCCAGCGCTCGGCATTGCTGAAAACCGCTGGACGACAGGCACGTTCGAAGTCGGATCTGAGCACCCTCGACGTGTGGGACGGCCACCTGGCGACCCATGCCGCAGAGTTGCTGGCGCAGCGGCTGCGCCTGGTGCACGATCTTTATCCCCATCTTGCACAGGCTTATTCATCGATCGCGCCCGAATCCCGGCCCGCCGCAATCGGATACCGCAGCGGCTATCTGCCACCGGAATTGCTCGACCCGGCGCGGGAACCGCAGCCCGGTGACGCCCCGGATCTGGAAGCGATCATGTTGCGCGAGTTGGGGATTGCCCGATCCAAGGAATTGGAACGCGGGGTGTGCCTGGTCGGCCCGCACCGCGACGACCTGGACCTGCTGCTGGGCAGCTCGCCGGCGAAAGGCTTTGCCAGCCACGGGGAATCGTGGTCGTTCGCCCTGTCGTTGCGGCTGGGCGCGTTCGAGCTGCTGCGCGCCGGCGGCACCGAGCCGGTCCTGCTGCTCGACGATGTCTTCGCCGAACTCGACCGCCGCCGCCGCACCGCGCTGGCCGCCGTGGCCGCCGGCGCCGAGCAGGTCCTCATCACCGCCGCCGTCCCCGAAGATGTGCCGGCCGAACTCGAGGCGGTGCCGCTGCGGGTGGAAACCACCGGGGAGGCAGACCGGCGCACCTCTCGAATCGTCACACCTGACGATTTGGGACAGCGCGATGTCGGTGATCTCCCGTAGAGTTCCCTCCGCCGCGTCCCCGGATCGGCGGTGGTCACCGGCTCGAAGAGTTATCCACAGGTTCTGTGGACAACTTGGCACGAATCGCCGCCGCCACCGTCCTGCGGCTTGGTGGCTCGAATTGTGGTTGTTGTGCAGAACACCCACTTGACCGGGGCGAACAGACGTTCGATCTTGTGTGCTCGAGCCGCTGACCACGGGATTTCCACCCCCGGCCAGCTGCATCAGCGCCTGGGGACAACTCGGCAAAACTGGGGACAACCCGGAACGGAGCAGGTGATGACCGACCAGTCGGAACAGCACGGCGCCGGTGCACAACCACCCGGCGGCGAACCGGAGCTGCGCGGTGTCGATCTGGCCCGGCGCGCCCTCGAGGAGGCCAGGGCGGCGGCGCGGGCCAGCGGTAAATCGGTCGGCCAGGGCCGGGCCTCGCCGAAGCGGAGCCTGCGCCCCGGTGCGCGCCGTGGTCGTTCGGGATGGTCCGGCCCGGGTCCGGATGCCCGTGATCCACAGCCCCTGTTCAAACTCGCGGGCTCCCTCGCCAAGAATCGAGGCTGGTCGGCAAAGGTCGCCGAGGGCATGGTCTTCGGTCAGTGGTCGACGGTCGTGGGGGAGGACATCGCCTCGCACGCGAATCCGGTGACGCTGAAGGACGGTGTGCTGTCCATCGCCGCCGAATCCACCGCCTGGGCAACCCAACTGCGCATGCTGCAGAGCCAGATCCTGGCCAAGATCGCGGCCGCGGTGGGGAACGGCATCGTCACCCAGTTGAAGATCACCGGGCCCGCAGCTCCGAGCTGGCGCAAGGGCGAACGCCACGTCCGCGGTCGCGGCCCACGCGACACCTACGGGTAGACCACGCTATTTCGGGGCAAGTAACTAGTGCGCCCTAGGCGGTCGGAGAGACGGATCAAACCGCCGGATGGCCGACGGGACACGTGTGGAGTCGATTTCTTTGAGCCACGGAGCCGTGAGGGGTGTGTTAGGTGCACTGTGGCTTGGGTCTACCAGTAGGATGGTGGCGTAACTAGCGGCGAACCTTCGGCGCGTTCGGATCGGCACGCTCTCGGACCCCAGATTTCGACCAGTCCAGACTACGGGGTTTCACGCGTACTGTCCGGCCGCTGTCCCGAGGATCAGCAAGTAAGGAGAGCTACCGACAAGTGGCTGCCAACGAATCGGGCTCGACCAAAGCAACATCCGGTGATTACGACGCTTCCTCCATCACGGTCCTCGAAGGGCTCGAGGCGGTTCGCAAGCGGCCGGGTATGTACATCGGCTCCACGGGTGAGCGCGGGCTGCACCATCTGATCTGGGAAGTCGTCGACAACTCCGTAGACGAGGCGATGGCTGGTCACGCCTCGCGCGTCGATGTGCGGATCCTCGCCGACGGCGGCGTCGAGGTGGTCGACGACGGCCGCGGCATTCCCACCGGCATGCACGCGCAGGGCATCCCCACCATCGAGGTGGTCATGACCCAGCTGCACGCCGGCGGCAAGTTCGACTCCGACTCCTACGCGGTGTCCGGCGGTCTGCACGGTGTCGGTATCTCCGTGGTCAACGCGCTGTCGAGCCGGCTCGAGGCCGAGATCGACAACGCCGGCTTCCACTGGAGCCAGACCTACAAGGACGCCAAGCCGGGCCAGCTGATCAAGGGCGAGCCGACCAAGCGCACCGGTACCACCATCCGGTTCTGGGCGGACTCGGAGATCTTCGAGACCACCACCTACAACTTCGAGACGGTCTCGCGCCGCCTGCAGGAGATGGCGTTCCTGAACAAGGGACTCACCATCACCCTCACCGATGAGCGCGTCACCGCCAGCGAAATCACCGATGAGGTGGTCAGCGAGACCGCCGAGGCGCCGAAACATGCCGAGGACACCGCCGCGGCGAGCACGCCGAAGGTGAAGACCCGCACGTACCACTACCCGGGCGGGCTCGAGGATTACGTCAAGCACATCAACCGGACCAAGCAGCCGATCCACAACTCGATCGTGTCCTTCACCGGCAAGGGCCCCGGCCACGAGCTCGAGGTCGCGATGCAGTGGAATTCCGGCTACTCGGAATCTGTGCACACCTTCGCCAACACCATCAATACCCATGAGGGTGGTACGCACGAGGAGGGCTTCCGCGCGGCGTTGACCACGGTGGTCAACAAGTACGCCAAGGACAAGAAGCTCATCAAGGACAAGGACGGCAACCTCACTGGCGACGACATCCGTGAGGGCCTGGCCGCCATCCTGAGCGTCAAGGTCGGTGAGCCGCAGTTCGAGGGCCAGACCAAGACCAAGCTGGGCAATACCGAGGTCAAGTCGTTCGTGCAGAAGGCGTGCAACGAGCATATCCAGCACTGGTTCGAGGCCAACCCGGCCGACGCGAAGACCATTGTGAACAAGGCGGTTTCGTCCGCGCAGGCCCGCGTCGCGGCGCGTAAGGCGCGCGAGCTGGTGCGCCGCAAGTCCGCCACCGATCTGGGCGGTCTGCCGGGCAAGCTGGCCGACTGCCGGTCCAAGGACCCGGTCAAGTCCGAGATCTACATCGTGGAGGGCGACTCCGCCGGCGGCTCGGCCAAGTCCGGCCGAGATTCGATGTACCAGGCCATCCTCCCGCTGCGCGGCAAGATCATCAACGTCGAGAAGGCGCGCATCGACCGGGTCCTCAAGAACAACGAGGTCCAGTCGATCATCACCGCGTTCGGCACCGGCATCCACGACGAGTTCGATATCGCCAAGCTGCGGTACCACAAGATCGTGCTGATGGCCGACGCCGACATCGATGGCCAGCACATCTCGACGCTGCTGCTCACCCTGCTGTTCCGTTTCATGCGCCCGCTGGTCGAGCAGGGGCACGTCTACCTCGCGCAGCCGCCGCTGTACAAGCTCAAGTGGCAGCGCAGCGAGCCCGAGTTCGCCTACACCGACCGGGAGCGCGACGTGCTGATGGAGGCCGGCCTCTCGTCCGGCAAGAAGATCAACAAGGACGACGGCGTGCAGCGCTACAAGGGTCTGGGCGAGATGAACCCCAAGGAACTGTGGGAGACCACCATGGATCCGTCGGTGCGGGTGCTGCGCCAGATCACCCTCGATGACGCCGCCGCCGCCGACGAACTGTTCTCCATCCTGATGGGTGAAGACGTCGAGGCGCGTCGCAGTTTCATCACCCGCAATGCCAAGGATGTTCGCTTCCTCGACGTCTAGCCCGACCTGAATCCAGCAGCTTCCCAGCGCTTTCAGGCCTGGCCATCTAAGGAGACCACCGCATGACTGAGACCACTCTGCCACCCAACGGCGGGGCCGGGGACCGGATCGAACCGGTCGATATCCAGAACGAAATGCAGAACAGCTACATCGATTACGCGATGAGCGTGATCGTGGGCCGTGCGCTGCCCGATGTGCGCGACGGCCTCAAGCCGGTGCACCGGCGCGTGCTCTACGCGATGTACGACAACGGTTACCGTCCCGATCGCGGCTATGTGAAGTCCGCTCGTCCGGTCGCCGAGACCATGGGTAACTACCACCCGCACGGCGACTCGTCGATCTACGACACTCTGGTCCGGATGGCCCAGCCGTGGTCGCTGCGCTACCCGATGGTCGACGGCCAGGGCAACTTCGGTTCCCGCGGCAACGACGGCGCGGCCGCCATGCGTTACACCGAGTGCCGTCTGACGCCGCTCGCCATGGAGATGCTGCGCGAGATCGACCACGAGACGGTCGATTTCGTAGCGAACTACGACGGTCGTTCGCAGGAACCGACGGTGCTGCCCGCCCGGGTGCCGGCCCTGCTGATGAACGGCTCCAACGGCATCGCCGTCGGCATGGCGACCAATATCCCGCCGCACAATCTCAATGAGCTCGCCGAAGCCGTCTACTGGGCGCTGGAGAACTACGACGCCGACGAGGAATCCACCCTCGAAGCGTGCATCGAGCGGGTCAAGGGTCCGGATTTCCCGACCTACGGCCTGATCGTCGGCGGCCAGGGCATCCAGGACGCCTACCGCACCGGTCGCGGCTCCATCCGCATGCGCGGTGTCGTCGAGATCGAAGAGGACAATCGCGGCCGCACCACCATCGTCATCACCGAGCTGCCGTTCCAGGTCAACACCGACAACTTCATCAACGCGATCGCCGAGCAGGTGAAAGACGGCAAGATCGCGGGCATTTCGGATATCCACGACGAGTCCTCCGACCGCGTCGGCATGCGCATCGTGGTGACGGTCAAGCGTGACGCCGTCGCCAAGGTGGTGCTGAACAACCTCTACAAGCACACCCAGCTGCAGACCAGCTTCGGCGCCAACATGCTGTCCATCGTCGACGGTGTGCCGCGCACGCTGCGCCTGGACCAGATGATCCGGCTCTACGTCACGCATCAGTTGGAAGTCATCGTCCGGCGTACCCGGTACTTGCTCCGCAAGGCCGAGGAGCGGGCCCACATCCTGCGCGGCCTGGTCAAGGCACTGGACGCGCTCGACGAGGTCATCGCGCTGATCCGGCGGTCGGCCAATACCGATACCGCGCGCGTCGGCCTGATGCAGCTGCTGGACATCGACGAGGTCCAGGCCACGGCCATTCTCGATATGCAGCTGCGTCGCCTGTCCGCGCTGGAGCGGCAGAAGATCGTCGACGAGTTGGAGAAGATCGAAGCCGAGATCGCGGACCTGAAGGACATTCTCGACAAGCCCGAGCGGCAGCGCGCGATCGTGCGCGACGAGCTGCGTGAGATCGTCGAGAAGTTCGGCGACGAGCGCCGCACCCGGATCGTCGCGGCCGACGGCGACGTCGCCGACGAGGATCTGATCGCCCGCGAGGACGTGGTCGTCACCGTCACCGAGACCGGTTACGCCAAGCGCACCAAGACCGACCTCTACCGCTCGCAGAAGCGCGGCGGCAAGGGCGTGCAGGGCGCGGGTCTCAAGCAGGACGACATCGTCAAGCACTTCTTCATCACCAGCACGCACGACTGGCTGCTGTTCTTCACCAACAAGGGCCGGGTGTACCGGGCCAAGGCCTACGAGCTGCCCGAAGCGAGCCGGACCGCGCGCGGCCAGCACGTGGCGAACCTGCTCGCCTTCCAGCCGGATGAGAAGATCGCCCAGATCATTCGCATCCAGTCCTACGAGGACTCGCCGTACCTGGTGCTCGCCACCAAGAACGGCCTGGTGAAGAAGTCCAAGCTGACCGACTTCGACTCCAACCGCAGCGGCGGCATCGTCGCGGTGAACCTGCGCGACGAGGACGAACTGGTCGGCGCCGCGTTGTGCGCCGCCGAGGACGATCTGCTGCTCGTCTCGGCGCACGGTCAGTCGATTCGCTTCTCCGCCACCGACGAAGCGCTGCGCCCGATGGGCCGCGCCACCTCGGGTGTGCAGGGCATGCGATTCAACACCGACGATGAGCTGTTGTCGCTCAACGTGGTTCGCCCCGAGACCTATCTGCTGGTCGCGACCTCCGGCGGTTACTCCAAGCGCACCGCGATCGAGGAGTACACCGCACAGGGTCGAGGCGGTAAAGGTGTATTGACTATCCAGTTCGACGCCAAGCGTGGCACTCTGGTCGGTGCGCTCATCGTCGACGACGAGGATGAGTTGTACGCGATCACGTCCGGCGGCGGCGTAATCCGCACGGCGGCGAAGCAGGTGCGTAAGGCTGGACGACAGACCAAGGGCGTGCGATTGATGAACCTCGCGGATGGGGATACGTTGCTTGCTATCGCGCGCAACGCCGACGAGCCCGAACTGCTCGCCGACGATGACAGCACCGGTTCCGAGTAAATCCACCAGCGGCGGCAACGAACGGATCTAAGGATTCCCATTGACCACTCCGAATCAGCCGAATGACGAGCGGCAGCACACGAACGGTGTGACCGAACGGATCTCACCGTCCCCGATTCCGCCGCGGCCGATTTCCCGGCCGGTCGCTTCGGCCGAAGGCGGGCAGTCGAACGAAAATCCGGATCAGCAAAACGAATTCGCGTCCAAGGCGCCGGACCGCAACCCCGGCGCCGAAGGGCGGGAGCAACAGTCCGAGCCGGTCGAGCAGACCGGCGGCGGCCAATCGCCTTATCAGGAAGGCTGGTCGCAACTTCCACAGCGCGAACCGCAGTCCAACCTGTACCGGCCCGGCCAGGCGCCGGTCACCGGGCGGCCCGCGGGCGGCCTGAACGGCGGCGTTACCAACGCCCGCACCACCACCGACCTTGCCGCCAAAGCCGCGCGCAAGGAAGCGGCGATGGTGAAATCCGTTGGTATCGACGGACCGACGCGCAGCATCGCGCGGCCGGAACTCATCAAGGACATGCCCGATCTGTCCGAGATCCGGCACCCGCTGCCGCCGCAGGAGGCCTCCTCGGTGCCGCAGTACCACCCGGTGTCGCCCGCGGCGCCGGTCGCGGTCGCCGCGGCGGCCGCCGGTGAACCCCTGCGCGCCACCGTCCAGATCCGCCGCATCGACCCTTGGTCGACGCTGAAGATCTCGCTGGTGATCAGCGTGGCCCTGTTCTTCGTGTGGATGCTGGCCGTCGGCCTGCTCTACATCGTGCTGGAGGGCATGGGCGTCTGGGAGCGGCTCAACAACACCTTCACCGACATGGTGTCCCAGGACAGCGGTTCGGTGGGCCTGATCGACGCGGGCACGGTCTTCGGCTACGCCGGCGTCATCGGGCTGATCAACGTGGTGCTGTTCACCGCGCTCGGCACGGTCGGCACGTTCATCTACAACCAGTGCTGCGACCTCGTCGGCGGTATCCAGGTCACCCTGGCCGACCCCGACTAGGAAACGTTCTCCCGACGGCCGGTGCCAGCCCACCAAGGGGTCGGCACCGGCCGTTCGGCATTTCCCGGCACGCCGAGGAATGTTCCCCTGACCAGCCGTTTTGGTTGTACCAGGGGGTGTCGGGTAATCTTTGTCCTCGGCTCGGGTACTACACCGCAGAGTCGTTACGGGCCTATAGCTCAGGCGGTTAGAGCGCTTCGCTGATAACGAAGAGGTCGGAGGTTCAAGTCCTCCTAGGCCCACCGTTCCACTCGAAATATGGCTCATGCTCACACAGAGCGTGAGCCATTTCTCGTTTCCTCTCCTCCCAGTAGGGTGGGTCTCATGAAACTTCTTCTCACCGTTGGTATTGCGGTCGTCGTCCTCATCGGAATCAGCAAGCTGCGCAAGCGCGACGACGCTGATCTGTGGCACGAAGTGACCAGCCGCTGATCTCTGCCTGATCCGGCAGTTCGCTCGCCATGGGCTTGTTTGACTCCGCAAACGCTCGACAGGTACCGTTTCGGGCGGTAAGGGGCCTTAGCTCAATTGGCAGAGCACTGCCTTTGCAAGGCAGGGGTTAGGGGTTCGATTCCCCTAGGCTCCACTCGATAGGTGGCTCGCGCTCATCAAGAGCGTGGGCCATTTTTCGTTCAGCGGGGGACCTGGCGGCCGTGTACCCGTTCCCACGCGTCGATGGCGGTGTCCCACTGCTCGCCGGACAACGTGGTGAGCGACATGGGAAACAATCCGTCCTCTTCCTTCGCGATATGCGGCCACAGCGTTGCCAGGGATGCCCGCACCTGGTCGCGTCCCTCAGGGGCGGTCAGATCCGCTGTGGTCAGCGCGAGGGTCATCTCGCGATGCTCCGCCTCCAGCGCGTCGATGTAGCTCGTGCAGTCGGGGTCGTCGCGCATCACCGCGAACAGGCCCTGTTCCTCACCCGCCCAGTGCGCCCGCAGTTGGCGTTCGATCGCCACCAAATCCCTTTGGGCCGAGGCGATATCGCCGTGTTCGAGCGCACGCTCGATCTGGCCCGAGAGGTTGTAGACCGCCTCGTGCTCGGCGATGAACTCCTTGATCAACGGAATATCGCGACAGCCGCAGTAGTGACACATGACGGGCTACTTCAGACCGGCTGTCTCGAGGTTGTTCAGCACACAGAGCGGGTAGTCGAAGCCTTTCGCTTTCACGGCGCACGACACCATCAGGTAGGTGGCCTCCTCGACACCGGCGTGGGCGGGCCCGGCGAAGGTCGTGCTCATGGCCAGGACACCGATGGTCAGGCCCAGGATTCGGACGGATTTACGCATGCTCGACAGCGTGACATGGGGAAACCGCGTGAATCGGCAGTGCTCGCAGTGTGTCGGATGCCCTGGCGAGGGTCAGGGGTTCTCCTCGAGTGGGCCGTGCCGGTCCAGGTGCAGGTAGGTGTAGCAGGTGGTGAGCAGGCAGACCACGGTCGCGGTGATGAGCATGGCCCAGCCGGGGACCGCGAGGCTGAGCAGGCCGCCGAAGAACGCGCCGAGGGCGAAGGCGGCGTAGACCAGGAAGTAGCCGAGCCAGTCGGCGTAGTCGCCGCCGCCGATGTGGCGTTCGATGCCCTGGCCCATCTTCACGATGGTGCCGGTGACGTAGCTGAGCGGGATCGAGACTTCGCCGTCCTTGACGAAGGAGGTGTTCAGGGCGCCGACGCCGAAGGCGACGAACAGGATCGGGATGAACTCGATCCGGGAGGCGTCGTCGTTGTGGCTGACCAGGTAGAGGTCGGTGAGCGCGGAGACGGCGAGGCTGACGGTGGTGAGCAGGGTGGGGCCGTGCGGGTGCGCGTGCCAGAAGTGCCGCCGGCACCAGGAGGCGACGATGACACCGGACAGGAAGGACGCCAGCAGCGCGGCCGCGGCGACAGCCATGTCCCGATCGTCGCTGAAGTGGCCGAGGATGGCGCGCTCGGTGTTGCCGGTCATGAACGTGACGAAGTAGCCGGCAGTGTGCATGAATGCCGCCGCACCGATCAAACCGGCCAGTGCGGCCAGCACCCAGGAGATGCGGGCTTCGGCGTCGTACAGGGCCCGTTTGCGCGCCAGATCCGGATGCTTCACAGGTCAGGCTCCTCCAGGGGGCTGGGGACAATGCCCCAGTTTCACCCATGGGAAGCGAGAATCCCGGAGGGAGCGCCGATGGTTTCCAGCTATTTGCCGCAGCTCACACCGCAGCCGCCTCGGCAAGGTCGTAGGCGGTGCGCGGGATACCGTGCAGGAGTGAACGATGTGCTCGAGTATCTGCTGACCGAACCGATCGCCGAGGCCGCGCCTGCCGATCTCGAACAGGCGTGGGCTCGGCACACCGCGGTCGCGCGGGCGTTCCGCTCTCCGGTGGACCGCGCGGTCGCGGGCGGATTCGCGGCGGACCGGCTGGGTTTCGCGTTCCTGTCCGGCTATCAGGAAGCCTTGCGGAAGCTGTTGCCGGAGGTGGCGGGGGCGGACCTGATCGCGGTATCGGCGACCGAGGAGGGCGGGGCGCATCCGTCGGCGATCCGGACCGCGATCGTGCCCGCCGAGGGTGGCTGGGTGGTGCGCGGTACCAAGACGTTCACGACGATGGGGGAGCACGCGCGGGAGCTGGTGGTGATCGCCGGTACCGGGGAAGTGGTGGATGGCCGGCCTCGGCTGCGCGCGGCGCTGGTCGCCGCCGGACAGCCCGGGGTGACGGTGACGAACCGGCCGCCGCTGCCGATGGCGCCGGAAATCCCGCACGCGACAGTGGTTTTCGACGACGCGGCGGCGCGGTTGCTGCCGGGGGATGGGTACGCGGATTTCCTGAAGCCGTTCCGGACGGTCGAGGACGTGCACGTGCTCGCGGCGACGCTGGGGTGGCTGGTGCGGGTGGGCCGGCAGGCGCGCTGGTCGCCCTCGACGCTGCAGCGTTTGCTCGCGATGGTGGCGATGGTGCGGGGCCTGGATCTGGACGCGCCCGCTTCCCCCGGCGTGCATATCGCGCTGGGTGGGATCTTCGAGGAGTTCGATCGCCTGCTCGCGGAATCGGATCCGTTGTGGCAGCAGGCCGACGCGGTGACCCGCGAGCGGTGGGAACGGGATCGTCCGCTGCTGGCGACGGCCGGACGGGTGCGAGCGCAGCGGCTGGCCGCGGCTTGGCGGCGCGTTGGCGTGGCGGAAATGGGGTAGAAACCTACCCCGGAAATGGGGAGCGGGCCTCGGCGAAGGGGGGGAGTTAGCCGAGGCCCGCGTAGGGTCGGCCCGGGGGGGAGGGGCCGACGAGAATGATCCTACGCGATGATTTGCCTTTGTGTGTGCGTGGGGAACGCCACTTTCGTAGATTTTTTGGGGTTGGCTTACCTGGGTATGCCGACGGGTTCGCCGAGGTGCGGCGGCCGGGTTGACCGGCGCCGGTACGGTATCGGCTGATTGTTTGCCAAAACCGTTGTCTTTCAGGAAATTACCGGTTCGGAACCAGCGTTCAGCTGGAACTCTGACGGTTTCGGCGAAACATGCAGACCGGTCGCTGCCTGTCGCACAGGGGGATTGGGCCTGGCGTGTTCGTCCGGATTCTGTCGTATTTGTCGCGTGTCCTCGGGGCCTCGGGCATGTCGACTACCCGAACTTGTCGGACCCCGGTGCGAGGATCGCCACATGATTCGCTCGGAACTCGAGTACCGGCTCCCGTGGAAACGGGTAGCCGCCTACGCACGACCCACGGGGGTGGCGCGCGCGACGATTGAATCGGCCGCATTCCGTTCCGGTACCCCCGAGCACCGCCCGGACCGGGATGCGGCCTTCGACGTCTCCGTCGCGACCGGCGCACCCGGCAAAAGGGATGAAATTGTCGGTGCGCAGGGCAATACTGACTCGGGTATCGATCGGCCCATTCGCGAAACCTACAAATCTCAGGAGAGTCATGCCCGACGCAATAGTCGCTGAGGGTCTGGTCAAGCGTTACGGCCAGTTGGTCGCCCTCGATGGACTCGATCTCTCGGTGCCCGAAGGCACCGTCACCGCGTTGCTCGGCCCCAACGGCGCGGGCAAGACCACCACGGTCCGTGTGTTCACCACCCTGCTCATCCCGGATGAGGGCAGCGCCACCGTCGCCGGTATCGACGTCCTGCGCAATCCCCAGGCGCTGCGTTCCCGGATCGGGACGTCGGGCCAGTACGCCGCCGTCGACGAGTACCTGACGGGCTTCGAGAACCTCGAAATGGTCGGCCGGCTCTATCACATGGGCGTGCAGGCCAGTAAGGACCGCGCGCGCGAGCTGCTGGACCGGTTCCGGCTCAGCGATGCGGCCGACCGCCCGGTCAAGGGGTATTCCGGCGGTATGCGCCGCCGGCTCGACCTGGCCGGCGCGCTCGTCGCCAATCCGCCGGTGCTGTTCCTGGACGAGCCCACCACGGGTCTGGATCCGCGCGCCCGGCTCGATCTGTGGGATGTCATCGAAGAGCTGGTGGCGGGCGGCACCACGCTGCTGCTCACCACCCAGTACATGGACGAGGCCGATCGGCTGGCCGATTCCATCGCGGTGATCGACCACGGCAAGGTGATCGCGCGCGGCACCGCCGACGAGCTCAAGACACTGGTCGGTGGCGACCGTATCGAACTCACCGTCACCGATCCCGCGAAACTGGGGATCGCCGAGCAGGTGCTGAAGAGCTTGGCGGACGGCGAGATCCACATCGAGCCTGGGCTGCGCCGGATCACCGTCCCGGTCAGCAACGGATCGCAGGCGCTGGTCGACGCGATCGGGTTGCTGGGGTCCAACGACGTGCACATCAACGATGTCGGGCTGCGGCGCCCGTCGCTCGACGACGTCTTCCTGACGCTCACCGGGCACGAAGCCGAGGATTACGTCAACGGCACCGGCACCCAGCTCGAGACCGAAGGGAGCGTCCGATGACCGAGCTCCGTAAAGACGCCGCGTCCGGCACCACCTTCGCCGAGCCGGAGCGGGCCGGGCTGGGCGAGCGCCTGTCCTATCTCGTCAGTGACAGCCTGACCATCGCCAAGCGCAATGTCATCAAGATCAGGCGCGTGCCCGACGTGCTGATCTTCTCGACCATGTCGCCGATCATGTTCGTGCTGCTGTTCGCCTACGTCTTCGGCAACGCGATCAGCGTGCCCGGCATGGAGGGCGGCTACCGCGAATTCCTCATCGCGGGCATCTTCGCCCAGACCGTGGTGTTCGGCGCCTCGTTCACCGGCGCGGGCCTGGCCGAGGACATGCAGAAGGGCATCATCGACCGGTTCCGGTCGCTGCCGATGGCTCCGGCCGCGGTGCTGTTCGGCCGCACGATCAGCGATGTCGTGATCAACGTGGTCAGCCTGTTCGTGATGTCGGTGACCGGCTATCTGGTCGGCTGGCGCATCCGCGGCTCGCTGGTGGACGCCGTGCTGGCCTACATCCTGCTGCTGCTGTTCGCCTACGCGGTGTCCTGGATGATGGCCGTGGTCGGCCTGCTGGTCCGCGCGCCGGAGGTCTTCAACAACGCCAGCTTCATGGTGATGTTCCCGCTGACCTTCCTGGCCAACACCTTCGTTCCGATGCAGAATCTGCCGACCGTGCTGCGGGTGTTCGCGGAATGGAATCCCGTCTCGGCCCTGACTCAGGCGGCCCGCGATCTGTTCGGCAACACCAATCCGGCGATGCCGCCGCCGGATGTGTGGTCGATGCGGCATCCGGTCGCGACCACGCTGATCTGGGTGGTGGTCATTCTGCTGATCTTCGTGCCGCTGTCGCTGCGTCAGTACAAGCGCACCGTCAGCCGCTGAAGGCTGCGGCGAGGCCTGAGCCTAGGCCTCGCCGCGACCGTCGACGCTGACGGGCTGCGGAGAACCATTGCGCGAGTAGCCGATCCGCGGCGGCTCCGGAGCCACCGCGGGCGGCTGCGGCCGCCGGCTGCGCAGCAACCAGGCGACGGCTCCGGCCAGCGCGACGGCGACCGCGGCAACGAGGCGGTTACGAGAACGTGCGGATACAAGCTGGCGCCCCAAGGTCATTCGACCACTTTGGCACAACCAGCGAGATCCCGCAGTAAGCCCAGGTGGTCCTACTGTGTGATGCGACGCGTCGGTAACCCACTTCGGGTGCGAGCGGTCCGCCCGCGGCTAGCATGACGACGTGACCTCACCGATTCAGACTGCGAGCGCGACGCTGCATACCAATCACGGCGACATCAAGATCGCGCTATTCGGCAACCACGCGCCGAAGACTGTGCGGAACTTCCTTGGCCTCGCGGATGGTTCGGCGCAGTACACCACGCAGAACGCGAGTGGTGGCAGCACCGGCCCGTTCTACGACGGCGCGATCTTCCACCGGGTGATGGACGGATTCATGATCCAGGGCGGCGACCCGACCGGCACCGGTCGCGGCGGCCCCGGCTTCGAATTCGGCGACGAGTTCCACCCGGAGTTGCGGTTCGACCGCGGCTACCTGCTGGCGATGGCGAACGCGGGCCCGGGCACCAACGGCTCCCAGTTCTTCATCACCGTGAGCCCGCAGTCGCACCTGAACCGCAAGCACACCATCTTCGGTGAGGTCATCGACCCGGATTCCCGCAAGGTCGTCGACTCCATCGCGAACACCCCGACCGATCGCAACGACCGCCCGAAGGAGCCGGTCGTGATTTCCAAGATCACGATCGAATGATGCTATGAACCCGCAGCCGCCCGCACCGACGTGCGTCCGCCACCCTGATCGCCCTACCGGATTGGCGTGCACCCGCTGCGGGCGTCCTGCTTGTCCCGAATGCCTGCGACCCGCCTCGGTCGGACAGCACTGCGTCGACTGTGTGCGCGAGGGCCAGCGCGGGACTCGGCAGGTCCGGACCGTCGCGGGCGCGGTGGCCGGCAAGACGGCCGCGCCCTACGTGACCTACGCGCTGATCGTCCTGAACGTGGCGATCTACGCGATCACCGCCTGGCAGTCCAAGAACCTGGTCGACAACGCTCAGGGCGGGACGAACTTCTTCACCTCGCGCCTGTTCTACGACTGGGTGCTGGTCCCCGCAGCGGTGTCCAACGGTGACTGGATTCGGGTGATCGGCTCGGGCTTCCTGCACTACGGCCCGATCCACCTGGCGCTGAATATGTTCGCGCTGTGGATCATCGGCCGCACGCTGGAGCCGCCGCTCGGCCGGCTGCGCTATCTCGCGATCTACCTGGTCTCGATGATCGCCGGCGCCGCGGCCTGCATGGTCTTCCAGGGGCCACTCGAGGCGACGGCCGGTGCGTCGGGCGCGGTGTACGGCCTGTTCGGCGCGATCACGGTGCTGCTGCTGCGCTTGCGGCAGAACGCGAATCAGATGTTCATCCTGATCGGCATCAACCTGTTCATCAGCTTCTCGATCCCGCACCTGTCGATCGCGGGGCACCTCGGTGGGCTGGTCGCGGGCACGCTGGCCGCGTTCGGCCTGCTGTATCTGCCCGAGCGGCTCGGCGCGAAATCGCAGGAGGCGGCGCGCAGCATCGGCTGGGCGAGCATTGCCGCGATCGGGCTGATTTCGCTGGTGATCATCGCGGTCCGGGCGATCACGCTGACCTGAGCTGTCCCGCCTTGTCTTGCTTCACGTGAAACGTTGGCGATTCACCAGGGTGAGAGTCAGGCGAGGCTGGCGAGGCCGTGTTCGACAAGGGTGTCGAACACGTCTTCCGGGTTGGTGCCGAGATCCCAGCGGCCGAAGATGAGCAGCCGTTCGGTGCCGTTGTCGTCGACATCGATCTCGAGCATCGGATTCTTGCGGCCGAGGCGGCGGTAGCTCACGATGCGGGCGCGGATGATCTGGTCGCGGGAGTACTCGGACGGGCCGGTCAGGGAGCGCACCACCAGGCGGGGTTCGGACCCCGGGATGATGGTGAGCCGCGGCCGCTGCCGGTAGCCGAGCAGCGCGAACCCCAGCAGGCCGGTGGCGGCGAGGCCGATCAGCAGGCGGCTGGCGCCGTCAGTGCTGAGCACGGCCGCGCCGGTGAGGATGACACCGCCGACCGTGACCGCGACCAGCATGGGGGTCCGAGTGGACCAGGTCAGGGCGGAATCGGTGCGCATTTCCCCAATCGTTCCTCGAGTTGTCCCCACCTTTATCCACAGGTGGGGATGAATGACATGTCTGTTATCCGGTTAATTCGGGCAGACTTCACGCTCGAGCGGGTCAGCGCCAGCGCATGGTCATGATCAGGCCGACCACCATGAGGCCGAAACCGATCAGGAAGTTCCAGGCGTTGAGATCGTTCATCCAGGTGATCTTCTCGGCCGCCAGGTAGTACACCAGCAGCCACAGCAGCCCGGCCACCATGAAGCCCAGCATGATCGCCACGTACCAGACGGGCGACGGGCCGCCCTTGATTTTGACCGGAGTCCGGCTGGCGGGGTTGATCGTGTAGTCGGTCTTCTTACGGACCTTCGACTTCGGCATGACGTCCTCGTGTTCGGCGTGCAGGTCGGGGACCGATCCGGGCGCGGCTGGGACGCCCTCCGGTGTGTCTCTAGGCTATCCCACGTAACCTCGTCTGCATGCGCGTACTCGTCGTCGACAACTACGACAGCTTCGTCTTCAACCTGGTGCAGTACCTGGGCCAGCTCGGAGCCGAGGCCGTGGTCTGGCGCAACGACGACGCACAGCTCGCCGACTTGGACGCCGTAGTCGCCGATTTCGACGGCATTCTGATCAGCCCCGGCCCCGGTTCGCCGGACCGTGCGGGCGCCAGCATTCCGCTGGTGCATGCCTGTGCGAAGTCCGCGACCCCGCTGCTCGGCGTGTGTCTGGGCCATCAGGCGATCGGTGAGGCGTTCGGCGCCACCGTCACGCGCGCACCGGAGCTGCTGCACGGTAAGACCTCGCTGGTGTTCCACAGCGGCAAGGGCGTGCTGGCGGGCCTGCCCGACCCCTTCACCGCCACTCGCTACCACTCGCTGACGGTCCCCGAGGACACCCTCCCGGCCGAGATCGAGGTCACCGGCCGCACCGAATCCGGCATCGTGATGGCCGTGCGCCACCGCGACCTGCCGATCCACGGCGTCCAGTTCCACCCCGAGTCCGTCCTCACCCAAGGCGGCCACCGCATGCTCGCGAACTGGCTCGAGGTGTGCGGCGAACGCCCCGCCGAGGGCCTGGTCGAAATGCTCGAATCGGAGGTCGCTGCGCTGGTGACGCAGTGACCCTGCGCCCCCATGTGGTGCTCTCGGTAGCGGTCAGCCTCGACGGCTACATCGACGACGCGAGTCCGGACCGCTTGAAACTGTCGGACACCGCGGATTTCGACCGCGTCGATCAGGTCCGCGCCGAGTCCGACGCGATCCTGGTCGGCGCGGAAACCCTGCGCCGCGACAACCCCCGCCTCCTGGTGAACAGTGCCGAACGCCGCGCCGCCCGCAGCGCCGCGGGCAAGCCGGAGTACCCGCTGAAGGTGACCGTCACGGCGAGCGGTGATTTGGATCCGGCCTGGCGCTTCTGGCACCACGGCGGCGACAAGCTCGTCTACACGACCGACGCCGGCGTCGCCCGGATCGGCAAGCAGCTGTCCGGGCTGGCCGAAGTGGTCAGCCTCGGCGCGGTCGTCGACTTCGCCGCCCTGCTGGCCGATCTCGGCAAGCGCGGCACCACCCAGCTGATGGTCGAGGGCGGCACCCGCATCCATACCGAGTTCCTCGCCGCCGACCTGGCCGACGAACTGCATCTCGCCGTCGCCCCCATCCTGGTCGGCGACCCGGCCGCGCCACGCTTCGCCGGACCCGCTGCCTATCCCGGTGGGCCACACCGCCGTTTGCGGTTGGCGGATGTCGCGCAGGTCGGAGACATGGCCGTGCTGCGCTACACCCGCCCCGCCTGAGGAGACCCCACCCGATGACCGCTGACGATACCGATCACCAGTTCATGCGCAGGGCAATCGAACTCGCGCGCGAGTGCCCGCCGAGTGCGACGGCGTTCTCGGTGGGAGCGGTGGTCGTCGCGGATGGGGTGGAGATCGCGACGGGGTTCTCCCGGGAGACCGACGAGAAGGTACATGCCGAAGAGTCGGCGCTCGACAAGTTGGGCGACGAGGACGCGCGGCTGGGGCGCGCGACGATCTACAGCACGCTGGAACCCTGTTCGCAGCGGGCGAGCGCGGGGCGCGCGCCGTGCACGGAACGGATTCTGCGCGCGGGGATTCCGCGGGTGGTCATCGCGTGGCGGGAGCCGACGACATTTGTGACGAACTGTGTGGGTGTGGAGAACCTCCGGCAGCACGGCGTCGAAGTGCTCGAGTTGGCCGATCTCGCGGACGAGGCGATGGCGATGAACCGGCACCTCGACCTGTCGTAATGGTCTATGGGCGGCCGTAGATGGAGTTGACCCATTCGCCGAGCTGATTGTCGTCCAGGTGCTTGGCCAGGTCGGCTTCGCTGATCATGCCGACGAGCCGCTTGTCCTCGTCGATCACCGGTACGCGTTTGACGCGGTGGCCTTCCATTTCGTCGAGCACCTCCTCGACGTCGGCGTCGGCGGGAACCCAGCGCGGGGTGGCCTCGCAGAGGTCGGCGGCCTTGGTGGCGCCGGGGGACTTGCCCTGGGCGACGCACTTCACGACGATGTCGCGGTCGGTGATGATGCCGCGCATGCGCTCGTTGTCGTCGGAGACGATCAGGCATCCGACGCCGAGTTCGGCCATGAGCCGCGCGGCTTTGCCGACGGTGTCGTCCATGGAGATCCAGTGCGCGCCGGGACGCATGATGTCGCGGGCAGTGGTCATGGGGCTACCTCCTGGTTGCGGTTGACGCATTCGGATGAGCAGCCCCATTCTCCAGCGGGTCACTGTGTGGAGTCTGAGTTTTCCAGAAAGTAGCTGTACGCCCAGAGCGGAAGTGTCACGGCGGGCCGAGAACGCCGACTGAGATGGTGATTGTGGCGGTCTTGGACAGTGGAGCGCCGGTTGCCGGAGATTGTCCGAGGATGCGTCCCACGCTGCCCGTGTCGAAGGTGCCCTGCGGCTGCTGGACGATCTGGCTCGCGCTGCCGGTCCAGCCCTTCGAGCGCAGCACCTCCACGGCCTGGGACGGCGTCATGCCGGTCACGCTGGGCATGGTGATCTCGCCACTGGACACCTGCACGGTCACCTTGGAGCCCTTATCGGCCTGGGTGCCGCCGGACGGGCTGGTCGAAAGCACCTCACCCTTCGGCTTGGACGACGGGACCTCTTCGATGCTGACCGTGAAACCGGCGCTGCCCTCCAGGTTCGGCTGGGCCAAGCTGATGTCCTGGCCGACGACCGAGGGCACCCGCACCTTCTCCGGCCCGTCGCCGAGGGTGACGATGATGGCCTCGTCGAGATCGACCTTGGAACCCGCCGAGGGTTCGGTGCCGATGACCTTGTCCTTCTCCTGCTGACTGGACGGCTTGCGCTGCACGTTCGGATCCATGCGCAGGCCTTGCGAATTGAGCACCTGCTCGGCCTGCTGCTGCGTCATCCCGTCCAGCCGGGGCACCGGCACCTGCTGCGGCCCCGTGGAAACCACCAGGGTGACGGTGCTGCCCTTGTCGATGCGGGAACCACCCAGCGGCTGGGTGGCGATCACATTGCCCTGGGCGATCTTGCCGTCCGGCTTCTGCTCCACCGCGACGTTGAAGCCGAGCTTCTGCAGCGCATCCTTGGCCTGGGACTGCGATTTGTTCGAAAGATCCGGAATGGCAACCTGATCCGGCCGGCTGCCCGGGCCGATCAGCACCCAGAACAGGGCGAACGCCACCGCCACCGCGGCCGCGACGCCCACCGCGAGCCAGGTGCGCCGGGGGCCGCCGGGATCGGTGGCCTCCTGCTCGGCGGTGTCGTCCCGGCGCTCCACCATGCGGTAGCCGCGCGAGGAAGGCTCATCGGAGTCGAAGACGGTGGTGCGGTCTTCGTCGGTCATCACCATCGGCGCGCTGGGCTTCTGCCCACCGAGCACCCGGATCAGGTCGGCGCGCATCTCGGCCGCGGTCTGATACCGGTTGGCCGGGTTCTTGCTCATCGCCTTGAGGATCACCGAGTCGAGCTCGCGCGGGACGCCGGCGTAGACGTGCGAGGGCAGCCGCGGATCCTCGCGGACATGCTGGTAGGCCACCGCGACCGGCGAGTCACCGGTGAAAGGCGGTTCGCCGGTGAGGATTTCGAAGAGCACACAGCCGACGGAGTACACGTCCGAGCGCGCGTCCACGGTTTCACCGCGGGCCTGCTCGGGCGAAAGATATTGCGCGGTACCGATTACGGCCGCGGTCTGGGTCATCGGGTTGGAGCTGTCGGCGAGGGCGCGCGCGATGCCGAAGTCCATCACCTTCACCGCGCCCGCGCGGTTGATCATGATGTTGGCGGGCTTCATATCGCGGTGCACGATTCCGGCCTTGTGGCTGAAATCCAGTGCGGCACAGACGTCGGCGACGACCTCCATCGCGCGGCGCGGCGGCAGCGGGCCCTTGCCGCGCACGATATCGCGCAGGGTGTCGCCGTCGACGTACTCCATCACGATGTAGGGCAGCGGGCCGCCGTCCACCTCGGCCTCGCCGGTGTCGTACACCGCGACGATGGCCGGATGGTTCAGTGCGGCCGCGTTCTGCGCCTCGCGCTTGAAACGCAGATAGAACGTGGGGTCACGCGCGAGGTCCGCACGCAAGACCTTGATCGCGACATCGCGGCTCAGCCGCAGGTCACGGGCCTTGTGAACCTCGGACATACCGCCGAATCCGATGATCTCGCCGAGCTCGTAGCGAGAACCGAGATTCTTCGGGGTCGTCATTGTTGTCCTTGTGAAGGAGTAGGCACGCTACGAGTGGAGGAGGGGCCTCGAGCACCGGGGCTATCCGGAAATGGTAAGTCGAGGGTGGGGAAGTACGGGGGCCGGTCGGTGGTCGTCTTGCCCGTCTTCGTGGTGCTCGGGACCGGCGTCGTCGTCGGCGGTTTGGTGGTGGTCGTCGGCGGTTCCGTGGTGGTCGTCGGCGGTTCGGTCGTGGTAGTCGGCGGCACCGTGGTGGTCGGCGGCGGCGCCGTGGTGGTAACCGGCGGCGGGGGCGGAGCCGGCCGCGTCGTCGTGGTGACCGGCGGCTTGGTCGTGGTCGGCGGGACCAGCGTGGTGGTCACGACGGGACGATCCGGCTGCGGATTGGTGTCGCCGCCGAACGCCAGCCAGGCGGCGGCGCCGCCGAGCAGGAGCGCGCCGATGCCGAGGCCGATGAGCCACTTCTGGGTATTGGTGAGACCGGCGGGCTTGGGCGGCGGGGTGGCCGTGCTGCCCGGGTTCATCGCCGTCGCCGGCGCACCGTAAGTGCTTGCGGCGGCGCCGTTGTAGGGCACGGTCGGGCCGTCCTGCTGTGGCGCGGGCAGGATCACCGTCGGGCCGGGCGGCAGCACCCGGGTGGCGCCCTCGGTGAACGGACCGGTCCCCGTGGCGGCCGCGCCCTTCGGCTCCGGCGGGCGATGACCCGCACGCACCGCGGCCACCGCGTCGGCGAACTCGCCGCCGCTGGCATAGCGCTGCTTCGGGTCTTTGCGCATGGTGATCTCGATGAGCTCACGCACGTTCGGCGGTAAGTCCGACGGCATCGGCGGCGGATCATCCCGGACATGCTTCATCGCCACGGTGATCGCGCCGTCGCCGGTGAACGGGCGCTGACCCGCCAGCGCCTCGTAGCCGACCACGCCGAGCGAGTACACGTCACTGGAGGAGGTCGCGTCCTCGCCGACGGCCTGCTCCGGCGCGATGTACTGGGCGGTGCCCATCACCATGCCGGTCTTGGTGACCGGTGAGGCGTCCACGGCCTTGGCGATACCGAAGTCGGTGATCTTCACCTGACCGGTCGGCGTCACGAGAATGTTGCCCGGCTTCACATCCCGGTGCACCACGCCGGCGGCATGGGCCACCTCGAGCGCGCGCCCGGTCTGCTCCAGCATGTCCAGGCCCTGCACCACCGAGAGCCGGCCGAGCCGGTTCAGCACCGTGTTCAGCGGCTCGCCCTGGACCAATTCCATGACCAGGTAGGCGGTTTCACCCGCGGACGGGTCGTAGGTCTCGCCGTAGTCGTAGATCCCCGCGATGCCGGCAGCGTTCAGCAGGGCGGTGGTTTTGGCCTCGGTGCGGAACCGGTGCCGGAAGGTGGGATCGGCGGAGAACTCCGCCTTGAGCACCTTCACCGCGACCCGGCGATCCAGGCGGGTGTCGAGAGCCTCCCAGACCTGACCCATTCCGCCCGTGGCGATGAGCCGTTGCAGGCGGTAGCGGTCGGCGATCAGCGCGCCGTTGTTCAGCATCGGGGACTCCGTACATTCACTCGCACAGTCATATCGTTCAGCCCCCTCGCAGACCGGCGTCCAGCACGGCCCTCGCGATCGGCGCGGCCACGGAACCGCCGGTGGCGGCCAGCGCCCGGTCGCCGCCGTTCTCCACGATCACCGCGATGGCGATGGTCGGGTTCTGCGCCGGGGCGAAGGCGATGTACCAGGCGTGGGGCGGCGTATTGCGCGGATTCTCGCCGTGCTCGGCGGTTCCGGTCTTGGACGCGATGGTGTAGCCGCGGTTCTGCTGACCGCCCGCGGTGTTCTGCTCCGAAGCGATCATCATGCTGGTCAGCTGGGAGGCGACCGGGGCGCTCACGGCCTGGCCGACCGAGACCGGCTTGGTCTTGGACAACTCGCTGAGGTCCGGAGCCTGCAGCGAATCGACCAGGTATGGCTCCATCCGGACGCCGCCGTTGGCGACGGTGGCGGCGATGACCGCGTTCTCCAGCGGAGTCAGGGCCACGTCGCGCTGCCCGATGCTGCTCTGCGCCAGCGCCGCGTTGTCGGGAATCGAACCCACGGTGGATTCGGCGACCGGGATCGGGATGCCGCGGCTCGGGCCGACGCCGAACGCGGCGGCGGCGTCCTTGAGGTTGGATGCGCCGATCTTCTGGCTGAGTTCGGCGAAGGCGGTGTTGCAGGACAACCGGAACGCGTCGTACAGCGAGGCGGTGCTGCCGCTGCCGCAGTGCGAGCCGTTGTAGTTCTCCAGCGTGGTTTTCGTGCCGGGCAGTTCGATCTGATTGGCGGCGGTGAACTGGTCCTCCGGGGTCGCGATGCCGTCCTGCAACGCGGCCGCGGTGGTCACCACCTTGAAGGTGGACCCGGGCGGATAGGTCTGGGAGACAGCGCGGTTGAGCATCGGCTTGGACTTGTCCCGGCTCAGTTCCTCCCACGCCTGGGTGCCGCGCGCGCCGTCGTGCCCGGACAGCAGGTTCGGGTCGTAGCTGGGCGTGGAGACCATGGTGAGGATCTTGCCGGTGCTGGGCTCGATCGCGACGACCGAACCGGTATAGCCCTTGGCGGTCAGCTGGTCGTAGGCCACCTGCTGCATCGTCGGGTTGAGCGTGGTGAGCACGTTCGCGCCGCGCGGGTCGCGGCCGGAGATCATGTCGATGAGCCGGCGCCCGAACAGCTGGCTGTCGGAGCCGTTGAGCACCGAATCCTCGGCCTTCTCCAGCCCGTTGCTGCCGTACTGCATCGAGTAGAAGCCGGTGACCGGGGCGTAGGCGGCCGGCTCGGTCGGGTAGGTGCGCAGGTACTTGTAGCGGTCGTCGGTGGCGACCGAACTGGCCATGACGGTGCCGCTCGCGGAGATCTGGCCGCGCTGGCGCGAGTACTCGTCGAGCAGCACCCGGGAGTTGCGCGGATCGTGGCGCAGGCTGTCGGCCTTCCCGAAGGGGCCGATGGAGACCTGCACGTAGGTGGCGTTGATCAGCAGCGCGACGATCATTAGCATGACCGCGACGGCGACCCGCCGTAGGGGAGTGTTCATTCCTGCGGCCTCGCATCCTTGCGGAACAGCTCGGTCGGGGCATCGGCGAGGGGCGCCGCGGGTTCTTTCTTCCGGGCCGGCGCCGGTGCGCGGGCCGCGTCCGAGATCTTGATCAGCAGGGCCAGCAGCAGATAGTTGGCCAGCAGCGAGGAGCCGCCGTAGGACATGAACGGCGTGGTGAGACCGGTCAGCGGAATCAGTTTGGTGACACCGCCGACCACCACGAACAGCTGGATCGCCATGGTGAACGCCAGCCCGGCGGCGAGCAGCTTGCCGAAGCTGTCGCGCACGGCCAGGGCGGTGCGCAGGCCGCGCACGATGAACACCAGGAACAGCACCAGCACCGCGGTCAGCCCGATCAGGCCGAGCTCCTCACCGATGGTGGTGACGATGAAGTCGGTCTTGGCGAAGGGCACCTGGTTGGGCCGGCCGTTGCCCAGGCCGGTGCCCGCCAGACCGCCGGTGGCCAGGCCGAACATCGACTGCGAGATCTGGTAGCCGGTGTTGTTGTAGTCCGAGAACGGATCCAGCCAGGTGTGCACGCGCACCCGGACGTGACCGAAGGCGTTGTAGGCGAAGACGAATCCGATGGCGAGCAGCCCGCCGCCGATGACCAGCCAGCCCACCCGCTCGGTGGCGATGTAGAGCATGACCAGCACGGTGGAGAAGATCAACAGTGAGGTGCCGAGGTCCTTTTCCAGGACCAGCACGCCGATGCACACGATCCACACCGCGAGGATCGGCCCGAGGTCGCGGGCGCGCGGGAACTCCATGCCCAGCATGTGCCGCCCGGCGGTGGTGAACAGATCGCGCTTGGCCACCAGCACCGAGGCGAAGAAGATGATCAGCAGGATCTTGGAGAACTCACCGGGCTGAACGCTGAAGCCGGGCAACCGGATCCAGATCTTGGCGCCGTTGGTCTCCGAGTACGCGCTGGGCAGCAGCGCCGGAATCATCAGGGCGACAAGGCCGATCAGCCCGAGGGTGTAGCTGTAGCGGGCCAGCGTGCGGTAATCGCGCAGGATAGCGAGCACCGCGATGAACCCGATGGTGCCGAGCGCGGTCCACATGATCTGCGGGCTGGCATCGGGGGAGGGGACCGTCCACGAGTTGTAGCGGGCGTTCTGTGCCGCGCCGAGATCCAGGCGATGGATCAGCACCAGCCCGATCCCGTTGAGCACCGCCACAATCGGCAGCAGCAACGGGTCGGCGAACGGCGCGAACCGGCGCACCGCGAGATGGGCCACCCCGAACAAACCCAGGTAGGCCGCGCCGTACTTGGCGATATCCCAGGAGACCGACTGCTCCTGGCTGGCTTCCACCAGAAACAGCGACACCGTCGTCAGCAAGGCCGCGAACGCCAGCAGCAGCAGTTCCACGTTGCGCCGGGTGGACGGCGGCGGCGCGGGCGCGAAGCCGCCTGGCGGACTGGGATAGGCCCCAGCGGACGGCGGTGACGGTGCGGACATCAGTCCGTCACCCGGCAGTTCTCCCCCGGCGTCTGGGGGGTCGCCGACGTGGACGTCGGCGCGGTGGGGTCCACCTTCGTCGGTGTCTTGATGTCGGTACCCCGGGTCTCCCCAGGAGTCGGTTCGGCCGGGGGCGCCGGGGCGGTGGTGGTCGCGACCGGGTTCGGCGTGGTGGTCGGAGCGTCCGCGGGCGGGGCCGGCTCGGTGGAGGTCGGCGGCACGACACCGGGCTGCGGCACCGATTCCTTGGGCGTGCACACCGGCAGCAGCTGCTGGGAGGCCAAGCGCCGCATCTGGCTTTCGGCATCGTTGAGCGAACCCGGCGGCAGACCCTGGTTGACCTGATTGCGTCCGGTCTGGGTGAGATCCTCGACCTCGAGCGCGCGGCACCCGGCGGGCAGCGTGGTGCCCGTCTTCAGAATGGTGAGCTCACCGTTCTTGCTCACACAGCCGATGGTGTCGACCTCGTGGATCGAATAGCCGAGCACCGAACCCGGAAGTCCGCGCAGAATCACCACTTTGCCGCCGTCGGCGGCCACGTAATAGTTGTTGCGCACCATCTTGTAGCCGACCAGCAGGCCGACGCCGACCGCGAGCACCAGGCCCAGCGACAGCAGGATCCAGCGGAGCTTGTGCGATCTCGCCGGCGGCTCCGGTTCCGGAGTTGCGCTGGCCCGGCGTGGCGGCGCGGCCCGCGGGGGGCGCATCGCGGCGGCCCGGCCGGCCGCGGTGTTCGGCGGGGGCGTGTCCTCGTCCTGACCGGAGGCGGCGCCCGCCACGATCGGATGACTCTGCCCGTAATCGAGATCGATGACGTCGGCGACGACCACGGTGACGTTGTCCGGGCCGCCGCTGCGCAGCGCCAATTCGATGAGCCGGTCGGCGCATTCGTCGGTGCTGCCCTCGCGCAGGGTGTTCGCGATGGTCTCATCGCTCACCACATCGGAGAGGCCGTCGGAGCACAGCAGATAGCGGTCGCCCGGGCGGGCCTCCCGCATGATCAGCGTCGGCTCGATCTCGTTGCCGGTGAGCGCGCGCATGATCAGCGAACGCTGGGGATGGGTGTGCGCCTGCTCCGGGGTGATCCGGCCCTCGTCCACCAGCGACTGCACGAACGTGTCGTCTCTGGTGATCTGGGCCAGCTCGCCACCGCGCAACAGGTAGGCCCGGGAATCGCCGATATGGGCGAGACCGAGCTTGTTGCCGGCGAACAGGATCGCGGTGAGCGTGGTGCCCATGCCGTCGAGTTCGGGCTCCTCCTCGACCTGATCGGCGATCGCGGCATTGCCCTCGTGGATCGCGTGGTCGAGCTTGCCGAGCAAGTCGGTGCCGGGCTCGTCGTCGTCGAGATGAGCCAGCGCGGCAATCATCAACTGGGAGGCGACTTCACCGGCGGCATGGCCGCCCATGCCATCGGCCAGCGCGAGCAACCGGGCGCCCGCGTACACGGAATCCTCGTTGTTGCCTCGCACGAGGCCGCGGTCGCTGCGCGCTGCGTAGCGGAGAACAAGTGTCACGATCGGAGCTCGATCACTGTCTTGCCGACACGAACCGGGGTGCCGAGCGGAACACGGACGGCGGTGGTGACTTTCCCGCGGTCGAGATAGGTGCCATTGGTCGAGCCGAGGTCTTCGACGTACCAGTCGTCACCACGCGGGGAAAGTCGCGCATGCCGGGTGGAGGCGTAATCATCGGTGAGTACCAGCGTGGAATCATCCGCGCGCCCGATCAGCACCGGTTGGGTGCCGAGCGTGATGCGCGTGCCGGCGAGTGAACCTTGAGTCACCACAAGATATTTGGCGCCCTTCTGGCCGCGGCTGAAGGAAGGCAGCACCGCGGAACCGCGTGCGGCCCTGGGCTGGATCCGGATGCCGGAGGCCGCGTAGATGTCGCTGCGCAAGGTCCGCAGGACCGCCCATACGAACAGCCATAACAGCAAAAGGAACCCCGCACGGGTCAACTGCAGGATCAATCCCTGCACGGCGTTCCACCTCCTGTTCGACCGTGTGTCTGTCGGTGCCGCCGCGTAGGTGCTGATTCGCCCCCACCCGGCCTGCTGGTCTTGCCCGGTCCCATGACGGTGCCGCGCGTAGGCAGCATCATAGGGCCGTCAGTCGATTTCGATCACGATACGACCGCAGAACCGCTGTTCGCACACGTCATGTCGTGATCTGGACGCGAGCTTACGGGATCAGACGATTCGGATCAGGATCTCGGAATGCCCGGCGCGGATGACATCGCCGTCGGCGAGCTGCCAATCCTGCACCGGCGAGCCGTTGACCAGGGTTCCGTTGGTGGAGCCCAGATCCGAGAGCATCGCGGTCTGGCCGTCCCAGCGGACCTCGATGTGGCGGCGCGAAACACCGGTGTCGGGCAGGCGGAAATGCGCGTCCTGGCCGCGGCCGATGATGTTGCTGCCCTCCCGTAGCTGGTAGGTGCGGCCGCTGCCGTCATCCAGCTGCAGGGTGGCCGAATAGCCCGAACCCGCCGGGGCCGCACCGGAATACGGGGCGGGCGCGGAATAGCCGGGCTGGGCGCCGTAACCGGCCTGCTGCGAGTAGGCCTGGCCGTAGCCGCCCTGCTCCTCGGCGTAACCCTGTTCGCCGTAACCGGGTTCGGCGTATCCCGGCTGGCCATAGCCCTGCTGCTGGCCGTATCCGGGCTGGCCGTAGGCCGGCTCCGCATAGCCCGGCTCGCCGTAGGCGGGCGCCTGCCCGTAGTCGGCCTGGCCGTAGCCCGGCTGCTGGCCGTAACCGGCGCCGCCCTGGCCGTAACCGGGCTCCTGGTAACCGGCCGGCTGCTGGCCGTAACCCTGTTCGCCATAACCTTGCTGGCCGTAACCGGGAGCGCCCTGGCCGTAGCCGGGCTCCTCATAACCGCCCGGCGCCTGATAACCACCCGGAGCCTGGTAGCCGGCCGGCTGGCCGCCCTGCTGCTGGTAGTCGTAGCCGTTCTGATAATCGCTGTAACCCTGCTGGCCCTCGGGCGCGCGATAGTTGTCCGCGCCGGCCTCGTAGGGTGCGCGGTACTCCTCGCGATAGGCGCCGTTGGGCGGGTTGGGCCGCCCCGCCGGCGGCGGTGCGTACCCGCGATTGCGTGGATCGGACTCCGCGGGCTCACGGCTCGGGTCGTAGCCAGAGTTCTGCGTCATGGGGCCAGCTCCTGGTTGCGGGTTTGCAGGTCGTTGTGGCGAGGGTTCCGGGCGTTGAGCTGGTGTAGCTCCGCTGCCGGCGTCGGGATCGACCCGGCCGCGTGCCCTGAACTGTCCGGTGTGCAGCGTAGGTGATGCCTCGAACGCTACGTGTACTTCGCCGTAGGTCTGCCACCCCTGATCGCGGATGTAGTCCTGGAGATGTTTGGCGAACGCACGGGTCGTGAGTGTGTGATCGGCGTCGAGTTTGCCGTGATCGGAGGAGTTGATGGTGATCACATAATCGTTCGGCGCCAGCAGATGTCCGCCGCCCACATCCTCGATGTGCTCGGAGGCTTCGCGCTGCAGCGCCGCCTCCACCTCCTTGGGCACGACATTGCCACCGAAGGCGCGGGCGAAGACATCGTCAACGGTGCCGCGCAGTCGAGCTTCGAATCGCGAAACGATGCCCATCCCCGGCCTCCCTTCGTCGAACGTCTTCCCCGAGTCATTGCCCATTTCATAACAACGACACGCACACATGGCGTGTCGTGTGTCGACCACGTTCATTGCATGATATCCACGATCGTCCACACCTGTAACTCCTGGAAACTCTGGCTGGTTCCCACCGCCCCCAGGAGTCATCAACGATATCGCTGAACAGGCGATTTCGTTTCCGAGACGCACCCGTGATAAGTTCTTCCAGTCGCTCGGGCGAGTGGCGGAATGGCAGACGCGCTGGCTTCAGGTGCCAGTGTCCTTCGGGACGTGGGGGTTCAAGTCCCCCTTCGCCCACCACCAAACGTCGAAGGCCCATGCTCATGGAGAGCATGGGCCTTTTTCGTTTGGTGACTTGTGGGGGCCGAGCCCCCACACCCCAGCCGGAGGGGCTTCGCCCCCCGGACCCCCCACAACCACCCCTCCGACTGTGGTCCTGGATGTGCGCATTTGGTCTCGTTTTGGTTGTGGAGTGAGATCGGGCGTGGCGTTTGTGGGGCGGTAACTAGAACGCGTTCCTGTTAGGGTCGAGTGCGTGGGCTCATCCTGATCGGCACCACGGCTGCTGCTTACAACCCCGCGCAGAAAGCGGGGTTCGAGAACGTCCTGATGGGGCAGTGGGTCGAGGGGACAGGGGCGCTGGAGTCGTTGTGTTCGTCGATCGCGGCGGCGCAGGTTGGTGGGGACCCGGAGCGTCATCGGGAACCGTGGGTGCGGGAATGGGTTGGGGGCGATCGGGCCCGCTGGCGGCTTGCTGTGCGCTGCTTGATCGACCGTCAGAGCATCGAGTCGCATGTGCCCGAAATCACCGCGCCGGCTCTGCTCATGCGGGGGTTCGGGGATCAAGTGCTCACCGAGGACGTGATGTCCGCGCTGCGGGGCCAGCTCGGCGGGGAGACCCGGCTCGAGACGATCACCGCTGACGGCGTCACTCATATGTGTACCTGGACCAATCCCGAACTGACGGATCCGGTCATCCGGAAGTTCCTCGACGAGTTACCCGCCGAACTGCCTGGCTGATCCGCTCATCCGGCGGTGAGTACGCAGCGGGTGCCCTCGTAGATGGTGGGCATGCAGCGGTTGCAGTGGGTACAGGGGGAGACGGTCTGGTCTTCGGCGCGTAGCTGGTTGATCAGGTTCGGGTCGTAGAGCAGGGCTCGGGCCATGGCGACGAATTCGAAACCGCTGGTCATGGCGGCGTCGATGGCGGTGCGGGAGGCGATGCCGCCGAGCAGGATCAGGGGGAGGTTCAGGGCGGCGCGGAAGTCCATCGCCTTCTCGAGGAGGTAGGCCTCGCGGTAGGGGTAGGTGCGCAGGAACTTTCGGCCGGCGACGCGGATGCCCCAGCGCTGCAGCGGCGGGAACTGCGCGGCGAACTCACGCAGCGGTACGTCGCCGCGGAACAGGTACATCGGGTTGCGCAGCGAACTGCCGACGGTGAGTTCGAGGGCGTCCAGGTTGCCGTCGGCCTCCAGCCACCGCGCCACGGTCCGGCTCTCCTCGCCGCGGAAGCCGCCGCGCACGCCGTCGTCCATATTGAACTTGGCGAGTACCGCGATCGAGTCGCCGACTTCGCGGCGCACCGCGTCGGCGGTCTGGCGGACCAGGCGGGCGCGGTTTTCCAGGCTGCCGCCGTAGCTGTCGGTGCGCTTGTTCTCCAGCGGGCTCAGGAACGAGCTGAGCAGGTAGTTGTGGCCGAAATGCAGTTCGACGGCGTCGAATCCGGCCCGCACCGCCAGCCGGGCGGCGCCGGCGTGCGCGTCGATGACGCGGCGCAGATCGGTTTCGGTGGCGGCGTGGGTGAATCGCATGCCGAGCGGATTGAACTGGCGGCCCGGCGCGAGGGCGGGTAGCCGATTGGAGGCCGCGTTCGCGACCGGGCCCGCATGTCCGATCTGGGCGGAGACGGCGGCGCCTTCGGAATGCACCGCGTCGGTGAGCTTTTGCAGGCCCGGCACCGCGTCCGGGCGCATCCAGATCTGGTGCCGGTCGGTGCGTCCTTCGGGAGCGACCGCGCAGTAGGCGACGGTAGTCATGGCCGCTCCGCCCGCCGCGACCCTGCGGTGGAATTCGATGAGTTCGTCGGTCACCAACGCGTCCGGGGTGCGGCCCTCGAAAGTCGCCGCTTTGATGATCCGGTTGCGCAGGTGGACCGGTCCGAGCATGGCGGGGCCGAACGGATCAGGCGACATGCAGTCACAGTAGAACGTGTTGCACTCGCCCGCCGGGGAATTCGGCGTCGTAAACCGTTGCTTCCTCGTAAGAACCTGTTCTAGTTTGGGGCATGCGCAGATATGAGGGCCGTCGAGTGCTGGTGACCGGAGCGGGGTCGGGAATCGGACAGGGCATCGCCCTGCGCCTACTCGACGAAGGGGCCCAGCTGATCGCCGCCGACATCGACGAGGCGGGCTTGCAGGCCACCGCGGACAAGGCGGGCGACGCGACCGAGCGGCTGCGGACCGTGCGGGTGAACATCGCGGACCCGGCCTCGGTCACCGCGGGCGTCGCCGAGGGTCTCGAATTCCTCGGCGGCCTCGACGTTCTGGTGAACGCGGCCGGCATCCTCAAACCCGCGCGCACGCACGAGATGCCGCTGGACGCCTGGAACCAGGTCATCAGCATCAACCTGACCGGCACCTTCCTGATGACCCAGGCCGCGCTGCCCGCGCTGCTGGATTCCGGGAACAGCTGCGTGGTCAATCTGTCTTCCACCGCGGCCACCAACGCCGCGCCCTACCTCGCGGCGTACGCGGCGTCCAAGGGCGGCGTCAACGCCTTCACCCACGCCATCGCGCTGGAGTACGCCAAGCAGGGCCTGCGCGCGGTGAACATCCTGCCCGCCGGCATCACCAGCGGGATCACCACCAAGTCGATCCTGGATCAGCCCGACGGCGCCGACTGGAAACTGTTCGCCCGCTTGACCGGCTGGCTCAACGGCGGCGCGCTCGGCAGCCCGGACGACATCGCCGGCGTGGTCGCCATGGTCGCCTCCGACGACGGCCGCTACATGACCGGCTGCGAGATCCGCGTCGACGGCGGAGCGGCCATGTAGCTCACTTCGGTGTGGCGATCAGCAGATGCGTGGGAATCGGGCGGCCCGGGAGCTGCCGGTGTTCGACGGCGCAGCCCGCGCGTTCCAGTGCGGCGCTCACCTCGGCGACCGGCCGGAGGGTGAATCCGTAAGCGGTGAACGGCATTTTCGTCATCGCCTCGGGGTCGCCGATGCCGATCACCAGCTTGCCGCCGGGGCGCACGGCACGGGCGAGTTCCGCGCAGGCCGCGTCCAGGTCCGGCACGAAATAGATGGTGTTGACGGTAATGGCCGCGTCCAGGCTGTCGTCGTCGAACGGCAGGGCGGTCATCGATCCTTCGCTGAGTCGCAGGCGGCCCGCGCCGATTTCGCGCGCGAAACTCGAACGTGCCCGGGCCAGCATGTCCGGGGAGATTTCGACGCCGTGCACGGTCGTGCCGTCGCGGGCGAGCAGGAGCTCGAGCCCCACACCGCCGCCGAAACCGATATCGGCGACGGTCGCGCCGGTGGCCGCGCCGGCTGCGGCTTCGATGAGGCCCCGGTTTCCGCGGTTGAGGATGAAGGCGACCCCCTTACCCAGCACGCCGTGGGGATTGCCGAGCTGACCGGCGAGGGTGGACAGGACTTTCGCGCGAACACCAGGCATGTCGCCCATCGTAGGGAGCTGCGGCACGGCGGGCTTGGACGAATTGAACTGGCAATGGTTCAAATACTGTTGCGGCAGGCGCCGGTCGGGTTGGATCGGCACGGATGTCTACGACTCGACCTCGAAAGCTGATCGCCATGCGTTCCCCCCTTATCCTGCTCGCCGCCTGTGCGCTGGCGCTCGCGCCGACCGGTACGGCGCAGGCCGCCGGGTGGGGGCCGCTGGCGCCGCCGAATCCGCATCTCGGACCGGTGGGCACGTCGACGATGCATGGGGACGCGGGGTCCTCGGACGCGACGCCGCTGGCCGGGCCGGGGCCGGGGCATATTTCGGTGGCCGCGTACCCGCTGGCTTTGGCCTGCCCGACGTTGTTGCAAGGGGTCGACGGATTGGTGGTGGCACTGTGCACCGCGATCGTCGGACAGCATCCGACCGTGCACCTGCTCGATCCGGCGAACAACAGTCCGATCGGGACCTCGCTCGCCTCGCTGGAATTGGCGAAAGGCAGTCTGCTCGGCGGGGTTTACGCGTATCTGGACAACAGCGATCGTCTGGTGGCGGTGGATGGCGACCGAAAACTGTTGCGAATCGGGCATTCCCGGGAATCCGGGCACTGGCGCCTGACTGTGGACAACTCCACTGATCTGTCCGGGGTAATTCCGGTGGGCGACAACGTGACCGGGCTGGTGCCCGATTGGTCCGGGAATGTGTGGTTTGCGACCGGTAAGGGTGTAGTCGGTCTGGTTACGCCAT
The DNA here is from genome assembly GCF_015355755.1 of Nocardia sp. XZ_19_385. NCBI lineage: Bacteria > Bacillati > Actinomycetota > Actinomycetes > Mycobacteriales > Nocardiaceae > Nocardia > Nocardia sp. XZ_19_385. The sequence goes on from NZ_JACVEE010000002.1 coordinate 1,081,130, forward strand.
CCGGTGCGGCAGCAACCATCGGGCTGCCCGCGGGTGAGCAAGTGGCAAACAGTATTTCGGCCGCGCCGAGCGGCCGGGTCGGCGTGGCTACTACCCATGCGCTCTACGAGCTGCGTGCCGATGCGAGCGCACGACCCGAAATCCTGTGGCGCGCTGCCTATGAACGGGGCGCGGCGCGGAAACCGGGTCAGCTCAGCTGGGGGACCGGTTCGACGCCTACCTATTTCGGGCCGGTCACCGGAGCCGATTATCTGACCATCGTCGACAACGCCGACAGCCAGGTGCGTGCACTGGTGTACCGCTCCGGCAGCGGCGAGCTGGTGTGTTCGCAGCCGGTGCTCACCAAGGGCGGTGCGGGCAGCGAGAATTCGCCGATCGGGATCGGGCGGTCGTTGTTCGTGGCGAGCACCTACGGATACCCGTATCCCGCGGTGCCGGAAGATGCGGGGCCGGCGGTGCCCGCGAGCGCGCCGTTCACCGGCGGGATGACCCGGGTCGATGTGGAGGAAAACGGTTGCCGCACCGTCTGGGAGAACACGGTGCGCAGTGCCGCGGTGCCACATCTATCCACAGCCGACGGCAATCTCTACACAGTGAGCCGGGTGGGGCTGAATACCACCACACCGCTCGACGGTTATGCGTTTACCGTGCTGGATCCCGAGACCGGCGTGGTGCTTTCGAATCGGCCACTGCCGGGCACGATCGTCGATGACCCGCTGCAGACCTCGCCGCTGATCACCACCGGCGCGCGCCTGCTGCAGGGCACGATCACCGGAATCCTGCGCATCAGCTGAACTTTCGCCCGCATCCTGTGGATATCTGGGGCAGCCCTGTGGAATTCGGCCGTGCCGGCAGGGAAAGCGCTGGTAGAGCGCGGGTGCCGGGGCTCGGGCACGGACGGCCGGTGAAATGGGGGATCTCGCGGCGGCGCCGGCGCCGGGAAAGGTCGCGTTTGTGCCGTTCGCCGGATGTACGCGAGCCTGTGGATATCTGGGGTCAAATTGTGGATAACAGTTGTGGGTCCCCGGTGTTTGCGCTGGCTGTGGCGACGTGGCCGGGGCTGGGGAAGGAAAGCCGCTGTGCTGCGCAGGCTGTGCACACGGCGTTGGCGCAACTGCGCCGCGCTCCCGTTTCCGCGCTGGTGGCGGGTGGTTTCCGCGCTCGCTGTGGAGATCAGCGCAACTATGCACAGTGGAGCCCCGCTCTGTGGATTGCGTACCGGCGGGCCGCGCGTTCGATGCTCCGGACGGGTTGTCCACAGGCGAGTTGTCTCGGTGCTGGCCGTGCCGGTTGCGGGGCCCTGGAAACTCGGTTGAGGCGAAGATCACACTGCCGGCCGGAGTAGCGGTTGTGCTGCTGTTCGACCTGGATCGCGGCACCGGGGCCACGGCATTTCTGTAACTGGTTATCGTTGGGTTGAGGCTGTCTGGAGTATGTCCAGAAGTAAAACCCTAGGCGCGCATCTTGCAAATTGCCCGATAAACAAACTTGGAGTCGCTTTCCTTTCGTCCGCAATCCAGCTACTCGATTAGCAACCCGGAAATCGCAGGTCGAGAGGCCTGATGTGGATGAGTGTGAGTAGCAGCGGATGCATGGCAAATCAATCCGGCAACGGCTGTCGCGTTTGGTGCGGCTGGCGCTATCGATATTCGTAACCAGTAAAGCTCCGTGCTCAGGGCCGCTCGCAAGGCCCCTGGCAGGACAGCCATGGGTTAGCTGGATGAGTGAAAAACCCTGTGCTCACCAGGGTTTGCTGGCGGGCTGCTAAATACGCTTGACATCCGTGCAGGGGGTTGCGTAGGGGTAACGATTGTGTAGAGTTAACGCCAACGCTGGCCGCAGCTGAGCTGGACTCGCTGCGGCCAGCGGAACTCAAATGGGGGGTTCCGAAACCGCGCTGTTACCGGCGTTGCTACCGCGTCTCCGGCCCCGCATCGCTCAGCGTGTGCTCGGCGTTGTCTGCCAAGGGTTGTCGAGCGTCTCCAGCACCGGGTTGCTGTCCTCCGCGAGCACCGCGCGCCGGCCCAGGACGAACACATACACCAGAAACAGGATCTCCGCGAGGAATCCGATTCCGATCCGCATCGAGCCGGGCAGCCCGCTCGGCGTCACGAAACCCTCCAGCAGACCGGACACGAACAACACAGCCACCAGACCCAGCGCGATCGTTGCGGCGGCCCGGCCCTGTCTGGCGACCGCCTCCAACCGGCTCAGCCGGCCCGGATCGATCAGCGTCCACCCCAGCTTCAGGCCCGCGCCACCGGCCACGAAAACCGCCGTCAGCTCCAGCATCCCGTGCGGCAGGATGTAGCCGAAGAACGCGTCCAGCCGCCCGGCCTCGGCCATCAGGCCCGCGGTGATGCCGACATTCACCGCGTTCATCACGAGCATGTAGACCACGGGCAGGATCAGCACGCCGGTGAACAGGCAGACGGCACTCACCCAGGCGTTGTTCGTCCAGACCTGCGCCGCGAACGCGTCGTTCGGATGCTCGGTGTAATAGGTCTCGAACTTGCCGCCGGGCGCGGTGATCGCGGTGTTGTCCGCCGGAATGCCGAACAGCTCGCGCGCTGCACCCGACCCGCGCACCCATTCGGCGATCCCGGCCGTCAGCAACACGAACAGCGCGCCCGCGGTCGCCCACCACACCCAGGTCCGATAGACCGCGGCCGGGAACACCTGCGTCCAGAACCGGCCGAACTCGGCCCACGGATCGGACTTGGTGCCCAGCACCTTGCCGCGGGCGCGGGTCAGTACCGCGCTCAGCCCGGCGATGAGTTCCGGCTCCGGACTGTGCGACTGGAGCCGGGCCAGCTGCTGCGAGGTGCGCCGGTACAGCGCGACCAGTTCCTCCGCTTCCGCACCGGTGAGTTTCCCCCGCCGGGACAGGTGATCCAGGCGGTCCCAGGACCGCCGGTGCATGACGCTGTAGGCGTCCACGTCCATTTCGGTTGCCTCCCATACCGCCGATGGGAAGAATGCTAGTCACATGGCTGAATTCACTACCGGGGAAGCGGTCTCGTTAGAGCTTCCGATCGCCCGGATCCCCACCAGGGCCACCGCGTTCCTTCTCGACGTGCTGGTCCAGCTGATGCTGGGCTTCTTCGCGCTGATCGCGGTCGCCATCACCCTCGAACAGCTCGACGCGGGCGACGCGTGGGAGGCGGCGATCATGCTGTTGACCGTGGTCGCCATTCTGGTCGGCTACCCGGTCGCCTGCGAAACCCTCACCCGCGGCCGCACCCTCGGCAAGCTGGCGGTCGGTCTGCGCGTGGTCCGCACCGACGGCGGCCCGATCGATTTCCGGCACGCCCTCACCCGCGGCCTGGGCGGCGCCATCGTCGACTTCTGGATCTTCGGCGGCTTCGGCGCGATCGCGGTCATCACCTCGATCTGCTCGCCGAACGCCCGCCGCGTCGGCGACGTCCTCGCGGGCACCGTCGTCGTGCACGCCCAGCAGCCGCTGCCCCGCCCAGCCCTCGCCGTCGCCCCGCCGTGGCTGGCCGGGTGGGTTACCCAGCTCGATCTCACCGGCATCCCCGAGGATCTGGCCCTGGCGATCCGGCAATACCTGACCCGCCTGCGAACCCTCACCCCCGCAACGCAATCCGGCCTGGGCCAGCAGCTCGTGCACGCCGTCTGCACCCGCCTCCAGGTTGCGGCCCCCGCGAACTATCCGCCGGTCCAGATTCTCGGCGCGATCATCGCCGAACGGCAGCGCCGGGCCCTGACACCGGCCGGCCCCAGCCTGGTGCGCACCGGCTAGCGAGCGCGGGCTACCCGGTGAACGGGGGAATGAACTCGCAGGGGACCGGGCGCGGGTTGGCCGGGTCGAGGGCGTTCAAGGCGAAGGCGGCGGCGCGGGGGCTGCCCGCGATGCCCGCGTGTTCGGAGAAGTCGGATTCGCAGCCGTCCTGGACGGTGATGTTGGTGGCGTTGGGGCCGGGGACCAGGCCGACGGTGTACGGCATGACGGCTTCGTCGTAACGGGTGGCGATGTTGGTGTAGGTGACGGTCGGGTCGTAGACGCCGTCGGCGTTCAAGGCGGCCAGGAAGCCGGAGCCGCCGAGCATGGTGGGGCACGCTTGGCACAGGCCGAGGGTGAGCATGGAGTCGACGGCCGCGGCGGGTGCGCCCAGCGCGCGGCCGAAGGCGCGGATCAGGTTGGTGCCGTCTTCCCAGATGCCGAGCCAGGGCGGGGCGATGCCGACGAACTTGTCGACCTTGCCGGCGCCGCCGAGGCGCTTGATGTAGTAGTTGCCGACGAAATTGCCCTGGGAATGGGCGACGATGTCGACGCGGTCGGCGCCGGTCGCGGCGCGCACACGGTCGATGAAAGCCGCTACCTGGGCGGCGCTTTCGGGGATCGGGCGCAGGCCGCCGATCTGGTTGAGCGGCCAGGGCGCCGGGTGCGCGCCGTAGGTGAGGGAGTAGACGCAGTAGCCCTCGTTGGCGAGCAGCGGTGCGTAGACACCCCAGTTGGTCTGGGCACCGCCGCCGGTACCGTGCACCAGCACAACGGGATTGGGGTGCGCGGCGGTGGGGCGGCAGGACCAGTCGTTCGAGCCCGGCAGGGATCCGTTCGGGTCGGTCAGTTCCGAGGGGATGCCGGAGAAGAAGTTGTAGTCCACCGGGAGTTCGGCCTGAGCGGGTGCGCTCGCCGCGGTCCACAGGGCCGCGAGCGCGGCGACGATCAGTAGTGGCTTCGGTGAGCGCCGGAACAACGCACGCATAATGGACCCTCCAGTCGGTTCTGCCCCGCAGAATCTAACTGGAACCGGTTCTAAATATGCGGGAAATCACCAACTGGGACAGTGCGATTCACAGGGATCCGGACTGCTTCAGTTCGAGGTATTCGTCGGCGAGTGCCGCGGGCAGCCGATCCGGGGACGCGGAGACCACCGCAATACCCATGCGGCGCAAGGACTCCTGGACCAACGCGCGTTCAGCCAGCACCGATTCGGCGGCGGCCGCGGTGTAGAGGTCGTCGAGGCGGTCCCGGCGGGTGGCGGCCGCGGCGATATCCGGGTCGGTGACCGAGACGATCAGGACGCGGTGCCGCACAGCCAGTACCGGCAACACCGGCAACAGGTTCTCCTCGACCGCGGCGCCGTCGAGGGTGGTGAACCAGACGACCAGGCTGCGGCCGCGGGCCCGCTGGATGACGGCGCGCACCAGGCCCGGGGCATCGGTGTCGACCAGGGCGGGCGTCACCCCGGCCAGCGCGTGCATCAACTTGAGCTGCAAGCGGCTTCCGCCGATGCCGCGCACCTCGGCGCGGACCTGACGGTCGTAGGCGAGCAGATCGACCGAATCACCTGCGGCACCGGCGATCCCGCCGAGCAGTAGCGCGGCCTCGATGCTCGCATCGAGGCGGGTGCCCTCGCCGACGCGGCCCGCGCTGATCCGCCCGGTGTCCAGCAGCATCATGACGTGCCGGTTGCGTTCCGGCCGCCACGTGCGCACCAGCACATCGGTCGCGCGCGCGGTCGCACGCCAATCGATGGAACGCACATCGTCACCGGCGACATACTCACGGAACGAATCGAATTCGGTGCCCTGGCCGCGGGTGTTCGCGACATTGCGGCCCTCGAGATGCTGCAATCGCTTCACCTTCGACCGCATCAGTCGTTCACTGCGGAACGGCGGCAGCGCCCGCACCCGCGCGGGCACGACCCGGCGAGTTTGCCTGCCCGCCAACCCGAGTGGGCCGAGCAGCCGCAGCGTCACCGGGCCCGCGACGCGGTCACCGCGATAGGTCGGCGTGAGGGTGGTGCGCAGCCGCACCATCGTGTTGGGCGCCAAATGGATTCGGTGCCGCCGGTTCCGGGTGCGCGCGCTGTCCGGCCAGTCGTCCCACAGGTAGCCGCGCACGGTGCGGTTCCCGGTGTTGGTCACCACGAGTTCCACCTCGACACTGCGATCCAGCCGGACCACGGTGAGCGGTTCGCGCGTCAGGGTCACCTCGCGGGCCCGCGCCACCCACCCCATATCGATCAGCAGCAACCAGCCCAGGATCGAGGTCACGAAGATGATCCCGCCCCAGCCGTGCAGGGCCGCGGCGACCAGCACCGCACCCAGCGCCGCGACGGCCGCCAGCCGTCCGGTGACGACCACGGCTACACCGGGACCGGGACCGACAGCAGCAGCGACGAGAGCACGCCCTCGGTCGTCACGCCGTCCAGTTCGGCCTCCGGCTTCAGCTGCAGCCGGTGCCGGAGTACCGCGGTAGCAACGTATTTCACGTCGTCCGGGGTGGTGAACGCGCGACCGTTCAACCAGGCGAAGGCGCGCGCGGCCGCCATCAGCGCGGTCGCGCCACGGGTCGAGGCGCCGTGCTGGACGGCGGGGGAGTTGCGGGTGGCCCGGCACAGGTCCACGGTGTACGCCAGCACCTCGGGGCTGATCGTCACCTGGGCGACCGCCGCCCGTCCGGCGTTGATGTGCGCGGGCCCGGCCACCGGACGCAGCCCGGCCGCGGTCAGATCACGCGGATCGAACCCGGCGGCGTGGCGCTGCAGAATGCGGAATTCGTCGTCCCGGCCCGGCAATTGGATGTCGACCTTGAACAGGAACCGGTCCAGCTGCGCCTCCGGCAGCGGGTAGGTGCCCTCCTGCTCGATCGGGTTCTGGGTGGCGATCACCACGAACGGGTCGGGCAGCAGCTGCGGCTTGCCGTCCACCGAAACCTGGCGCTCCTCCATCGATTCCAGCAGCGACGACTGGGTCTTCGGGGGCGTGCGGTTGATCTCGTCGGCGAGCAGCAGATTGGTGAACACCGGGCCGTGCCGGAAGGTGAACTCGGCCGAATGCGGGTCGTAGATCTGGGAACCGGTGACATCGCCCGGCATCAGGTCGGGGGTGAACTGCACCCGCGAGTGCTCCAGATCCAAGGCCGTCGCCAGCGCCCGCACCAGCAGGGTCTTCGCGACACCGGGCACACCCTCGAGCAGCACATGCCCGCGGCACAGCAGCGCGAGCACCAGATACATGACGGCCTGGTCGTTGCCGACGACCGCCTTGCCGATCTCGGCCCGCAGCGCGGCGAAGGCCTGCACGGCCTCCGCGGCGGTGGGGGTGTGGGTGGTGTCGGTCTGGGTCATCGGTCCCCTCCTCTGGGTCCGGCGGCGGCGCCGGCCGGTGTGCTGCTCGGTGTATCGGCCTCGATCAGATCGAGCACCGCGGCGACGATACGCAGCGTGTCGGTGTCGGGCACGGGCCCGTAGAGCGCGGTGCCGACCATGCGCTCGTCGGTGCCGGTGCGCGCGCTGACGGCGGCGATGACCTGTTCTGGTTTCGCGTCGGCGGGCACGCCCAGGAGCGGGCGGACCCGGCGCAAGGTGGCCGCGCGCAGTTTCGCCGCGACGTAGTCGTGGTCGCCGGAGCGCCGGTACAGCGCGGACTGCCCGGCGAGCAGTTCGTTCGCGGCGACCTCGACCGGGCGCGGTTCGCGGACCAGGGCGCCGCGGCGACGGGCCCGCCACCACGCCAGTGCGGCCCCGGCGATCAGGAATTGCAATCCGCCGAACGCCAGCCACGCGGGCAGGCGGGTGAAGATCGAGTCCTGGCCGGAGCAGAAGATCCAGCAGGTGTCGTCGTCCTCAGGCCGTTTCGGCGGCGGGATATCCGGCTGTTGCGGCGGTTTCGGCGCGGGTGGCGTGCCGAGCGCGTTGAGCGCGCCCCACAGCACCAAGGCCAGCGCGATCGAAGCCAGCACGCCGGCCCAGAATTTCGGGTTCCGCAGCAGTCGGGGAACCGCGGGTAGCTCGCGGCGCTTACGTGCGCCGACCTCGACCGGGTCGGTCTCGACCGGTCCCTTCTTGGGTCCTGGTGCGGCCTGTGAGTATCGGTCGGCGAGTTCGAGCCGCCGGTATTCGTCCTCGGTGGCGCTGCGGCCGCCGTAGACGACCTCGTCGAAACTGCGTGCCGCGGGCTGGATCTCGGTGGTCACCTCGAGCGGTAGCGCACCCGAGACGTCCTGAGCCGTTTCGTCCGCGGTGCGCGAACGCCGGACCTCGAGCACGCCGCCCTGTTCCAGGCCGCGCACCATGGCCCGGAATCGCTCCCGCAGCGCACGGTCGTAGTCACGATTCGCGGCGGCGGCATCGGCCGCGCCGCGGTGCTGGGCGGCCGAGCCCAGCGGCGGGATCTCGGGCGCGGGGTCTTCCGCCGGGGGCCGCCAGAATTCGATTTCGACGGGATCGCTCATCGCACTTGCTCCGGGATTCGGATGTCGAGACCCTCACGGCGGCAGCGCAGGTCGAGGTAGGACACCACCCGCGTCGCCGATTCGACCAGCTCACCGAACGCGAGGAACAGCAGCATTGCGGAGGTGGTCAGCGTGACCACCGTCCACATGCGGGTACCGGAGAAATCGGCGATGAACAGCCCCAGGCCGAGCAGCGGAAGCATCAGCAGAAGCAACAGCCCGCGATGCGCCAGCCACAAACCGGTGAGCGACCATTCCTTCCCGGCGACAAGCAGTTTCGTGCGACCTGCGGCCGTGGTCCGGTCGGCCCGTTCGGCGAAGATCACCGGCACGGCGACATAGTGCCGTACCCGCCATCGGCCGACGAAGGGCACACCGAAGAACGCGAACAGCACCAGCAGGGTGATCCCGAGCGCGGGGACGGCATTGAGCAGTAAGCAGAAGGCTATGAAGGTCACGGCCCAGATCAGCGTGTAGGGCAGTTCGAACAGCGCCATCGGCTGCACGACAGACCCCATGCGATCCAGCGCGGCCCGCCACCCGATCCGCCGCCCGGCGACATCGGCCAGCCCCAGCGCGACGGTCGTCCCACGGAGTAGGAAGCGCAGCGCCCACGCGGCAAGGACTGTGGACAGGACCGCGGCCCACCAGATGCCGTCATCGGATCCGTCGGTCAGCGTCGAAACACCCACGGTGACGGCCATGACGAAGATCTCGGCCACCACCAGCCCCGCCGCCGCGAGCCGGACCAGCGCCCCGATATTGGCCTGGACCAGCGCGAACGGTACGTCGAGCAGTTCACGGAAGGTCAACGGGCGCACCGGCACCGTCGGTCCTACTGACCCTGGTGCCGGATCGTCTTCCGCCCCGACGGCACCGGCCGGGTCGGCTGGTAACACGCGGCCGAGTCTAGAGCGTCCGCGCGGCTCCCGTCACCTCGGTAAACGCAGGTCCGGGCGGAGCGTCGGCCACGCAGCGGTCAGGCGGACGGAGAATCCGGCTGCCCGAGGAGGCGCGCGACGACCTGGCGGTACAGGGCGGGTTCCACCGGTGGCAGCCCCAGCAGAGCGCGGAGGTAGACGCCGTCGCCGACCAGGCTGACGATCTGGGCCTGGATCGGGTCGGGGATTTCGCTGTCCAGGCCCGCCTGCCACTTGGTCATCACCTCGTCGAGGGCGCGGTCGACCTCGTCCACGTCGCTGTCCTGCGGCCCGTCGAGGGTGCGCATGGCGGCGAGCATGGAGCGCTGCACCGCGATCTCCAGGGCGTCGTCCTCGTCATCCGGGTGCGGAGCTTGCAGGTACCACTCGGCGACCGATTTGCCCTCGGCGACGGCGGTTTCCAGCTGCTGATCGGAGCGTTCGCCGAGGCGTCGGACCAGGCCGGCGAGCAGGGCGTCCTTGGATTTGTAGTGGTAGAGCAGCCCGCCCTTGGAGACACCGGCCGCGGCGGCGACATTCTCCAGGGTCACCTGGGACATGCCCTTTTCCAAGAGCAGTGTCTCCAGTGCGTCGAGGATGCGGTCGCGGGTACTGGCGGGGTCGCGAGTCGTCACGATTTGTCACTGTACCGTCTGGACGGTAAATCTGATACTGTACCGGCTGGACGGTTCACCTCCGGAAGCAGAAGGAAAATGACCACCAAACCCACCGCCGCACCCGCCCTGAGCGCACCCGCTCCGGCCCGGGCCACCGCCCGCACCTGGGCCGGTCTCGGCGTCCTCGCACTCGCCCTACTGCTGATCGCGGTGGACGCGACCGTGCTCGACCTCGCGGTCCCCGCCATCAGCGCCGACCTGGCCCCGACCACCCCGCAGCTGCTGTGGATCATCGACGTCTACTCGTTCGTGCTGGCCGGCCTGCTGATCACCATGGGCACCCTCGGCGACCGCATCGGACGCCGCCGGCTGCTCCTCATCGGCGCCGCCGGATTCGGCCTGGCCTCGGCCCTGGCCGCCTGGGCGGTCAGCCCCGAAATGCTGATCGCCGCACGCGTGCTGCAGGGCCTGGCCGGCGCCACGCTGATGCCCGCGACCCTCGGCCTGATCCGCAGCATGTTCGCCGATCGGCGGCAGCGCACCATCGCCATCTCGGTGTGGGGTGCGATGGCGGGCTCCGGTTCCGCGCTCGGCCCCTTGCTGGGTGGCTGGCTGCTCGAGCACTACTGGTGGGGCTCGGTGTTCCTGGTGAACCTGCCGGTGATGGCCCTGCTGATCGTGCTCGCCCCGTTCCTGGTGCCGGAATCGCGCGACCCGAACCCGGGCCGCTTCGACCTGGCCAGCGCCGGACTGTCGATGCTGGCGTTGATCCCGATCGTCTACGCGGTCAAGGAGACCGCGGCGCACGGCTTCAGCTGGCTCGCGGTACTCGCCGCGGTGGTCGGTGTGCTGGCGGGCGCGATGTTCCTGCGTCGTCAGGGCCGCTTGGCCGACCCACTGCTCGACCTGGATCTGTTCCGGCGTCCCCCGTTCCGTGCGGCCGCGCTGACCAATCTGCTGTCGGTCTTCGCGCTCGCGGGCGTGCTGTTCTTCGGCTCGCAGTATCTGCAGCTGGTGCTCGGCCGCTCACCGCTCGAGGCCGGTGTTCTGCTGGTGCCCGGCATGGTGGGCAGCATCGCCGGTTCACTGGGCGCGGCTTGGCTGGTGCGCTACTGGCGTCCGGTGCACGTGCTGTGCGGAGCCCTGCTGGTGGCAGCCCTCGGCGCGCTGCTGTTCTTATTGCTGGGCGCTGATCCGTCGGCCGGAGTCACGCCATTCGTCCTCGGCTTCACCCTGATCGGCATCGGAGCCGGTGTGGCCCTGACGGTTTCGGCCGACATGATCATCAGCTCGGCCCCCGCCGAGCGCGCCGGCAACGCCGCCGCCATCTCGGAGACGGCCCTGGAAGCCGGTGTAGCCCTTGGTGTCGCGGTACTCGGCAGCGTCGTCATGGGCGTATTCCGGCACGGCTTGGACGCGTCCTCGGTCCCCGCCGCCCACTCCGGCGCCGCCCGCGAGTCCCTCGGCGGCGCGGTCGAAACCGCCCGCGTCCTACCAGAATCCGCCGCCACCGCCCTACTGGAATCGGCCCGCACAGCCTTCGTATCAGGCGTCCACTGGGCAGCCACCGGCACCACGGTCATCCTGCTCCTCACCGCGGTAATGGTGTACCGAGCGGCACGCGCCAAGACCTCGCCCGACTAGCCCGATCCCGCTGCACCCCGGCACATTTCGGCCAGGACGCAGTACGCACACCCTGAACCCCAAGATCATCAGGCACTGGTGGCGTGGCCTACTCGGGCGATGCCGCCACCAAGTCCTGATGATCTTGGGAAGGATCTCCGGGCCCCGGGGTTTGCTCGCATGTGCGCGTTGCGGGTGGTTGCCCTGATCATCAGGCACTGAGGGCGGGCCTACTCGGGCGATGCCGCCATTCAGGCCTGATGATCTTGAAAGTTGCCCGATTCGTCCAATGATGTTCGGGGCGGGGCCTGGTCGGGAGATGCCGCCAGCAGCCCCTGATGATCTCGAAAGGCGTGCAATCGTCAAAGGTGTTCGGGGGGAGGGCTGCTGATGCAGAAGTCAGTTGGAGGGTGGGAGTTCGCGGGGGCCGCGGCGGCCGAGGAGTTGGCGTTTCTTCGGGGCGGACAGTTTGTCGTGGCGATCGGCGTCGGGCAGGGGTGTGCTCTGCGGGGCGGGGGATTCCGGCAGGGCCGAATAGTGTGGCTGCTGGGTGTAATCCGCGTCGACGACGGTGGCGGCGATGTGGTGGGACTGCGGGGAGTTCGGGGGCAGTTGGTAGCCGGTTTGGGGGGCGGTCATCGCGGGGGCGTGTGAATCTTGGGTGTCCACTGTGACTTTGCGGGTGCGGCGCAGGGTGAAGGTGATTTCCTCGACCTCTTCGAAGGCCTGGCGGGCGGTGCGCAGCGGGTGGGTCGCGGTGTCGATGGCGTTCGCGACGAAGGACGGGACCAGGGGGCGGATGAAGCGGGCGGCGGTGTCGGAGAACGGAACCTGGCCGATGATCGGCAGTTCCAGGCCGCCGTACTTGGGCGCAGGGGACTGGTGCGGCACGAGTTCGCCGGTGCGGGCGAGCGGCTGGGGGGAGACGGTGGCGGGCAGGTTGGAAGACACGGTGCTGTCCTTTCCGGCCGGAAGTTCGGCGGGTCGCGGGGCTGGCCCGAGGCGCTCGGGTTCGTTGACGCCGATCTCCAGTCCGCCGAGGGCGGCGATGACGCGTGTGCGCTGGCGCTCCCGATCGATGGCGGTGTCGGCTTCGGCGGCCAGGCGGGCGGCGGTGAGTTGCTGTTCGGCGCGCAGGTTTTCGGCCTCGGCGCGGACTTCGGCCTGTTTGACGGCGATCGCCGCGTCGGCGGCGCGCTCGGCCTCGTCCTGGACCGTGCGGAAGGCGTTGTGCCGATCGAAGGAGGTGCTGCCACGCCACCAGCGCAGGATCAGCGGCAGCAGGGCCAGCAAGGTGAACGCCACGACCGTGAGCAGCCACAGCAGCAGCGCGCCCGCGCTGCCGAAGGCGTGGTCGTGCACGGCGAGCCAGCGCGCGCCCAGGCCACGATCGGCGTCGGTGAACGCCGCGGATCGGGCTGCGGCGGCGTCCTTTTCCTCGTCGGCGATCCGCTGGTCGGCCGCGTTGATCCGGTCTTGTGCGGCGGTCAGCTGCCGGCGCGCGTCGCCGAGCATCTCGTTGGCGGTGCGGGCCTCGGGCCCGTTGCCGGGCACGCCGGTGATCCTGGTCTGCGGGCATTCCGGGGTCGGATTGAATTCGCACCGCGCGATGACGAGCAGTCGATCGATGTCGGCCTGCGCCTTGGTGATCGCCTGGTCCAACGCACTGCGGTCGGCCCGCGCACTGTCGAGGTCGGTGCGCGCGGCCACGACCGCGGGCGCTGAATCGACGCCGCGCTGGGCCTTCTCGTCCAGCAGCCGGTCGACGGTCCCGCCGAACAGCACGGTGCTCGCCAACTCCGCGATCAGCACCCCCGCCAGCACCGCGACCCCGATCCGGGCGAGCTGCCCACTCCGATCGGGTGTGCCGCCGGGCCGGACGGTGGCCAGCGCCCGGCCGACCACCCCGGCCAGCAGGGTGACGACGAGCGCGACCGGAACTACAGCGACCAGCGACCAATCGGCCGCGACGAGCGCGAGCGTGGTGACCGCTCCGGCGACCACCGCGAACAACGCGACGACAGCACCGGTGACGGCGTAATTGGAGCGTTCGTGTCGATAGACATCAGGCCGATCGGGGTCGTCCCACCGCAGACCCCCGCCGAGCCAGGTGAACAAGCCGGTGACGGTCATGGGATCTCACATCCTCTTATGGCGTCAGGCGAAACTGTCACAGATTCGTTGTGACAGCGTGACAGGCACTCGCCCGACACACCGAGCGCGCGGCCAGGGTTGTGGGCAGCCTCACAATCGGCCGGGGAACCGCCGCTCCGGCAGTGGATTTCGCGGCTGAAGGGGTGTGCCAGGGGTGCTCTGCGGGGTTGCGCGGCCTTCGGCGGCGAGCTGTGGGGAATCCCACCTAAATCGATAGCTGAGAATGTGCTGTCAGCCACAGGAGGTGAAAGAGTCCGGACGGTCGGATTCGGCTCCGATGCTCGTCACACCTCGTGTCGGAAATGTCTCAGCCGGTTCCGCAGCGAGGTAGCGGCCGCTGCCTGGTTTGTCGATCGAGAGCGCGGGGAAATCCACTTCGATGCAGGTCGGAAGGTGGATCCGGATGGGTCCACAAGCTGGCGAACATCAAGTTTCCGCTGGTTGACACCCCGGAGCTGGGAATCGATCGGTCCGCACCCGCTGCTTTACACTGGACAACGCGCACGAGTTGGAGGACCGCATGAAGAAGCCCAGCTAGACCTGGTTATTAGTCAAACCTAAGTTGGTTGGGCCCCGGACCTGACTTATCGTTTGCTCTTACGCCGAACACAAACTGGTCGGCTGTATCGCCCGCACGGTTCACCCAGCCGGTGCCCCAGCGTAGCGGGCGACACCCGCAAGGAAGTTAGGAACTAGTAAGAGTTCCGTTACTTCTGAGCACCCCACACCAATGCGGGTGGACAACTGGAGACGTGACTGCACGCCGGACCATCAGCGCGGCTGGATTCGGAACGTACGGGCGCAGTCTTGACGTAGGCGTTCGATCGGAAAGGCCATTTCTTCTTCGAAGGCCGACTTTTCTTGAAGGCAGAGGCATGACGCAACTTCCTGGCCACAGGTCCCCTGGACCCATCGGGCTCTATGACCCGGCGAACGAACACGACGCCTGTGGTGTCGCGTTCGTCGTCGACATGCACGGCCGCCGCAGCCGCGACATCGTCGACAAGGCTATTACGGCTCTGTTGAACCTGGAGCACCGTGGTGCTGCCGGCGCCGAACCGAACTCCGGTGACGGTGCGGGCATCCTGCTGCAGGTCCCGGACCGATTCTTCCGCGCCATCGTGGACTTCGAGTTGCCGGCGGAAGGCGCCTACGCCACCGGCATCGCGTTCCTGCCGCAGGCCCGTCGAGAAGCCGCGCGCGCCGCCTACGGCGTGGAGAAGATCGTCAAGGAAGAGGGCCTGGAGGTCCTCGGCTGGCGTGAGGTTCCGATCGACGAGTCCTCGCTGGGTGCGCTGGCCCGCGACGCCATGCCGACCTTCCGGCAGATCTTCATCGCCTCGCCCAAGGACGCCGCCGAGCAGCTCTCCGGCGTTGCCCTGGAGCGTCGCGCCTACGTCATCCGCAAGCGGGTCGAGCACGAGCTCGGCAAGGCCGGCGCGGGCGAGGGCTCGACCGGCAAGGAGTCGGTGTACTTCCCGAGCCTGTCCGGCGAGACCTTCGTCTACAAGGGCATGTTCACCACGCCGCAGTTGCGTGCCTTCTACCTGGACCTGCAGGACGACCGCGTCGAGTCGGCGCTGGGCATCGTGCACTCCCGGTTCTCCACCAACACTTTCCCCTCGTGGCCGCTGGCGCACCCGTTCCGCCGGGTCGCGCACAACGGTGAGATCAATACCGTCACCGGCAACGAGAACTGGATGCGTGCCCGCGAGTCGCTGCTGAACTCCGACGTGTTCGGCACCGATTCGGCCGGCAAGAACCGCCTGGAGAAGATCTTCCCGGTCTGTACCCCGGGCGCTTCGGACACCGCGCGTTTCGACGAGGTGCTGGAACTGCTGCACCTCGGTGGCCGCAGCCTGCCGCACGCCGTACTGATGATGATCCCGGAGGCGTGGGAGCGCTCCGAGAACATGGACCCGCAGCGGCGCGCGTTCTACGAGTACCACTCCTACCTGATGGAGCCGTGGGACGGCCCGGCCTCGGTCTGCTTCTCCGACGGCACCGTCGTCGGCGCGGTGCTGGACCGCAACGGCCTGCGCCCCGGCCGCATCTGGGTGACCGAGGACGGCCTGGTCGTGCTGGCCTCCGAGGTCGGCGTGCTGGACATCGACCCGTCCAAGGTGGTCCAGAAGTTCCGACTACAGCCCGGCAAGATGTTCCTGGTCGACACCGCCCAGGGCCGCATCATCAGCGATGACGAGTTCAAGTCGCAGCTGGCCGCCGAGCACCCGTACCAGCAGTGGCTCGACGAAGGCGTCACCAAGCTCGGCGATCTGCCGGACCGCCCGCACGTGCACATGTCGCACGACCGGGTGCTGATCCGGCAGCAGATCTTCGGATACACCACCGAGGAGCTGAACCTGCTGATCTCGCCGATGGCGAAGAACGGCATGGAAGCGCTCGGCTCGATGGGCACCGACACCCCGATCGCGGTGCTGTCGTCGCGTCCGCGCCTGCTGTTCGACTACTTCTCGCAGCTGTTCGCGCAGGTCACCAACCCGCCGCTGGACGCCATCCGCGAAGAGGTCGTCACCAGCCTGAAGCGGGCCATCGGCCCCGAGGCCGACCTGCTGCATCCGAGCCCGGAGTCCTGTAAGCAGATCGCCATCGAGGGACCCATCCTCGACAACGACGAGCTGGCCAAGCTCGTGCACATCAACGACGACGGCTCGCATCGCGAGCTGCGTTCGGTCGTGGTGCGCGGTCTGTACCCGGTCAAGAAGGGCGGCAAGGGACTTCGCAAGGCGCTCGAGGCCATCAACACCCAGGTGTCGGCAGCCATCGACGGCGGCGCGCGGATCATCGTGCTGTCCGACCGCGAGTCCAACGAGAAGCTGGCGCCGATTCCGTCGCTGCTGCTGACCGCGTCGGTGCATCACCACCTGGTGCGTGAGCGCACCCGCACCAAGGTCGGTCTGGTCGTGGAGGCCGGTGACGCCCGCGAGGTGCACCACATGGCCCTGCTGGTCGGTTTCGGCGCGGCCGCGATCAACCCGTACATGGCCTTCGAGACCATCGAGGACCTGCTCGAGCGCGGCGCGCTGGAAATGCCGGACAGCACCGGCGATCACGCCGCCGACTTCCGCAAGGCCGTCGCGAACTTCAACAAGGCCGCCGGCAAGGGCGTGCTGAAGGTGATGTCCAAGATGGGCATCTCCACCGTCGCCTCCTACAACGGCGCCAAGCTGTTCCAGGTGATCGGCCTGTCGCAGGATCTGGTGGACGAATACTTCACCGGCCTGAACTCGCCGCTGGACGGTATCGGCCTGGACGAGATCGCCGACGACGTGGCGGCCCGGCACCGGGTGGCGTTCCTGGAGAACCGCAACGAGCGCGCGCACCGCGAGCTCGAGGTCGGCGGTGAGTACCAGTGGCGGCGCGAGGGTGAATACCACCTGTTCAACCCGGACACCGTGTTCAAGCTGCAGCACGCGACCCGCACCGGTCAGTACGGCATCTTCAAGGAGTACACCAAGCTGGTCGACGACCAGTCCGAGCGTTTGGCTTCGCTGCGCGGTCTGTTCAAGTTCAAGACCAAGAACCGCGCGCCGATCTCCATCGACGAGGTCGAGCCGGCTTCGGAGATCGTGAAGCGGTTCTCCACCGGCGCGATGAGCTACGGCTCCATCTCGGCGGAGGCGCACGAGACCCTCGCGATCGCGATGAACCGGCTCGGCGGCCGCTCGAACTCCGGTGAGGGCGGCGAGCATCCGGCCCGCTTCGAGGTCGAGGAGAACGGCGACTGGCGCCGGTCCGCGATCAAGCAGGTGGCTTCCGGCCGCTTCGGCGTGACCTCGCACTACCTGTCGAACTGCACCGATATCCAGATCAAGATGGCCCAGGGCGCCAAGCCGGGCGAGGGCGGCCAGCTGCCCGCGCACAAGGTGTACCCGTGGGTCGCCGAGGTGCGGCACTCGACGCCGGGCGTCGGTCTGATCTCGCCGCCGCCGCACCACGACATCTACTCGATCGAGGATCTGGCGCAGCTGATCCACGATCTGAAGAACGCGAACCCGCAGGCGCGGATTCACGTGAAACTTGTCGCGGAGCCGGGCGTCGGCACCGTCGCCGCGGGTGTCTCCAAGGCGCACGCCGACGTGGTGCTGATCTCGGGCCACGACGGCGGCACCGGCGCCTCGCCGCTGACCTCGCTCAAGCACGCGGGCGGTCCGTGGGAGCTCGGCCTGGCCGAGACCCAGCAGACGCTGCTGCTCAACGGTCTGCGCGACCGCATCGTGGTGCAGGTCGACGGTCAGATGAAGACCGGCCGCGACGTCGTGATCGCCGCGCTGCTCGGTGCGGAGGAGTACGGTTTCGCGACCGCGCCGCTGGTGGTCTCGGGCTGCATCATGATGCGGGTCTGCCACCTCGACACCTGCCCCGTGGGTGTCGCGACGCAGAACCCGCTGTTGCGCGAACGCTTCACCGGCAAGCCGGAATTCGTCGAGAACTTCTTCATGTTCATCGCCGAAGAGGTCCGGGAACTGCTGGCGTCGCTGGGCTTCCGCACGCTGGACGAGGCCATCGGCCGGGTCGACATGCTCGACACCGCCAAGGCCAAGCAGCACTGGAAGGCGAGCAAGCTGGACCTGTCGCCGATCCTCGACGATGTCGAGACGGCGTTCATGTACCAGGATCGCCGCTGCACCAAGACCCAGGACCACGGCCTGGACAAGGCGCTGGATCAGCAGCTGATCACCCAGGCGCGCGACGCTCTGGAGCGCGGCACCCCGGTCAAGTTCGAAACCAAGATCACGAACGTGAACCGGACCGTCGGCACCATGCTGGGCCACGAGGTGACGAAGAACTTCGGTGGCGTCGGCCTGCCCGACGACACCATCGACATCACCTTCACCGGTTCCGCGGGCAACAGCTTCGGCGCCTTCGTCCCCGCCGGCATCACGCTGCGGGTGCAGGGCGACGCGAACGACTATGTGGGCAAGGGTCTTTCCGGCGGCCACCTCAGCGTGCGCCCGGCGGTGAACGCTCCAGCCGACTTCAAGGCCGAAGAGAACATCATCGCGGGCAACGTGCTGCTGTTCGGCGCGACCAGCGGCAAGGCGTTCCTGTCCGGTGTCGTCGGTGAACGGTTCGCGGTGCGCAACTCCGGCGCCACCGCGGTCGTCGAGGGCGTGGGCGACCACGCGCTGGAGTACATGACCGGTGGCAAGGTCGTCATCCTGGGTGAGACCGGCCGTAACTTCGGCGCCGGTATGTCCGGCGGTGAGGCCTACGTCTACAACCCGAACGGCGCCTTCGCCGAGCGGGTGAACCCGGAACAGGCCGGCGCCCTGGAGGAGCTCACCGATGAGGACCGCACCTTCCTGCGCGACATCATCGCCGAGCACCGTGCCCAGACCGGTTCGGCTGTCGCCGAACGCATCCTGACCGATTGGGCCAAGGAATCGGCCCACTTCGTGAAGGTCATGCCGCGTGAATACAAGAAGGTTTTGCTCGCGATCTCCGAGGCCGAAAAGAACGGCGCGGACGTGAACGAGGCGATCATGGAGGCGGCTCGTGGCTGATCCACAGGGATTTCTGAAGCACACCAAGCGGGAGCTCCCCACCCGCCGTCCGGTGCCGCTGCGCCTGATGGACTGGAAAGAGGTCTACGAAGAGGGTTTCGAGAAGGACACCCTCAAGCGTCAGGCCAGCCGCTGTATGGACTGCGGTATCCCGTTCTGCCACAACGGCTGTCCGCTCGGGAACCTGATTCCCGAATGGAACGACCTGGTCTTCAAGGGTCAGTGGCGTGAAGGCATCGACCGGCTGCACGCGACCAACAACTTCCCGGAGTTCACCGGGCGGCTGTGTCCCGCGCCGTGTGAGGCGTCCTGTGTCCTGGGCATCAACCAGGATCCGGTGACGATCAAGCAGGTCGAGGTCGAGCTCATCGAGAACGCCTTCGACGAGGGCTGGGTGACCCCGGTCTACCCGACCCGCCTCACCGGCAAGAAGGTCGCCGTCGTCGGCTCCGGCCCGGCCGGCCTGGCCGCCGCGCAGCAGCTGACCCGCGCCGGCCACACCGTGACCGTGTACGAGCGCGCCGACCGCATCGGCGGCCTGCTGCGCTACGGCATCCCGGAATTCAAGATGGAGAAGCGCTTCATCGATCGCCGGATGGCGCAGATGGAGGCCGAAGGCACCATCTTCAAGACCGGTGTGAACGTGGGCGTCGACATCACCGCCGAGCAGCTGCGCGAGCAGTTCGACGCGGTCGTGCTCTCCGGTGGCGCCACCCTCGCCCGCGATCTGCCGATCCCGGGCCGCGAGCTGGACGGCATCCACCAGGCGATGGAGTTCCTGCCGTGGGCCAACCGGGTGCAGCTGGGCGACGATGTCACCGATGCCGAGGGCCTGCCGCCGATCCACGCGCGCGGCAAGAAGGTCGTCATCATCGGTGGCGGCGACACCGGCGCGGACTGCCTGGGCACCTCGCACCGGCAGGGTGCGGCGAGCATCCACCAGTTCGAGATCATGCCGCGCCCACCGGAGGAGCGTGCCGGTTCCACCCCGTGGCCGACCTACCCGCTGATGTACCGGGTGTCCTCGGCGCACGAGGAGGGCGGCGAGCGCGTGTTCTCCGTCAACACCGAGCGTTTCGTCGGCGAAGACGGCAAGGTCACCGGCCTGCAGGCGCACGAGGTGAAGATGGCCAACGGCCGCTTCGAGAAGGTCGAAGGCACCGACTTCACCCTCGAAGCCGACCTGGTGCTGCTCGCCATGGGCTTCACCGGACCCGAGAAGCCGGGCCTGCTCGAGGATCTCGGCGTCGGCTACGACCAGCGCGGCAACGTGCAGCGGGACAAGAACTGGGCCACCAACATTCCCGGCGTCTTCGTCGCCGGTGATATGGGCCGCGGCCAGTCGCTGATCGTGTGGGCCATCGCCGAAGGCCGCGCCGCGGCCGCCGCGGTGGACAACTTCCTGGAAGGTGAGACCGCGCTGCCGTCGCCGGTCACCCCGACCATGGTCGCTCAGCGCTGACCTGAACGAATCGCCAAGGGCGCCTGCGGACTCGAGTCCGCAGGCGCTTTTGCTTTCCGGAAGCGACTCTGATGGAGTGATCTTCATCGGAAATCGGACATGCCGGTCCTGTTTGCGTGGCGCGCACGGCGGTTGGGCTTTAGTGTGATCAGCGGCGTGCTGCGGATCTTTGGGATGTGAGAGTTTTCGCAGTGCTATACCACCGGGTTAACTATGTGGTTACTCGGCGTGCACTAGTGAGTCATCCGCCGAGTTCAACATTGTTAGCGGCAACTTGTCGGGGAGCGCCCTCCACAAGAGGGCAGGTTTGAACTGGAGCAGTATGCAACTGAAAAAGGTTGTCGCGGCACTCGGTGCTTCCGCGACGATTGCGTCCGGCTTGATGTTCGGCAGCGGCGCCGCGGCGGCGGCTCCCGGTTGCCCGAGCCTGTATGTGGTGGCGATCCCCGGCACCTGGGAGACGGGGCACGACAAGCCGCCCGGCCCAGGCATGCTGTCCGGTGTCACCAGAGGACTACCGTCCAACACCGACGTCGACTACGTGAGCTACGCGGCGACCGCCTTCCCTTGGGAAGGTGAGGTCTACGGCAACTCCAAGAAGGAAGCCGTCGGCAACGCGCGCGGACTCATCGGCCAGATGGCGGCCCGGTGTGGTGCGACGAAGTTCGCTCTCGTCGGCTACAGCCAGGGTGCCGATGCCGCGGGTGATCTGGCGGCCGAAATCGGTACCGGGTTGAGCGTGGTCCCGGCCGACCGCGTCGCCGGAGTCGGCCTGATCTCCGATCCGCGGCGTTCGCCGACCGACGTGCAGGTCGGTCCGTACGCGCACGGCGCGGGCGCGGGCGGGCCGCGGGTTGGTGGATTCGGCTGGCTGTCCGACCGGACTCGGACGATCTGCGCGGTTGATGATCTTTACTGTGCGACGGCTACCGATGACTTCGTTACCCGGTTTGCCGGGTGGCTGGCGCAGAGTTCGGAGGCGAATCCGGCGAACATCTGGCGCTACCAGCTGGAGGCCGGGGCCATCATCAGCGATTTGATGGCGCACGGCGGGGTTCCGGCTTTGCAGGCGCAGCTGACGGATTCGGCCAACCAGGAGCGGGCGCGGAGCTTGGAAGAGTTCTACAAGTCGCAGGCGCATCACCTGTACGGCAGTTATTCGGTGGGTGGCGGCCAAACCGCAATCTCCTGGATGCGCAACTGGCTTGCAGGTATGGCTTGATCACCAGGCCGAACCCTCGCTGACGCTCGGGTTTCGGCCTGGCGATCTGCTTCGAGGTGACTCCGAGTTCGCAAGCTCACTCGGAGTGCGCACAGTCCCGGTGAACCGGTTGGGGCGCGCACAGCCCGGTGGATCCGTTGGAGCGCGCTGAGTCCCGGTGAACTTTGTTGAAGGCCCGCCTGCCCCGAAAGGGGAGGCGGGCCTTTGTTGTTCCTGGTTGTTGTTAGCTGCTGCCGGCGGAGCCGGTGGAGGGGCGGTGGTGGAGGTGGAGGGTTGGGCCTTGTTCGGGGCCCTCTCGGTATTCGACGCGGGGGCCGCCGGGGTAGGGGAGGGCGGGGACGGCGTTGGCGCCGGGGCCGGGGATGATGATGGTTTGGCTGTGGTCGGGGCCCGGGCCCGGGCGGGTGGGGAGGGCGGGGAGGCGGCGGTCGGAGACCGCGGCGGCGTCGGGGGAGGCGGTGGTGATGGTTTCGGCTTCGAATTCGACGGGGGCGTCGGTGGGGGTTTGGGCGTTGGCGGTGACGGCGAGGGTGCTGAGGGGGATGGTTACCAGGGCGCCGGCTACTACGAATTGGGCGGCGCGGCGGCGGAAAGTTGTGTTGGTACGCACGTCGGTTTCCTCTCTCTGGGGTGGGGGAGCGCCCTGCGGCGGCTCACCGGACCCATCAAAGGGCTGGAGGCTGGGATGACGGTGCGATGAAGCTGGCAATCAGCTGGGAGTGGTCAGGTCAGGTTGCGGGGTAGCAGGTCCCAGACGTGGCCGTTTTCGTTGACGGTGGCGGCGGTGCGGCGGCCGGTGCGGGAGAACAGGATTCGGGTGATCGAGCAGTAGTCGATCGGGAAGGTCAGGGGGCGGGCCAGGCCGAGGACCTCTTGGAGCAGCACGTTGATTACGCCGCCGTGGGCGAAGGCGACGACGGTGTCGGCGGGGTCGGTGGTCGCGGCGATCTCGGTGATGGTGTCGCGGACGCGCTGGATGAAGGCGGGGCCGTCGATCTGTTCGGGGAGGTGGCCGGCTTTGATTCGCTCGTAGGTGGCCTGGAATTCGGTCTTCGCGTCCTCGATCGGGATGTAGACCGGCAGGTCGCGATCGTATTCGGCGAGGTCGTCGATGACTTCGACGGGCAGGCCGAGCTTGGTCGCGAGGGGGGCGGCGGTGTCGCGGGCCCGGCGCTGCGGGCTGCTCAGGATCCGGCTGACGCGGTGCTGGCTCAGGGCGGCGGGCACTCGTTCGGCCTGCTCCTGCCCGATCGGCGACAGCTCCGGATCGGCCGGGCCGGTGGCGTTCACGACGCGGAGCGGCTGGGCGTGGCGGACGAGGATCAACTGCACACCCCCACTCTGCCGCAAGCGGGCAAACAGAACCGGCCCGGGTCGCGTTGCGCGATCCGGGCCGGTCGAGTCTGCAGCCGGGGAGGCTAGTTCTTCTTGCTGCGCTTGTAGAGCAGGTAACCGCCGAGCGCCAGCGCGATGACGATGAGCAGGCAGATGAGACCGAAGATCAGGCCGCCGCCGCCCTTGCGGCCCTTCTTCTTGGCGGCGAGCTCCATGGCCTGGGTGTAGGTGTCGGACGCCAGCAGGGTGTCCGGGTTGGCCCACACCGCATGGTCCAGCAGGCTCGCGTTGGTCAGCAGGTCAAGGTACATAAGTCCATCCCCATCTCGAAGGTGAAACGGCCTCCTCCCGGGGCCGAGTTTCCCACACTAGACGGTGCATTCGTCCGGTGTGCGTAGTTCTCCGATGCGAAATCTCACTCTGAAATCTACGCGTAGTCGTTAACGTTCATCGTGGTTTCACCAATGGGAAGGGCAGCGTTTCGCGAATGCTTCGCCCGGTGATGAGCATGACGATTCGATCCACACCCATCCCCAGGCCGCCGGTCGGCGGCATCGCGTGCTCCAGGGCTTGCAGGAAATCCTCGTCCAATTCCATGGCTTCGGGATCGCCATTGGCCGCGAGCATCGACTGTTCGGTGAGGCGGCGGCGCTGCTCCACCGGATCGGTGAGTTCGCTGTAGGCCGTGCCCAATTCGACGCCCCACGCCACCAGATCCCAGCGTTCGGCCACGCCCGGGATCGAGCGGTGCGCGCGGGTCAGCGGGGAGACCGAGGTCGGGAAGTCGATGTAGAACGTGGGCTCCTCGGTGCGCGATTCCACCAGGTGCTCATACATTTCCAGGACGACCTGGCCGGTGTCCCAGCCGTGCTGATAGGGCACCTCGGCTTTGTCGCAGTGCGCGCGCAGGTCCTCCAGCGTTGTCTCCGGGGTGATTTCGGCGCCGATCGCCTCCGACACCGCGCCGTGCACGGTCTTCACCGTCCAGTTACCGGAGATGTCGATTTCGTCGAAGGTCCCGTCTTCCGCGCCGGGCCGCAGCGCGACCATCTTCCCGTTGGCCGCGACCGCCGCGTGCTGGATCAGCTGCCGGCAGGTGTCCATCATCCGCTGGTAATCACTGTGTGCCTCATAGGCTTCCAGGATCGTGAACTCCGGGTTGTGGCTGAAGTCCACGCCTTCGTTGCGGAAGGTGCGGCCCAGTTCGAAGACCTTCTCCATGCCGCCCACGCAGAGCCGCTTCAAATACAGTTCGGGCGCGATCCGCAGGTAGAGATCCAAGTCGTAGGCGTTGATGTGGGTGACGAACGGGGTCGCGTTGGCGCCGCCGTGCACCTGCTGCAGGATCGGGGTCTCCACCTCGAGATAGCCGAGACCGTTCAGGGAATCCCGCAGCGAGCGCACCACCGCGCTGCGCTTGGCCAGGATCTCCCGGGTCTCCGGGTTGATCGCCATGTCGACGTAGCGCTGGCGCACCCGCGCTTCCGGATCGGCGAGGCCTTTCCACTTGTCCGGCAACGGATGCAGGCATTTGCCGTTCATCCGCCAGTCCGCGGCCAGCAGGGATAGCTCGCCCTGCCGGCTGGTGCCGATCTGACCGCTGACCTCGATCAGGTCGCCGAGGTCGAAGAATTCGGTGAACTCGGCGCTGCGTTCCGCGCCGACCCGGTCCCGGTCGATGACCAGCTGGATGTCGTCGGACCAGTCCCGCACCACCGCGAAGATGACGCCGCCGTAGTCGCGAATCCGCAAGAGCCGGCCACAGATTCGGACCGTGGTGCCGCGCGGTGAACGCCGGGCGGCGGCCACGGTGTGGGTCGGCGGGTAGGCGGTCGGGTAGGCGTCGACGCCCGCGGCGTTGAGCCGGTCCAGCTTGTCCATGCGCACCCGGACCTGCTCGGGGCGACGCGGGAACTGTTCCTCCGCTTCGAGTTCCGGCGGCTCCGGCGGACTGCCGTCGGCGTGCAAACCGGTCATGGTCGCGGGGACGGCGCTGTGCAGACCGGTGTGGACGATGGTTTCCGGGTCGCGCCCGAAGCGCGGCAGGAAGCCCTCGGCCAGCGCGCTCGCGATGGCGACGCGGGGCAGGTGTCTGCGCTCCTCGAACAGGAAGAACCGTGGCACCCAATGCGGCTGGTACTTCACGTTCGAGCGGTACAGCGCCTCCAGCTGCCACCACCGCGAGAAGAACATCAGCACACCGCGCCACATCCGCAGCACCGGCCCGGCGCCGATCCGCGCGCCCTCCTCGAACACCGAGCGGAACACCGCGAAGTTCAGCGACACCTTGGTGATGCCGTGCTGCTCGGAGGTCAGCGCCAGCTGGGAGATCATCAGCTCCATCACGCCGTTGGGGCCGTGCGGATCCCGGCGCATCAGCTCCAGCGAGGCGCCGGTGCGGCCCCAGGGCACCAGCGACAGCATGCCGAGCACGTCGTCGTGACTGTTCACCGCTTCCACGAGCAGGCAGTCGCCGTCGAGGGGATCGCCGAGCCGGCCCAGAGCCATGGAGAAACCACGCTCGGTTTCGGTGTCCCGCCAGGCATCCGCCCGCGCGATCACCTGCTGGAACTCTTCGGCGGGGATATCGCGGTGCCGCCGGATCCGCACGGTCACACCGTGTTTGCGCAACCGGTTCGCGGCTTGGCGGACCTGTTTGAGCTCCGGCCCGGCCAGCGAGAAACCGCGGGTGTCGAGGATCGCTTCGTCACCGAGTCGCAGCGCCGAGAGCCCGGCCCGGCGGAAGGCGGTCGCACCTGTCTCGCTGGCGCCCATGACCGCCGGCGCCCAGCCGAATTGGTCGGCCTGCCGCAGCCAGGCATCGATCGCCTGCGGCCAGGCCTCGCGGATGCCGATCGGGTCGCCACTGGCCAGGCAGACACCGAGTTCGACGCGATAGGTGATCGCGGCCTTGCCGTTCGGGGCGAACACCACCGCCTTGTCGCGGCGGGTGGCGAAGTAGCCGAGCGAGTCCTCGACATCGGAGCGTTCCAGCAGCCCGCGGATCGCCGACTCGTCGGTGCCGGTCATCGCGTTGTCCGCGCGCTGCGAGCGCAGCAGCACGATCACCGCCGCCAGCAACGCGGCCGCGCCGAACAGGCCGAGCAGGAAGTTCACGAATTGGTGTGGGCGGCCGTCGAAGTGCTCGTTGTCCACCAGCACCGCGGCCGTCACCCGGTAGACCGCCCAGCCGGGACGCTGCCAGCCCGTCGGCAACGTGCCGGGGAACAGTTCCACCAGACCCCAGCCGAGCAGGCAGCCCGCCGCGAGTCCCCCGGCGAGCACGCCCAGCGCTTTCCAGCCCGCGCCGGAACGCACCCGGGTGTAGAACTCCCGCCACGACGCCAGCAGCAAGCCCAGCACGATGACGTGCACGACCAGCGCCACCAGCGCGTGCATGCTGCCGCTGTCGGCGAATTCGAGGGCGTTGGCGACCGACCACAGCACCGTGTAGCCGACGAGCAGCCACCAGGCGATGCGTTTGCGGCTGGCCACCGCACCGGCCAGCAGTCCGACGATGAGCGCCCACATGAGGTTCGTGTCGGGCGCGTCGATGTAGTAGTCGTCGATGTAGTGCCGCGGCGTGTGGGTCAGGAACCGGAAGCCGGGGGACAGACTCCACAGAAAACAGACAACCGCGAACACGCCGAGGGTCGTCGCCGCGATGTGCGGGACGTCGGTTAGGCGTCCGTGGCCGCGATGGGGGATGGAAGGAGGCGCAGCCGGCGGGGTGGGTGAACTCTGTGGGATAGGTCTATTCGATCTTTCAGGCGGGTGTTCTGTGGTGCGGTGCTCGCCTTGCGTGGAAGTCACCGAACCAGTGTGCTGGATCCGCACGACGAACCCTCGCTGGCGCTCGGGTGCGTCGTGCGGATCTGGCTCGAGGTGTTGCCGGATTCGCTTCGCTCAGCCGGTTCTCGGCGCGTCGCATACGCGTGTCAGTCGGCACGGCGGGGGTGGGCGTTCCGGTGAGTTGGACGGCAAGGTAAGCATGTAGCCATGTCAGATCCAGTCGAAGTGCCGATCGAGGACGAAGGAATCCGGCTCGGCCAGTTTCTGAAGCTGGCCAGCCTGATCGACTCCGGGTCCGAGGCCAAGACCGTGATCGCGAACGGTCTGGTCCGGGTGAACGACGAGGTGGAACTACGGCGCGGACGGCAGTTGGTCGTCGGCGACGTCGTCACCCTCGCCGGCCGCCGCGCCATCGTCTCGGCTTAGTCCTCCGCGCGGACCACGACGCCGTCGTGGTCGCTGTAGAGCATGTCGCCCGGCGTGAAGGTGACGCCGCCGAATTCGACCGGCACGTTCTTTTCGCCGCTGCCGGTCTGGGTGCTCTTGCGCGGGTTGGTGCCCAGCGCCTTGACGCCGATGTCGAGGGTGCGCAGGATCGCCGAATCGCGCACCGCGCCATTGACGATGACACCGGCCCAGCCGTTGTCCACGCCGCGGCCGGCGATGATGTCGCCGACGAGTGCGGTGTGCACGCTGGCGCCGCCGTCGACCACCAGGACCGCGCCGTTGCCCGGCTCGCTCAGCGTCTGCTTGACGAGCAGGTTGTCCTGGAAGCAGCGGATGGTGGTGATCCGGCCGGAAAACGCGGCGCGCCCGCCGAACTGAATGAACTGGGTATCGCAGCTGCGAATCTCCGGGCCGATCTCGTCGGCTAGGTCCGCGGTGGCAACAACATTCGATTCGGTCATGGGCTCAGCCTAAGCCTGTGACCTGCATCTCTAGCGACCGTGGCGGCGTTCATAGTCCAGACGGTCGGATTCGTTGCGGGCCCGCGCGTCGGAGTCCGCGAGTTCCGGATCGAGACCGTGCTTGATCAGACGATGCCGCCGGTAGACGTAGAGCAGCGCGATCGTGAAATAGACAAGCGGCAGATACAGCAACGCCATCATGCCGAGGCCCACCCACTTCGGGCCCGGGACCAGCAAGAAGATGCACAGCACCGGCACGATCGGCAGCAGGAAGCGCGTCAGATAGCGTCGGGTGGCGCCGGGGCCGGTGAGATCGTCGCGCACCCAGTCGGACATGGACGGCGGCAGGGTGCGTCCGCAGATGTAGCCGATCCGCTGGGTGAAAGTCGGCGTGGTCCGCTCGGTCATGCGTTCAGCATCCCACTAGATATCCCGGCGGCACGGCGTTGGGCGGCCGGTAGGCATTCGTCAGTGGGCGTCGGGCTGCTGGGCGCGGGTGCGGTGGAACTCGGTGATCTGCTTGATCAGGTTCTCGGTGGTGTGCTTGACCGCGATCTTCACGAACGGCTCGATGGTGCGGCCCAGCGCCTTGCCCGCGAGACCGCCCGGCACCCGGTAGTCGACGATCGCGTCGATGGTGCACTCGTCGGCGCTCTTGGCGTGGAACCGGAAGGTGGAGTTGATCTCGAAACCCTTGATCGTGGTGATGCCGATGGCGGCGTTCTCTTCCCACTTGTTCACCTCGACGCGCGACTTCAGCGAGGCGGGGCCGAGTTTCAGCTGCCCGTCGAACGCGGCGCCGACGCCTTCGACCTGCGCACCGACCGGCGTGAAGGACTGGATGCCGTACAGAAACTTCGTCAGATTGCGGTAGTCGTTCATGTAGGCGAACGCGGATTCGGCCGATGCCGCACAGGTTTCGATGATCTTGACTTCGGTCATGCGGGCCACTGTAACGGGTTCTATAGCGGGTCGCTCTTCAGGCTGTGACGGCCAATGTGGCCGCCAAACCGAAGACAAATGCCATCACTGAGACCTCGATCACGGCCCGCCGCAGCGAGGATTCCGCGGTCATCCGATGGTCGGCGGCCCGGCGCACCCAGGTGCGGCGCCACCACCAGCCGAGGGCCAGCAGACCCGCCAGCACAACGGCTTTCGCGAGCAGAATGCGCCCGTAACCGGTGGTCACCAACGGGGTGAGGCCTTCGATGCGGACCAGCCCGTTGACGAGGCCGCTGACCGCGACCGTGCCCGCCAGCGGCAGCGCGACCGCGGAGTAGCGGGGGAGCACCGCGGCCCACTCGCCCCGGGCGCGCACCACGAGCGCGAGCGCGACGAGCAGACCGAACCAGGCCGCCGCCGCGAGCGCGTGCACCGCGGCCAGCACCGAACCGAACGGCTGCTGTGACATATGACCGGTGATCGGCCGCAAAGCCAATGCGACAGCGGCGAATACCAGCACCAGGTCGGTCGAGGCGGAATCCGGCCGCCGGAATGCCAGCGCCGCGTAACCCGCGACCACCGCGGTGCCGACCAGGATCGCGATCCCGATCTGGCCGCCGCTGATGTCGGTGAGGAAGGTGCCGAACTGGTGCGCGCTCAGTCGCCGCACCGGCACACCCACCACCTCGGCGGCGTCGAAAACCAGGACCGCCGCCTCGGTCACACACCAGATTCCGGCCAGCGCGGCCAGCGGCCGCCACGGCGGATCCAGCCGTTCGTGCAGGCGCGGCAGCGCGGCCAGACCGAGCACGGTGGCGCCGAGGCAGTCGGCGAGCATCCGCACCGTCGCCTCCACGGTCGCCGAATCCTGGCTGGTCAGAACCCATGCCAGGGCGACGCCGAGCAGCCCGGCCGGGACGAGCACCAGTAAAGTTCCCGCGTCCCGGCCGCCGCTGCCGCTACTCACTTGCCGGCTTTCCCTTTCCCGCCGAACAGCGCGAAGGCCAGACCGCCGCCGAACAGCGCGACCGCACCGGCGACGAAGACCCACAACGGAACTCCGCCGTCCTCGTCGTCGCCGTCGGCGTTCGCCTTGGCGTCCGCGCGCGGGCCCGGGCTGCCGGCGCCGGCTTTGGTCAGCGTGAAAGTCCTGGTGCCGCTGACCGGATGGCCGTCGGCGGAGGTGATGCGGTAAGCCACGGTGTACTCACCGGCCGGACCGAGATCGCCGACGTCCACGCTGACGGTGTTGCCCTCGACCACCGGGCTGCCCTTGGACCACAGGTTGCGGTCCGGCGGGCCCACCACGGTTAGCGACGGGAAGTTGGGCTGTAGGTCCTCGTTGAAGGTGATCGAGACCTTCCCGGGGCTGGCGTCGATGCTGGCGCCGTCGGCGGGGACGCTGGCGACCGGTGCGGAGTGCGCCGCCGCCGGACCCGCACCGGCCACGCCGAATCCGAGCAGGAGCGCACCCGCGCCCAGCGCGCCGAGCACCCGGGTTGTCATGGCGCGCTTCACGACTTGCGTCCGCGGATGACGTTGCCCAGGCCGAGCGCGACAGCGAGGATGCCGAGGCCGAGTCCGGCGCCGCCGAGCCAGCGCGCGGTGTCGTCGGTGGTCTTGGCCGCGCTCGCCTCGGCAGTGTCGACCTTGTGGCCGTTCTCGGGATCGTCCTTGCTCGCCGCCAGCGTCAGCGTCGGCGCGGGGTGCTCGGGCTCGGAGCCGTCGGACTTCGCCGACTGATCCCAGGCCACGACCTTGCCGTCGCTGTAGGTCTGCTTGGCCGGGAAACTCACCGTAGCTTCCTTCGGCAGCGGGCCGACCGACAGCACGAACCGCTGGAACTGGCCCGGCGCGACGCCCGGATTACCGGGATCCGCGGTCCAGGTCACCGAGACGGCTTCCTTCTTGTCGTTCTTCTCCACCTTGGAGCTCCAGCCCGGAATCGGCTCGGTGCGAGCGCTTTTCAGGTTCGGCAGGGTGACGGTGAGCGCGGTGGTCGAGGCGGTGTCCGACTCGGTCGGCACCCGGAAGGTCGCGACCGAGTACTTCCCCTGCTGGGCGCCGGGCGCGTCCACGGTGACATGGGCGGCGGCGGTGCCACCGGCGAGCAGGACCAGGCCGACGGCGGGCACGATCGCGCCGCAGGCACGCAGAACAGAACTACGCATGATGAAAGACTTTCTCTCCGAATGGGATTGCGAAAGGGTGCGGCGGTCAGGCGGGCACCGGTGGTGCGCGCGGACCGATCGCGCCATTCGGATGAAAGCCGTAACGGCCGACGCCAGGTGCGGCCCAGCCCGTCGTCGGAACCTGGGGGCGTGGCTCGCGTGGCCGCGTCAACGCAGACCGAAGTGCACCCGAGGCAACAAGATAGAGCCGCTGCGCGAGCAGAATGAGCGCCGCGCCGACCACCGTCGCGACGGCGTGCGCGGCCAGCATCCAGCCACCCGGCAGCTGCGCCGATGCGGGCGCATGGTCGTGCCCATTGAATTCGGAAAGCACACTGTGACTGGCGAATTGACCCGCCGCCAGCAGCGCGAGCACCCCGAGCACCCCGAGCCGGCTGCGCGCCGAAGGCAGTACCGCCGCGGCACTTCCGGTCAGCGCGGCGACCAGCAGCATCAGCGCGCCCTCGGCCGACCCCGGGAAATCACCGCCCGCCGTGCCGTGCGCGGCGATGGCGAGCGTGGCGACCATCGCGCCGACGACACCGCCGACCAGGACCTGGGGTGGTCTGGTCATGCCGGTCTCGCCGCGCTATCCATGGTTTCGCTCAGCTGACGCCGAGGCGGGCGAGCACTTCGGTCTCGATGGTGGTGAGCTCGTGGCCGATCGAGGTGTGCACGGCCCGGCGGCGCGCCGGCGGCATCTGCTCGGCGGTCCGCACGGCGGCGCTGAGGCTGTCCAGCCGATCGCGGGTGGCCAGGGAGAACTCGCCCTGATCGGTGATCTTCGCCAGGGCCGCTTCGGTATTGGCGATGCGGGCGTGCAGTTTCCCGCCGTGGCCGCTGAAGTCGCCGAGCTGGTCGATACCGATGCCGAGCTGCTGGGCGCGGCGGGCGTCGAGCTGCGCGCGGACAATGGTGGCGGCGCGGTAGGCCAGCGGTGCGAGCACCGGCACCAGGATCCGGGCCACGCCAAGGTATTTGCGGACCTGGGCCGCGCTGAACGGGTCGCGCTCGGCTTTGGCCGCGAGCTTGTTGGCGGCTTTCTCCTCGGCCTGGAACGCGGCGATCTGCGCCTTGGCGACCTCGCGCTGGGTGCGAGCTTCCGCGCGCTTGGCCTTACGGGTGATCTTGGCCCCGTACTTGGCCTCCAAGGCAGCCTTGTGCTTGAGGGCTTTCGCCTCGGCCCGGCGGCTCGGCCGCCGCTTGCGCTTCGTGAACAACCCCATCGAAGGCCCTCCGTCATGCTGGTTCGCCACGGCGGATCGACGTGCACAAACGCCCGTCCGCCCATGTCACACGGTTTGCCAGTACCCTATCGGTTCCCGGGGCATCGCTGCCATCGGGTGAACCCGCGCATGTCGACCGGTGCGGGACATGTCGGGGGTAGGGACCATACTTGCCTACGTGTATTCGGGCATCGATGACCGCGACGGTCGCAACAACGACGCTTCGGCCGAGGATCGGCCGGTCGGCATCGGTGCGTCCGCCACTGGAATTCCGGTCGCTTATATCGATGCGCGGGCGCTGATCGGGTGCCGTCATCGGCTGCATCTGGATGCCGCTTTTCCGCGTGAGATGAGCGGCGTGGTGGAGGATCCGGGCGTGCGTCAGCGCCGCGAGGCCGCCGCCGCGCACCGCCTGCGGGTGCGTGACGCCTTGATCGCCGCCGACCCGGACAGCTGGGTCGTCATCGATCCCACGCTCACCGCCCGCGCCCGCGCCGAAGCCACCATGGCCGCGTGTGCGGCTGCGACACACCATATTTGGGGCGGCCTGCTACCACAGGAATCCGACACCGGCAGACGTGGCGGCGCGGAAATCCTGCTCCGCGATCTGGACCGCGGCGGCTACATCCCGGTCATCGTGGTCAACCACAAGGTCACCGACCCGCGCCGACCCGAGCCCGCCGACTTCCACCCGACCACCTCCGATCCGTACGAGTGGAATCCGAAACCGGATCCGACGCGCAAGTTGCGCCAGCAGCCGCGCGATCAGCAGCGCCTCGCGCATCTGTATCGCATGCTGCAGCGCCACGGTCTGGCCAGCCCGGCGCTGGTCGGTGGCGTCATCGGGTATCACCTCGACCGGATCCTGGTGCACGACATCGGCCCGCTCCTCGACGATTACGACCACCGGTACGCCGACCGCATCGCGGTGGTGCGCGGGGAACTGCCGACGATTCCGTCGAAGGTCCCCGAGTGCCGGCAGTGCCCGTGGTGGAACCGCGCCGCGCCGGGCCTGAGCAGCTGCGCCGACTGGCTGGCCGAGCATCGCGATGTCAGTCTGGTCGCACCGGGCTCGCGCGCGGATGTGCTGCGCGGGCACGGCGTGGAGACCATCGACGATCTGGCCGGCTGGACCGGTGAGGATCCCGACGACTGGCAGCACGGCCCGTTCGACGAGGCCGTGGTCACCGCCCGCGCCTGGATCGCGAACGCGCCGCTGGTGCGCCGCGTCGACCGGGTGTGGGTCAAGCGCGCCGACGTCGAGGTGGATGTCGACCTGGAGAGCTACCAGGAGTACGGCGCCTACCTGTGGGGCACGCTGCTGGACGGGGTGTATCGCCCGTTCATGACCTGGGATCCGCTGCCCACCGAGGACGAGGGCCGCTCCTTCGCCGAGTTCTGGACCTGGCTCATGCAGGTGCGCGCCGAGGCCGCCCTGGCCGGGAAATCCTTTGCCGCCTACTGCTATTCACGGACCGCCGAGGACAAGTGGCTCTACGAGTCGGCGCGCCGGTTCGCGGGGCAGCCGGGCGTGCCGACGGTCGATCAGATCCGCGCGTTCGTCGACGGCCCCGAGTGGGTGGACATGTTCCAGGCCGTCTCGGACCAGTTCATCTGCCCGGCCGGCAAGGGCCTGAAGAAGATCGCCCCGGTGGCGGGCTTCTCCTGGCGGGATCCGGAGGCCGGTGGCGAGGCGTCGATGAGCTGGTATCGCCTGGCGGTCGGCTACGACGCCGACCCGGATATGTCGCAGCGCACCCGGTTGCTCGAGTACAACGAGGACGACGTCCGCGCCACCATGGTGCTGCGCGAATGGATGTGCCCGAAGGTGCCGACGGCGCACAGCGCGGACGTGGAAGTGCCTGGCCTCGAAGATTTCACGGCCCGTGTTTAACCTTGAGTCGAGGACGCTAATATTTGCGGCGTGACAGAGCACGTCGAACAACTCGAGTTCCAGGCCGAGGCTCATCAGCTCCTGGAGCTGATGATCCACTCGATCTACTCCAACAAAGACTCGTTCCTGCGGGAGCTGATCTCGAACGCTTCCGACGCCCTGGACAAGCTGCGGCTGGAGTCCTACAAGGACAAGGACCTGCATGTCGACACCTCCGATCTGCACATCGAGCTGGAGGTCGACAAGGACGCGCGGGTCCTGACGGTCCGGGACAACGGCATCGGCATGTCCCGCGCCGAGGTCGTCGACCTGATCGGCACCCTGGCCAAGTCCGGCACCGCGGAACTGCGCAGGCAACTGAACGAAGCCAAGTCCGAGGCTGCGGCCGAGGAACTGATCGGCCAGTTCGGTATCGGCTTCTATTCGACCTTCATGGTCGCCGACAAGGTTGTCCTGACCACCCGCAAGGCGGGCGAAACCGAGGGCACCCGCTGGGAATCCGCCGCCGGCAGTTCCACTTACACCATCGAGACCGTCGAGGACGCGCCCCAGGGCACCGCGGTCACCCTGCACCTGAAGCCCGCCGACGAGGATGATCACCTCTTCGACTACACCCTGGAGTGGAAGCTCCGCGAGATCGTCAAGAAGTACTCCGACTTCATCGCCTGGCCGATCCGGATGTCGGTGGAGCGCACCGTCACCGAAGGTGAGGGCGAGGAGAAGACCGAGAAGACGGTCACCGAGGAGCAGACCCTCAACTCCATGAAGGCGCTGTGGACCCGCCCCAAGAGCGAGGTCAGCGACGAGGAGTACAAGGAGTTCTACCGCCACGTCAGCCACGGCTGGGACGATCCGCTGGAGATCATCCCGCTCAAGGCCGAGGGCACCTTCGAATACCAAGCGCTGCTGTTCATTCCGTCGCACGCCCCGTTCGATCTGTTCACCCGCGAGCACAAGCGCGGCGTGCAGCTCTACGTCAAGCGGGTGTTCATCATGGACAACTGCGAAGAGCTGATGCCGGAGTACCTGCGCTTCATCAAGGGTGTGGTGGACGCGCAGGACCTCTCGCTCAATGTCTCGCGCGAGATCCTGCAGCAGGACCGCCAGATCCAGATGATCCGCAAGCGCCTGGTCAAGAAGGTGCTCTCCACCGTCAAGGACCTGCGCAACGCCGAGGACCAGGAGAAGTACCAGACCTTCTGGAAGGAGTTCGGCCGCGTCCTCAAGGAGGGCCTGCTGTCGGACTTCGACAACCGCGACACCATCCTGCAGGTCAGCTCGTTCGCCTCCACCCACTCCGACTCCGAGCTGACCACTCTCGCCCAGTACCTGGAGCGGATGCCCGAGGGCCAGGAGCAGATCTACTTCATGACCGGCGAGAGCCGTCAGCAGATCGAATCCTCCCCGCACATCGAGGCTTTCAAGGCCAAGGGCCGCGAGGTGCTGATCTTGACCGACCCGGTCGACGAGATGTGGGTCAGCTCGGTCACCGAGTTCGAGGGTAAGCCGTTCCAGTCCATCGCCAAGGGCGAGGTCGACCTGGAATCCGAGGAGGAGAAGAAGGCCTCCGAGGCGCTGCGCGAACAGCAGGACAAGGACTACGCCGACGTGCTGTCCTGGCTCGGCAAGGCCCTGGACGAGAGCGTCAAGGAGGTGCGCCTGACCAACCGGCTCACCACCTCGCCGGCCTGCCTGGTCGGGGACACCTTCGACTTCACGCCGATGCTGGAGCGGATGTACCGGGCGTCGGGTCAGATCGTGCCGGAGTCGAAGCGGATCCTGGAGTTGAATCCGACGCATCCGCTGGTGAACGGGCTCAAGGAGGCGTACTTCGCGCGCAAGGAAGACGCCGACGAGGGCAAGGTTCCCGAGCTCACCGAGACCGCCGAGTTGCTCTACGGCACCGCGGTGCTGGCCGAGGGCGGGGAACTGAAGGATCCGGCGCGCTTCGCCCATATCCTGACCGACCGGCTCACCCGGACGCTCTGAGAAGTTCTGGTTAACGAATGGCCGCTCCTTCGGGGGCGGCCATTCGCTGTTACGGGGGTTTCAGCCGGGGTATTCACTGGTAACAGGGTTGGCCGGGTGCACGGGAAATCACAAGGCTGGCACTCTTTGGTACTTGTGTGCCAGGTGATGTCTAGTTCATTCTCTGACTCCAACAGTTGTGGAAGTCGATGCCAGAAGAACGGAGGCATCATGCGGACCAGTGGACCGATCGGCATCACGCCGTTTCAAGCGCAGGGTTCCTTGCGGGGGTTCGTCATTTCCGGGCGCTGGCCCGATACCACCAAGGAATGGGCTCAGGTGCTGGTGCTCGCCGTGCGGGTCGCGACGCTACCCGGGTTGTTGACCACGTCGACTGTTTTCGGTGTCCGGGAGGAACTGCCCGATGATCCGGCGCCCGACATGGTCGGCCTGGTGCTGGCCGAGGGGCCGGTGCTGGGCGAGCGGGCCGTGGAGCCCGGAAGGTTTGCCGAGCATGTGCCACCGGCCCTGTTGATGCTCCATCCGCCCTCCGAAACCCGGCCTACCTTGCCGGAATGCGCGGGCGCCGCCTCGGGT
The DNA here is from genome assembly GCF_015355755.1 of Nocardia sp. XZ_19_385. Taxonomy (NCBI): domain Bacteria; kingdom Bacillati; phylum Actinomycetota; class Actinomycetes; order Mycobacteriales; family Nocardiaceae; genus Nocardia; species Nocardia sp. XZ_19_385. The sequence continues at coordinate 1,117,698 of NZ_JACVEE010000002.1, forward strand.
TGTGTGCTGCTGCCCGGAGTGCCGTATCTGGGTCTGGAGCATCGCGCGGCATGGGTCGAGGCGGAATCGGACGGGACCATTACTTCCCTGGTCAGCCGGGTCGGACTGGACCCGATCAGCGATCCCGACACCGCGGTTCTGGCTATGCTGCTGGCCGCGTGAGCGTGCCCTCCGATCCCGGTACGGGTACCCGAAACTTTGCGCGTCGGACCCCAAACTTATTGTGCGCATTGCGATTTCGATAACAGGAACTTGGCAACCGGAGGGCATCCGGGTAGAGTCGGCTGCAGCGAAGGGGAGTAGCCCCCAATCATGCAGTCGACATACTGATCCACCGCTCAGATCGAGCCAGGGTCCGGTTGCGTGAACCGGTGACACACCGGTGGGCGAGACCTTCGGCCTGAACAACCATTCGTTGTCGGCCGGAGGCGTACCCGTCTCCAGGCCGGCAGGCCGGAGACCTGGGAGCAGCCACAATCATGATCGCCACGATATTGCTGAGTATCGGCATCGTCTTCTTGGCCGAGCTAGGTGACAAATCCCAGCTCATGGCCCTGACGTTCGCCCTGCGGTACCGCTGGTGGGTCGTCCTCGGCGGTATCGCCACCGCCACCGCTCTGGTGCACGTCATCTCGGTCGCCGTCGGCCACTTCCTGGGCGCGGCCCTGCCGACCACCGCCATCGCCCTGGTCGCGGCCCTGATGTTCCTCGGTGTCGGTATCTGGACGATCCGCGAGAACCTCACCGAGCCCGACGACGACGAACCGAAACCGCCGCGCTCCACCAAGGCCCCGTACTTCGTCGTCCTGTCGGCTTTCCTTCTGGCCGAACTCGGCGACCGCACCATGTTCGCCACCGCCGCCCTGGCCACCGACAACAACTGGTTCGCCGTCTGGCTCGGCTCCACCATCGGCATGGTCGCCGCTGACGCCCTCGCCATCGCCGTGGGTATCCTCATCGGCAAGCACCTCCCGGAACGCGCCATCGGCCTCGCCGCCGGTCTGCTGTTCCTCTACTTCGGCTCCGCCACCTTGCTCGCCGCCGTCCTCCCGGGGCTGAGCCTGCTTGCCGGCGCGGCCCTGGCCACGCTCGTCCCCGCCACCGCGGGCGCCGTCCTCCTGGCGCGCCGCCGGTCGCGCCGCCCGGCACCGGAGCCGATCAGTACCCGGTAGCTCGCCGACGCAACTGTGTCAGGGGCGGGTGCCGTTGGGGTGGAGCACGGCTGATCCGTAGAGGTCGCCGCTGCGGCGGACCATCTCCAAGAGAGGCTGGTGCAGGGCGCGCAGGCCGTCGAGGTCGTCGGCGGCGAGGCGGGTGGTGACCATCGCGCTGACACCGGCGGCGAGGGTTTGGCAGGCGAAGCGCTGGGCTTCGGTGTGAGCGCCGAGGACGTCGGCCATCAGTTCCACGAAGGATTCCTGCAGGAGTGCGCGGCGGGCTACCGCTTTGGAACCGGCCGCGTAGACCTCGACCAGGAAGAGGCGGGCGTAGGCGGGTTCGGCGGCCAGGCCGTCCAAGTAAGCGGCGAGGATGCGGCTCATCCGGTCCGGATCGGCCGGTGCGGTGCCGTTCTTATCGGCTGTTTCCGGGGTGGCCGAGGCGTGGGCGATGCGGGTCAGGAGGCCACCGACGGCGCGTTCGTAGGCGGCTTCGAAGCAGTCCTCTTTGGAGCGGAACTGTTCGTAGAAGGTTTCCCGGGAAACACCCGCGCGCTTCAGGATCACCGCGACCGAGGTGCCGACGTACCCGTTCTCCGCCATGGCCTCGGCCATCGCCTGCAGGATGCGTTCGCGCTGGGAGGCGATCACCTGCTCCCGCGGCAAGCCATGGCGGCCGCGGGGTAGTTGGCGGGCGGCGGGTTGGGTCATTCGGTGGCTCCGGGATCGGGGTAGGGGAGATCGGGCTGCCGCTCCATTGAAACAGCTGCCTGCGGTCAGGTTCGTGTGCGTCTGCAGCAGGGTTATGCCGCGCCGCCGGATTTCACGCGGCGGGGCCGCCGTGGCTGGTCCGTGGTGAAAGGCGCGTCTTCGGTGCGGGCGATCTCCAGGGCATCCGCGACGCCGCCGCGCAGCGCGATGTCGATGAGCCGCTGCGCGATCGAGCGCATCGGCAGGGCCACCGCCACCCACCACGGCGACACCACCTGGCGTTTGCGGCGGGCGATGGCGCGTTCGATGCCGTCGATCGCCGGACCGAGCGGCGCCACCCCGGACACCGTGGAGCGGCCGAGGATGGCGCGGGCGGCGGCGGTGCCGAAGCCGCGGGTGGTCATATCGGTGTCGAGTTCGGCGAAGTAGGCGATGCCGACTTTCGCTCCGGTGTGCCGGATTTCGTGGCGCAGGGTATTGCCGAGCGCCTCCACACCGGCCTTGGACGCACTGTACGCCCCGGCCAGCGGCAGGTTCACCGCCGCCGCGAGCGAGGACACGATCAGCACGTATCCACTCGCATGCAGGACATGCGGCCCGGCGGCACGCAGCGTGTAATAGACGCCGAGGGTATTCACCGCCAGCGTCTCCTCCATCACCGCCGGATCACCCCCCAGCAGCGGAAGTTGCTTGGCCACACCGGCATTGGCGATCACCACATCCAGCCCGCCGAGCTCGGAAACCAGCGTGTCCACCACCCGCTGCACCTGCGCGGGATCCCCGATATCGCAGTACCGCCACGGCGCCTCACCACAATCCCGAGCCACCTCCGCGAGCAGGTCCGGCTCGATCCCGAGCAGCGCCACCGCCGCCCCCCGCGCATGCAACTGCCGCGCCAGCGCCGCACCGATCCCGCGCGCCGCACCGGTGATCAAGACTTTCCGGCCGCGAACCCCCGGGCCCCGAAACCACCGCATCGCGAAGCGATTCCGCGAGGGGTGGTGGTCGGGCGACGGGCGGGCGAGCTTCATGCGGGCGACAATACCACCGATGAACAGGCTTGTTCGTGAATAATTCGACGTCACTCACCGGACAAAGGACTGTCCTACCGGGGTGAGAAGGAGGGGTGCTAGGTCTCTCAAAGGGCAGGCGCTAGGGTGCAATTGACGAAAGGCCAACTGGCTGTCACGAACGAGAGGACCATCGTGGAGATTTCGGGTTCCGCCGCCATTGTCACCGGAGGCGCATCCGGCCTCGGCGCCGCCACTGCCAAGCGTTTCGCCGAAGCCGGCGCCACCGTCTTCGGCCTTGACGTGCCGCAGTCCATCGAGCGCGCGGGCGACAACGTGCCCGCGGGCGTCACCCTCATTCCCGCCGATGTCACCAGCCACGACGAGGTTTCCGCGGCCGTCGCGAAGGTCGTCGAATCCGGCGTCCCGCTGCGCGTCGTGGTCAACTGCGCCGGCGTCGGCTGGGCCGGACGCATCCTGTCCAAGAACGGCCCGCACGACCTGGAGCTGTTCCGCACCGTCATCACGGTGAACCTGCTCGGCACCTTCAACGTCATGCGCCTGGCCGCCGACGCCATCGCCAAGACCGACACGGTCGACGAATACGGCAGCCGCGGCGTCATCATCAACACCGCCTCGGTCGCGGCGTTCGAGGGCCAGATCGGCCAGATCGCCTACTCCGCGTCCAAGGGTGGCGTGCACGGCATGACCGTTCCGGCGGCTCGTGACTTGGCGCAGTTCGGCATTCGGGTGAACACCATTGCCCCCGGCATCATCGATACCCCGATGCTGGCCGGTGTGACCGAGGAATACCGCAAGGGGCTCGAGGCGGGCGTGCCGTTCCCGTCCCGCCTGGGTCGGCCGGACGAGTACGCGCAGCTCGCGCAGTACATCACCGAGCATGATTACCTGAATGGTGAAACCATCCGCATGGACGGCGCCCTCCGCATGGCGCCGCGCTAGCCAGGACGAAGCCTCGCTGCCGCTCGGCTTTCGTCCTGGCTATCGCGGTTTGGGGTTGGCACCGGGGGCGCTTCGCTTCCCCGGTGCCGCACTGCTTCGGGCTTGCCTCGCTGCGCTCGGCGTTCGCCCTGAACTGTGCGTGACTCGGAAGGGTTGCGCGCAGTTTGCGTTTCAGGGGGTGGGCTTGTGGCCGATGCCGAGGAAGGCGGTGGTCGCCAGTGGTGTTTTGGGGCGGTAGTTCTGGGCGAGGTACGCCCGCATGATTGCCGATCGTTCGGCCCATAGGTCCTCGCCGAGGGAGCGTCGTAGTAGCACCATGGGGGCGCTGCTACGGGACATTTTCTCCCACATTTCGTCTGCGCTGTTCCAAGCCAGTTCGGTGGTGTGGCGTTGGATGGTGACGCCTGCGAAGCCGGCTGCTCGCATTTCGGTGGCGAAGACTTCGGGGTTTTCCAGGCTCAGGTAGTTCGGTTGGGGCTCTTGGATGCCGGGGTCGGCGGCGGCCATGGCGCCGAACATCATGCGCATCAGGGGGGATTCGACGACGGGGGCCCAGCTCGAGACGACCGCGACGCCGCCGGGGCGGAGGACGCGGCGGAGTTCGGCGAAGCCCTTGGCGCGGTCGGGGAAGAACATCAGGCCGAACATGGAGAAGCCCGCGTCGAAATCGTTGTCCGGGAACGGCAGCGCTTGGCCGTCGCCGACGTGGGTTTCGATGTTGGCGTGCCCGGCGGCCGTAGCCGCCTGGTTCAGCAGTTCGAGCATGTGCTCGGCGAAATCGAGGGCGGTGACGCGGGCGGCCTGGCCTGCGGCGAGCAGGCTCAAGGTGCCCGGCCCGGCGGCCACGTCGAGGACCTGTGAATCCTGGGACAGCCCAGCCAATTCCAGGGCGCGCGCGGAGAATGGCTCCATGATCGCCAGTGCTTCTTCGGCGTAACCATCGGCGACGAGGTCCCACGGCTCGGCGGCGGCCAGGGGGTTTCCGGACATGTCTTTCCTCCACGATCTACCCAACCGCCTCAGGCTACGCGGCTACCCCCCGCCCTAACCACCACCTCATGCGAATATTGCTGTGCCCTAACGTGTCTGAACTCACGCTCGGCGCCGATCCGCCCGTATGACGACGCCCCGCAACCATTGCGCACCGCGCCCGGCGCTGGCCAGCGCGGCTTCCACCACAGCCTTGGTGACGAAATGCCCGACCGCGGTTGCCACAAACACCGCTGCGATCAGGATCGGCGCCCACGACCAGGTCAGCGCCAGCAGCACGCGTTCGAAGGTGTCGGCGGGCTGCACCACCGGCTCCCAGCTGTTGAGCCGGGTCCAGCGGCCGAGGAAAACGCCCACCGCGCAGAGGAAATGCAACGTCAGGTTGGCCGGCACCCGCCAGTTCGGCAGTCCGACCTGGTCGAGATATCTCCCCAGTTGCTCCAGCGCCAAGTAGTAGGCGAGGAACCCGGATCCGATGAACGCCAAGTAGACCGGCAGCACCGTGGTGACCACCGGACCCTCACCCACGAACTCGATGTCGTAGCGCAGGTGCACCAGATCCGTCACCACGTACGGCGCGTTCGGCAGGAACAACACGAACAGCACGATGCCCGCCCACCACAGCGGCGAACGCGGAAAATGCCTGTTCACGGCAGGTTTGAAGCGAAAGATCAGCAGCGCGAGACCCACGGGGATCCACGCGAGAATCGTGTTCCAGGTCATCCACAAGAAGTCCCGCCGAACGATATCCAGCATGTTCGGCCCCACCCGCTCCAGCACATCCATGCCCTCAGGATGAGCGAAAGATCTTGGCATCGGCCATGCCATCGCCCAAAGACCACCACACCTGCACGACTTCTCCACAAGAACGCAGCAAGCCCGCGAACCATCAGAGGTTCGCGGGCTCGAAAGCGTAATTCAGGCTCAGCCGAAGATGAGGCCCTTGCCCTGGCCGACGGCGCGGGCGAAGCGGTCCTGCACCTCGGCCCAGTTGACGACGTTCCAGAACGCCTTCACGTAGTCGGCCTTGACGTTCTTGTACTGCAGGTAGAAGGCGTGCTCCCACATGTCCAGCCCGAGCAGCGGGATGATGCCGAGCGGCACGTTGCCCTGCTGGTCGGTGAGCTGGAAGGTGAGCAGCTTGCCCGAGAGGGTGTCGTAGCCCAGCCACGCCCAGCCCGAGCCCTGCAGGCCGTTGGCGGCGGCGGAGAACTGCGCGACGAACTTGTCGAACGAGCCGAACTGGTCGACGACGGCGGCCTCGAGCTCACCGACCGGCTTGTCGCCGCCGTCCTTGGACAGCGTCTTCCACCAGATCGAGTGGTTGACGTGGCCGCCGAGGTGGAAAGCCAGGTTCTTCTCGTTCAGGAAGATGGCGGCGTGATCGCCGGCCTCACGAGCGGCTTCCAGCTTCTCCAGCGCGGCGTTCGCGCCCGCGACGTAGGCGGCGTGGTGCTTGGAGTGGTGGAGTTCGTTGATCTGCCCGGAGATGAACGGCTCCAGGGCGCTGTAGTCGTAATCAAGTTCTGGCAGCGTGTAGACAGCCACGATGTCCCTTCCTAATGTCGGGCCGTGTGTGCCCGTTATCGAGCAACACCCAACCACCATTCGTACACCCGCTAGGTAGCAACCTGGCTCGGTCCCCCCTCATTCCCCTGGGAAACTACCGAACGGATCGTGGTGCCGGGTACCCGCTGCGCACCAGAAAACCCCTCTTTTTCGCGGATATGAAGCGACCGCACACCCTGATGGGTGCGCGGTCGCGGAAGTGTGGGTCCGGTCGGGTCTAGAGCTGCGGCACGATGCCGGGACGGATGGTCCGCGGATCGCCCGCGTCGTGGGCCTTCCACCAGTTCTTGCCACCCGCGATGAACTCCTCGAGCGGAATCTGTCTTCCGGCCGAATCGTGGATGGTCATGTTGTCGAACCACACGCGGATATCGAGTTCGCGCGGATCGATGCCCTCCTCCTGGGAAAACTCCAGAACGTGGGAGGAGATGTGGTCGTCGAAGGTGGTGTCGAAGCTGAGCAGCTCGCGCCAGAGCGCCCAGCCGCTGTCGTCGAGATCGATGAACTCCCAGCCGTGCAGCCGGCCGCCGCCGAAGCTGCGGATCGCCTCGTCGAGGCCGTCGAGCTGCAGCGGTAGCACCTGCGGCTCCACGTCGTCCCAGCGCTGCATGCGCAGGGAAGCCGCGACTCGGCTGACCCCGGTGAAGGTCAGTTGCACGGGGAAGTCGTCGCTGGCCTGCCCTTCGGCAGGAAGTGTCAACACACCGAGTTTCAGGCGCAGCTCACGCGCCTTGGTGTCGACATCCAGGCCGAGGCATGTCGCCTCGGACAGAGCGGTGTTGAGTCCGGTGGTGTCCAATCCGTCGAGTAGCCCCCTGCTCACGTTCATGCATAAAGGCTACCGATACGACCTTGTGGAACCTCGTATTTCACATTTTCGCCACTGTTTCCGGTTTCCGATGGAACCGAACGGCCGGTTGTTCCGTCCAAGTAGTTGTCGGGTCCCGCGCGGGTTCCCGCGCCCACCGGCGGATGACCGCTCCGGGATTTCAGGAGGGGAGTCTCGGATCGGTCGTTCGCGTCCTTCGTTTGCTGACGGTCAACTGAGCTGCGGTCGAACCGCATCGACGCATGTGATCGACTGAGCCGCAAGTTTGCTCTGTCGTCCGAAAGGCGACCGCGCCCGCGGTTCGATAAGTCTGAACCTGTGGATGAGGTTGTGGATTATGTGGATAACTCTGCTGGAGATATGCACAGGTCCATGTGGGCAAGCTGCCCGATAGGGTCGCCGGGGGGAGAACATACCGAAGGTTGAATATCGACGGTTTGGTTTCCACCCCGGCTTCGCCGGGGCAGTAGCTCGTTCGGCATGGCAGGATCGGAAATGTGACAAGCCCCGAAGTTCCGTCGGTGCCGGTGGAGGCCGTGCCCGCCGCATTCGACAACCCCGTACGCGACGAGGCGGGGCCCATCCTGCTCGACGTGCGTGAGGACGACGAATGGGAACTCGGGCACGCGCCGGGCGCGATCCACATTCCGATGGTCGACGTGCCGGCCCGGATCGACGAACTGGAGTTCGACGTCGATCTCTACGTCATCTGCCGGCAGGGTGGCCGCTCCATCGAGGTGGCCAAATATCTTGCGCATGTCGGGTTCGACGCCATCCAGGTGAACGGTGGCATGGTGGCCTGGCAGCAGCAGGGCCGCCCGCTGGTGGGCGAGGGCGACCACCAGGCGAAGATCTACTGACAATGCCGCAGAGGAGAATGCCATGAGCGTGGTGCAACCATGTGCGCGCTGCGGCGCGCGCTGGGCCGTGCAATCGACCCCGATGCACTGGTGCCCGCGTTGCAAGGGCGTCCTCCTCTCGCCCGCGCCCATCGACGCCCCCGCGGAGCGGCGCAACTACCGCTGGATCGCCCGGCGTCCCGACCAACGCACCCGGCGGCCCGCGAGCCGGCCCGGAACCGGCACTGCCACACCGAAGTACACCCAGATCCCGCGCTGGGGATTGATCGACCCGGCCCCGCAGACCGCCGACGCGCCGCCCACCCGGTGGCAGCGGTGGACCGAGCGGGTGGAACCGCTGCTCATCGTCACCGCCGCGCTGTTCGCGCTGGCCGCGGTCGCCGAGCTGGGACGCTACGGCGTGCTGCTGCGCAACCGCACCCGCCTGATCGAGCCGCTGCTGTTGCGCGCCTCCGATGCGCTCGTCATCGGATCCGCCGTGCTGGCCCTGGTTTTCGCGCTACTCGCCGCGGTGGCGCTGGTCGGCTGGCTGATCGAAGCCCGCGGCGCCGCGTTCGCGCAGGCCGGCCGCCGGGATCCGCGCTCGGTGCGCACCCTCGCATTGGGCTGCGTGATTCCGGGCGTCAATCTGCTGTGGCCCGGCGTCTTCCTCACCGAACTGGCCGAGCAGCGCGGCAATCCGCGGGCCCTGCGCGCGATCCGGATCTGGTGGTGCGCTTGGATTCTCGGTGGCGCCATGGCAGTCGCCGCCGTGTTTTGGCGGACCGCCGATTCACTGCAGGCCCAGGCCGACGGCGTGATGTTCATGGTCTACACCGATGTGGTCGCCGCCGGGGTCGCGGTGCTCACGCTGTGGGTGGTGCGCCTGCTGGCGGGCCGGGACCTGTTGGGCCGCACCAAGCCGGCCCGGCGCTGGGTGGTCGCCACCGAGGCGGCCGTGCCCGTCATCGAGCCGGTGCAGCCGGGCGCGGGCAAGGTCGAGAACGAAGACCAGGAGGTTATGGCCAAGTGAGCCAGGGCAATCGCGCACCGTTCGTCGTGGCGCATCGGGGGGCCTCGGCGGCGCGGCCCGAGCACACGCTCGCCGCTTATGAACTCGCGCTCGCCGAAGGCGCGGACGGCGTGGAATGCGATGTCCGGCTCACCCGCGACGGTCAGCTGGTCTGCGTGCACGACCGCACCGTCGACCGGACCTCCGACGGCACCGGCCTGGTCAGCGAGATGACCCTGGACGAGCTGAAGGAACTCGACTTCGGCGATAACGGCGAACCGGCCGCCGTGCTCACCCTGTCCGAACTGATCGAGCTCGTTCTGGACTGGCGCAGCCGCCCGACCAAGCTGTTCATCGAGACCAAGCACCCGGTCCGCTACGGCGCCCTGGTGGAGAACAAGGTCCTCGCCGAACTCCAGCGCTTCGGTATCGCGACGCCCGCCTCGGCCGACCATTCCCGCGCCGTCGTCATGTCTTTCGCGGCCACCGCGGTTTGGCGCATCCGTCGTTCGGCGCCCCTTTTGCCGACCGTCCTGCTCGGCGAATCCTCCCGCTACCTCGGCGGCGGCGCGGCCACCACGGTCGGCGCCACCGCCGTCGGCCCGTCGGTGAAAACCCTGCGCGAGCACCCCGAACTCGTCGACAAAGCGGCCGCTGCCGGCCGCGCCACCTACTGCTGGACCGTCGACGACCCCGAAGACGTCCAACTCTGCGCAGACCTCGGCGTCAGCTGGGTCGCCACCAACCATCCGGGCCGCACCAAGGCTTTGCTTTCCGCGGCCTGACAGCAATCGGGCACTACGTTCGATATCTCTAGGAGTTCTACCGATTGCGTGATCTGCCCACGCTGGCCACCGAGGACCAGCTTCAGGAAATGCTCAATGTGTCCCGGCAGACGTTCGACAGCTGGCGTCGCCGAGGACTCGAGCCGGTAGGCAACTACCTGCCACCCGGACGCACACGACCGCTGGCGTTGTACCAGGTGCGGAAGGCACGCCAATTGCACCGCCTGTCAATGGCTTCCGCCGATACCGGATAGCGACCCCGAGGCCCGAAAGGGCCTGCCTGCTACGCTCGCGCACCGTGGGTAAGAGCAAGCGCAATAGTCCTAAGCCCGGAGGGAACCGGGCCCAGCGTCTCGCCGAGCGGAAGGCTTCGCTGGAGCAGGCGGCGCAAGCCGTGACGCGTCCTTTCGAGGGGCTGGCCGCCGAATGTGATCTGGTGGCGCTGCGGGAGTTCGTGCCGTCGGCGACCGCGACGTTGAAGCTGGCGCCGGGTGTGGCCGCGGAGCGGTCGGTGGTGCTGGCGACGGTGCTGCCGGGTGCGGTGGCCGGGCTGGTGCGGGCCGGTGAGCAGGAGACCGGTTTCGTCGGCACCCAGGTGCAGTTCCAGGGCGCGGATCCGAGCGCCGATATGGCGGCCGCGATCCTGTGGACCCAGTCGGCCGAGCCGGGCGAATCGCTGACCGCCGCCGAGGCGATCGAGGGTGGTCCGCGCCTGGCCGATGTCATCGATCCCGGTGCGGACCTGGAACTTACGGTGCACCAGGACTTCGACTGGTGGGTGCCCGAGGGTGTCACGCCCGACGCGCAGGTCGCCGCGACCATCGAGCAGGCCAAGCAGGCAATCATGCCCTCGGCGCGGCTGGATCTCGGTCCGGACGCCGTCGGTGCGGCCTGGTGGGTCGACGCCGGCGAGAAGGCGCACGTCCGCTGGGTGCGCCCCGAGGACGAGGACAGCCTGATGCTGGCGCTGGCCCGGCTGCATGCCCAGGGCGAGCTGCATCTGGGCGAGGGTTCGCGGTTCGCGGGTTCGTTCCGCACGCACGGTCTGCTGGTGCCGGTGTTCGACCTGGACCCGGAGTCGCATCCGACCGAGTGGGAAGCGCCGGCCAAGGAGTTCGGTGTGCGGCTGGCCGCGGCATTGGCCAACGACGCACCGATGACGTCGGAGGAGCGCCGGTCCCGCGACGGGTTGCGTTCGCGCCAGGTCACTCTGCGCTGAAGTCGCTCGTGACAGGTCCAAAATTTGCCGGAAGAATTTTGTGAAAAACGCTTCTTTCAGACTTCTGCTCGGTTAGGTTCTCCCCATCACCGAAAGCTGGTGGTGGTGAGGACCATCCTCACCGAAAGATGAGGAAAGAAGGCAACATCATGGACACTGGATCCGCTTCCGGCATTCTCGCTCTGCTCACCAAGCTGCTCAGCTCGTTGAGCGCCAAGGCCTGATAAAAACTTTGCATACGACTCAGGCCCAGCTCGTCGCGAAGAGCCGGGCCTGAGTTGTATCGAAGGCTGTATTACAGCGAGCCGCCCGCGGCCGAAGGCGCACCGGAAGCATCCGAGGGGCCACTCATTTCGCGCGCCATGAAATTCTCCAGATCGAACAGGTTCGAGCCGGCCCGCTCCGCGACGTTGAGCAACGTGTGCATCGCGGCGACCTCCTCGACCTGCTCCTTGAGGAACCACTGCATGAACTGCTCGCCCAGGTAATCGCCCTCTTCGCGAGCGGTGCTGGCGAGCTGGATGATCTGGTCGGTGACCGTCTTCTCCTGCTTGAGCGCAAGCTGGATCGGCTCGATCACATTCTTGAAAGAGGACTTGGCGGAGTCGATTCCGGTGAGTTCGACGCTCAGGTCACGATCCAGGAAATACTGCGCGATCATCATGGCGTGGTTGCGCTCTTCGACCGCCTGGGCGTAGAAGCGCTTGGCCAGCTGCGGCAGGTCCGCGTTATCGAACCACACCGCGATCGCAATGTACTGATGCTCGGCATTGAATTCATGCCGGATCTGGTCGTGAAGCAGTTTGTGGAATTTGCTGCGCGGGGTCTCTGGGTGGCTGGACATGAGGGACACATTAACGCTGGTCAGAGCGCGTGTCATCCAAGTGCATCCTTATTGAGCCGAGCCTTATTGAGGTCAGCCATTCCTAATTGTTTGTTGCCGCGCCCGCCATTTTCGGAGCACTCCGATCTTGGCGCGCCGGCGTCTGCATCTCGCGCGCGATGAACTCCTCGACATCGAACAGATCGCCCGCGCCCCGATCTATCACGGCCAGCAGCGTGTTCACCCGGGCGACGTTGTCGACCTGCTCCTTGAGGAACCACTGGACGAACCGTTCGCCGAGATAGTCGTTCGCCGCGCGCGCCGCACCGGCCAGCTCGGTGATCTGTGCGGTGTGCGCGTTCTCGGCGTTCTGCAGGAACATCAGCGCCGCGCGTGGCGATTCGAAATCGGGCTGGACCTCGCCGAGATTGCCGACCCGCACCTCGAGCTCCCGATCCAGCAGGTACTGGATCATCCGCAGCGCGTGCGCGCGGTGCAGCTCGGAGCGGTGATAGCAATGTTTCGCCAGCTGCGGCAAGCGGTGCGAATCGAAATAGACCGCGACGGCCAGACACTGCTGGGCAGCGGTGAAGCCATGCCGGATCTGATCGCGAAGCAGGACGGGGAAACTCTCGGTACCGGCCATGTGTTCGACGTTACCGCGTGAGCAGAGCCTCCGGCACCGGTTGATCCGAAGCCAGCGCCTCGAAGAACTGGCTCGCCCGTGACTTGTCCCACACCAGCACATTGCCGCTGTCGGTGTTGTCGAAGCCGCTGATCGGCACCGTCGTGGTCACCGTGTCGCCGCGCAAGGCCCAGCCCAGGCGGGCCACATGCCACAGATGATCGCCCTCGTCGACCTTCAGCGACTTCGCGGTGTCACTGGCCAGTGGCCACAGTCGGAAGGGGTTGACCAGGGTCGACCAGCTGGTCGCCTTCTTCAGCAACGCGGACATGAACAGGCGCTGATTGTTCATCCGGTCGATATCGGCGAGCGCGGTCGCGCGGGAGCGCACGAAACCCAGCGCCTCCGGCCCGCTGAGTTCCTGGCAGCCCGCTTCCAGGTTGATTCCGGCGAGCGGGTCGTCCAGGGCGGTCGGGACGCACACGTCGATTCCGCCGAGCGCGTCGACGACGCCCGCGAAACCGGCGAAACCGATCTGCGCGTAGTGGTCGATGTGCAGGCCGGTCGCGATCTCGATGGTCTGCACGAGCAGTTGCGCGCCACCGAAGGTGAAGGCGGCGTTGAGTTTGTCGCGGCCGTAGCCCGGGATCGAGACGTAGGAATCGCGGGGCAGGCTGACCATGGTGGTGCTGCCCGACTTCGGAACGTGGATCAGCATGATCGTGTCGGTGCGTTCGCCGCCGACCTCGCCGCCGGTCGCGAGTTCGTTTTCCTGCTCCGGGCTCAGGCCGGTGCGGGAGTCGGAGCCGACCAGCAGCCAGTTGGTGCCGGGGGTATCGCCCACCCGGCCTTCGTAATCGGCGAGGGCGTCGATGCGCTGGAGTTTGCCGTCCAGGTGGATGACACCGGCGACCGAACCGACGATCAGCACCAGCAGGAAGATCAGGAACCAGCGGAACGGCCGGCGCTTGCGGCGGGCGCGGGGCGGGCGCGGGTCGCGTTCCCGGCGGGCTGGTGGAGCCGCGGGCGGGGGAGGCGGGGGTGCTTGACGCCGCTGTTTCGGCGCGGACTCGTGGTACGGCTGCGGTTGCTGGGTGGGTGCGTGGGTGCGCCGCGGCGGCGGTGGCGGTTGCTGTTGCCGGCGCATCTGCGAGTAGGCCTGCGGGGGCTCATAAGCCTGGCCGTCGCGCCGCAACACTTCGGTCGGCTTCAGATGCTGCGAACCCGCCGAGCCGGGAACGTAATTGGGCGGCGGCATCCGGCGTGGTCGGTTGCTTCGCTGGTGGTCGTCGCCGTTCATCACTCTGACTTTACTGATCGAAGGGTTGCACGCTGGGGGAAGCGGCTCACGAACGGCATATAGCCGTCCTCTATCGATACTGCCCGAGCCGCATTCCGTTACGGCAACCAGCTCACGTGGCCGTGCAGGAATGTGTACCCGATGTAGGCGACCGTGTCGATGGTGGCGTGCGCGAGCACCAACGGCCATAACCTGTTGGTGCGCTGCCAGAACCGGGCGAAGATCACACCCATCACCAGATTGCCGACTCCACCACCGAGGCCCTGATACAGGTGATAGCTGCCGCGTAGCAGGGCGGAGGCGAACAGCGACCGGTTGTCCGTCCAGCCGAGTTGACGCAGCCGGGTCAGCAGGTACCCGACGACCAGGATTTCCTCGGCCGCCGAGTTCGCGCACGCCGACAGCACCAGCACCGGCAGCCGCCACCAGTGCTCGCCCAGCGACGCGGGCACGATCGTCACGCTCATTCCGAGCGCGTGCGCGGTCAAATACAGTCCGAGCCCGGGGATTCCGATCAGCGCCGCCAGCCCCAGGCCCGGCAGCACGTCCTGCCGCCACCGGAGTCGCCGCGCCAGCCCGACCGCCTTCGGCCCGATCCCGCTGCGCCACAACAGATACAACCCCAGCGCCGCCCACCCCAGCAGCCGCAGCACCCCGAGCAACTGGAACAGCAGATCCAGCATCGACTGCGCCGACCGCGACGGATTCAACTTCATCGTCTGGCCACCCACGCCGCCGGGCGAGAGCGCACTCTCCACCAGCGACAGCGCCGCACTCATTCCGCTGAGCCCGAAGGTGACGACCAGCACCACCACGATCTCGAGCCGGATCCCGCGCCGCTCCCGCTCCGTCAACTCCGTCTCGCCGGACCCCGCCGCACCATGCATACGCTCGAATCTATGGGAGTCAGCGCCGGAACTCCTGCACCGGACGGGATTCCGCGGCGGCGTCCCCGACCTCGTTGCGATACCAGGCTTCTCGCCGATAGCGCTGCACCCGGTCGGCCACCTCGTCCAGACCCGGGACCAGGCGCCGCGCCGCCTCGGCTGTCAGCTGGAACGGAAATTGCACCAGCGGATGCAGCACCCAGGGAAAGCGCCTGGGCATGGTGTGCGCGGCGTAGGTGGCGGGCGGCAACCAGAAACCGGTGTAGCCGATCTGCACCCGGTAGTTGATCTCGTCGCGGATCCGCTTGTGCCACGGGGTGCCCGGTTTCGGGGCGAAGGCGGGCAGGTAGGACTCCACCAGTTCGGCGCCGTCCGCCCCGGCGGTATGCGCGCGCTTGACGAAGGCCGCGAACATCAGCCGCACCGAGTCCCGGAAATCCCTTGGGTACCAGTCGGGTTGGACGCCGAGCAGATGACCGACATAGCGCCAGAAATGCAGGGTCGCCTCGATCTCGCGGATCGTGGTGGTGTGCCCGACACTCCACAGCGCCAGGCCGGGCACCACGCTGCCGCCCATCAGGGTCAGCGTCGCGTCGCCGACGCTGATCGGCACACCCCAGGCGGCCGCGTCCCATTCCGGCCGCTGCACCAGCTTGCGGCGGATGAAGACGTGCATGATCCGCACCCGCATCGCGGTTTGCCGGCCGCGCGCACCGAGGTCGAGGCCGCCCGGCTCGGAGACGTCGATCCAGAACCGGACCGTCTCCAGCTGGCGTTTGTGCGCGCGGTCGCCCGCGTAACCGCCGGTATAGGACAGCGGTTTGGCGATGGAACTCTCCGAGTACATCTCCAGCGTGCTGGTGGTGGCGAAGCTGAAAACCGAAGTACCCCAGCGCCGGAACACTTTCGCGCCGAGATCGACGAGGTCGCGGTCGAGCCAGTCCGGCGGTGTCTCGAACTCCTCGAACAGCCGGATCAGCGAGGCGGGCGCGTCCGGGACCGTGTGGACT
Source organism: Nocardia sp. XZ_19_385 (assembly GCF_015355755.1). Lineage (NCBI taxonomy): Bacteria > Bacillati > Actinomycetota > Actinomycetes > Mycobacteriales > Nocardiaceae > Nocardia > Nocardia sp. XZ_19_385. The sequence goes on from NZ_JACVEE010000002.1 coordinate 1,133,427, forward strand.
CCGGATTCCAGTGCCCGGTCCAGCATTTCGCGTCCGGCGCGGGGGCCGGTCGGACCCAGGTAGACCTCGTCGACGAAGGCTTCCGCGACCGGATCGGCCTGGTAGTAGGCCTGGCCGAAGGCGCGGACCAGGTCGTCGGACGGTTGTGGATCGAAACCGAACAGGCGCTGCCAGAGGCGGCGGGCTCGCTGGACCTTCGGATCGTCGCGGTGGTCCCAGTAGCGGAACTCGGTGGGAATTCTTGGTTCTGCGGCCATAACGCAGCCTAAGATGAGTAAATGCTCGACTTCTACTCGCGTTTTTCGCATGGTCGCCCGGCGTAAACAGCCGAGCCAGGAGCGCTCCCGGGACTCGGTCGAGCGGGTCCTGGCGTCGGCTACTCGACTTTTCGCCGAACGCGGGGTGGCGAATACCTCCACCAACCGGATCGCCGAGCACGCGAGTATGAGCATCGGCACGCTGTATCGCTATTTCGCCGACAAGGAGGAAATCCTCGAGCAGTTGCGGCTACGGCTGCTCGCGGAATTGGAGGAGGACTTCACCACGGCCGTGCTCACCGGGATGTCGCTGGACCCGCGCGAGTCCTTCAACCGCAGCCTGCACGGCATCGTCGGCACGCTGACCAAACACCGCGCCCTGGTGCGTGCGCTCACGGCCGGTGCGACCCTGGACGGCCTCGGCTTCGGCGAGCTGGAACGTCGGCTGCTGGTGCTGACCCGCGCCTATCTGCTGCACGTGCTCGGACCGCTGCCGGACGACGAACTCGACACCAAGGCCTACGTCATGGTCAGTGTCGGCCTGGCCACCAGCTTGCGTATCGGTATCGACGCGCCCGCGCACCTGGACCGGTCGAAACTGATCGACGAGGCCGCGGTGATGGTCGCGGGCTGGTTGAGTGCGAGCGCGTTGCCGCGGGATGCGCTGCCGGGGAACTAGATTCGGCGGATTCCATTGAGGAACGGGCAGCCGGCGAGGGTGCGGACGGCGCGGCTGAGGGATTCGATGTCGTCGGCGGGGGCGTTGAAGGGGAGGCGGAAGTCGTGGTCGCCGTCGTGGCCTTCGATGCGGAGGGTGAGGCCGTAGCGGTCGATGGCCAGCGGGTGCACGGCGCCGGTGCGCAGGCGCGGGGGCAGGTGGCGGGCGAGCTGGGTGATGATGTCGGCGTGGTCCTCGTCGAGGTGCTGCAGCCACGCGGATTCCATGCCGCAGAACGGATCCGGCTGGGCGAGCCGGAGTTGATCGACGCACACCGATTCGGCGCCGGTCGCGTCCGCCATCACCGCCGACTCCAGCACCAGGCGCAGCAGTGTCGCGGTGTGGCCGACGTCGAGCAGTTCCGGATGCGGGTGCTCCTTCGCGACCTCGGTCGCCAGGGCCCGCTGCGCCTGCACCGGCACCGATCGCACCGATCCGCGCAACCACACCAGCGATCGCACCGGTTCCCGCAGCGGCAACGGCGCGTGATCGGTCAACTCCAGCACCGCCGCCGACCCGCCGGCCCGTGCGTTCCCGACCAGCACCGCGGCCACCGAAGCTGTCGGCACCGCGATCACGACATCGCCGCATTCCCGCAGGTAATGCACGGTCGTGGGCGTCGGATCGACACCGGGCAGCGCGAGCACCGCCTGCTCGGCATGAGCACACGCGCTCCGCACCCGCTCAGCGGTCGTGGGCGCGATGGTCGAAGTCGGCATGCAAACCTCCGAGGAAGACGGCGGTGGAATTAGGTAAACCTAAGCTAAGTCACGGAGATCACTTCCGCAACCTCTTGGCCCGAACTCGCTGTGCCGCCGAACCGGGAAACCATTGGCACACAGCGACTCAGAGCGCGCCGTGCCGCCCGGTGGTGCCGCGCCGGGACGCGAAGTTACGGTTGACGGGTGGCGGATGGGACGACGAACGAACCGGTGCTGGTGGCGCTGACGGTGCCCGCTCGGCGGAGTCTGGTCGAGGGATTGGTGCGCGAAGCCGGGGTCACCACGGGCGCGGCGCCGGTGGTCGATGTCGATGTGCCCGATGCCGAGCTCGCGGACTTCCTGGCCGGAGTCGCGCACGCCGACGGCGGTTTCGTCGCCCGGACGGACAGCGGGGAGCGGGCCGTGGCAGTGGTCGCGGCGACCGTGGCGGCGCTGTGCGGGGAGGACATTCGGGCGGCCCTCGCAGCACCGGATATCGCGTTTCTGACCGGGCTGAAACCGCCCGCCGTCGAGGCGGCGCGCGGGGTGCTGCTGGCCGTCGAAACCGAGTCGGTGGCGGACGTGACACGCGCGCTCGGGATTCTTGCCCCGAATTAGCCTGCGATCCCTGAGCCTCCCTTCCGGACGCAAGTAATGTCGTAGGCGTGCCGCGTATCGCGTACTTCGGTCCCTCCGGGACATTCACCGAGATGGCTTTGGCCAAGCTCGAATCCTCTGGCGCCTTCGAGGGGGCGGTGGAGCGCGTCGCCGCGCCCAGCCAAGGGGCGGCGCTGGAGTTGATCCGGGCCGGGCAGGTCGACGGCGCCGTGGTGCCGATCGAGAGTTCGGTGGAGGGTTCGATTTCGGCGACACTGGATTCGCTGGCGATCGGGCCGCGGCTGCAGATCGTCGCGGAGACCGAGCTCGAGGTCACCTTCACGATTCTCGGCCAGCCCGGGACGCGGCTGGCCGATGTGCGGACACTGGCCGCCTATCCGGTGGCCGCGGCGCAGGTGCGCGAATGGGTCGCGCGGGAACTGTCCGAAGCTCAGCTCTACACCTCGGCCTCGAACGCGGCCGCCGCCGAGGACGTGGCGGCGGGCCACGCTGACGCGGCGGTTTCGACAGCGCTGGCCGGAGAGCGGCTCGGGTTGGACGTGCTCGCCGCCGGAGTGGCCGACCACGATCAAGCCATCACCCGGTTCGTGCTGGTCACCCGGCCGTGCGTAGCGCCCGCCGCGACCGGCGCCGACCGCACCTCGATCGTGCTGGATCTGGCCAACGAGCCCGGTTCGCTGATGCGCGCGTTCGCCGAGTTCGCGACCCGCGGCATCGACCTGACCCGCATCGAATCCCGGCCCACCCGAACGAGTTTCGGAACCTACCGGTTCTATCTCGACTGCGTCGGGCACATCGACGACACCGCGGTCGCGGAAGCGCTCAAGGCGCTGCATCGCACCGCGGGAATCCGATTCCTCGGTTCCTGGCCGGCGACCTCGGCCACCGGAGCCCCGCCCCCGTCCGACGAGGACGCGGCGGAATGGTTGACCCAGTTGCGGAAAGGGGTGGCCGACCGATGAGCAAGCTGATTCTGGTCCGGCACGGCGAGACCGAAGGCAATGTCGCCAAGATCCTCGATACCCGCGTGCCCGGCTTACCGCTCACCGAACGCGGTGCGGCACAGGCGAAAACGTTCGGTGCGAGCCTATCGGCGGTGCCGCAGGCGCTGTTCTGCTCGGCGGCGCTGCGAGCGAGACAGACCGCGAGTTATATCGAAGCGGCGACCGGCGTGCCGGCTCAGGTGCTCGAGGGGGTGCACGAAGTCCAGGTCGGTGATCTGGAGGGCCGCAACGACTCTCGGTCGCACGATGTGTTTCTCGAGATCTATCACGCCTGGCACGAGGGCGATCTCGCCTTGCGTGTGCCCGGCGGGGAATCCGGTCTTGAGGTTCTAGAGCGGATCGTTCCGATCATCGAGGACTTGCGCGCGAAGTACCTGAGTGAGGATTCGGGTGGGGATGTCCTGCTCGTAAATCACGGTGCCGCAATGCGTTTGATCGGCCGCACGCTCGCCGGGGTGGCACCGCCGTTCACCACCAACAACCACTTGGACAACACCGAGACCATCGAGTTGGTACCGCGCGCCGATGGCGGATGGGACTGCGCCCGCTGGGGTCGCTTCACGCCACCCTTCGGCTACAAGGCCGCCCCTACCCAAGACGACCCGATGGGGTGATCAGCCGGACGACACCTCGCTGGCGCTCGGCTTTCGTCCGGCTGATTTCGTCGGATGGGCACCGGGGGCGCTTCGCTTCCCCGGTGCCGCGCTGCTTCGGGCTTGCCTCGCTTCGCTCGGCGTTCGCCCTGAGGTACTGGAGGGCAAAAGCAGAGAGGCTGGGCTGGAAGCAGTTCACCCCGCCGCAGTTTCCTGCGACGGGGTGAAAGTGGTTGCTCTTACTGAAGTTTCGCGGAGGGTGGGAAGTCTTCCCGTTCCGGGAGTGAGTTCATCAGGTCCAGTAGTGCTTGGCGCAGGCGGGCGGTGGTGCCGCTGCTGATGGACGACCATTTGGTGCCGTCGTCGGCGAGGCTGGCGGTGACGATGAAGCGGCCGTTGCGGGTGTTGAAGATGGCGATGTGGTTGTCGGAGACGTCGCGGGTGCCGTCGCCGTAGACCACTGCCGAAATTTGGGCGTGGGAATGGATTTCGACCACGGCCGAGGCGAGCGTTTGCGCGTCTCGGTTCGGGGTGCAGATTTTCGTCAAGCGGTTCGTGGTGGCTGCCGCGTCGCCGGTGTCGCCGAAAACCTCGGCGAGCAGCTCGGTTTGGGCGTTCATGCCGGTCAGTTCGAGCGGGTCGGCGGTGCCGAGGGCCGCGATGATCGGACCGGGCAGATCGTCGTCGACCGCGCTGATGACGTAGGACTCCGGCCCGCGAAGGGCGAGGACCGCCCGGTCGTCACCCTTCGCGAGGCACAACCGGCTGATCGCGCCTTCCACGACCAGGCGCAGGGAAAGCACCCAGTGCGGCCGGTACAGCACGCGCAGCCGGTCTTCGAGTTCTCCGTGGACCGCTCGATCGACCAGCAGATCCCGGTCGTCGAGGGACTGGGCGGCCACGACCATCGCCGCGTCGTGAGCTGCTTGGTCGTCGTAGCGCCCCATGGCCTGGAGCACCACGGGCATCTCGTCGAGCTGCAGCTTCTCCATCAGAAACTGCATCTCGTCGAGCGACAACGCGACGCTCCCGAGCGTTGACGGACCGGGGCCCGCACCCAGAATTGTCACTTATTTTGCCCGGTGTTGGCGCCGATCACACCGTCGGCGATGAAGCGACCGTCGGTGAACTGGTCGTCCTGCAGGTCGACGGCGGACTTGCGCTCGTGCTCTTCGTCCTCGTCGTTGGCGGCGCGGGTGGGGGTCAGCGGGCTGTTCAGGTTGGACGCCGGACGGGTGGCGGTGCTTTCCATCCGCATGCCGCTGCTGCTGGCGGGCATCGAGCCGAGGCCCGAGCCACCGACCGTGGCCGGGGTGCCCCAGCCCGCGGGCAGCTGGACCGTGCTGGCGCCGACGGTGGACGCGACGGTGATCGCGGCGGCGGGCGCGGTGACAGCGGCGGCGGCCGGAGCGACCATGGCAGCCCCGGCTCCGGCCGGAGCGGTGACCGCCGAGACGGCCGCACCGGCCAGGTTGGCGCCGGTGCCGACAGCGCTGCTGGCCACCGACCCCGCGACATTGGCGACCTGGGTCGCCGCGCCGCCGGCGTGCTGCACCGCGCTCGACACCGCGCTGAGCGCCATGCTGATCGGATCGGCGGCGCCGGCGCCTTCGGCGATGTGCGGCGGGTCGGAGAACTCACCGGGGGTCGACACCTGGGCGGTGGTGGCCGCCTCGTAGGTCTCCATGGTGAGCGCGGCGCGCAGGTCCATCGCGGCCTTGGCGGCCTCGAGTACCTCGGCGTCGCCACGCAGCGCGCCACCGGTGGTGTGCGAGGCCGCGCGGGCGGTGTTGAGCGCCACGATCTCCGGCAGGCTGGGCATGGCGATCGACGCCACGGTGTAGGCGGTCGCGTTGGCGGCGGCCTTGGCGCTCATGGCGGCGGCCAGCACGCCCTGCTGCTCGGCCCAGCCGGTGAACCCGGCGAGCTTCCCGATCGCGTTCATACCGTTGACGCCCTGCAACCCGACGCCGAGTTCGGCGACCACGCGGGCGACGGTCGCGGTGGCCTCGACCCAGACGCCGGTGAGTGCGCCCCACGCGCTGGAGGCGGCCGAGATCGGAACGGCGTGCGCGCCCGCGTTGAGTGCGATGGAATTGGCTTCGGCCATACGGGGCAGCCAGAACACCCCGGTGATACCTGCGGTCATGCTTATTTCTCCCCTGTAATCAGTGCTAGTAGTGCGTGGCCTAGACGATGGTGTTCATGACGGCGCTCATGATGCTCGCCTTGGCCGAGTCTTCGGCGACGTGCGCGGCCAGCTGGGCACGCAGCACATTGGCGGCGTGATGCAGCTCGAGCACGCCCTGAGCGACCACGCGGTCGTGGCTCGTCGCGGCCTTGTTGAAGTGATTGGCGGCGAGCAAGGAGACTTCCTCGGCACCGGAGGGGATGACGTGCGTCGCGGGAGCGGTGAGCGCGCCGGCGGCAGCGAGCCGATCGGCGAGCAGATCCAGCTCGGCGGCGGCAAGCAGGACAGCTTCGGGTGTGATGTTTACGAGGCCAACCATGACTCGACTCCTTCTAGTGGCGGCAATTGGGCGGAACCACGAGAATTCCCCCTTCGAGTGATAGGACGCGATAGCGCTGCGATCGGTTCCATCGAATCCCCTACTTCTTTCAGCGATCTTGCCCAGCTCTTAATGAACCCGCAAGCTCGAACAAGATTATCCCCATCCCAGCTCATGCAGCCGGTCTTCGTCAATCCCGAAATAGTGTGCGATCTCGTGGATCACAGTGATTGCGACCTCGTCGACGACCTGGTTCTCATCAGCGCAGATGTCGAGAATCGCGTCCTGGTAGATGGTCACCGTGTCGGGCAGCACCCCGCCGTACTGACTATCGACCCGATCGGTCAGCGCGATCCCGTGATAGAGGCCGAGCAATTGTGGATCCTCCGGATTGCGAGGTTCGATCAGAATCACCACATTGTCGATCGCACGGGCCAGTTCCGGCGGGATCTGATCGAGCGCATCGCCGACCAGTTGCTCGAACCGATCGTCGGACATGGAGACCGCCACGCGCTTACCGGGGCTGCGGCTGCGGGGGGAGCGGCGCGGCGCCGGGCAGCGGCGCCGGCGTGGAGCGGCCCGAGTTCGGCGGCGGCACCGGGGCCTGGCCGTTGATCAGGATCTCGCCCCGGGCCGAACCCTGGATCGGCGCGAAACCCTCGCGGTCGGTGCCCTTGCCGATCATGCAGTCCAGCTTCCGGCTGCCGGCCAGCCAGCTGCGCGCGTCGATGTAGTCGAAGAACAGCGTCAGCGTCTTGTTGCGGATGGCGTCGTGGGAGCCCAGATAGTCGGTGGAGGTGCGCGAGCACTCCTCCTCGACGAACTTGTCCTGCTCCTCCTTGGCCGGCGGCGGACCCTGGAAGCGTCCGGCGAGGTCGACGGTCGCCACGATCTCCACCGCGTGCGACTGGGCACAGTCCACCGGATCGGTCGGCAGGTTCTGATTGATGCCCAGGCAGGTGCCCGGCTCGAAGACCTTCGACTGGTCGTGCTCGATCGCGCTACCCGTCGACGCCAGCGGCGTGCCGGTGCTACCGGAGAACTGCAAACCGCAGCGCAGCGTGCGATCGCCGTGCTTCCAGCCGTCCGGGCTCGGGTACATCAGCCCGACGACGTAGCGTCCGCGCGGATCGAACTTCCCCTTCATGTACTGCTGCACCGCGGGCACGCAGTGCTCTTCCTTGAGCTCGGTCAGGCGCAGCGAATCGGGGAAACGCGAACCCGACCCGAACTCGACGCCCGGGTACTTGCTCATGTCGATGTCGGAGGCGACCTCGAACAAATGCTTCCCGGAGCAGGCGATCTTCACCAGATCGGAGCGATCGGCCTTGGTCCAGCTCAGGCAGTCGCCGGCGGAAGCGGTGCCGAATTCCTTGTCCAGCACGGTCTCCGCGGGCGCGGCCGGGTTGTGCGCCTCCAGGCCGTTCTCGTTGTCGAATCCGGTGATGAACACGCCCACCAGGGCCGCGACGACAGCGCCGACCGCGACGGTGAGCAGCACCCAGCGCAACGTCGGCGCGGGCAGCTGAACCTTGCCGCCGTCGAGCACCTTGCGGTCGATGATCAGCTGATCCCGCAGCGCCTCGGCACGCGTCGACGCGCCCGAAGGGTGCTCGGGGTCCGGGTACCGGGAGTGCTCATCGTCTGCAGACATCGCGATCCATCATTGCAGTGTCGGGACCGCGGTGCCACGAAGGATCTAGCCGCGGAGCGCCGAAAAGAAGATGCCGGGCAGGCGGGCCGGGTTGGAGCCCGCGTAGAACTCGGTGAGTTTGCGGCCGGTCGCGGCCGCGGTGGAGTTGCTCACAAACCACGGCGGTTTCGGGGAGAGCGAGAGTTCGCCGTGCAGCAGGGTGCGCGGCGCGGGCCGGAAGGGGCCGTGCACCACGGTGCGCTCGACGTCGTCGAGCAGGAAAGCGTTGTGTACCACGCCGATTCCGCTCTGCACGTCCTCGATGGTGTGGCCCGGGAACGCGCCCCAGGAGGCGCGCGGGGCCAGGAACGCGAGCCCGGTCCAGGCGTTGACGGCGATGGCGCCGTAGCGCAGTCGTTCCAGAGCGCGGTCGAAGGCGATGCCGAGGCGGCGGATGGTCGTCGGGTGCGCGAGCACGTTGGCGCCGAGCGTGCCGGCGAGCTCGCTGTTCGCGAAGTCGACGGCGTGAGCCAGGAATTCGCCGCCGGAGTGCGGGAGTTCGACGACGCCGAGGACGGGTGCGAAGTATTCGGTGCGCAGCAGCGGAGTTTCGCCACTGGGCAGCTCGACCAGTACTCGTCCCTGCCCGAGCCGTTCGGCGTCGGGGTAGGACTCCAGCGCACTGGCGACGCGACCGTCGCTGCCCGGGTAGTAGGGCGTGCGCTGCGGTGCGAGTTCGAGCGCGGCGCGTAGCTCGTTGAGGAATTTATGCTTGAGCGGCCACTCGGAACTGAGCACCACCGTCTGCGCGGCGACACAGTTGTAGCCGCCGTTGTGCAGTCGCTGGGTCGCGATGTGCTCGGCCTGGAATTGCAGGTCGGCGTCGGACCAGTCGCCCGGGACCACGATGGTGGGGGAGACGCCGCCGAGTTCGCTGGTGATCGGCTTGTCCAGCAGCTTCGTCTTGCGTTTGCCGGTGCCCCAAACTATGGCGTCGTGGGTCTGGGTGCTCCCGGTCATGTGCACATGCGCGACATCGGTGTGCCGCACCAGGTAACTGCCGGACTCCGCGCCGCCGAGCAGGATCCGCAGCACCCCGATTTCCAGCAGCGGCGCGAAGATCATCTCGAAGACCGTGAACAGCGGGTCGGTGATCGGGTTCAGCTTCAGCGCGACCACACGGTTGTGCGCGTACAACTCGTACAGCGCGTCCAGCGGCGGGATCGAGGTGATGTTGCCCGCGCCGAGCACCGCGCTGATGCCGTTGGTGGTGGTCGGGTCGAGCTGCGCCAGGCCCGCCCGGCGGCGTGCGGTGTCCGCGTCCACGCCCGGACGCAGCCACACTTCGCCGCGAAAACCGCTGAGCAGCAGGCGATCGTAGCGATCGTGCGGCAGGATCGGCACCGAGACCCGGTCGCCCGGGGCGCTGCCGAGGCTGACGCCGTCGAGCGGGCTGCGGCCGGCCTCCAGCTTGGTCAGGCTCTCCGAGAGCGCCGCGGTGGCCTGCAGCAAGGTCAGCGGCCCGGACATCCATTCCTCGCCGACCAGCGGTGAGGCGGCGTCCAGGTCTTTGATCTCGCGGGCGGCCCGCACCCAGTCCTCGGCGAAGCGGCCGGTGCGCTGATGGATCTCGTCGAGCAGCTCCCGGCGCCTGCGTAGCGAGGTCTGAGCCCAGACTTTCTCGCCGGCGGCCAGATCCGCGAGTGCGTTGTCGATGGTCGTTGCGTCGAAAGTCGTACCCACAGGCCAACTATGCGCGCGACCCATGATCAACTGGCCGGAACTGGGCATATCGGTCCGAACCGGACAAATATCTGGCCACGGATATCCAGGTGAAACCGCGATATCTCGCCGACTAGGCTGATTCTCCATGATCGACCTCCGACTCCTGCGGGAAGACCCCGAAGCGGTCCGCGCCTCGCAGCGCGCCCGTGGTGAAGACCCGGCCCTCGTCGACGCCCTGTTGGCAGCCGACGTGGCGCGCCGTTCCGCCATTGCCACCGCCGACAACTTGCGCGCCGAGCACAAGGCGATGGGCAAGGTGATCGGCAAGGCGTCCAAGGAGGAGCGTCCGGCGCTGCTCGCGCAGGCGACGGAGATGTCGGTCAAGGTCAAGGAGGCCGAGGCCGCGCAGACCACCGCGGAGGCCGAGCTCGAGGCCGCGCACCGCGCCATTTCCAATGTGGTGCAGGAGGGCGCGCCCGCCGGCGGCGAGGACGACTACATCGTGCTCGAAACGGTCGGCACCCCAACCGCATTCGACTTCGAGCCGAAGGACCACCTGGAACTCGGCGAGTCGCTGGGCCTGATCGACATGGAACGCGGCGCCAAGGTGTCGGGTTCGCGCTTCTACTTCCTCACCGGCTACGGCGCACTGCTGCAGCTGGGCATGCTGCAGCTGGCGGCGCAGAAGGCGGTGGCCAACGGGTTCACCATGATGATTCCGCCGGTACTGGTGCGCCCGGAGATCATGGCGGGCACCGGGTTCCTCGGCCAGCACGCCGACGAGGTCTACCACCTGCCGGACCAGGATCTTTATCTGGTCGGCACCTCGGAGGTGCCGCTGGCCGGGTACCACTCGGGCGAGATCCTGGATTTGAGCGAGGGCCCGAAGCGGTACGCGGGCTGGTCGTCGTGCTTCCGCAGCGAAGCGGGCAGCTACGGCAAGGACACTCGCGGCATCATCCGCGTGCACCAGTTCGACAAGGTGGAGATGTTCGTCTACACCACGCCCGAGGAAGCCGACGCCGAACATCAGCGGCTGCTCGCCTGGGAGCGGGAGATGCTCGCGGCCGTCGAGGTGCCTTACCGCATCATCGACACCGCGGCGGGCGATCTGGGCAGCTCGGCGGCGCGCAAGTTCGACTGTGAGGCTTGGGTTCCCACCCAGCAGACCTACCGTGAGCTGTCCTCGACCTCGAACTGCACCACTTTCCAGGCCCGTCGCCTGGCCGTGCGCTACCGCGACGAAAACGGAAAACCGCAGATCGCAGCCACTTTGAACGGCACCCTGGCGACCACCCGGTGGATCGTGGCGATCCTGGAGAACCACCAGCAGGCCGACGGTTCCGTGCGGGTGCCCGCTGCCCTGGTTCCGTTCGTCGGCACCGAGGTTCTGACACCCCCGAAAGTTGCCAGCAGGTAAATAGCTAACGGTTCGCCCGGCCTGATTCACCTGTTGTGGCAACCGTCGAGAATCATTGCCTTTACGCTATTCCCCGTGCGAGGAATCGGGGCGCGCGGCGATACCCGAACCCGGGTGCGGGCGGCATCGGCGCTGGCGACAGCAATGGTTATGGCTCGAACCACCGGGGCGTTCTACGTCATGGGTGGTGTGCTGGGCTTGGTGATCACTGCCATCGCCCCGGGTTCGGAAGGTAATCGACCGCTGGTGGGCACAGCGGCAGCGATCGCGCTGCTGCTGGGTTTGACGTTGCTGGCGTGGGGACCACGGTTGCCCCACGGGATTCACCATGTCTACGTCGCGATCGCGACGGTGCTGGTGACCATCGCGGTGCATTCGTTCCCGAATACCGTTGGCGCGATCAGTCTTGCGGCGTTCTATGTGTTCGTCGCCTGCGATGCGGCGCTGTTCTTCCGGTGGTCCCAGGCCGCCGCGCATATCGCGTTCGCCGTGGTGATGTGCCTGCTGGTGCTGCCGACGCGGGACCTGCCGTGGTGGTCCGGGCTGATCCCGGCGGGCGTCACCTTCGGCGTCGGCGTGGTCGTGGGCATTCTGACCAGGATGGCCTCCGAGGCCGATATCGATGTGCTCACCGGGCTGCACAATCGGCGCGGCTTCGATCGCCGGCTGAACTCGGCCATCGAGCTGGCCACCCGCACCGGACAAGGGCTTTCGCTGGTGCTGGTCGACCTCGACCGGTTTCAGAAGATCAACGACCACCTCGGCCATCGAGCCGGTGACGCGGTGTTGCAGCGGGTCGCCGACACCTGGTCGGGGCTGCTGCAGCCCGAGCAGGTCCTCGCCCGCTACGGCGGTGACGCGTTCGCGCTGCTGTTGCCGAACACCACCGAGCAGGCCGCGATCCTGTTGACCGAGCAACTGCGCGCCGCGGTGACGACGGGTTGTTCGGCGGGTGTGACCTCGTGGCAGCCAGGCGAATCCGGCTCACTGCTGGTCTCGCGCGCCGACGTGGGGCTCTACCGGGCCAAGCAGGCCGGGCGCAACCGGACCGTGCTGGAGTCCTCGCGGCAGCTGCCGCTGGCGGTGGAACTGCGCGAAGCCATCGATCGCGGCGCCCTCGACGTGCACTACCAGCCGATCGTCAGCCTCAGCGAAGGCGGCGGCAAAGCGGTCGGTGTGGAGGCGCTGCTGCGCTGGTCGTCGAACGCCCAACCCGATGTCACCACCGAGGGTTTGATCCGCGTCGCCGAGGAGTACGACCTCATCGCCGACCTCGACGAGCTGGTGCTGCGCCGGGCCTGCGCCGACGCGGCGCGCCTGCAGGAAACCTTCGCCCAGCTGGATCTGACGCTGAACGTGAACGTCAGCGGACTGGAACTGGCGGAAACCGGTTACGCGGACCGGGTTTCCGGGATCCTCGCCAGCACCGGCTGGCCCGCCGACCAGCTCGTGCTCGAGGTGACCGAAAGCGAGCTCGCCGCCGAATCCCAGACGGCCATCACCAATCTGCACACCCTGCGCGACCGTGGCGTGCGCATCGCCATCGATGACTTCGGCACCGGCTACTCGTCCCTGAGCCGCCTGGCCACGCTGCCCAGCGACATCCTGAAGGTCGACCAATCCTTCGTCGCCGCAATCCGTTCCGACTCCCCGGCGCCGCCGCTGCTGGGCGTCATCGCGGCCCTGAGCTCCGCGCTGGACCTCCAGGTCATCGCCGAAGGCGTCGAAACCGAGTACCAGGCAGCGGTTCTCACCGAACTCGGCTTCGCGCTCGCCCAGGGCTACCACTACAGCGACTCGCACCCCGTTGCGGAACTGATCAGCGATCTCAACGACGGAAAAGGTCGAGTCGGCCCGCTCGCCGACCGCGACCCCGACGCCGACCCCATGCCCTCCACCAACGGCTGGCTCCCGCTGGGCTGATCAGTAAGCCATGTTGGCGTAGCTCGCCAGCAGTTCTTCGCTCTCGCGGGAGAGCTTCCAGGTGCCGCCCACGTTCTTCCAGGTGACCGGGATCGGGTAGCTGTATTCGCCGAGGCGGCTGTTCAGGGTCGCGCTGAGCACATCGCCGTCGACGGTGACCGGCCCCGAGACGTCCCAGTTGTAGCCGGGGATCTGGCTGATGACCTGGCCGACGTTGCGGATCTTGCTGGTGTCGCCCGACTCGAGCTCCGCGGCCGAGCCGTTGAGCGCGGCCTGCAACTTGCCCTGGAGTTCAGCGGGCGAGGGCGCGGCGGGGGCGGCGACGGCAACCGGCGCGGTGACGACAACGGCGGCGCCGACCGGAAGCAGCAGGGCGGCGGCCGTCATCGAGGCAGCGGCGAACGAGCGAATCATGGGAACTCCTTTGTGTAGGCAAGCCTTAGCTCGAGGTGCACCCTACCTGTGGGCCGTCGGCGATAAATGGGTTGACGGGGTTGGTGGTTTGCGGTGAAGTTGTTGACATGCGCATGCTCATCTACGGCTGTTGACCTTTCAGCTTCGCCAAGCCTGAGCGCGGTCCCGACTATGGAGTCCGCGGGCTCACGCTGCGCGCGGTGCTGTTCAAAGGTTCCGGCGACCTCATTCCGCTGTACGCGCTGTACGCCCTCCTGTTCGCCGACCACGGCCTGAGCGTCGCGCAGATCTCCTCACTGCTGGCAATCTGGTCGCTGGCCGCGTTCGTGCTCGAGGTGCCTTCCGGTGCATGGGCCGACACGGTGTCGCGCCGCGTGCTGCTCATCCTCAGCGCGGTCCTGATGGCCATCGGCTTCACCGTCTGGACCGTCGCACCGTCCTACCTCGCTTTCGCGATCGGCTTCGCCTTGTGGGGCACCGCAGGAGCTTTGGAATCCGGCACCTTCGAAGCCCTCGTCTACGACGACCTGGTCGCCCGCGGCGAACGCACCGCCTACCCCCGCATCATGGGCTACACCCGCGCCGCCCAGGAAATAACCGTCGTCGTCGCGATCATGGCCGCCGCACCCCTCTACGCCTGGGGCGGCTACGCCCTCGTCGGCTGGTCCAGCGTGGTGGTGGCGGTCTTGCACGCGCTGGTCGCGCTCTCGTTGCCGCGTGCACCTATGGCTGTATCAGCCGGGGCTGTGGATGAATTGGAAGAGCAGGCAGCCGAGGATGATTCGCCGGGGCGGAGTCCCGCAGCGGCACAGCTGGACTCGGCTCGCCTGAGTGGCGCACTAAAGGTGGATTCCGCGCGCCCGACGCGTAAGCCGGAGGTCAGCGATCCCACCTCATCCAGCGCGGGTGAAGTGAGCGGGCGGGGGGAGTCGACATTCGCCAGGTATCTGCTGATGCTGCGCACCGGTATCGGTGAGGCGATCCGGGTGCGGCGGGTGCGCTACGGCGTACTGCTCGGGTCGCTGCTGTACGGAATCACCGCCTACGACGAGTATTTCGCGCTGCTCGCGCAGTCGGCGGGCGCGGCGACCGCGGTGGTGGCGGTGCTGGTCGGGGTGACGGTGCTGGGTTCGATGGCTGGTGCGCTGCTGGCGGGGCGCACCGAGGGCATGTCCGCGCGCACGATGGCGGTGGCTTTGGTGGCTGGCTCGGCGCTGTTCATCGCTGGTTCGCTGGTAACCGGCTTGGCGGTGAGCCACCCGCAGTCGGTCTACTTGCTGACCGGTTTCGGATTCGCCGCGATCGGCGTCGGCTACGGCATCGTCTACAACAGCAGCGTCGTCGCCGAAGCACGCCTACAGGACTCCATCGAGGGTCCCGCCCGCGCGACCGTCACCTCGGTATCCGGCTTGCTGTCGGAGGTCGTCGCCCTGGCGATCTTCGGTTTCGTCGCCCTGGCCACGATCTGGTTGTCGATGGCGACGACCCTCGCCCTGCTCGGCGTCCTCATGCTCGCCATCGCCCTGGTCACCCCCGCCTGGCTGCCGCCCAAGGCGTGACGCGCCATCTGGCAGGAGGCGTTGCCAGATGGTTGATTGTATGAGACCGTCGGTATCAGATGCGCTCGACGATGGGGTCGGGTGCGGACCGTTTCGAGCCGATGGGTGCAATGCAATGGCGCATGACAACCGGAACTTCCTGCCGACTCCGCCGCTGTTCACCGAGTTCCCGTTCAAGTACGCGGTGCCGGTGTTCTCGCCCGGGGATCTGCGGTGCACCGCGGAGCAGCGGGATTCGTTCCGGAAGTTCGCGCAGGTCGGGGACCCACTGGCCGATGACGTGGTCGCCATGATCAAGCGGTTGCCGGTCGGGGAGGGCCGGCGGATGTTCGAGATCGCGGTGGAGCGCGGGGTCGACGCCGTGCCGGATGCGCCCGCCGAGTTGCGGGCTTTCTTCGACCAGGTGGAGTCGGAGCCGTACTGGCTGGATCGGGCCAAGATCGAGCGTGGCGCCCGGGTGGTGGGCCGCACCGGCGTGTGGGGCGGCATCGCGATGGGCATGTTCGCATTGATGGGCGGCTACCTCGCGTCCCGCGCCGACAAGACCCTGGTCGGCACCGGCGACCTGGACGCTATGGCGCCGCGTCGGCTGGCCGAAACCACCCAGTGGTGGCTCGATGTCACCACGCCCGGCCAACTGGATCGGCAAGCGGTCGGCTACAAGAGCGTGCTGCGGGTGCGGTTGATGCACGCGCTGGTGCGTTCCGGCATGAACCACCGCCCCGACTGGGATTACGACGCCTGGGACCAGCCGATCAACCAGGTACTCACCGTCGGCACCCTGACCCTGTTCTCCATGGCGAATCTCGTTGGCGCACAAGCCCTCGGCCTCCGCTTCTCGGCCACCGAGAAGGAGTCGGTCTTCCACCTGTGGCGCTACGTCGGTTTCCTGCTCGGCATCGACCAGGAAATCCTGCCCACCAACGAAACCGACACCTGGCGCGCCTTCTGGATCCTCGCCGACACCGAATTCATCCCCGACAACGATTCCCGGCTCCTGGCCCAAGCCCTGCTGCCCGCCGCCGGCGGCCTCTTCGTCGGCACCGACACCATCGCCCAGCGCACCTTCCGCCGCATGGTCACCCAATACATGGCCGCCTACAGCCGAATCGTCCTCGGCCCCAGCAACTCCGACTTCCTCGGCCTGCCCGACCGCACCCTCTTCAAGTCCGCCGTCCTGGCCACCGCCGTCGTCAACGGCGCCCTCGAAATCCCCCGCCAGCTCATCCCCGGCGCCACCCGCTTCCAGGAAAACCTCGGCGCCCGCATCCGCACCCGCCTGGTCCGCGGCTCCATCGCCCGCAACGGCGGCGACCGCACCTACGCCCGCCACGACACCTACGCCCGCCCCGCCCTCCGCGCGGGCTGAGCGCTCGCACAACGCAGTCCGTCGCTTCGCCGCCCTGTCAGCTGACTGGCAGGGCGAAGCATCAACGGAAGCCACCCAGGCGGCCGATGACTGGCGGGCGAAGTGTCGGCGCGGGGCGGTTTCGACGGGCGGCGGTACCGTGCGGGAGTGAATGGGCGGACGCGGTTGGGGGTGGTGTTCGGGTTTTGTATCGGGGCCGGGGTGGCGGTGCAGAGTCGGATCAATGGGGCGCTGGGGGCGCGGCTGCATGATGGGATCGCTGCGGCGGGTGTCAGTTTCGCGGTCGGGCTGGTGGCGTTGGGGGTGGCGTTCGCGGTCAGTGGGCGGTTGCGGGCTGGGTTCGGTCGGATGCGGCGGGGGCTGGCCGAGGGGGAGTTGCGGCCTTGGCAGTTGCTTGGCGGGTTGTTCGGGGCATTGTTCGTTGCTTGTCAGGGGCTGACGGTGGCGGCGATCGGGGTTACCGCGTTTACGGTGGCGGCGGTGGCGGGGCAGTTGGTGAGCAGTTTGGTGGTGGATCGGCTCGGGCTGGCGCCCAGTGGACGTACTCCGGTGACTGCCATGCGGATTGGTGGTGCGGTGCTGGCGGTGGGTGCCGTGCTGCTGGCGGGGCTGCATCGGTCCGGTGGGTCGGGCGGTGGGCTCGCGTTGCCGGATTCGCTGCGGAACGTTCCTGCGGTGCTGCTCATCGTGATGCCTGCGGTGGCGGGAATCGGGCTGGCGTGGCAGCAGGCTGTGAACGGGCGAGTGGGTGCGGTCGGCGGGCCGTTCTCGGCCACGTTGGCGAACTTCGGCGTGGGACTGATCGCGTTGCTCGCGATCGAATCGCTGGTCCTGGTCACCATCGGGGGACCAGCTGAATTACCCACCACCCCATGGCTTTACCTCGGTGGACTGATCGGTGTCGCTTTCATCGCGCTGGCAGCGCTGACCGTGCGGTGGATCAGTGTCTTGCTGTTCGGACTCACGTCGGTGGCGGGTCAGCTCATAGCTGCACTGGCTCTCGACCTGCTGACACCGACCGGCGCGGGCCTGTCACCACTCTCGGTACTCGGCTGTCTGCTGACGCTGGCGGCGGTCGTCATCGCCGCTCGCCGATCCGGACCGGCCGAACCGCAACCCATGCGGTCGCCATGAGCTGACGTGGCATCCCTGCGGTCCGCACTGGTCCTGGGTATGCCAAACCGTACGGTCAGGTGCCGTCTGCGGCGAAAAGCGTTCTTGCCATTCATGATTCAACACCGCATCAGGTGTGGGATGGTGCGGGAATGGCCGAGTACGGGGTGTGGGTCGTGCGGTTGGGGCTGGCTGTGGTGTTCGGGCTGGCGGCTTGGGGAAAGCTGGCGGATCGGGTGGGGGCCCGGCAGGCGGTGGTCGATTTCGGCGTGCCGGTCCGATGGGGACCGGCGGTGGCGTGGGCGTTGCCGGTGCTGGAGGCGGGCTTGGCGGTGGGAGTGCTGGCGCCGTGGACCGCGGTGGGGGCGGCTGTGGCCGCGCTGCTGGTCTTGGCGGTGTTCACCGCCGCGATGGCCAGGTTGCTGGCGCAGGGGAAACGGCCCGCCTGTTCGTGTTTCGGCGCGGCCGGCAGTGCGCCGATCGGACGACGGACGCTGGTGCGCAATGCGGTGTTGATGCTGTTCACGGTGCTCGCCGCGGTGGGTTCGGTGGTGTATCAGGGCGTTCCGGGGGAGTTGCCCGCGGATCACGCCGTCGGGCTGGTTGTGGTCGCGGTGCTGGCCGCTTTGCTGGTGTGGGGGTTCGGGCAGGTGCAGACGCTGCGGTGGCGACTGGATGAGCAGGCCTTGTCGACACTGGGAGCGGAGGGGCTGCCGGTGGGGGCGGTGGCGCCGGAGTTCGAGTTGCTCGGGACCGCGGGTGATCGGGTGAGCTTGGCGGAGTTGCTGGCGCACGACCGCCAGGTGCTGCTGGTCTTCGTACATCCCGGCTGTGAAATGTGTGCGGCGCTGGCCCGGGAGTTGCCACGATGGCAGCAGCGCACCGAACAAGCGCTGCGAATTGCCGTGGTGGGCAATGGAGATCTGGCGGAGCACGCGCGCTGGGGCGCGGAGCAGGGGCTCGGTGCGATTCCGGTCCTGGTGCAGCAGGGCAATGAGGCCGCACTGCGTTACCGGGTGCGGGGGACGCCGTCGGGCGTGCTGATCAGAGCGGACGGTCGGATTGCCGGCCAAGTCGCCCGCGGCGCCATGGCGGTGCGAGAGCTGATCATGCAGGCGAAAAACACGGGGCGGCAGCCGGTCCCGAGACAAAACGGGCAGCGGGTACCGGACCGGCGGTAGCTGATCTCGCCGCCGCCGTTTCAATCGGACAAAACGGGCCGGTATCTTAAATCTGTTGGCGCACAATCGATTTCGTGAGAAGTGGAGCGCGACGGCGGCTTACCATCGGAGGGCAGGTTTTTCCGGAAGATCGCTCGGCCGAGAGGAAATGCCATGGCTTACTTCGCTTTTACCGACTACTCCGGTAAAGAATTCGTCTTCAAACTGAACAATGAACAGCGAATCCAGGAGGCGCGTCGCATTATTTCCGGCGAGGAAACGATGTCGACGCATGTGATGGGAAAGATCCGGAAGCGGTCGGAGCCCTACAACCCGGGCTGGTCCTTCACCTTCGACCCGGACACCATCACCTTCTTCACCATGGCCATCGAGGTCTGCGACGCCAGCATTCAATACACCGAGGATTACCTCGACGAGGCGTGCGGCGCGTTCCTACCGGGCTGCTTCTGGTGCCCGTGGTCCTCGCGTCTCACGCGTGAACTCCAGGACTCGGAGGTCCAGAGCTGAGGCTGTGCTTCCGCCTCCGGCCGGTACCGCGAGGGTGCCGGCCGGATCGGCGCGTCAGCTATTGGTAGCGGTCTCGTCGAGTCGGCGCGAGCGCAGCTCGTGTCCCTTGGAGGTCTTGCAGCGCCCCGACTCCAGATCCCATTGCCACCCGTGCAAATTGCAGGTGAGGGTATTTCCTTCCACCACACCGAATTTGGACAGATCCGCTTTCAGGTGCGGGCAGCGGCGCTGCACCTCGTAGCCACCGAGTTCGGTGGACGCGGTGTCGTCGTGCGCCTCGGAGAACCAGCCGTCGGCGTAGGCGATGCGCTCATCGGTGAGGCATTTGAAGAACGTGTAGAGGAATTCGTTGTACCCGCCGATGCGCCACGCCTGGAAGCGGGTGGACAGGAAGATGGTGTTCACCCAGTCCGGTTCGTTGTCGCGCAGCACCGTGCGCACGAGCTCCGGCGCGATGCGGAAACCGTAGCGGTACTTGCCTTCGCCCTCGATGGGCGCGCGCACCACACGCTTCGGGAAGTCCAGCACCACGGTCTCGTCGCCGAGCACCAGGCCGACGGGGTAACCGATACCGTCGCAGATCAGGTCCGACTGCGCCATGATCGGCTCGAACAGCGCCTTCAGCCGTTCCAGGAACGGCTCGGAACCCGTTGCCCAGGAGGCCTTTTCGGCGGCCAGCACGGGCGCGAGGCGCTGCGCCATGTCCGCGATGTAGTCGGCTTTGTGGTCGTAGATCGCCGCCGGATCACTCGGATGCGTCAGCCCCGAGAGATCCTTGCCGTGCACCTCCGCGACCGAACCCGGGATCATCAGGATCCCGCCCGCGTTGCCGTGGATCTGCATCTGCTCCAGGAACGTCATCTGATCCGGGAAGATGTTGCCCTCGTCGCCGCGATCGTCGTTGAGGTAGCGCAGTTCGTCGTCGAGGAACACCGGCGGACCGGCCGACGGCACCACCCAGGTCGCGCCGACCTGCTCGATGTAGCTGCGCGCCCGGTCCATACCGCGCTGGCGCTTCTGCTTACCGAAGTTCGACTTGGTGCGCGACGGGATGTCGTAGACCATCGGGTACCAGATGGCCCCCGAGTACTGCAGCAGATGAATGTCGATGTGGCCGAACGAGTCGTGGATCACATCCATGTCGACGGGCCGGGCGTCGTTCATGTTGAAACAGGTGGTCTCGCCGTCGGAGACGATCAGGCCGGAGTCACCGATCGGGCCGTCGGCGGGTGCGCGCAACGCCACGATCATGATGTCGAGCTCGGTGTCCTCGGGGACTTCGGCGCGCCAGGGCAGACCCTTCAGCGAGTGCTTGGTCGAATCCTCGGTCTCGAAGAACCGGTGGAAACCCAGCTTCACCAGTTCCCGGCGCAGATCCGGCACCGGATAGTCCGGCAGCAGCACGGTCGCGTCCTTGTTGACCTTCTCGGCCAGCAGTTTCGCGTCGAAGTGGTCGCGGTGCAGGTGGGAGACGTAGAGGAAATCGCAATTGCCCAGCTCGTCCCAGTCCAGCCGGGTGTTGTCGGGGAACGGGAACCACGACCCGAAATACGCGGGATTGACCCAGGGATCGCAAAGGATCGTCCCGGCCGCGGTGCGGATGTGGAATCCGGCGTGTCCGACGCTGGTGATCTGCACGAGCTGCTCCTCCTACCGTTACCAGTCATCCAGGGTACGGCTAGCCCGAAACATCCCCGATGCAGTACCCCTCCGGCTGTTCGACCAGGGTGAATGTGCGGGTCTGGGTGGCGCCCGAGGAATTGGTGACCGGCACGGTTACGGCGATGTAGTCCCCGCGCAAGCGTTCGGAACCGATCTGCTGATCGGCGAACTTGGTGGTGCCGGTGAGGCGGCCGGAGTTGTTGAACAGGGGCGCGGGGATGGGTTTGCCGGTGCCGTTCGGGTCCCAGCTGGCCGGGTTCGCGTTGCAGAGCAGCGGGTAGTCGCCCTCTTTGTCGGCGGGGTCGAGCGGGCTGCCGACGAACCGGGAGAGATACCGGCGAACCGTGTGCCGGGCGTCGGCGTCGTCATAGCCGACCTGTGCCCCCGCCGGGAAAACGCGCGGGCAGGCGTAACCCGATGTGACCGCGTCCCGTTCGGCGGTGACGGTCGCGTCGGCGCTCTTCCAGGTCACCGTGTTCTTGGTCGCGGTGCCCGGCTTGGCGAGCGCTTCCAGGATGGTCGCCTCGTCGGCGTACATCTCCTGCGCGCTCCGCGGTGGGATGATCCAGCACTTGTCCTGCAGCTCGGCAAGGGTTTTCGAGCTCAGATCCGCGGCCCAGCGCTGCAGCGCGGGCGCGGCCTCGGGCACGCCGGGGACCGCGCCGACCGGCGGAGCGTCCGCGGGCGGCGGGGCCAGGGTCGGGGTGACCGGCGCAGGGATCGCGGCCGGTGGCGTGGTGTGTGCCTGCGAGACAACGGGACCGGGTTCGTCCCCGGGAATTCCGGCGACGGAATCACAACCGGCGAGCAGAAATGCCCCGGCTACCGCCAGACCGCTCAGCGACGCACGCCGGTCGCGTTGGGTGTTCCGTTGGCGGACAGGCGATTTCAGCCGAGCGCGTTCCACTTCGACGATCCTCTTCCTTCACTCGGAATTGCGGTGCTCACTTTGCCGTATGGGGTGCCGCCGCGCTACTGCTGCCCGACCCTGCCGGATCCGGAGTGGTGCGACTACGCTAGCGGACTTGTGGAACCCGTCTACCGGACGATCATCGGGCTTGCCCGCACCGTCTTCTTCGTCGAAGGTCTGAAGTTCACTGTCAAGGGCGCGGAGAACATCCCCGCCTCGGGTGGCGCCGTGCTCGCGGTCAACCACACCGGCTACATGGACTTCACCTATGCCGGCCTGCCCGTGCGCACCCCCAAGCGCTACATCCGGTTCATGGCCAAGAAGGAAGTTTTCGACAACTCGATCTCCGGCCCGATCATGCGGGCGCTCAAGCACATTCCGGTGGACCGGGGTGCCGGCGCCGACTCCTACAAGGCCGCCGTCGACTACCTGAAGCGCGGTGAACTGGTCGGCGTGTACCCCGAGGCGACGATCAGCCGCAGCTTCGAGATCAAGGAATTCAAGTCCGGCGCGGCCCGCATGGCCATCGAATCCGGGGTTCCGGTGATCCCGATCGTCATCTGGGGCGCGCAGCGGGTGTGGACCAAGGGCTTCCCGAAGCGTCTGGGCCGCACCAACACCCCGATCTCCATCGCCGTCGGCAAACCGATCCAGCCCTACGAGCCGGCCGCGGAATTCACCGCGGAACTCCGCTCCACCATGCAGGCAATGCTGCTGGACCTGCAGCAGGACTACATCCACGAGCCCGGCGCGTACTGGGTTCCGGCCCGCCTCGGCGGCAGCGCCCCCACCCTCGAGGAAGCCGACGCCCTCGACGCCGCCGAAATCGCCGAACGCGCCGCCCGCAGGGAATCAGCCGACGAGTAGGCGGGACATGAGCGAGGGGAACGCCGAGTAGCGCCCTCGCCGATGTCCCACTTCTAGGAAGCCCAGGGGCCGATGCCGCCGACTTTGTCGATGCGGATGCGGGTCAGGAGGCCTGGAGGGGCGTCTTTCGGGGGGAAGTCGACGTCGGGGCTGGCGAGGGTTTGTGCCAGCTCTGTAAGTAGTTCGGGGGCGCCACCTTCGACGATGCGGGCGGTGCCCTTGATCGCCAGGTAGGGGCGCATCAGCTCGCCGGGTTCCTTGGACAGGATCGTCACCGCTACCCGGCTGTCGCGCCGTACGTTGCGCACTTTCAGGTATTCGCCCAGGTGCGCCGTCACCAGCTCGTCGCCGTCCGGCGTTTCCTGGAAGGCAATCCACACCACGGAAACTTGCGGGCTGCCGTCGGCATTGATCGTCACCAGCGTCGCATCAACCCCCGCGCCGATCAGTTCACGTGCGGAATCATCGAGTCGCATGCGTACTACCAACACCCGTCGACGGGATTCATTCCTGCGGTCAGGCAGGCGCTTTGCAAGGAGTCGGGGCGGGGAGGTGTCCCTGGATGAACTTGGCTGGTGGGACGCCCATGAGGGTTCGGAAGTCGGCGGTCATGTGGGATTGGTCGTAGTAACCCGAATTCGCGGCGATTTGAGCCCAAGGGGTGTTACCGGCGTGGGCGAGCACGGTGCGGACTCGGCCGATGCGGGCGAAGTGTTTGGGGGAGACACCGACGCCCGCGGTGAAGAGGTTGCGGAGTTGGCGTTCGCTGACGGACAGGTCGGTGGCGAGCGTGTGCACCGGAGTTGTCGCGGCGGAGAGGGTTTCGACCGCGGCGTGGAGCAGTCGGCGGTGGGTGAGGTCGGTGGGGTTGTCGGAGAGACGCTTCGGGAGGGCAGTTTCCAGGAAAGGGAACACGTCTTCCGGCGCGAGCTCGGAAAGCTCGGTGACGAGATCGGCGGCGACACCGGGTAGATCGGCGAGACGGAACACCCGATCGGCCAGATCGACGGCGGGAACGCCGAGGAGTTGGCGGGTAGCGCCCGGTGCGAGGCGTAGGCGCATGCAACCAGCGGGTTTGTCGCTCACCGAGTAGGTGGCCCGGGTCTGCGGGCCGAGCACAAGCGCGTTGCGGCGGCCGGACTGTTCGGTGCGCAACACGATAGTCGTCGCGGTATGCGGGATATGAGTGAACGGTGCGGACACGTCGGTCACCGTGGGAATGTGGCCGAGCTCGGTGATCCACGGCCGCAACGACTCCGGAGCCCGCACGGTCGACTCGACGAGATCCGCGGTCAGCACATTCAGGCGCGCCATCCCTGCGCCGAGTTCCGCGGGTCGCGCCTCGCTCGTATCGTCCGTGACCGATGGTCTCGCGGATCGCAGCGCCGCGGTCACGTTGCCGTCGCCGGTGTTGGGCCGGTCTCCGGCGCGAGAAGTTGCAGCGTGCTCACCGGACCCACTGTAGAGAACCTCCGCCGTGCTGACCGTGCCGAATTCTCCTATAGGCGAAGGGGTGTGTGGCGGCAGGCTCGGATCCATGATTCTGGTTACCGGTGCTACGGGCACTATCGGCAGTGAGATCGTTCGGCAGTTGGCGGGACGTGAGGTGAAAGTGCGTGCAGTGACGCGTGATCCGGCGCAGGCGCAGGTTCCGGACGGTGTCGAGGTGGTGCGCGGTGATTACACCGACGGTGCGTCGATGGCTGCCGCGATGGCGGGAGCCGAAGCGGTGTTCCTGGTCAGTGTGCTCGGTCCTGATGATGCCGACACCGATCGGGCGCTGGTCGACACCGCGCGGGCCGCGGGGGTGCGCCGGATTGTGAAACTGTCCGCGATCGGCACCGGGGAGCCGGGCCTGGGCGACTTCAGCACCTGGCATCTGCCGGGCGAGAACGCCGTTCGGGACAGCGGTTTGGAATGGACCATCCTGCGCCCCAGCTCATTTGCCACCAACACCCTGAGCTGGGCCGACGCCGTCCGCTCCGGTCAGCCGGTCCCCAACCTCACCGGCACCGGGACCCAGGGCGTCATCGATCCGCGCGACATCGCCGCCGTCGCGGTGGAAGCGCTTGTCTCATCGGCGCATTCGGGCCGCCTCTACACCCTCACCGGCCCCGAACTGCTCAGCGGACCGGACCAGGCCGCCATCCTCGCCGACGGCCTCGGCCGCCCGGTCGACGTCGCGGACATCCCGCATTCCGTTGCTGCCGAACACATGCGGGCCGCGGGCATGTCGCCGCAGTATGTCGAGGGCGCGCTCGCGGGCCAGGAGTATGTCCGCGGCGGCGGCAATGCCGTGCTCACCGACGACGTCCAGTCCGTTCTCGGCCGCCCACCCCACACCTACGCCGACTGGGTCGCGGCGAACGCCGCCGCCTTCACTCCCGAACGGGGGTGATCGGAGGCTATGCAGATCGTGCAGATCTCTGTGAATCCGGTTGATTCGAGCACTTTCCGGCGAATTCTGCACGGTTTGCATACCGGAGTCGGCCCGCTGCACACCGCCACCTTCGCTGAACCGCCCAGTGCGGTGGGATCCGGCGTGTGGTCGCCATGCGCACCGATACGCTGGCCTGATGATCAAGGTGGTGGTGTTCGACGTCGGCGAGACACTGATCGACGAGACGCGGATCTGGTGCCGGTGGGCCGACCGGCTCGGTGTGCCGCGGTTCGCGTTGCTCGGTGTGATCGGCGGGATGGCGGCGACGGGCCGGCCGCTCACCGATGCCTTCGAATTGGTGTCGCCGGGGATCGACGTGGCGGCGGAGCAAATCGCTTGGGCCGCAGACGAACCCGACAGCCTGCGGGTCAACTTCGATGCCGAGGACCTGTATCCGGATGTGCGTCGCGCGCTGGGTGAGCTGCGGAGCCGCGGGCTGCAGGTGATCGTCGCGGGAAACCAGCCACCGCAGGCGAAGTCGGCCCTGGAGCGGATGGATCTGCCGGTGGACGGCATCTACACCTCCGACGAATGGGATCTGCACAAGCCGGACCCGAAGTTCTTCCTGAAGGTCGCCGAAGTGGCGGGCGCCCGTCCCACGCAGATCTGCTACGTCGGCGACCGCATCGACAACGACGTCCTCCCCGCGCACGCCGCGGGCATGAAGCCGGTCCTGATCCGCCGCGGCCCCTGGGGCTACTTGCACGCCGAACTGCCCCAAGCCACCCGCTACGGAACAGTTATCGACAACCTCGATGCTCTCCCGGACCTGCTCGCCCCCTCGACGCCGTGACCGAACCACCGGGCACCCGCGGCACCCGCGACGGCGCCGCCCAGATCCGGAGGTCTGCGTCACAGCTGTGACCAGCGGATTTCAATATTCGGCACCGAGCGGCTAAAGTTCTCGTTCGCACGATGGTGCCGGTTTTCCGGTACCGGAGGGCATGCGGATGTGGCGCAGTGGTAGCGCATCACCTTGCCAAGGTGAGGGTCGCGAGTTCGAATCTCGTCATCCGCTCTCTTCTTCGAATACTGGACCATCTCAGGTCCGCTCATTCCAGCCTGTCGCGGCATACGATCGCGCGATGACGCTACGTTGCTGGAAGATTGCTGCGGCTGTGACCGCGGCCGGCGCGCTGGTCGCGGGTTGTGCCGGGGACGACAAGTCCGAGGACAAGCTCGATGTCGGCGTGCTGATCATCACCATGTTCGACCCCGAGCACCAGGCCTGGCTGAGCCGGGAGTCACTGCCGATCAGCGTGAAGCTGCCGACCGTCGACAAGCCGGTGCAGTGCAACTCCGACGGGTTGTGCGTCATCGAGACCGGGCAGGGGAAATCCAACGCCGCCACCACCATGACGGCCGTGCTGAGCAGCCCGAAATTCGACTTCTCCCGCGCCTACTTCCTCACCACCGGCATCGCCGGCACCCCGCCCGACCAGGGCACGCTCGGCTCCGCGGCCTGGGCCCGCTGGGTCGTCGACTTCGACCTCGGCAACCACCTCGACCCCACCGAGGCGCCGGAAGTGCCCTTCGGCTTCCGCCCGGTCGAGAAGTACGACACCGCCGCCTACCACCTCGACGACGCCCTGGTCGACACCGCGTTCCGCCTCACCGAGAAGACCAGGCTGGCCGACAGCGACGCCGCAGCCGCCGAACGCGCCGCATACCCCGAGCAAGTCGGCCGCACCCCCTCGGTCATGAAGTGCGACACCATGACCGGCGACGACTACTTTTCCGGCAAACAACCCTCCGACACCGCCCGCCACATCATGGACGTCCGCACCCAGGGCGAAGGCACCTACTGCACCACCCAAATGGAAGACAACGCCACCGCCACCGCCCTGTCCCGCCACGGCTACCTCAACCGCTACCTCTCCCTGCGCACCATCAGCAACTTCGACCAACCCCACCCCGGCCAAACCGTCGTCCAACACCTCGACGCCACCGGCGACGGCTTCCGCCTCGCCCTGGAAAACCTCTACACCCTCGGCCGCCAGGTAGCCGACCACCTCCTCCGCAACCGCCCACCCAGCCGCTGAAAACCGAAGTGGGACATGACCGAGGCCGCCTCTCGGCGTTTACCTCGGTCATGTCCCGCTTATCGATGGGTTACCGGGCGGTGGAGCGGAAGCCGCGCAGGCGCAGGCTGTTGGTGACTACGAAGACGGAGCTGAACGCCATGGCGGCGCCGGCGAGCATCGGGTTCAGGAGGCCGGCCATCGCCAAGGGGATCATGGCGATGTTGTAGGCGAAGGCCCAGAACAGGTTGCCCTTGATGGTGCCGAGGGTCTTGCGGGACAGGCGGATCGCGTCCACCGCTGCCCGCAGGTCGCCGCGGACCAGGGTGAGGTCGCTGGCTTCGATGGCGACGTCGGTGCCGGTGCCCATGGCCAGGCCGAGGTCCGCTTGGGCGAGGGCCGCGGCGTCGTTGACACCGTCGCCGACCATGGCGACGACCTTGCCTTCGGCTTGCAGGCGCTTGACGGTGTCGACCTTGTCCTGCGGCATGACCTCCGCGATGACCTCGTCGATGCCGACCTCGTCCGCGATGGTGCGGGCGGCGGCGGCGTTGTCGCCGGTCAGCATGATGGGGGTCAGGCCGAGCGCCTTCAGTTGCGAAATCGCTTCGGCGGAGGTGGGTTTCACCGCGTCGGCGACCACCAGGACACCGCGGGCCTTGCCGTCCCAGCCGACGGCGACGGCGGTTTTGCCTTCGGCTTCGGCGGTGTGGACGGCGCGTTCCAGATCGGCGTCCAGGTGCTGGGACCAGTCGGCGAGCAACCGGACCCGGCCAACGAGCACCGCGTGCTCGTCCACCATGCCCTGCACGCCGAGGCCCTCGATATTCGCGAAGTCCTGCACCGGCTGCAGCGCGCCGACCTTGTCACGGGCACCCTTGGCGATGGCTTGGGCGATCGGGTGTTCCGACGAATCCTCCAGTGCGCCTGCCAGTTTCAGCACCTCGGTGGCATCCTCACCCGCGGCGGGGATGACATCGAGCAGAGTCATCTTGCCGGTGGTGACGGTGCCGGTCTTGTCCAGCACGATGGTGTCCACGCGCCGGGTCGATTCCAGCACCTCGGGACCCTTGATCAGGATGCCGAGCTGCGCGCCGCGTCCGGTGCCGACCATCAGCGCGGTCGGCGTGGCCAGGCCCAGGGCGCAGGGGCAGGCGATGATCAGGACCGCGACCGCGGCGGTGAAGGCCGCGGCGACGGAACCGCCGGTGCCGAGCCAGAATCCGAGCGTCGCCACCGCCAAGGCGATCACGATGGGCACGAAGATCCCGGAGATCTTGTCGGCCAGGCGTTGGGCCTGGGCCTTGCCGGTCTGCGCGTCCTCGACCAGACGCGCCATCTGCGCCAGCTGGGTGTCGGAGCCGATCCTGGTGGCGCGCACCACGATCCGGCCGCCGACATTGACGGTCGCGCCGACCACGGTGTCGTCGGGTGCGACCTCGACGGGCACCGATTCGCCGGTCAGCATGGACGCGTCGACCGCCGACGAACCCTCGACCACCACGCCGTCGGTCGCGATCTTCTCACCCGGTCGAACCACGAACTGGTCACCGACAGCCAACTGCTCCACCGGGATTCGCTGCTCGGAGCCGTTGCGAAGCACCGAGACTTCCTTGGCGCCCAGCTCGAGCAACGCCCGCAGCGCCGCACCGGCGCGGCGCTTGGAGCGCGCCTCGAAGTAGCGTCCAGCCAGGATGAACACGGTCACACCGGCGGCGGCTTCGAGGTAGATATTGCCGGTGCCGTCCATCCGGGAGATGGTGAATTCGAACGGGTGCTTCATGCCGGGCGTGCCGGCGGTGCCCCAGAACAGCGCGTACAGCGACCACGCGAACGCGGCGATCGTGCCCATCGACACCAGGGTGTCCATGGTGGCGGCGCCGTGCCGCAAATTGGTCCAGGCGGCGCGGTGGAACGGCAGCGCGCCCCACACCACCACCGGCGCGGCCAGGGTCAGCGACAGCCACTGCCAGTTGGTGAACTGCAGTGCCGGGATCATCGCCATGGCGATCACTGGAATGGTGAGTATCAGCGAGACCAGCAGCCGAGTCCGCAAGGACGCGGTCGGGTCCGGCTCGGCCGCACTCTTTTCCGGCTCCGGAACCGGGGGAGCGGGCAAGGTCGCGGTGTACCCGGTCTGCTCGACCGTGGCGATCAAATCCGCGGGCGAAATATCGCCGGTGAAATCGACGCGGGCCTTTTCGGTCGCGTAATTCACCGTGGCGGTGACGCCGTCGAGTTTGTTGAGTTTCTTCTCGATACGGTTGGCGCACGACGCGCAGGTCATCCCGCCGATCACCAATTCGACCTGTCCGGCGGACGGTTGTGTCACGGTGGTCATCGTAGGTTCCTTTCTGGGAAAAGTGGTTCAGCGGCGGTGCATCGTGCTCAGTGCCCGTGGCCGGGTTGGGCGGGTTCGGGAGCGTGGGCCGGGGCGGATGGGGCCGCCTCGTTCGTGCCGACGCTGACGGTGAATTCGGCGGTGCGGACCACGCCTTCGTGCTGGAAGTCGAGGAACAGGCGGTAGTCGCCGGCGCTCGGGGCCGTCACGAAGAAGGTGATGCCGGGGCCCGGCGGGGTGACGCCGTCGCCGGGTTCACCCTCCGGATGGACGTGCAGGTAGGCGAGGTCGGCGGCGCGCAGGGCGACCAGGTGGCCGTAGGCGCCGAGGTAGGGCTGGAGGTCGGTGACCGGCTTGCCGTTGCGGTTGACCGAGAGGGTGACCTTCGATGCGGCGCCCGGGGTGACGGTGCCGTTCAGGGTGACGGTGTAGTCGCCGACGGTCGCGGTGGTCGCCGGGGCGGGTAGCGGCCGGGCGTCGTAATTGCCCGCGACCCGAAGGTCGCTGCCCAAGGTCAGGTTCTCGCCGCCCTCGGGGGTGAAGTCGGCGAAGACTCGATAGTCGCCCGCGCGGCTGAGGTTCAGCGGAACGCTCCAGGTTCCGGTGCTGTCGAGCACCGGGTGTACATGCTGGAAAGCGGCCATATCGCGGCGGACCACGATCAGGTGCAGGTCCTTGTCGTGGGCGCGGGTGTATCGGGTGACCGGCTGTCCTGTGTTGTCGAGGATCCGGAATCGGACGGGGACATCGGCGGCGGCGGGGGCCTGCGGGCTGTCCAGCCGCAGGGTGTAGCCGGACTCGGTGGCCATCAGCCCGCCGGGCAACTGGTCCGCCGCCGGTGCGGGTGCGCCGTGGGCGTTCGCGTCGTGGGTGTCGGGTTCGGCCGGTTCCGGGCCGAGGACCGCGCCCGCGCCGAGCGCGATCCCGAAGACCGCGGCGAGGCCGAGGGTGAAACCGGCGAATTTGGTAGTGGTGTTCATCGGATTGCTCCGTCTTTCGGGGTGAGGCGGGATCGCGATGCCGGGCACCGCGATCCCGGCGGGTCAAGCGGTGACCTGGTACCCGGCTTTGCTGACGGCCGCGGTGATCGCCTCGCGGGTGACCAGGCTCGAGCCGTCCACGGTGACCAGCCCGCTGGCCAGGTCGATGTCCACGGAGGTGACGCCGTCGATCCGGCCGACCTCGGTGCGGACGGAGTTGGCGCAGCCGCCGCAGGTCATGCCGGTGACGGTGACAGTGGCGGTGCTGGCTGCGGTGCTCATGATGCTCTCCTCCGGTCTGTCGACGAACCTGCGCCGTCGCTCTGCTGATTACCATACCCCCCTAGGGTATTTTGTCAACGGTCGATCCGGCACACGAAAAAGGCACCCCCACGGCGTGGGGGTGCCTTCGGTCTATCGAGGGCTAGCTGCTCGGCTGCGCGTGCAGGTTGCGGGCGGTGGGGGAGGTGGGCGTCGCCGCCGGATCCGGGTACGTGCCGAACAGGCGATCGGCCGTACCGGAGCTGGTCACCGTGAACCAGTAGTGCTCGTTCTTGTAGTGGTGGTGCCGATGGTTCTTCCACACAGCCCGGTACAGCGCGGTCTTCGGCTTGTAGTCGGTGTGGACGAGGTAATGCGTCCACTCGTAGCAGAGGCCGATCACGGTGATGGTGAGCAGGAACGTCAGGCCCAGCCCGGTGCGCGGGAAGGCGAAAGCGGTCAGCGCGAGCAGGGCCACGATCACCACCACGAGAGAACGGGTGGGGATGAAGATCAGCGGGATATTGCGCGGATCCACATGGTGCTCACGGTGTTTGCGGGCCAGCTCGCTGTCCAGCCGGAACGGCCCCACCCGCTTCGGACGCCAATGCAGCACCAGCACATGAATAACCCATTCGACCGCCGGGAAAGCGGCGAGCATCAGTGCGGGCACCAAGGCATCGGTGATTTGCCAGTCGCCCACCAGGATTCGCAACGTGAGGGCCGCGACGAACGCCGTGCCGATCATCCACGGCGACCGATGCCGGGTGAACTCGCGGAACGCGGCGCCCAGGGACAGGCCCCGGCGCAGTGCGGCCTTCGGGCGCGGCGTCGAATCAGGCTGGGCTGGAACAGAATTGCTCATGAATCTTCCTAGGTGACACGTGATCAGGTCGCGCTGAGGGCGCCGATCAGGGCTTTGGTCGCCGGCTCGAGCAGAGCCCGAGCCTGTTTGGCGGCCTGTTTCGGCCGGCCCGCCACGATGGCGGCGGCCAGGTCGCGGTAGCCCGCGGTGTTGTCCACCTCGGCGGACATGATCGGGGCGAGCGCCCCGAGCGCGGGCTCATAGGCGGCGCGCAGCATGTTGAACATCAGGCCGAACACGATCGAATCGGCGGTGTCGACCACGTGATCCCAGTACGCCAGCGCGTGCCGCTGCTTGGCGATCGGATCTGTTTCGGCGGCAAGGGCTTCGATGATCCGATCGAATTCCGCACGCACCTGCTCGGGATCGGTGCGGCGTTCGGCGGCGAGCTCGGCGATCTTGGGACCGTTGTGCAGACGAGCCTCCAGAATGCTGCGCGCCACCGAAGGCTCGAGCACGCCCGACTGCACCAGCAGCCGCGGCAGCACCTCCAGCCCCGCACCGCGCCGATAGTCCAGCACCGTGGTCGCATCGCCCTGCCGCACCGAGACCAGCCCGGCCGCGGCCAGCCGCTGCAAAGCCTCACGCACCGCCGGCCGCGACACCCCGAGCGCCTCGGCCAGCTGCCGTTCACTCGGCAGCGTCGCGCCCGGGGCTAATTCACCACTGAGCACGTCCGCCGCGATCTGCTCGAACACATCCGCCGACACCGACCGCTTGACCACAGGTTGCAACGCCATGCCCCCACTGTGCGCCCTGATGGTCAGTTGGTCAAGTGGCCAGACCAATTTGGGTCGACCAGCCATGCCGCCGCCGAGCGTGGCAGACTCGACACCGGGAGGAGGGAGTGGGACATGACAGAACGCAACGGGGAGCAGCGGTGGACGGCACACGCCCTGCCCATCCGCACCGGAAAAGTGCTACTGCTGCACCGCAATCCGACCTTGCCGCTGGGTGGGCTGTGGGATATTCCGGGTGGCTCGGTGGAGCCCGGTGAAAACCCGGCCGACGCCGCCCGCCGCGAGGTCGCCGAGGAAACCGGATTGGACGTCCTGGTCACCGACGAGCTGACCCATTTCGTCAACCCGGACGCCGAGGGCCGCGACATCGACTTCCACACGGTCACCTTCGGCTGCTTCGAGAACGAGATCAGCCGCGCGGTGCACCTACCGGACGATGAGCACGACGAATTCGAGTGGATGACCTACGAGGAAGCCACGCATGTGCCGCTCGTCTGGCATGTGCGCAAAACCCTCGACCACGCCGACGCCCTCGGTCTCCTGAGCTAGCTGGGGTCGGAACCGCGGATGGCCGACAGCCAGATCGCGGCGGCGAACGCGACGCAGCAGGCGCCGGTGAAGGCGGGCAGGCCACCGCCGTCGAGGTAGACCCAGAGCAAGGCGGCGAAGGGGGCGGCGACCGCGGACTGGGCGTCGAGCAGCAGGCGGCGCGAGATGCGGGTGGAAGTGGCTGCGAGGGCGGGAGATTCGGGATCGACCCGCGAGGGGTTGTCGATCAGGCGGCCCGGGGGCTCGGTGGTGCGCGCACGACCGGAGGGGTAGACCCGCAGGTCGGCGATCCTGATCAGGCGATCAGCCAGGTCTGCCTCACCCAGGGTGAAAGCCAGTAGCGCTGGGTCGAAATAGACCGGGAGCCAATAGGTATCAGTAGATCCCGGCGTCTTAGCAGCTAGAGGGGCTGGGGATGATTGTGGAGAATTCGGCGATGTCGCCACCGCGGTGAATTCCAGCCACGAGCGGCTGAGAAGCCGATGCTCTTGACGGACCCGCTTGACCGCAGCGGTGGCGGGAACCGGCAGTCCGGTCCGCAGTAGGCCGCGCGCGAGCGAGAGCTGAAATGCTGTGTAGCCGAGGATGACTAGGGCCACCGCGGCAAGAACGGCCGCCTGGCTGGAAGTGGCGAACGGCGCCCAAGCGGTACAGACCGCGAGGGCGCCGATCGTCACGCCGACCGGATAGGTCAGCGGGCCGGAACTCACTTCACGAAGCCGATATTCGCGTAATCGGGGCTGGCGAGACCGAACGCGCCATAGTTGGCCAGGTTTTCCCGGGTGGCTTCGTTACCCGCCGACTGGTACAGCGGCAACGAGTGGCCCAGCTCGAAGATCATCTTGTCGGCCCGATTGGCCAGTTCGATCGCCTTCACCGGATCGAGCTCGGACAGGATCTCTTCGATCAGCGCGTTCAATTCCGGCGAGCCGATCCTGCCGTAGTTGCTGAGCTTGTTCGCCGGGTCGTAGGCGTAGATCTGCGGCAGCGCGCCGAGGGGGAAAATGCTGCGCTGCCAACTGAACTGGGAGATATCGAAGTTGCCTTTATCGATGAACTCGGTGAAGAACGTGTTGGGCGGTTGGGGTTCGATCAACAACTTCACGCCCACCTGGGCCAGATTCTGCTGGGCGATTTGGGCTATCTGCAGCCACCGTTCCGCCTGCGGCATCAGGTCCCGGATCACCAGTTGGCGCCCATTCTTCTCCCGGACGTCGCCGTTGAGTTTCCAGCCGAGTTCGTCCAGCATCCGAGCAGCCGCGGCCGGGTCGAACGCGACAACGGCGGAATTGTCCTCATGACCTTTCTGGCCGTCGATGTAGATGTGGTTGTTCAGCGGTTTTGGATCGGTCACGACGCCGTTCTGCAAAGCGGTGGCGATGGTTTGGCGGTCGATCGCCTTCGAGATCGCCACCCGCAGTCGCGGGTCTTCCAGGATGGAGCCCGGCGCGCCGTTGAAGGTGATGTGGGCATTGATGGGGGCTGCGGCGCGACGCACCACGATCCCGGGGGTGCCGGCGGCGGTCTGGACCTCTTCGAGCCCACCCAGATAGGCCGCGTCGAGCTCGTTGTTCTGCAGTGCCGTGAGTGTGGCCGAGGGGTCGAGTGCGCTGTAGGTGACGGTGTCGAGTTTCGCGGGGTCGCCCCACCATTTCGGATTGCGGCTCAGCACAATTCGTTTCTGCCCGCGATCGACCGAGGTAATGACGAACGGGCCTGCTGATTTCACCAGCGTCGCGCGATCGATATCGTTGAACGCCTGCGGTGTCGCCGTCGACTCCTTGGGCATCAGCGGGTTGAACAGCCCCCGCCACTCTGCGTAGTGCTTGGCGAAAGTGACTACGGCCTGACGATCGTCGGCACCGCGTTCGACCTTCTCCACCCTGCTGTAGCCATGGGTGGCCGACACCTGGAACCCAGTGTCCTTGCCGCTCAGCGCATGCGCCTGCGATCGCAGATCCTCCCATGTGATGGGGCTGCCATCGGACCAGACGGCCTTCGGATTGATGGTGTAGGTAATTCGCTGAGGCGAGGTGCTGGTGAGGGCGATATCGGTGAAGTAGTCGGTATCGGTGGTGAGCTCGCCTGCCGCGTCGGCATCCACGGTGCCGCCGAGCGCCCAGCTGGTCACCTCACTGGAGTCGGCATCAGAGTCGACATGCAGCGGGTTGAACATGGCCGGGAATCCGAAGATCGCCAATCGGAGATTCCCGCCGTCGCGTATTTCGTCGCGACTCTTCGGGTTGATGTCATTGGTCTTTCCGATTGCGCTGGACCCGCTCTGCACCACCGAATCGTCGCCGCACCCGGCCAGAAGCAAAGCTACGATGGCTATGGGCGTGGCAACTGCCCGAAACCCTTGTGAATACTGAACTTTCACTTCACAAATCCGATCTTCGTGTAGTCGTAGGACGCCAGGCCCGGTGATCCCATATTCGCCACTTCCGCCCGCACCCCGAAGTTCCCCGGATCCTGGGTGAGTGGCAGCGAGTGCCCTTCCTCGAACACCTTCCGATCCACCTCGTTGGCGAGCTCGATTGCCTTCTTGGGGTCGAGTTCCGCGAGGGTCCGGTCGATCAGCGCGTTGAGCTCGGGCGAACCGATCCGCCCGTAGTTGCCCAGCAGATTGTTGGGGTCGTAGTAATAGATCTGCGGAATGCTGCTGAGCGGGAACGCGTCTCCTTGGAACACGAATTGCGCCGCGTCGAAATCGCCGGTCTGGATGACGTCTGGGAAGAACCCGGGGGCCGGCTTGGTGTCGATCACCAGCTTCACGCCGACCTGGGCGAGATTTTGCTGAATGATCTGTGCGATCTGCACCCACAGCGGGTCGTTGTACATGACGTCGCGGATAACCAGTTGCCGCCCGTCCTTCTCCCGCACGTCACCCACCTGCTTCCAGCCGAGCGCGTCGAGTTCGCGAGCCGCCGCTTGCGGGTCGTAGCCGAGACTGTTGTCCCGATAGCCCTCTTGACCCTGTAGAAAGACGTGGTTGTTCAACGACTTCGGGTTCTCGACCAGGCCCATCTGACTTACGGTGGCGATGCCCTGCCGGTCGATGGCTTTTGAAACCGCGACGCGAACAGCCGGATCGGCCAGAATCGAGCCGGGTGCGCCGTTGAAGGTGATGTGCCGCCACCGATTACCTGGCGTCCTGCGGATCTGCAGGCCCTGGGTGTTGCGGATGGTCGTAACATCCTCGATCGAGCTCAGCCGGGTGATGTCGATCTCGTTGTTCTGTAATGCGCCGGCCCACGCCGACTGATCGAGCACCAGGTAGGTCATGGTCTCGAGCTTCGGTTGCTCGCCCCACCACTTCGGATTACGTTCCAGCACAATGCGTTTCTGCGTCTTGTCCACCGACCGGACTTGGAACGGACCCGCCGTCGGTCCCATCGCCTCGGCCAGGCTGGTGTTGAACGCTTCCGGCGTCTCGGTCACCGATTTCGGGAACAGCGACGAGTTCCCGGCGAACTGGCCCCGCCATTCGCCGTAGGGCTGAGAGAAAGTGAGCACCGCCTGCCGATCGTCGACGCCGCGCTCCACCTTTTCCACGAACTCGAATCCGGTGGAGATGGCGATCAGGAACCGCTTGTCCCTGGTGCTGAGCGCGTTCGCCTGGGACGCGAGATCCTCCCAGGTGATCGGCTTACCGTCGGACCAGAACGCCTTCGGATTGATCGTGTAGGTAACCTTCTGCGGGTTCGTGCCGGTCAACTCGACATTGGTGAAGTAGTCCTGGTTGACCGTTAGATTGCCCCCCGCGTCGACATCGAACGCGCGCGGCATCATGGGCCGCTGGATGTCGGCGATTTCGCCGTTGTTGCCGTCGTTGGACAACGTGTTCCAGTTGTCCGGGAGCGCGGACGTGGCAAGGCGCAGGTTCCCGCCGTCCCGTACCTCGTCGCGGGACTTCGGGTTGATGTCGCTGCCGGTGCCGAGGGCATCGGTCAGGCCGAGACCCGAGTTGTCCTCGCCGCCGCCACATCCGGCGGTGATCAGCCCGACCGCGACCAGCGAGGCCGCCCACCGCATTCGCCTGGCTCCGACCCGCATCGCGAACTCCTGACTTTCGAAGGGACTACCGGCCGGCGACCGGTACCGGCACGGCGTCGATCAGCGCCCGGGTGTACGGGTCGCGGGGATCGGCGAAGATCTGCTCGGCCGGAGCGTATTCCACGATCTTGCCGCGGTGCATGACGGCGATATCGTGAGCGAGATTGCGGACCACCGAAAGATCGTGGGAGACGAACAGATACGACAGTCCGTGCTCGGTCTGCAGGTCCCGCAACAGGTTCAGCACACCGGCCTGGATGGACACATCCAGTGATGACACCGGCTCGTCGAGCACGAGCATCGACGGTTCCAGCGCGAGGGCGCGGGCGATGCTGATTCGCTGCTTCTGTCCGCCGGAGAAGTCGGCCGGATAGCGGTCGGCGTGTTCGGGCCGCAGACCGACCTGTTCCAGCAGTTGCGGTACGCGCGAAGCGATTTCGGTGCGCGAGCGGCCGTCGATGCGCAAGGGTTCGGCGACGACGTCGAAGATCGGCAGGCGCGGGTCCAGCGACGCCGTCGGGTCCTGGAAGACGATCTGCATCTGCCGGCGGATCGCGCGCTTTTCGGCCTTGGTCATGGTGCTGACGTCGCGGCCGAGGATTTCGATGGTGCCGGCCTCGGGGCGTGCGAGATCCAGGATCTGGGTGAGGGTGGTGGATTTGCCGGAACCCGATTCGCCGACCAGGGCGAGGGTGCGGCCGGCGTGGACCTCGAAGCTGATGCCGTCGACCGCGCGCACCTCTCCGGTGCGGCGGCGGAACACCACCCCGCGAGTGAGGGGGAAGGTTTTCACCAGGTCGGTGACTCGCAGCACTACCTCGGGATCGGGGTGCGCAGCGGTCTCGGGTTCGGAGATGTCCGCGCGGTAGGCATCGAACAGGTCGGTGGTGCCGAGTTCGGCCGTTCGGATACAGGCGGCCGCGTGCGCCGGGCCGGTCGTGGCCAAGGGCGGTTCGGCGGCGCGGCAATCCTCGATGGCGATCGGGCAGCGGGGTGCGAACGAGCACCCTGGCGACAATGCGTGCATGGCGGGCGGTGCGCCGACGATGGGGATCAACGGTTGGCGCGCGGGGCCGTCCATGCGGGGGATGGAGCCGAGCAATCCGACCGTGTAAGGCATCCGTGGCCCGGTGAAAAGGTCGGTGGCGGGGGCGGTTTCGACAATCTTTCCGGCGTACATGACCGCGACGCGGTCGGCGATGGTGGCCGCGATCCCCATATCGTGGGTGATCATGATGACGCCGGCGCCGGTGATATCGCGCGCTTTGCGCAGCAGTCCGAGGATCTGCTTCTGGACTGTGACGTCGAGCGCGGTGGTCGGCTCGTCACAGATGATGAGCTCGGGATCGTTGGCGATCGCCATGGCGATCACCACGCGCTGGCGCATACCGCCGGAGAACTCGTGCGGAAATGCCCTGGCGCGCACCGGCGCATCGGTGATGCCGACCAGGTCGAGCAGCTCGACCGCTTTCGCCGCCGCTTCCTTCTTGCCCATGTTCCCGTGTGCGAGAAGGGCTTCGGCGATCTGGTCACCGACTCGGTAGACGGGGGTGAGCGCCGAGAGTGGGTCCTGGAACACCATGCTGACCGAACTGCCGCGCAGTCGCGACATGTCCCGATCGCCCAGGCCGACCAGCTCCCGCCCACGCAACCGCACCGACCCGTGCACCCGCGCCTGCTCCGGGAGCAGACCCATCACCGCCATCGACGACACCGACTTGCCCGACCCGGATTCGCCGACAATGGCGAGCACCTCACCATCGGAGACGGTGAAATCTATGCCGCGCACAGCATCGACCCGCCCTTCCTCGCTGGGGAAGGACACCCGCAGTCCGGAGACCTCCAGCAGCGGCGCGGTCGAGCTCTTCGTTTCCGGGCTCGTCATGGTTTCACCTGCTTCCGCGCTCGGGCCCGCGCTCGGTTCGAGCTCGGATCGAAGGCGTCGCGCAGTCCGTCTCCGACCAGGTTCGCGCAAAGCACGGTGAGGATCAGGAAACCGCCCGCGAACATGTAGAGCCACGGGAACACCAGCGCTCCTGCAGTTCCCGCCGCGATCAGTGACCCGAGGGAGACATCCGGTGCCTGCACGCCGAAACCGAGGAAGCTCAATCCGGTTTCTGCCATGATCGCCGCCCCGACCGCGAGAGAGGTGTCGATGATCAGGATGGAGGCGATGTTCGGCAGGATGTGGCTGACGATCACGGTCCGGGTCGGTGCCCCCATATACCGTGCCGCCCGGACGAATTCACGGTCCCGCAAGCTGAGGGTGAGCCCGCGCACGATGCGGGCGCTGATCATCCAGCTGAACACAGCCAGCAGGATGATCAGGACGAGAATGGATCCGCTGCCTTTGATGCGGGGCGCGAAGATCGCGATGATGATGAAACTCGGGATCACCAGCAACAAGTCGACCAACCACATGATGGCTTTGTCGGTCCAGCCGCCTAGCAAGCCCGCGACCGCACCGGCCGTCGCGGCGATGATGGTGGAGATCAATGCGACACTGATGCCGATGACCAGCGACTTCTGGAGTCCGCGCAGGGTTTGCGCGAGCACGTCCTGACCGATTTGGGTGGTGCCGAACGGATGCCGGGCACTCGGCGGCTTCCGGAACGCCGTCGGATCCATCTGCTGATAGTCCCAAGGCAGAAAGGGCGGCAAGGCGAAGCTGAGCACCAGCATCAGCAGCAGAACCACCGCGCCCGCGACGGCTGGCTTGTTCCGTAAAAAGCGCCGCCACACCAGCTTTCGCCGTCCGGCGGCGGCGACCTCGGGCGCGCCTTCGAGAAGGATGGCTGTTTCGGTCACGAGACACGCACCCGCGGATCGAGCATCGCCAGCACCACGTCCGACAGCAGTCCCGACACCAGCACCACCAATCCGGCGAACGCCGTCAACGTGACCACCACATACATGTCCTGGGCGTTGATCGAATCGACGAGCCATTCTCCGACGCCGTGCCAGCCGAAGATCTTCTCCACGAACGTCGCCCCGGTGATCAGGCCACCCAGGCTGTAGGCGAACAGTGTGGCCATCGGTATCAGCGCGGTGCGTAAACCGTGCTTGTACAAGGCTTTACTGCGAGAGAGCCCCTTCGCCCGCGCGGTCCGGATGAAATCACTTTGCAGCACATCGAGCATCGCGTTGCGCTGATAGCGGCTGTATCCGGCCATCGCGCCCATGGCCAGCGCGGTCGTTGGCAGCACCAGATGCTGTATTCGGTCCAGCAACTGCGGCCAGAAACCGTTGATCTGCGTCGCCGACGTCTCGCCGGTGTAGAGGAAAATCTGCTGCCCGGTCAGCGAATTGACTTCCAGTGCCCCATATTTCAACAAGGTCGCGAGCAGGAAGATCGGCGTGCTCAATAACAGCAGCGACAGCACCGTGGCGAAATAGTCGAAGAATTTGTATTGCCGTATCGCGCTGGCCGCGCCGATCAGCACACCCAGCACCGTGCCGACGATCGAACCGATGATCAACAGCCGCAAGCTCACTCCGATGCGGCGGCCGAGCTCCTCGCTCACCGGCTGCCCCGCCAGGGTCTTGCCGAAATCGCCCTCCGGGATCCCCTTCAGCCAGCTCACGTAGCGCACCGGAATCGGTTCGTCGAGACGGAGGTCCTTGGCTTTCTGGTCGATCACGTACTGCGGTGGCCGCGGGCTGCGCTGTTCCAGGCTGTCCAACGGCCGAAATGTCAACGAGGTCAACGCGAATGTCAGGAACGACGCCAGCAGCAAAAGCACGACGTAATTGAGAGCGCGTCGCAGCAAGAAGCCGGTCATCAGTCCTCACGGTCTTTCACCTGGGGGATAGTAGGCACTGATCATAAGGAGAGAGGTCCGGTTCGCGCAGGCGAGAGGAAGTCAGGCATGTCGCGGGTGTCGGTGGGCGGGCCTATTCTGGCTGGACAAGCGCGGTCGCGTTTGGCAGAACGAGGGGGGACTGTGAGCTATCCGCATAATCCTGGTGGGTATCAGCCGTATGGGCCCACCGTGGGCTGGGAGCCGAAACCGAGCGGTGGCACCGCGATCAGCGCCGGGGTGCTGGCCGCGCTCGGTACTGTCGCGCAATTGCTCGGCGGAGTGGGGGTGCTGTGGCTCGCGCTCGCGACCTCGGATGGGCTCAGCGACGAGGATGGGCTGTACGCCTTCGTGCTTGTCGGTGCGGGGTTCGCGTTGCTCACCGCCGTCCTGCTGGGGATCGGATCGGTCACCCTGTTCCTGCGGAAGGCGATCGGCCGGATCCTGATCGCGGTCGGCTGCGCGATTCATATCTTGGCGCAGATCGCGAGCATCGTCGTCTCGGTGGCCGCTGTGGGCGAATACGCCGACGACGATCTGATCGGCACCGGTCTCGGCGGGCTGATCGGGATCGTCTTCCCGATCGCCACCCTGATTCTGGTGCTGTTGCCCTCGACAGCCCGCTGGCTGGCGTACCGGCCCGCCGAAGCGGGCTATCCGCCGTACGCTCCCGGCTACCCGCCGGCCGGGTATCCGCCCCAGAATCCCTTCGCCCCCAACCAGTTCGGTGGTTTCGCGCCGCCGCAGGACGCGTACGGTTACGGCCCGGCGCCGGTCTTTCCGGCAGGTCAGCCGGCGCCCGACGCGGTGCCCACGCAACGGGTCGACGGGTTCGGCGATGCGCCGACCCAGGTGGTCGCCGGGAGCAACGGCGCGAGTCCGCCGGCCCAGTCTCCGCCGGCCAACCCCTTCGGCAAGCCCGACGACGACATCTGGCGCCGCCCGAGCTGAGGTGAGGCGCACGTCATACCCCTGGGGCGAACGCGACCGCCCCGAGACGGTTTTCCGGCAGGATGGAATAGGTGACCCGCCTGCACCTGCCCAAGCCCAAGATGGTGGCCTCCGATGTGGACGGCACGCTGATCGATCATGACGAGCGCGTGACCGCACGAACGAAGGCCGCGGTCGACGCTCTGATCGCCGACGGCGTGCCCTTCGTCCTCGCCACCGGCAGGCCGCCACGCTGGATCGATCCCGTGGTCGACGGGCTCGGCTACGCCCCGCTCTGCGTCTGCGGCAACGGCGCGGTGATCTACGACAGCGCCACCGACAGCGTGCTCGCCAGCCGCACCCTCGACGTGGACACCCTGTCCTGGATCGCCGACCTCGCCGAGTCCGTGCTACCCGGCTGCGGTCTGGCCGCCGAACGGGTCGGCGCCAGCGCGCACGACGCGGTGACACCGCAGTTCGTCAGCTCACCGCAGTACGAACACGCCTGGCTGAACCCCGACGACACCATGGTCGCCCGGCACGAGGTGATCGACTCCCCTGCCATCAAGATGCTGATCCGGCACCGTGACATGCGCAGCGGCGACATGCGGACCAAGCTCGCCCCGCTGATCGGCGACCGCGCCGACATCACCTACTCCACCGACCACGGCCTGATCGAAATCTCCGCGCCCGGCGTCACCAAGGCCTCCGGCCTGGCCATCGTCGCCCAGCGCCTCGGCGTCGAACACTCCGCCATCATCGCCTTCGGCGACATGCCCAACGACGTCCCGATGCTCGGCATGGCCGGCCACGGCGTCGCCATGGCCAACGCCCACCCCGAAGCCATCGCCGCCGCCGACGAAGTCACCGGTACCAACGTCAACGACGGGGTCGCCCAGATCCTCGAACGCTGGTGGTCCTGAGACAAATTGACGGTGTGCCGACGCGGAAGTCGGCACACCGTCAAGGTGTCGATAGCGCAGCTTGATCAGTCGACGTAAAGGTCCGGCTCCGTGGGGAATTCGGGCTCGACCCACTCCTCGGGTGCGGGCGGCGCGGCTTCCTCAGGAGCGGCGATGTCGGCGTGCGGCGCCATGCCCGGCGCGGAATCCTCAGCGGGAGGGGTCATTTCGGCCGGAGCGGGGACCACTGCTGGGGCTGGGGTCGCTACTTCGACCGCCTCGGGCACGGTTCCCGCCGCGTACGGGTCGGCGTTCATTTCCTTCCACACCGTCGTCACGATGCCGTTGAGCTCGTTGACGATCAGCGATCCGTTCAGGAAATCCGAGCGCAGGCCGTTCAGCACCGGGTACACGTTGCTGATCGGGAAGCCGAGCATGCCGTTGTCGCCGCCGAGTTCCAGGAAGCGGTCCAGGATGTTGCCCGCCACTTCGAAGACCTGGCCGTTCGGCGGGTTGTAGACGTAGCCGTTCACGAACTTGGCGTACTGGCCGCCGCGCGCTGCGGGCATCGGCTCGGAGCGGGGCGCGCCGAGCGGGCCGTTCGCACCGCCCTTGGCCGCCCAGTGCTTGGCGATGGCGTTGTTGTCGAGCATGCCGAGCAGCCGCTCCGTCAGGGCGGCCAGCTTCTCCGCGTCCTCGGCGGCTTGCGGGTCTGCTTGCGGGCCGGGAGCGGCCGGGCCCATGTTGGAAGGCGCGCTGTTCGCCTTCCGCTGCTGCTGGGAGGCGCGTGGGGCCGGGCCGGGGGCGTCGGCGGCGATCTCGCGGATCCGGTCCATCACCGCGTAGGCGGCATCGCCCGGGCAGGTGGTGTTGCCGACGTCACGGTGCGCGAAGACGATGGGCAGATTGATGGTGCCGCCCTGCGGAATCGGGGTGAACTCGGTGCCCTCGGACTCCATCACCGTGGAACCCTGGGGGTTCAGGCCCGCGACCTTGGAGCGCCAGCCGACGAAACGGCCGACCGCGTCGATCGCCGCGTCCGACGGCGGCTCGGAGACGTGGTTGCCCATCAGCGCCACACCGGAGGTGTTCTCGTTGAACCCGCCCGCGTGCGCGCCCTGCACCGGCTTGTCCAGCCCGCCGGCCCGGCC
Source organism: Nocardia sp. XZ_19_385 (assembly GCF_015355755.1). Classification (NCBI taxonomy): domain Bacteria; kingdom Bacillati; phylum Actinomycetota; class Actinomycetes; order Mycobacteriales; family Nocardiaceae; genus Nocardia; species Nocardia sp. XZ_19_385. The sequence goes on from NZ_JACVEE010000002.1 coordinate 1,177,147, forward strand.
CTCGAAGATCTGGCCGTACTTGTCGACCAGGGCGTTGTAGCCGATGTCGCACCAGCCCAGGGTCTTCGCGTGATAGGCGTAGATGGCGCGGACGATGCCGGCCGACTCGGACTTGTCGTAGTCGTTGCGGCCCGCGGTGTGGTGCACGGTGAGGCCGCCGAGGAAATCGTCGTAGGTGGGGTCTTCACAGCGGATCGACTCGTCGGCGCCCCAGCCTGCGCGGCTGATGACGTTCGGACCGCCACCGGGCAAGTCCGCGGCGACCTGGGTGAGGGAGCTGTCGATGGCGCCGCGGCCCGGATCGATCAGTACCGCGGTCAGTGGCGACAGCACGTCCTGCCCGAAAATTTCTTCGTTGCTGGGGAATTGGAGTTCACCCTGGGGGGTGGCGATCGGAGCCGGTTCCGCGGCCGGTGATTGCGGCGCACCCTGCACCGCGTCTTTGCGAGTCACCAGAATCTGCACGGCCTTGGTCGCGCCGACATAGATCGGCTCGGTACCCATGGTCCGGCTCGCCGCGCCGCGGTCGTTGCGGTGGGTGTCGACGGGTTCGGACTCGTACCAGGGACCCCAGCTGCCGTCCGGCTGCTTCGCCCGGACCAGCGCCTTGGTGCCGGCGAGATCCTTGGCGGTGAGCGCGACCACGCTGAACGGGGTCTCACGAGACAGTTCTTTCACCTGCGCGCCGACCTGCTGGAGCACCTCCGGGGAAACCGCGCCGGGTGTGAGAGCCGGTGTGTCCAGGCTGGTTTCGGGTCCGAAGATCGGGCCGTTCGGCTTCGTCGGCGTGGGGTCGTTGGCGAGATCTGTTGTGCTGGGACCGGTTCCGGGAATCGGCTGTGCCGTGGGCGCTGTGGGGTCGCCGACGAAATCTGTGGTCCCGGGCGCAGGCGGCGTGAAATCCGTTGTGCCAGGCGCGGTGTCGCCGTCGGCCGGGTCGCCGACGAAACGGGTGGTGCTGGGGATCCGCGGATCCGCGGGCTGCCCGCCCTGCGGCGGGGTCGCGGTCGTGTGGCCCGGGCGCGCGGGGGATTGCGCGCTCCACGCGGGATCGCCGGCGCCCGCCTGGGCGGGGATCTGGCTCGTCACCGTGGGGATCATGCCGAGCAGCGCCTCGACGGAACTCTGATCGAAAGCCATGGGCGCGTTGCTGGTCTGCGCCGGGTTCGAGGCGGGAAGCGGGCTGGCCGGAGCGGAATTCTGGCCGGGGACGGCGGCGGTGTTGCCAGGAATCTGGCTACTCGCTTGGGGAGTCTGGCCGGGGACCGTGGCGGTGTTGCCAGGAATCCGGCCACTCGCGGGGGGTGTCTGACCGGGAACCGCGGCGGCTGGGCCGGGAGTCAGACCGGTCGAATCGAAGCTCTGAGCTGGGGCCGGTTGGCCGTTGGCGGCAGGTGGGGCCGCGGGGGCCGAGCTGGGGGACTGGCCGGGAATCGAGTACTGCCCGGGATCGTTCTGTCCGGAATCCAGTCTGGGGAGCGGGATCTGTCTGGGTAGCTCGACTCCGGGCGGTACCGGCAGGTCCTCGGGGACCTGGATCGACGCCGGTAGCGGCAATCTGCGTAGGTCCGATAGGCGCAGGTCCGGCAGCTCGAGGCCGGTGAGTTCGCGCAGCGGGAGGGTGATGTCGGGGACCGAGCTGAGCACGACCTCGGCCAGTTGCGCGGGGACGGCGGCGAATTCGCTGTCGCCGGCCGCGCGGTAGTCGGTGGAATCGCCCAGCTGTAGCGCCACGAGCGGGGCCGAAACCGCAAGGGTGGTGACAACCGGGAGCACGTAGGAGCGTTTCGGTCTGCGGTACGGCACGAGCATCTCCATTCAGGTCGAACCGGCAATCCACATGTGCTTGCTTCTTGATGCATCACCGATCACACTAAGCAACTACTGTCACATGTCTAAATCTCTAGTTGAGGATTGCTCGAATGTAGCTTCCGTAATCTGCCCGGATGCAGCGACATGCCGACGGCTACCGAACCGATGCGGTTGGCGGCTCTGCACTTTGGCGAACCCCCGGTGGGAGTGGACTAATGCGACGCAATCAACGCCCTTCAGGTGATCGAATCCGCCGTGCCGGCGGCCTGTGGAAAACGCCCCGCCGACGCCGGATCCGGCCGTCCGCACTGACCGGAACGTGGCGTCCGCTGCTGGTTACCGGATGCGCGGCGGCTCTCGTCGGAACCGCCCTCACCTGCGCGAACTGGCCTGCCGCGTACGAGCAGCTGGCCGGACCGGGACACGGCCGCGGCATGAGTCAGCACGGCGCCTTCGACAACGCGGTGCAAGGGTGGGCCGCCGAGCGCATCCTCGAGCACTACTACCCGGGCGCGACGCTGAGCGTCATCCCGCCGACCACCGTCGCGGTGCGGCTCATGACGCAGGACGACTCCACCCTCGACACCTACGCCGACGCCGGATTGCAGGTTGCTGGCCGGGTGCTCGGCCCCGGTGAGGTCGCGCACCTGACCGCGCTGCCGGACGGCGGCGCGAATGTTGTCGTGACCGTCGGTTGCGACGGAGAAGTGTTGTGGCAGACCGACACTCAGGACCCGTGGGTCTACCCGATCGACCCCGGTCCCGGCAGACCCGCGGCCGAACACCTGATGCTGTGCAACGGCACCGGCTACCGCGGCGCGCTGGGCCTGGCCACCGAGGGCGGCGTGGCGCGCACGGTCAACCGAGTGGACGTCGAGGACTACCTGCTCGGCGTCGTCCCCGCCGAAATGCAGGCGAACTGGGCCGACCAGGGCGCGAGCGAGGCGTTGCGCGCCCAGGCCATCGCCGCCCGCTCCTACGCGCTCGCCGAATCCCGCTACCCCTACGCCCAGACCTGCGACACCACCGCCTGCCAGGTCTATGCGGGAACCGTCATCGAGGACGCCCGCGCGGCCGAGGCCGTCTATGCCACCGCGGGCACCGTGCTGCTGCGCGAGGGCCGGATCCTGCGCTCGGAGTACTCCTCCGCTCCCGACGGCGGCGGACCCGCCGACATCTACACCTTCGAAGTCGGCCCCACGCCCGCCGAACTCGGCATCGTCCCCGGCCCGGAACCGATGGTCGCGGCCGCGGGTGCGCTGTCACCCATCGATCACGAATACCTGAGGCTCGGCGGCGATACCGGCTCTCTCGGCGCGCCACTCGGACCGGAACTGCGACTGCCCAGGAGCGTCGGTAACTACCGCATGTTCACCAACGGCATCATCGTCGCGACGCCGTCCATGGGCGCGCGCGTCGTCGACTTCGGCACGCTGCAGGAGTTGGCCCCCGGCTGAACTTCGGTCAGTCCAGAGTGGTGTCGCCCAGCGACTCGGCCAGCTCGCGCAGGAGGTCGGCCAACTTCGTGCGGTTGTCGCCGCCGAGGGACTCGAGCAGGCGCTTCTCGTTCGCCATGTGCAGCGGCAGCACCTTGTCGACCAGCGCGCGGCCCTCGGGGGTGAGCTGGACGCGGATCGCGCGGCGGTCGTTGGGGCAGGCGGCGCGCTGCACCAGGCCGCGGGCGGTGAGGCGGTCGACCCGGTTGGTGATCGCGCCGGAGGTGCGCATCGCGGAGCGGTTCAAAGCGCCTGCGGTGAGGCCGGTTTCGGTGCCGGAGCGGCGCAGGGTGGCGAGCACGTCGAACTCCCAGAACTCCAGGTCGTGTGCGGCGAAGAACTTCTTGAGCTCGGCGTCCAGTAGCTGTGCGAGCCGGGTGATCCGGCCGATCACCGCCATCGGGGTGACGTCCACGTCGGGGCGTTCGCGTTCCCACTGCGCGGCGATGAGGTCGATCGCGTCGGTCATCTGCGGTTCCTCTCGGTCTTAAAAATCTTAACGTTCATCTACTTGACGATGAGACACCTGAGCGAGTAAATATTTCAACGTTGAGATTATCAATGAGGAGCGAACATCATGACAACCCCCGCAGTGCGAACCGGCTCACCCGCCGCCACCCTCGCGCTCACCGCCCTCACCCCGATCGTCTGGGGTTCCACCTACGCGGTCACCACCGAGTTCCTGCCCCCGGACCGCCCCCTGTTCACCGCCCTCATGCGGGCGCTGCCCGCCGGCCTGATCCTGCTGGCCTTCACCCGGACGCTGCCGCACGGCGCGTGGATCGGCCGCGCCGCGGTGCTCGGGGTGCTCAATATCGGAGCGTTCTTCCCGCTGCTGTTCCTGGCCGCCTACCGGCTGCCCGGCGGCATCGCCGGCGTGCTCGGCGCGGTGGCGCCGATGTTCGCGCTCGGCTTCGCGACGCTGGTGCTGGCCGAAAAGCTCAGCACGCGTAAGGCTCTCGCGGCACTCGTCGGTGTCGCGGGTGTATCACTTGTGGTGTTGAAGAGCACGGCGCAACTCGACGCGGTCGGCGTCGTCGCCGGACTCGCGGGGGCCGCGTCGATGGCGCTGGGCACCATCTTCACCAAGCGCTGGGGTCGTCCCGAGGGCGTCAGCCTGCTCGGCATGACCGGCTGGCAGCTCACCGCGGGGGGCCTGTTCATCGCCCCGCTCGCGCTGTTCATCGAAGGTGCGCCGCCCGCCCTGGACGGTGCGGCCATCGGTGGCTACCTCTACCTCGGCATCATCGGCACGGCCGTCGCCTACTGGCTGTGGCTGCGCGGAATCTCGAAGGTGCCCGCCACCTCGGTCGCGTTCCTCGGCCTGCTGTCGCCGGTGTCGGCCGCGGTCATCGGATGGATCGCCCTGGGACAGGCGCTGACCCCGCTGCAGGTGTTCGGCATGGCTGTCGCGCTCGGCGCCACCGTCCTCGGCCAGACCACCGCGCGGGCTCGGTTCGCCGCGCCGGTTGCGCCGCCGCAGGCCGCGGGCATGCTGGTAGGGGCTGTTTCAGCGAAATAACTTCAGGCTTGACCTTGACGCTACGTCAACTTGCAGACTGGTTATACCGACGAGACACAGGGAGGAGAACAGGTCATGAGCACGGTATTCCACACCGGCGAATGGTCCATCCAGGATCTGGCGAAGGCGGCCGGTACCACCAGCCGCACGCTGCGTCACTACGGGCAGCTCGGGCTGCTTTCGCCCAGCCGCACCGGCGCGAACGGATACCGCTACTACGACCAGAACTCCCTCGTGCGGCTGCAACGTATCCTGCTGCTGCGAGAACTCGGCCTCGGCCTTCGGGCTATCGCCGATGTACTCGCCGGAGAGCAGGATACGGCCAACGCACTGCGCACGCATCTGGATTTGCTAAGGCAGGAACAGGGCCGGATCCAGCGCCAGATCGACTCGGTACTGACCACGCTCCACAAAACGGAAAGAGGCGAAAAGCTCGTGGCTACTGAAGTTTTCGACGGGTTCGATCACACCCAGTACGATCACACCCAGTACAAGGACGAAGTGATCGAACGGTGGGGCGAGGAAGCCTACGACGACAGCGACAAGTGGTGGAGTTCGCTGGACGACAACGGCAAGCAGGCGTTCATGCAGGAGGCGCAGGACATCTCCACCGCCTACGGCGACGCCCATACCGCCGGGCTGGCCCCGGACAGCGCCGAGGTCCTGGCCATTACCGCCCGCCACCACGCCTGGATGAGCAACGGCCGGGGCGGCAAGAAGTACCCGATGGAAACCTTCGCCTGCATCGGCGAAATGTATGTCTCCGACGACCGTTTCCGCGCCAACTACGACATCCACGGCGCAGGCACCGCGGAGTTCGTCCGCGACGCGATGAAGGCCTACGCCGAGACCCACCAGGACTGACCTAGCTGATCCGCCGAAGCGCCCGCACATCCAGTGCGGGCGCTTCGTCATGCCAAGGATTCGTTATGCGGTTGGCCGGATGGCCCTCGTTACGGTTCGCGCACACCGTAAGAAGGGGACGATCCAGATGACGACATTCCTGCCCGCCTACCCCGGCCAGCCGCTGCACCCGCAGGGTGGGTACCACCGCCCGGGCGGCGGAACCGCTTACACCGCAGCATTTCTGGCGCTGGCCGGTGGTGTGTGGAACACGCTCGGCCTCTACGAATTCTTGCGCACGGACAATCTGGTGTTCGCCGTGATCGAAGACGGCAGGACCCCGGGGTGGGCCGACTCCACCCTCGTCGCCATGATCGGAGCCATCGCGCTGTCGGCCTTCTTCTTGCTCGTCGGTTCGCTGCTGCTAGCCGGTCGCCGGCGTGCGGGGCGCAGCATGGTGATCGTCGGCGCCCTGCTGGGGGTGCTGATCACTCTCGCCCCGGTCCTGGCCGTGGTCGTCCTGTTCGACCAGATCCCGAACAGCGACCTCGCCTATGCGTCGGCGTTCGCGGCTTCCCCATGGCTGCTCGTCCTGCTCCTGGCCTCCTGGGGCTCGACCGGGCGCTGGATCGCCGCCGGTCGCCGGCCGTGATTCGTGCCGAGGATTCGTTGTGCGAACGGTCGGCCGCGGCCGGTATGGTTCGCGGAAAATAATGCTTCACAGGGGGAGGACCCGATGAGTTATCCGTATGGGCCGCAAGGAGTACCGGGCGGGCAGCAGCCGAATCCGTATGGGCCGCAGCCCGGCGGCTACCCACAGCAGCCATATGCGCAGCCCGGGCACACTCCCTACGGCGGACCCGGCGGCTATCCGGGGATGCCGGAAACCGGGGGCACCGCCAAGGCGGCAGGCGGGCTGGCGCTGCTCCTCGCCGCGCTCGGCCTGATCGGCAGCATCATGTCCTTCAGCGCTATCAGCAGACTCGAAGACGCGACCAAGAGCCTGAGCAAGTACACCGGAAGTTCGGCCGGTGCCGATACCGGGTTCCTCTACTTCCTGGCGATCGTCGGCCTGCTGATCGCGGCCCTGTGGGCGCTCGGCGGTGCGCTGCTGCTGATGCGCAAGCAAGCGGGCCGGGTGATTCTCATCGCCGTTGCCGGCATCGGCGGCCTGCTGAACCTGGTGGGCGCGATCAACGCCGCCAAGTACGGCGTCAACTCCGCGACCAGCTGGATCGGCCTGCTGATCGCGGCGCTCATCATCGCCCTCTGCCTCGTCTCCTCGACAACCCGCTGGCTCGCGACCGCCCCCGGCCGCGCCATGCCTCCCGCCTACGGCCGGCCCGCTGCCCCCTACGGCCAGCCGGTCGCCCCATATGGTGCGCCCTACGGCCAGGCCCCTTACGGCCAGCCGGTGCCCCCGCCCGCGAATCCCTATGGCCAGCAGCAGTACCCGCCGCGCTACTGATCTGAGCATTCGAAGGGGGAGTATCGATGACTTATCCGTATGGCCCAGGGGGATACGGGTATTCGCAGCCGGTCAGCGGGGCTACGGCGATTACCGCTGGGGTGCTGGCATCCCTCTGGGGCGTACTCGGTGTGGTCGCATCTGTCGGCGCTCTGGTCGGCGGCGGCGGGCCGAGCGCGTCGGTTATCGGCTTGGTCCTCGGATGCGTCGCGGTGTTCACGCTGACCGGTGCGGTGATGCTGTTTCAGCGCAAACAGGCGGGCCGGATGATCGTGCTCGGGATTTCCGGACTCGGTGTCGCCCTCGGCTTGGTCGGGACGGTCATTGCCGGGCCGGCGGCCGCGATCGGACTCTTGCTTTGGGGCGCTGTCTTCGGTTGCACTATTGCACCGTCGACAGCGCGCTGGATCGCCGGTGGTCAGCACGGGGCTGCTGGGTATGGTCAGCCGCCGTTTGGCCAAATGCCTTATGGCCATGACCCTTACGGGCAGCCCGCAGGCTTTGGCCAGCCCGCAGGCTTTGGCCAGCCTGCCGGATATGGTCAGCCGGCAGGATATGGCCAGCCTCCGCTCGGTCAGCCGGATCCTTACGGCCAGACCACTCCTTACGGACAACCCGCACCGTTTGGACAACCCGCACCGTATGACCAGCCTGTCCCGGTTGGCCACGCTGCGCCCTACGCTCAGCCTGGCCCGTATGGTCAGCCGCCTGCGTATGCCCAGCCAGCCGCATTCGGCCAGCCGAATCAACCGCAGTACGGGGCGCCGGGGAGTGTTCCGCAAAAGTTCACACTGCAGCCGGTGGGGATGTATCGCGAGATGTATTCGAGCAAGCCGCATTTGCCGTCGCTGCGGGAGCAGAGTGCGGGGCAGCAGCTGCCGGATTGGGATGCGGTGCTGGAGTACATGCGTTCGGCGCCGGGGGTTTTCGATGTGCTCGACGTGGTGGCGGACGTGTTCGATCCCGCTACGCAGATCTCGAGTGCGTCTTCGTTGCATTCGGATGGGCAGTGGATCTGGCGGGTTGATTCGATCCACTACCTGAGCAAGCACCGCTTTCCGGTCCCCGAGGCGTTTCTGCAGCATGTGCGGGCCGCCGGCTATCGGCCGCCGAGTGCGGCGCCGTCGTCGGACGAGTTCGACGCCGAGGTTCTCAGCTACTTCTGATCGCGGAAGGCCCGCACAAACGGCTGTATTTCCCCAGGAAATCGGCTGCGAAGTCGTGCCCGCGCTGACTGCACCCAGCCGGGTTGCGTACTTCCGATACTCTGGGCTCCCGTGACCGTCGCATCGTCCCCCGGTAACTCCGCAAACTCCGCTTTCGACCTGATCGTCGTCGGTTCAGGCTTCTTCGGCCTGACCATCGCCGAACGCGCAGCCACCCAACTCGGCAAACGCGTGCTGGTCCTCGATCGCCGCCACCACCTGGGCGGCAACGCCTATTCGGAGCCGGAACCGGAAACCGGGATCGAGGTGCACGTCTACGGCGCGCACCTGTTCCACACCTCGAACAAGCGGGTCTGGGACTACATCCAGCAGTTCACCGAGTTCACCGACTACAACCACCGCGTCTTCGCGATGCACAAGGGGCAGGCCTACCAGTTCCCGATGGGCCTGGGCCTGATCTCCCAGTTCTTCGGCCGCTACTTCTCCCCGGAAGAAGCCAAGAAGCTGATCGCCGAGCAGGCCGCCGAGGTGGAAACCAAGGACGCGCAGAACCTCGAGGAAAAGGCCATCTCGCTGATCGGCCGCCCGCTCTACGAGGCGTTCGTGCGCGACTACACCGCCAAGCAGTGGCAGACCGACCCGAAGGAGCTGCCCGCAGGCAACATCACCCGCCTGCCGGTCCGCTACAACTTCAACAACCGCTACTTCAACGACACCTACGAGGGCCTTCCGAAGGAGGGCTACACGAAGTGGCTGTCGAACATGGCCGCCTCCGACCTGATCGAGGTGCGCGTGAACACCGACTGGTTCGACGTGCGCGACGAGCTGCGCGCCCAGAACCCGGACGCACCCGTCGTCTACACCGGTCCGCTGGACCGCTACTTCGACTACGCCGAAGGCGAACTGGGCTGGCGTACCATCGATTTCGAGACCGAAGTGCTGGAAACCGGTGACTACCAGGGCACCTCGGTGATGAACTACAACGACGCCGACGTGCCGTACACCCGCATCATCGAGCCGCGCCACTTCCATCCGGAGCGCGACTACCCGCAGGACAAGACGGTAATCATGCGCGAGTACTCCCGTTTCGCGCAGACCGGCGACGAGCCGTACTACCCGATCAACACCCCCGAGGACCGCGCCAAGCTGCTCGCCTACCGCGAGCGCGCGAAGGCCGAAACCGCTTCGCAGAAGGTGCTTTTCGGTGGCCGCCTGGGCACCTACCAGTACCTGGACATGCACATGGCGATCGGCTCGGCGCTCAACATGTTCGACAACGTGCTGCGCCCGCATCTGGAGTCCGGCGCGGCGCTGGAGGACAACGCATGAGCTCTCCTTCTATGGTCGACGAAGTGACCGAGACCCGCGCGATCTCCCTGCTGCAGCGCATCATCCTGCCGCGCCCGGGCGAGCCGCTCGATGTGCGCACCCTCTACCTGGAGGAATCCACCACCAACGCGCGCCGCGCGCACGCCTCCACCCGCACCGAGCTCTCCATCGGCGCGGAGTCCGAGGTTTCCTTCTGCACCTACTTCAACGCGCTGCCCGCCAGCTACTGGCGGCGCTGGAGCATCCTGAAATCGGTGGTGCTGCGGCTGGAACTGGCCGGGCACGGCCGCGTCGACCTGTACCGCTCCAAGGCGGACGGTTCGCGAATCCATGTGCAGGGCAACGAGTTCGCGGTCGCTCCGGGCGCCGATTCCACCACCGTCGAGTTCGAGGCCGAACTGAATCCGTTCGAGGACGGCGGCTGGCTCTGGTTCGACATCACCACCGACACGGCGGTCACGCTGCTGTCCGGCGGCTGGTACGCCCCGGTCGAAGCGCCCGGCGCGGGCACCATCGCCTGCGGCATGCCGACCTTCAACCGGCCCACCGATCTGGTGAAAACCCTTGCCGCCCTGGGCTCGGACCCGCTGGTGCTGGAGCACGTCGCCAAGGTCATCGTGGCCGATCAGGGCAACCGCAAGGTGGTCGACGAGCCCGGTTTCACCGAAGCGGCCGCGACCCTGGGTGATCGGCTGGTCATCCGCGACCAGCCCAACCTCGGCGGTTCCGGCGGCTACAGCCGGGTCATGTACGAGGCGCTGAAGCACTCCGACGCCGAGTACATCGTCTACATGGACGACGACATCGAGATCGAACCGGATTCGATCCTGCGCGCGCTGGCCTTCTCCCGGTTCGCCAAGTCCCCGATGCTGGTCGGCGGGCAGATGCTGAACCTGCAGGAGCGTTCGCACCTGCACTCCATGGGCGAGGTCGTCGATCGCGGCGTCTTCATGTGGTCCTCGGCGCCGAATGTCGAGTACGACCACGACTTCTCGAAGTATCCGCTCAAGGATCGCGACAACTCGAAGCTGCTGCACCGGCGCATCGACGTCGACTTCAACGGCTGGTGGACCTGCGTCATCCCGCGCCGGGTGGCCGAGGAGATCGGGCAGCCGCTGCCGCTGTTCCTGAAGTGGGACGACGTCGAATACGGCTTGCGCGCACGGGATCACGGTTACCCGACGGTCACGCTGCCCGGTGCGGCGGTGTGGCATATGGCGTGGAGCGACAAGGACGACGCCATCGACTGGCAGGCGTACTTCCATCTGCGCAACCGTCTGGTGGTGGCCTCGTTGCAGATGGCCGGCAACGGCCGCGGGATGGTCGTCAACACGGTCAAGGCGACGCTGAAGCACCTGCTGTGCCTGGAATATTCGACGGTCGCGATCCAGAACCTGGCGATCAAGGACTTCTTGGCGGGCCCGGAGCGGCTGTTCCAGTTGCTGCCGAGCGCGCTGGGCGCGGTGCACGAGCTGCGCAAGCAGTTCCCGGACGCGGTGATCCTCCCGTCCTCCACCGAACTGCCGCTGGCCAGCCATCTCGGCGTCGGCGCGGTCGGGGAACCGGCCAACCCGATCGCCAAGGTGGTCCGCCTGGCCAAGGGCGTGGTGCACAACGTCAAGCCCGCGCACACCGAACACCACCAGACCCCGCAGTTGAACGTGCCCACGCTGGACGCGCGCTGGTTCCTGCTGTCCCAGGTCGACGGCGTCACCGTCACGACCGCCGACGGCCGCGGCGTGGTCTACCGCAAGCGGGATCCGCGCCAGGCGCTCGGCCTGTTCAAGGAGGCCCTGCGCCTGCGCAAGGAACTGGCCGCCCGGTTCCCGGAAATGCAGAAGCGCTATCGTGCCGCGCATCCGGAACTCACCAGCACCGCCGCGTGGGAAAAGGCCTTCGGTATCGAGAAGGGGAGCGATCAGAAGTGAACGCCGTGCCAGGGAGCTTCGCCGAAGACGAACTGCCAGAAGAATTTCGCCTGGAGGATCGATCTGTCGAGGAGAACCGCCCGCCCGAGGTCGCGATCCTCAACGCCGTGCAGTCGACCATCGGCGCCAACCCGGCAGTGGTTTCCGCCGCCCGCGGTATGTCGCACTTCGGTGAGCACGCGCTCGGCTGGGTCGGCATCGCCGCGGCCGGCTGGCTGGTCGACAAGCCCCGCCGCCGGCAGTGGGCCGGGGTCGCGGTCGGCGCGGTCGGCGCGCACGCCGCCTCCATCGTGATCAAGCGCGTAATCCGCAGGCCCCGCCCGAATCATCCGTCGGTGCAGGTCAACGTGGGGACGCCGAGCAAGCTGAGCTTCCCGTCCTCGCATGCCACCTCCACCACGGCGGCTGCCGTGTTGCTCGGCAGGCTCACCGGGCTACCCTTGCCTGCGGTGCTCGTACCGCCGATGTTGCTCTCCCGGGTCGTTCTCGGAGTGCACTATCCCTCCGATGTGCTCGCCGGATCCGCGCTCGGTGCCGCGTCCGCCGCTGTAGTGCTTGCCGCCGAAAAGAGACTCGATAAGTCGTGACCACCGCCAAGGAAAAGACTGAGATGAGCGAAGAGCCGACCAGCACGGACCTAGCCGAAGCGGTCGTCAAGGGTCCGCCGAAGACATTGGCCGGCGGGGTGATCAAGGCGATGCGCCCGCGCCAGTGGGTGAAGAACGTGCTGGTGCTGGCCGCGCCGCTGGCCGCCGGCCCCGATGTGGTCGGCGATCTCGGCGTGCTCGGCAGCGTCGCGATCGCGTTCGTGGTGTTCTGTATGGCCGCCTCGGGCATCTATCTGGTCAACGACTCGATGGATGTCGACGCCGACCGCGCGCACCCGACCAAGCGGTACCGCCCGATCGCCGCCGGTGTGGTGCCGGTGAACCTGGCCTACGCGCTGGCGCTGGTGCTGCTGATCGGATCGATCCTGATCTCGTTCGTGGCGTCCTGGCATCTGGCCATCGTGATGTCGGTGTACATCGGCATCCAGCTGGCCTACTGCTTCGGGCTCAAGCATCAAGCGGTGCTGGACATCTGCATCGTTTCCTCGGGCTTCCTGCTGCGCGCGGTGGCCGGCGGCGCGGCGGCGGGCATCGATCTGTCGCAGTGGTTCCTGCTGGTGATGGCGTTCGGTTCGCTGTTCATGGCGGCGGGCAAGCGCTACGCCGAACTGCAGATCGCGCTGAGCACCGGCGCCAAGATCCGCAAGTCGCTGGAGTACTACACCCCCACTTATCTGCGCTTCGTCTGGACCCTCTCGGCGACTGCCCTGGTGATCTTCTATGGTCTGTGGGCGTTCCAGCAGGGCGAAAAGAACGACACCATCTGGTACGCGATTTCGATGGTGCCGTGCACCATGGCAGTCCTGCGCTATGCGGTCGACGTCGATGGCGGCGCGGCTGGTGAACCCGAAGAGATCGCGCTGGGGGACCGTGTCCTCCAGCTCCTCGCAATCGCTTTGATCGGAGCGGTAGGTGTCGCTGTCTATCTCACCTGACGAGATGCTGGTCGCGGAAGTGGATCGGATCGGAGACGAGGCGGAGCGTGAAGAGCGCTCCGCCTCGCGGTTCCCTGTGCTATCCCGCGCCACCTTCGTCGGTGGGATCGTGCTCACCGCCGTGCTTTTCGCGGTCGGCGGCTGGAATCGGCGCTGGATCGCCGACGACGGCCTGATCGTGCTGCGCACCATCCGGAACCTGCTCGCGGGCAACGGCCCGGTGTTCAACGCGGGCGAACGCGTGGAAGCCAACACCAGTACGGCCTGGACCTACCTGGTGTGGTTCTTCAGCTGGGTCACCCAGGCGCGGCTGGAGTACGTGGTGCTCGGCATCGCGCTGACGATGTCGGTGCTGGCCGTCATCTTCGCCATGCTCGGGTCGGCGCGGTTGTGGGGCGGCACCAAGTCGGCGCTGCTGCTGCCCGCCGGTGTGCTGGTCTACGTCGCACTGCCGCCGGCTCGGGACTACGCCACCTCCGGTCTGGAGAGCGGCCTGGTCATCTGCTGGATCGGTTTGCTCTGGTGGATGATGATGCGCTGGGCGCAGGCCGACCGCGTGCGCATGCCCGAGCTGTTCGGCTTGGTGTTCCTCGCCGGGCTGGCGCCGCTGATCCGCCCGGAGATGACCCTCGTCGGCGCGCTGGCGCTGATGATGATCTTCCTGGCGCCGATGCCGGAGTCGCGGTTGCGCCCGATCATCGTGCGCGGCTTCATCGTTGCCGTCGCCGGGCTGGTGCCGCTGGGCTACCAGATCTGGCGGATGGGCTACTACGGCCTGCCCTATCCGAACACCGCCGTCGCCAAGGACGCGGGCGGAGCGAAGTGGAGCCAGGGGTTCACCTACCTCTGGGATTTCGCCGGTCCGTACTACCTGCTCATCCCGGTGCTGGTGCTGCTCGTCGTCGGCGTGCTCGCCGCTCGTGCCCGTCGCACGCACGGCGAGCGGCAGCGCTGGACCGTGCAGCGGGTCCGGGAATGGCTGCGCTCGCCCGGCGCGGTGGTGACCATTGTGATCACGGCGGGGCTGCTGCTCACCGTCTACGCCCTGCGCGTCGGCGGCGACTTCATGCACGGGCGCATGCTGCTGCCGCAGTTGTTCCTGCTGCTGTTGCCGGTCGCTGTCATCCCGCTCGAACTGCCCGAACGTGGGCGCCGGGTGAGCTGGGCGCTGGCCGGCATCCTGGTCGCGTGGGTCGGCACGATGGGCTGGGCCTTGTTCGCCGCCAGCACCACCGCGATCACGACCGGCACCGTCATCCGGCCCTCCGGCATCGTCGACGAGCGCATCTACTACGTGCTCAACACCGGCCACGACCATCCGATCCGCGCCGAGGACTACCTCGACTACCCGCGGATCCGGGCCATGGTCGACGACATCGCCGCCAGCCCTAACGGCGGCGTGCTGCTGAACTCGCCGTCGTTCATGTTCTGGTACGTCGCGCCGCCGCCGCTGCCGATTCCCGAGGGTGGCGCCGGGCACACGGTGTACTTCCTGAACCTGGGTATGACGAGCATGAACGTCCCGCTGGACGTGCGCGTCATCGATCCGATGGGCCTGGCCTATCCGCTGGCCGCGCACACCGAACGGCTCGTCGACGGCCGCATCGGCCACGACAAGAGCCTCTACCCGGACTGGGTGATCGTCGAGTCCGGCATGGTCGATGTGAAGCCGTGGATGCCGTGGTTCATGGACGACAAGTGGACCGCGCAGGCGCGCACCGCGATGTCCTGCCCGGCGACCGAGGCGCTGCTCATCTCCTACCGGGATCCGCTCACCTGGAACCGGTTCAAGCACAACCTGCTGCACTCGCTGACCTTCGCCAAATATCGGATGGATCGGGTGCCGAAGTATGAGATCGAGCGTTGTGGATTGGTGAATCCCTATCCGGATCCGCCGCGCTAGTGATTCGCTGGTGGGCCCATTTCTTCGCACCGGTTTCGCGAAGAATTGGAGCACATCACAAAGGCCGATAAACGTGGCGTGCGCCTCAGTCATATCGGTTTGATAACACCAGGGCATCGATGTAGCGATACGCTCGGTGAAAGTGCGCCCGTCGGGGGCGTCCACTCTGCGTGGGCAGATTCCGGCGGGGCTGATCGTCGAAGGCGGCCGAAACCCGGTCGCGATGAGGGAAAGGCCCCACAGAGATATGCGACCTCTCAGAGTCCGGCGTGCCGGTTCTTGGCTGAAGAAGTCGGTGCTGGTTTCGCTGGCAGTGGTGCTGCCACTCGGCGCCTCCGTCGCCGCCGGCGCCCCGGCCGCGCAGGCCGCGTTCAATCCCGCGGCCTTCGACTTCTGGGTCGATTCCAGCATGGGCCCGATCAAGTCGCGCGTCATCCGGGCCGCGGACGGCAACACCAACCGCGTGGCCTACGTGCTCGACGGCATGCGCGCCCGCGGCGACCTCAGCGGCTGGGAAATCGAGACCAACATTCCCGCCGCCCTGGCCAACGCCAATATCAACGTCGTGATGCCGGTCGGCGGCCCGTCCAGCTTCTACGCGGACTGGAACGGCCCGAGCACCTTCATGGGCATCGCCACCGGCTCCGGCCCGTCCGGTTCCTCCTCGGGTTCCTCGATGACCGGCTCGTCGGGCTGGCAGGAGACGCTCGGCAAGGCCAACACCTACAAGTGGGAAACCTTCCTCACCCAGAACCTGAAGAACGCGCTGCGTGACCGCCTGGGCTTCAGCCCGGTGCGCAACGGCGTGTTCGGTCTGTCCATGGGTGGTTCCGCGGCGCTGACCCTGGCCGCCTACCACCCGGACCAGTTCAATTACGCCGGTTCGTACTCCGGCTACCTGAACATCTCCGCGCCCGGCATGCGTGAGGCGCTGCGCGTCGCCATGATCAGCGCCGGCGGCTACAACATCGACGCGATGGCGCCGCCGTGGGGCCCGGCTTGGCTGCGGATGGACCCGTTCGTGTTCGCGCCGCAGCTGCGCAACAACAACACTCGCCTGTGGGTGGCCGCGGGCAGCGCGCTGCCGCAGGCCGGCGACATCAACAACCCGATGGACGTCATCCAGGGCATGCCGCTGGAAGCGCTGGCGCTGGTCAACACTCGCGCCTTCCAGGTGCGCATGGCGACGCTGGGCTACCAGAACGTGGTCTACAGCTTCCCGTCCGCCGGTATCCACAACTGGGCCAACTGGGAGGCCGAGGCCAACCGGATGATCCCGGATATGTCGGCCCACATCGGCTGAGTCGGCCGCAGCTTCACCAACCGCCCGGTGCGTTCGCGCACCGGGCGGTTTTTTCATTTCGGGCACATCCGCCACACCGTCGGCAACGAATCGCAAGGGCCATAAACGCACGGTGCTTGTAGCGGGGGTCAACTTCCAGCAACATGTACTCATCTTGGCTTTGAGCTACTCAGATTTGCTGGCTGATCGTCTGAAATGAGAGGTCGAGTCGAATGCGAATTGCCCGCTGGATACGGAGGCCGAGTAGTTCAGCAACCTCGGGCACCCGGCTCGAGCCCGTGGTTCTGGCATTAGTTGCCGCGCTGCTGGTCCCGCTGGGAGCGGTCGCCACCATCAGTACCCCGGTCGCGCGAGCCGGCTTGGACCCGGGGGCTTTCGACTTCTGGGTGGACTCCCCGGTGATGGGCCCGATCAAATCGCGCATCCTGCGCGCCCGCGACGGCAACACCCATCGCGTCGTCTACGCCCTCGACGGTATGCGCGCGCCGGAAACTCTGAGCGGCTGGGAAATCGAAACCAGCGTTCCGGCGATACTCGCGGATTGGAATATCAACGTGGTCATGCCGGTCGGCGGCATGTCCAGCTTCTACGCCGACTGGAACGCGCCGAGCTCGTTCTTCGGCCAGCCGCCCACGGGCAGCTCGGACTCCGGATCGGGTGGCTTCAACGTCATTTCCGGTGGTCCAGGTAAGAGCTATCGGTACGACTGGGAAACCTTCCTCACCCGCGATCTGCGCAACGCGCTGAGCGAGCGGCTGGGGTTCAACCCTTATCGCAATGGTGTCTTCGGTCTGTCCATGGGCGGTTCCGCGGCCCTGACACTGGCCGCCTATCACCCGGACCAATTCAGTTTCGCCGGTGCGATGTCGGGCTTCCTCAACATTTCCGCTCCCGGCATGCGTGAGGCGATCCGGGTCGGAATGATCGACGCGGGTGGGTACAACGTGGATTCGATGGCCCCGCCCTGGGGCCCCAGCTGGCTGCGGATGGACCCATTCGTGTTCGCGCCCAACCTGGTTCACAACGGCACCCGGTTGTGGATCGCGGCGGGCAGCGGATGGCCGATGGACGGCGATATCCGGACGGCGATGGACGTCATCCAGGGCATGCCGCTGGAGTGGCTCGCCTACATCAATACCAAGGCGTTTCAGGTGCGTATGGACACTCTGGGTGGCGGCAACGCCGTGTATTCGTTCCCGCCGGTCGGTATCCATAACTGGCACAACTGGATCGAGGAAGCGGCGCGGATGGTGCCGGACCTCTCGGCGAATATCGGCTGACCGTACGGCCATAGCAAGATCGGATAGCACCGCCCGGCACATGTGTGCCGGGCGGTGCGCTTTCTTTGCGAAATCCGGCCCGGCATAACAAAATCCGGCCCAGGGGACGACATCACGTCGCCGACGCGGTATCGTCACCGCACGATCACAGTTTGTGCTCTTCGAGTGCAAGTGTGTGACCAGATCGTTGTAGCGCCGCCGTTGTGCCGAGAGGTCGGGCTCCGGGCACGAATGTGGCGTGCGTCTCGAGTGATGCCACAACAGCAGAAAGAGAGCAGAATTCATGCGTTTCGGCAGGGCCGCCGCGCCGAAGAGTACTCAGCCGGGCCGGCACAGCGAACCTCGCGGTTGGCGTAATCGAATTCTGGCCGTCGGCGCCGCCACGTTGGCGCTGCCGATCGCCGCTGGTGTGGCCGCTCCGACCGCTGTTGCCGCGCCCATCCAGGCGCCGGCGCTGCGTGCGCCGGCCGGTGGCTTCGAGGACCTGATGGTTCCCTCGGCCATGGGCCCGATCAAGGTGCAGGTCCAGTGGGCCGCGCGTGGCGGCAGCGCCGCGCTGTACCTGCTCGATGGCCTGCGTGCTCGCGGTGATCGCAACGCCTGGTCCTTCGAGACCAATGCGTTGGAGCAGTTCAAGAACGACAACATCACCTTGGTGATGCCGGTGGGTGGCGAGTCCAGCTTCTACACCGACTGGGTCTCTCCGAGTAACACCAACGGCCAGAAGACCACCTACAAGTGGGAGACGTTCCTATCCAAGGAACTGCCCAACTTCCTGGCCAACTACGGCGTTTCCAAGACCAACAACGCGGTCGCCGGTCTGTCCATGGGTGGCTCCGCCGCCCTGGCCCTGGCCGCCTACCACCGCGATCAGTTCAAGTACGCCGCCTCCTACTCCGGCTACCTGAACATCTCCGCGCCGGGTATGCGTGAGGCGATCCGCATCGCGATGCTCGACGCGGGCCGCTACAACGTCGACTCGATGGCCGCTCCGTGGAGCCCGGCCTGGCTGCGGATGGACCCGTTCGTGTTCGCCCCGCAGCTGAAGGGTCTGCCGATGTACATCTCGGCGGCGAGCGGTCTGCCCGGCCAGTTCGACAAGCCGGCCGGCGCGGTCGGTCTCTACAACACCGGCAACGCGATGGCGCTGGAAGCTCTCTCGCTGGTGAACACCCGCGCGTTCCAGGCCCGTCTGAAGACGCTGAACATCCCGGCGTTCTTCGACTTCCCGGCCAGTGGCACGCACTCCTGGAAGTACTGGGAAGGCCAGCTCTTCAACTCCCGCAAGGGAATTCTGGACGCCACCGGCGCCTGGTGATCCCGGGGTGACGGGCTAACCGCACCTGAACCGACGACGCCGCCGCTTCGTAAAGAAGCGGCGGCGTCGTTTGTTTG
The DNA here is from genome assembly GCF_015355755.1 of Nocardia sp. XZ_19_385. Taxonomy (NCBI): domain Bacteria; kingdom Bacillati; phylum Actinomycetota; class Actinomycetes; order Mycobacteriales; family Nocardiaceae; genus Nocardia; species Nocardia sp. XZ_19_385. The sequence continues at coordinate 1,196,135 of NZ_JACVEE010000002.1, forward strand.
GGGCAGGACACATCTGGATATAGGGGCTCGCTATCAGCGCGTCCTCCCCGGTTCTCGATCTGGTCCGGGGTACAAAACACCTATGACAGGGGCTGAGAGCGGTAGCAGATGGAGGCGAATCGGTCGACGTGATGGTCGTGCGGGACGCGGTCGTCTGGCGCTGATCGCGACGGCGCTGGTCATACCGCTGGCAGCCGGCATCGCACCAGCCGCGGCGCCCGCGGGAGCTGATCCCGTTGTCTTCGAGCCGGCGCCGATACCGCCGCCGCCGCTCGCGCCCGATGCTCAGCCCGCGCCGCCACCGAATCCGGAACCGGCCCCCGCGCCCGCTCCAGCCGCGGCGCCCGCCCCGGAAGCCGCCGCGGCCCCCGAAGCCGCTCCCGCGCCGCAACCAGTTCCCCCGCCGTCCGAAGCTGCCGCTCCGGCGCCGGAACTCGCACCCACTCCCGCACAGGCTCCGGTTTACGGGCCCGTTGTGCCCGCGGCCCCGGCCCCCGCTCCGGCCCCCGCTCCCGCCGCGGCCGAGCCCAATCCCGCGGCCGGACTCCCGCTGGAACCTGCTGCTCCCGCCCCAGCCCCCGCTGCTCCCGCCCCAGCCCCCGCGGCTCCGGCCCTCGCGCCCGCCCCCGCGCCCGCTCCGGCCCCCGTGCCTGCCGCCGCACCGCACCCCGGCAACCCCCGCGTCCAGAAAACGGTCTGGCTCGGCGACCGCCGCGTCGCGGTGTGGGTCGAATCCGCAGCCATGGCCACCCCGATCCAGGTGCAACTCCTGTTGCCCCGCGATTGGAACACCAAGCCGGGCGCCAAGTTCCCGACGCTCTACCTGCTCGACGGCTTGCGCGCCACCGACGACGAGAGCGGCTGGACCAAGGACGCGAACGCGGAGGAGTTCTTCGCCGACAAGAACGTCACCGTGGTGTTGCCGATCGGCGGCCAGTCCAGCTTCTACTCGGACTGGGTGGCCCCGAACAACGGCAAGAACTACAAGTGGGAGACCTTCCTGACCAAGGAGCTGCCGCCGCTGCTGGAGCAGGAGTGGCGCGCGACGGATGTGCGCGGTCTGGCGGGCCTGTCCATGGGCGGCACCGCCGCGATGTTCCTGTCCGGCCGCAATCCCGGTTTCGCGAAATACGCGGCGTCCTATTCGGGCTTCCTGACCACGACGACGCTCGGTATGCCGCAGGCGATCATGTACGCGCTGCGCGACGCGGGCGGATTCGACGCCAACGCCATGTGGGGCCCGCCGACCAGTGACGAGTGGGAGAACCACGACCCGTACGCCCTGGCGGACAAGCTGAAGGGCACCAGTCTCTACATCTCCAGTGGCTCGGGCAGCGCCGGCCCGTTCGACCAGCCCGGCGGCATCCCGGGCGTGAGCACGAACTACTCGGGCATGGGCCTGGAGATCCTGTCTCGGCTCACCTCGCAGAACTTCGTCACCAAACTGGGCAAGCTGCAGATCCCGGCGCAGGTGAATTACCGTCCCTCCGGCACACATTCGTGGGCGTACTGGGATTTCGAGTTGCGGCAGTCCTGGCAGCAGGCCGCCGCCGCGCTCGGGGTGGACGCGGGCACGATCGACTGCAAGCCCGCCGGCGCGATGGCGCACATGATCCAGGCCGCACCCTGGCTCGGCAACTGCAGCACCGCCGAGTACCAGGTGCCCGGTGGTACCGCCCAGGACTTCCAGGGCGGACGGGTGTTCAACTCGGCCGCGGGCACGCATGCGGTGGGCGGCATGATCGGCGGCGGCTACCAGGCGGCGAACGGTCCCACGGGCCCGCTCGGCCTGCCCATCGGCGGGGAACGGGGCCTGCCCGACGGCCGCGGCCGGGTTCAGGATTTCGAGCACGGCTCGCTGTACTGGACCCCGCAGACCGGCGCGCAGATGGTGCGCGGCGCGATCCTGAGCGAGTGGGCCAAGCAGGGCTACGAACGCGGCCCGGCCGGGTATCCCCTTGCGCCGGAAGAGAAGACGCCGAGTCGCGACGGCGCGGTGCAGGCCTTCGAGGGCGGCCCGATCTACTACAGCCCGAAGACCGGGGTGTTCCGGGTGCAGGGTCAGATCCTCGACAAGTACAAGCTGATGGGTTACGAGAACGGCTGGCTGGGTTTCCCGGCGAGCGAGGAGCAGCCGATCAAGGATTTCGGCCGCTACAGCCGGTTCGAGGGTGGCTATATCTATTGGAGCCCGCTCTCGGGCGCGTGGGCGGTGCGCACCGGTCCGGTGTTCGAGGCCTGGCGCTCGGCCGGCTTCGAGAACGGGCGGCTGGGCTTCCCGACCGGTGACGAGGTCGAGATTCCGGGCGGTGTGCAGCAGAACTTCCAGCTCGGGCGCATTGTCGTCAAGAACGGGAAGGCCGAAATTCAAGGTCTGTGAAGGGCGGCCGCTTGCGCCGCCCGCTAGCCTGGTTGGCGACCCAGCCCGTAAGCGAACAGATCGAGGATACGAATTCATGCATCGGACCCGTGGAAAGGTTATCGGCGTCGCCGTGGCCATCGCCGCCTCCGGCCTGCTCGCCGCCTGCGGCGGCAACGACTCGACCGCGTCGAGCACGCCGACACTGACCACCACGTCGGCCGCCGCCGCGCCGTCCTCGGCCGCGCCGTCGGAAGCCCCGTCGAGCACCGAGACCAGCAGCGCGGCGCCGGCCCCGAGCACCGAGCTGGAGCGCCCGCAGCCGGTGCCCACCGAGTCCGCCGCCCCGGCCGACACCTCGAAGCTGTCCGACAAGGACAAGAAGTACCTGGACGGGCTCAAGGCGGAGGGCATCGTGCCGTCCAGCCCGGACATCGCGCTGAGCATCGGCAGCTACGTCTGCCAGGGCGTCGCCGCCGGTGCGACCGAGGCCGACATGACCACCTTCGTGAACGCGATGGCCGGGTCCGATCCGTCCTTCGATTCGAACAAGATGTCGGTCGAGGACGCGGGCAAGAAGTACATCAACACGGCTAAGTCGACGTACTGCCAGTGAACGCGCGCCGCGGTTCCAGCACCCGCCGGTCCCGACCGGCGGGGTGCCTGATCTTCCTCGCGGTCGTCGCCCTGCTGGTGGCGATCGTCCTGCTGATCTGGTCGATCGCCGCCGGCTGGTGGAAGCCGCCGGGCCCTACCCCGGGCCCGGAGGAACCGCCGACGTCGCAACCGGAGAGCTGCCCGGACGTGCAGTTCATTTCGATTCCGGGCACCTGGGAATCCAACAGCAACGACGACCCGTACAACCCGACGGCGAATCCGATCTCGTTGATGCTCAACATCTCCAAGCCGATGCAGGAGCAGTTCCCGAGCAGTCGACTCGACGTCTACACCGTCCCTTACGTCGCGCAGTTCTCCAATCCCGTGGCGTTCCCGCCGGACGGCCAGAGCTCCTACAACCTCAGCCGCGCCGAGGGTGAGCAGCGCACGCTCGATTTCATGGTGCAGCGGCAGAAGGAATGCCCGCTGACCAGCTACGTCCTCGCCGGGTTCTCGCAGGGCGCGGTGATCGCCGGTGATGTCGCGGCACGGATCGGCGAGGGCAAGGGCCCGGTCGCGGCCGACCGCGTGCTCGGCGTCATGCTGATCGCCGACGGCCGCCGCGAACCCGGCCCGGGTCAAGCGACCTTGATCGGTACCGATCCGCCCGGCATCGGCGCGGAGGTCGCGCTGAAGGGCCTCAAGGTTCCGGGCATCACGATGACCGGCGCCCGGCCCGGCTTCGGCAAGCTCGCCGAGCGCACCTTCACCATCTGCGCGCCCGGCGACATGATCTGCGATTCGCCCAAGCAGGCGCTGAACCCGGCGAACTTCATTCCGAGCGTGCTGACACTGGTGCGGGCCGCGGGCAATCCGATCCACAGTCTGTACAACGGCTACGTCGTCGATC